>NZ_JBQFXH010000006.1:0-154092 GCF_056540745.1 Ruegeria sp. AM1
TCCTTGATCATTCCAATGATCTGTTCGTCGCTAAATCTGCGTTTCATAGTCCATCCTTTGCTTGGACGGATTACTAACACCTCAATGGCCTGATTTCAGGGGGCTGGGTCACGGACAATGTGCGCTTACGCCAGAGGTTGATCGCCGCGGTTGCAAAGCGCGCAAAACGACGACACTGCACCAAGAGAATGAGCCATATAGAAGTCCGAACCGTGGTTACTCTTTCTCAAAGAACAGGATCACTTCGCCCAGACGGATGCCATAGCGCGAGACATAGGCGCGGTTCAGCAAGCGATCCTCTTCCAGAAGCCACATCCAGTCGTCAAAATTCACACGCATCGTACCGTCCTTGACCGGCAGGTCGATCTTGTATGTCCAGTTGAATGTATCGCCCCGCTCGATCCCGCTGGCGGTGCCCAGAACACCCGGCGCGGTGCCGGTCCAGGTCGCTTCGCCGGTCTTGGTCAGCGTCCAGATCCGTTGCTCGGTTGCGCCGTCATCATAGGTAAAATCTTCGACAAGCGTCAGCGTCTGGCCGTCCCATGTGCCGTCAATATCGACGCTAAAACGGCGAGGGACATTGCCCAGCACATCCTGAAACTGGCCGTAGGCCACGGTCTTGCCTTCAAAGAACTCTTCCAGGTTGAGTTTACGGTCAGACAGAAATGTTTCCGGTACTTTGGGTTTGCCTGAACATGCGGTCAGGATGGCCAGCCCCGCAAGGACGGCAAATATGCTCAGGCCGCGCAACCGGATCATTGCAATACCCGCGCCGCTTGCGTGTCATGCCCGTTGGCGCCATGCAGCTTTGCGGGCTTTACCTCAGGCGCGGGGCGCATCGTGGCGATCAGCTCGACCACTTTGAGGCCGAATTTCCGCATCTCGGATCGGTTCATTATCGCGCCGTTTTCCGTCAGATACATCCAGTCCGTCACATCCAGTGTATGGCCCCCGGCATCCTGTGGCAGGACGATCCGATAGCTTAGCCTGACGGTAGAGCCCGAAATCACGCCCTTGCCTTTGCCCACGATATCATCAGCGGTGGCTGTGAATGTGTTGCCGGTGCCCAGTGTCAGATGCCATTTGCGCGTGATCTGTTTGCCGTTTGAATAGGTGAAGTGTTCTGTCAGCGTGCCGGCATTCCCACGCCACTCGCCCACCATTCTGGCCACAAAACTGTTCGCCATTTTGCCGTTGGGCCCATAGATCAAGCCCTCGGACAGAATTTCCCCGTTTAGGTGCCGTTTCAACGAAAACTCGGGGCCGGTATTGGCATAATCGGCAGGGGCCTGCGCACGAAAACTGAACAGCCGGCGTTTGGCGATGATCAGGGTAAGAAGGGCAAGCAGGATGACAAGGACAAGTTTCATTTGGCGGAAACCTCTGTTGGCAGCGTCAGGACCATTCCAAACGCGCCGAGTTTGAGAATGCAGGGCAACACGGCATAGGCAAAGTTCAGTGTCTCCAATGCCTGCGCCGAGTTTGATTGACCGGGCGCAAACCCGTTCCGTTCCAGCAGGGGCAGTGTGAAAAAGGCGGCCAGTGCCAGGCCCAGTTTCCCGGCAAAGGACCAGATGCCAAAGGCGGCTGAGGCATTCAGCCCCGCGCGCGTCAGCACGACCGAGAACATGGCCGGCAATACCACCATATCCGCTCCCAAGGCCGCCCCGGATGCGATACAGATCAACGCGAACCCGGTCAGATTTCCGGCCGACAGGGTGGCGGCCCCGATAAACCCGGCAATCGACAGCGGCATTGCGATGATCAGGGTCTGTTTTGCACCGATCCTATTGCTGAGGCGTGCCCAGAGCGGGACGCTGGCACCCGCGCTCAGGAAAAACAGGATCAGTAATGGGCCCGCTTTGCCCGGCAGCTGCAGCCGATCTTCGACAAAAAACAGAAACAGGGTCGAGGTGATGGCAACCGGAAGACTATTGACCAGGGCAAGCGCTAGCAATCGGAGCCCGCCCGCCTGTCGTAACCCGGCCAGCGACAGTGTGTCCCCCGTGATGGCGGGTCTTTTCCAGATCGGGCGCGTCAGTATCAGAACAGTGACAGCCAGCAGGCCAAGGAACAGCCCAAAAGCCGGATAGCCCTGCGCGCTGGCACCGAAGGCCACGAACAGCGCCGGGGCGCTTGCGGCGAGGATCACACCGGTCAGCTGACCCCCTTCGCGATACGCCGCCAGCGTCATCAGCTCTTTGGGGGCGGGGTGTTTGGCCAGTGTAGCGCTGCGCCCGTATAAAAGGATGGTTCCAAGACTGTAGGCGGAAAACAGCAATATCAGTATAGCCACCAGCGTGGCGATGCCGACCCCGGTGGGCAGCAGAAACAGCAGGGGAAACCCAATCGCCAATCCAAGGGCCGCTGCGGCCGCAAACTGCGGTTGCGCATCTGGCCAGCGATCGATGCCCCAACCGATCAACGGGTCCTGCACCAGATCGACCAGCCGGATGATCAGCAATACGGTTCCGATCACACCCAGCCCGATACCCAGATTGACCGCTGCAAACCGTGGCAGGTGGATGTATAGCGGGATGCCCGCTGCTGCCAGCATCAGTGCATAGAGGCTGACGCGCGGATACAGCATCACTGCCCCTTCAACTGCTGTGTGAACGCGGCAGATCGGCTGTTCTCACCCAGAAATATCGACATGAAACCGCGTTTGGCACCAGCGTAGGATAGGGTACAGGTCTTGCGACCATTGCGCCAGAAACCAACATTATCCGGCCCCTGAGAGATCGCCAGATAGGTGTCGCCCTTGCTGACGGCCTGAAAACACTGCGCAAGCTGCGCGCGAGTGGGCGCCGGATTGCTCTGCCGCTGCATCTCTTCCAACGTCGAATTGATCAGAGCCTTTTGGGTCAGGTTCTTGCGATACGTCAGCTCAAGCCCGAAATCCGCATCCCAGCTGAAGGGCGCGCCATTCGGTGTGAACAGTTTGGCGTTATAGAGCGGCACGCCCAGAAACCGAAAGGTTGCGGTGCCGCGCAGCTGAGCGTTCTGCAATTCATCCGACACCACCGATGCGTCCGTTGCACCGGGGGAAAGCAGCGCAAGGGCAAGCAATCCGGCGTTGCAGAGCTTACAGATCTGCCGCAGCAGGAATGGCCGGGTCTCTTTCGGGGATGCCATTTTCAGCTCCGATGGGTTGCGGTGTACCTTCAATGCGTTCGACAACATGCATGGCGCTGGCAATGCCATCTTCGTGAAAGCCATGCCGGTTATAGGCACCGGCAAACCATGTTTTGTTCTGGCCCTGCATGTCGCGAATCTGCCCCTGCGCCCGCAGCGCGGCCTTGTCAAAAACCGGGTGGGCAAATTCGACCTGATCATAGATCATGTCATCGGGGATTTCGGATGAGGCATTCAACGTGACAAACAGCGGGTCGCTGTCAGGGATGTTTTGCAGTCGGTTCATCCAATAGGTGACACCAACATTTCCGGCTTGTGAACGATAGGTCCAACTGGACCAGCAGGCCCGCCTGCGGGGCATCTGGCCTGGGTCGCAATGCAGCACGGCTGTGTTGGGTTGATACCGGATCGCACCCAATGCGGCGGTTTCAGCCTGCGTTGCGCCGTCCCCCAGAATGGCGAGCGATTGGTCGGAATGGGTGGCCAGGATGATCTCATCAAACAGGTCGGGTTGGCCGTTGCTGTGTACGCTCACGCCCAGCGGGTTTCTTTCAACACGGTCGACCGGTGTGGCCACCCGGATGTCGCAGCCCCGCGCGCGCAAGGCGGTTTCTACCCTGCGAACATATTCGACGCTTCCGCCTTTAACCGTCCACCACTGGTGTTGATTGGCGCGACCGCTGGCCAGAAGGGCGTGATTGCGAAAGAACTGTACCAATGAGCGTGCCGGGAAGCGGTCGACAAATTCAACCGGTGTCGACCAGATCGCGCCGCACATCGGCATCAGATAGTTATGACGGAACCAATGCCCCAGACGCAGCTGATCAACCAGCTCTCCGATTGTGGTGTCATCGTCCTGCGCGGCGGCGGGGGCCTCTTTGCCGAACCGCAGGATATCGGCGATCATTTTGTAATAAGCAGGCCGCGCCAGATTGCGTTTTTGCGCCGTCAGCGTCCGCAGGTTGTTCAGCCCGTATTCGATGCGGCCATTATCGATCGTGGCCCCAAAGCTCATCTCGCTTTTGACAACCGGAACATTCAGTTCGTCGAACAGCCGCGTTAGGTAGGGGTATGTCTTGTAGTTAAACACGATAAACCCGGTGTCCACGGGCTGATCCCCGTTGCGACCAGCCAGAACCGTTCTGGCGTGGCCGCCCAGTCTTGGTTCGGCCTCATACAAAGTGACATCGTGAGATTTTGAAAGATAATAAGCTGCCGACAGACCTGAAATACCTGCACCAACAATTGCGATTTTCTTGCGTACGCCCCGGGTTTCGTCGAACATGCCATCCTCTTTATGCGACATTTTACAAGGGGATACGCAGCTGAGCCGGGTGCGGATCATTCATATTGGTATTTTTTCTGTGGCGCGCCTGCAGGGCGGGTTTCTTTCACCTCGCCGTGATCCGGCGGGGCTGTGGCATCGTAAATTCTTATACATATTGTAATCATCGACCACGGGCGGCAAACAGTCTGCGAAAGACCTGACCATATGAACATGCTTGACGGAAAAACCTACTGGATCATCGGTGCCAGCGAAGGGTTAGGACGGGCGCTGGCCGAAACGCTCAGCCGGCAAGGGGTCAGCCTGATCCTGTCGGCGCGCAACGCGCAACGTTTGACCAGTTTGACAGAGACATTGCCCTCGGCCCGCGCGGTGCCCGTTGATGTAACCGATCTTGAAGCCGTCCGTCGCGCAGTCGCTCAGATCGGAGAGATCGATGGTCTGATCTACAATGCAGGCGCTTATGAGCCCATGAAGACCCAGAACTGGGACACCGACGCCGCCTTGCGCATCAGCGATGTCAACTATGCCGGAGCGCTGCGGGTTTTGGGCGAAACAGTGCCTGCAATGGTGCGCGCGGGACGTGGTGACATCACCCTAATCGGCTCTCTCGCAGGGTATCACGGCCTGCCGGCGGCGATTGGGTACGGTTCCAGCAAGGCGGCGCTGATTTCGTTGGCAGAAACGATGCGGCACGATCTGACAGGCACAGGTGTGACCGTCCGGATCGTCAATCCTGGGTTTATCAAAACGCGTCTGACCGAAAAGAACAGCTTTAAGATGCCGATGCTGATGACGCCCGAAGATGCTGCTGAACGTGTCATGCGGGCGATGTCACGCCGCCGCTTTCGCTCCGATTTTCCCGCACCGTTTTCCTGGCTGATACGCTTTCTGGATTATCTGCCGGACATTTTAGTTTATCGCGGGAAGTAAGCCTCAACCCGTTAGCCACATGTCAGACGCTGAATGATACCGGCCCCATTGATGAACACGTTCAGGCGATCGATGCGATAGTCCTGCGTTGCAATATCATCCGGCCCCAAAACGCGGGACCGGTCGGGTAGGCCGCTTTGAATAGTTGAAACCGGCTGGCCAACAGAGTCCGCAAAAGGCTCGCCCTTACAAAAGGCCAGATCTACAGGCGCAGGATCAGCAACCGAGGAGGTGTCCTGAGGTTCGACCGTTTCAGAACAGGCGGCGAGAAGGATCAGGATCGGTGCAAATCGGCGCATTGGCGCTCCTCCTGTAGGTAATGTCGTTTCTGAAATATCAATTGTTCGGTCAGCCTGTCACGAAAGTACAGTGGAATACACCCTGTATTTATCGCGGGGTCGACGTAAAGATGACAGGGAGATGTGCACCATGCGTACCCGCGCCGCCGTCGCCGTTCAGGCTGGCAAACCCTTGGAAGTGATGGATGTGAACCTTGAAGGCCCCAAAGCGGGTGAGGTTTTGGTTGAGATAAAAGCAACGGGCATTTGCCATACCGACGAATTCACCCTGTCAGGCGCAGACCCCGAAGGCCTGTTCCCCGCCATCCTTGGCCATGAGGGCGCGGGCGTCGTGGTTGAGGTGGGGCCGGGCGTAACAAGCCTGAAGCCCGGGGATCATGTCATCCCGCTTTACACGCCTGAATGCCGCGAGTGCGAGTATTGTCTGCACCCGAAGACCAACCTGTGCCAGGCGATCCGCGAAACGCAGGGCAAGGGGCTGATGCCCGACGGAACGTCTCGTTTCTCGACGCTGGATGGCGATCCGATCCTGCACTACATGGGCTGCTCGACTTTTTCGAACCACACGGTTTTGCCCGAGATCGCACTGGCCAAAGTGCGCGAGGACGCGCCGTTCGACAAAATCTGTTACATCGGTTGTGGTGTGACCACCGGCATCGGTGCGGTGATCAATACGGCGAAAGTAGAAATTGGCAGCCGCGCCATCGTGTTTGGTTTGGGCGGTATCGGCCTGAACGTGATCCAGGGCCTGCGTCTGGCCGGAGCTGATCAGATCGTTGGTGTCGACCTGAACCCATCGAAGGTCGAGATGGCCACGAAATTCGGCATGACCGATTTCGTCAACCCTGCTGAGGTTGAGGACGATCTGGTGCCCTATCTGGTCAACCTGACCAAGGGCGGCGCGGATTATACTTTTGACGCGACCGGCAATGTGGGCGTGATGCGCGACGCGCTGGAATCGGCGCATAAGGGCTGGGGTGAATCCATTATCATCGGCGTGGCCCCCGCGGGTGCGGAAATCTCAACCCGTCCGTTCCAATTGGTCACCGGCCGGTCGTGGCGCGGCACTGCCTTTGGTGGCGCTCGGGGCCGGACGGACGTGCCCAAGATCGTCGACTGGTACATGGACGGAAAGATCGAGATCGATCCGATGATCACCCACACCATGGGGCTGGACGACATCAACCATGGTTTTGATCTGATGCATAAGGGTGAAAGCATCCGCTCGGTGGTGGTCTACTAAACCCTCTTCTGATCTGTTCGGACTACATGCGGCGCGCCTGATGGTGCGTCGTTTTGTTTTGGGGTTCAGATCACCTTTTCCTCAAGATCGATTTCGCCATATTGCCAAATATATTGTCATAATGACGGATAGAGTCGTGATTTCGTCAAGTCGCCCACTGTGCGCCGGACAGCCTGTCGCCGATAATTCCTGAAAAGGAAAAAGGAGGAGGCGCTCTTGGGCTGGAATACATGTATCATCGGGGCAGGGAAGATCGGTCAGATGATCGCAACCCTGCTGAAAGGCTCATCCCATTATTCGGTGACGGTGGCGGACCGTGATCTGACCGCGCTGGCCGCGTTGAACAAACTTGGTATCGCAACACGGCAGATAGATGCCAAAGACCCGCAGGCGCTGATACGCGGTATTGAGGGGTTTGATGCGGTGATCTCGGCTGCTCCGTTCTTTTTGACACCGGACATTGCCCGCGCGGCCAAGGCAGCAGGCGCGCATTATTTCGACCTGACCGAAGATGTCGCCGCAACCCATGCCGTGAGACAGCTGGCGGAAGACAGTGAGACAGCTTTTATGCCGCAATGCGGATTGGCCCCGGGGTTTGTGGGCATCGCTGGCGCATCGCTGGCTGCAGGGTTCGATGAAATTGACAGTCTTCATATGCGGGTTGGGGCGCTGCCGCTCTATCCGACCAATGCGCTGAAATACAATCTGACCTGGTCGACCGATGGCCTGATCAACGAATATTGCAACCCGTGCGATGCCATCGTGAATGGAGAACGGGTCAAGACCGCGCCGCTTGAGGATTACGAAATCCTTGGTCATGACGGCGTCGAATACGAGTGTTTCAACACCTCAGGGGGGCTGGGAACCTTACCCGAAACGCTTGAGGGCAAAGCCCGCGCTGTTTCGTATCGGTCGATCCGCTATCCGGGTCATCGGGATATCCTCAAACTGTTGCTGTCGGATTTGGGGCTGGACCGCCGCCGCGATCTGCTCAAGGAGATCTTTGAGGCGGCACTGCCGCGCACAGATCAGGACGTGGTGCTGGTCTACTGCACCGCTAAGGGGATGATTGATGGCCAGCTGCGCGAGAAATCCCTGATCAACAAATCCTTTGCCCGCGTGATCGATGGGCAGGTCTGGAGCGCGATCCAGATTACCACCGCAGCAGGTGTGCTGGGTGTTGTCGATCTGATGCGGACGGGTGTGCTGCCCCCCAAAGGGTTCGTCCGGCAAGAGCAGGTGAAGCTGCAGGATTTCCTGAATACTGAATTTGGCCAGCTTTACCGCGCTGGCGAAGGCACTGAACAAGACAAGGCGGCCTGAGACATGAAAGACGTTGTGATGACAGCAGAAGCGACACTTGCCAATTTGGGTTTGACCCCGGCCGAGCTGACCGGAGGGACGCTGACAGTTACCTCGCCTATAGACGGCAGAGTTCTGGCCCAAGTGCATGAGACCCCGGTTACCGACATGGAGGCAATTCTTGCTCGCGCCACCGATGCCTTTAAGGCATGGCGCATGGTGCCGGCCCCGCATCGGGGAGAGTTGATCCGCCTGTTGGGCGAGGAACTGCGGGCCGCCAAGGCGGATTTGGGTGCGTTGGTCAGTTGGGAGGCTGGCAAGATCACCTCGGAAGGGCTGGGCGAAGTGCAGGAGATGATCGACATCTGCGACTTTGCCGTGGGCCTGTCGCGGCAGCTGTATGGTCTGACCATCGCGTCCGAGCGTCCGGGGCATCGGATGATGGAAACCTGGCATCCCGCCGGGCCGGTGGGCGTGATCTCGGCCTTTAACTTTCCGGTGGCGGTTTGGTCCTGGAATGCCGCGCTTGCCATCGTCTGTGGTGATCCGGTGATCTGGAAACCGTCCGAGAAAACACCGCTGACCGCGCTGGCCTGTCAAAAGATATTCGAGCGCGCGCTGGCGCGTTTGGGCGCGGCGCCCGATGGGCTCTTGCAAACGCTGGTGGGTGGTGCCGCGCTGGGCGAGGCACTGGTCGCGAGCGAGGCTGTTCCCGTGATCTCGGCCACCGGATCGACCCGTATGGGCCGCGCTGTGGCCCCGATCGTAGCGCAGCGTTTCGGCAAGTGCATTCTGGAACTGGGCGGCAACAACGCCATGATCGTCGGGCCGTCTGCCGATCTGGAAATGGCGGTGCGCGCCATCGTATTCTCGGCTGTTGGCACTGCCGGGCAACGCTGTACCACATTGCGCCGTCTGATCGTACATAGCTCGATCAAAGACGAGTTGGTGGCGCGGCTGAAGAAAGCCTATTCCGGTTTGCCAATTGGTGACCCGCTGGCCGAGGACACGTTGATCGGCCCCCTCGTCGATGAGGCGGCCGGCCAGGCCATGACCGCTGCGCTGGAGGCTGCAAAGTCAGATGGCGGTGCCGTCTTTGGCGGGCATCGCGTGACCCAAGGCGTGCCGTCCGGGGTCTATATGGCGCCAGCAATTGTCGAGATGCCCGCGCAAACTGCCACGGTAAAAACCGAAACCTTTGCGCCGATCCTGTATGTCATGGGGTATGAGGACTTTGACGAGGCCGTAGCGCTTCAGAACGATGTCCCGCAAGGGCTGTCATCCTGTGTCTTCACGCTGAACATGCGAGAAGCCGAACAGTTCCTGACAGCCTCCGGGTCCGATTGCGGCATCGCAAACGTCAATATCGGCCCGTCGGGCGCGGAAATTGGCGGAGCCTTTGGCGGCGAAAAGGAAACTGGCGGCGGTCGCGAAAGCGGATCGGACGCCTGGAAGGCTTATATGCGCCGTCAGACCAATACTGTGAACTATTCGGCTGAGCTGCCACTGGCGCAGGGCGTGAAGTTCGATATCTGACAGTTTGTCCGGCGGCGTCACCGCGCCGCCGGGCCGTCAATCCGCAAACAGATAGTCCAGTTGCATCACCGCCCGCGCCTTGTCGTCTGAGATGTTCAGAAACTCTGCAACAGCGGCTTCGTTTTCGGCACGGTCCGCAGCTTCGCGCAGGCGCAGATATGTATCGGTCTGGGCCCCTCGGATCTGTTCGGATTCGTAGATCAGATCGTTGTGCAGGGTGGGCAACAAACGGGCCACCGTTTCCGCAGGGGTTGTTTCACCGGCCAGACCCACGCGGCGCGCGTGGCCGACAAGATAGTCGTCGGAATACTCACATTCGATTTCCAGCAAATGGGTTTTGACCTGATCGGCGCAGAAATCCTGAATGATGTCTGCGCTCGCTGGATCAACGCAGATCACCAGACCGTTGGTGTCAAAATGCTCAAACAACAGCTGCACCAGAGCGCGCCGGTGCCGAGAGCGCTTGGTGAGCGTTGTTTCAATACCGCCGAGGTCCGGCAGAGGTGTGGCTTGTTCATTGAACAGGTATTCCACGCAGGGCAGATCCGTTTCCGAGATGATCTGATCAACCAACCGTTTGGCGACGTGCCACTTTTTGCACACCACAAGGAACAGATCACGTTCAGGGCCCAGTGTATTTCCGGCCTCCCAGAAACGTTGCCCGAACCGGCGACCGATCCGTCCGCGGCCGGTCAAAAAGCTGTACAGGCTGCGCCCTTCATCCGAGATCGGGAAATCGATCCCTTCGCTGGCATAAAGCTGCCCCAGCTTGGCTTTCAAATCGTGGGCTTCGGGGCTGATTTTCCGCGCAAACAGATAATCCTGCCCAAGCAGCAGATCATAGTGATCGTTATAGAATGTCACCGGCATTCCATAATCCGAGAACATCAGGAATGTCAGCGTCCGGTTGTTGATCTCTTGCTTGGGGATCAGGTGACGAACCAGCGTCTGGAAAAATGTCTCATCCGGGATCCATGTGGTCGAGAAGAACCGCATCACATCCGGGCGTTGTTGCAGGAATTCAAGGATCATTTCGACAGTACGGCGGCGCAGGCACCACCACTGGCTGCCGATCATCACCTGAATGTCTTGAGGGATTTCACGTGTCAGACCAAAGCGTTTCTGGAACTGGTACGAGGCATAAAACCGTCCGCTTTGTGTGCGTTCGTTGAAATAGTGACGATAGATCAGCCGGTCTTCCTTCATGCCGGTCTTGATCCAGTTGCTCTCGAAGAAGTCGTGGCTTTCGACAAAATCCTGGTCGTTCTCGTCAAGAAAACGACGTGCATATTCAGCAGTTTTGATCGCCATGCAGTCACCCGACAGCATGTAGAAATGCGTTGCGCGCGGGAATGCATCGACGGCGGCCTGCAATGCGTACAACGTCGCCTGAACAAGAGACCACTCTCCCCAGCCGCATTTGATGCGTTTGGTTGCGAAGGTCACATTCGGGTTGTCTTTCAGCGCGCTGCGGATGCGCTCGTAGTCCGAAGGATTGGCGCGCGCGTCAAAGTGGATTGCCATGCAATCCCCGGTCGCGGTGAGTTGCTCAGCCTGTGCGACAATCGCGTCAGGGTCTTTGTGACACAGCAAAATGTAGGCAATCTTTGCCATCAGTGATACGCAATTTCCGTTTCTGCCCGTTTCCAACCGTGATACTGAGGATGAGCGATTGAATAAACAGAATAATTTTGCTTTTTTGGGTCGAAACGCTGGTGTTCGATCTGGGATCAGGGCAGCACAGGAGGCATTTTAGATGGGTTTTCCCGGCACTTGGATGACCGAGAGCGAGAGTATGGTTTATCGTGTTGTGCCAAAATGCGCCTGCTCGACAATTGGCCAGATCATGTATTTTTCAGATCACGGGCAGTTCTTTGACGGTGATATTCACGACGCCAAAGGCGGGATGCACAAATGGGCTTTTGATACCAGTCAGGGACCGATCTCCAGCAATGTGCGATCCCATGCATCTTATGCCTTTACCTGTGTGCGCAATCCCTACACGCGTATTCTGAGTTCCTTTTTCGACAAGATCTGCGGCATTCAACGCAACGGCAAACGCTATCGCGGCAATCTGGTGCCGACGCTCATTTACAACTACGGGATTGAGGTCGGGGGCGACGACGGCAAGGGTGAGTTTGACCAAATCGCGAGCTTTCGCAGATTCCTGCTCTTCGCGCGCGATACCATTCGCTGGCGTCGCCCGATGGATCCGGACATTCATTGGTCGGCAATGTCGGGCCATGTGTCGACCTTCATCCTGAATGGTGGTCGATACAACCGGATTTTCTGGACAGAACAGTTTAACGAAGGCATGCAGGACGTGTTGTCCAACACCGAAACGCGGCATCAGGTGACGCTATCGGAAATCCCCCGCTTTAATGAATCCGAAGGACACGGCCCCAAACGCGCCCATCCGGTTGAGGCCTATTTCGACGATCTCTCGATGCATCTGGTTTATGAGATCTACAAACAGGATTTTGACCTCTTCAAATACGATTTCGAGAACCCGGCCAACAAGATGCCAATCGGCGAAATTGATCTGGACGAGGTTCACGCCAAACTGGGCGATTGATCCAGACAGGAGGCTCCCGCCCATCGTCGATGTCTCTTGCGAGACATCTCCTCTGGTTGGGCCCGGCGCCGGCAATGCGCGGCGCCGGGCCCAAGGGCGACTGCGGCTTCGGCGCAGCCGATAGCGCAGTTCGGGCGCGGGAGCATTACTGATATGTCTAAGCACCACGGTGGTATGATTTTCGGCCAATCCCGCAGGTGCGTATATGAAGGTTGGGCTTTCAGACCCGCGACGAGCGCTCCGCCGAAACAAAAAAAGCCCCACCCGCAGGACGGGTGAGGCTGTGATCCAGACGGCGTGCTACTAAACCTGACGCACCGCCCCTTTGGCCGCGCTGGTGGCTAGTTTGGCATAGGCCTTGAGCGCGGTGGACACTTTACGCTTGCGCGGCGCGGCGGGTTCCCAGCCTTTTTCGTCCTGCGCCTCTCGCCGTGCGGCGAGCTCTTCGTCTGACACTGCCAGATGGATGGTGCGGTTCGGAATGTCGATCTCGATTGTGTCGCCGTTCATCACAAGGCCGATTTCTCCGCCCTCTGCCGCTTCGGGCGACACGTGACCGATCGAGAGGCCCGAAGTTCCTCCCGAGAACCGCCCATCCGTCAGCAGCGCGCAAGCTTTGCCCAGCCCTTTTGATTTAAGATAAGACGTCGGATAGAGCATTTCCTGCATCCCCGGTCCACCACGCGGTCCTTCATATCGGATAACGACCACATCGCCTTCGGTGACTTTGCCGGTCAGAATGTCGCTGACCGCCTGATCCTGACTTTCGCAAACATAAGCTTTGCCAGTGAATTTCAGGATGTTTTCATCCACACCTGCCGTTTTCACAATGCAACCGTCGCGCGCGATATTGCCGAACAGAACCGCCAGACCGCCATCCTGGCTAAAGGCGTTTTCTTTCGAGCGGATGACACCGCCCGCGCGGTCCGTGTCCAGCTCTTTATAGCGGTTCGACTGGCTGAACGCCTGCGTTGTGCGCACGCCCCCGGGGGCCGCCTTGAACAATTCCTGCGCCTTGGGGTTATTCGCGACCTTGATGTCCCAATTGGCAATCGCCTCACCCATCGTGGCTGAATGGACGGTGCTGCAATCCTCATGCAGCAGGCCAGCACGGCTGAGTTCTCCGAGGATTGAAAAGATGCCGCCCGCGCGGTGAACGTCTTCCATATGCACGTTTTCAGTATTGGGCGCGACTTTGCACAGACACGGCACCTGGCGGCTGAGGCGATCCATGTCGGTCATGGTGAAATGAACCTCGCCCTCATGCGCGATGGCCAGAAGGTGCAGCACGGTGTTGGTCGAGCCGCCCATGGCGATATCCAGACTCATGGCATTCTCAAACGCGTCGAAAGTCGCGATCTCGCGCGGCAGAAAGCCCTTTTCGTCCAGGTCATAGTGGCGTTTGGTGATCTCAACGATCCGGCGACCGGCCTCAAGGAACAGCTCTTTGCGGTCCGCATGTGTGGCTAAGGTCGAGCCGTTGCCCGGCAGCGCCAGACCCAGCGCCTCGGCCAGACAGTTCATCGAGTTGGCAGTGAACATGCCTGAACATGATCCGCAGGTCGGGCAGGCGTTTTCCTCGATATGCTGGACCTGCTCATCGGTGTACTTATCGTCGGCGGCGGCAACCATGGCATCCACAAGGTCGATTTTTTTGGCGTCCAGATCGGCGATGTCGATCTTGCCGGCCTCCATCGGACCGCCCGAGACAAAGATTGCCGGGATGTTCAGGCGCATGGCGGCCATCAGCATGCCGGGGGTGATCTTGTCGCAGTTCGAGATACAGACCATCGCATCGGCGCAATGTGCGTTGACCATATATTCGACCGAATCCGCGATCACTTCGCGCGAGGGCAGGGAATACAGCATGCCGTCATGGCCCATGGCGATGCCGTCATCGACCGCGATGGTATTGAACTCTTTCGCAACACCGCCGGCGGCTTCAACCTCGCGCGCGACCATCTGGCCCAGATCCTTCAGATGCACGTGGCCGGGAACAAACTGGGTGAACGAGTTGACGATGGCGATGATCGGTTTGCCGAAATCGTCGTCACCCATGCCGGTGGCGCGCCACAGGCCGCGGGCACCGGCCATGTTGCGGCCATGGGTGGAGGTTCTGGATCGGTACATTGGCATGATGCTGTTTCCCTATTGACCGGCTTGTCGTATCCGGGGTTCGTGCGTTATAGCGCACGTATCACATGTGCGCTATAACGCACAAGAGGATTCGAAAGACGGCGATATGGCACCGGAAGATATTACACTGAAACTGCGGGATGTGCGGGCAGCATCGGGGCTGAGCCTGTCCAAGGTGGCTGAGATGACAGGGGTCAGCAAAGCCATGTTGGGCCAGATCGAACGCGGCGAATCAAGCCCGACGATTGCGACCCTCTGGAAGATCGCCAAAGGGTTTCAGATGCCGCTCAGCGCATTGATCGGCACCGCCGCAGGGCGCGATCCGTCAGCCGGGGTGTTTCAGACCGTGACCTTTCCCGGCAGCATCGCGGTCAAGATCGTGTTTCCGTTCGATCCAGCGCTGGGGGCCGAAACCTTTCATGTCACGCTGAAGCCGGATCAAAGCCACACGTCACCGGCCCACGCCCCTGGCGTCACCGAAGAGGTTTTTGTGCTGACCGGTCCCCTAGAGGTGCTGCGCGACGGAGAGTGGGTGATTTTGCAGAATGGGCAAGGGTTGCGGTTTGCCGCCGATCTGCCGCATGGCTACCGTGCAGGCCCGGACGGGGCCGTGTTTTTGAATATGCACCATTATGGGCAACAGACGGCTGGTTAACAGGACATAGGATGACGACATTTCTGAACTCACTGACCATTGCGGATGCGGTGGGCTCTTTCGGGGCCCTGCTGGTGGTCGCGGCCTATTTCGCGACGCAGATGCGGATGATGAACTCGGACGATCTGGTCTTTCCGCTGATCAATCTGTTTGGCTCGATCCTGATCGTTTATTCTCTGATCCAGAATTTCAATCTGGCCTCAATGCTGATCGAGAGCTTCTGGATCGTCATCAGCTTGATTGGCATCCTCCAATATTTCCGATTGCGCCGCGCTCAGTGAGCGCTATCCAAGCTTGAACCCCTATGCCACCGGGTATAGGGAAAACCTCAGCGCGCTTAGGGGAGGCTTTGATGCAGGACGATCCGAAAACCCTCGTTTCTACCGAATGGCTTGCTGCCCATCTCAAGGACCCGGATTTGCGCCTGTTGGACGGATCCTGGTATCTGCCGCAACAGGGGCGTGATGCGAAGGCCGAGTATGACGCCGGCCACATCCCCGGCACACGGTTCTTTGATATCGACGACATTTCGGATCACCGATCCAACCTGCCGCATATGGCGCCGCCAGTTGAAAAGTTCATGTCACGGTTGCGGGCGATGGGCGTCGGCGATGGTCATCAGGTCGTGGTCTATGACGGAGCCGGGTTGATGTCGGCTGCGCGGGTCTGGTGGCTGTTCCGCCTGATGGGGCAGGAAAACGTGGCCGTCCTTGATGGCGGGTTTCCCAAATGGCAGGCCGAAGGGCGTGAGATCGAAGATCTGCCCCCCGTGATCCGCGACCGCCACATGACGGTTCGGGTGCAGAACCATCTGGTCCGCGATGTCACGCAGGTCTCTGCTGCTGCCAAGCTGGCAGATCACGAAATCATCGATGCCCGTTCGGCTGCGCGGTTCGCCGGGGGTGAACCAGAGCCACGCGAAGGGCTGCGGTCGGGGCACATTCCGGGATCACGCAACGTGCCTTTTGGCCTCTTGCTGAACAAGAACGGCACGATGAAATCGCCCGAAGAGTGCCGCGCCGTGTTCGAGGCGGCTGGCGTCAATCTGACGAAACCGGCGATCACCTCCTGCGGATCGGGTGTGACGGCCGCAATCCTCAGCCTTGCGCTTGAACGGATGGGCAAGAAAGATCACGCGCTTTATGACGGATCATGGGCGGAATGGGGGGCCTTCCCGACCCTGCCCGTAGCAACCGGAGAGAACTGATGTTCGAATTTCTCAAACCCCAGCCAGCCGACAAGATTCTGGCGCTGATGCAGATGTATCGCGACGACCCGCGCGCGCAAAAGATCGACTTGGGTGTCGGTGTCTACAAGGATGCCGATGGCGTGACGCCTGTCATGCGGTCGGTCAAGGCGGCCGAGCGGTTAGTCTGGGAAGAGCAGGACACCAAGGCCTATACCGGGCTGGCCGGTGATCCGGCCTTTGCGGATGCGATGATTGGTCTGATCCTGGGTACATCTGTTCCGCGCGCAAACATCGCTGCCGTGGCCACGCCGGGGGGCACCGGTGCCTGCCGTCAGGCGTTTGAGCTGATCCGCATGGCCAACCCGTCGGCCCGCGTATTTGTGTCGAACCCCACATGGCCCAACCACCTGTCGATCCTGAACTATCTGGGGATCGAGGCGGTTCCGTATCGCTATTTCGACGGAGAAACCCGCGGCGTCGATTTTGACGGCATGATCGAGGACCTCAAAACCGCGAATTCAGGCGATGTGGTTCTGTTGCATGGCTGCTGCCACAACCCGACCGGCGCCAATCTGAACCTCGTGCAGTGGCAAGAGGTTGTGAACATCATCAACGACCGTGGTCTGATCGCGATGATTGACATCGCGTATCAGGGGTTCGGCGATGGTCTGGAAGAAGATGCGCAAGCTACCCGTCTGGTGGCTTCGTCGGTCAAGGAATGCCTGATCGCGGCGTCCTGCTCGAAGAATTTTGGTGTCTACCGCGAACGTACCGGCCTGTTGATGGCGATTAGCGCCAATGCGGGTCAGACCGCCTTGAATCAAGGAACCCTGTCGTTCCTCAACCGCCAGAACTATTCCTTCCCGCCTGATCACGGAGCGCGGGTCGTCACCGCGATCCTGATGGATGACGCCTTGCGCGCGGATTGGATGGCCGAGCTGGAAGAGGTGCGCCTGTCCATGCTGGGGCTGCGTCAACAGCTGGCGGATGAGCTACAACGCCTGAGCGGCTCGGACCGTTTTGGCTTTGTCGCGCAGCACCGTGGCATGTTCTCGCGTCTGGGTGCCGCGCCCGAGCTGGTCGAGAAACTGCGCAATGATCACGGTATCTACATGGTCGGTGACAGCCGCCTGAACATCGCGGGTCTGAATGCGGCGACGGTTCCGATTCTGGCGCAGGCCATCGTCGACGTCGGGGTCTGAACCGACATAAGCCGAAAAACAAAAGGCCGCGCATGCTCTGCGTGGCCTTTTTGATTCGCGCTGGAGCGGCGCGCATTAGCCGACTGGCCCTAAGTGTACTGGAAAAAGCTGCCTAGCATCGGGTTCCTATCAGTCACAGGAGATACGGATGCGTTGGGCGGTTATTTTCAAAGACACAGATGACATGTTGAAGGTCAGGGCGCGGCGCGACCTGCGGGACGCTCACGTAGAGTATGCCCGGGACCATCCGGAATTGCTGATCGGTGGCGGTCTCAAACCGGACGCAGACGGCACGTTTTGCGGTGCGCTTTGGATCGTAGAGGCGGCGACAAGGGACGAGGTCGCAGAGCTTATTGAAAAAGACCCGTTCTATTTCCCCGAATTCCGCAGTTTTGAAATCTATGCCTGGGGTAAGCTCCTCGAAGATCAAACGGCGATCTTGTGACAGAAAAAGCCGGGCGCGAACGCCCGGCTTTCGAGTGGTTATGTCAGGTCTCAGCCTTTGGAGAACTCAGGGTAGGCCTCCATGCCCAGCTCGCCCATATCCAAGCCGTTGATCTCTTCTTCTTCGCCAACCCGCAGGCCAACCGTTGCCTTGAGGATCGAGAAGAGGACAAAGCTGACCACAAAGACAAAGGCACCGATGGCCGCAAAGCCGATGATCTGGGTCACGAAGGACGCATCGCCATTGGTCCATGCCACGATGAAGGTCCCCCAGAAGCCTGCAATTAGGTGAACCGGGATTGCGCCAACAACGTCGTCGATCTTCATCTTGTCCAGCATCGGGACGGTGAAGACGACGATCACGCCACCGATTGCACCGATGATCAGCGCCTGGAACAGCGACGGAGCCAGCGGTTCAGCGGTGATCGACACCAGACCGGCCAGAGCGCCGTTCAGAACCATGGTCAGGTCGACCTTGCCGTACATCACCTGCGTCAGGATCAGCGCTGCAACCGCACCGGCCGCTGCGGCCATATTGGTGTTGGCAAAGATGCGGCTGATGTCTGCCATGTCACCAATGGTGCCCATCGCCAGCTGCGAACCGCCGTTAAAGCCGAACCAACCCAGCCACAGGATGAATGTACCCAATGTGGCCAGCGCCAGGTTCGAACCGGGGATTGGAACCACTTTGCCGTCTTTGTTGTACTTGCCGATACGCGGGCCCAGCACGATGGCACCGGCCAGCGCAGCGAAACCACCTGCGGCGTGAACCAGAGTTGAGCCTGCGAAGTCGCTAAAGCCCATCTCGGACAGCCAGCCGCCGCCCCACTGCCAGGACGCTTCGATTGGATAGATGACGCCAGTCAGCACGATCACGAAGATGAAGAAGGGCCACAGTTTGATGCGCTCGGCCACGGTGCCCGAAACGATAGACGCAGTGGTTGCGCAGAACATCAGTTGGAAGAAGAAGTCAGAGCCGACCGACGCATAGTCCAGCGCGGTTTCCGTGTCGGCTAGGCCAACCGGCTCAAGCGAGGTTGGCGAGAAAGCGCCAAGAATGCCGGTGATGGTCCATCCGTCGCCGGGGTACATCAGGTTGAAGCCGACCAGCCAGTACATGATGGCTGCAAACGAGAACAGCCCCATGTTTTTGACCAATTGCATGGCTACGTTCTTGGAACGCACCAAGCCGGCTTCAAGCATGGCAAAGCCCGCGGCCATCCAGAACACCAGGAAACCGCCGACCAGGAACAGCAGCGAGGTCAGGATATATTGCGTATGCTGCGCGACTTCGCCGGTTGCGGCGGCCTCTTGCGCAAGGCCCATCTGCGGCAACGCGACGACCGCGGCGGCAGGGATGAGAGATTTCATCAGTTTCATTGTCAGTCCTCGATTTTATGGAGTGAGGGCGCTTTACAGCGCCTCTTCGTTCGTTTCCCCGGTCCGCACGCGCAGCGCCTGCTCGACATCGAGGACGAAAATCTTGCCGTCACCGATTTTTCCGGTTTTGGCGGTGTTGGTGATGGTCTCAACGATCTGATCGGCCATCGCAGCAGGCACCACGATTTCCAGCTTGATCTTGGGCACGAAGTTCACCGCATATTCGGCACCGCGGTAGATTTCGGTGTGGCCGGATTGCGAGCCAAAGCCCTTGATTTCGGTTACCATCATGCCGCGCACACCCGCGTCGGTCAGCGCCTCGCGCACCTCCTCGAGCTTGAACGGCTTGATTGTCGCAATGATCAGTTTCACGTCTTTCCCCTCTGCTTGTCCGGCGGGGCCGGTTTTTGCACCTGCAGAAAAAGAACGTGACCGCACGCAGTTAGGAATGCTTTTGAGGGGGTGTTGCCGGGAAAAATGGCACAAAGTTGCACAATTTTTGCACAAATACTGTGTTTCGTCTAAAATTTAGGCGAATTTAGGAGGGGCAATAGGGGAAATTCAGACCTCTACATACACAATTCTCCAAGGTATGGTGACGCAAAATCATAACCGGGCAGAGTTTGAGCATGACTGAGTCCAAGCGCCGAAAACCAAGACTCGTTGCCGACAGGCGATATCCGTCGAAAGGACGGAGACCCGCAGCGAACAAGCGGGCCGCTAAGCCTGCGGGCAAGAAATCCACGTCGCGCAAACCCGCGACGCGCAAGACGGCGCGCAGGTCCAGCCGTAAGAAATCCGGCGGTGGCGGCGGTATATTTCGTCGCCTGTTCCGCTGGGTGTGGCGGCTGTTCTGGGGTGTCACATGGCGTGTCGGGGCGGTTGTCGCGCTGCTGATCGCGCTGGCTGTGGGCGTAGTTTATACCTCATTACCGGATCTAGATGCATTGCTTGATGGGCGCGCGCGCGGGTCGGTGACCCTGTTGGATCGCGACGGCAAGGTCTTTGCTTGGCGCGGCGATCAGTTCGGTGGGGTCATCACGGCGGATACGGTTTCGCCGCATCTCAAGAACGCGGTGATCGCAACCGAGGACAAGCGGTTCTATCGCCACTTTGGTGTCAGCCCGCGGGGCGTGGCCAGTGCTGTGCGCATCAACCTGAGCGAGGGGCGAGGGCCTTTGTCGGGTCACGGTGGTTCGACCATCACGCAACAAACCGCCAAGCTGCTGTGCCTTGGTGAGCCCTATGAGCCAAGCGAGTGGGAATCTGAGGCAGCGTATGAGGCCGATTGCCGCCAAGGATCGCTGTGGCGTAAAGCTAAAGAGGCGATCTACGCGATGGCGATGGAGGTCAAGTATTCAAAGGACGATGTTCTGACCATCTATCTGAATCGCGCCTTTCTGGGTGCAGGCGCGCGCGGGTTCGAGGCCGCAAGCCAGCGCTATTTCGGCAAATCAGCCGCCGAGGTGAACCCATCCGAGGCCGCGATGCTGGCCGGTTTGCTGGTGGCTCCGACGCGGTATGCTCCAACCAACAACCTGCAACGCTCGCAGGATCGCGCGCGACTGGTGATAGGGTTGATGGAGGATCAGGGATATCTGACGACCTCTCAGGCAAGTTCTGCCCGCTCCAACCCGGCGCAACTGTCCGAGGCGGCCGCCGCGCGCGCCGGTGGTTATTTTGCCGATTGGGTCATGGCTAGTGGGCCAGAGTTCTTTACCCGTAACACCACCGAAGATGTGGTGATCCGAACCACATTGGATCAGCGCATCCAGAAGTCGGCGGAAGAGGCGCTGCAGTATATCTTTCAGGAAAAGGTCCGAGAGGGCTCCAAGGCGCAAGCCGCAATTGTTGTGATGTCGGCGGATGGCGCCGTGCGTGGCATGGTTGGCGGGCGCAAGACGCGGGTGTCTGGCGCGTTCAACCGGGCCACGCAGGCGCTGCGGCAAACCGGGTCGTCGTTCAAGCCCTTTGTCTATGCCACCGCGCTGGAACTGGGCTATTCCCCGTTGGATGCTGTCATAGATGAGCCGACATGCTGGACCCCGCCTGGTTCTGCGCGTTGGTGTCCCAAGAACTATACCAACAAGCACTATGGCCGCGTCACGCTGGCAGATGCGCTGAAGAACTCACTGAACATTCCGGCGGTGAAAGTGGCCGAGATTGCCGGGCTGGACAATGTACGCACCGTTGCCAGCGGCTTTGGGATCGCTAGCGATCTAGCAGAGGGGCCGGCGCTGGCGTTGGGTGCGTCCGAAAGCACGCTGATTGAGATGACAGGCGCCTATGCGGGCATCCTGAACGGCGGGTCATCGGTCGAACCATATGGGCTGACTGAACTGAAGCTGCTGGGCGACACGACACCGATGATGGTGACCACATCCGGGATCGGCGAACGCGTGATCCGCGATGAGGCGGCCAAGCAACTGACCTGGATGATGGAGCGAGTTGTCTCCCAAGGTACGGGGGGGCGTGCGAAGCTGCCGGGGTGGCAGGTCGCGGGCAAAACCGGCACGACTCAGGCCGCACGGGATGCGTGGTTCATCGGGTTTACGGCAGATTACGTTGTTGGGGTCTGGATGGGCTATGACGACAACACGCCATTGTCAGGCGTGACGGGGGGTGGTTTGCCCGCCGAGATCTGGAAAGAAACCATGCTGCGCGTCACCGAAGGGATGGAGCCCTCGCCACTGCCCATGCTTGCACCCGCACCGCCAGCCCAGCCCGCCCAACAAAACCGTCCCCGCCGTCAACGGAACGGCGGCGGCTTTGAGCGTGCAATCAATAATCTGCTGAATGGGATATTTGGCGGCAATTAGGCAGCCAAGGTTCAGGTGGCGCGATACGCGCCACCTAAAATAGGAGTCAAAGGCTCTCGTCGAGCGCGGAGATTATTACGTCACCCATTGCTGAGGTGGAAATCGGCTCCACGCCTTCATCGGCCAGCAAGTCGCCGGTGCGGTGCCCATCTGCCAAAACCTTTTCAACGGCCGCTTCCAGCCGGTCAGCTTCGGCGCCCTGGTCAAAGCTATAGCGCAGCGCCATAGCAAAGCTGAGGATACAGGCAATCGGGTTGGCCTTGCCTTGGCCCGCAATGTCCGGGGCTGAGCCATGGACGGGTTCGTACAGCGCCTTGGGGCGTCCGTTTGCCATCGGTGCACCCAACGAGGCAGACGGCAACATGCCCAGCGATCCGGTCAGCATCGCAGCCGTGTCGGACAGGATATCGCCAAACAGGTTGTCGGTCAGGATCACGTCGAACTGTTTGGGCGCGCGCACCAGCTGCATCGCGCCATTGTCGGCATACATGTGGATCACTTCGACCTCGGGGTAGTCCTTGGCCACACGGTCCACGACCTCGCGCCACAGGATACCCGATTCCATTACATTGGCCTTTTCCATTGAGCAGACCTTTTTGTTCCGCCGCATCGCCAGTTCGAAGGCCGAGCGTGCGGCGCGTTCGATCTCGGATTCGGTATACCGCTGGGTGTTGATGCCGACGCGTTCGTTGCCTTCCTCGAAAATGCCGCGCGGTTCGCCGAAATAGACGCCCGAGGTCAGTTCGCGCACGATCATGATGTCCAAGCCCGCAACGATGTCCTTTTTCAGCGACGAGAAATCGGCAAGCGCGTCAAAACACTGGGCAGGGCGTAGGTTGGAATACAGATCCATCTCTTTGCGCAGGCGCAGCAGGCCGCGCTCGGGTTTGAGACTGAAATCCAGGTCATCATATTTGGGACCACCAACCGCGCCCAGCAGAACCGCATCCGCGTCATGCGCCTTGGCCATGGTTTCGTCCGACAGCGGCTTGCCGTGCGCGTCATAGGCCGCACCGCCCACGAGGTCCTCGCTCACATCAAAGTGAAGTCCGCGATTGGTGCCGTACCAATCGATGATTTTGCGCACTTCGGCCATAACTTCCGGGCCAATTCCGTCTCCGGGCAGGATGAGGAGCGAGGGGTTGGACATCGATAGTCTCCTTGCGTTTCGTCGCACAGGCCCTAGCGTCTGCGCTGCATCGGGTCAATGAGACGAACCCGTCAAAATACGAGGAAAACACATGCTGACACCCGGAAATCCGGTTCCTGCGCTGAAAATCGAAACCGTTGCCCATGGCGGCTTCGATCTGGAGGCTAACAAAGGTGAAAACGGAACGCTGGTGATTCAATATCGCGGATTGCACTGCCCGATCTGCATCAAGCAGATGACCGAGGTCGAAGCGGCGCTGGATGAGTTTGCGGCGCTGGGCGTCGAGGTCATCATGATCTCGACGGATACGGCGGACCGCGCGGCCGAAACCGCCGAGAAAGCCGGCGTGTCGCGGCTGCGCGTTGGTCACAGCCTGCCGATGGCCGAGGCGCGTGACGGCTGGGGTATGAACATTTCGACCAAGCGCGAAGGCAGTGCCGAGCCTGACATGTTTGCCGAACCCGGACATTTCTATATCGCGCCCGACCAAACGCTGTATTACGCTTGGCAGCAGACCACGCCATTTGGACGGCCATCCATGTCAGATATCGTCGGCGGCCTGAAATTTACATTGAACAACAACTACCCGGCGCGTGGCACGTATACAGGTGCGCTTTAGCCCCTAGAGACGGGCCTTGAGGCCTGCAGCCAGCAGATCCCAGACCCTGCGGATACGTGGGGTCTGGCGCATCGCCTGCGGAGCGGCTAGCCAGACCGGCAGCGTTGGAACTTCGACGTCCAGTGGCAAGATTGCTACGGACGGATCGGCACTTGCCACTTTGGTTTGCGTGAAACCGATGCCGCAACCGGCCCGGATCAGCTCCCAATAGGCGCTCTGCAGATCGCATCGAATGCCGAAACTTTCCCGGTCTACCGGCCAGCCACGGTTGCGCATCTTTCGGATGATCACGTCGCTTGTGTCGAACCCAACAAGCTCATGCTGGAGTAAGTCATTAGGTTTTTGGGGTCGCCCCGCGCGCTCCAGATACGAGGTTGCAGCGCAGACACATATTGAAATGTCCCCGAGATAGCGCGAGACGATATCCATCTGCTCCGGGCGGTACATGCGCACCGCGATATCCGCTTCACGAAACAGCAGGTTTTCAGTTGTATCGGTGGCGACCAGTTCCAGCTGTATCGCCGGTTCTTGCCTGCGGATGTCGGCAAGAATCGCTGGTAGCATATGATGCGATGCAAAGACCGAAGCGGTGATGCGAACCGACCCTTCGAGCTGCTGCGCTTGTCCCGCCGCGGTCATGTTGATCGCATTCATGGCCTCATGCATCTGCTGCGCCATGGGCAGGAGTTGCTCCCCCACCTCGCTGAGCTTGAGCCCTCGGGCGTGACGCTCAAAAAGCGAGACGCCCAGCTCGGTCTCAAGCGTCTGGACCTGCCGTCCCAGCGTAGGTTGGCTGCGGCCAAGCGCACGCGCGGCACCGGACAACGAGCCGCTTTCGGCCACCGCGAGAAAGCTTTGAATCAGTGACCAGTCCGAGAGGGCAAGCGATTTATCCATAAGTAGATGAATACATGATCTGCATTTTTCGGCAATTCCTCAAATTCTGTGAATGGCAATATCAAAGGTATAAAGGAGGCCCGCATCATGGCAAC
The DNA here is from genome assembly GCF_056540745.1 of Ruegeria sp. AM1. Classification (NCBI taxonomy): domain Bacteria; kingdom Pseudomonadati; phylum Pseudomonadota; class Alphaproteobacteria; order Rhodobacterales; family Roseobacteraceae; genus Ruegeria; species Ruegeria sp. AM1. Next base: position 24,895 of record NZ_JBQFXH010000006.1, read on the forward strand.
TGTTCTTGTTCTGGGCGCGTCGGGGCGCTTTGGTCGTAACGCGGCAAATGCGTTTCGCAGCGCAGGTTGGGATGTGCGCGCGTTCAACCGTCGCACGGATGATCTGGGGGCCTGTGCGCGGCAGGTCGATGTCATCGTCAATGGCTGGAACCCGGCCTATCCGGATTGGGCGAGGCAGATTCCGCAACTGACGCGGCAGGTGATAGAAGCTGCAGCCGCCAAAGGAGCGACAGTGATCTTGCCAGGGAACGTCTACGTCTTCGGTGCGCAGACGCCGAGTCCGTGGTCGGTGGCAACCCCGCATATGGCGGCCAACCCGCTGGGCCGCATCCGGATCGAGATGGAGGAAGCGTATCGCGCGTCATCCGTGCGCACGATCATTCTGCGCGCCGGTGATTTCATCGATACCTGCGCGTCGGGGAACTGGTTTGACCAGATCATGATCAAACAGCTCGCCCGTGGGCGGTTTGTCTATCCCGGCAACCCTCACATTCCGCATGCCTGGGCCTTCTTGCCCGATCTGGCGCGCGCCGCTGTTGCGCTGGCTGAGATGCGAACGGATCTGCCCCGGTTTTGCGATGTTCCCTATGCAGGATACACACTGACCGGCGCTGACATTGCAGCGGCTTTGTCGCGTGTATCGGGCCATGAGGTGACCCTGAAGCGAATGCACTGGTGGCCCCTGCAGCTTGCCCGTCCGTTCTGGCCGCTGGCGCCGTATCTTTTCGAAATGCGGTACCTGTGGAACACCCCGCATCGGTTGGACAACGCGTTTTTTGAGGAATTGATTGGCGACTTTCGCCCGACCGGGCTTGAGGCGGCGCTGTCCAGTGCGATTGCTCAGCCGCAGGCCCGGTCCGCGCCCCTTGCCAATGCGGGGCCTCAGGGGTCGTGAGCGGGCACCAGATCGACCCATATCATGCGATGCCGACTGGCCGTTTGGGCGACCTCGATCTCTTGCCCGGTCTCATCGGTCCAATAGATGCCCGAGGTCGCAATCTGCCAGTCCGCCGACGGCAACAGATAATCAACGCGCATCTCTCCGACCGTTTTCCAGGCCACGGTTGCTGGGGACCCCGTGCTGTCGCGTGGGACCGGGTCCTGCAGCCGGGGGTCTTGCAGCAGCGTCCGGATCGCCTCTTTGCGCCCGTCGCCTTTCTGAGGGTCCAGATTGGCGCCCCCAGCAATGATAAAGGGCCCTGTTGGGGCTGTGCCGACCTTGCCGTCCAGCACCTGCGACCACAGCCGGATTTCATCCTTGTTGCGCAGGCCATTCCGATCCTCCGGCCCATCGAACACCGGGGGGCTGGCATGGAAGGTCATCAGGTCAAACCGCCCCTGGGGCGCATCGATCGGGATCACCCAATGCGCGGTCGAGGACAGGCGCTGGATGGACTGCGCCTGCGTCGAGGGAAAGGGCGCCCCGCCTGATGTGGGCAGCTCGGCCCCGGGCAGATCCCGCCAGAGAAGAGCGGTATAGTCGGCAACCTCGTCAGTGATGATCGGATACCGGGATAGAATCGCCAGACCGCCCTGTCCGGCAAATCGCCCCCATCCCTGAGCGTCGCCTGGCCCCTGCGCTGTACCATCACCGTCCATATCCACATCGGTCGCCAGCCCCGCATTGGGTTGCGCGGCGTAGACAAAAGGATAGGTAAGGTCTGCCTCGAGCAGCTTCTTTGACAACGCATCCAGTGTGCGGCCGTCATAATCCCAATCGATCCCCTGCAGAGCCAACACGTCAGGCCTGACCGCAGCAATGACCTGAACAACGGCCAAGACCTGCGGATCGTCGCGTTCAATATCTCTTAGAAGAAGGCCGGGGCCGTCACGGCGCAGCTCTGTGTTGAAACTGGCCACACGTAAAGTCTCTGCCTGCGCTGCAAGGGGAAGCAGCAGCAGGATCAGGGTTCGGATCATGCGGCCTGAGTGGCCTCGGCTGTGGAATAGGCGCGCCGCTTCTCGACAATCAGACCTGCGATGCGCAATGTTGCCATGCCGCGCATGATCATGCTGGCGGGCAGGAAAGCCCAGGCGCTCATAGTCCAGATCAGTGTCTGAGGATTGCTGAGGGACAGGGGATCAACGAAGTTTGTAGTCACTTTTATAAGCGCCGGAATCAGGAACGGCAGGAGGACACCAACCGAAATGTTCAGCTTTCCGTCGCGCTGAAGGCGGGTGACGACATCACCCCCCTTGGTTGGGTCAAAGAGCGGCAGGTTGGTCCATACATTGAACGCGCCATTGCTGGTGGGCCAGCCGCGCACTTTCACGGCATAGGCAAAGCTTGCGATTGTGACCAGAGCCGCGACATAGGCAACACTGGCGCAAATCCGAACCAGCTCAACCAAAGGCAGGCTCGAATCGGAGGGCAGCATCAGCACAACCAACCTGACGGGCGAATAAGGGAAATCGACGACATTTGCGACCGCAAGCCCGACGGAGTAGACCACGCTGCTCAATTCGCTGGGCGCATAGACGTTTTTGCAAACCAATGTCAGGAAAGACACCATCGACATCAGCCCCACAAAGCGCAGCCGGTTGACCGGCGGAGCATCGCGGAACTCAATAAAGCTGGGGAATGCCGAATTATATTCGGCAAAAGTCAAGATAAACGCGAGGATCGCGAGAAATACGATGATCTCGGTCCCATTCGATGTCGATGTCGGGAGGTACAACGCTGGCGTAAGCACCATAAGTGCCACCAATACACCGCGTATTGCCGCCCCCGTTGTGCGTGCAATCACAATCCGAACCCTTTTCCAAACTGGCGCGGCCGATTCTGTGCCGACCTAACGTCCAACTTGTGCCCGCCGCTCGTTTATTGATGGCGGCCTCGTTAAAACTAACTTTGAAGATAAGCGGTATTTCGCTCAAGTCGGAGTGCAGAAAACACTCAATTTCGGGCAAAATGATGGCGCAACTGGTGCGGGATTGCATCATTTTGGGCGCAAATCCGACGTGTATCTCAATGTGATACCTAGATGTTGTGGTTACTCGAATTTCAACCCCAAGAATGCGAACGGGGCCGCCAAGGCGACCCCGTTAAGGTTGAGTATCCCCAGAATCATCCCCAGGTTTCAGACCCAGGGGCGGGCCTGACTGGCGTGGTCCTCGAACTTATCGATATGGTGGTCTTTTTCCATCGTCAGGCCGATGTCGTCCAGACCGTTCAGCAGGCAGTGTTTGCGATGGGGGTCGATGTCAAACGCGATCACGACGCCATCAGATGTGGTGATCTGCTGATCTTCCAGATGCACGGTCATACGCGCGTTTTCGCCCTTATGCGCATCGTCCATGAGGATCGCGTGATGCTCTTCCTCGACCACGATGGGCAGAATGCCGTTCTTGAAGCAGTTGTTAAAGAAGATGTCGGCAAAGCTGGTCGAGATCACGACCTTGATACCGAAATCCTTGATTGCCCACGGTGCGTGTTCACGCGACGAGCCGCAGCCGAAATTGTCGCCCGCCACCAGAATCTCGGTCTGGCGATAGGCGGGCTTGTTCAGAACGAACTCTTCGTTTTCGCCGCCGTGATCGTGATAACGCATCTCGTCAAACAGGACGACGCCAAGGCCGGACCGTTTGATGGTCTTCAGATGCACTTTGGGGATGATCATATCGGTGTCGATATTGATCAACGGCATTGGGGCGGCCACCCCGTGGACTTTTTCAAACTTTTCCATCTCTACACTCCTGCGGGAGAGGGCCGCGCCCTGTGCCCCGCGTTTAAGCCTCTTTGGCTTCTGTTGTTTCGCCCTTGGGTGCGTTTTTGACGAAGAACGCCATGAAGACCAATCCGAACCCGTTGAACAGCATCTCAATGCCCAGGAAGATTCCCAGAATGCTCAGTAGGGCCTGCGGCTCTTGTCCGACATAGCTCCAGATGATGCCTGCCAGCACGATCGACAAGATGCCCGAGATCATGGTCGGCCAGAAGAACTGTGTTCCCTTCATCTGGAACGACAGGATGATCCGGGCAATACCGCCTGCCATGAATAGGATCAGCATTACGGTCGCCAGCGTTAGTGTGCCTTGCAGCGGGTGATCCAGAAAGGACCAGCCGAGGAACAGCATCACCACACCCATGATGAGCGACAGGATCTTGTTGCCTGTGCCTTCGACGGTAAAGCCGCCGACCACCTGCACTGCGCCCGCAATCAGCAGAAGCACACCGGTCACAACCGTCACGGCAATCGAAGCCGCAATGGCATTGCCCAGTGCAAAGACACCGAACGCTATAGACAGCAGCCCCAGCAGGAGCCATTTGATCCAATCACTCATCTGTTCAATCCCTCAAATATTCAGATATGAGGGTACCTTACATCAGCTCACGGACGTCTGTCAGCCGTCCCGTGATTGCCGCAGCGGCAGCCATTGCGGGGCTTAGCAGGTGGGTGCGCCCACCGCGGCCCTGACGGCCTTCAAAGTTGCGGTTCGAGGTCGCCGCACAGCGTTCGCCCGGTTGCAACTGGTCGGGGTTCATTGCCAGACACATCGAACATCCGGCCAGACGCCACTCGAAACCGGCCTCTTTGAAAATCTCGGCCAGACCCTCTTCTTCGGCTTGAGCACGGACGAGACCTGAACCCGGTACGACCATGGCGCGCATCCCGTCCTTGATCTTTTTGCCTTTCAGGATTTCGGCTGCGGCGCGCAGGTCTTCGATACGGCCATTCGTGCAAGACCCTATAAAGACGGTGTCGATTTCCACATCGCTCAACTTCTGCCCGGCTTCCAGACCCATATACTCGATCGACCGGCGGGCCGCGTCGACCTTGCCACCTTCGAAATCTTCGGGACGCGGCACGGAGGCCGTGATCGGCAGCACGTCCTCGGGGCTGGTGCCCCAGGTCACAACGGGGGCGATATCTTCGCCGCGCAGGGTGATGACCTTGTCGAATTCCGCGTCCTCATCGGTATAAAGCGTTTTCCACCAGTCCATCGCTGCTTCCCATTGCGCGCCTTTGGGCGCATGGGGACGGCCTTTGACATATTCAAAGGTGGTCTCGTCCGGCGCGATCAGACCGGCGCGCGCGCCGCCTTCGATCGCCATGTTGCAGACGGTCATGCGGCCTTCCATCGTGAGGTCACGGATCGCTTCGCCGCAATATTCGATGACATAGCCGGTGCCACCAGCCGTGCCGGTTTCCCCGATCACGGCCAGAGTGATGTCTTTCGCAGTCACGCCCGGCTGCAATTTGCCGGTGATCTCGACCTTCATGTTCTTGGATTTCTTCTGGATCAGCGTTTGTGTGGCCAGAACGTGTTCGACCTCGGACGTCCCGATCCCATGGGCCAGCGCGCCAAATGCACCATGCGTGGCGGTGTGGCTGTCGCCGCAGACAACGGTCATGCCGGGCAGGGTCCAGCCCTGTTCCGGGCCAACGATGTGTACAATGCCCTGACGGACGTCATGTACGGGATAGTAGTGAATGCCAAAATCCTTGGCGTTCTTGTCCAGCGCCTCGACCTGAATGCGCGATTCCGGGTTTTCAATTCCGTTCACACGATCCGGTGTAGTGGGCACGTTATGGTCGGGCACAGCAATCGTCTTTTCCGGTGCGCGTACCTGACGCCCCGCCATGCGCAGGCCTTCGAACGCCTGCGGGCTGGTCACTTCGTGAACCAAGTGGCGGTCGATATAAAGCAGGCAGGTGCCATCATCGGCTTCGTGCGCGACATGGGCATCCCAGATCTTGTCATAGAGTGTTTTGGGGGACATCTGTCCTCTCCCCATATGTAATGAGAAATAGCTGGCGAGGTGGCTTAGGCCGCCGATAGACGGGCCAGAACCGTGCGGGCAGCCCCATAGAACCGTTCGCGCAGGCGCGCGCGATCCTCTAGATTCTGTTCTTGGGCCACATTGAGTCTCATGGGCACCAGATACTATCCGCTTGAGCTTGGTTCAAGTGAAATGGACGGGTCGTCTATCATGGCTTCCAGCAAGTCGCCCGGTTGGCAGTCTAAGACCTGGCACAACTTGGCAAGTGTTTCGAACCGCACCCCTTTGACTTTGCCAGATTTCAAAAGACTCAAATTCTGCTCTGTGATGCCGATCGCTACTGCAAGGTCACGCCCTTTGATCTTGCGTTTGGCCATCATGACATCAAGCCGCACGATTATCTGCATCAAACGAATTCCCGATTCTCGCGATCGATCAATACGGCTTCGGCAAAGATCCATCCAATCAGATAGACAAGCCCCGCGCATAGCAGCATCAGAAGGTCCGATGAGCCAAAACTCACCACAAGGCTGCGATCTCCGCTGGCTTTTCCGATGCTTTCAGCAAGGCTGATCAGTGTGTTGTCAAAGGTTTGGAATACAGCAAGCGCCAGTATCGTTCGTCCCAAACGCTGCACGTTTTCCGCAGTCTCAGGCACGAGAACCGCGCCGCGTGCGCAGTCTTTTAAGACTGAGCGCAGGATCCAAAGCATTCGGATCAACAATGCCAACCCCATCGCTGCGATCACCGCCAACGCGATGAAACGAACGAAATGCGCATCGGACCACGCCATGGACAGGGAAGGAATTTCTCCGCTGACAGCTGCGTAGATCGCCAAAGCAGGGATCACGAAGATCGCGCCATTGGTTAGTCGGTTAAGCCATTTCGCCATATGTGTAACGCGGTGTCGCATGAGCTTATCTCCGTCAAACAGTAGTTTACTGTAAAGCAATAAAAAATAATTTGAAAGGATGAAGTTTTGGGCTCTTACCGTTGCTATACCCCTGCTTTTTTGGGCAGCGCACTATGCATAGATGCACCAGATTCGATTTGAACAATGATTAGAGTCCGGCCTTCATTGAAATGTCACGGGGCGCTTGTTACCTTATGACTATCCCGGCGCCGGGGATTTGGCGGCGCATAGCAAAGGAGGACTATGTCCTGTCTCTACATACCCAGGCGGGTTTGCCTGCCGAAGACGGGGCCGCAGTGATGGCCCGCTCTCAGTCAATCAGCGACAAGCTGCTTGAACGCATCCTTTCCTCACTTTCCGATGACAAGGCCGAAGATATCGTGCAGATCAATCTGCGTGGTAAATCCTCGGTTGCGGACCACATGGTGATTGCCTCGGGTCGGTCGACCCGTCAGGTCTCGGCCATGGCGGAAAAGCTGACGGATCGCATCAAGCAGGAATTTGGGTTCACCTCGAAAGTCGAAGGTCGGGATACCGGCGACTGGGTGTTGATCGATACGGGCGACGTGATTGTCCATATCTTCCGCCCCGAAGTGCGTGAATTCTATCAGCTGGAAAAGATGTGGCTGCCCCAGGGCGGCAGCGCCTCAGCGAACTGAGGCGCCATCTCGGCCTGTATTGAAAGGCCGGAGGCGAGAGAGATATGCGTATCAGCATAATTGCGGTCGGGCGATTGCGCGCCGGACCGGAGAAGTCCCTGCTTGATGACTACCTGACACGATTTGACCGGACCGGCCGTGCGCTGGGCCTTGGTCCTGCGCGGGTGATTGAGGTCGAAGACAAAAAGAATGCCGGCATGGGGGCCGAAGCCGCGCTGTTGCGCAAGGCGCTGCCCGAGGGCGCGGTTATCTGCACGCTGGATGAACGCGGTCGGGTGATGTCCTCGCCCGATTTTGCTAAAAAACTGGGCGGTTGGCGCGATGCCGGGCGTCAGGATCTGGCGCTGATTATTGGCGGCGCGGACGGAATAGACCCGAGCTTGCGGTCCGAGGCTGATTTCTCGGTCTCGTTTGGCGCGATGGTCTGGCCTCATATGCTGGTCCGTGTGATGCTGTCCGAGCAACTTTACCGGGCCGCTACCATCTTGTCGGGCGGCCCTTATCATCGGGTCTGAGATGGCGCAGCTTTTGATCGTTTATCACTCCCGCACCGGTGGCAGTCGCCAGATGGCCGAGGCTGCGGCAGATGCGGCGCGGCAAGAGGCCGAGACAATCCTGAAACCCGCCGATCAGGCCGGGCCCGAGGATTTGCTGGCAGCGGACGGTTATATTTTTTGCGCGCCCGAGAATTTGGCCGCGATCTCAGGGGTGATGAAGGACTTCTATGACCGCTGCTATTATCCGGTTCTGGGTCGCCTTGAGGGGCGGCCTTATGCGCAGATGGTCTGCGCTGGATCGGACGGCGAAAACGCAGCGCGGCAAACTGCGCGCATTGCAACCGGGTGGCGGCTGAAAGAGGTTCAGTCGCCGCTGATCATATGCACCCACGCGCAAACGCCCGAGGCGATTCTGGCGGAGAAGACCATCCCGCAAGGTCAGCTGAACCAATGCCGCGACCTTGGGTTGGCTATGGCCGCCGGGTTGCAAATGGGTGTGTTTTAGCCCTCGGGCAGGGTCACGACGAAATTGTCGGCGCCCCAACCATCGACATTGGTGCGCGCCTGAATTTGCACCTGCGCGGTGCCGTCGGGAATCACCACTCCGCTGAGCGAGCGGGTAAAGGGCTGCTCCTGCTCATGCGGGTGATGTAGCACGCGCATGCCCAGTTCATTGCCGTCCATGTCCAGAACTCGCCAACCGTCAGCATAGTCATCCCAACCGGTATCGGGGTGCAAGATGGTCACATCGAATCGCCAGCCATCCCCGCTGCGCTGGGCGGCGACGTTTTCGATCACCGCGTCATCGGCAAATGCGGGCGTGTTCAGGGCGGGGGCGGCGAGCAAAGCGCTTAATAAAATGTATCTCATGGCGGGACCCTAGACGGTTTGGCTGACAAAGGCGATCACGATCCGGTGTTGAGCATTACTGTGCGCGAATGCGACGCAAATTCCCGCCGGTAGAGCACCCCCAACGTGATAATCGAGGTCAGCATCAGCGCGACAGGTCCTAGAATCCAGGCGATCGAGGCCAGCGCGAAATAGGTGGCGCGCAGGGCGCGGTTAAAAGCGCGGGCGGCGGTGATGCAAATCTCGGCGGATTGGGCCGCGCGCGGATAGGCCATCGGGTCATCCGGTTCATTGGGCACGGCGGCCATCAGGACCGCGCTGTAGCCAAACAGGCGATGCGACCAAACAAATTTCAGAAAAGCGTTGGATAGAAACAGCAACATAACCAGTATCTTGATCTCCCAGACCATTGCTGGAGCGCGCCCGATGGCAAGGTCTTCGGCGACGCCCGCCAGGCGCTCGGTATTGCCAAGCAGGGCCAGCGCGCCACCAATTGCGATCATGATGGTCGAGGCAAAAAACGTGCTGCCCTGACGCATGGCAGAAATCACCTGCGCATCAAAGACCCGCGGCTGCCGCGTGACCATCTCGCGCATCCAGTCGCGGCGGAAATCATCCATCATAAACGAAACGGACGGCTTGTCGGGGGATGGGTGGTCGATTCGCCATCCGATTCCCAGCCATGCCCCAAAAAGAAGCGCAAGGGCGGCGTAATCCAGCGGCGAAAATAGCAGGGCACGGTCAATCCAGGTCATGGTCGCGACAGTACGTCCCGAGACGGGAACTTGCCAGACGCCATAATTGGTAATATTATCTTACCAAACGGAGGATCAGCTATGGAAATGCCTCAGCCAAACCCCGATGTGCTGTCGCGCAAGGCCGGGATCATCTCGCGCTTGCAGCAAGTGTTGCCGCCCGATGCGGTGATTCACGAAGAGACCGAGACGCGCGCTTATGAATGCGATGCGCTGACAGCGTATAAATGCGCGCCGATGATCGCGGTGCTGCCATCGACGACGCAAGAGGTCGCAGATGTTTTGCGCATCTGTCATGACGAGGGCGTGCCGGTCGTGCCGCGCGGCGCGGGCACGTCTTTGGCGGGCGGGGCCTTGCCAACCGCGGATTGCGTGATCCTGGGTGTTGCCCGCATGAACGAGGTGCTTGAGGTCGATTATGACAACCGGTTCATCCGGGTTCAGACCGGCCGCACCAATCTGAGCGTTACCGGAGCGGTCGAAGAGGAAGATTTCTTTTACGCGCCCGACCCCTCCTCTCAGCTGGCCTGCGCGATTGCCGGGAACATCGCAATGAACTCGGGCGGGGCGCATTGCCTTAAATACGGGGTTACAACGAACAACCTGATGGGCGTGACCATGGTCATGATGGATGGCAGCGTGGTTGAGCTGGGCGGGGCTCATCTGGACGCGGGCGGGTTGGACCTGTTGGGGGTCATCTGCGGCTCTGAGGGGCAATTGGGTGTCGTGACCGAGGCGACCCTGCGTATCCTGCGCAAACCCGAGGGAGCGCGCCCGGTTCTGATGGGGTTCGATGACAATGCGGTGGCGGGGCAATGCGTTTCGGACATCATCAAATCGGGTATCTTACCCGTCGCCATCGAGTTCATGGACCGTCTGTGTATTCAGGCCTGCGAGAATTTCGCCCATGCCGGTTACCCTAACTGCGAAGCCCTGCTGATTGTCGAGGTCGAAGGGTCAGAGGCCGAAATCGACAGTCAGCTTGCCAAGATTGTCGAGATCGCCAAGCGGCACAATCCCGTTGAATTGCGGGAAAGCCAGTCAGCCGAAGAAAGTGCGCGTATCTGGCTGGGCCGGAAATCGGCCTTTGGCGCGATGGGACAGATCAATGACTACATGTGTCTGGACGGGACGATCCCGGTGTCGTCTCTGCCTACAGTTCTGCGCCGGATTGGCGAGCTGAGTGAAGACTATGGTCTGCCGGTCGGCAATGTTTTTCACGCAGGTGATGGCAATATGCATCCCCTGATCCTGTTTGACGCCAACAAGCCCGGTGATCTTGAAAAATGCGAGGCGTTTGGCGCCGATATACTCAAGCTCTGCGTCGATGAGGGCGGCTGCCTGACCGGCGAACACGGTGTTGGCATCGAAAAGCGGGATCTGATGTCGCATCAGTACACGCAAACGGATCTTGAGGCGCAGATGGCGGTCAAAGATGTTTTTGACCCCACCTGGCTGTTGAACCCGGCCAAGGTGTTCCCGCTGGATGTGTCCGGCACCCATCGCGATGCCGGCATCGCCGCCGAATAAAAGCAGACCCCGCTCCCGTAGCGCATGAAAAAGATGGACAGATATGAGACCTGAGACAGAGGCCGAACTGGCCGAACTTGTGGCGGACCTGAAGGAGCCGGTGGGCATAACCGGTGGCGGCACGCGGGGTATTGGCGGGCCAGAGAGGTCGATCAGCACGGCGGGTCTGAATGGCATATCCCTGTATGAGCCCGGTGCCCTGACGCTGGTGGCGCAGGCGGGTACGCCGGTTGCCGATATTGAAGCCGCGCTTGCAGCCGAGGGCCAGCAGCTGGCCTTTGAACCCATGGATCACCGCGGTCTCTTGGGGACAGCGGGCGCGCCGACCATCGGGGGTGTTGCGGCGGCCAATATCTCGGGGCCGCGCCGGATACAGGCCGGGGCGTGCCGGGATTTCCTGTTGGGCGTGCGCTATGTCGATGGGCGCGGGCAGGCGATCAAGAATGGTGGCAGGGTGATGAAAAACGTCACCGGCTATGATCTGGTCAAGCTTATGGCCGGAGCGTGGGGCACATTAGGGGTGCTGTCCGAAGTGTCGTTGAAGGTCCTGCCCAAACCTGAAACATCTGCGACGCTGGCGGTGCGGGTATCGGATGTCGCCGGCGCGGTACGGGTTATGTCGGCCGCTTTGAAATCCCCGTTTGACGTAACCGGGGCCGCATATGATCCGCAACAGCGCAGCACCTATCTGCGGGTCGAGGGGTTTGCGGACTCTGTAACCTATCGTATGGCGCAGCTTAAGGCGCAACTCGCAGGGCAGGGCGATGCCGAAGAGGTCGCGGAGTCAGAGGCGCTGTGGCGCGCATTGCGGGATGTGCAGGCGTTTCAGGATGCAGATGGAGACGTTTGGCGGCTGTCGGTCAAACCCGGCGATGCCCCCGATATCGCGGCGCGTATGGATGCCGAACAGACAGTTTTTGACTGGGGCGGCGGGCTGATCTGGGCTTTGGTGCCAAAGGGCACGGACATACGCAAAAAACTAGGCACCTTTGAAGGGCACGCAACGATCGTGCGTGCGGCTGCTGAAACGTTGCGCGATCTGGGCCGCTTTCAGCCCGAGGCCGACGGTGTTGCCGCCCTCACACGCGGATTGCGCCAGCGGTTTGACCCGCGCGGAGTATTCAATCCGGGCCTGATGGGATAAAGCGATGCAGACCACATTTACCGAAAAACAACTGCAAGACCCCGCGATTCAGCGATCCAACGAGATTCTCAGGAATTGTGTGCATTGCGGTTTCTGCACCGCCACCTGCCCGACCTATCAGGTTTTGGGCGATGAGTTGGACAGCCCGCGTGGGCGTATCTATCTGATCAAGGATATGCTGGAAAACGAGCGGGTGCCGGATGAAAAAACGGTCAAGCATATTGACCGCTGCCTCTCGTGCCTTGCCTGCATGACAACCTGCCCATCGGGGGTGCATTACATGCATCTGGTCGACCATGCCCGCGAATATATCGAGGCGAACTACAAGCGGCCTTTCTCGGATCGTGCGTTGCGCTGGGTTCTGGCGCAGATATTGCCCTATCCCATGCGGTTTCGCTGGGCTCTGATCGGGGCCAAACTGGGACGGCCGTTCCGGTTTCTTATGCCCGACGCGCGGCTGCGCGCGATGCTGGACATGGCACCACGCCACATCCCGCCGGTCAGCCGCAACGACGACCCGCAGAGTTTTGCGCCCAAAGGCGAGCGGCTCAAACGGGTCGCGTTGATGACCGGTTGCGCGCAAAAGGCGCTGAATACCGACATCAACGATGCCACGATCCGTCTGCTGACCCGGCTGGGATGCGAGGTGGTTGTGGCCGAAGGTGCCGGATGTTGTGGCGCACTGACCCATCACATGGGCAAAACGCAGGACAGCCACAAAGCGGCGGCTGCCAATATTCTGGCCTGGACGCACGAGATGGATGGCAAAGGCCTGGACGCAATTGTGATCAACACATCGGGCTGCGGTACAACAGTCAAGGACTATGGCCACATGTTCCGGAATGAGCCGCTGGCCAACGATGCCGCGCGCGTGTCAGCCATCGCCATGGACATCAGCGAGTTGCTTATGCAGCTGGACCTGCCCGAGAGGGACAGTAAGGATATGACCGTCGCCTATCATGCTGCGTGCTCCCTGCAGCACGGGCAAAAGGTCAAAACCTATCCCAAGGACCTGCTAAAGCGGGCCGGTTTCAGCGTGACCGAACCTGCGGACAGTCACCTGTGTTGCGGTAGCGCCGGGACCTATAATCTGATGCAGCCTGAGATTTCAGCAAAGCTGAAAGAGCGTAAGGTACGCACGCTAGAGGCAAAGAAACCGGATGTTATCGCGGCCGGAAATATCGGGTGCATGATGCAGATTGGCTCGGGCACGGATGTTCCCATTCTGCACACGGTCGAATTGCTTGATTGGGCGACAGGTGGGCCCGAGCCGCGAGCCCTGACGCAGCAGGGGGCTCCGGTGCCAGAGGTGCCGATCCTGCGTTAGCGGGCATGATGCAGCCGCGCATCAGTTGGTGCTGAAAACCGGGGGCAGCGTGTTCGCCCTATTTTCGCCTCAAGCGAACCATAAGACAGTTTTCCGGGGCGAAAGGGCCGGAGAACCGCGTGCGCAACTGGATCAGGGCATTGGCGTTGAGCGTGCTGCCAATGGCAGCTGCAGCGCAGGATACCGGGCTAAAAAGTCTGGAAACCACCGATTCCGGGCGGGAATGGATGGCTGTCGGGCGACTGGACATCGACGGGATCGGGTTTTGCACCGGTGCTTTGATTTCGCCCACGCTGGTTCTGACGGCAGCACATTGCCTGTTCGACAGAACCACCCAGCAGCGTGTTGACCTGTCTCAGATCGAATTTCTGGCCGGCTGGCGACGTGGACGCGCTTCGGCTTACCGCGCCGCGCGACAAGCGGTCATTCATCCCGATTATCAGTACGCCGAGCGTACCACCGCCGACCGGGTGCGCCATGATATTGCGCTGATCGAGCTCTGGCAGCCGATCCGGAACACATCTGTGATTCCTTTTGAAACGGGCTTCCGTCCGGCGCGCGGCGAAGATGTCGGCGTCGTGTCCTACGCCCATGACCGTGCCGAGGCGCCCTCTCTGCAAGAGGTCTGCTCGGTTGTGGCGCGCCAGTCGGGCATTCTGGTCATGTCCTGCGATGTCGACTTTGGCGCCTCTGGTGCGCCGATTTTTTCCTTCTCAGAAGAGCAGCCGCGCATTGTGTCCGTTGTCTCGGGCAAAGCCGAACTGGAAGGGCAGCGTGTTGCCCTTGGAGCGGCGCTAGAGGAATCTCTTGAATTGCTGCGCGAAGAGCTGTCTCAGGGGCGCGGTTTCGGATCTTCGCCCGGCGCGGGTGGATCGACCAAGAATGTAGGTGCGAGGTTCGTTAGGCCATGATCCGGTTTCTGATCTGTTTGTTTCTGACCCTGTCGCTGACCGGTGCTGCGGCGCATGCTCAAAGCGGCAATAAACGCAAACTGACAGACCGCGATGATCTGCTGGGCTGGGAGGCGATTGGACGGCTTGATATTGGCAAACGGTCCTTTTGCACCGGCACCCTGATTGCCAAAGATCTGGTTCTGACCGCCGCGCATTGCGCCTTGGACAAAAGAACCGGCAAACCTTATGTCCCCGGCGAAGTGACCTTTCGCGCGGGGCTGAGCAACGGAGAGGCTCTGGCAGAGAAAAAGGTCGTACAAATCGTTGCCCATCCCGATTACGTCGCCAACGCGGCCCTGTCGCCTGCCAGCATTCGGGCAGATGTGGCGCTGATGCGACTGGAAGCGCCCATTCCGCATTCGATAGCCAACCCTTTTGCGCTGTACAGCGGGCGTGTGATCGGGAACGAAATCAGCGTCGCCTCATATGGCCGCGGCCGGGCCGAGGCGATCACAAGACAGCGGTCTTGCCGCATTCTGGAACGCCGAGAGGGGCTGATTACGTTTGATTGCGATATCACATTCGGATCATCCGGGTCCGCCATTTTGGCCAAGAATGGATCGCGCTGGCAGATTCTTTCAGTTGTCTCCGCCGGGGGTTCATATCGGGGCAGAAAGACCGGCTTCGGGATGGAACTGTCCGATATCGTTTCAGACCTGAGGGCAAAGATGCGCGCATCTGCACCGCAACCCAAGGCGGCAATTCGCCGGTTGCAGGTGGGCACAGACAAATCCAGTTCCGGTGCAAAATTCATCAGCTCTGGCGGGTCTTGAACCGCGCAGAATACTCCCCATGTGAAATGTATCGGATCGCCACAAACGGGGTCCGTTAACTCAACCGCCCGTCCGAACGGAGGGCAGACTGTAGATCGCTCAAATGATGAGGATTATTCACATGCGTAGTTTTGACTTTGCACCGCTGCACCGTGCCACAATTGGCTTTGACCAGATCGCCGATATGATGGACCGCGTTCTGACCAGTGACGTCGCGCAGCCCAGCTATCCCCCATACAACATCGAAAAAACCGATGCCGACACGTATCGGATTTCCGTGGCTGTTGCCGGTTTTTCCGAAAGTGACCTATCGGTCGAAGTGAAAGAGAACTCACTGGTTGTGTCCGGCAAGAAGGCCGCCGAGGAAAAAGACCGCAGCTATCTGCATCGTGGTATCGCGACGCGCGCGTTCGAGCGTCGTTTTGCGCTGGCTGATCATGTCCGCGTCACGGGTGCGAGCCATGAGAACGGTATGCTGAATATCGATCTCAAGCGAGAAGTGCCGGAGGCTCTGAAACCGCGCCGGATTGAAATCTCTTCGGCCAACGCTATCGAAAAAGACGTGGTCGACGCCAAAGCCGTGAACTGAGGCCACTGAGATGAGCGACAATCTCGCCTCTCTGGATTGTTGCAGACTGCACGCCCCGCGCACCTCCAGGCGCGGGGCGTTGTTTTTGTGTAGGACAGATAGGCAATCGATAAATTCCCTTGAGGCGAAATGCTTGCAGCCTTGTTTCTGCGCGAGTGCCCCGCCAATGTAGAGGTGCCGAATTTTAAGCGATTTTGATGTTTCGACTATTCATCTCAGTAGTAGCTTTTCTTATCCCGGTCGCGGCGTCATCAGAGGTTCTGCCTCCGGCGATGGCTGAGGACTATGATCGTATGGTTAGCAGCGGTCCGACGTTGAATATCGGGCTTGTCCGGAATGGAAATGCTGCGGACAACAATCTTGGTGGTACCAGTCTAAAAGATGCATTCTTCGGTGCTGAAGGAAACGATCTTCTGGTCGGCTATGATTCTGTAGATACCTATACATTTGAAGCGGGCCACGGGGCTGACACTGTTGTCGATCACAGCGCTGAGGGAAACAGGATCAAGTTTCTTGATGTGCCCGAAGGTTCAGTAAAGCGGTCCGACGTGCCAGGGTTCGACGGGGAAACCGATCTGTTGCTTACTTACGGGGAAAGTGATGCGATCCGCATTGTCGGATGGTCAGAGCTATCGGATGAGACGAAGTCAGCATGGAAGTTCGACCATGTCTTTCGTCCAAAACAAGAACCGATTGCCGAAAGGCCAAGTTCCATAATGCTTATCTTAACGGATTCGAAGTCAGCATTTATGCTTCTTTTGCTGATTTTTCTCGGCTTTTTCCCAATGGTGCGTTTGCTGTGGGTCCGTTGGCGAAAGTAAAAGACGATCGATAGCATTTGCAGCCTGTCCGCACTTGGCTTTGGCTAAAGCAAAAGGCCCTGCACAGTAGCTGCGCAGGGCGATTTTCGTGGATGGCAGTATCAATTGCCAGCTGTCACCGAACCGATCGACCAGAACATGGTCTCGCCCGAGGCATCGTCGACGCCATCATTGTCGGTCATCACAAAGGCTTCGCCCGAAGGCAGGATCGCCAGGCCTTCGATCTTGTCCAGCACATAGCCGCCGGTTGAAGTCAGGTCGGGCAGCAGGTCGCGGACCTCTTGCTTGCTGACGACAGGGAGTTCACCGCCCAGCGGCGCAGGTGTCATCTCGGACAACGGGATGCGATAGACCTTTTTGGTCACGGCGCGGTGGTCGTGCTGGTTGTCGCGCTCGATCACATAGACATAGTCACCGAAGGCTACGATTTCGGACAGGCCAACCCAGCCGGTTTCAGGATCAGCCTTGGGATAGTGAACTGCACCCCATTCCTGAGTTTCCAGATTGTAAGCAACCAGCTTGACGTGGTTCTCAGGGTCGTCCTTCCACTCGCGCTGAACGGCCATCCAAAGGGTGTCACCAACCTTGGTGATGCCCTCAAAGCCGAAGCGTTTCTCAACGGCCATCAGCTCGGGCGGCAGGCCGATTTCGCCTTTGCGGTCCTTGATCAGGCCATCGGCCGAGACGTGATAGATCGCGTGCGGGATGACGCGATCGGTGCGGCCTTCGGAGACGACGTAAAAGCCGCCATCGCCGTCCAGCGTGATACCCTCAAGGTCCAGTTTCTGAGCCGGGTTGCCGTCCTGACGGTGGACGCGGATCACGTCGACGATGCGGGCAGGTTTCTGGCTGGGGTCGATCTTGAAGATCGAAGGTTGGAAGCCATAAAAGCTGTCGTTGACCGCATAGATCATGCCGTCCTCATCCGCGACCAGACCGGACAGCGCGCCCCAACCGATCAACTCATCCGCACCTGCGGAGGTCAGATGCGGGTATGCGGCTGGCGCATCCTGATATTCGAAGATGGAAACATGCGCACGCGGGCCGCCTTCTTCGATCAGGTCTTTTTCATTGGCCGAGACCAGCAGATTGCGTTCCGGGATCGCCACATAACCTTCCGGGCCAACACCCGAAGGCAGCAGCTGTTTCAGCACAGGATTGGCCGGATCGGTGGCGTCATAAACACCCACGACCGAGGCACGTTCGGCGCCGACAAAGATCATCGGTGTCCCGCCAAAGGTTGCTGCGGTCACGCTTTCGGGCTCAACCCCCTTGCTGTCCGAGCGTTTGTCGGGATAGTGGCCGATCTGGATGATGGCTTTCTCAAAATCGGTGCCGTTCTCATAAACAACGGTGCCGTCCTTGTGGAAGATGGTCCAGCCGCGCGACCCGCCCTCATAGTCGCCTTCGTTGGCGGTGGCGAAGTGGGTGTCGTCGATCCATTTCACCGCGTCCGGCTCGCGCAGGCGGCCCGGCTGGCTTTCGGTGAAGATCAGCGCGCCGCGTTCATCGGTGGCGTCGATGCCTTCCAGATCAACGCTGCCTGCCGAGAAATGGTTGATCACTTTACCGGACCTGTCGACAACCGCGATGTGATTGTTTTCCTGCAGGGTAACGACGGTTTCGCCTAGGCCGTTGATATCAACGAATTCAGGCTCGGGATCGGTTGGCGCGACCTCGGCCAGACCGGTCAGTGAGGCCATCGTCATGCCCGCACAGTCCAGTGTGCCGTCTTTCAGCGGGACCAGCGCCAGTGATCCGGCGGGCAGTTGCGGGATGATGCCATCGTTCAGATCTTCGTCCCGCTCATTCTCGATGGCGACTGCAACAAAGCTGCCATCAGCGGCGATGGCCACGCTGTCCGGCTGACCCCCCAGATCACAGGCACCGGTTTCGGCTTTGCCTGCGATATCGACCGAGATCAGCTTGCCGGACGGCGCCGTATAGCTTTCAGATGTGTTCACGCCCACAAAAGCTGTGGTGCCGACGATGCCCACAGAGGTCGGCTCACCCCCAACCTCCATTGCACCCAGCGGGGCTGGCTGTGCCGGATCGGTGATATCGACCATGCCGATGACGCCCAAGGGGCTGTCGGTGTAAACCAGCGTCATGCCGTCCGCCGTGGCGGCGATGATCTCGGGTGAGGTCTCGCGTTCGGTATCGGCCCCCTCGGCCATGTTTTTGACAACGGGGAAGGACGCAATTCGGTTGAAATTCATCTCTGCCATGGACTGACCGGCGGTCAGGGCAAGGGCAGATGTCAGGCAGACAAAGCGCAATGACATCGTTGGGTATCCTCTTCTCACTTGGACGTGAGTGCAATGGCCCCGGATGATTGCGATTTTGTGACAGTTTCACTTCAGTTTGATGACAAGCGCATCGTCAGTGGCCATCGCCCAGGGTGATTGGGCGATGGCGGGGATGGGTCAGACCGACAGGCAGACGTATTTCATTTCCAGAAACTCTTCGATGCCGTGATGGCTGCCTTCGCGGCCCAGACCGGATTGTTTGATCCCACCAAACGGCCCAACCTCGGTCGAGATGATGCCCGTGTTCACCCCCACAATGCCGTATTCCAGCGCCTCGGAGACTTTGTACACGCGGCTTAGGTCCTTGGCATAGAAATAAGCGGCCAGACCAAAGATCGTGTCATTGGCCATGGCTATGACGTCGTCCTCGTCTTCGAACTTGAACAGGGGCGCCAGCGGGCCAAAGGTTTCTTCCTGCGCGACTTTCATGTACTGAGTGACGCCAGTCACGATGGTTGGCTGAAAGAAGGTGCCGCCCAGATCATGGGGCAGACCGCCGGTCAGGATCGCGCCGCCTTTTGCCGTGACATCCGCGATATGGTCCTGAACCTTGGCGACCGCCTTGTCGTTGATCAACGGGCCGGTCGTGACGCCATCCGTCAGGCCGTCACCCACGGCCAGCGCCTCGGTCGCGGCCTTCAGTTTGGCGGCAAAGGCCTCATAGACACCAGCCTGCACATAGATCCGGTTGGCACAGACGCAGGTCTGACCATTGTTGCGGAACTTGCACATCATCGCGCCTTCGACGGCGGCATCCAGATCGGCATCGTCAAACACGATGAACGGCGCGTTGCCACCCAGTTCCATCGAACACTTCATCACCTGATCTGCCGCCTGCCGCAGCAGGATGCGGCCCACTTGTGTCGAGCCGGTGAAGGTTAGCTTACGCACCCCGGGGTTTTCGCAGAACTCTTTGCCAATCTCGCTGGCATTGACCGAGGGAACGACGTTGAACACACCCGCCGGGATACCGGCCTGTTCGGCCAGCACGGCCAGCGCCGTTGCCGACAGCGGCGTCTCTTCGGAAGGGCGCGCGACAAAGGCGCAGCCGGCAGCCAGCGCCGGGGCCGCCTTGCGGGTGATCATAGCATTGGGAAAGTTCCACGGCGTGATCGAGGCTGCGACACCGATCGGTTGCTTCATCACCATGATCCGTTTGTCGCGCTGGTGGCCGGGGATCGTCTCGCCATAAATGCGCTTGGCCTCCTCGCCAAAGAACTCGATGAAAGAGGCGCCATATCCGATCTCGCCAATGGCCTCGGTTAGCGGCTTGCCCTGTTCGGCGGTCAGGATCTTGCCCAGATCCTCGGCGTTCTCCATCATCAGGTCGAACCAGCGGCGCAAGATTACGGCGCGCTCTTTTCCGGTCAGCCGGGCCCAGTCCTTCTGTGCAGCCTCAGCCTGCGCAATCGCACCGGCGACCTGCGCACGGCTCAGGTCGGCAACCTCGGCGATCACGTCACCCCGCGCGGGGTTGGTCACCGCAAAGGTGCCGTTGTCCCCATCCACCCATTGACCGCCGATATACGCTTGCGTCGCCAACAACGTGGGGTTTTTGAGGATCGATTTTAGGTCAGTTGCGGTGTCCAGCATGGGGCAGCCTCCGGCAAGAGTTGGTTTGCGAGCACACAAACAGGTGGCGCTGCAATTGTCCATGACCACAGGCTCTGGCGTCGTTGCGACGCAGACGCCAAAAACACATTGCTTAGGGTGTTCGTCCTATCTTTTTCAATGGGATTTTGCCAAAGTCCTGATGATTTTGAGACCCAAGGGGATGTAAACCGACGTAACATTCCCTATCTTATTGGGTAATAAGGAAAATAGGGATAGGATAGATGTCGAACCAGCAATTCGAAGCGTTGATTCAAGAGACACAGGCCAAAGTACGGGAAAGTCAGTCAAAGATTGAAGGTCTGACTTCGCGGATTGACGCGGCGCGTGCCAAGATTGGTACTGCTGAGGCGGATATCGACATCGAAAACGCCACACTCGACGATGTGCATGCCCATACCGAAGTGATGAATGCCAACATTGCCGAGCTGATCATGGGTCTGGATGATGTCACCAGTGCCTTTTCCAAAGACTTCGACGACATGCGCTCGAAAACCGGGTGGGAGAGCTTTGTTGGCATCTTCTCCAAAGGCAAATCGGACTCGATGCGGCAAGAGCGGATGCGCACGGCCAATATCGACGACAAGCTGCAGGACCTGATCGCCAAATCAGACGTGATCGTGAAGTTGCTGGAAGGCCAACTGTCCGTGCTGGAAAAACAGCGCGTCAAGGTCGAGGATAACCTGACCGTCACGCTTGATGACCGCGAAGCCACCGTGGCCGAGCTGGAAGCTCTGCGTGCTGAAATTCAGGGCATGGATCCGGCGATCATCACGCTGGAAAACAAGATTTCCGTCGAACAGGACGCCGCCGCGCGCACCCAGCTGGAAACCGAGCTGGCTGAGCTGAACAAGCAATACAACGCCAAAGTTCAGGAAGAGCAGGTCAAGCTGGCCAAAAGCCAAACGCTGGAGCGCTACATCGAAAAGGGCAAGACCTGGGTCGATTCACTCCAGAACCAGGCGGCGACGCAGATGGTGCTGATCAACAAGCTGCAGACAGACACGCAACAGCGCGTGGTCTTGTATGACGCCCTGACCAAATCGCTGAAAACCGCGCAGCAGCAGGACGTGGCCCACCGTATCAACGAGATCGGCGTGCAGACCGACCAAGAGGCGCAAACCGCCATGGCCGCCATCGGCACCGCGACCAACCAGAAAATGGCCGACATGCTCGAGGCGCATGAGGACCACATGGTCTTTGCCCGCGACGTGCTGGAGAAAAAGGCCAAGGCAGACGAGCGTTTTGCCCGTCGGTTCGCCTCGATTGTCGAGAAGCATGATAAGAATTTGTATGGGGGTTGAGCTTGGACCGATTGAATACAAGCCGGTCAGAGCAGTTAGGTTGGTCGCCCCTTCGTTGGGCTAATGGTATCTTCGGTGCAGCGCTTGCGATGGCATATATCGGGGGTCGGTACTTTATCTTTGCGCTACCTTTGATTGCGGTATTCGCCATTAGCTTTGCGGTTACTTTTTGGATTACCGGTGGCAACGAAACAGCCATGGGAGTTTCACTAGTATTGCTGTCGCCAATTTCGTTGGCCTTTCTCGTTTGGCAAGTGGCGAGGTTTGTGGGCCCTGCTTATGTTGGCATAATTCAGAAATGTGGAATTGTCTGGCAACGCGCTCACCATTTTTCTCCAGCGGATTTGCTTGGTTCTGTTCGCAAACAGCGCCAGATAGCGTCTGCGGACGTTCATAGACTGTGGGAGAAAGCAATTGGCAGCTGACCCCACCCGAGACCACGTTGGCCTGACCGACACCTTCGCCTCGCGCCGTTACTTCCGCAAATTCGAGGTGATCACCGTCCACCTCCTGCGCGTGGCCGCGACGATGGAGGCAGAGGGTGCGATCAGCAAGCAAGAGGTGCGCATAGTGTCGCGTTACCTCTCGGGGCTGCTCTATACCTTCCGGGCGCTCAGCATGAAATACCTGCTGGTCGGGCGCGATACAGGGCGGTTCTTTGGCAGCCTCGCCATGGACAAACGCGACAGCGGCTTTCCGGTGGCGGCAGAGCTGCTGACAATGGCCAATGACGCGCAGCAGGGGCAGGTGCATTTGGCAAATATGCCCTCAGCCGACGACCTGAAGACCGACATGGTGCGGACGATCATCGGTGATCAGGAAATCCCGACGAAGCTGCAATTCGCGCTGTCCCAAAGACTCTACTACGAGGAATTGCTGAAGGGGGAGCTGTTCTGGGCCCGCAACGATCCCGAATGCCACTGGATCGGGAATGAGGGCGACCGGCGCAAATTCCTGATCCACTGGGCGGTCTATGACAGCCAGATCAACCTGCCGGTCATCTACCTGATGCAGTTGGAGGACAGCGGCAAGACGGCATTGCCCAAGGATCAACGCCGCTGGCCCGAGGTCCAGGCTCATCTGATGGCACAATCCTTAGGTGGGTTGAAACTGGTGACGATCGCGAAAGGTTTCGATCAGGATTTCGACGATCTGCACCCCAAACATCTGCGGCGTATCCATGTGGGCCCGATGTATTCATCGGCCTATACCGAGCAATCCGGCCCGTTGCGGCAGGTGTTGGAGGATGCGCAGGCTCCTAGAGGTCAGGATTGGGCATTGGCCTGGACTTTGGAAGAGCTGGACAGCGAGGACGTGATCGAAGAACGCGCCGGGTGGTTTTCGACCGTGCAGCGTGAGGTATTTGCGTTGGACCCGTTCGGTGGCCGAGGCGCCGAGACTGGAGCGACCCGAACCCAACGGTCGATCATCCTACCCCAGCGCCCGTTTCAGGTGCTGGCTGAGCGCAACCCGCCGGGCTTTGCCGATGTGCGCAAGTTCGTCGTCAGCAAGACCGGGCAGGTGTTGAGATATTGAATACAGCAAAGGCGATTGTGAAATGAGTTTGACGTCAGACCAGATGGAATTGCGCGAAGACGATATTCGCAAGCATTATCCGGCAGCGACCGCCCTGCTAAACGGGTTCGAACACGCGCCTCGGATTGCCAAGGCGGTGGAGACGTCGACGGAACGGTCGCCGGGGGTGTCGACCGGACGTAGGTTCCGGTCCACCACGCCGGGTTTGGTGACACGGCGCACAGTGCGGACAGATGGGGTGCATCTGGTCGAGCGGATTGAGGCGTCGGATGATGGTGACATGCTGGTCTCGCCGCCTCAGGCGACTACACAGCAGGCGATCCGGCGCGCCATCGCCATTGCTCTGGCCGTGGGTGAGGCTTATGCGGAACAGACCCCGCTGGCCGACTTGAAACGTGCGAACCTTGCGGGTGATCTGCCTGCTGCGCGCAAGACCGAATTCTCGGAACTGCTGACGGCTGAGGCTCTGATCACCTCTCACACGTTCGGCAACGCACTGGCCTATCTGATGTCCTCGCATCTTGGTGAGACGACCGCCGATATCGGTGAGCTCGAAGAGGTTCTGACCGACAATGGCCAACTCGCCCTGCACGGCGCGCTATGGGAGCTGGACCAAACGCTGGCCAAACATGCGCCTGACGACGCGCACCTGATCGCGGCAGCTAGTGCCTATGCCGAACAACTGATGGAGAAAGCCGCCCTGCGCGCCCAGTCCGCGGGCCATCTGGCCCCGTTCCAGAACGCCGCTTGGCATATCGAGGCCGACGATCTGACGATCCGGGGGTTCGAACCCGCCTCCAAAGCCAAATCCACCACCCTGACCATGACGTTCAAGAAACCGAACGAGGTGGTGGGCAACCACATCGCCAAGTATCAGGCGATGAAGCTGGCCAAGATGGTGATGGCCTATGATTTTGACCGCCGCCTGAACCCCTTCGCGGAACTTGGCGGGTTCATTTTCACCTTCATGGGCGACGGCAAACCGGGCACCGGCAAGACCACCTTGATCCAGATGATGGCCGGTCTGATCAACGACTACTGCCAGAACGCTGGCTATCCGTTTCGCTATCAGAACCTGAGCACCGACAATATCGACAGCTATCAGGGCAAATCCGGCCAGAACGCCAAGGCGTTTATCAACTCAATCATCGACCCCTCGGTCATCGGCTTCGGCACCATCGACGATATCGACCAACTGGCGGGTAAACGCGGCGACCGGCAGTCGTCGGCCGGGCAGCTGGAAATCACCGCCGTGCTGATGGAGAGCTTTGCGGGGGCCAACACCGTCGTGCGCGGCAACTGCACCTTTGGCATGTTCTCGAATTACCCGGAGAATGTGGACGACGCACTGCGCCAGCGAGCAGGAGCGCGGTTTCTGGTGGACGGGCCGCAAACGCGTGAGGATTACATCGACATCCTGCACCTGCTGATGGGCCGCAACCACGACATCCCCCTGGGCGAACACGAGGCCTATGCCGCGCAAGAGATCAAGAAGGCCGTCGCCGCCAGCTTCGAAAGCCACGCCCGCCCGCATGAGGACGCTCTGATGCAGGTCTATGACCGGGTCTCCGACGAAATCGGCCAGATGGACACAATCGCCAAGTTAGGCACCTACCTCAAGGCGATTCAACAGGCGGATGAGCGGTTCACCGGTCGCGCCATCAAGAACATCACCGACGCGGTCAAGGTCCGCGCGATGGATTTCGAACTGCCAGATGAGTGGATGGAAAACCCGGACCTGTTCCTGTTTCGCGACTACGACACCAAGAAGGCCATGATCGAGGACCTGCGCCAGCCGATCACGGTCGAGATGGTGATGCAGGAGATCAACCGCTACGCCGACAGCGAGTTCCGATATGCCGATAAGAGCGACGAGGTCGCCATCGAAAATGCGGTGCGTGAGATGGGCCGGATGGAAGAGGCCAAGCGGCGGTATCTGGAGGGGAAGGGATAGTGATCGTTTACGCGATTTCCGGTCTGGCACTTGTTCTGGGTCTGATCCTGCCCCTGCGCTGGGGTGTGCTCGGATTTCTGGGAGCCGTGGCGGTGCTGTTTCTAACCCAGTTCGGTGTCAATGCGGGCGGCGGGTTCGAGGGCACCTCATGGGAAGAGTCCCTGATCCTGTTTGAAGGCAGCGTGGTGTCATACATCGGGTTCAACTTGCAGATCACGGCGCGGGCGTTTGCATTGCCGTTGTTGGTACTGGCGGTGGTTGTCGTTGGTCGGTTTGCTAGGAGTTATTGAGTGCTTGATATCCTCTACCTGATTACTTGTGCGCTCCTTGCCTATTCGGGCATCAAGTTTGTCTTATGGGTGATCAGGCGCAGTCTACCCGTACCTTTGGGTGGCTTTATGTGGCTCCGGTTCTTTTTTTGGTGGACCGCTAGTTTAGGCGTCGCAGTTGCAGTGTATTATGGTTTGATTGCCGTGTGTGGCTTGATGATTTTTGACACTTGGGGGTTAAGTGAAAGGCTAGAACCTTCGGTGGTATTGGTTGGCGGCCTCATATTATCAGCGCCTTATTGGGTTGGACTGGTCAAGGGAATTGACCTGCAAGTCACGCACAGGTGGTCAGAATGATCCGCCTCATCGAAGAAGGCCTGATGTTCGGCAACCTCGTCCACATCTCCAGCCCGGCTCTGGTCGAGCGGTATAACCGCGCGCTGCAGCATCTGGCGGGCAAGACCACGGCGCTGATGGACTTCCATGTCGATATCTCGGGCTATTCGCCGGAGGTGGGGATTGAGCTTGAGGATGAGCTCTACCTCAACCCCAACGGGGTCAATCGGCAATTCATCTTGCTGACGACCGAACAGAAACGGGCACCTTTGCTGAACGTCAAATTCTCGACCTCGCGCGATATCCTGCGGGACTTTATCGAGATGAACGAGGCGCAGCTGTTTGCCCTGACCGCCACCGATGCGGTGGCCGGAGAGCTGGTGAACTCGGTCTTCAAACTCACCACGCCCGCCGACCTGCTGAACCTGCGTAAGATCGAGATCGAGGCCGATACCGCTGGCGGCACCCTGCGCAAGGCACAGCAATTGGCGGGTATGGTTGAACAATTCAAAACCGAAGAGGATGCCTGGTTCGATGATGTGCTGATCGCAAAGATGATCGATACGGCCAAGGAAACCGGCGATGTCACGCGCAACCCGGTCCGCTTGCGCCACACGGCTTTTGAGCAACGCAACTTTTGGACAGCGCATTTCGGCGGGCTCTATCTGTTTCCCGATATGGATCACCCGGCAGCGATCTGCATGGGGGACAAGCCGGACGATCTGAAGATCAAATACAGGTTTGATCCTTCGCAGCGAAATCAGATTGCCAAGTTCCTCGATTATAACGATCTGGTCGAGCCGATTGTAAAAGCGCGCGGCGTGGATGCGGCGGCGATCCTGCAGCAGAGGATGGACTTCCTGACCATCGACGCCGCCGCCGATGCGAATGTCGACCTGACCGGCCTTGACCGCAGCGATATGCGACGTTTGGCGCGCACCCATTCCGATCGCCTGCCCGAGGCCTATCATGGTCTGGCGCAATTGCTGCGCTGGGCAACAGATGGCGGGCGATGGCCGCACATCACTTCGGATCATCCGGCCTATTTCTATACGCTGCGTGCAGCCGATACGCCGAACCGCGATCTGGTGAACATGTTGCTGGCAGAACTGGCCCCACTGGATCCGCGCCAGATGTTCATCTGCCATAAAGAGCTGTTCTACAGCACATACAAAACATGGGCTGAGAACAAGAAAGCCTATGTTGCCGACTTCCTCGCGCGCGAGTATCAGGTCGATAAGGCGGGTGCCCGCGCGTCGTTGTTCGGCCATGAGCCGGATATGAGCGGCGATGACCGGGTCAGCGAGGCGGTAATCGCACGTGTGGGCCCTTGGGGCGCGGTCGGGAGGAATTGAGATGTTCGGAGCGATGCGCCTGTTTCTGATCCTGCTGGTCCTCCAGACAGTTGCCTATTTTGCACTGTCACTCTATTCGCGCGGTATGCGGCGCCGTAAGCTTGAGAACTGGTGGGATGAAAAGGGCAAGACTGGCAATAAAGAAGCGTTTGTTGAACGTGGTTTGCATGCCTATGACAATTCGTTCCGACGAAAACTGATCCTTGGCGTTTTTTTTGTACCATGGGTGGCCATCGGGTCGTTGATCTATATCGTGAATTATCTGTGAGGTTCTGGGAATGGTTTATATCAAATGGGCGTTCATCCTGACCTTCTGGATCACGCTAGGGGCAATTCTGCAATATTCGCTGCCGCAACATGACATCGTGCGGATAGTGAACACCTATGAAGAGCGTCAGGATCTGAATGACTGGACCCGGATATTTTGGTCCGAACCAGACGACCAATCCACAAGCCTGTCCAACCGGGATGTTCAGTTCATCCAGGCCGTACGCGCAAATGGAAAGCCGATCGTCTATCGAAACGAGGATACCAGCTGGGGTTGGCCACCTTATTTCAAGTTCGACACCGCAAATCTTTACACCGAAGCCAACGATGCAAAGTCGACCAAAGAGAATCCCGATTGGGTGGCTGTCACGCATTACGGCTGGCGCAACGAATTCATGTCGATCTTTCCCAATGCGGTTTTCATCCGTCACGTCGATGGCCCCGACGTACGCATCATACCCTGGTTCAACATCATCTTCTTGACCGTTTTTGCGGCGCTTATTTGGGCCATTTGGGTGCGCTGGCGCCGGTTCCGCCGATCCAGAATCGACCCGATGTTGGAGAATGTCGAAGATGGGATATATGCTGCCGGCGATGCCATTGAGGAACGGCGCAACAGCTTCCGCCGCTGGCTGGACAGCTGGAGATCGAAGTAGACAAGCGGCTTTGGGTCAGATCTTAACCTGCAAGCTGAGCTGAATTATGGAGCTGCTGTCAGCGTACAATAAACTCTGCGTGCAGGGCACCGGCGGCTTTGATTGTTTTGAGTATGTCAATCATATCCTGAGGCGAGACCCCCAACGCATTCAGACCGGCGACCACTTCGGATAAGGTTGTCGCTGCGGGTATTTCTGCAAGGCCGGTGCCTTCGTCCTCTTCGATATCAGCAACCGTTCTGGGCACCACAACGGTCTGACCGCGCGCGAAGGGGTTGGGCTGTACCGCGATGGGGGCCTCTTCGACCCTGAGGGTCAGGTTCCCCTGTGAAACTGCGACACGCGAAATCCGCACATCCTGCCCCATGACAATCGTCCCGGATCTTTGATCAACCACAACGCGGGCCTTAGTTTCTGGTTCGACGAGGATGTTCTCAATACGACTGATCGCATGCGCGGTTGATGCGGCTTGCGTGGCTGCAACGTTCAGTTCGACTGTGCCCGAGTCCCTCATGATCGCCACAGCGCGATTGAATTCCGTATTGATCGCCACCTCAATGCGACTGGCCGTCGTGAAATCAGGCTCGCGCAGAGCGAGGCGCAGTTGGGTCAGCGTCGATAGTTCAAAATCAATCTCTCGTTCTACCCGGGCGCCGGACGGAATCACGCCCGAGGTCGGGACGCCGCGTACGACAGTGGCCGCTTCGCCCTCGGCGACAGCGCCACCGGCCAGAACCGTCCCCTGCGCAACCGCGTATATTTGACCGTCTGCCGCGTTCAGCGGTGTCATGATCAATGTCCCGCCCAAAAGGCTTTTGGAATCGCCAATTGCGGATACCGTCACGTCAATCTGCCCGCCGACCCGCGCAAACGGTGGCAGGCTTGCTGTCACAAGCACGGCAGCCACGTTTTTGGGGCGAAAATCTTCACCGTTCACATTGACGCCAAGACGCTCAAGGATGTTCGACATGATTTCTTCGGTGAAGGGAGAGTTGCGCAGACCATCACCGGTCCCGTTCAGACCAACCACGAGGCCATAGCCCACCAGATCATTGCCTCGAACGCCGTCGAATTCGACCAGATCCTTCAGTCGAATCGCGCCAGCATTTGCGATGCCGGGTAGCAACAGAAAGAGAAATATCAGCAGCCTCATCTCAGGAAGTTCACCAGTGACAGGTTCGCATTGCGAACGGTTACGGAATACAGACTTTCCAACTGGAACTGCACGGTTTGCAGCTGCGCCGCGGTTTCATAGGGGTCGGCAGAGACAAGCTTGTTTCGGGCGTATTCGACACTGGTCTTTTCCGCTGCATTGCGTGTTGCGGCCTGTTCTACCCGGGCTTCTGCGGCGCCGACCTGCGCGCGCAGATTGACTGTGTCGTCCTTGGCATTCGCCAACTCGACGCCCAGCACTGTAAACAAAGCCGTCCGCTGATCGGGCGCGACACCAAGCGCATTGTCTGAGACAAGCGCCGCGACGGCGACATCGCGCAGCGCCGCCTTGAAGGCGGGATCATTTGCCTTGATGGGTACCGCGATGCTCTCGTTTTCTGAGATTGTCATCGGCGCAAGAGAGGTTGCATTGCCTTGATAAATAACGGCGTCAAACCCAGCGGGGTCGTTGAACCAATCTTCTGCCGCCTGACGAATATCGGCCATCGTGACCAGGCCGGTCAGCTCGGCCTGCAGCGCAGTCAGCAGCGTGTCGGCGGACGGCAAGGGCGAGACATCAGTGGCCGTGCCGGAATACAGGCTGCGCCCGCCGGCGCGGGTATTGAGCGCTGAGATCATCGTGTTCAGCTCGTTCCGCGCCTGAACAGAGGCCTGTTCATGTGTGACCGTCTGGTTGGCGCTGCCAAAGGCGAGCAGTGACGCAGAAAGTTCGCCGATTGAATCGCTAAAGGTTGTCAGGCTCAGCTGCATTGCATCCGTGAAAAGCCGTGCCTCAGATGTTGCGACGGAATAGGCGTCGAACTGTACCAGCTTGCGATCCAAATCCAGAAGATAGGAGTAATCCCCGCCAAGGCGGCCCGAGACATCCTGTACCTTGCCGGTGGACATCTCATAAGAAAGTGTCTCGATCTGGGTTTTGATTTCCGTGCTGCGGGCCCGCAATGTCAGGCCACGCGCCAGATCACCGATTGCATTCAATGTCATTGTTAGATCCTCAGCAGTGTTTCCATCAGCTCATCCACGACGGAAAGGATCCGCGCGTTTGCCGCGTAGATTTGCTCGATCTGCATCATCCGCTGCAACTCGGTGTCGCTGTCCACGCCTTGTTCGGCGACCAGTTTCTCCATCTCGAGCTGGGCACTTGCGGCGAAGACGCGGCGTTCTTCGGCCACATGTGCATCGGCCCCCACCTTTGACTGCAGCGCCTCAGTGATTTCGGCGGCGCGCAGATTGCCGGTTCCGAATATGGTGCCCGAGAGCGGTCGGGCATCGGCCAGAACCGCACCAAATGCCCGAAGCTGTGTAGCGTCCCCGGGCGCGCCCGGTGTCGCGGCACCAAGCCCCGCGCGCAGTCGCCAGCTGTCGCCGCCCGCATCGGGGTCGACAGCTGTGTTCACACTGATGCGTGAGGCAAGACCAGCAGGGGCCGTCGCGTCAAACCGATTGCCGGCATCCGTAAAGAGCCCCGGATCGGTTGCCATAGCCGTGGGATCAAGACCGGGCGTTTCGAACCGTTCGATGAGATCGCGGGCAACAGCATCCAGATTTACCTGTGCTTCGACCGAGAGTTCGTCGCGGATTTCGAACTGAGCCATCAGCGCTCCGCCGCGAATTTGCGCCGTATCGCCCTGCGTCGTCACCGGGTTTCCGTTGACCTGCAGACCGGACAATAACCCATTCGCAACCGTCATATGAGGTTTGGTGTCGCCCGTGGTCGAAAAGGTAAACTCGGCGGCCGTCCCTTCGAGCAGGATCAGCCCGCCATCCGAATAGAGCGAGATGCGATCATTTTCGCGGGCGACTGCGTTGACCGGGACCAGTTCATTCACCTGATCTATCAGTATTTGCCGTTGATCGAGCAATGCCCCAATATCACCGCCAGAATTCCGTATCGCAGGTATCCGGGCATTCAGCGCCTCGATATCTTTCAGGGTCTGATTCAGCGTTTTGACCTGCCTGCCGATTGTCCGATCAGCGTCAGATCGTATCTGGCGCAAACCCTCAGAGGCCGTGTTCAGCTGGGTGGCCAAATCGCGCCCGGCGCGCGCTGCCTGATCAAGGCGTTCGGCCGATTCCGGCAGGCTGGCAGCCGTAATCAGGCTCCCGTCAAAGGCGGCCAGCTGCGCCGAGATGGAAGTGGGGTCATCCGGAGTGCCGACCAGTCTTTCAAACCCGGTGTGAAACGTCGCAACCGTAGAGTTCAGCGCCAGTTCAGCGTCAGTGGCGCGTCGGTTCGCAATCAGGACAGGATCCTGATGCCGGGTAACGCCAGCGACGCGCACCCCGTTGCCTGATATCTGGCTGGTCGACAGCTCAAGCGATCTGCGTGCGTAACCGGGCGTCAGCGCATTTGCGATGTTCCCGGATACAACCGCTGCGCCACGACTGGCGGCGCTCAATCCACCCAGCGCGTTGTTAAATGCTGTTGACATGCTCATGACGCGATCCCCTCTCTCTCATCAAGCGCTGGATTAGCGTTTGATATTTGTTGTTTCCTGCAGCATTTCATCCACCGTCTGGATCACCTTGGCGCTTGAGGAATAGGCGCGCTGCGTCTGGATCATCGATGTCAGTTCGGTCGCGACGTCCGTTGTGGATTCCTCGCGCGCGAAGGAAATCAGGTCGCCGGTCGGCCCTTCGCCCGCGTTCCACAGAAAAAATGTGCCGCTATCGCGTGAGGGGGCGTAGGTTTGGCTGTCTAGCGCGGTCAAGCCGTTTGGATTAGGAACATCCGCCAGTGGGATCTGAAACATCCGACGGCTGACGCCGGTGTCATAAAACGCATAGACATATCCGCTTTCATCAACCTGGATGCTTGTCATCGTTCCGACGGCGGATCCGTCACGGGTGATTGAGACCGGCGCAAATGTGTCGGACAGCTGCGTGATCCCGTTTGCATCACCGATTTGGCCAATGTTGATTTCCATCGGCCCGCCCGCAACGTTGACAACCACACTGCCGGTGGCCGGATCATATGCACCACCCGACACGGCTGCTACACTGGCCAGCGTTCCGCCGGCCGTCCGGCTGTCCGTGAAGGTAAGGGTGTATTCCCCAACCACGGCGCCGCCCGAGGCCGAGTCACGCAAAATCATTGTCCATTCATTGCTGCTGCCGGTCGCCGGAACCGTTGGCACCAGTTCGATATCTAGGCTTTCTGATTTGCCGAGGTTGTCGAAGTATTCAACAGACAGGGGCTGCGAATCGCCCGGTGCCCCGGCGTCGGTGGCTGTGGCGGGCAGGTTCATACGCAGGTTCATTTCTGTTGTCGGCGCTCCGGACAGCTGATTGATGCTGAGCTGTACGGGTTGCAATGCAGCAGGGGTGTCGCGGGGGACGCTGGGGATCGATCCGTCGGCCGCAGCCGGCCAACCCAGAAGCACCAGACCCGATTCGGTGACAAGATACCCCTCGGAATTGGCGCGAAATGATCCTGTGGTGGTCAGCAGCATTTCTGTCGAGCCCGACCCGATTTGCGAACTGGGCATGACCGGCAACATCCCGCGTCCACGTACGGCCAGATCGGTCGAGTTGTTCGTTGTCACCAGCGATCCGCGCTGATCAATCAGCCGCTGACTGGTGGTCCTGACGCCGCCGGCGGAATAAGCTCCGCCCTGGCCCGACGTGACCATCGAATGAAAATCCGTCTCGACCCGCTTATACCCAAAGGTCGACGAGTTGGCGATGTTATCGGAGATTGTCGCCAACCTGTTGGCATTTGCCTTCAGCGCAGCCACACCGGCATTCAACGAAGAGGAAATTGTCATCAGCACGCCCTTCTGTTGCGTAGTTCGTTGCAGCAACAGCTAACGTGCAGGCCCTTAACAGCGGGCTAACATCTAAAATGCGTTCTATCCAATCAGACGCTATTGACGCAGAAAGATGACCTCGATCCGGTTGTTTCGGACCGCCATGGGATTGTCCGTGGACAGTTTGCGGTCTGCATGCCCGGCGATGCGCTCGAGTCGCTGCCCTTCAACCCCCTTCATCTGCAACAGCCTGCGCGCCGCATGTGCGCGGGACGTGGACAGATCCCAGGAGGGATTGCGGGCCTGCACGATGGGCGATGCACGAACATGCCCGTCAACGGCAATCGCGTTGGTCACGAGGTCCGATGAGCGGGCCACCAGCCCTGCAAGCGCCATCATGACTGCGGTTGGCTTGTCGCTTCCTGTCTTGAACAGCGGTTGATCTTCTGTGTCGAACAACTCGACCACCAAACCCTCATCGGTGACACGCGTGACAATATGTTTGAGAACCTCGTCCGAGACCATGCTTTCGCCCGTTCGTCCGAGCAGATGTGCCTCGAGCGATGAAAAATCTTCGAACGCACCTTTGCCGCGCCCGAGCGAATCGACGCCTGTCGACCCACGCGCCTGCCGCGCCTTGGTTGGAGTGCGGTCGCTTGCACCCAGCCCATCCGACACCCGGGTTTCTTCGGTCAGCATATTGGTGCCGCCAAAAGCACCATCGCCCCCTCCGGAAACCGGGTTCATCGGGATTGTCGGCGAGAAGTAATCCGCCAACCCCTTGCGTTGTTTTTCCGTCGTTGCATTCAGCAGCCACATCAACATGAAGAACGCCATCATGGCCGTGACAAAGTCGGCATATGCGACCTTCCACGCGCCGCCGTGGTGACCATCACCACCTGACACACGCTTCTTCTTGATGATGATTGGCGCCGCATTGGATTGCGCACCCATCTCCACCACCTTTTCTCACCCGTCTAAAAGGGGTAGCAGCGCAGGTCTTAAAGCGGGCTTAACACTTAAAACTGTTATGAAATCCGTTGTCACCGATCAGCGGGGCAAACCGGCTGAGGCCCGGCGGAGGATCAGCGACAGCCGGTTAAAGCTGTCTTCGATTCCGGTTGCATCAGTTCTGGCAAAGAAACTGTCCAGCTCGGCGTGAACCCGCACTGCCTGATCCAGCACCGGGTCTGAGCCTTCGGCATAAAGGCCTGCCTTGATCATGACCTCGGATTGCTCATAGCTGCCGACCAGTTTCCGCGTCTCGGAAATCAATTGATTCTCGTCTTCTGTGGCGGCGCCCGGCAGGCTGCGGGATACGGATCGGCTGAGGTCGATGGCGGGATAGCGTCCGCGTTCCGCAATGTCGCGGCTGAGAACGACGTGACCATCCAGAACGCCGCGCAGAATATCGGCAACCGGCTCATCCATATCCGATCCGGCGACCAGCACGCTGAAGACGGCGGTAATGTCACCCTGGTCGGCCCGCCCCGGCCCCGCCCGTTCGCAAAGATTGGCAATAAGGGGTGTCACCGACGGAGGAAACCCGCGCAGCGAGAGCGATTCGCCCATAGCTACGGCGATTTCACGATGTGCTTCGGCAAATCGCGTGACTGAATCTGCGAGGAACAGAACATTCAGCCCCTGATCGCGCAGAAACTCGGCAACAGACATTGCCGACCAAGCGCAGCGCCGACGCGCCAGCGCGGATTGGTCCGACGTTGCCGCGACAACGACGGTACGCTTCATTGCATCCGGACCCAGGGCCGTTTGCACAAACTCGTTCACCTCGCGCCCACGTTCGCCAATCAGGGCCACGACAACCGCGTCAGCCTGCATTGAACGGGCGAGCGTGG
This sequence comes from Ruegeria sp. AM1, assembly GCF_056540745.1. Lineage (NCBI taxonomy): Bacteria > Pseudomonadati > Pseudomonadota > Alphaproteobacteria > Rhodobacterales > Roseobacteraceae > Ruegeria > Ruegeria sp. AM1. The sequence continues at coordinate 59,805 of NZ_JBQFXH010000006.1, forward strand.
CCAGAAGGCTCGATTTTCCGACACCGGATCCGGCGAACAGCCCGACGCGCTGGCCTTGAACAATCGGCAGCAGCGTGTTGAGAATGGCCAGCCCGGTTGCCATGCGCGCGCCCAAAGGCTTGCGGGCCACGGCGGGCGGTGGTGCCTGCATAATGTCGCGGGGCGCTTCTCCGGCCAAAAGTGGTTTGCCGTCGAGTGGCTTGCCAAAAGGATCGATGATTCGGCCCAGCCAGTGCATCCCTGGCGCAAATGCGGGCGATTGCTCAAGATAAATCCGGTCGCCAAGGCTGACCCCGTCGGGCGCCGCCGCTGGCAGCATATGAGTGTGACCGGACCCCACGTGCAGCACCTCACCGGCAAGATCGGGTCCCGTGCGGCGTTCGAGCGTCAGGTGATCCCCGATCCGCGCCTGTTCCGTCAGGCCGCTCACCTCAATCACTCCGTCTGCGACACCCATGACAAGGCCGATATGCCGAATGGCCGACTGCCGGTCGAATTCGTGTTTCAGAAGCATCGGCTCAAGAACGGGCATGATGGGACTCCTCGATAGTTTCTGAAAACGGTTTTTAAAGGAATCGGGGTTAAGCCTTGATTGAAATTGATCGAGGGAGAAGCCCCGATGTTCTCTGACCTGAACGTCTTTAAGACAGCGTACGCAATGGCAACCCACGCCGGACAACGGCAGGCTGTTATTTCGCGCAACATGGCCAATGCTGATACGCCCGGATACCAGCCGCGCGATATTGAGGCCTTTCAAACAGTTTTCGAAAACGCGGATCGTCAGACGACAATGGCGGCAACCCGAGCGGGTCACCTGCATGGGAGCGCGACCTCTGGACACAGCTGGGCCGAGCATAATGCAAATGCGTCCTCTGACCCGAATGGCAACGGTGTGTCGCTGGAGGAAGAAATGCTGAAAGCAGTTGAGGTCAAACGACAGCATGACCGCGCGCTGGCCATCTACCGGTCGTCGATCGGCATTCTGCGCACCAGTCTTGGCCGCGCCTGAGCGAGGGGAGCGATATGAGCGATTTTTCTCACTCCCTCAGTGCCTCGGCCAGTGCGCTGCGTGCGCAGGCGGCCAGATTGCGGCATGTATCCGAAAACATCTCGAACGCGGACACGCCCGGCTATCGGCGCAAGACAGTGCCGTTCGAAACGATCGAGCAGGATGGCCGGCAGATGGTGCAGACCGGTCGGGTCAAGCTGGACCGGCGCGAGCTGAGCCGCATCTACGATCCCAGTCATCCAATGGCGGATGATACGGGTCATTTTCGCGGATCGAATGTCGACCTGATGATCGAGATCGCTGACGCGCGCGAGGCGCAGCGCAGCTATGAGGCAAACCTCAAAATGTTCGACCAGACGCGACAGATGTCGTCGTCTCTCATGGAATTGTTACGCAAATAAAGGAACGCCAGAATGGATGTCCAATCAATAAACGCCGCCCAGAGCTATGCTTTTGCACGCCCGGCAACGCAAGCCGATCCCGATCACGGCGGCGCGGCACAGGGGTTGCGCGCAACCTTTCAGGATTTTGCCGCGACGCTGAAGCACAGCGAACAGATGGCCGGGGCCTCGATGGTGGGTCAGGCAGATCCGCACGCGCTGGTACAGGCTCTGGCGCAGACCGAGCTTGCCGTCGAAACGGCCGTAATCGTACGCAACAAGGTGGTCGAGGCCTATCAGGAAATCCTGCGGATGCCGGTCTGAGCGATGCTGAGCGAAGGTCTGTTCTATGACATCGTGCGCCAGGCCTTGTGGGTCGCGGTTATCACCTCGGTTCCGATCCTGGCGGTTGCACTGGTTTCAGGGTTGGTTGTGGGTCTGTTTCAGGCGCTAACCTCGGTGCAGGAGATGACGCTGACCTTCGTTCCCAAGCTGATCGCAATTGTGATCGTGTTCTGGATTTCCATGGGCTTCATGACCCAGACCCTGGTTACGTTTTTTACCTCAACAATCGTTCCGCTTATTGCAGGAGGGCGCTGATGGATACCGCTTACGTCACCTTGTCCCGTCAATCCGGTCTTATCAATGAGATGCGGTTGGTGGCCAACAATATCGCCAATGCGAATACGACAGGCTATCGGCAGCAGGGTTTGGTGTTTTCCGAATTTGTGCAGCACATGGCCGATAATCCGTCTCTGTCCATGAGCCGGGCCGAGGCGCGCAATACATCGTTCCAGCAGGGCTTGTTGACCGAAACCGGCGGGCAGTTTGACTTTGCGATCGAAGGTGATGGTTTTTTTATGATCGAAACGCCCGACGGCAACCGTCTGTCGCGCGCAGGCAGCTTCTCCCCTAACGCCGAAGGGGATCTGGTGACGATGGATGGGTTTCGGGTTCTCGACAGCAATGGCGCCCCGGTTTTCATCCCTCCGGATGCAGCCTCAATTGATGTGGGCGGGGATGGTACGCTGAGCGTGAATGGCCAGTTGTTGGGTCAGATCGGTGTCTATAACGTGGCAGACCCCAAAGAGCTTGTGCGCGAGGGCGGCACATTTTTCCGCTCTGAGGGAGCGATTGACCCGGTCGAGCAACCTGTTGTTTTGCATCGTTTTCTTGAAGGGTCGAACGTCAACGCCATAGATCAGGTCACGCGACTGGTCGAGATTCAGCGCGCTTATGAGCTGGGGCAGAGTTTTTTGGAATCCGAAGATGAACGGGTGCGTGGCGCGCTTAAGGCGCTGATGCGTTGATCCGACTAGGAAGGAGTATTTGACATGCGGGCTTTGAAAATTGCGGCAACAGGTATGACGGCGCAGCAGATGCGAGTCGAGACGATCTCGAACAACCTCGCGAATATGAGTACCACGGGCTATAACGCACGGCGCGCGGAATTTGCGGATTTGCATTATCAGCAGATGTCGCGTGCCGGGACCGTGAATGCCAATGACGGGACTGTCCTGCCAACAGGTATCCAGCTTGGGCTGGGCGTCCGGCCGGCGGCTGTGACCGTGCAACTGGCGCAAGGGGCGTTGTCGGCCACTGGTAATGATCTGGACGTTGCCATCGAGGGGCGCGGATATCTTGAGGTCACCCTGCCCAGCGGGCAGTCTGGCTATACGCGCGATGGCAGCCTGAAGCGTTCAGCCGAAGGTCTCATCGTGACGTCGGACGGATATGCCGTCGCGCCTGAGATCACGATTCCTGATGACGCGCGATCCATATCGATTAATGCCTCGGGTGAGGTTTACGCCTATTTCGATGACACGGCAGAGGGGCAGTTGCTGGGCGAACTGACGCTTGCGAGTTTCTCGAATGCCAAGGGGCTGGAGGCCGTCGGCAGTAACCTGTTCAAGGAAACCGAAGCCTCCGGCGCGCCCGTCGTCGGCACGCCGGGCGAAGACGGCATGGGCACGTTGCGACAGGGGTACCTGGAGGACAGCTCGGTCGATGCCGTACGCGAACTGACTGAGCTGATCGAGGCGCAGCGCGGCTATGAAATGAACTCCAAGGTCATCTCAGCCGTCGACCAGATGATGGGCGCCACGACGCAGGTCCGATGATGCGAGTTCTGACCCTGATCATAGCCTTGTCAGGCCCCTTGTCTGCGCAGGCTGACATCGTTGTCTCGGCCCGAACCATCCGCGCCAAAGAAGTGATTGCCGCCTCGGATCTTGAGATCAAAGCGCTTGATGTCGACGGGGCAGTGTCCGATCCGGATGTTCTGATCGGACAAGAGGCTCGGGTTGCTCTGTATCCCGGTCGACCCATCCGGGCTGCGGATGTGGGGCCGCCGGCCATCATTGACCGCAATGATTTGGTGACCCTGGTCTTTGGCGGGGCGGCCTTGTCCATCAGCACCGAGGGGCGGGCTCTGGGGCGCGGTGCTGTCGGGGACCGAATCCGCGTTATGAATCTTTCCTCCCGAACCACAGTGACTGGCCGCATCCGGCTGGACGGGCAAATCGAGGTGAACTGATCATGCGTATTTTAACATCTCTCACACTGGCCGTTCTGGCCGTTTCGGCCTGTGGCCGTATGGATCATCTGGGCAAGCCTCCCAGCTTGACACCAAATACCGATTCACCTGAACACGTGGCGATGTTGTGGCCCGGATTACCCCTGCATACTCAGTCGCAGCGCGCCGTAGACGGGTCGTCACTCTGGAGTGGCGGCCAGAACTCGTTGCTGGGCGATCAGCGGGCCATGAAAAAAGGGGATATAATGACAGTGGTGATCGAGCTGGACGAAAAGGCCGAGATCACCAATGATACCAATCGGTCCCGCGCCGGGTCCGAGAGCCTTGCTGTTCCCAACTTGTTTGGCCTGCCACAGCGGGTCGGGGATCAATTGCCCGATGGTGCGTCTTTAGATGAAGCGGTGTCGATTGATTCCGCTTCTGTCAGCAAAGGCAAGGGATCGGTCAAACGCAAGGAGAAGTTGACCCTGCGGGTTGCCGCAACGGTGATCGACGTGCTGCCCAATGGTGTCCTGTCAATATCGGGTACGCAGGAACTGCGCGTGAATTTCGAACTTCGGGAATTGCTTGTCTCGGGCTATGTGCGGCCCGAAGACATCTCGCGCCAGAACGAGATCACCTATGACAAGATTGCCTCGGCGCGGGTTTCCTATGGCGGTCGCGGGCAGATCACCGACGTGCAGCAGCCCCGCTATGGGCAGCAGATTCTTGATACATTGCTGCCGTTCTGAGGTGCCGGGATGATTGGTAAACTATTGCCTGTGGGTTTGCTTGTGGCGGGTGTCGGCGCAGGCGTGGGGGTTGGAATCGTCTTGTCGTCAAAAAACGACGTCAAGCCTGATGACGAGATGGCATCAACCGATGAAAAATCCTCATATGACCAGAAAGAGGCGGGCGAAAAACAGGCAGAGGTCGAAGATAAAGAAACCGCCAAAAACGATAAGTCAGAGGCGTTTGAGTATCTGAAGATGACCAAGCATTTTATCGTCCCCGTGGTCGGAGAGGATGAAATATCTGCGCTTGTGACGATGAATGTGAGCCTGGAAACGCGCCCCGGTATATCCGATGCATTTTATGCCATCGAACCAAAGCTACGCGACAGCTTCCTTCAGGTGTTGTTTGATCATGCGAATATGGGGGGGTTCGACGGAAATTTCACCCATTCCGATAACCTTGCAGCGTTGCGCCAGGCGTTGCTGGAAGTTGCGCGACAGGATCTAGGCGATGATGTGTCGCGTGTTCTGATAATGAGTGTCGGCCGGCAGGATACCTGACGAAACTGCGGGGCTTGATCACTCCCGCAGCTTCAGGTGTTGCCGGTGCCGCAGTTCGCGCTGCTGAGTCTTTTCAAGATCGCAAACCGCCTGTTTCTTGCCGAACGCGCGTTTGAGATCCTCCATGGCGGCGATCTTTTGCGCCCGTACGCGTGCCAGTTCGATGTTGAGCTGGCGGCGGGCTGCCGACTCCCACCCGCGCCATAAAACGTCGGAGCCGGTCACCCGGTACCCTTCCGTTTGATGGCAATCCGCCCGAACCTCGGAAACCTGCGTGTCCAGCTTAGCAAGCTGGTGGAGAATGCGGGCTTCGGTATCCAATACGGGGCGCAGTTTTTGGTACTCGCGCTGAAATACGGCCTCGGTGACGGCGGACAGCTTGCTCAACTTCATCCGATTTGACCCTTTGCGCGCTTTCGCATCGCTTCGGCGAACCGAATTGCCGCCGCGACGGGACGATAGTGTTCTTCTGCAATCTCCTGCCCGATCTCGACCGTCGCATGCAGCGCGCGGGCGGTGGGCGGGTCAGAATGAAGCGGCACGCCAGCCTCGATGGCCGCCTTGCGAATTGAGGCTGCGACCTCGTCCACGCCCTTGGCCACACAGACCGGAGCGGTCCCGGAGGCGCGCGACCATTTCAGAGCCACAGCGTAATGCGTTGGATTGACAATCACGACGTCCGCCTTGGGCACATCGGCCATCATTTGATTGGTGGCGATATCCTGCGCCCGCTGGCGGCGCTGTTGCTTTACATGGGGATCCCCCTCGGCATCTTTGGTTTCGTCCTGAATTTCTTTGCGCGACATCCGGTTCTTGCGCAGGTGTTCGAAGTATTGCCAGGTGTAGTCGACGACCCCGATGGTCAATCCGATGGCGATGACGATGAACAGAAACCGCATCAGCAGGGTCATCATCGAAAGAATGGATATCCGACCGGGCGCAGCCGATGCAGAAACGATTTCGGCCAGGTTGGCGTGCAGGAACAGCGCCAGACAGATGCTGTATATCAACAGCTTGACGAAGCTTTTTGCGAATTCGAACAGACCGCCCCGCCCGAACTTGTTCTTTGCGTTGAACGGAATTGAGATTCGCGAGGCACGCGGTTTGAGCTTGCTGGGCGCAAAAACCAGCGCGCGCTGGGCCAGCAGGCTGAGCAGTACCGATGCTGCGGGTACGGCAAACAGAATTGCGATCGGTGCCAGGGCAGTCAGCAGCCCGGCAACAGGCGCCGCTGCCGGCCCGGTCGTCAGCAGGGGCGATATCTGATGGGACTGATCAATCAGAACCACAAACAACGTGCCGAGCCGTTCGGCGGCATATGGTCCTGCAGTGACCATTGCGATCAGCAACCCGGTATAGGCGGCCACCACGGATATGTCGTTGGACTTGGCAATTTCGCCTTTCTCGCGCGCCTTTTGCAGCTTTTGCGGCGTCGGTTCGAATGACTTGTCGCTGTCGTCGTCCTGACTGCTCATCGGAGGCCACCAATTGGGTTTCGCAGGAAATCGAGTAACGCGTCAGACCACACGGACAGTATTAACGGGGTTCCGGCAAAAAGCAGAAACAGGCCCGCAAAGGTGATCGCGGGGGCGCCGACAAAAGCGACCATGAGCTGCGGCATGGCGCGGTTGATGACGCCAAGCGCCAGATTATAGATCAACGATGCGATGACAAACGGCATGGCCAACGCAAAGGCCAGGCCAAAGCTCTGCGCGATTTGCATGACGCCCCAGTGCGACAGATCCGGTGCGCCCGGGACCGTGCCCGCTGGAAAAAGCGTGTAGCTGTGGATCATGAACTGCGCCACCCGGATATGCAGCCCCATCACGGTCGCCAGCGCCAACCCTGCAATGGTCAGCAGGTATCCCATGGCCGGGACGGGCTCGGCCGCCGCTCCGCCGAGGATCTGGGACAGGGACGTGGCTTGTGCGGCAATAGACCCTGCCGTCTGAAGCGCCAGAACAAAAAGCCGCAGCCCCATGCCCAGACCCAACCCGATCAGTAACTCAGTACCGATCAGAGTCACCATGCGCCAGAATTCGGGTATTGCATGTGAGGAGGGCAACGCCGGGGCCACAATCAGGGTAAATGCCACCGCGACCCCAAGTTTTACACGTACCGGGATGCTGCGTTCCCCAAAGGCCGGCAATAGGGAAACCATCGCAGAAACCCGCAAGAAAATCGCGAATACATGCCACAGACTTTCCTCCAGTTGCGGCAGTAGGTCTGGTGGGAGATTGATCATGCAGGTACCGTGCCGACCAGCGCTGGGCGGGCCTCGAGCCCGATCTCTTCGAAAGAGAGTACCGGATTGGAAATTCCCCGCGCATGCATGATTGTGCGCAGCAACCTGCGCCGTTGGGTCGATGTGACCACGGCAGGGAACATCCCGTTATCGGCAGATTGTGCAACCGTGCTGACGACACCATCGGCGAGCTTGTTGAACAGGTTTGGCGGCAGCGCGACATCTGGTCCGGCGGCCGGCGCGTCGATTTGATAGGTTGCAAATGTGTCTTCCCATTCAGGCGCCAGCTGGATCAGGGGGATCGAGCCATCTTCACGCTTCATCTCAGCGACCAGCTGAAAGCCCAGTCGCTGTCGGACAAGCTCGCAGATTGCCTCGGGCTGGGTCGCCGTCAACCTTGCTTCGGCGACGCTTTCCAGGATCAGCGCCATGTTTCGGATCGAGACCCGCTCATCCAAAAGCAGACGCAGCACCGCGTGCAGCGTGTCGATCGGCACTTTGTCGGGGATCAGTTCGTCCAGCAGTTTGCGATTGGCCTCGGCCCGCACGGGATCGCTGAGGCGGGTCATTTCCGACAGCAACTTGCGCAGAGATTTCAACGTTAGCAGGCGCGAGAAATTCTGTTTGATGATCTCAAGCAGATGGGTCGCCAGAATTTCGGGCGGTGTGACAATGGTGGCGCCGCTCATCGCGGCGGCCTCTTGATCCTTGGGCAGGATCCAGCGAGCAGGCGCGCCGTAGACCGGTTCAGTCACGTCGTTGCCATCCGGCAGCAGGTCAGGCCCGTCCTGTACCAGCGCCAGAACCAGATCGGGGTTCAGAACGCCGCGCGCCTGCTCTACGCCTTGCACGCGGATCACATAGGTGCCCATTGGCAGATCGGCGCGGTCGGTGAGGCGTATTTCCGGCAGGATGAGGCCAAAGCTTGATGCAACATAGGTGCGCATGTTTGCGATCCGCGCATCCAGCCCGGTACCGGGGTTCAGAACCATGCTGACCAGATCCGGAGCAAACTCGAGATGCACATCATCAAGGTCCAGAATGTCGCCAATGGCCTGAGATGCGGGCGTATCGGACTCGGCGGTTGGCATTTCCGCTGCTTCCTGTTCTGCCTGTTGTTTTTTGTAGACCGTGAACGCGGTGTAGCCGAGCACAGTGGCCCCAAGAATAAAGGGCAAGAACGGCAAGCCGGGAACCAGGGCAAATAGAACCATCAGAACGGCAACCGTGCTCAGCGCGGCGGGGTGTTTGCCAAGTTGCGAAAAGATTGCGTTGTCGGTTGCACCCTGTGTGCCGCCACGAGCCAGTAACAGAGCGGATGCGATCGAGATAATCACCGCTGGGATTTGCGACACCAGACCGTCGCCCACCGTTAGAATTGCATAGGTTTCAAAGGCGGCCGCGACCGGCATTCCATGGACGATGACCCCCATGATCAGGCCCATCACCAGATTGAGCAATGTGATCAGCAACCCTGCGACGGCGTCGCCTTTGACAAATTTCGATGCGCCGTCCAGCGAGCCAAAAAATGTCGTCTCTTGCTGTTCGCGCTCGCGCCGTTCCTTGGCTTGTTGATGGTCGATTGCGCCTGCGGACATATCGCTGTCAATCGCCAGCTGTTTGCCGGGCATCCCGTCCAGCGCAAACCGGGCGCCAACCTCAGCCATCCGGGCGGCACCTTTGGTGATGACCATGAAATTCACAATCAGCAGTACGCCAAACACCACCAGTCCCAGGAAAACACTGCCGCCCATGACGAATTGGGCAAAGCCCTCGATCACGTCACCGGCCGCGCTTGGCCCCGTATGACCCTGTCCGATGATCAGCTTTGTGGATGAGACATTCAGCGACAGGCGCAGCATCAGCGAGGCCAGCAGGATCGTCGGAAAGGAGGAAAAATCCAGAGGCCGCTCGATAAACAGCGTCAGGGTAAAGATCAGGATGGCAAGGGCAAATGATGCGGCAAGACCCACATCCAGAACCCAGGCTGGCATGGGCAGGATCATCATGACGATGATCGTCATCAGCGCCAGCGCCAGCAGCACCGTCGGGGAAAACAGGGTTCGCGCGTCGATACGGGGCAAAGGCAGCTCCTACTTAAAGGTGATAAAGGCGGTGGCCGTGCCGGCAGCAGGGACCAGCGATCCCAGCACGCTTTGTCGGGGTTGGCTGTCCAGCGGGATCAACGGGCGCGCTGCATCCATGAACCGGTCACGTTCAGCGCCCGCGATCTGTCTTGTATCGCCGCCCTCGATCCGGGCCAGCATAAGCTGGAAGCGTTCCGAGTATCTGTCTGCGAGTGCCTGAGTGCGCGAGTGATAGGCACCGGCTGCTGCAGGCCATGATCCAAGTTCGGCATAAAGCTGGTTCAGGAACCGCGCGGCATAGGTTGCATTTTCGGTCGGGTTGAACATGGCATCAATCGACCGGAACGCTTTGCCATGCCAACGATAGTTGATCTGAAAACAGCCGACATCAAAGCTGCGTTTGCCCGATTTGAAGATGTCGAAAACGTAAGACTTGGCCTCGATCTCTGAGTTGAACCAATATCCCTGACCTTCCAGATTGACGGTCCAGGGCCAGGGCTCCAGCGCGCCGTTTCGGGTGCGGCCGGTTTCAACCCGGGCAATCGCTCTGAGCACGTCAAGTGGCACCCCTTCGGCGCGCGCGGCCTGTCGGGCCGCACGGTCACAGATGCCATCGGCATGCGTGTCAGGCATGGCCAGAACAGCCTGCGCCGCAACGGCGGGCGCAAGCAAAACGAGGATCGATGTTTTGAAATCTGGCATTCTGCCGGTCCGGGATTCTGATCAGTTCCGGTCAAGCTAGCCAGGTTTCGGTTTACAGAGCGTTATCGCGCGCTCAGCTTCTGTCGATCCGGCGACCGAACACAACGCTGGTATTGGTGCGCAGGACGCCGGGGATTTTGGCCAGCTCATCGACGAGAATGTCCAGATCGTCGATCCGGGGCGCCTCGGCAGACAGCAACAGATCGAAGTCCCCATTGATGGACAGGCACAGCTTGACCTCGGGGTAAGCTTCGAGCCGTTGGATGATGCGCTTGGTTTCCTTTTGCTGCACCTCAAGCAGAACGATCACCTGAACCTTTGGTGTGTCTTCGGCCTGATGCAAGATCACGGAATAGCCTGCTATCACGCCCCGCTCTTCCATGCGGCTGATGCGTTCATGGACGGTGGTTCGGGCAACACCCAGAGTTGCTGCAATTAGGGTCGTAGAAGCGCGGGCATTGTGCTGCAGGGCGGCGATGATGCGACGGTCTAGCTGATCCATGAAATCTCCGGGTTGTGTGGGGCTCTGCCGGTGTAGGGCAGTTCCGGGTCGAAGCTCAAGATTTATGCGGATAGCGCGGGTGCAGATCATCGACGACGATTGGATGGGCATGTGGCAAGGCACCCGCAAGATGAGGATGATCCGGAGGAAGATCGGGATGGTCATGCGCAATCGGCGTCTCATCGTCGCGGGGCCAGAGGGACATCGCAACAAGAATGCCGGGAACCGCCAAAAGTGCCATGCTTGTCAGGCTTACGCTGGCTCCAAAACGAGTCATCAGCCAGCCCGCCAAAGGGTACAACACCAGCCAGCAGGCATGAGACAGCGTGAATTGTGCCGCGAACACCGCCGGGCGATCTTCGGCATGGGCTGAGCGGGTGAGCAGGCGACCCGAGGGTGTCAGAGTGGCGGAGTATCCGAAACCTACACAGCCCCAGATCAAGGTCAGCGTCATCAGCGACATAAGGCCGGATATCACTAGTGCGGCAGCGGAAGCCATAGCTGCTGTTGCCAGTGTTGCGCCTGCCAGCATGACCTGACGCGCGGTGATCCGGTCCAGGAGTCGCGGTAGGGCAAAGGCCGCCAGCATCGAGCCTCCGCCGAACCCTGCAAGGGCTATTGCAACGGCGCTTTCGGATAATCCCAGATCCGTGCGGACAATCACAACCGTATTTACGATTACCATCGAACTGAGCGCGGCAGCCGCCCAGCTCAGCGCCAGCAGGCCACGTAGGCGCGGGGTCCTAAGGTAGATGCGCAGTCCGCGCGTTGTGCTGTCATATATCCCCCGCTGTATGGTTGGTTTGGGTGAGGGCAAGGCGACTGATACCACCAAAACGGCTGAGGCAACAAAACCCAGGCTCGTGCCCAGAAACAGGCTGTCGAAACTGACCAGCAAAAGTAGCGCGGCGGCCAGCATAGGGCTGAGCAGGCTTTCCATATCATATGCTAAGCGCGACAGAGACAGCGCCTTGGTATAGTCTTGCTCATCGGTCAGGACATCGGGGATGGTGGCCTGAAATGCTGGAGTAAACCCAGCCGATGCGGATTGTAGGACAAAGATCAGAACATAGACCTGCCAGACCTCAGTCACAAAAGGCAGGCACAGGGCAACGACGGCGCGCACCAGATCCAGCGCCACCAGCATCCTGCGCCGGTCCAGACGCGCCGCAAACGCGGCAGCGATCGGAGCGATGGTGACATACGCGATCATCTTGATGGTCAGCGCCGTGCCCAGAACCAACCCGGCGGCGTCTCCGGCCAGATCATAGGCCAGCAGCCCCAGCGCAATTGTGGCCAGACCGGTTCCGGTAAGCGCCACGACCTGCGCCGCAAGTAGGTGGCGATAGGTGCGATTTTTCAGAATGCTCAGCATGGGTCACAACTGCATTGCGATGGCTTATTCCTATCCCTCCCGATGCGGCGCAGTCAATTTTCGCTGGTCTATCGGCGGGTTGACACCGAGAGCGTTGAGTTTAGAGGCTAAACCTCCTATCTCGGGGTCGATATCGCACAAAGGAAGTTTCTGTGGCCAATCACCTGTATAAGAACGATCTGCCGGATGGGCTGGATCTGGGCCCCATCGTTGCCATCGATTGTGAAACCATGGGGCTGAACCCCCATCGCGACCGCCTCTGCGTCATTCAGATGTCAGGTGGCGATGGCAACAGCCACATTGTTCAGGTGGAAAAGGGACAGGACGCAGCGCCAAACCTGTGCGCGATGCTGGAGAACCCGGATGTGCTGAAGCTGTTCCATTTTGGCCGCTTTGATATTGCCGCGATGTATCATGCCTTTGGCGCTCTGGCCGCCCCTGTCTATTGCACAAAGATCGCCAGCCGCCTGGTGCGCACCTATACCGACCGGCACGGGCTGAAAAACCTGTGTCAGGAGCTGATCGGCATCGATATTTCCAAACAACAACAGATGAGCGATTGGGGTGCAGAGACCCTGACTGACGCGCAGCTGGATTATGCTGCATCCGATGTTCTCTATCTGCATCGTCTGCGCGATGAGCTGAACAAACGCCTGGAACGGGAAGGCCGGACCGAGATGGCGCAGGCCTGTTTTGATTTCCTGCCGATGCGTGCGAAGCTTGACCTCGCAGGCTGGCCCGAAACGGATATTTTTGCGCACTCATGACCGACAACGAATCCTTTCTCAAAACAGCAAGGCAAGTCGTGACCGACGAGGCCCGCGCGCTGGATGTGCTGGCCGAAAGCCTTGGTGAGGATTTTGCCGAAGCCGTTCAGATGATCCTGAAGGCCCCGGGCCGGATCATCATCAGCGGTATCGGCAAATCAGGCCATATCGGTCACAAGATCGCGGCGACACTGGCCAGCACCGGGACGCCCGCATATTTTGTGCACCCGGCCGAGGCCAGCCACGGTGATCTGGGCATGGTGTCCAAAGGGGATGTGGTTCTGGCCATCTCAAACTCGGGTGAGGCGCCGGAACTGGCCAACCTGCTGGCCTTTACGCGACGGTTTGCGATCCCGCTGATTGGCCTGTCCAGCAAGCCCGAAAGCACGTTGATGAAACAGGCCGATGTGCATCTGCTGATCCCGGCGCTGGGCGAGGCTTGTGGTTTTGGTATGGTTCCGTCCATCTCGACGACGTTGACGCTGGCGATGGGCGATGCGCTGGCAATCGCGCTGATGAAGTATCGTGATTTCAAACCCGAAGATTTCAGAGCCTTTCATCCCGGCGGCAAACTGGGGGCCAGGCTCAGCACCGTGCGGGATCTGATGCATTCCGGTGACGCACTGCCTATCGTGTCTGAAGAAACCGCAATGGGCGATGCGCTGATCGAAATCAGCCAGAAGGGGTTTGGCGTTGCCGGGGTGACCGATGCTCAGGGCCATCTGTCCGGCATCATCACCGATGGCGACCTGCGGCGACATATGGACGGGTTGCTGAACCATTCCGCTGCGCATGTCATGACAGCCAGCCCTACAACTATCGCTCCAGATGCGCTGGCCGAAGAGGCGGTGGCGATCATGAACCAGCGTAAGATCACCTCGCTCTTTGTGGTTGATCCGGCTGATCCCGGCAAGGTGTTGGGCGTGTTGCACATCCATGATTGTCTGCGGGTTGGACTAGGCTGACGGGAGGCTGAGGTGGACCGCTATTCGCGCATGGTGCAGCTTTTTAAGGTTTTGCTGCCTTTGGCAGCGATCCTTTTGCTGTCCGCTGTGTTTCTGTTGTCGCGAAGTATCGAGACTAATGTTTCGGTTCCGTTTTCGCAGCAGGATATCGATGCGCGTCTCGCTGATCAGTTGGTGACCCGTCCCCATTACCGGGGCACGACCCGCAAAGGAGAGGATGTGCAGATTGACGCCTATCAGGCCGCTCAGGGCACAAACGGCGATCTCCCGACCGCGAGCGAGTTCAGAGGACGTTTTGGATTGCTGAATGGTGGGGTGATTACGCTGGACTCAAACTCGGGATCGATCAGGCCCGATCAAGGCACCGCAACCTTCGTTGGGGATGTGGTCATCACAACAACCGACGGCATGCGGGTCACAACTGATCTGCTGAACACATCGATTGACGAGATTCGCGGCGGCACGCCTGGTCAGGTCGACGGAACGGGGGCGATCGGGAATTTTACCGCCGGGCGCATGACATTCGGAACAGAAAAAAAAGACGGCCCCGTCCATATTCTTTTTACAGATGGTGTTAAGCTGGTGTATGAGCCGGAAAAAGCAGAAAGATAACCTGTGTTTGATTTTCGTGTAATTCCTTTTTTCATTGCGCTGATGTTTGGCGCGCTGTCGGCTGCAGCGCAGGAAACACAGGTTGCGTTTGGATCAGTCAAGGCCGACCCCACGCTGCCGGTCGAGGTGACTTCTGAAACGCTGAACGTGAACCAAGAGGATGGATCGGCCGAGTTCACCGGCAACGTCATCGTCGTTCAGGGCGAGATGCGGCTGACCGCTGAACGCGTACTTGTGATCTACAACGAAGATCGATCTGCGATTGAGCGAATGGAAGCCACCGAAGATGTAGTTCTCGTCAGCCCTCCCGATGCGGCGGAGGGAGACCAGGCAGAATACACTATCGACTCAGGTGTGATCGTGATGAAGGGCAATGTGCTGCTGACCCAGGGACCCAGCACGATCAGCGGCGATGAGATGGTGGCAAACCTGACATCGGGAACCGCAACCATGACCGGTCGAGTCAAAACGATCCTGCAGCCGGGTGGAAATTGATGAGCCAGCCGAAACTGTCTGTAGCCCAGGGATCATCCGGTCTGCGCATCGAAAAGCTGCGGAAATCGTACCGTAAGAAAACCGTGATCCGGGATGTGACAATGACCCTGGATCGTTCCGAGGTGGTCGCACTGCTGGGACCAAATGGCTCGGGCAAGACAACAACGTTTTATTCCGTCGCTGGTCTGGTTTTCCCCGAAGCTGGAACCGTCACGCTGGACGGACAGAATGTCACAACCCTGCCGATGTATCGCCGGGCGCGCAAGGGGATCGGATATCTTCCGCAAGAGATGTCGATCTTTCGTGGCATGAGTGTCGAAGACAACATTTCTGCGGTGCTCGACATTACGGTGAAGCATGCGCATCGGCGGAAAGAGCGGCTCGAAGAGCTGCTGTCCGATTTCTCAATTGAGCATTTGCGTCGGGCTCCGGCGCTTGCGTTGTCGGGTGGCGAGCGTCGCCGCGTTGAGATTGCGCGCTGCCTTGCCGCTGATCCAAAATACCTGCTTTTGGACGAGCCTTTTGCAGGTGTTGATCCAATCAGCGTTGGCGATATCCGGCATTTGGTGGCCGATCTCAAGAAACGCGGTATAGGTGTGTTGATCACCGATCATAACGTGCGGGAAACGCTGGAGATTGTCGACCGGGCTTATATTCTGCACGATGGTCAGGTTCTAATGTCCGGCACGCCTGATGAGGTGGTCGAAAACGAGAATGTGCGCCGGGTCTATTTGGGCGAAAATTTCCGGATTTCATAGGCTTGCGCGGAATTGCGCCGGCCACGTGGCGGAAATCGCGTATATACACACCTGTTTCGATTGACTCTTCCCTCACCTCTTGGCTCAATTAGCCTATGGCATTTCTTCGGTTCCAGGCTGGATCTCGATGTCCCTTCTTTGAGGGGTCAGATCAAAGACAACCGCAGAACATGCTGATACCCCCCACCCAATAACAACAATTTCGTCGCGTAACGTGACGTCAGAATGGGTGAATTGCGAAGGAGACCACATGCGTTACCAAATCAGCGGAAAACAGATCGACATCGGTGCGGCGCTGCAGACCCACGTGCAGACCGAACTGGGCGAGGTCGTGGGCAAATATGCTCAGCGGCCAACGGACGCCAACGTCGTCTTTTCCCGTTCAGCGCATGAATATGTATGCGAAACTACCGTACATCTGTCCACGGGCCTGACCGCTCAGGCCAAGGCCCATGCGACCGAAATCTATGCAGCGTTCGAAGGCTGCTGCGACAAGATGGAAACGCAGTTGCGTCGCTATAAGCGTCGCCTGAAAGACCACCACAAGGATCGCTCCGAGCCTGTTGAACTCTTTGGAGCCTCGTCTTATATCCTCGCCTCTGACGAATCGGACACTGCGGACGAACCCGAATCCCTTCAACCGATGATCGTGGCAGAGATGGAGACGAAGATTCCATCGCTGAGTGTTGGTGAAGCTGTTATGCAGATGGAACTTGCGGGTGCCCCGGTGCTTGTGTTCCGAAATGAGAACAAGGATGGATTGAATGTCGTGTACCGTCGCGAAGACGGGAATATAGGCTGGATCGATCCTTAACAGGCAAGGATAACAGGTGACCCCCGTGAACACGTGGGGTCGCCGTGGAGCATTATCATGGAGCTGTCGAGCATACTAAAGCCGGAAGCCGTACGTGTTTTGTCGGCCGCTTCCAGCAAGAAGCGGCTGTTTCAGGAGATTGGCGACGTTGCTGCAAGCACGCTTGGGCTTGAGGCTCAGGAAGTTGTGGACAATCTGTTGGAACGTGAAAGCCTAGGCCCGACAGGTGTAGGACACGGTGTGGCCCTTCCGCATGCACGGCTTTCAGCACTTGAGTCGGTGGCTGGCGTATTTATTATGCTGGAAAAACCCTTCGATTTCGGATCGGTGGATCGTCAACCGGTTGATTTAGCGTTTTCGCTTTTTGCACCCGAGGACGCGGGTGTGGATCATCTCAAGGCTCTTGCGCTGGTGTCGCGCACCTTGCGAGATTCATCTGTCTGCGCCAAGCTCAGAGCCAACCCTGATCCGGTCAAACTTTATGCCATTCTGACGGCCGCGCAGTCTATGCAGGCGGCTTAAGGGCGACCTAAAGAAAAAAGCCTCCGATCATCGGAGGCTTTTTGATTCTGGATATGGGCTTGGTTCAGCCACCCGCCCCCATCTCTAGGGTCCACCAGATTTTGCCGCCGCTTTCCTGATGCCAGGCAAAGCCCATCTGGGTGGCTTCGGGGTCCATGATCACAGCCCGCGGTCCCTGTTCTTGCATCCAGGCTGCGAGCGTTTCGGTCTCGGTCTCGTAGGTTTCAGAAATAGCTTCGCCCAGAAACGTCCCGAAATATCCGGCGCGTGTCGCGCGGTCGATGGGCGACGATCCGTCGGACCCAAAATGCCAGGGTCGGTTTTGACGTGACATATCCTTAGCATGAGTGGCCGCTGCGGCGTTGAGCTGAGCATTCAACTGAACCGACTGCAGTCCCGACGCCTGACGTAGCGCGTTGACCGAGTCGAGCATGCGGAATTGCAATTTATCCGGATTGCCACGGATCTTGTACACGGTAGGCAAAGGCCGCCCGTCGGCACCCAGCGCAGTGGTGCCGGTGTCGGTACATGCCGCCAGTGCGACTAAGCAAATCAGCAATAGAGAGGTAATACGCGTCATGATTGGCCTGATAATTGTTTCGACAAGGGGAATAGCCTGCCTTATCGTCCGGAGCAAATGCGCAGTGGCTAAATCCTGCGTGATTCTGCCGGTTTGATTTGCGACTGAAGCATTCTGGCAATAAAATGGACCAGATTTTTGCATTTGCCGATAAGAAGGACCGTCTGCCATGGTCAGGAAAACTATTAAATCGACAACTCGCCGCGGGTTTCTGACCGGCGCCTCTGCCGTTCTGGCGACACCTGCCATAGCTCAGTATATCCCCGGAGATCCCTTGCGGCCGGCCCCGGAGCAAGAACCAGCCGTTCGCCGCAATGTCTCGGGTTTCAGGGCGCTGGATTGGCAACCCTATTTTTCGAACACCAAGAACGGCGCAATTCTGGTCGATACGGTTTCGCGCGCTTTGCATTACTGGTCTGAAGATCAATCCACCTACAAGCTTTACCCTTCTTCGGTGCCTCTGACCGAAGATTTAACGCGTCGTGGGCGTACCAGCGTGATCCGAAAGGTTGAGGGCCCAAGCTGGGCGCCGACTCCATCGATGAAGAAACGAAATCCTGAGTGGCCGGACTACATTCCACCCGGTCCGGATAACCCATTGGGAACACACGCTTTATATCTCAGCTGGAAGTATTACCGTATCCATGGGACGCATGATACGCGCAAAATCGGTCGTCGATCGTCGAATGGCTGCATTGGCCTCTTTAATGAAGATATTGCAGAGCTGTTTTCCATTGCCAAGGTTGGCACGCAAGTGTTGCTAATTTGACGACATTTTCGCGCTCCAAGCCGCTTCCGGCTCAAGTTGCAATTGCATTCCCGCCCTTTAGCTGATTAGAAAAAACCACGAGGTAAGTCTTGGATGTGCGGTTCCGATAGTTGGAATCGCGCAAATTCTGGAGGTTAATATGAAGAAACTCGTTCTCGCTGCTGCATTGACTGCCGCTGCTTCGACCGCATTTGCAGGCAACCTGGAAGAGCCGGTTGTAGAGGCACCTGTTGTTGTAGAAGAAACTCAGGGTTCGTCGCAGGGTATCCTGCTGCCGCTGATCCTGCTGGTCGTTGTTGCTGCTGCTGTTGCTGCTGGCTAACTCGACGAGAGTTATCAAAAGAAAAGGCGGTGGATTATCCACCGCCTTTTTTTGTGTCTGATTGTCGGGCTGCCTAGTCCAGCCAGCCGCGCAAGTTATCTTCGATCGTTTTGCTCAGGGCAGTGATATGGGTGTCCTCGTCGTTCAGACAGGGGATATAGGTAAAGGTTTCACCGCCGGCCTCTTCGAAGCTCTCTTTGATCTCTTCATTAATCTCTTCAAGCGTTTCAATGCAGTCAGCGGAGAAGGCAGGGGCAATGACGGCGATGTTCTTCTTACCTTGCTGCGCCAGTTCAGCCACATGGTCAACCGTGTAGGGCTTCAGCCACTCTTCGGGGCCGAATCGGGACTGAAAGGTTGAAACAAGCTGCGCATCAGACCAGCCAAGACGCTCTTTGAGTAGTCGTGAGGTTTTGACGCATTGGCAGTGATAGGGGTCACCCTGCATCAGATAACGTTCTGGCATCCCGTGATAAGAACAGACAAGGATGTCAGGCTGGCTTTCCATGTTGGCATAGGTCGTTTCGACCGATTGCGCCAAGGCGTCGATATAAGCCGGTTCATCGAAATATGCCGGCACCGTGCGGCTGGCGGGTTGCCAGGTCTCTTCCATCAACGCGCGAAAGAACTGATCGTTAGCGGTTGCGGTGGTTGCCCCGGCATATTGGGGATAGAGCGGGAAAAACAAAATGCGGTCACATCCCTCGGCCACCATCTGGCGCACCTTGGATTTTGTGGAAGGGTTGCCGTAACGCATACAAAAATCGACAAGAACCTTATCGCCATACCGCTCGTGCAGCGCATTTTGCAGCTTGGCAGTCTGATCCTTGGTGATGGTCATCAGCGGGCTCTCGCCCTTATCGTGATTCCAGATCGATTTGTAGGCTTCACCCGAACTGAAGGGGCGTTTCGACAGAATGATCCCCTGCAGAATGGGCTGCCATTTCCAGGCGGGATAGTCGATCACCCGCTGGTCCGACAGAAACTCATTCAGGTATCGCCGCATCGGCCAATAGCTATAGTCGTCAGGCGTTCCCAGATTCGCCAGCAAGACGCCAACACGGCCCATTTTGACCTTGGGATGATCTGCATTGGCATGTGTTGGACGAGTGGCGTCGAGCATAAGAGACTTCCTGAGTTTGTGTTCGTTTCTGACATAAATGGAAATGGTGGGTCGTCAATCCGACAGTTTGCCCTCGTCTGTGCCCAATGCCTCAGCCAGCCGCATCTGGGCTGATCCAGGACGCAGAGGTTTTGGTTGGCTGTCATCGGGTGACCAGCCGGTCAGGCAGATTAGCTCGAACGTCGCCACAAGCCCGTTGTCTGGCGCGCGGAAATGAGAGGCATAAATCTGCTGTGCCCGGTCAAAGACCGAACGTCTTGTGGGATGCTTAATGCGGGCCGAAAGCGCATTGGTTTCACCCATGGCGCGAAGATCCTGCATCAAGTGCCAGATGTCGCGGTATTGCGCCGTGAGCGGTATTCTGTCAGCAACCGGCAGTGACAGGTCGGCGCGTTGCAGCAACCCGCCAAGGTCGCGCAGCTCGGCCATGGGCGCGATGCGTGGGCTCAATCCGCCCGTCACCTCGGCTTCGGCCTGTCCCAGCGCCACCCGCAGTTCCTGCAGGGTTTCGCCGCCCAGGCAGACCACCAGGGTCAACCCATCGGGTCGCAATGCCCTGCGACACTGGATCAGTTGTCCAACGGGATCGTTCGCCCAGTGCAGCGCCATGGCATGGATCACCAGATCATGCGCACCGGGTGCAAGATCGAGAACCTCGTCGTCCCCGACGATCCGGGCACCGGGCAGCACATCCCGCCAAATCTCAGGGAAAGGGCAGACAATTGCCGGTTCCGTAAAGGTCTTGTTAACCATCAAAAGGCGATCTTTGACCTCATCAATGGCGGAATGGTGCAGGAACAGGGCGTCGCATTCGACCCGTGCGCGATGCGCTGTCAGGCTTTTACGATCAAAGAGAGGGGCCGTATTGGACGCGGGCAGTTTCATAAACCGCAAGTATCGCATCTGGCAGAGAATTCAAACCGCTGCCGAGATGATCTATCCGCCACGATGTCTTGGATGCGGTGCCCTGACCGAGTCGGATTTCGGGCTGTGCGGATCGTGCTGGCGCGAGACGCCCTTTATCGGTGGGGCGGTCTGCGAAAGCTGTGGGGCGCCCGTGCCCGGGCAGGTCGACGGTTATCGGATCGAATGCGACAGTTGCATGGCGTCGCCCCCGCCGTGGCAGGATGCTCGCGCGGCATTGCTCTATGAGGGGCGGGCGCGGTCGATGGTTCTGGCCCTGAAACACGGGGATCGCCCGGAATTGGCGCGCCCAGCGGCCCAATGGATGGCGCGCGCAGGGCAAGAGCTTTTCAGACCGGGGATGCTGATTGTGCCGGTCCCTCTTCACTGGTCCCGTCTGATCAAGCGGCGTTATAACCAATCGGCGCTGCTGGCCCGGCAGTTGACTGGCGCAACCGGGTTGGAAAATTGCCCCGACTTTCTGATGCGCAAGGTGCGAACCCCGGTCCTGGATGGGAAAACCGCTGCGCAACGGGCCGATATTCTGTCAGAGGCGATCGCGGCCCATCCGAAACGCGCATCCCGGGCGGTTGGGCGCGATATTTTACTGGTTGATGATGTCATGACATCTGGCTCAACGCTTGCGGCCTGTACGCGTGCCTGTATGGCCGCGGGGGCAAATCATATTTTCGTGTTGGTACTGGCGCGCGTTGCCAAGGATGCCTAATTCGCTCAGGATTGCGCGAAACCAAGGGAACGGAATATGAAACCGGTAGAAATCTACACCTCGCCGCTTTGCGGGTTTTGTCACGCGGCAAAGCGTCTGCTCAAGCAGAAGGGTGTGACCTTCAAAGAGATCGACGTGCTGATACATCCGAAACGCAAGTCAGAAATGATCAAGCGGGCCGGGGGCAAGCGCACGGTTCCGCAGATTTTTGTGGGTGAAACGCATGTCGGCGGCTGCGACGACCTGTATGATCTGGATCGTCAGGGCAAGCTGGACGGCCTGTTGGCGGCCTGATGAAAACCGCGCTGCTGCAGATTACCTCGTCGGATGATCCGTCAGAAAACCTTGAAACGGTGCGCACCATGATGGCCGAGGCAGCCGCTCAAGGTGTGCGTTTTATTCTGACGCCTGAGGTCACGAACTGCGTTTCGACAAGCGCGACGCGGCAGCGCGCGGTTCTGCAGCACGAAGACGATGACGACACGTTGGCGGGCCTGCGTACGCAGGCCGCAGCGCTAGACGTCTGGCTGTTGATCGGCTCTCTTGCGGTGAAAACCCATGATCCGGATGGACGGTTTGCAAACCGGTCTTTCATGATCAACTCACAAGGCGACATCGTCGCTCGGTATGATAAGATTCATATGTTCGATGTGCAGGTCACGGAAGCAGAGACCTTTCGCGAATCGGCGGGCTATCGCCCGGGAACCCGCGCGGTTATTGCCGATACGGATTTCGGCAAGGTTGGCATGACAATCTGCTACGATATCCGCTTTGCGCATCTCTATGCTGCGCTGGCACAGGCGGGCGCGCGTATTCTGACGGTTCCGGCGGCGTTTTCACCGGTCACGGGTGCGGCCCATTGGGAATCACTGCTGCGCACCAGGGCCATAGAAAACGGGTGCTGGGTGATTGCACCGGCACAAACCGGCGAACACCCCAAAACGCGCGGAAAGACGCGATATACCCATGGCCACAGCATGGTTGTCGCCCCATGGGGAGAGGTGCTGATCGACGCAGGCACCGATCCGGGCATTCACTTTTTTGATCTGGATGATAGTTCTGTGACAGAGGCGCGCCGTCGCGTGCCCTCGTTGACGCACGTTCGGCCTTTCGACGGGCCCTGACACAGAACCGGATTATGACGGACGACACCAATGCCCTTGCGGTCACGCTGTTCAGCGAGATCCTGACCGCCGATCAGCTATTGCGCAACCGGCTGAGCCGGGTGCTGCCCAAGGGCATGGAAATCTCGCATTTCTCGGTTTTGAACCATCTGGTCTTTGTGGGCGATGAGCGCACCCCTGCGCAACTGGCCAACACGTTCCACGTGACCCGAGGCGCGATGACCAACACCTTGGCCAAGCTGGAATGGGCCGGATACATTCACATCCGCCCCGACTGGGACGACGCCCGCCGCAAGATGGTCGCCATCAGCCCCGCCGGTCGCCGCGCGCGCGATCAGGCGATCTCGTCTATTGCCCCGCTGATCAACCGCGTGGTCGGAGAACTGGGGCTGGAGCGCGTGCGCAGCACGCTGCCCGTGCTGCGGGATTTGCGGTTGCAGTTGGAGGGGGAGTAGGGATCAGCGGACCGTTGTCCCAAGGTGGGTCGAGGACTGGTGCGGTCGGGCGCTGGCAGACTTGATGCTCATGCAATGTACCGCGGTCTAAATGACCGCTTCATTCTAAGAGCATTCTGTCCAGAAGCTGCCGTAAATCACGCGGATCCAAAGCTGGAATATCAGCCAACCAAATTCCAGCCGAAGCCGCCGCCGCGAAAAGAAGGCAGGATTCTATTCCTTCTTTGCCCTCATATGGGCCACCATGAACAAGCCATACCAAATAATCTCCTTTTTCTTCTTCATTCGTGGCGAATATTCTTCCTACATTGTATCCTTCGTTAGAGAGTTCGTGTTTAGCAATTGGTTCTGTCATCTCCTCCGTCAGCTCTAAATCGACGGGTTTCACAAACTTGCCTTCCGAAACTATCTCGGGGTCAATAAAAACAACAAAAGAAATCGCCCTTACCAGATCATAGCTGTTTGAATTCGAACCCAAGTAGCGGTCCATAATTTCCTGAGCCGCTTCAGAAACTTTGGGATCGCTTATGTAACCATACAGCGGAACGCCTTCATGCTCGTAAACGACCACGCCTTGCGCATTTACTAGTTCTTGTGCTGCGACATGCGGGCTGTTGAATAAGGTAGAAGCGGCGATTGCCGTGCCATAAATTGCTGCACGCCAAAGCGTAAAATCAAAAAATCGAACCAAAAGAATCACCTTATCCCGGCTTCACACTCGCCGTCACATAATTCACGCTCAAATCCCGGTCCGAGATCGACCAACTCCACAGGATCGGGTTGAAGACGAACCCTTTGCGGTCCACCGGCTCCAATCCGGCCTGGCGCAGCAGGTCGAACAGCTCGTCGGGGGTGATAAACTTGTTCCACTCATGCGTACCGCGGGGCAGCCAGCGCATGACGACCTCGGCCCCGAAAATGGCCATCGCATAGGATTTCGGGTTGCGGTTGATGGTCGAACAAATCTCTAACCCGCCGGGTTTCAGTAGTTGCTGCGTCGCGGTCATGTAGCTCAGCGGGTCGGCGACGTGTTCGACCACTTCCATGTTCAGAACCACGTCGAACTGTTCCCCTGCGGCGGCCATATCCTCGGCCGTGGTGTGGCGATAGTCGATCTGCAGGCCCGATTGTTCGGCATGGATGCGGGCAACGGGCAGGTTGCCCTCGGCGGCGTCGGCTCCCACGACCTCGGCCCCCAAGCGAGCCATGGGTTCGCTCAGCAACCCGCCGCCGCAGCCGATATCCAGCAGGCGCAGGCCCTCGAAAGGATTCGCCGCCGTCAGGTCACGGTCGAACTCACCCGCGATTTGCTGTGTGATATAGTCCAGACGGCACGGATTCAGCATGTGCAGCGGCTTGAATTTCCCATGCGGATCCCACCATTCGGCGGCCATGGCCTCGAATTTTGCGATCTCGGATGGGTCGACCGTGTTCGGATGCGCTTGCATTCCTGTCTCCGTGTGCTCTTTTACGCTTAAGGACTATATAGGGCCATAATGGACAAGTACCCGGACCAAAAGCGCGCAGTTCAATATCTGTATCCGCCGAGCGACCCGTTCGACCAGCGGATGGTCGATGTGGGCGATGGGCATCGTATTTATGTGGAACAATGCGGCAATCCCAATGGGATACCTGTTGTGGTATTGCATGGCGGCCCTGGCGGCGGATGCAGCCCCGCAATGCGGCGGTATTTTGATCCGGCCGTGTTCCGGGTGATTCTGTTTGATCAGCGCGGGTGCGGCCGGTCACGCCCCACAGCCTCGGTGCAGGACAACACGACCTGGCATCTGGTTGAGGATATCGAGCGTCTGCGCACATTGTTCGATGTTGATGAATGGATTGTTTTCGGCGGCAGCTGGGGCGCGACGCTGGCGCTGATCTATGCGCAGACGCACCCGGATCGGGTCAGCCGTCTGGTTCTGCGCGGCGTGTTCCTGATGACGCAGAGCGAGTTGGATTGGTTCTATGGCGGAGGGGCCGGGAAATTCTGGCCCGAACAGTGGTCGAAATTCACCTCGTTGCTGCCGCAAAACGAGCTTTCCGATACGATTGGGGCATATCACAAACGGCTGTTTTCGGGCGATCGCGCCACCGAGATTATGTATGCGCGGGCTTGGTCGCATTGGGAAAACGCGCTGGCCTCGATCCATAGCAACGGTTCGGTCGGCGAAAGCCCGGGCGAATACGCGCGGACCTTTGCACGGTTGGAGAATCACTACTTCATAAATGGCGGTTTTCTGGAGTTTGACGGCCAGATTCTGGCGCAGATGGAGCGTATTGCGCATATCCCCGGTCATATCGTTCAGGGGCGCTATGATATGATTTGCCCGCCGCAGGCAGCCTGGACTCTGGCCGAGCGCTGGCCGAATGCCGAGCTTAAGATGGTGCGGCAGGCCGGGCACGCCCTGTCGGAACCGGCCGTCAGTGCCGAGCTGATTCGGATCATGGACCGTGTGGCGGAGGGGCTGTCATGACACGTATCGACCGTCGAGCATTGTTTGCTTCAGGTGCCGCCGCTGCGCTGTTGGCTGCAACGGGCGCGTCTTTGGCGGATACGCCGAAATCCGGCGGGGTGCTGCGGCTGGCAGTTCCGCGTGATGACAGCCTTGAGCGGATCGCGCGCGGGGCGGTATTCGACACCCTCACGGAAATCGCACCGGACGGAACCCTTCAGGCAGAGCTGGCAACCAGATGGCGTACCGATGCGCAGGCGCGGGTCTGGACCTTTGATCTGCGCGAGGATGCGGTCTTTCATGATGGCGGGGCGCTGGCCGCGCAGGATGTACTGTCTGTTCTGGCGCAGGTCGGGCGGGCCGAGCAACTGGCCCCAAATCAAGTGCGCCTTGAGTTGGCAGGCACCAATCCCGGCCTGCCGTTCCTGCTTGCCGACAGCCGTTTCGCAATCACCCGCGATGGCCAGGACGTAACACCGCTGAGCGCTGCGAACGGCACCGGGTGCTACCGCGTGGAACGGGCCGAGGATGGACGGCATCTTTTGGGTCGCCGGACTGCAGGCCACTATAAGGATGGCCGGGCAGGATGGCTGGATGCGGTTGAGGTCATCGTGATCCCGGATGCCGGTGTCCGGGCCGAGGCGCTGCGGGACGGCTATGTTGATGCGGCGGCACTGCCTGACGCGGATGGCATGCGTGGTATTCGCGGTCTGAGGTTCCACCCGTCGGAAACCAATCTGCAACTTGCGGTTGGATCTGGCGTCGGAATGCCGCGCCAGATTGGTTGCCAGGTCCCGCTGGACGATGGTCGTATCGCTGAACGCTGGTGGATGACCTGAAATAGGCGAAAATCAGACGTCACCAGTACAGCCTGCGGCGACAGGGGTTGCAGACTCGGGAAACCCTGCGTATATGCATGAGCAACAGCGGCGCGTTGGACATTCGATCTAAGGCTCCACCGGAAAATTCGACGGGCCGCGCGCCCGTTTTTTTGTGCCCGATGACAGGGTAGAGTACCAGATGACAAACGACCTGATAGCCAAAGCGGCCATTGATCGGCGACTGGCCGAGATCATCACCCCCGTGATCGAGGATCTGGGGTATGAGCTGGTGCGCATTCGCCTGATGAGCGGTAAGCAGACCACGCTGCAGATCATGGCCGACAAGCCTGATGGCGGCATCGAAGTGGATGACTGCGCCGAAATCTCCAACGCGGTCAGCGCCACGCTGGATGTTGAGGACCCGATTTTGGATGCTTATACGCTGGAAGTGTCCAGCCCCGGTATCGATCGCCCGCTGACCCGCCTCAAGGATTTTGAGATGTTCGAGGGGTATGAGGCCAAGATCGAAACCGCCGAACTGATCGACGGTCGTCGCCGGTTCAAGGGTGAGTTGGCCGGGATCGAAGGGGATGAGGTTTTGATCAACATCCCCGAAGGGTCCGAGACGATCACCATCGGTCTGCAATTCGACTGGCTGAGCGATGCCAAGCTGGTCCTGACTGATGACCTGATTAAAGAAATGCTGCGCCAGCGCAAAGACGCTGGTTCCTTAAACGAAAACGCTTTCGACGAGATTGAGACCGAAGGGTCCGAAGAGGAGACGAACTGATGGCAATCACCTCAGCCAACCAGCTGGAGCTGCTGCAGACCGCCGAGGCAGTGGCCCGCGAAAAGATGATCGACCCGGGTCTGGTTGTCGAAGCGATGGAAGAATCGCTCGCCCGTGCCGCCAAAAGCCGCTACGGCGCTGAGATGGACATCCGCGTCAGCATCGATCGCAAGACCGGCAAGGCGACATTCACGCGCGTCCGCACCGTGGTCGAGGATGAAGAGCTTGAGAACTATCAGGCCGAGATGACCGTCGAACAGGCCAAACAGTATATGGAAGCGCCTGAGGTTGGTGATGTCTTCGTAGAAGAAGTGCCGCCGGTAGAAATGGGCCGTATCGCCGCGCAATCCGCCAAGCAGGTGATCCTGCAAAAGGTGCGCGAAGCGGAGCGTGACCGTCAGTACGAAGAATTCAAGGATCGCGCAGGCACCATCATCAACGGTGCTGTAAAACGCGAAGAGTTCGGCAATGTCATCGTCGATCTCGGCGGAGCCGAGGCGGTTCTGCGCCGCAATGACAAGATCGGCCGCGAAAGCTATCGCCCTAACGATCGTGTGCGCGCGTATATCAAAGAGGTTCGCCGCGAGGTCCGTGGCCACCAGATATTCCTGTCGCGTACTGCGCCGGAATTTATGGCCGAGTTGTTCAAGATGGAAGTACCGGAAATCTATGACGGCATTATCGAGGTCAAAGCCGTGGCCCGTGACCCCGGTTCGCGCGCCAAGATCGCCGTGATCTCGTATGACGGTTCGATTGATCCCGTCGGGGCCTGCGTTGGTATGCGCGGCAGCCGCGTGCAGGCCGTTGTGAACGAGCTGCAGGGCGAAAAGATCGACATCATCCCGTGGAACGAAGATCAGCCGACCTTCCTTGTGAACGCGCTGCAACCTGCCGAGGTTTCCAAGGTGGTTCTGGACGAAGAAGCGGGTAAGATCGAAGTCGTTGTTCCCGAAGAGCAGCTGAGCCTTGCCATTGGTCGCCGCGGTCAGAACGTGCGTCTGGCCAGCCAGCTGACCAATTTGGACATCGACATCATGACCGAAGCCGAAGAATCGGCGCGCCGTCAGAAGGAGTTTGAAGCCCGGACCCAGCTGTTCATGGAAACACTCGATCTGGATGAATTCTTTGCGCAGTTGCTGGTCTCGGAAGGGTTTACCAACCTGGAAGAGGTCGCCTACGTCGAAATCGAGGAACTGCTGGTCATCGACGGCGTTGACGAAGGCACGGCGCAGGAACTGCAGACCCGCGCGCGTGAATTCCTTGAGGCACAGGCCAAGGCTGCTCTGGATGCGGCCCGTGCGCTGGGTGCCGAGGACAGCCTTATTGAATTCGAGGGGCTCACCCCCCAGATGGTAGAAGCGCTGTCCAAGGACGATGTGAAGACATTGGAAGACTTCGCAACCTGCGCCGACTGGGAACTGGCCGGTGGCTGGACCACGGTCGACGGTGAGCGCATCAAGGATGATGGCGTTCTTGAGCCGTTCGGCGTATCGCTGGAGGAAGCACAGGACTTGGTCATGACGGCCCGTATCATGCTGGGTTGGGTTGACCCTGCCGAACTGGAGCAGGCCGAAGAAGACGGCGAAGCAGTAGAAGAGGAGGCCGAGGCCTGATCTCAGGCCTCGGGGGTCGCACATGGGTCGCGGTGGCGTCCAAAAGGATCGGTCGGACGGGCCTGAGCGGAAATGCCTCGCTACGGGTGAGGTTCAGCCTAAATATGGGCTGATCCGCTTTGTGACGGACCCCGATGGTCAGGTCTATCCCGATGTCGCGGCAAAACTGCCGGGGCGCGGGGTCTATGTGGCCGCAGAGCGCGCCGCGCTGGACAAGGCGGTGGACAAGAAACTGTTCGCCCGTGGGTTCAAGGCGCAGGTAACCGCGCCAAAGGACCTGACGGACGAGGTTGAACGTCAGATCTCGCGGCGTGTGGTCGAATTGCTGAGCCTTGCGCGCAAGTCTGGTGATGCTGTTGCGGGCTATGAAAAGGTCAAGACGTGGCTGGACCGGGACGAGGCCCAGGTGCTGTTGCAGGCCTCTGATGGATCCGGACGCGGCAAGTCCAAGCTGAGCACGCCGCACTTTGGAAAATACATCGGATGGCTGACCGCAGATGAATTAGGGCAGGCTTTTGGGCGCCAAACCGTGATTCATGCGGCCTTGGCCTCTGGCGGACTCGCCAAACGTGTTGTAGAGGAAGCGCAGCGCCTGCGTGGCTTGCGCGAAACGGATGACGGCGGCAGGGGCCGCGCGGAAGGGTAAGAAGCTTTATGAGCGATAATGACGGCAAAAAGACATTAGGTCTTCGTGGCGGGGCACGCCCCGGAAATGTGAAACAGAGTTTCAGCCACGGACGTACCAAAAATGTCGTGGTGGAAACCAAACGCAAGCGCGTGGTGGTTCCCAAGCCGGGCGCCAGCAAACCGGGTGGCGGTGCAACGCCATCGGGTGATCCGTCGCGTCGTCCTGCTGGAATTTCTGATGCTGAAATGGCGCGCCGTATGAAGGCGCTGCAGGCTGCCAAAGCCCGCGAGGTCGAAGAGGCCGCGGCGCGTGAAGCAGCAGAGAAGGCGCGTGAAGAAGAACGTGCCCGCCGCCGCGCCGAGCAAGAGGCCAAGGAACGCGAACAGCGTGAAGCCGAAGAGAAAGCCCGCGCCAAAGCCGAAGAGGAAGAGCGCAAGCGCAAAGAGGCAGAAGAAGCTGCCAAACGCGCAGCAGCTGCCCCGGCCCCTGAAGAGCCAAAAGCCGCGCGTGCGCCTGCCAGCAAACCCGCACCGTCGGCCACCCCGCGCAAACAGGATCGTGAACGCGAACAGCGCGGTCGCGGCAAAGGTCGTGACGACAACCGCCGTTCCGGCAAACTGACACTGGGTCAGGCCACGGGTGGCGAAGGCAACCGTCAACGCTCGATGGCAGCGATGAAGCGCAAGCAAGAGCGTGCGCGCCAGAAAGCCATGGGCGGCACGGTCGAGCGGGAAAAGGTTATCCGCGACGTGCAGCTGCCCGAGGCGATCATGGTCTCGGAACTGGCCAACCGTATGGCCGAGCGAGTGGCAGATGTTGTCAAATCGCTGATGCAGATGGGCATGATGGTTACGCAGAATCAGACCATCGACGCCGACACTGCTGAGCTGATCATCGAAGAGTTTGGCCACAAGGTCACCCGTGTCTCTGATTCGGACGTTGAAGACGTCATCAAAGAGGTCGAGGACGAGGACGCTGATCTGCAGCCGCGCCCGCCGGTCATCACCATCATGGGTCACGTTGACCACGGCAAAACCTCGCTTCTGGATGCGATCCGCGACGCGCGCGTTGTGGCAGGCGAGGCCGGTGGCATTACACAGCATATTGGTGCATATCAGGTGAAAACCGACGGTGGCACCACGCTGACCTTCCTGGATACGCCGGGCCACGCAGCCTTTACCTCGATGCGCTCGCGCGGAGCTCAGGTCACGGATATCGTGGTCTTGGTGGTTGCTGCGGATGACGCGGTGATGCCGCAAACGATTGAGGCGATTAACCACGCCAAAGCTGCCGGAGTGCCGATGATCGTGGCGATCAACAAGGTCGACAAACCGGACGCAAACCCGGACAAGGTGCGCACCGATCTGCTGCAACACGAAGTCATCGTTGAGAAAATGTCGGGTGAGGTTCAGGACGTCGAAGTTTCCGCCATCACTGGACAGGGTCTGGACGAGTTGCTGGAAGCGATTGCGCTGCAAGCCGAGATTCTGGAACTGAAAGCCAACCCCGACCGCGCCGCCCAAGGTGCCGTGATCGAGGCGCAGCTGGATGTGGGCCGCGGCCCCGTCGCCACCGTTCTGGTTCAGAACGGTACCCTGCGTCAGGGCGATATCTTTGTTGTGGGTGAGCAGTACGGTAAGGTCCGCGCGCTGATCAACGACAAGGGCGACCGCGTCAAAGAGGCCGGTCCATCGGTTCCGGTCGAGGTTCTGGGTCTCAACGGTACGCCCGAAGCGGGCGACGTTCTGAACGTGACCGAGACCGAAGCGCAGGCGCGTGAGATCGCCGCCTACCGTGAGCAAGCCGCCAAGGACAAACGCGCTGCCGCTGGTGCCGCGACCACCCTTGAGCAGCTGATGCAGAAGGCCAAGGAAGACGAAAACGTCACCGAGCTGCCGATTCTGATGAAAGCGGACGTACAAGGTTCGGCCGAGGCCATCGTTCAGGCGATGGAAAAAATCGGTAACGACGAAGTGCGCGTGCGCGTGCTGCATTCCGGTGTCGGCGCGATCACCGAGACCGATGTTGGTCTGGCCGAGGCGTCAGGCGCGCCGGTCTTTGGCTTTAACGTTCGTGCCAATGCATCAGCACGGAACACCGCGAACCAGAAGGGTGTCGAGATTCGCTATTACTCGGTGATCTATGATCTGGTCGACGACGTGAAGGCGGCCGCTTCGGGTTTGCTGAGCGCCGAGATTCGCGAAAAGTTCATCGGTTACGCCGAGATCCGCGAAGTCTTCAAGGTCACGGGTGTTGGCAAGGTTGCCGGCTGTCTAGTTACCGAAGGCGTTGCGCGTCGTTCGGCAGGCGTCCGTCTGCTGCGTGACAACGTGGTGATCCACGAAGGCACGCTGAAAACCCTGAAGCGCTTCAAGGACGAAGTGGCCGAGGTTCAATCGGGTCAGGAATGCGGTATGGCGTTCGAGAACTACGACGATATCCGCGCTGGCGACGTGATCGAAATCTTCGAGCGCGAAGAAGTCACGCGGACGCTCGACTGATCGCAAGCGACATAGATACTGAAACAGCGGCTCTTTGGGCCGCTGTTTTCGTTTTGGCGGTTACGTCTATGCGGGCAAGAAGGTGCCGGGGTGCAGGATGATGTCAAAGTGATGCTGACCCTGTTGCAGCGCAAAACTGACAGAATGCCCCGCTTTGCGCAGCGCTTCAGCATAGTCGCGGCTTTGTCGGATGAACTCTGGCGTATCACGTTCAGCGACGAGCACCCGATATCGTGGACCGGGGGCCGGAAGATGCAGGATCGGTGACAGATCGTGAATTTCCACCGGGCTCAGCTGCAGCGGATCGTTCACGGACGTCAGGCTGATGGGTTCCAGATCAAAAACGCCGCTGATCAGGATCACGTCGCGTATCCGTAACCCCGTGCGTGCGAAATGATCGGCGGAGGTGGCCATCACCATCGCGGCCAGATGCGCACCTGCGCTGTGGCCGGACAGGGTGATCCGGCTTGCATCTATGCCAAGCGCGGACGCGTTTTTTGCCAACCAAAGCAGCGCATTTCGGCATTCAGAGATCATCTGAGACAGGCGTGCTTCCGGCGCGAGCGTATAGTTCAGCGTGGCGAATGCCTGACCGGATGCGACGATTGTCGGGGCCATCATCGCCGATTCGCGTTGGCTGAGCGTCTGCCAGTACCCGCCATGGATGAAGACATGCAGTGGTGCATTGGCCTTGGGCGCCGGAAAGAAATCCAGAACCTGCGTTGGTGCCTCGCCATAGCGCAGGTTTTCGCGGGCGGACTGCTCGGTCCGGGCCTGCGCGCTGAGCGCTGTGTAACTGGCAAGGTACGGGGACAGATCGCCGCCGATCATCGAGCTTGGGGAATAGGCTTGCTCAAGCTCGTCCTGCGAAAATCCACGATACAGCATGTGTTGGTTCCGGCCCCCGCTGGAGTGTCCTGAGTATGCCACGCTCTTAGGTCCAGTCGAGAACAACCTTTCCGGATTGGCCGGATTTCATCGCGGCGAAACCCTGGGCAAAGTTATCCACCGCAAAGCGATGGGTGATGACGCGGCTGACATCCAGGCCGTTTTGCAGCATGGCGATCATCTTGTACCAGGTCTCAAACATTTCGCGCCCATAGACGCCCTTGATGGTGATGGCCTTAAAGACGATGCGGCTCCAATCGACCGGGGATTTGCCAGGGGGTATCCCCAGCAGAGCAATCTTGCCGCCCATCACCAACGCCTCGACCATCTGATCCAGAGCGATTTGTGAGCCCGACATCTCAAGCCCGACATCAAAGCCCTGAGACATGCCAAGCTCAGTGATGACATCGGACAACTCTTCCCGGCCAACGTCGACAGCGCGCAGATTCGGGACGACGTGTTCGGCCAGTTTCAGGCGATCTGGGTTGATATCAGTGATCACCACATGCCGCGCCCCTGCGTGGCGTGCCACGGCAGCGGCCATGATGCCGATGGGGCCGGCACCCGTGATCAGCACGTCCTCACCCAGCAGATCAAAGCTGAGCGCCGTATGAACCGCGTTGCCCAGCGGGTCGAGAATGGCACCGATCTCATCCGGGACATCATCCGGCAGGGGCACTACGTTGAAGGCGGGCAGCTTGAGGTATTGTGCAAACGCCCCCTGTTCATTCACGCCAATCCCGCGTGTTCCGGGGTCAAGGTGGAACTTGCCCGCGCGGCTTTGGCGGCTGTCGGTGGTGATCAGATGCCCCTCGCCCGAGCAGCGTTGGCCGATCTCCAGACCGGTCACATTACGCCCGGTTTCGACGATTTCGCCCGCGAATTCGTGACCGGTGATCATCGGGATGGGCACGGTGGCGGCTGCCCAGTCATCCCAGTTCCAGATATGGATGTCGGTGCCGCAGATGCCCGTTTTGTTGACCCGGATCAGAACCTCATCAGGGCCGATCTCAGGCACTGGTGCCTGCACCATCCACAGCCCTTCTTCGGGCTTGGATTTCTCAAGCGCTTTCATTGTGTTGGGGCGCATCAAATCACCCCCAGTTCCGTGCCGACCTTGCCAAATGCGGTGAGCGCCCGGTCGAGTTCATCCCTGGTCAGCGCTGCGTTCATTTGGGTCCTGATCCGCGCCTGACCGCGCGGCACAACCGGAAAGAAAAAGCCCGAGACATAGACGCCCTGCTCAAACAGCCGCGTCGCGAAGTCCTGTGCCAACGTCGCCTCACCCAGCATGACCGGGATGATCGGATGCTCACCCGGCAGCAGGTCAAAACCCAGTTTCTCAAGCCCTGCGCGCCAGTATTTCGCGTTGCCGAACAGTTGCGCCCGCAGTATGTCACCCTCTTCCACGAGCCGAAGCGCTTCGAGCCCGGCCGCAACGATGGACGGGGGCAGTGAGTTTGAAAACAGATAAGGCCGCGCCCGTTGCCGCAGCAGATCAACTACGGGTTGCGGCCCCGCGATATAGCCGCCAATGGCCCCGCCCAGCGCCTTGCCCAGCGTCCCCGTCAGAATGTCGACATCGACGCCGAAATGATCCGGCGTGCCAGCCCCGTTTGGCCCCATGAAACCGGTGGCGTGACAATCATCCACCATGACCATGGCGTCATGCGCATCTGCCAGCGCGCGGATGTCCGGCAGGTTGGCCAGATAGCCATCCATCGAAAACACGCCATCGGTCGCGATCATGATATGCCGTGCCCCATCCGCGCGCGCCTGTTTCAGCATAGCTTCGAGGTCGTTCATATCGTTGTTCTTGTAACGATAGCGCTTGGCTTTACACAGCCGCGCCCCATCGATGATCGAGGCGTGGTTCAGGCTGTCCGAGATGATCGCGTCCTCGGGCCCGAGCAGAGGTTCGAACAGGCCGCCATTGGCATCGAAACAGGCGGCAAACAGGATGGCGTCATCCTTGCTCAGAAACTGTGCCAGCTTCTGCTCCAACTCCCGGTGAATATCCTGCGTGCCACAGATGAACCGGACCGAGGCCATGCCGAACCCTTTGGGCTGCATCGCCTGTGTTGCGGCCTCGATCAGGGCCGGGTGATCGGCCAGACCCAGATAGTTATTGGCGCAAAGGTTGATGACGGTCCGGTCGCCCACGACAATCTCGCCCCCTTGCGGCGATGTGATCATGCGTTCGCGCTTGTACAGCCCTTCGGCCTGGATCTGCGCAAGGGTGTCTGTGATGTGGGACAGGAAGGCGTCTGCCATGGTGATCTCCGTTCATTTGAGTCGGATATCTAACATAACGGATGCATTTCCCAAATAGGGGATATGCGAAATGGTGGAAAAATTTCCGTGAAGGCGGAATTCTGCCGAGGTCAGGCGTTTTTGACGATCAGAAAAACACGCGCCGGGCCGTCTGCCGCAGCGATCGCGTGGACGACATCGGCCGCATAACGCGCCGTGTCCCCTTGTCTCAGTTCCATGCTGGCGCTGCCCGATGTTACTTGCACCGATCCATCGAGCACGGTCAGCTGCTCTTGCGCGCCTCTGGTATGAGGTTGGCTGTCCAACCTTCCGCCCGGTTCGAAATGCATGTCATAAACCTCGTGGCCGCCTGCCTCTTCGGGAGGGGACAGGATGCGGATGCGACAGCCTTGGCCCATATTGTCGATGCTGGGCACCTCGGACTGCCGCAGCACCTCGATCTGATCGGCGCCGCCGGGGTCTTCCAACAATCCGGCGAAATCGACCTGCAAAGCGCGTGTAAGGTTCCAGAGCGTTGAAATCGTCGGGCTGCTTTCGCCGCGTTCGATCTGACTGACCATTGAGCGCGAGACTCCGCTGAGATTGGCCACAGCTTCCAGCGACAAGCCCTTGGCCCGGCGGGCCTCTTTCAGGCGGGCGGGCAGGCGTGTCAGGATATCGTTCGAGTTTTCCGTCATGA
The DNA here is from genome assembly GCF_056540745.1 of Ruegeria sp. AM1. NCBI lineage: Bacteria > Pseudomonadati > Pseudomonadota > Alphaproteobacteria > Rhodobacterales > Roseobacteraceae > Ruegeria > Ruegeria sp. AM1. Next base: position 95,498 of record NZ_JBQFXH010000006.1, read on the forward strand.
CGGAATTTCATGCGCGCTTGGCCACGTCTTGTCAATTCCGGTGATGACGGAACGTTCCGTGGGACAGGCGTAGGCGACGGGTGCATACTGCGGCCAAATCCCAAAGGAGAAAGACATGACCGACATCGTGATACTGGATGGGGCCAGAACGGCGATTGGAACATTTGGCGGTGCGCTTGCGTCGACCGCTCCGATTGACCTGGCAACGGTGGTAACCGAGGAAGCCCTGGCGCGGTCAGGAGTCGACGGTGGTCAGATCGGCCATGTGGTGTTTGGCAACGTGATCGCGACCGAGCCACGCGACATGTACCTGTCGCGTGTCGCTGCGATGCAGGCGGGCATACCCGAGAGCACCCCGGCGATGAATGTAAACCGGTTGTGCGGCTCAGGCGTGCAGGCGGTTGTGTCGGCGGTTCAGTCTTTGAGCTTGGGTGACGCTGAATTTGCCGTTGCCGGCGGCGCCGAGAGCATGTCGCGCAGCCCCTACATCGTCCCGCAGGCGCGGTGGGGGGCAAAGATGGGCGATGTGCAATCCCTGGACATGATGCTGGGCGCGTTGAACTGTCCGTTCGGGACCGGGCATATGGGGGTGACGGCTGAAAACGTTGCGGACGAACACCAGATCACACGCGCGCAGATGGATGAGTTTGCGCTGGCCAGCCAAACCCGCGCCGCAGCTGCGATTGAGGCCGGGCATTTTAGCAGCCAGATCGCGCCGGTGCAGGTCAAAGTCAAACGCGACATGGTCGACTTCAAAGTTGATGAACACCCGAAAGCCACCACAGCCGAGGCGCTGGCCGGATTGCGGCCGGTGTTCCAAAAGGACGGTCGCGTCACCGCGGGCAACGCATCGGGCATCAACGATGGTGCAGCAGCAATGGTACTGGCCACTGCCGCGGCAGCCGAGCGCGCGGGGCTCAAGCCCAAGGCGCGGATTCTGGGATACGGCCATGCGGGTGTGCGGCCCGAGGTGATGGGCATAGGACCGGTGCCAGCCGTGCGAAACCTGATGGAAAAAACCGGACTGTCCGTCGAAGACTTCGATGTGATCGAAAGCAACGAGGCCTTTGCGTCGCAGGCTTTGGCCGTCAATCATGAGCTGGGGCTGGACGCGGCAAAGGTGAACCCGAACGGGGGCGCGATTGCTCTGGGTCATCCGGTCGGCGCAACGGGTGCGATTATCACCCTGAAGGCGCTCTATGAGTTAGAACGCACGGGGGGCTCGAAGGCCTTGATCACCATGTGTATTGGTGGCGGGCAAGGGATTGCCATCGCGATCGAACGGCTTTGATGTCGGGCGGGGGTTGACTGCCCCCCGATATCTTCATCCAGATAAAGCAGGGGGCGGATCTTAGCCGAATGCGGCCAGTAACAGGGTCACAGCAACGCCCGCAGCGGCCCCGAGGATGGCGGGAAGCATCTTGGAGGCCAAGCTGAATCCTTGCGGCTCATCCCTTTGGGTCTGGGCGATAAGCGCATTTTCAACCAGCGCGGGCAGGCGCGGGCCGAACCGGGCAAGCACAAGTGCGGTTTTGCCAAAGTCCCGCAGCGCGGCGCGCGGGCCGATTGACTTTTTGATGTAATCTTCGACAACCGGGCGCGCGACCTCCCAGATATTGATATGCGGGTCTAGCGACCGGGCGACGCCTTCGACCACCACCATTGTGCGCTGCAGCAGGATCAGTTCGGTGCGGGTTTCCATGCCAAACCGTTCGGTGACTTCGAACAGGTAGTTCAGCAGGCGGCCCATTGAAATATGGGTGGCGTCCATGCCGAAAATCGGCTCGCCCACGGCGCGCAGCGCGCGGGCGAATTCGTCGACATCCTGATTGGCGGGAACATAGCCTGCCTCGAAATGCACCTCGGCAACGCGTTTGTAGTCGCGGCGGATAAAACCAAAGAGGATCTCGGCATAGACGCGGCGGGTGTATTCGTCGATATGGCCCATGATGCCAAAGTCATAGGCGATGATATCGCCGTTGGTGGCCACCTTCAGATTGCCCTGATGCATGTCGGCGTGGAAATAGCCATCGCGCAGGGCGTGCATCAGGAACAGGCGCAGGACGCGTTGCGCCAGCGCATGGCGATCATGACGGGCGGCGTCCAGCGCGTCATTGTCGCCCAATGGTATACCGTCTGCCCAGCTGAGGGTCATGACACGGCGGGCCGAAAGGGGCCAGACGACCGGCGGCAGCCAGAACCCTTCGTCATCCTTGGTGTTGGCGTCGTATTCCGAGGCAGCAGCGCTTTCCAGGCGCAGGTCCAGTTCGCCCCGCACCACCCCGTCGAAGTGCTCAATGACCTCCATAGGGCGCAGACGACGAGCGCCGGGGGCAAATAGCTGGACAATGCGGGCCGCGAAATAGAACGCGTCGACATCCTTGCGAAACGCGCGTTCGATGTTTGGGCGCAGGACTTTGACGGCCACATCTTCGCCAGTGGTGGCGCGTTTGGCCTTGTGGACCTGCGCGATTGAGGCTGCCGCTATAGGCTCGCTGAATTCGGTAAAGAGTTCATCGACTGGCTGGCCCAGCTCTTTTTCCACCTCGGCCATCGCCTCGGCGCGCGAAAAGGGGGGCAGCCTGTCCTGCAGAACGCGCAGTTGCCGGGCCAAGTCCTCTCCGACCACGTCCGGGCGCGTCGACAGGACCTGACCGAATTTGATGTAGGCCGGTCCCAGCGCGGTCAGCGCGCGCGTGGCAGGCGGCATATCGGGATCGCCCTTGTAACCGAGCCATTGAAACGGTTTGCCCAGCGCATGGGCCACGATCCGAAGGGCGCGCGGGGCTTCGAACGCGTCTAGTACGACGTTCATGGCACCGGTGCGCTCGAAGGTGGCGCCTGTTCGGATCAGGCGGATGATATTATGGGGTCCGCGCATATGTCAGATTTTCCAGCCGGAATGCAGGGCTGCGATGCCCATGGTGAAATTGCGGTACTTCGCGTTCTCGAATCCTGCGCTGCGTATCATGGTCAGGAATGTCTCTTGATCGGGAAAGTTCCTGATCGACTCCACCAGATATTGATAGCTGTCGCTGTCGTTTACGATGAGCTTTCCCATACGGGGAATGACGTTAAAGCTATAGAGGTCATACAGTTTTTGCAGCCCGTCATTCGGCAATTGGCTGAATTCCAGAACCATCAGACGGCCGCCGGGTTTCAGAACACGATACGCCTCGGCCAGCGCGTCCTGAGGGCGGGTCACGTTGCGGATGCCGAACGAGATTGTGTAGACGTCGAACGTGTTGTCCTCGAAAGGCAGGGACATTGCGTCCCCCACCACCCAATCCAGACTGTCGGACATCTGGTCGGCTTCGGCGCGTTGGCGGCCTTCGACCAGCATTGGCTCGGTCAGGTCCAGAACCGTGGCGTGGCCGTGACCTGCACGTTTGAGAAAGCGGAACGAGATATCTCCGGTGCCGCCTGCCACGTCCAGCAGGCGCTGACCCGGGCGCGGGGCCAGCCAATCCATCATCGCGTCTTTCCAGATGCGGTGAATGCCCATCGACATGACGTCGTTCATGACATCGTACTTCGATGCGACCGAGTTGAACACGCCTTGGACGCGACCGGCCTTGTCAGCCTCGCGCACGGTTTCGAACCCGAAATGAGTGGTCTTGTCGTTGGTGTCGGACATGAAAGCGATGCCTTTGTCTGTTTGATCATCCTTATAGGCCCCGCAACAGGGAAGACAATCGCGCGAAAAGGTAGCAGGGTCAGCGATCTGCCGGATGCGCCACAGATTCTCCTTAGTCAGCAGGTAGGAGCAGGGGGCACGAGAAGATGAAAGACTGAAATGCCGGATCTTACGATTTTTGCTGTTGTGGTAGGCGTCCTCCTGTCATTTGCTTTCATAATCTGGCGGGTGCGTGCGGTTTTACGCACGATCCTGCGTGTTCACCGTGCTCAGGGGATCGGGGATAAGCTGGACGCAGCCGCGCGGCACTTTCCCAAAGACATTGTCGAAGAATCGATGCTGCGCGCTGGCAGTGACCGACCAGCGCAACAGTCTCTGACGCGCCTGACGTTTCGCACAACGCCCGGTGTGATCATCGTGACCGCGCTGATCCTGGTCGTCCTGTTCTATATCGGCTTCGTCGATCCCGATTTGGCTCCGAACGAAGAATTCTTTCCTGGTCAGGACGCGGAAACGGCGGTTCTGATCAAGCTGGGCCTTCTGGCGCTGGTGATCTACACCCTGATCTATCACCTCGCCAATTCCGTCTCGATCGATGGCGATGAGCTGGTCACGATGAGCCCGCTGTTTCAATGGCGCCATTATGATCTGAAAAAGCTCAGTCAGATCAAACTCAGGCATAACGGGACCTATGTTCTGCGTTTTTCCGATGGGAAGACGGCGCGGATTCTGAAATATGTGACCGGACATGAAGAGATGGTGCAGGCGCTCAACAGTGTCCTTGCGGCAAATCAGGAGAATACATGCCGGAACTTCCCGAGGTTGAAACGGTCCGCCGCGGGCTGAGCCCCGCGATGGAAGGGGTTGTGATCGAACGGGCCGAGGTCAATCGCCCCGATCTGCGCTGGCCCTTTCCCGATCAAATGGCCGACCGGCTGAGCGGTCGGCGCGTCCTGCGCCTCTGGCGGCGATCCAAATACATTCTGGCCGATCTGGACAGTGGTGAGACATTATTGGTGCATCTGGGAATGTCGGGCCGCATGACGGTGTCGGGCGACCCGTTGGGGCAGTTCGTGCATACCCATCCTGCGCCCGCAAAACATGACCATGTGGTCTTTCACATGGCAAATGGTGCGCAGATCACTTTCAATGATCCGCGCCGGTTTGGTGCCATGGATCTGCTGGAAACCGAGACGGCGCATGAGCATAAACTGCTTTCGGTCCTGGGGCCGGAACCCCTTGGGAATGACTTTCACGAAGCGCATCTGATCGAGGCATTCCGGGGCAGGAATACACCGGTGAAATCGGCCCTTCTGGATCAGAGAATCGTTGCTGGTCTGGGCAATATCTACGTTTGCGAGGTGCTTTATCGCGGCAGAGTGTCGCCACGTCGCAAAGCAGGCCAGATTGCCGAGACACGTGTGGCGGCGCTGGTGCCAATTGTCCGTCAGGTCCTCACCGAGGCCATCGACGCCGGAGGGTCGTCTTTGCGCGATTTCCGTCAAGCCGATGGAGAACTTGGATATTTTCAGCACAGTTTTGACGTGTACGGGCGCGAGGATGCGCCGTGCAAAACCCAGGGTTGCGACGGCAGGATCAAGAGAATCACTCAGTCCGGTCGCTCATCCTTCTACTGTGCGCAATGCCAAAGATAGCTTGATCCAAGTTTTTCGCGTGATAATGAATCGTACCTGAACGGAACAACCGAAAGCTCGCACCTCATGGCTTTTGAGACGATCATCGTCGAAATCGAAGACCACGTCGCCCTTATCAAGCTGAACAGACCAGATGCGATGAACGCGCTGAACACCCAACTTCTGGGTGAGCTGTGCGACGCGTTGGAGGATGCTGATCGCAACGACAAGGTGCGCTGCATTATCATCACCGGTTCGGACAAGGCCTTTGCTGCCGGTGCGGATATCAAAGAGATGTCCGAAAAAACCTATGTCGAGGTTTTTAATGAGAACCTGTTTGCTGACGCCAATGATCGGGTCACGGCCATTCGCAAGCCGATTATAGCCGCCGTTGCGGGCTACGCGCTGGGCGGTGGTTGCGAGCTTGCGATGATGTGTGATTTTATCATTGCGGCAGAGACGGCCAAGTTCGGTCAGCCCGAGATCAATCTGGGTGTGATCGCGGGTATGGGCGGCAGCCAGCGCCTGACGCGCTTTGTCGGTAAGTCCAAGTCGATGGACATGAACCTGACCGGGCGCTTCATGGACGCAGAAGAGGCCGAGCGGTCCGGGCTGGTCAGCCGCGTGGTTCCGGCCAAGAAGCTGGTTGAAGAGGCGATCGGTGCGGCGCAGAAGATCGCAGAGAAATCCCAGCTGTCCGTTATGGCCGCCAAAGAGGCCGTCAACCGCAGCTATGAATTGCCGCTGAGTGAAGGCATGCTGTTCGAGCGCCGCGTTTTCCACTCGATGTTTGCGAGCGAAGATCAAAAGGAAGGCATGGCAGCTTTCCTTGAAAAGCGCGCCGCGCAGTTTCGCGACAAGTAACGTTTGGAACTGACTGGGTAGGATTTGCCGCCTGGGCTCGAACTGCTGGCCGTGTCAGAAGATTCGGCTTGGCAAACTCCGCAAAGTTGGATAAGCAGCGCCGCTATACATGCGCGTGCGGCCCGCTTGGCCAGAATCACACTCGTGATCCCTGATCCGGTACGGAGATATCCGTGGCGCGCAACCCTGAGATAACCGAACCGAACAAAGGTCAGAGATACACATGGCAAATTCGCCCCAAGCAAAGAAGCGCGCGCGTCAGAACGAAAAGCGTTTCGCAATCAACAAAGCACGCCGTTCGCGCATCCGCACCTTCCTGCGCAAGGTCGAGGAAGCAATCGCATCCGGTGACAAAGAAGCAGCAACCGCAGCTCTGCGCGCCGCACAGCCCGAGCTGATGCGCGGCGTCACCAAAGGCGTTTTCCACAAGAACACCGCAGCGCGTAAAATGTCGCGCCTGTCGTCCCGCGTGAAAGCGCTCGGCTGACCCAGAGTTAACAGCTGTTAACCGATCTGCTATCAAGGGCGTCGCAGCTTGCGGCGCCTTTTCTATTGTTGCCTGAATGCCGCGCCTTCACAAAACTGAGAGATTCTTTCGGCCAAAGAGCCGAGTCAATATCAGAGTTTCGTTGCCGCGACCGGGTGCCTCTTGTTACGACTATTTCAGCGATTCACTCGCTTGGGGGGACAGGCTGTCCTTGTGATTCTACTGACGGGCATCAGGAGGTTGCAGGGGCGAATGTCGGCAACCGGCTCAGGCCGGATTGACGATCTGCTTCGGGTCTCGGGTACACCGATGATCTTGGCCCTGTCGAAAAATTGAAAGGTAATGTGCAGTCCGGTTTCCGGATGGCCTCCTCTTTATTGAGGTGTCGGGGATCTGATCGTGCAAGCCAAACATTGTTACCCGCCAGGTTATACAGCCTGGCGACACTATAGCTGTGTGTGAGTGACTGCCGGAGTGCCGGGATACCGGGCTGAGTAATAAGGCTGAAAAGCCAATAAATAATGGGATGCGTGAGGCGCTTAATGACACAAGAGAAATGGGGACAACTGCGTAGCAAGTTGCTGAAGTCAATCGGCCGGAACAATTTCACCACCTGGATTGAACCTCTTGAGTTCCAAGAGCTGCAGGATGGTGTGGCGTTCTTTTCGGTACCGACGAATTTTATGGGGAACTATGTCAGTCAGAACTTTGCTGATCTCATTCTCTATGAACTGAACTCGTCCGGTGAAACGGTCAAACGGCTGGCGTTTCGGGTTGCGGCAAATTCGCCGACCCGCCCGACCCCTGTGGCTGAGCCAGAGGTGCCATCAATTTCCGCGCCTCAAGACATTGCAGAAACATCTCATCAGTCAGACGCAACGCATGATGCGCTTGAGTCCCTGCAGGCCGCGCCGCTGGATTCCCGTTTCACCTTTGACAGTTTTGTGGTCGGGAAACCCAACGAGCTGGCCCATGCCGCTGCACGGCGCGTGTCCGAGGGCGGCCCTGTCACCTTTAATCCGCTGGTCCTCTATGGTGGCGTTGGTCTGGGTAAAACCCACCTGATGCACGCCATCGCGTGGGAGCTGAAGACCAAGCATCCTGAGCTGAACGTCCTGTACTTGTCCGCCGAGCAATTCATGTATCGCTTCGTGCAGGCCCTGCGCGAACGTCGGATGATGGATTTCAAACATCTCTTCCGCTCGGTTGATGTGCTGATGGTGGATGATGTGCAGTTCATTGCGGGCAAGGACTCCACCCAGGAAGAGTTTTTCCACACGTTCAACGCGCTGGTGGACCAGAATAAACAGATCATCATTTCCGCTGACCGCGCCCCGGGTGAGATCAAGGATCTGGAAGATCGTGTAAAGTCGCGCCTGCAATGTGGTCTGGTTGTTGACCTGCATCCTACCGATTACGAACTGCGTCTGGGCATTCTGCAAACTAAAGTACAGCAATACAGCAGCACTTATCCTGATCTCAGCATCGCAGATGGTGTGCTTGAATTCCTGGCGCACCGCATTTCAACCAATGTGCGTGTGCTGGAAGGCGCCCTGACCCGTCTGTTTGCCTTCGCCTCGCTGGTCGGCCGCGAGATCGATATGGAGCTGACGCAGGATTGTCTGGCTGATGTGCTGCGCGCCTCCGAACGTAAGATCACTGTCGAAGAGATTCAGCGCAAGGTATCCGATTATTATAACATCCGCTTGTCTGACATTATCGGCCCTAAGCGCCTGCGATCCTACGCTCGTCCGCGTCAGGTTGCGATGTATCTTTGCAAGCAGTTAACCAGTCGCTCGCTGCCCGAAATTGGCCGCCGTTTTGGCGGGCGCGATCACACCACAGTCATGCACGGCGTTAAGCGTATCGAAGAGCTGAAACTGACCGACGGTCAGATCGCAGAAGATGTGGAAATGCTGCGCCGGTCGCTGGAAGCTTGAGGCTTTCCCCCTACCACCCATGAAGCGCTCTGGAATTTTAGATCCGGGGCGTTTTCTTGTGCGCAATTGCCCACGGTTCGCGGGGAACTGTGTCCGATGCACCACGCGCCCCTTGACGCATTGTGCATTCCAACTCAGAAATCCGTAAAAAATCCTTGTGCCTCAGGGCGGAGCCGCTAACGTGCCAGTCCCGCCCATTTTCGGCACGCCAGTCAGAGGAATTGAGGGTATGAAGATCAGCATCGAACGCGGCACCCTTCTCAAGGCCGTCTCGCAGGCCCAATCCGTTGTTGAACGCCGCAACACCATTCCCATACTTGCCAATGTGCTGATCGAGGCGGAAGGGGACCAGGTTCAGTTCCGTGCCACCGATTTGGATATCGAAGTGGTCGACAAAGCAGTTGCACAGGTTGAAAAAGCCGGTTCGACTACGGTTGCTGCGACAACCCTGCATGAGATTGTGCGCAAGCTGCCGGATGGTGCGCTGGTGACACTGACTGCCGACAGCGCAGCGGGCCGGTTGACGGTTGAGGCGGGGCGCTCGAATTTTTCGCTGGCCACCCTGCCGAAAGAGGATTTCCCGGTGATGGCCTCTTCGGAGTATGCGTCGAATTTCACCGCGTCCGCCGCATTGCTGCGCCGGTTGTTCGACAAATCCAAATTTGCCATTTCGACCGAAGAGACTCGGTATTATCTGAACGGCGTCTACATGCATGTCGCCGATGGGTTCGAGGGCGGCAAAGTGCTGCGCTGCGTAGCAACCGATGGGCACCGGCTGGCGCGTATCGATGCGGATTTGCCCGACGGCGCCGCAGACATGCCGGGCGTGATTGTGCCGCGCAAGACGGTTGGCGAATTGCGCAAACTTCTGGAAGACGATGAAATGGACATCGCTGTCTCCGTCAGCGAAACCAAAATCCGCTTTGCCACACCTAACATCACGCTGACTTCAAAGGTGATCGACGGCACCTTCCCCGACTACACCCGCGTCATTCCGCAGGGCAACACTCGCAAGCTCGAGGTTGATGCTGCGGAATTTGCTCAGGCCGTGGACCGGGTTGCCACCGTCTCGTCCGAGCGGTCCCGCGCGGTCAAGCTGCAGCTGGATGCTGACAAGCTGGTGTTGTCAGTGAATGCACCCGACAGCGGTGCCGCCGAAGAGGAGCTGGCCGTCGCTTATGGCGATGAGCGGCTGGAAATCGGGTTCAACGCCAAGTATTTGTTGGAAATCGCCTCGCAGGTCGATCGCGAGAACGCGGTATTCATGTTCAACTCAGCCGGTGATCCGACATTGATGCGTGAAGGCAACGACCAGAGCGCTGTCTATGTCGTTATGCCGATGCGTGTCTGATCGGCGCTTAGGGGCAGGTCTTAACGAAAGGGAGGGGTCATGGGATTGGCCCTGACCGAGCTTACGGTCTCGCATTTTCGGTCTCACAAGCTGGTGCGGCTGTCGCTGGACGGGCGACCCGTGGCCATTCATGGGCCGAATGGTGCAGGTAAGACCAATATTCTCGAAGCGGTGTCTCTGTTTTCGCCCGGTCGCGGGATGCGGCGGGCCAGCGCGGCTGAGATGACTCGGCGGCCCGAGGCGCTGGGCTGGAAGCTGTCGGGATTGCTGAACGCGCAGGGTCAGAATTACGAGATCGAGACCTGGTCCGAAGGGGGTGCCGCGCGGCAGGTTCGGATTGACGATAAAACCTCCAGCCAAATTGAACTGGGCAAACTGGCCCGCGTGGTCTGGTTGATCCCGTCGATGGATCGCTTGTGGATTGAAGGCGCAGACGGGCGCCGACGGTTTCTGGACCGGATTGCTCTTAGCTTTGATCCGGCGCATGCCGAGGCGTCCTTGACCTATGAAAAAGCGATGCGCGAACGCAACCGTCTGCTGAAAGAGCAGATGCGGGACGCCCATTGGTATGCAGCCTTAGAGGGGCAAATGGCTGAGATGGGTCACCGCATACACCAGGCGCGTCTTGCGGCATTAGATCATTTGCGGTCGGCGCAGGATCAGGCGGAAACGGCATTTCCGTCGGCAGAACTGGACCTGGTGCAAAGCGAAGGGTCCATGCCCGAAACTGCGGATGATCTGCGCGAGGCGCTGGAAGAAAGCCGGTTTCGGGATTTGGCTGCCGGGCGCACCCTTGTCGGGCCGCACCGGTCGGATGTGTATGGTGTCTTTGCCGCTAAAGGGGTTCCCGCCAAGGATTGCTCGACAGGTGAGCAAAAGGCGTTGTTGGTCTCGTTGATCCTGTCGAATGCGCGCGCGCTGGCAGGAATGCTGGGTGCCCCCCCGATTGTCCTGTTGGACGAGGTGGCCGCGCATCTGGATGCGGGGCGACGGGCTGCGCTGTATGATGAGATTTGCGCGTTGGGCGCGCAGGCCTGGATGACGGGCACCGGGCCTGAGCTGTTTGCAGAATTGGGGGATCGGGCCCAAACGCTGATCGTAACCGAAGGCGATGAGGGCTCGATCGTAACCTCTTAGGCTGGTTCGCCGACTTTGCGCTCCCACAAGAAGCCGCGCATCACCTCATCCACTGGTGTTTTGGCCATGTGATTGACGTAGTTCGACATGGTTTTCTGCGCCAGTCCCAGAACAACGTCCAATACTGCACGATGCGAATAGCCAGCATCGAAGAAGGCTTGCAGTTGGTCTTCGGTCGGGTTGCCACGCGTTTCCATCACTTGCAGGGTGAAGGTCCGCAGTGCTTCCAGCTTGGCGTTGGGCAGCGGAGTTTCATTGCGTAGGGCCTCGGTGATCTCGTCAGATACCTTCATCATCTTGGCGATGCCAGTATGGGCGGGTACGCAATAGTGGCATTCGTTTTCCACGTTGATCGTCTGCCAGACAACGGTTTTCTCGTCATTGTCGAAGGCGGTTTGCAGGAACAGACCATGCAGCGCCTGATACCCTTCCAGATGTTGTGGGCTTTCGGCCATCACTTTGTGCAGGCCGGGTAGGCGGCCAAAGGCGGCTTGCGACTTTTCCAGTAACGGCTTGGACTCTTCTGGGGCGGTTTCGAGATCGTGAGAGGGGAAATTGGCCATATCAAAACTCCTGCTTCTGGCGCGATAAGGCATGTTTAGGGTTTCTTGAGTGATCACTCAAGTATATATTTGAGCGAACGTTCAAGATTGGGAAGCCCCATGCCTCGCAAACCCTCATATGACCGGGACGCGCTGATCCTGCAGGCGCGTGATATTTTCTGGCGTCACGGCTGGGCCGGGACGTCACTGAAGGATCTGGAGCATGCGCTGAAGCTGAAGCCGGGAAGCTTTTACGCGGCCTTTGGGTCAAAAGATGCGCTTTATGCTCTGGCGCTTGAGCGGTATGCCGAAGATGGCGTCACCAGCATCGCGGCATTGGCCGAGCGGTTGGGGCCGCTTGCGGCCCTCAAGGCTCATCTGCGTCGCGTGATCGACCCGTCGGAGTTTCCGACGAGGGCCTGCATGCTGGCCAAGACCTATGCCGAACTACAGCACAAGGACCACGAGCTGGCTGATCGGGCGTGGGCGCATATGGTCACGATGAAGCTCTGCTTTGCTGATCTGTTTAGCCGGGCGCAGCAGGCGGGCGAGATTGGTGCGGATCATAATCCCGACCGTCTGGCGGCGCGGTATCAATCCGACCTTTTGGGGCTGCGTTTGTCTGCTGAACGGGACGATGTGAACGCCACAGAAATTGCCGAGGATATCGCCGCAGACCTCGAACGGCTGTGATCGGCAAATAAAGCGGCCAGGTGCCACAAAATCCTGGGGGATCGCGTGACATTCCCCACCAGAAAACGTATAAGTTACCAAAATAATATAGGTACTAACGGCATGTCCGAAGACGCACAGGCACCACAAGAATACGGCGCTGATTCCATTAAAGTTCTCAAAGGCTTAGAGGCGGTACGCAAGCGTCCCGGTATGTATATCGGTGACACGGATGACGGCTCGGGTCTGCACCATATGGTGTATGAGGTTGTCGACAACGGAATTGACGAGGCGCTGGCCGGTCATGCCGACCATGTCACCGTGAAAATTCACGCGGATTCCAGTGTTTCGGTCAGCGATAACGGGCGCGGCATTCCGGTGGATATTCACCCGGAAGAGGGCGTTTCCGCCGCTGAGGTCATCATGACCCAATTGCACGCAGGCGGTAAGTTCGACAGCAACTCGTATAAGGTTTCGGGTGGTCTGCATGGCGTCGGCGTTTCCGTGGTGAACGCGCTGTCGGATTGGCTGGAATTGCGCATCTGGCGCAAAGGCAAAGAGCACGTCGCGCGTTTTGAGGGCGGCGAGACCGCAGAGCATCTGAAAGTTGTTGGTGACTGTGGCGACCGCACCGGGACCGAGGTGCGGTTTCTGGCCTCGACCGACACGTTCTCGAACCTGGAATACTCGTTTGAAACGCTGGAAAAGCGCCTGCGTGAGCTGGCCTTCCTGAATTCGGGCGTGCGGATCATCCTGATCGACGAACGTCCGGCTGAACGGCTGGAAACCGAGCTGTTCTATGAGGGTGGCGTCAAGGAGTTCGTCAAATACCTCGATCGGTCCAAAACCCCGGCCATGCCCGAGCCGATCTATATCAAGGGTGAGCGCGACGATATCGGCGTTGAAATCGCGATGTGGTGGAATGACAGCTATCACGAGACGGTTTTGCCCTTCACCAACAACATCCCGCAGCGCGATGGCGGAACACATGTGGCCGGGTTCCGGGGCGCGCTGACACGGACGATCAACAATTACGCGCAGTCCAGCGGGATCGCGAAGAAGGAAAAGGTCAGCTTTACCGGCGACGATGCTCGCGAAGGCCTGACCTGCGTGCTATCGGTCAAAGTACCCGATCCGAAATTCTCCTCGCAGACCAAGGATAAGCTGGTCAGTTCCGAGGTGCGTCCGGCCGTTGAGGGGTTGATGAATGAAAAGCTGGCCGAGTGGTTTGAGGAAAACCCCAATGAGGCCAAGGGTATTGTCGGTAAGATCATCGAGGCCGCTCTGGCGCGCGAGGCTGCACGCAAGGCGCGCGAACTGACCCGTCGCAAGACAGCGATGGATGTGAACTATCTTGCCGGGAAGCTGAAAGACTGTTCCGAGAAAGACCCATCCAAGACCGAAGTCTTCCTTGTCGAGGGTGACTCGGCCGGTGGCTCGGCTCAGACGGGTCGGGACAGGTTGACCCAAGCGGTTCTGCCCCTGCGCGGTAAGATTCTGAACGTCGAACGCGCTCGGTTTGACCGGATGCTGTCGAGCCAGGAGATTGGCAACCTCGTGATGGCGCTGGGCACCGGCATTGGCCGCGACGAGTTCAACATCGAAAAGCTACGCTACCACAAGATCGTCATAATGACCGATGCGGACGTCGATGGTGCGCATATCCGTACCCTGCTGCTGACCTTCTTCTACCGGCAGATGCCGGAACTGATCGAAGGTGGATACCTCTATATCGCACAGCCGCCGCTCTATAAGGTTTCGCGTGGTAAATCAGAGGTTTATCTGAAAGACCAGGCCGCGCTGGACGACTATCTGATCAATCAGGGCGTCGAAGGTGCCGTGCTGAAACTTGGCTCGGGTGAGGAAATCATCGGCCAGGACCTGACCCGTGTGGTCGATGAGGCGCGTCAGCTCAAGCGCGTGCTGGATGCCTTCCCGACCCATTACCCGCGCCACATTCTCGAACAGGCCGCCGTGGCTGGTGCATTTGTCCCCGGTGCGGTGGACGCTGATCTGCAAGGCGTCGCTGACAAGGTTGCCGCGCGTCTGGACTTGATCGCGTTGGAATATGAGCGCGGCTGGCAAGGTCGGATCACCCAGGACCACGGCATCCGTCTGGCCCGTATCCTGCGCGGCGTCGAAGAGGTTCGCACATTGGACGGCCCCATGCTGCGCTCGGGTGAAGCCCGCAAAACCGGCAGTTTCACGCAAAGCCTGCAAGAGGTATACAACACACCCGCCACCCTGATCCGCCGGGATCGCTCGCAGCTTATCCATGGTCCGCTGGACCTTCTGCGGGCGATTTTGGAAGAAGGTGAAAAGGGTCTGTCGCTGCAGCGCTATAAGGGTCTGGGAGAAATGAACCCCGATCAGTTGTGGGAAACCACGCTGGACCCTGATGCACGTACGCTGCTGCAGGTGCGTGTCGACGACATGGTCGAGGCTGATGATCTGTTCACAAAGCTGATGGGCGATGTCGTCGAACCACGGCGCGAGTTCATTCAGAAAAACGCATTAAGCGTCGAAAACCTGGACTTCTAGCGGTAGTAGGTATTTGCAAACCGCACCTCTAGCTTATTGCGATTAGCCCCGCTTGGTCGGGGCTGAAGCGCCAGTGTTTTTCGTGTATGATCGGGCCTTTCTAAGGCGGATTCTTTGCTTTCTTGAGAAGCCGCTTGCGGATCAAAGGTTGTTAAGCCGATGTCTTTCCAGCAGTGCGCAGAGCATCGCCTTTGCCTGAAGACGGTGTTCTCGGTGCCGATCACGCGCTTCTTCCGGCCGACCCTCGCAAATGGCCTGAAGAACCGAGCGATGGTCTTCGTTGGATTTGACCGGTAGTGGCCTGATGAACAGCGTAGTTGCGCGCGCGCGGCGCACCTGATCGCTCATCATCGCGACGATTGCTTCTACACGTTTGTTTCCACCCAGGCGTACGAGTTCCTGATGGAACAGCTCATCGGCCTCGGCCCAGGCCTCAAGGTCCTGAGTGTCGATCGCATGGTCCATCTGTTCGATTGACCCGGTCAATACTGCAAGATCTTCGTCCGAATACCCGGCTTCCGCTGCGCGTTGTGCGGCAAGGCTCTCGAGTTCGGTCAGGATGTCATAGATCTCTCGCATATCTTCTGATGAGACGGGCAGGATACGTACCCCTTTGCGGGGTCTCATCTCCAACAAGCCTTTGCTCTCCAGCATCAATGCGGCCTCGCGAACCGGCGTACGCGACATGCCAAGTGTTTCAGCAAGCTCCGATTCCAAATGATCCGTCCCGGCGGCAAGCTCGCCAGACAGGATCATTCGGCGTAGGTCGCGAACAGCGCGTTGTGTGTTGGAAAGGGTCTTGTTGTCCTGATCCTTCACGGCGTCTCCAGGTTGATTTTTCGACCCTCTGCAGTCGAACGATAGATGCTTTCTTCAATGCGGACCACGTCCAGATAGTCCTGGGCCGTATTCTCCAGCGGCGTGCCTGTTAAAAGGCCCGAAATGACGTGGCTTTGCAAGGCATGTACGCAATCTCCGCCGAACCCGTCATGTGTGCAGGGTGATAGAATCTGCTGTTGCACGCGCTCCCCGAACTTGCGGAGGTCTACTGAGCCGTCACCATACAGGGTCAGCGATCCCTCGGTCCCCTCGATCAGCGCTTCGCCCATCGTCTGGCGGAGGTTTTCGGCGCTGTGGTCTAGGCATCTGTTGCCATCGAACAGGGCTTTAAGCCCGCCGGCGTGATCAAACAGGATATGGCCCGCGTCTTCGCCCGCGATAACCGGATTGATTTGGCGCAGGTCCGCATAGACAGACTTGGGCGCGCCAAACAAAAACCGAAACGTATCGACCCAGTGAACTGCGGTTTCATGAACCAGAAAGCGCGGCATGTCCTGAAAATAGGGCTGCCGGTCAAGATAGGCGCGCGGTCCCTGCCCGTCGCCGGGTCGCAGCCGGAATGTCGCCTGAAGCGGCGTTCCAATACGACCCTCTGCCAGCGCCTCTTTGATGGCGCGATACCACGGCTGAAAGCGGAAATTCTCATGCACAATTATAGTGGATCCAGCGTCTGCTGCCTCTGCAACAATCTGTTTCGCTTCGTCCAGCGACTGGCAAAATGGTTTTTGACAGATCAGCCACTTGATCCCCGCGCGCAGTGCGGTTCGGATGGCCTCAGCTTGCGCCACGGGCGGCAAGATGATATCAACGAGGTCCGGGTTTTCAGCCTCCAGCATTCGCCACAGATCATCATAGGGCGTCAGTCCGGTTGCTTTCGCCTTGCTGATGTCGCGATTGCATGAGGCGACCGGAGTGGCGCCGGGCATGCGCGACCAGCTCTCGTAGTGGAATCTGCTGAAGTATCCTGCGCCTACACAGGCAACCTTTATGTTTCGCTGAGTGCTCATGCGTGCAAGGCTTCCACAACGGAGGCGGCGGCGTCTTTTGTTCTGGCCGTGCCCCCCAAATCCCGAGTCAGGTTGTGACCGTTTGCCGTTACTTTTTCGACTGCATCGCGCAGCCGGATGCCGTCGTTGGACAGGTCCGGGTTATCGTGGTTCAAACCAAGCCATTCAAGCATCATCGCCGCGGACAGGATCATCGCAAAGGGGTTGGCGATACCCTGACCGGCAATATCCGGAGCGGAGCCGTGGCAAGGTTGAAAGACGGCATGTTTCAATCCGATATCCGCGGACGGGGCGAGCCCCAAACCGCCCATAAGCCCTGCACCAAGGTCGGAAAGGATGTCGCCGAACATGTTTTCAGTTACCAGAACATCAAAATCCCAGGGCTTTTGTACCATCCAAAGAGCGGTGGCATCGACATAGGCGTGGTCCGCCTGCAATTCGGGATGGCGGGTGGCTTCGGCATCGAACAGTGATCTGAAGAATGCGAAGGCACGGAACACATTGGCCTTGTCGACACATGTCACCCGCCCTGGGCCACGTCCTGATACCTTACGGTTCTCGGCAAGTTCAAAGGCAAAGCGGAACAGCTTTTCGGATACGTCACGCGTAATCCGCAAGGTTTCGCGTGCTTCGTGTTCCGTGACCTCACCGGTGCCTTGGGTAAAGAACAGCCCTTCGGTACTTTCGCGTATCAGGACAAAGTCGATCTCTTTCCCATGCGGGAGGGACAAGGGGGTCATCTGTCCGCTGCTTACTTTTACTGGTCGTACGCCGGCAAAAAGGTCTAGCTGTTTCCGAAGGTCAATCTGTGGTGAAATCTCGGTCCCGTCAGGGTACCGTACATCGGGTAGGCCCATCGCTGACAGCAGTATCGCATCGGACTTGCGCGCGATGTCCAGCGAGGCATCCGGAAAAGATTCGCCGGTTGCCGCGTAATGAGAGGCACCTGCCGGGGCGTCGGTAAACGCCAGCGTATAGCCGGGGTTAGCCTCGGAAAGCTGGTGCAAGATCTCAAGCGTAGGGCCCATGATTTCAGGCCCGATCCCGTCCCCATGAAACACTGCAACATCGTATTTCGTTTTCATCTCAGCCCGCTTCCTTCCCGTTTCGCATTCATAACGCGATCGCAGCCTTAACCACAGTCCGTTGACAATGCATTCTTTAATGTATACGCAAATAAATGCAATAACAAACGCGAAGTTGTTTTGGGAGGACTTGGAGATGAAACTGAAGTTAGGGCGGCTGGCGGCCGCGGCCGTAGTGGCGACCGGGATTGCAGGGGCAGTGGCTGCGCAGGACTACCCCTACCGTGATATCACAACTGCAGTGGTCTGGGGGGCCGGTGGCGGCACGGACACGATCAATCGCATGATCATGGCTGAGATGGAAAAGCACCTTCCGGTTTCGATCAACGTGATCAATCAGACTGGTGGGGTCGCGGGTTCTAACGGTATGGTCTATGTGATGAATCAGCCAGACGATGGCTACACATTGGTTGGCCTGTCCGAGTCGAACGTAACCGCAGCCGTGCAGGGGGGCTGGGACAAGAAATTTGATTTCTGGTATCCGTTTATCGTTGGTGGCTCGCCTGATCTGATCTCGGTGCCCGCAGACAGTCCTTACAATACGTTGCAAGAGCTGGTTGACGCTGCAAAGGCCGCTCCGGGTACTATTCCGGCTGCCGCTTCTGGCGCGGGTTCAATCCACCATCTGAACCTGCTTGCGATCGAGAAAGGGTCCGGGTCCGAATTCAAGTTTGTCCCTTACAAGGGCTCGGCCCCAGGGCAGGAAGCGGCCATTGCGGGCGAGGTTGCACTGGTTGTAACTTCTTTGGCCGAGCAGGCTCCGCTGATCGAAGGCGGCCAGCTTAAGCCGCTTGCGATGCTGACGCCCGAAGACGCTCAAATTGCGGGAACAACAGTGCCGTCTGCTTTTGGTATCTATGACGGTCTTGATCAGTACCTGCCGCTCAAGCAGGCGATTGGGTTTGCCGTGCATAACTCGGCCGGAGATGACGTCAAGACAGCGCTGAGTGATGCGTTTGAAAAGGCAATTGCGTCGGATACGGTCGCGGAATGGGCTGCTGCAAACAACTATGACGTTGGTGGCCAGCACGGGGCAGAGGCGCAGGAACTGTTTGCAAATCTTGAGGCCACTTTTGCTTATACCCTGCAGGACCTGGGTGCTGCGACGGTTGATCCTGCCTCACTGGGTATCGAAAAACCCTAAGTCAGAAGGTTGGGAAAGGGCGTGTTTAAACACGCCCTTTCACGCGCAGGAGGCAGGAAATGGACAATGTCGACGAAACACTGGTCATGCGCACGCGTGACTTTTGGGCATCGATAGTTCTGATCGCAGTATCACTCTTTTTTCTTTGGAAGACATCGGACATCCCGCTTTGGGGGGAAAACCGCGCGGGCGTAAGTGGATCAGACTGGTACAATTCGGCCGCGATTGTGCCGTTGTTTATCTTTGGCGGGATGCTTGTCCTGTCTTTCGTATTGCTGGCCATTTCGATCCGGTCGGGTGGGGCTCGGCACGCGCTCAGCGCGGTGGGGATCGGGTGGAGCGGGGTTGAAGTCTATCGCGTTACGACAATTGGCCTGATCCTGCTGGCATATGTCGTGGGTCTAGTTCCCAGAGTGGACTTTGTTTTGTGTTCGGGTTTGCTGATTACAGCGCTCATTTTCGGCTTCTATGGCGGCCACGCGCAGCGGGCCCTCATTGCTTGTGTCACGGTTGTTGCGGCCGGGCTGTTCGCGCTTGTCGTTTTTCCTGCTCAGGCCAATTGGAACGCGCATGGCGATGATTGGATGACGCTGGTTCTTTGGGTCGCGCTGACCCTCTTGGTGCTGCGCAAGGCGCGCGCTGAGCGCATTCTGCGGGTTGTTCCGTTTGTCGCAATACTGGCGCCCCTGATCCTTGTTTGTGCGATGGCTTTTGTGTTCCGCCAAAACGTTCCGGCGCGTGGGGGTCTTATCTTCAAGCAGATTGAATATCATTACTACGTGACGCTTCGTCCGTTATGGAAAGACTGATCGGATGGACTTTATCCTTTCGCAACTGGCAGGATTTGGGGCCGCATTTGTCAGCCTGACGGTTGATCCGCTGACCTATCTGTATCTGATCGCATCCGTATTCCTCGGCATCACATTCGGTGCCTTGCCCGGACTGACGGCAACGCTGGCCGTGACGATCCTGACCGGGTTCTTCGGCAACAAGATACCGCTGGACTATTCGCTGATCGCATTGCTTGGCGCGTATGTCGGCGCGATTTACGGCGGCTCTTACCCGTCAATCCTGCTCAACATTCCCGGCACAGCCGCCAGCGCGGCAACAGCCATGGACGGCTACCCTCTTGCCAAGGCGGGACGCGGCGGCGAAGCGCTTGGGCTGACCACAACGGCAAGCTTTATCGGCACGGTAATCGGGACCCTGACGCTTTTGATTTTTGTCTGGGCGCTGCTTTTGGTCTCAAAGAACATCGCAAGCCCGGAGAAAGCGCTGCTTGCCCTTTTCGGCATACTGCTTTCTGGCACTTTGATGAGCGAAGACCTGGTGATTAAGGGATGGATCGCCGGTCTAATCGGGCTTGCGATGTCCATGGTCGGGCTTGACCCCCTGTTGTCTGAGCCGCGCTATACCTTCGGATGGTCTTATCTGATGAGTGGGTTTCAGGTTGTTCCGGTGCTGATGGGGGCCTTTGCCATTCCGCAAATCATCGATGGTTTGCGGCACATTGAGGCGGGAAAGGTTCTGGCTCTGAAAGGTCGCATTCTTCCCAATCTTAGCTCAATCCGACGCTATCTGCCGACCATTGGCCGATCTGGTGTGATCGGAACCGGGGTCGGTGCGCTTCCTGGTGTGGGCGAGGATGTCGCCGGCTGGGTCAGCTATGGAGTTGGCAAAACAGTATCAGCCGAGGGCGACAAGTTCGGCCGGGGGTCTTTAGAAGGCCTGTTGTGTTCGGAAACAGCAAACAACGCCTGCATTGGCGGCGCGCTGATCCCTCTTTTGGTGTTGGGTATTCCCGGTTCTCCACCTGCTGCGGCTTTGATGGGGGCTTTCAAGATCAACAACGTGATCCCCGGTCCGACGATCGACCCCGAGATCATTCTGCGTGTGGTTGCGATTCTTGTACTGGCCTCCCTGACCATGTTCCTGATGGGGCTGTTCACCGCTCGGGTCTTTATCAAGATACTTGCCATCCCGCAGACGATCTTCTTGCCGGTTGTGATGGTGCTGACGACAATCGGATCATTCAGCGTTGGTGGTGGGATCAATGATCTTTATCTCATGCTGGGTGTGGGCGCGGTGGCTTATTTCATGAACCTCATGAAATATCCAATCGCCCCGCTGGTCATTGGGGTCATTCTGGGTGGCCTGTTTGACGAAACCTTCCGCCGCTCACTGTTTTTGTCAGATGGGGATTTGTCGGTCTTCTTTTCGCGACCCGGCGCGGCGATTTTGCTGATACTGAACATTGGCCTAATCCTCAGCCAATTGCCCGTCGCCAAACGCGTTTTCTTACGCCTAAAAGGATCTTCTGCCTGATGTTTGCGGTTACTGTCACCTTCACGCTCAAGCCCGGTAGGCGAGAGACATTTTTGCCCCTGATGGTCGAAAATGCGGCGACGTCTTTGTGCGACGAACCCGGCTGTCAGCAGTTCGACGTCTGCCTGGGAGAAGACCCCGAAACGGTGTTCCTCTATGAGGTTTATGATGACAGCGCGGCCTTTACCGCCCACCTTGAAAGCGCACATTTCAAGTTCTTTGACGCAGCTGTGGCTGGTATGATTGCCTCAAAGGTGGTTCATCAGTTTTCCGAGGTCATTCGATGAGCGATTGGGAAGTCCATGCCGTGAAGTACGCGGATCGCAATGCACGAACGCGACGCGACAGCTTTATCTTCGATGACAATCACGACGTGCCCCACGCGATGGACTATTTCATTTGGGTTTTGAAGCGCGGTCGCGCAGTCATTCTGGTCGATACCGGATACGATATCGACGAAGCCTCAGCCCGGGGCCGCCCCATCGCGATGGATCCCCGCGAGGCTCTGCGCCCGTTGGACATCACGCCGGACGCAGTAACCGATGTTATTGTGACCCATCTTCACTATGATCACGCGGGAGGGCTGCATCTGTTCCCGAACGCAAAACTGCACATGCAATCAGCGGAAATGGCATTCGCCACCGGGCCCTGTATGTGCCACGATCATCTGCGCGCGCCGTTTACGGCAGGGCATGTTTGCGAGGCAATAAAACGTCTCTACTCAGGCAAGGTCGTGTTCTATGACGGCGAGGCCGAGATTGCCGATGGGGTGACAGTACACTGTATCGGCGGGCATTCACGCGGGCTGCAATGCGTGCGCGTGCGAACTGCCGCGGGATGGATGGTTCTAGCCTCGGATGCGTCTCACTATTATGAGAATTTCATGGCGCGCAAAGCCTTCCCCATTGTGGTCGATTTGCAGGATATGATGGATGGATTCACGACCCTGGAACGGCTCGCCTCGAATCCTCGGCTGATCGTGCCGGGCCATGATCCACTCGTGCGCGAGGTCTTCCCGACCGGTGCTGCACCACATATCCACCGTCTGGACGTAGGGCCCGTGGGGGATATCAAAATATGAAGATTGGTGTGATTGCAGATGATTTTACCGGCGCCAGCGATATTGCGAACACCTTGGCAAAAGGTGTGGCACCGGAAGGTGGGCTGAGCACTGCGCAGTTTCCGGGTATTCCGACTGACCCGGCAGATAAAGAGATCGAAGCGGGTGTGATCTCGCTCAAAAGCCGCACAGCACCGGTCGGCGAAGCCGTCGCGGACAGTCTACGCGCGCTGCGGTGGCTGGTGGCCCAAGGATGCCAGCAGTTCGTTTTCAAGTACTGCTCGACCTTTGATTCCACGCGTGACGGAAATATCGGCCCCGTCGCTGAGGCGCTCGCCAATGAGCTTGGGGCGCAAAAGGTGATTTTCTGCCCAGCCTTTCCCACAACTGGTCGCACGGTCTATCAGGGTCATCTCTTTGTGCTTGGCCAGCTTTTACATGAGTCGGGGATGGAAAATCATCCGCTGACGCCGATGACGGATTCTGACATCAGGCGCTGGCTACAACATCAAACCGCAGAAACGGTCGGATTGGTGCCAAGTGACATTGTCAGGCAGGGGGCAGGGGCGATTGCCGGTGCTGTACGAGACGCCGACGCGCGATTTTTGATTGGTGACGCGATTTCGGACGAGGATCTGTTGGCGTGGGGGGCGGCGTTAAAGGATGCCAAGCTCATCACCGGGGGCTCGGGCATCGCGTTGGGTCTCGCCAGAAACATCCTGAGCCAGGCCTCGTCCAAAGCTGCAGGCAGCGCATTCACAGGTGTGGTCGGACGGGCAGCAATCCTTGCTGGCTCCTGTTCGGGGGCGACCCGCAGGCAGATCGAGACGCATGCGCGGTCGCATCCAACCCTAGCTATTGATGTTCCAGGTGTGATGGCGGGGAACGTCAATACAGGCACGCTTGTTGACTTCTTCGAGGCGCATCCCGACAAGGCGCCACTCGCTTACTCATCAGGAAATCCCGAGGATGTGCGTGCAATCCAAAACCGGTTCGGGCAAGAGGCCGTTGCGGCCCGGTTAGACAACCTGTTCGCTGAAACCGCCCGCGCGCTTGTCCTGACCGGGTACAAGCGCTTGGTTGTGGCCGGCGGAGAGACGTCGGGGGCTGTGTCCCAGACCGTGTCCGAGGCCTTGGGCGCGCCAGCCATGTCCATTGGGCCAGAGATTGATCCGGGCGTGCCCATTCTGAGCATCGGAAAATCTGAACCCATTGCGCTGGCCCTCAAGTCCGGAAACTTTGGTGCACCCGACTTTTTCGCAAAAGCGCTTAGGATGATGGAGAACGGCCAATGAGCTCTGATGAATTGGCGCTGCGGCAGCAGATGTCGGACCTCTGCGCGTCGCTCTTTGCAAGGGGGTTTTCCGTTGGCACTGCGGGCAATGTTTCCGCGCGCCTGCACGACGGAATCCTTATGACGCCAACCAACTCTACGTTGGGAGACATTGACCCCGAACGCATTGCCAAGATCGACCTGAATGGCAACCATGTCTCAGGGGATAAGCCGACCAAGGAAGTTTTCCTCCATCAGGCCTTCTATGAGACGAGACCTCAGACAGGTGCTGTCGTGCATTTGCATTCGACCTGGGCAACTGCGTTGTCCTGCCTCAAAGACACTGACCCCGAGGACTGCATTCCACCGCTGACGCCTTATGTGGTGATGCGTGTCGGTCGGGTGAAGTTGGTTCCTTATGTTAAGCCGGGCGACCCCAAATCCGGTGATCTGATCCGGGACCTGGGCGGAGAATACGGCGCCGTTTTGTTGGCCAATCACGGCCCCGTTGTTTCCGGCAACGATCTATTCGCGGCAGTATGTGCAGCAGAAGAGCTTGAAGAAACGGCGAAGCTATTGCTGGCGCTGCGCGGCCTGCCAACCCGTTTTCTGGACCCCGCGCAAGTTTCAGAGCTCAAAGAGACATTTGGTGGGATATAAGCCACCACGCAATGGCAGGTTATGCAGCTCTATGCACAAGCGCCGCGCAGGCGCAGGCCAACTTCCTAAAATCTTGCTGAGTGATTTTTCCCGATCATTTTGACCGGTGTATGGCGGAGACGAAGGGATTCGAACCCTCGAGACGGTTTCCCGCCTACTCCCTTAGCAGGGGAGCGCCTTCGACCACTCGGCCACGTCTCCGCTGGCCGGTATATCCCCGGCAGTTACCCAGATACAAGGCGATTTTCCTGACCTCTGTCATTTTTCTGAAACGGGCGGAGTTTGCACCACCAGATGCTAGCACAGACTGCAGGAATGCGATGGCCTGGGCGGCTTTTGGCCAGCTTCGCGGTGCCGGTGTCACAGTTGATCACCCGGGGCATCCTGCGGTGATTAAACGAAAAACTTGTCATTTGCATGCGTTTTAAGGCATATTTGTATGTATTCTGTTTTCAATTGACCAAATAAATAGAAGTTGAGGAGACAACCGGGCAGCAGGTGCAACGCATCTGACAGGAACCTTTTTGGGGGAAGGGACTGGATTTGACCTGGTTAAAAGTGCTCGTTGTTCTGTGTGTTATCTCAATCCTGCCGGTGCCGTCTGCAGCGTCTATCGGTACGGTTCTCAAGGTAAAGCAAGGGGCCCAAATCACGCGTGCAGGGAACACCCTGCAGGTCCTTGAAGGGATGGTGGTTGAAACCGGGGATGCGATATCGACCGATGGGAAAGGTGTTGTTCAGCTTGTTTTTGTTGATGAAACAAAGATAGCGATTGGCCCGAATGCGCGCATGGTTCTGGATGTGACCATGCTGCGGGGCAATCGCAAAGCAAAGACATTTGCAGTGCAGGCGCTGGGCGGCAGTTTCCGTTTCATTTCAGGAAAAAGCAGAAAGCGCGCCTATTCTATCAAAACGCCGACCGCGACCATGGCGGTGCGCGGGACAACATTTGATATGTGGATCGTGCCGGGCAGCCAAAGTGCCATGCTGGTTCTTGAAGGAACGGTGCGGATGTGCGGCTTGCGGGGCGGCAGCTGCCGGTCAACCGGGCGCCAGTGTAGCCTTTTTGCAACCAGCCAGCGGGGCGGTGTAGGCAAGCCGGTTGATCAGGAAAACTATGACAAAGCGTTGCGGGAAGGGTTCCCGTTTATCAGTTCTCAAGAGAGACTGGTGCCCCCGCTTCAGGTGGCGATCGAGGGGTGTTCCGGGGATCGTGCGCCTCGTGTACGTCCTCAGCGGGACCGGCGCGAGGAACAGATCGAAAGCGTGCGGGCGGCAACGCCGACGCCAGCCGCAGCCCCAGAACCCCCGACCCCGCAAGCTGAGCCAACCGGGCATCCCGATCCGGGAGCAGACATGTCACCTGAGCAGCCCGACCCGCCAGCCGAACAACCATCGTCAGGCCAGCAGGCGGGTGCCCGAGAGCAGAGCGCCGTTGACGCAGGCGCAGAGGTAGGGTTCGGACAGGGTGCCGACAATTAGAGGTTTTTCAAACATCGGTATCCTGCAGTTTTGGCAATGGAGATCGGCGTGACCCGCAAGAAAAAGGAAAAAAATGGTCGCCGGCTGGCCTTTGGTCTCATCGGTTTTGGGCTTATCCTTCTGGGTTGTTTTGTTCGCGTGCTGGATCCCTATCCGGTTCGAATGTCCCGACTGATATATTTTGACGTTCTGCAGCGGTTGTCCCCGCGCGAATACAATCCTGAATTGCCCGTTCGTGTTGTGGACATTGATGAGGCCTCGCTGGCCGCCTGGGGGCAATGGCCTTGGCCGCGAACCCTGATGGCGGATATGGTCGAACGCCTGGGCGAATACGGTGCGGCGGCCATTGCCTTCGATATGCTTTTTGTAGAGCCCGACCGGTATTCTCCGTCCCGGTTGATGCAGGATCCGGGTTTGAAGAACCTGTTCCGAAATGATCGTGCAAACCAGCAATTGGACAATGACGTCATGTTCGGGGCTGAGATGGCCAATTGGCCTGTTGTGCTGGGTGTTGCTGCCCGTGCATCCGGTGCGGACAGGCCGGTCGCCTCGAAGGCCGGGATCATCGAAATCGGCGAGATGCCGACGACGGGCCTGATTGCGGTGCCGTACTGGACGCCGCCCGCGCCGCCGCTGGATCAGGACGCTGCCGGGATTGGCGGTGTCAACGTCTCGCCCTTGGGCGGGACGGGTGTTGTAAGACGGGTTCCGGCGCTCTGGCGTGGCCCGGATGGCGTGCTGCCCAGCCTTTGGGCTGAAACGTTACGGATCGCGATGGGTGAGTCCATTCTGATTGCCGAAGGTGCCCCGGATGAGGCCGGAATTATGGTCGCGGTCGAGATTGGTGGGTTTCAGCTACCCACAACTGAAAACGGCGAGGTTTGGGTCAGATACAGACGGGATGCGCCGGACTTGTATCTTTCGGCGAATGAAGTCCTGCAAACACCCGATGATCCGGCGCTGCGTGCGGAAATTGAAGGCCGTATCATCCTTGTGGGCACCTCTGCGGCGGGTCTGTTTGACATGCGGCAGACGTCTCTTGGCGAATCCGTGCCGGGCGTGTCGATCCACGCGCAGATCATCGAACAAATTCTGACAGACGAAATGCTGAGCAGATCAGACGTAACCGCCGCGCTTGAACTTTTGGCGTTCATTATTCTGGGGTTGATCGTCATTCTGGTGATGTCGAGCTTTGGTGCGGTGGCGTCGTTTCTTGCGGGAGGTATTTCTGCGGCGGTTGTATTGGGGGTCAGCTGGTTGGCGTTTCAGAACCAGTTGGTGCTGTTCGACGTCACCTTTCCGCTAATGGGAGGAATGGCCAATTTCGGGTTGCTGGCGGGCTATCTGTTTATTTCGACCGAGCGCGAGAAACGCGTGATCCGCCAGATATTTTCCCACTACGTGGCACCTGAAATTCTCGATGAGATGGATGCCAAAGGCCATCAGCTTGAACTGGGTGGCGAGACTCAGGAGATTACCGTGATGTTTTCAGATATTCGCGGATTCACGCCTTTGTCTGAGTCGGTTTCGGCCTCTGATCTGGTTGCGCTTCTGAATGATCTGTTTTCCGAGGTCGGAGATCAGATTCTGGCCGAACGCGGAACCATAGATAAGTTCATCGGCGATGCGGTGATGGCCTTCTGGAATGCTCCCGTTCCGGTCGAGGATCACCAGCTTCGTGCGGCGCAGGCAGCGTTGCTGATGCGGCAGGCTTTGACGAAGTTCAATGCCTCTGAGGTGATGCGGGATCGGGCCCCGATCGCGCTGGCCACCGGATGCGCTGCCGGTCGGGCTTGTGTGGGTAACATCGGGTCGCGGAGGCGATTCAACTATACCGTCATCGGCGATGTGGTGAATGTTGCGGCACGTGTCGAGCAGACCTGCAGGCACGTCGATTATGACATCCTTGTCTCGGATACCGTGTTCGAGGTCGCAGGACGGCAGCTGGCCATGCTTGAGGCCGGGTTTGTCGATCTCAAGGGAAAAAGCAAACCCGCGCCTGTGTTCATTCTCGTCGGGGATCAGGCGATGGCGGCCAGCCGACGGTTCAAAGACCTCGAAGTGGCCCATTCGTCTGTGGTCGCAGCCATTCGTGACCGGCAGCCGCATGTCCGGATTGAAACAATGTGTGCTGAGTGCGCCGAGCAGGCTGCGGATCTTGAAGCCGGTCTTGCTGGATTCTATCGCAAGCTGCCGGGGCGGGCTGCAGATTTTCGACTCGAGTCCCGGTCAGATCAGGTGATTTTCAGCCATCAGGGGCGGGCGCAAAAGATATCCTGAGTTTTTGGGGGGCTGACCTAGGGGTACATCACAAAGAAGACAGGCCGCTGTTTCAAACAGCGGCCCGCTCCGATCAGATAGGGTATTCAGCCTCGCCCCCTCGAATACCATATAAAACAAAACAATCTAAACTTTTCGATATATTCGAGACTGAACCTCAATCTGATCTGTAACACCTTAATGCATGAACGCGCGACACGAGACAGTGATGCAGTTCACACTTGGTAAATTTAGTTACTCGCGCCAGTCAAAGAAACCTTTGCCGGCTTGTTTCAGCAGCTTTGCCGCCATGGCCTGCCCCATTTCGGTGGCGTCCTCAATCGCGCCAGTCTGGTTGTCAGAAATGGCCTCGGACCCATCGGGGCGCAGAACCTCGCCGCGCAATCGCAGTCTTTGACCATCCATTTCGGCCAACCCAGCAATCGGGGTTTCACAGGATCCGTCCAGCGCCGCCAAAAGCGCGCGCTCTGCGGCAAGGCGGCTACCGCTTTCTGCGTGGTGGATGGCTTCCAGCATTTCTGCCGCGCGCGTGTCGTCGTTGCGCCGTTCGATCCCGATCGTACCTTGCGCGATGGCGGGCAGCATGTCATCGGGTGATATTGCGGTTGCGGGAATGTCGTCCATTTGCAGGCGCCGAATGCCCGCCATAGCTAGAAAAGTACACTCGGCGACACCCTCTGAGAGTTTCCTGAGCCGGGTCTGCACATTGCCACGGAATTCGGTCACCCGCAGATCGGGGCGGCGATGCAGCAGTTGCGCGCGGCGGCGCAGCGATGAGGTGCCGACAACTGCGCCTTCGGGCAGGTCATGAATCGAACTCAGGCTGGGTGAGATAAATGCATCCCGCACGTCCTCACGGGGTAGGAACGTGTCCAGAACTAGCCCGTCGGGTTGTTCGACCGGCATGTCCTTGGTCGAATGCACGGCGATATCGATCTCGCCCTTCAGCATCGCATCTTCGATTTCTTTGGTGAACAAACCCTTGTTCCCGATCTCTTTCAGCGGTCGGTCCGCATCGATCATCGCCCGGTTGTCGCCGGTGGTTTTGATCACAACGATCTCGAATGCATCCTGCAACAGGTCGAACGCGTCGGCCAGTCTTTGACGGGTCTCATAGGCTTGCGCCAAAGCCAGAGGCGAGCCGCGGGTGCCAATCCGAAGCGGGGATGCGGGGGTGGGCAGGTTCAAAGTCATGGGCCCAGCTTTAGTCGCGTCACATTGCCCTGACAATGGGGGCTGGGCTTGACATTTTGTCGCCGAAGACGGACCGGTTGCTCCAAACCGGAAGATTGAGGACCAAGATGGCCGAGACGAAAAAGCTGCTGCGGGCGTTGGCGGGCGAGGTGCAGGATGTGCCGCCGATCTGGATGATGCGTCAGGCCGGGCGGTATCTGCCCGAATATCGTGCCACCCGCGCGCAGGCCGGTGATTTTCTGTCGCTGTGCTATAATCCCGAACTGGCCGCCGAGGTGACGTTGCAACCCATTCGCCGATACGGGTTCGACGCGGCAATCCTTTTTGCCGACATCCTTTTGGTGCCTCAGGCGCTGGGCGCGGATTTGTGGTTTGTCACTGGTGAAGGTCCCCGCCTGTCGACAATCACGCAGCAGTCGGAATTTGATGCGTTGAAGCCTGTCGAGGATATCCATGATACGTTGTCGCCGGTCTATGAGACAGTGCGCATCCTGTCCCACGAACTGCCCACCGAGACGACGCTGATCGGCTTTGCAGGCGCACCCTGGACAGTCGCAACCTATATGATCGCAGGGCGCGGAACGCCGGATCAGGGCCCGGCCCATGCGTTGCGCGAAGAAAACACCGCCCTGTTCGAGGCTTTGCTGGAACGTATCACCGCAGCGACCATTGAATACCTATCCATGCAGATCGAGGCTGGCGCTGAAGTGGTCAAGATTTTCGACAGCTGGGCGGGCTCGCTCAAGGCGGATGCATTCCAGAAATACGCAGTCGAGCCCTGCCGTGTTATCACCCAAGCCATTAAAGGGCGCCATCCGGGTATCCCTGTGATCGGTTTCCCGCGCGAGGCGGGAGAGGGGTATGTCGGTTTTGCCAAGGCAACGGGCGTTGATTGCGTGGCACTGGACAATTCGGTGTCTCCGGACTGGGCCGCGCGCAATGTTCAGGTTGATGGATGCGTTCAGGGCAACCTGGCCTCATCCCATATGGTGACAGGTGGTCAGGCTTTGGTGGATGAAACCCGGCAGATCGTTCAGGCGTTCTCGAAAGGGCCACATATTTTCAACCTTGGGCATGGGATCACGCCTGATGCTGATCCCGAGAATGTGCAGTTGATGATCGACACCGTCCGGGGCGGCTGATCCTGCCCAGCGCGACATTCAGTGTTCGGCGTCGATTCCAAGTTCGCGCATGATCTCATCTGTATGTTCACCGCGTACAGGGATGGGCTGTGCTCGCCACGCGTGGGTTGAGAACCGTGGTGCGGCGGCGGCTTGCAGCGTGCCCTCGACTTCTTGCCAGACATCGCGGGCCTTGTTCATCGGATGATCGCGCGCTTCCTGCAGGGAGAGGACGGGTGCGACACAGGCATCAGTCCCTTCAAACAGTTCGGCCCAATAGTCGCCCGGTTTGTCGGCGAACAGGTCTATAAGGCGGTGGGTCAGGCGGGGCCAAAGCTCTGCGTTATATTGCTGTTCGAATTCGGCATCACCGCTCAACCCCATCAGGTCCAGAAACTGCGCATAGAATTTGGGCTCAAGACATTGCACAGAGAGAAAACCGCCATCAGCGCAGGCATATGTGCGGCTCCAATGTGGGCCGTCCAGCAGGCTTTGCCCGCGCTTGTCTGACAACTGCCCGGTCTGGCGCATGCTCATCAGCAGATTCATCATATGGGCGGAACCGTCATACATGGCGGCATCGACGATTGTGCCCTGATCTGATCTCTGCGCGTTCAGCAGGCCGGCCAGAATGCCTGTCACAAGATACATCGCGCCGCCGCCGATATCGCCGACCAGAGTGGCAGGTGTCAGCGGCGCCTCGCCCGGTGGAGACGCGTACCAAAGCGCGCCCGAAAGCGCGATATAGTTGAGATCATGCCCGGCGGTCTGCGACAGCGGGCTGTCCTGACCCCAACCCGTCACGCGACCATAGACTAGCTGTGGATTCAACTCGCCACAGATATCCGGACCCAGACCGAGTTTTTCCATCACGCCGGGTCGGAATCCCTCGATCAACGCATCTGCCGAAGCAATCAGCCTTTTGGCGGTTTGCAGATCGCTGGGGGTTTTGAGATCCAGCGCGATGGATCGTTTGCCCCGATCCAACACGGATTGCTCGGGCATGCCGGGTGTGGTGGATCCACCTTTGCGATGGATGGTGATGACGGTCGCACCCAAATCCGCCAGCAGCATCGCTGCAAACGGGCCGGGGCCCAGCCCTTCGATCTCTACAATTCGGATTCCGTTCAGCATGCCACCCTCCGTCCCCGCACCGTCCAGATGTAGCGCCGCAATTGCAAGGAAAACGAGACATCGACCCGGGATCAGGGCGCTTGTCACAGCCGCCTGCTGCGCTTAGCGTCCTGAGTTGAATGGAGATATGAGAATACGATGCGTTTTTGGGTTCTGATAAGCGTCGCCCTGGTGTTGTCGATCCTGGCTGTCATAGTTGTGCAACTGCACCCGCCCGGCAGCCTGCGGCTGGCCTCGGGCCCGGATGGCGGCGCTTATGTCGAGGTCGCGCGGGCCTATGCTGATGTATTGGCGCGGGATGATGTCGAGGTTGAGATTTTCAACTCGGCGGGCTCGGTCGAGAATGTGGGGTTGCTGGAGCAGGGCGAAGTTGACGCGGCTTTTTTGCAAGGGGGCGTTAGCATCGACAAACATCAGGTCGAAGCGCTGGGCACTGTCTTCTTTGAACCGTTGATTTTCCTTACCCGCGCAGATGCCACGATTCCGACGAACCCGGCACATTGGCGCGGGCTTCGGATCAACAGCGGGACCAGCGAGTCCGGGACGGCCGCCGCGTTCCGGGATTTCGAACAGGCGGTGGGGCTTGCGCTAGCCGACAATACCCATCTCTCGATCCCTTACGGGGATGCGGCTGCGGCGTTGCTGGATGGGCAGTTGGACATCGCTGTTTATGTCGCCCCGATCCAGGCACCTTATCTGCGGGCGGCGTATCACCAACCCGATTTGCGCGTGCTTGAACTGGATCACGTCGAAGCCATCTCGCGCCGGTTGTCCCATGCCACCGTGGTCACGGTGCCCGCGGGTGGCATGTCGCTTGAGCCGGTTCTGCCACCGCGCCCGGTTGATCTGATCGCGCTTGAGGCGCGTCTGGTGGTGCGCCCTGATCTGCATCCGGCTCTGGTCAATCGCTTGACAATGGCTGCGATTGAGCTGCATCATCAACAGGGGATCATCACCGATCCAGGGGATTTTCCCAATATCGACCGCACTGGCCTGACCGTGAACAACACGGCCCGGCAACTGATTCTCGAGGGCCCGTCGACCTGGCATAACTGGCTGCCCTATTGGATTGCGGCCCAGATCAATCGCGTACTGCTGCTGTTTTTGCCGTTTTTCTTCATCGTGGTCCCGCTTATGCGCCTGCTGCCCATGGCCTATGCCTATGTCATGCGTTGGCGGGTCTGGCAGCATTATCCCGAAATCCGCGAAATCGAGCAGGAGTTGGGCAATGACCCAAACCCGCAGCAGCTGCGCGAGATGCAGGCCCATCTGAGCGAGTTGGATGAGCGGTTCGCAGGGTTGCGGCTGCCTGCAGCCTATCGTCAGGGGCAATACGATGCCCGTCTGCATTTGGAGCTGGTGCAGAAGCGGATTTCCGAGCTGCAACGCCTCACGTCTGAGGGTGAGCCGATCAGTAGCGCCCCTTGACCTCGATGCGGGCGACCTGACGTGCTTTTTTCTGTTCACGGAAAAAGACGAACAGGCCCGAGCCCATGATCAACAGGATGCCCAGCCAGACCACCGGATCGGGAAGCTCGCCCCAGATCAGCCACCCCCACAAGATCGCCATCGGAAGGCCGGTGTACTCGAACGGGGCAACCGTCGCGGCATCTGCCATGCGATAGGCCTGCGCCAGGCAATATCCAACGATGCCCGAGTTCAAGCCAAGCGCGATCATATAGGTCCAGTCGCCGTCAGCAGGCCAAGTCCAGGCGCGCAGCAGGAAGATCAGGCTGGGATCAGAGGCCTGTGTCGCAAACCGCCCGTCGCCCGCGACGACAAAGAAAACTGCAGAGACCAGAATGAACATGGCCTGAATATAGATCGCCAGCGCCGACGCTTTGGTTGTGGCACCCAGCTTGCGAGTCAGAATCTGGTTGGCGGCATAGGTCAACGCCGACAACACCGGCAGCAGCAAGACCATGCGATTGACGGCCTCGGTTTCTCCGCCTTCCCACGGCCTTTGCATGATGACGACACCGGCAAAGCCTGCAGCAACGGCGGCGATGCGCAATGGCCCCACCTTTTCGCCTAGAAACGGGATCGACAGGACGGTGATGAACAGCGGCGCAGCAAAGAACAGCGCCGTCACCTCGGCCAGCGGTGCAGCGGCCAGGGCAACAAAAAAGGTCATGTTCGACAGCACGATCATCAGGCAGCGGGTGATATGCAGCCACGGGTGGCGTGTTTTCAAAAGGCTCAGCCCGCCTTCGAAATGCAGCAGCGCAAAAGACAGCACGATGCCGATGGAGGACCGCATGAACACCATCTGGTGCAGCGGATAGCCCGACGAAAGCTGCTTGATCAGCATGTCGTTGACCGAGATCGCAACCATCCCCGCCACGATAAAGGCGATGCCGGCTGTGGCGTTATTTGGCGGAGCACTGGCCATAAAAATCCCCTGCGGCGCGCCTCATCTTATGCGTCCGATCGCTATCACATTCGGGTGGGAAGTCTATTGCCGAATTCAATTGGGTTGCTTGAACCCGGTGATCGGCGCTAGGATTCTGGTGTTCTGACACAGGATGAAAAAGGGGCATTCTCTATGCAGATGAGTGATACTCGGCAGATTCAGGCCTCTCCCGCCGAAGTCTATGCGGCATTGCTGGACCCCGAAGTCCTGAAGGTCTGCGTGGCCGGAACGCAAGAGATATCGGGCAATCCTGCCGACGGCTACCAGGCCACCGTGGTGCAGAAGGTCGGGCCGGTAAAGGCCACGTTCAAGGGCACGGTGACGATGTCGGATATGGTCGAAGGCGAACGCCTTACCATCGCGGGCGAGGGCAAGGGCGGCGCGGCAGGGTTTGCCAAAGGAAACGCCCAGGTGACGCTCAGCCCCGGCGAAGATGGCGGAACGGTGCTGGCCTATGATGTGGACGCTAAGGTCGGTGGCAAGCTCGCCCAGCTGGGCAGCAGGTTGATCGATGGCTTTGCCAAGAAAATGGCCGATCAGTTCTTTACCAACCTTCAGCAGCATTTCGAAGGCCCGCCCCAAGACGCCGAGAATGGGTCAGAGCCAGAAGAGAAAAAGGGCTGGTTGGGGCGTTTGACAGGTCGCGACTGACCGCACGGGATTTGTGCGAGTTTGCCCTGTTCTGTCGTGATGTGGCGCGATAGGGTCGCCGGTAGAACGGGGAAGCGTATGTCAACAATTCTGTCGATCAAGAACCTCCACAAATCTTATGCGGGGGGCTTTCAGGCGCTGAAAGGCGTCTCTCTGGATATTGAAGAGGGTGAGATTCTGGCGCTGCTCGGGCCGAATGGTGCCGGTAAAACAACCATGATTTCAACGGTTTGCGGTATCACGACCCCAACCTCTGGTACTGTCACGGTGGGCGGCCATGACATTCAGGATGAATTTCGCGCCGCCCGACGTATGATCGGTCTGGTCCCCCAAGAGATTGCACTGGAACCCTTTGAAAAGGTCTGGAACACGGTGCAGTTCTCGCGCGGGTTGTTTGGCCATGGCCGCGACAGCGCCCGAATCGAAGAGATTTTGCGCAAGCTCTCATTGTGGGAAAAGCGCAAGAACGCGATCAAGGAATTGTCGGGTGGGATGAAGCGCCGCGTGCTGATTGCCAAGGCGCTGGCCCATGAACCCCGCGTCCTGTTTCTGGATGAGCCGACCGCCGGGGTTGATGTCGAGCTGCGCAAAGACATGTGGGATATCGTGGCCGAGCTGAAGGCCAGCGGCGTCACCATCATTCTGACAACCCACTACATCGAAGAGGCCGAGGCCATCGCGGACCGTGTCGGCGTCATAGATAAGGGTGAGCTGTTGCTGGTTCAGGAAAAGGACAAGCTGATGGCGCAGATGGGCAAAAAGCAGATCGAGGTGATGC
Source organism: Ruegeria sp. AM1 (assembly GCF_056540745.1). Taxonomy (NCBI): domain Bacteria; kingdom Pseudomonadati; phylum Pseudomonadota; class Alphaproteobacteria; order Rhodobacterales; family Roseobacteraceae; genus Ruegeria; species Ruegeria sp. AM1. The sequence continues at coordinate 130,750 of NZ_JBQFXH010000006.1, forward strand.
TGACCGAACCGATCTCGGCCATTCCCGACGGCTTGTCTCAGCATAACCTGACCCTGAACGGGCAGGGCGACGTGCTGATCTATACCTATGACACCAATGCCGAGCGTACCGGTATCACCACATTGCTGAATGATGTGGCGCAGGCCGGGCTGGTTCTGCGAGATGTGCAGACAAGGCAATCAAGCCTCGAAGAGATATTCGTAAATCTGGTCTCGGGAGAAGCCGCATGAACTGGACCGCGATTGCAGCCATCTACCGGTTCGAAATGGCCCGATTCTTCCGCACGCTGGGGCAGAGTTTTCTGTCGCCCGTCCTGTCGACCTCATTGTATTTCGTGGTGTTTGGCACAGCCATCGGCAGCCGCATCCAAGAGGTCGACGGCGTCTCTTACGGCGCCTTCATCGTTCCCGGGCTGATCATTCTGTCGGTGGTGATGCTGGCCATTTCGAACGCGTCGTTCGGGATCTACTTTCCCAAATTTCTGGGTACGATCTATGAATTGCTGTCCGCGCCGGTGAACTTTATCGAGATCGTGATCGGATATGTCGGGGCCGCGGCCACCAAGGCACTTTTTGTGGGTCTTGTCATCCTGATCACCTCGACCTTTTTCGTCGATATACGTATCGAGCATCCCATTGCCATGGCCGCGTTCCTGATCCTGACCTGTCTCAGCTTTTCTTTGCTGGGGTTCATTATCGGGATCTGGGCCAGCAATTTTGAACAAATGTCGCTGGTGCCGCAGCTGATCGTAACGCCGCTGATCTTTCTTGGCGGGACGTTTTATTCGATCTCGATGCTGCCGCCGCTTTGGCAAACCATCACGCTGTTCAACCCGGTGGTCTACCTGATCTCAGGCTTTCGGTGGTCGTTTTTCGGACTGTCCGATGTGCCGATCGGGCTGAGTCTGCTGGCCATTCTGGCCTTTACTGGTATCTGTCTCGCGATCGTTGGCTGGATATTCAAAACCGGCTGGCGCATCCGAAGCTAGAGAGGCCCGATGAGGCGTTGCATTTTTGCCCATCGACTGTGGGAAATTGGTTCACGTCGTGTTTATGCGCGGGTCAATCCCTTGTTTGCGGGTTTCCGGCGCTCTACATCGGCACCCATGAAACTCAGCCTTCCGTTCATTAAGAAACAGCCGACCGTGGCCGTGGTCCGCCTGTCCGGTGCCATCGGCATGGCGGGACGTGGATCCTTGAATGACACCACACTGGCCCCCGTTCTGGAAAAGGCGTTCCGCAAAGGGAAACCCGACGCCGTGGCGCTTGAGATCAACTCGCCAGGAGGATCGCCAGTTCAAAGCTCGCTCATTGGGGCCCGGATCCGTCGGCTGGCCGCAGAGCTGGACATCCCCGTCATTGCCTTCGTCGAAGATGTGGCGGCTTCGGGTGGCTATTGGTTGGCGGCGTCAGCGGATGAGATTTGGGCCGATGACAGTTCGGTTCTGGGGTCCATCGGCGTGATCTCATCGGGATTTGGCGCCCATGTCTTTCTGGCCCGCCAGGGATTTGAACGACGGGTGCATACGGCGGGCCAGTCGAAATCTATGCTCGACCCGTTTGCCCCAGAAAAAAAGGAAGATGTCGCACGGCTGAAAGGGCTGCTTGGCGATATCCACGAAAACTTCATTACTTATGTCAAAGAACGGCGCGGCAGTAAGCTGGACGATACAGCCGACCTGTTTAACGGAGAGGTCTGGCTGGCGCGTCGCGCTACAGAGCTTGGCTTGATCGACGGCGTCGCGCATCTGAAGCCAAAGATTCAGGAACGTTTTGGCGATAAGGTCAAATTTCGCCGCTATGGCTTGCGCAAGCCCATCTGGTCGCGATTTGGCGCCGCGCTCGCGCAGGATGCGATCACCGGGATAGAGGAGCGGGCGGCCTACGCGCGTTTCGGTTTGTGACGTGATTATCAAGGTTGTCACTCTGTTCCTTGTCGCCATGGGTGTATTGGCGATGTTCGGCAAGCTGCGCTTTCCCGGACAGCGGCGGCTGAGTTCGGCGAAATGCCCGCGTTGCGGGCGATACAGGATCGGCAAAGGCCCGTGCGCCTGCGAAAAAGGAGGCCGCACATGACCGCGTGGCTGCTTTCTGGCCTGGGTTTGCTGATCCTATTGCTGGCGGGCGACGCGCTGGTGCGCGGCGCGGTCAACCTCAGCCTGAGGCTGGGTGTGCCAGCGCTGATCGTCAGCCTGACGATTGTGGCGTTTGGAACCTCTGCACCCGAGTTGTTGATCGCCATCAGCGCCGTACAGGAAAATGCGCCGGGTATTGCCCTGGGGAATGTGGTCGGGTCGAATACGGCCAATATCCTGCTGGTGCTTGGCTTGCCTGCGCTTCTGGCGACGCTGCATACCAGTGAGTGCAACAGCCGTAAGAACTATGTCTTCATGCTGCTGGCGTCGGTTTTGTTTATTGGTCTTGCATTTTGTGGTGTCTTCAATCTGGTCAGCGGTGCGATATTGCTGGCCGCACTCGCTCTGGTTCTGCTCAATGCCTTTCGCGAGGCGCATGCCCACCGCAAAGCTTGCGGCGAGGCCTGCGCAGATGATGAAGGTCTTGAGGGGCTGGAAGAGGCGGACCCCGATATGCCGTACTGGAAGGTGTCGGTCTATCTGATCCTTGGCCTGATCGGTTTGCCAATGGGTGCGCATCTGCTGGTTGATAACGCGACCGTCATTGCGCGAACATACGGCGTCAGCGAAACGGTGATCGGCCTGACGTTGATAGCCGTCGGAACGTCTCTACCCGAACTCGCAACGACCGTTATGGCGGCCCTGCGGCGGCAGGCCGATGTGGCGCTGGGCAATGTCATAGGTTCGAACATGTTCAACCTGCTGGCCATTGTGGGCATCGCCACCTTGTTCGGACGCATCCCGGTTGATCCGGAATTCCTGCGTTTTGACCTGTGGGTCATGCTTGGGGCCTCATTGCTTTTGATCCCCTTTGTGTTTTTCAAGCAGGATATCAACCGCGGATGGGGCCTGCTGCTAACTGTGCTCTATGTCATCTATATCGTCAGCCTGCTGGTATGACCTGACAAAGGAGAGCTGAGCCATGACCCGAGCACTTGTGACCGGCGCGGGAATTCGCTTGGGTCGCGCCATGGCGCTGTATCTGGCGCGGCGCGGAATGGATGTTGCGATTCACTACGCGACCTCTGAACAAGCGGCGCTTGCGACCGTGGCGGACATTCAGGCGCTGGGGCGGACCGCGGTCGCATTGCCGGCTGATCTGCTGAACGAGGCTGAGGTGACGGATTTACTGCCGCGCGCCTCAGAGGCCCTAGGCGGCCCTATCACCTGTCTGGTGAACAACGCGTCAATCTTTGAATATGACAATATCCATTCCGCAACACGGCAAAGCTGGGATCGTCATCTCGACAGCAATCTGCGTGCGCCGTTTGTTTTGACACAGGCGATGGCGGAGCAGGGGCTTGAGCCTGAGCCGGATGAAAACGGTGAGCCGCAGGCAACCGGGCTGATCGTGAACATGGTTGATATGCGTGTGCGCAAGCTGACGCCTGAATTCATGTCTTACACGATTGCAAAGATGGGGCTGTGGGCGCTGACTCGTACTGCCGCCCAGGCACTGACGCCCGCGATCCGCGTAAATGCAATCGGTCCCGGCCCAACGATGCAGGGGCACCGCCAGAGCGAAGATCACTTTAGAGCGCAACGGGAAAATACGATTCTCGAACGCGGGGCAAACCCCTCGGATATCACAGCCGCGCTGGGATATTTTCTGGACGCGCATGCCGTAACCGGGCAGTTGCTTTGTGTCGATGGCGGGCAGCATCTGGGCTGGCAAACACCGGACGTGCTGGGCGTAGAATAAGTATATCCGGCGCAAGTTTTGCACCGCTCCCAATTCCGTTATCTACGCGTTACAAAAATGTCTTTTTTTTCATATACTTGTTGATTGAAATAAAAAATTCTAAATAAAAACAATGCTTTGAGTTATTGCCTAATTTTTGTGCAATCCAACAAAAACCCAAGGATTCAAGGGCCTTTCGGCATGTCTGGAAAGTTATCTGCATAGTTATCCACAGATTCCGTGGATTTGTTTTCTCTTGATCTGCGGCAAACAAGAGTGCAGCCAAGGTCGGAGAATCATATCTGAGTTCTATGACCGCAAACAATGACCCCGTTCCGGCTTCGCAGCCCACCGGCTATGCCTGCATCCAGCGCTATGTGAAGACGCTGGACAGCTCGCCCGGTGTCTACCGGATGCTTGATGCCGAAAGCCGCGTTCTTTATGTCGGCAAGGCCCGAAACCTGCGCGCACGTGTATCGAACTATGCCCGTCCGGGGCATTCGGGCCGGATCGAGCGGATGATTGCGGCAACCGCCTCGATGATGTTCCTGACGACAAGGACCGAGACCGAGGCGCTGCTGCTAGAGCAGAACCTGATCAAACAGCTTAAGCCCAAGTACAACGTGCTGCTGCGTGACGACAAAAGCTTTCCCAATATTCTGGTGGCCAAGGATCATCCGTTTCCGCAGATCAAGAAACATCGCGGGGCAAAAAAGGAAAAGGGCGCGTATTTCGGCCCGTTCGCCAGTGCCGGTGCGGTGAACCGGACGCTGAACCAGCTGCAAAAAGCGTTCTTGTTGCGAAACTGCTCGGATTCAATGTTCGACAGCCGCACGCGCCCCTGTCTGCTGTATCAGATCAAACGCTGTTCGGGTCCCTGTGTCGGCCTCATCTCTGATGCCGACTACGGTGAAAGTGTCAAAGACGCCGAACTTTTCCTGTCGGGCCGGTCAACCAAGGTGCAGGAAGAGCTGGCCGAACAGATGATGGCCGCGTCCGAGGCGATGGAGTTCGAGCGCGCGGCTGGGTTGCGGGATCGTATCCGAGCGTTGACGCAGGTGCAGACCTCGCAAGGTATCAACCCGCGCAGCGTCACCGAGGCGGATGTGATCGGCCTTTACATGGACAGCGGACAAGCCTGTGTTCAAGTCTTTTTCATTCGGGCAAACCAAAACTGGGGCAACAAGGATTTCTATCCGCGTGTCGGGCCGGATGTGTCCCCCGCCGAAGTGATGGAGGCGTTTCTGGGTCAGTTCTACGACAACAAGGAACCGCCCCGGCAACTGATCCTGTCGGATGCCATCGAAAACGCGGACCTGATGCAGGAGGCGCTGACCGAGAAGGCCGGGCGGAAGGTTGAGATATTGGTGCCTCAGCGCGGTGAAAAGCAGGAGTTGGTTGCCGGTGCCCTGCGCAACGCGCGCGAGTCGTTGGCGCGGCGCATGTCGGAAAGTGCAACACAGGCCAAATTGCTGCGCGGTATCGCCGAGGCGTTTGACCTCGACGGGCCTCCGGTTCGGATCGAGGTCTACGACAACTCTCACATTCAGGGCACCAATGCCGTGGGCGGTATGATCGTGGCTGGCCCCGAAGGGTTCATGAAAAACGCCTATCGCAAGTTCAACATCCGTGGTGACGATCTGACGCCGGGCGATGATTTCGGAATGATGAAAGAAGTTCTGACCCGTCGTTTCACGCGGCTGCAAAAGGAAGACCCTGACCGGGACAAAGGGCTTTGGCCGGACCTGCTGCTGATTGACGGCGGCGCTGGGCAAGTGAGCGCGGTCCACGAAATCATGCAGACCCATGGTGTGGAAGACATCGCAATGATTGGTGTCGCCAAGGGTGTTGATCGCGATCACGGCAAAGAAGAATTTCACCGCATCGGCCAGCGCCCCTTTGCCCTGAAACGCAATGACCCGGTGCTCTATTTCATTCAGCGTCTGCGGGATGAGGCGCACCGGTTCGCCATCGGCACGCACCGCGCCAAGCGGGCCAAGGCGATTGGTGCCACACCCCTGGACGAAATTCCGGGCGTGGGGGCGGCGCGCAAACGGGCCCTGCTGACCCATTTTGGCAGCGCCAAGGCCGTCAGCCGTGCCAATCTCGCCGACCTTAAGGCGGTTGAAGGTATCTCAGCGGGTCTGGCGCAGAAGGTCTATGATTTCTTTCACGACAAGGGTTAGGGCTGCACCTGCCTGCCGCGCCAGAGGATATAAAGGCCCGAGGCCACGATCAGCGCGCTGCCCAGCCACATGGTTCGGTCCAGTTGTTCGTTGAACATGAACACGCCTAGACCGATCCCAAACAGCAGCCGCGCATAGCGGAACGGGGTCACGGCAGAGACTTCTCCGGTGCGCATGGCCTTCATCAATGAACTGTATGCCAGCGTGCCAAACAGCACGGCCCCTACCAGATATGGTGCTGCCCCGGTTGGGATTGGCGCCCAAGGGGTGGCCTCCCAAAACCGATAGATCACACCGGCAAGGATGATCGACAGAAATCCATAAAAGCCCAGCACCGCGGTGCTTAGCGTTGCCGGGGCGGCCCGGCTGGCCAGATCACGTCCGGCAAAGCCAAACATCCCCAGCACGGCCAGGATGGACAGCAGCGAAAAGCTGTCGCCCGTTGGCTGAAGGATGATCAGTACACCGATCATGCCAATCCCAATGGCACTCCAGCGCCGCCACCCAACGGTTTCGCCAAAGACAAGGGCGGCCCCTGCGACCACAACCAGCGGGGTAGCCTGAAGGATCACGGTTGCCGATGACAAAGGAGTCAGTGCGATGGCAAGCAAGTAGAAGAGGCGGCCCAGCACCTCGAACAAGACGCGGACTCGCATTGGCCGGGACATCACATCCCGCTGGATCAGCGACGTACCATGCAGAACCGCAGCCGCTGCAAAGACCATGGTGCCACCAAGCCCGAACAGGATAAGCACCTGCCAGATGGGCAAGGTGGCGGACGCTGCTTTCAGAAAGGCGTCTTCGATGGCAAAGCCCGCCATCGCGGCGATCATCCAGAGGCTGCCGATCAGGTTGGCCTTGGGGTCGGTTTGGATATGTGGGGTCATGCAGCTGGGCGCCTCGAATCGCACGGTATGGGGGCGTTGTCACATGGCAGCTACGGGTCCAGCAACCCGACTGCCGGATAAACTGAATGTATGACCTGTTGGGATTGCGTCACATTGACCAGAATGCTCTCAAGCATCTGTGATCGGACCAGTTTTTCGCTGCCCTGTCTTTTCTGTGCCGAACCGGCGATGTAGGGTCTGCCCATGAACTGGAACCTGCCGAATATCCTGACCGTCCTGCGTCTGATCGCGGCCCCCGGACTGGCCGTGATGTTTCTGTACTTCACCCGTCCCTATGCCGATTGGTTTGCGCTGATCCTGTTTCTGACCGCTGCCATTACCGATTGGTTCGACGGGTATCTGGCCCGCGCCTGGAAACAGGAAACCAAAATCGGTGCAATGCTGGACCCAATCGCCGACAAGGCGATGGTTGTGATCGCTTTGATGATCCTGGTTGGTTACTCGACCGAGCACTGGACCCCATGGCTGGTCCTACCCGCCACCGTGATCCTGTTCCGCGAAGTGTTTGTGTCAGGTTTGCGCGAGTATCTGGGGGATGTGGCAGGCACGCTCAAGGTCACGAAACTGGCCAAGTGGAAGACGACGGCCCAGATGATCGCGATCGCTGTTCTGTTCTCGCAGGGGATTTTTGAACACTACCTGGTTATGTCGACCTATGGCATGGACCCGGTACTGGTCGAACAAATCCTGAGCGGTCAGGTCGAGGATGTGAACGGGTTGGCGTGGAAACTGCAGGGCATGTATTGGTCCGGCCAGATCGGCCTGTGGCTGCTGGGGGTTGCCGCCCTGCTGACATTGATCACCGGCTTTGACTACTTACGTAAAGCCATGCCTCATCTGAAGGAGAGTTAAGGATGGATGTTCTGTATTTCGCCTGGGTGCGCGAACGGATCGGCATCCCGAAAGAGCGGCTTGAGACAAGCGCCGCCACCGTGTCTGAGCTGGTGGCCGAGCTGAGCGCACGCGAAGACCGCTATGCTGCCGCCTTTGCCGATCTTTCTGCGCTGCGCGTGGCGCTTGATCAGGAATTGTCCGATTTTGACTCCTCACTACAGGGCGTGCGCGAGGTGGCGTTCTTCCCGCCGATGACCGGGGGCTGAACGCATGCGGATCGCAGTCCAGCAGGAAGAGTTTGATCTGGGTGCAGAGGCCAATGCCTTTGCCGCACGGGACACCGCCAATGGTGCCATCGTGACATTCACCGGTGTTGTGCGCGATCTGGCGGAGGGCGATCTGGATGTGATGGAGATCGAACACTATCCGGGCATGACCGAACGGGCGATTGCAAAGATTGCCGAAGAGGCAAAACAGCGCTGGTCGTTGGGGGATGTGCTGGTCATTCACCGACACGGACGTCTGGCGCCGGGCGACCGGATCATGATGGTTGCAACCGCAGCGCCCCATCGCAAGGATGCGTTTGAGGCTGCGGAATACCTGATGGATTACCTCAAATCCCGCGCGCCGTTCTGGAAGAAAGAGATAACCGCTGCCGGATCAGATTGGGTTGCTGCAAAGGACGAAGACGAAGACGCGCTGACGCGCTGGTGATGCCTTAGTCGGCGTTGTTGATCCGCCCGCGCATCTCTTCGGCTTCCTGTCGGGCCGCTCTGAGCCCGTCCATGGCGGCGGCCAGTTCCGCCTCGGTCTGCGTCAGCTGATTGGTCAACTCTGCTTCACGCTGTTGCAGATAGGTGATCGCCTGATCGCGGGTTTCCTCGGCCTCGTGCAATTCCTGGCTCATCCGATCCAGATCGGCCACGTCGCTTTGGCGCACGCGCGATAGGCGATGGGCCAGCCAGTTAGCAAACCAGCCCATGCAAAAGGCCGCAAACAGGATGATGGCGGTGGCGATGACGAATTCTGTTCTGTTCAACTCACTGGTCCTCTGCATCCGTGTCCGAGCTGCTTTCTTCGGGATGCTCAGTCTCGGTCTCTGTTTCGGTCTGCTCTGCGGATGTTTCCATCGCCTCTAGCCCGGTGGGCGTGTTGGTCACCGGCTCGGGGCGGATCAGGCGGAATTCGATGCGGCGGTTTTCTTCGCGGCCTTCTTCGCTGCCATTGTCCGCGATGGGCTGGGTCTCACCATATCCCACGGCGGAATAGCTTGAAGTCGGAATCCGCCGGCCACGCAGTTCGTTCAGAATGGATTGCGCGCGCGCCTGGCTGAGCTGTTGGTTCATCTCTTCACGGCCCTGACTGTCGGTGTGGCCTTGAATCTCCAACCTGATCGGTCCGCATTCGCGCAAAACCTCGGCGATCTGGGTCACGGTATCCCGCGATGCGGCAGCCACAGTGGCGGAGCCGGGCTCAAAGGCGATTTTGTTGCCTGCCTGAATATCTGCGATTTGCGCTTCACAATGCTCGGGGTCTGGCAGAGCATCTTCGGGTTCGGGAGGCTCCTGATAGGTGATCGACAGGTCAAAATCCTGCGCCTCGCCCAGCTTATCGGACAGCAGCCCCGCGATCCGGGCCCGCGCATCCTTGTCATGGCTGACACCAGAGACAGAAACCGATTCTACGGTGACGATCAGCGCCCCGTTGTGCAGCTGTGCCAGCGCCTCGAGCCCCGCCAATACGCGGACTGACCAGTCTGCCGGAAGATCGTCAACAATCCGGGTGGCCGTATGGACTACCTCGGACCCAAAGGCTGCGCGGGCATAGCTGTCGACCATGTCGCGCGTCGCCTCGTCCCGTAGACGACCGCGCATTTGCACCAGCCCTTCGGGGCTGCGGGTCGCTGAAAACTCGATGGGACCGTTTTGGTCTTGGGTTTCCGGTTCCGGTAGGACCGCGTGCAGGGCAAAAACCTCGGGCAAGGCATTTTCTAGCTCGCCAACAACACGATCGAACAGCACCGGGTTTGTTCCTTGTGCCGCAATCAGCGTGATATCCGCGTCGGATAAGGTGACGGATCCCTGCCCGATCTCGGCCAGTGCCTGAATGCTGAGCGTCGCTGCCGAGTCCCAATTGGGAGACGGTACGCCCAGCCCGATGGTGCAGGTATAAGAGCCTGCCAGCCCGGCAGCCTGTGCCGCCGCGCCGATGCTGTCGCGCGCGTCTTCGTCCTGTGCCGAGCAGGCATCAAAGCGCCCGCCCTGTTCATCCATCAAATAGCGCAGCGTGAAGGGCGTGATCACTGGCCGCGGTGCCGAGATGGACAGACCGATGCGCAGGCTGGGCGGCGCTGCGCGTGTTAACTCCTGTTCCAGTCGTTCCTTTTCCTGCTGGCTGTCCGCAATGGCCGTGATCTTGACCAATCCGGGGCTGGCCGAGATCTTGGCGCGCGGCAGCCGCGACAAGGACTCAATCGCATAGGTCAGCGCGTCATCCCAACTCGGCGGCGTAGGATAATCAGCAGTTTCCATCAGGTCAGAAACCGCAGCTGTTTGATCAAGACGCTGCAAACGCGCGACCAGGGCTTCCCGGTCTTGGCTGGTTGGGATCAGGCCGATGACCGAGATGCCGGTGTCATTGCGCAGAATCTCAGTCGAAAATCGCGGCGGGGTCAGATCAGCGGTTGGTGTCACCTGCATCTCATCAATGACCCTAGAGGTATCGACCTCTGTTCCGGCCGCAGTCAGCGCGCCAAACCGGGTCGCCTCGTCCGGCGCAGTTCCTGTCAGAACAACGCGCAGCCCATCGGATTCCACTTCGGCCCAGTCATGTCCTTCAAGATTCAAGGCCCGGCGCACGGCAAATTCCGAGCTTTCTTCGATCTTCGTCACAGCAAAACCTGCCCCCAGCAGGCATAGTCCAGCCGATACGACAAATATCGCGGAGACGACGGAAAAATAGGGCAGGCGCATAGGTGGCTTCGAAACTCCTCAACCGGTCGATGGCACTCTTAACAGACCCCCGCGCCAAGGTGCAATCAGAGCAGCAGCGCTACGCACAGGAAGATCAGCGGAATAAGGCCGGTGTCGCGGTTCGAGCGAAACAACTGCAACAGCTTGGCATTGTCCTCAAGGTCCAGCCCGCGCAGCTGCCAAGCCATATGCCACCCCATCGCCCAAGGTCCCGCAATCGCAACCACTACCGCCAGGATTGAGGCATCTGGAACGGCGGCATCGATGATCGCCAGACCCATCAGTGACACCGTGGCGACCAGAAAGTATTTCAGCCATTTTTCGGTATTGGTGCCGAACAGACGGGCGGTGGATTTAATCCCGGCCAGTTCGTCATCTTCGGCATCCTGATGTGCATAGATCGTGTCATAAAACAGCGTCCAGGCAATGCCCGACAGATACAGCAGTATCGCAGGCCAGCCGATGCTGCCGGTGTGGGCGGCCCAGGCAAGAAGCGCGCCCCAGTTAAAGGCAAGCCCCAGAAACGCCTGTGGCCACCATGTAAAGCGCTTGGCAAACGGATAAACAGCCACCGGCAGCAGCGACAAAACCCCCATCGCAATCGCCGCGCGGTTGAAGGTCAGCAGAATCGCCAGCGACAGCAGGCATTGCACAACCATCCAGATCGCCGCCTGTTTGACGGTAACCTGCCCCGAGGGGATCGGGCGGGATCGTGTCCGCTCGACCTGTGCGTCAAAGTCGCGATCGGTTATGTCGTTCCAGGTACACCCCGCGCCACGCATCAGGAACGCCCCAAGCGCGCACCCGACCGCGATCCACAGATCACTCAGCCTTGCGTTGCCATCGCTGAGAATGGCCAGTACCAGCCCCCACCAGCACGGGATAAGCAACAGCCATGTCCCGATTGGCCGGTCCGCCCGCGACAGACGCAGGTAGGGGCGAGCAAACATCGGCGCATAAGTGTCGACCCAGTTGCCTTCGACCGCATCGGCGATCTGACCATCTGGTGTTGGGGCATTGCCTTGCATATGTAAGGTCCCATGAGCGCAAAGATCAGACTGTATGTAGAGCACCCGCTGGGTCAGGGGCAATCCGTTCAATTGACGCGCGAGCAGGCCCATTACCTGTTCGGTGTCATGCGTCTGTCCGTTGGCGGTCAGGTTGCGCTGTTCAATAGTCAGCATGGGGAATGGCTGGCCGAGGTTGTGCAGGCCAGCAAGCGGGGCGGCGAGCTCTCTTGCATCGAGCTGTCTAAGCCTTTGCAAATGCCCCCCGACCTGTGGCTACTGTTTGCGCCGATCAAAAAGGCGCGCACGGATTTCATTGTTGAGAAAGCAACCGAAATGGGTGCGGCACGTATTCTGCCGGTTCAGACCGAGTTCACCAATTCCGAACGCATCCGGCAGGACCGTCTGCAAGCGCACGCCGTAGAAGCGGCCGAGCAATGTGGCGGAACATATGTGCCCCAGGTCGCCGAGTTGCAGCGGCTGGACCGCGCGCTGGACAGCTGGCCCGAGGATCGCCGACTGATGTTCTGTGACGAGGCCGAAGTCGGGTCCGCCTTGCATCTTGCCGAGAATGAAAAGGGCCGCCCCTGGGCAATCCTGATCGGCCCCGAGGGCGGATTTTCCGAGCCTGAACGCGAGCGGCTTGCCACTTTGCCTTATACCCATATCGTCAGTCTGGGTCCGCGCATCCTGCGTGCCGACACGGCTGCGGTGGCAGCGATGACGATGTGGCAGCAATCCCTGGGCGATTGGACATGATCCGCGAGGCAAACCCATCCGATGCCGCCTGTCTGGAGCGCTTTCTTGCGCAACATGCAGACACATCCATGTTCCTGCGCAGCAATCTGCGCGCACATGGTGTTGGTTTGGGCCCATCTGAACATTCGACGCGTTACTTTGTTTGGGGAAATCGGGATATCCGCGGCGTATTTGGATTGACCCAAAAGGGATATCTGATGGCTCAACTTCCGGATTGTGAGACAGAGGCTGCCGATGCCTTTGCACAGATGATTGCTGGCCAGACGGTGTTGGGTATGACGGGCGATGTGCCTCAGGTCGAAGTAACGTTACAGGCGCTTGGGTTTGGAAATGCCCGATATCGCCTCCACCATGATGAACCGCTTTATAGGTTTGATCTCGGAACGCTCAACGCCCCGAGAGTTTCTTATAGGGCGTTGTGCGAAACAGATCGTCCAGTGCTTGAGAGCTGGTTTGCCGACTATCTGGTGGATACGGGTCAAGCCAACGAAGAAGAAGCGCGGGATATGGCTGCTGACCGCATTGCTCGCGAGCTGCAGGAAAGACGTACAATTGTCTTGCTGGAAGAGGACGCGCCCGCAGCGATGGCGTCGGTCAATGCGTCAGTAGACGATCAGATACAGGTCGGTGGTGTGTTCGTTCCCAGATCTCACCGGAATCGGGGGTTGGGCCGCAAGGTGACTATCGCTTTGATGCAAAAGGCCAAATCAGAAGGCGCTTGTCAGGCCATTCTATTTGCCAACAATCCGTCCGCAGCCCGGGCTTATGAAGCGATTGGATTTCAACAGGTAGGCTGGTATCGCATCGCACTGCTACAAGACCCACAAAAGGTGATGACATGAGTTTCATCCGACCCGAAGCCAAACTGGCTCTGTGGCGCTGGCGCGAGGTGCTGGTGGCGGGGTTTGTCCTGATCCTCGGGCTCAGTTGGATCAGCGGGCCGGGTGGGTTGCTGGGCTGGATCGGCTGGATTTTGATTGTGGTTGCGGCGGCTCTGGCGGTGATTGGCGTTCAGCGGGCGCGTTTTCGCACGGGTGCGGGTGGCCCCGGGGTTGTGACGGTCGACGAGGGCCAGATCACCTATCTGGGCCCGCTGGATGGCGGCATCGTCGCCGCTCGCGAGATTGAGCGTCTGGCGCTGGATCCGACCTCGGACCCGGCGCATTGGGTGCTGGACCAACCGGGGCAGTCTGCGGTTCACATTCCTGTGAATGCCGAAGGGGCAGAGGCGCTGTTTGATGTGTTTTCGAACCTTCCGGGGCTGAAAACCGAACAAATGCTGGCGGAACTGAACGGTGGCGCGTTACTTCCGGTGGTGATCTGGGAACGCAACCCGATGCGTCCTACCCACGTTCGGCTGCATTGACACTGGCGTGGTTTGCGCTCAGGACTGACCGGCAGACAGACACATCAGGATCGGAGCACGATTCATGTCCATCCCCCAGTCCGGCGGCGGACCGATTGAGCGCCACGAGCAACTTGCCGAATATCTGGAATCGGGCTGCAAGCCCAAGCAGGATTGGCGCATCGGCACCGAGCATGAAAAGTTCGGCTATTGCAAGGACACGCTGAAACCGCTGCCTTATGAGGGCAAGCGCTCGATCCTGGCGGTTCTGCAAGGTCTGCGCGATCTGCATGGGTGGGAGCCTCTGGAAGAAGGCGGCAAACTGATCGGCCTGCAGAAAGATGGGGCCAACGTCTCGCTGGAGCCCGGCGGGCAGCTGGAGCTGTCAGGCGCGCCTTTGGAAACCATTCATGAGACCTGCGACGAGGTGAATGCTCACCTGCGCGACGTGAAAGACATCTCGGACAAGATCGGCGTGGGTTTCATCGGTCTGGGCGCCGCCCCGATCTGGACCCATGAGGACATGCCGCTGATGCCCAAAGGGCGCTATGTGCTGATGAACGACTATATGGAAAAAGTCGGCACCATGGGGCGCTCGATGATGCGCCGCACTTGCACCGTTCAGGTCAATATCGACTTCGGGTCCGAGGCCGACATGGTGCAGAAACTGCGCGTGGCATTGGCGCTGCAGCCGGTGGCAACCGCTCTGTTTGCCAACTCGCCGTTCTTTGAAGGCAAGCCCAACGGCCAGAAAAGCTGGCGCAGTTATATCTGGCGGCATCTGGACGATGCCCGCACCGGAATGCTGCCCTTTGTGTTCGAAGACGGGTTCGGGTTTGAACGCTGGGTCGACTACGCTTTGGACGTGCCAATGTACTTCGTCTATCGCGACGGTCAGTACATCGACGCGCTGGGCCAGTCCTTCCGTGATTTCCTGCAGGGCAAACTGCCCGCGCTGCCCGGTGAAACGCCGACACTATCGGACTGGGCCGACCACCTGACCACCGCCTTCCCCGAAGCGCGGATCAAGAAATTCATGGAAATGCGCGGAGCCGATGGCGGCCCATGGCGGCGCTTGTGCGCACTGCCTGCCTTCTGGGTGGGTCTGACCTACGACCAAGGCGCGCTGGATGCGGCCTGGGATCTGGTCAAAGGCTGGGATGCCGAAACCCGCGAGGGGCTGCGCGTTGCCGCCGCGCAGGACGGTTTGCAGGCGCAGGTTGGGGATATCAACATGCACGATCTCGCGCGCGAGGTGGTCGCGATCTCCGAGGCCGGTCTGAAATCCCGCGCCTTCCCCGGTGCGGGTGGCCTGGTCCCGGATGAGACCCATTTCCTCAACGCGCTGAAAGACAGTGTCGAGACCGGCAAGGTTCCGGCGGATGAGTTGCTGGATGACTACAATGGCGACTGGAATGGCGACCTGAGCCGGGTTTATCCCGCATACAGCTATTGATCCGCGCCGTCCGGCTTGCAATCGCAAGCGTTGGCCGATAGCAGGTTGTCGACCAATTTCAGAGGGCGTCATGGACGATCTTAAGGCAAAATATCTGGGGCAGATCGCCGACGCAGGCGACGAAAACGCGCTTGAGGCGATCCGTGTCGCCGCCGTGGGTAAAAAAGGCGAGGTTGCGCTGAAAATGCGCGAGCTTGGCAAAATGACCCCCGAAGAGCGTCAGGTCGCAGGCCCCGCACTGAACGCCCTGAAGGACGAGATCAACTCGGCACTGACTGCCAAGAAAGCCGCCCTTGCCGATGCAGCACTGGATGAGCGTCTGCGCACCGAATGGCTGGATGTCACGCTGCCGACCCGTGCCCGCCGTCAGGGCTCGATCCATCCGGTCAGCCAGGCGACCGAGGAACTGACCGCGATCTTCGCCGAACTGGGCTTTTCGGTGGCCGAAGGGCCGCGGATCGAGGATGACTGGTACAACTTTGACGCCCTGAACATCCCCGGCCACCACCCCGCGCGGGCCGAGATGGATACGTTCTACATGCACCGGGCTGAGGGCGACAATCGCCCGCCACACGTACTGCGCACCCATACCTCTCCGGTGCAGATCCGCTCGATGGAAAAACAGGGCGCGCCGATCCGCGTGATCTGTCCGGGCGGCGTCTATCGCGCTGACTATGACCAGACCCACACGCCGATGTTCCATCAGGTCGAGGGGCTGGCCATCGACACCGATATCTCGATGGCGAACCTGAAATGGGTTCTGGAAGAGTTCGTGAAAGCGTTCTTTGAGGTCGACGATGTCGAACTGCGCTTCCGTGCCTCGCACTTCCCCTTCACCGAGCCGTCGGCCGAGGTCGATATCCGCTGTTCGTGGGATAACGGGCAGTTAAAGATCGGCGAGGGCGACGACTGGATGGAAATTCTGGGGTCCGGCATGGTTCACCCTAAGGTGATCGCCGCCGGCGGCATCGACCCCGAGGTCTATCAGGGCTTTGCCTTTGGCATCGGCATCGACCGTCTGGCGATGCTGAAGTATGGCATTCCCGATTTGCGGGCGTTCTTTGACAGCGATCTGCGCTGGCTGCGCCACTACGGGTTCGCGGCGCTGGATATGCCGAACCTGCATGGTGGTTTGTCGCGTTGAGCGACTTGGATGTGATTACGGCATGCGAAAATTTGTGCCGTGATTTTTCTTGGCTGCCAGACTTGATTGCTGATTTGGCACCCATGATCGCTCTCGCTGGCGCTATTGTACTTTTTTTCTTACAGCGCCGCACTGATCGGAAGGCCGCAAAAGATGCTAATCGTCTTCAAGCATACAGTAACTTCTTAGCGGTTTGCGAAAAGCACTTCATACTCTATCGGCACGGAAGTGACAGCGAAGACAACGAGCGTCTCGCTGACATATACGCGCGAGAAGCCCAACTAGAGTTATTAGGACCTAAACCAGTAGCTGAGCGGTGTGCTTCTGCAACTGCTGCTTTGGTTGATTTATTGATGGCTGACGAACATCGAACTACGACGATTTCTAGTGACGGGCAAACGCGCACAATCATGCAAAACTATTTCTTTGAGATGCGTAAGCTCAAAGAAGTCATGAATAAAGAAGTAAATGGTTGGTCTAGCGTATGAGGCGCGGAGCAAAGGCCGATAGGCCGCCGCGCTATCGCCAGACCGCCGGCACGGGCTGGCGATTTGTCTCCGCCAGCGCTCCGTTCGCAAGTCACACGGACTTGGCTGACATAAAGTGCCCACCACAGAGCTTGGTTCGCCATCCCGCGGTCTGGCGACAGCGCGGCTTGGGTTTTTAATCGGATGTAGGGTGGGCTTTAGCCCACTATGTTTCGGGTGCCGGGCTGAAGCCCGGCCTACGCGCGTCCGGTTTACACCGATATGTTATGTGACAGCGGGGAAAGTCTCGTTAGGGTCGGGCGCATGATGTATCGACTGCTCTGCCTATTCCTGCTGACCGCCACCCAAGCCGCCGCCGCCCCGAGTTGCCATGGCGACACCGCTTGTGAGGTCGGCGACCGCTCGTATCACGTGCTGGAGCCCGAAGGTTGGGATGGTGAGACACCTCTGCCGGTGTTGCTGCATTTCCATGGCTGGGCGCGGCAGGGGACTGTCGTGGTGAACCATCAGCGCATCGCAGGTGCGACCAAGCTGCGGGGCGTGCTGCTGGTGGCCCCGAACGGGCGCGGCAAAAGTTGGGATTTCTGGACGTCCGATACGCGCGATGTGCCCTTTGCCGATGCGGTGCTGGAGGATGTCGCCAAGCGCTATCCGATTGATCGCGAACGTATTTACGTCTCGGGCTATTCCTTCGGCGGCGCGATGGCGTGGCGCTATGTCTGTCAGTCGGGCGACGATATCGCCGCGCTGCTGGCGGTTGCAGGCAGTATTCGCCAGACCGAGGACTGCGCTCAGGCCCCAAAGCAGGCGCGTCATGTGCATGGTCTGGATGATACCGTGATGGATTTCCCTTTTGGTCCGGGCGGCGACACGACCTATCCGGTGGCGCTGTGGCGCGAGAAATACCGCTGCAACGGTGCCACCCCACGTGGCGATTGGAGCGTGGTGCCGATCCTGACCCTCACCCGCGTGGAATGGACCGATTGCGCGAAAGGACAGGTGGTACTGGACACACATCCGGGTGGGCATTTCATCCCCCATGGCTGGATCGGGCGGCAGTTGGATGAACTTTTGGGCCGCCCTCCGAGCTATCCTTGAGCGTTGACATCGCATTTTGGTCGCGGTCCCTTGACGGCCAGAAAACAAAAGGACCCGATCCATGAAACCAATTCTGCTGTACGTCCTGCTGGGGTTCGCCACTCCGGGTTTAGCCCGCGACACCTATCCGCCGGTCGAGCTGTTGTTGCAGACTGATACATCCGTGATCGGAGAGCCGCTGGAATACCCCGCTGGACAGGCTCAGATCACCATGGCCATTGTCACCATGCAGCCAGGACAAGATACCGGCGCACATCACCATGATGCGCCCCTTGCGGCCTATGTGCTGGAAGGTGAAATCACCGTCGATTACGGCGCGGCGGGTCAGCGGGTCTACAAAACCGGGGACGCTTTTGTCGAAGCCTTCCGTTCCACGCATTCGGGCGTCAATACCGGCGAGGGGATTGCCCGGATACTCGCCGTCTTTGCCGGTTCGGATAGCGTATCGAACACGGTCACCGAAGAGTAGCTGCGCGCGGCCACGCGGCCTCTTTCCCCTGTGTGCAATATCCGCTACACGCGGTCTGACCCAAGATGACTGGCGGATGACGACCGATGAAATTCACCCTTTCCTGGCTCAAGGATCACCTCGACACCGATGCGACGGTGGAAGAGATCACTGACGCGCTCACCGACCTCGGACTTGAGGTCGAAGAGATCGTGAACCCGGCGGACCGTCTGGCGGGCTTTACGCTGGGCCATGTGAAACATGCCGAGAAACATCCCGACGCTGACAAGCTGCGTGTGTGTACGGTTGAAACCGATGAGGGTGATCTGCAGATCATCTGCGGCGCGCCCAATGCGCGCGAAGGCATCACCGTCGTGGTCTGCAAGCCGGGCATGTATATCCCCGGTCTGGATATCACCATCAGCGTCGGCAAGATCCGCGGCGTTGAAAGCTTTGGCATGATGGCGTCCGAGCGTGAACTGGAGCTGTCGGACGAGCATGACGGCATTATCGAGCTGCCCTCGGGCGAGGTCGGAGACAGTTTCGTTGATTGGCTGGCCGAAAACGACCCGTCCAAGGTCGATCCGATGATCGAGATCGCCATTACCCCGAACCGTCCCGATGCGCTGGGTGTTGCGGGGATTGCCCGCGATCTGGCCGCGCGCGGTGTGGGTACGCTGAAACAGCGCGACTATGCGCCGGTGCCGGGTGATTTCGACAGCCTGGTCAAGGTGACCATCGACGACGACACACTGGACGGTTGCCCGCATTTCACCGGGCGTCTGATCAAGGGCGTCAGGAACGGCCCCAGCCCGCAATGGCTGCAGGATCAGCTGAAGGCGATTGGCCTGCGTCCGATCTCGGCGCTGGTGGATATCACCAACTATATGACCTTCGATCAGAACCGCCCGCTGCACGTCTTTGACGCCGACAAGGTGCAGGGCAACCTGCGCGTTCATCGCGCCAAGGGTGGTGAAACGCTGGTGGCGCTGGACGAAAAGGAATACACCCTGCAGCCCGGCATGATGGTGATTTCCGACGATAAAGGCCCTGAATCCATTGCTGGCATCATGGGTGGCGCGGAAACGGGCTGTACCGAGGACACGGTGAACGTGTTCCTCGAAAGCGCGTTCTGGGATCATGTGCAGATCGCCTTGGCGGGTCGTGCGCTGAAAATCAATTCGGACGCCCGCTATCGCTTTGAACGCGGGGTCGACCCGGCCTACACGCTGGAGGGTCTGGAGCAGGCCACGCAGATGATCCTGGATATCTGCGGCGGTGAGGTGTCCAAGGTGGTTGAGGCCGGAAAGGCCCCGAACCACGCGCGCGCTTACAAGCTGGATGCGGAACGGGTACAGTCGCTGGTCGGCATGGACATTCCCGAAAGCGAGCAGCGCCAGACCCTGACGCGTCTGGGTTTCCGTCTTGAGGGTGAGATGGCGCATGTGCCCAGCTGGCGCCCCGATGTCATGGGCGAGGCCGACCTGGTGGAAGAGGTTGCACGGATTGCCTCGCTGACAAAGCTGCAGGGCCGGCCATTGCCGCATGTGACCGATGGCATCCCGAAACCGGTGATGACACCGGCACAGCGCCGCCAATCCATGGCGCGGCGCACCTGCGCAGCGCTGGGTTACAACGAATGTGTGAGCTATACGTTCATCGATCAAGCCTCGGCCGCTCTGTTTGGCGGCGGCGATGAGGCGACGCAGCTGGAAAACCCAATCTCATCTGAGATGAGCCATATGCGCCCGGACCTGTTGCCGGGGCTGTTGCAGGCCGCGACGCGCAATCAGGCGCGCGGCTATGCCGATCTGGCGTTGTTTGAGGTGGGCCCGGTCTTCCACGGTGGTGAACCCGGCGCGCAGCAAACCCAGATCACCGGCCTGTTGGTTGGGCGCAATGGTCCCAAGGATGTACATGGCGCTTCGCGCCCGGTGGATCTGTACGACGCCAAGGCTGACGCTGAGGCCGTGCTGGCCGCCATCGGCGCACCTGCAAAGGTTCAGATCCTGCGTGGTGGCGATGCCTGGTGGCATCCGGGCCGTCACGGTAAAATCTGTCTTGGGCCCAAGAAAGTTCTGGGCGTCTTTGGCGAGCTGCACCCGCGCGTGCTGCAGGCCATGGATATCAAAGGTCCGGCGATGGTGTTCACCATCTGGCCGGATCAGGTGCCGATGCCACGTAAAACCGGGGCAACCCGTTCAGCGCTTGCGCTGCGCGATCTGCAGGCGGTCGAGCGCGATTTCGCTTTTGTGGTTGATGAGGATGTCGAGGCCCTGACACTGGTCAACGCAGCGACCGGTGCGGATAAGGCGTTGATCGAAGATGTGCGTGTCTTTGACGAATTCATCGGCGGCAGCGTTGGCGAAGGAAAGAAATCCCTTGCGATTACCGTGCGCCTGCAGCCCACCGATGCGACACTGAAAGAAAAAGACATTGAGGCCGTCAGCGCCAAGATTATCGAGAAGGTTGCGAAAGCCACGGGCGGCACTTTGCGCGGCTAACGCGGGGTCGCAGTGGCACGTCAAACGGAAGGGGCGACGGCGCCCTTTCCTTGTTTTGGGAGGAGCAAAAGATGCTGAACGTTTATCTCTCCGGGGAAATCCACACCGACTGGCGTGAGCAGATCATCGAAGGCGGGCAGGGTCTGGACGTGTCATTCAACAGCCCGGTGACCGATCACGGCGCAAGCGATGATTGCGGCGTGGCCATTCTGGGGACGGAACCGAACAAGTATTGGCATGATCACAAGGGCGCGATGGTCAACGCGATCCGCACGCGCAAGGGGATTTCGGACGCTGATATCGTGGTTGTTCGGTTCGGCGACAAGTACAAACAATGGAATGCCGCCTTCGACGCCGGCTATGCGGCGGCTCTGGGCAAGTCGATCATCGTCTTGCACGGTCCAGATCATCAACACGCTTTGAAAGAGGTCGACGCTGCCGCGCTGGCCGTGGCCGAAGAGCCGCGGCAGGTTGTTGAGATTCTGAAGTATGTGCTCTCGGGCGCATTGCCGGGCTGAAGCCGGCAAAATGCTGTTGGTGGATGCAAGCCCTTTGCCGATTGCATTCACCTGTTTCAGTCAGCGCTGATCAGCTGCGGGCAGGTGTCACCAGACCCTTTTGAACCGCAGGTCGATCGAGAAAGCGATCGAAATAGGCGACAACGTTTTTGTGGCTGTCCCACTCCAGCAGCTGTTTGGTGCCATAGAAATCCAGCCCGCGCAGCCACGGAGCGATGGCCATATCGGCAATCGAATACGCACCCGCGATCCAGTCCTGACCCTCGAGCTGGGTGTTCAACACATTCAACAGCCGCTTTGACTCGTTAATGTATCGCTCGCGGGCGCGCGGATCTTCGATTTCGCTGCCGGCAAATTTGTGGAAATAGCCCAATTGTCCAAACATCGGGCCAAGGCCGCCCATCTGGAACATCAGCCATTGCTGCACCCGGTGCTTGTCGGCGCTGCTGTCGCCCAGAAAACGGCCCGTTTTTTCGGCGAGATAGATCAGGATCGCGCCACTTTCAAACAGGCCCAGCGGTTCTCCGTCAGGGCCATCGGGGTCAATAATGGCAGGGATTTTGTTGTTGGGATTCAGCGACAGGAATTCTGGGCTTTTAACATCCGCATCCGCGAGCGTGACCAGATGGGGTTCATAAGGCAGCTCGGTCTCTTCAAGCATGATCGAGACTTTGACGCCATTTGGCGTGGGATAGGAGTAGAGTTGGATCTTCTCCGGCGATTTTGCAGGCCAGCGGGCCGTGATCGGGTGGGCGGCAATGTCCAGCATGAAGCGTTCCTTGTCGGGCTGTTCACATAATGTGGACAGCATGCGCCACTCTTGCCACCTTCTGCAATGTGCGGTGCCGGTCAGAGCATGTGTGCGAGCTAACAGCGGGGAAAACCTTGACAACACGCCCCTAGACCCTCGGCCGCCGCTGCTGCAGAATTGGCGAGGCTTGCGCATTTTGCGCCGGTCGCTTGCAATATGAAAGGAACTGCGCGTGGATGAGGTCGTAACACAGGTGGGAGCTTTCGCCCCACTGATCATGAGCGCTGTTAAGGCACTGATCGTTCTGATCCTGGGTTGGATCGTTGCGGGGGCAATTGCCGGTCTGGTCCGCCGCCGGATCAATGCGACGCCCCATATTGACCCGACGCTTGGCAATTTTGTTGCCAGCCTTGTTAAATGGGCAATCCTGGCGATGGTGCTGGTTGCCGTTCTGGGCATCTTCGGGATCGAAGCCACAAGTATCGTGGCCGTGCTGGGTGCTGCGTCTCTGGCGATTGGTCTGGCGCTGCAGGGCACGCTCAGCGATCTGGCCGCTGGTGTGATGTTGGTAATTTTCCGACCCTATAAGCTGGGCCAATATGTCGATATTGGTGGTACAGCGGGTACGGTAAAGGATCTGAACCTATTCACGACCGAGTTGGTGACGCCGGATAATGTACAGATCATTGTACCCAACGGACAGGCTTGGGGGTCCATTATCACCAACTATTCCGCGCACGATACACGCCGTGTCGACCTGGTTTTTGGAATTGACTACGGTGACAATGCCGATGAGGCAATGAAGATCATTTTGGATGTCGCGAAGTCGGACAGTCGTATCCACAGTGACCCCGAACCATGGGTGCGCGTGACCAATCTAGGTGACAGCTCTGTCGATCTGACGGCGCGTCTGTGGTGTGCTGCTGCCGATTATTGGGATGTCAGGTTTGAAACCACCAAAGCTGTCAAAGAAGCCTTCGACGCGAAAGGCGTATCGATCCCGTATCCGCATTCGGTCGAGATTCAAAAACAGGGGTGAATGCTTCTGCCCGTCGAGCGGGCAATAAAAAGCCTTCTTCCGGTTGGGCCGGGCGCCGCGCCACGCGCGGC
>NZ_JBQFXH010000007.1:0-145084 GCF_056540745.1 Ruegeria sp. AM1
CAGCGCGCCGCAGGCGCGCTGCCGGGCCCAACTCGTTTGACGGCATCTCTTATGCAGGCAAACGGAGCGGGAGGTTTTTTTGTTTTCGGATAGGACGGTGCCTCAGAGCCGATCAAACAGGCCCGAAAGGCGATCCATTTCCTCAGCTATGCCAAACGGCGCGTTCAGCACGAACATCCCCGACCCGATCATCCGATGGCCTTCGCGCGCAGGAGGAAACCGCACCTCATGGCATATGGCCTTGGGATAGCCCTGAGCCTTGAGCGCCCTGACCATAGGAGCATGGCGTTCATCCGTCAAAATCGGATACCACAACGCGATAACCCCGACGTTCCATTTACGGTGACATTTGGCGATCAGCCCCGGCAGACGGTCATAATCCGCCTTCACCTCATAGCTGGGATCAATCAGCACCACCCCCCGTCTTGGCGTCGGAGGCAACAAAGACTGCGCCAGCTCGAAGCCATCCTGCCGGTAAACCTTTGCGCCATGAGGCCGCAGCGCCTGGGACAACGCCGCATATTCCTTTGGATGCAGCTCGGCAAAATGCAGGCGATCCTGATCCCTAAGCAAGGTCGCGGCCACAAGCGGTGATCCGGGATAGGCCGCCTTGCCATGCTGCGCCTGCACCGACTGCAACACATCCGACATGGGATGATCCGGCCCAAACCAGCCCTCTCGCTCTACGCGCTGAATCCCTGCCGCGGCCTCACCCGTCTGCATCGCCTCAGCACCATCCAGCTGGTACAACCCCCTGCCCGAATGGGTCTCAATATAGCTCAGCGGCTTATCCTTGCGGGTCAGATAGGCAAGCATAACCGCCAAAAGAGCGTGCTTTTGGACATCCGCCAGATTCCCCGCGTGGTAAATATGTTGATATGAGAGCATTTTGCCTTCTAAAGTCCTAACCAATGAGGCGAAAAGGTGCTGATTGTCATGGAATCAGCCCTTTTACCGGGCGAGTTGGCACCCTATAAGTCATCCGTCCCGGAACCGTCGAGTCGCGGGCAGTAGAAAAAACTGACATACAGGATCAGGGGAAACATGGGGATCTTTGGCAATCTGGGCGGCCTGTTCACTGCGGACATGGCTATCGACCTTGGGACGGCGAACACGCTGGTTTATGTCAAGGGGCGCGGCGTTATCCTATCTGAACCATCAGTGGTTGCCTATCACGTCAAGGATGGCGTGAAAAAGGTTCTGGCCGTGGGCGAAGACGCCAAGCTGATGCTGGGCCGTACGCCTGGCTCGATTGAGGCCATCCGCCCGATGCGCGAAGGTGTCATTGCCGATTTTGACACCGCTGAGGAAATGATTAAGCACTTCATCCGTAAGGTTCACAAGCGTTCGACCTTTTCGAAGCCAAAAATCATCGTCTGTGTGCCGCATGGCGCAACCCCAGTTGAAAAACGCGCGATCCGTCAGTCGGTTCTGTCTGCAGGCGCGCGTCGCGCCGGCCTGATCGCCGAGCCCATCGCCGCCGCCATTGGTGCCGGGATGCCGATCACCGACCCGACCGGCAACATGGTTGTCGATATCGGCGGCGGGACCACCGAGGTCGCGGTTCTGTCGCTGGGCGACATCGTTTACGCCCGTTCGGTCCGCGTTGGTGGAGACCGGATGGACGAGGCCATCATCTCGTACCTGCGACGTCAACAGAACCTGCTGGTCGGTGAATCCACAGCCGAGCGCATCAAGACCACCATCGGCACGGCACGGATGCCCGATGACGGACGGGGCCAATCGATGCATATCCGCGGGCGCGATCTGTTGAACGGTGTGCCAAAGGAAATCGAGATCAGCCAGGCGCAGGTCGCCGAGGCACTCTCGGAACCCGTCCAGCAAATCTGCGAAGCGGTGATGACCGCGCTGGAAACCACCCCCCCCGATCTGGCCGCAGATATCGTGGATCGCGGCGTCATGCTGACCGGCGGTGGCGCGTTGCTGGGGGATTTGGATCTGGCTCTGCGTGAGCAGACTGGTCTGGCGGTATCGATTGCCGACGAAAGCCTGAATTGTGTGGCTTTGGGCACCGGCAAAGCCTTAGAATATGAAAAACAGCTGCGCCACGCGATTGACTATGAAAGCTAAGGCGCGCACCCTTTTGGGGTGAACACTCGGGCAAGAGCAGCACGGGAAGGTAACCTGTGGCAAAGGAGCGATCACAGCGCGATGACTATACGACCCCCCTGCGCCGTCTGTTTCTGGGGATTGTTGTCCTGTGCCTGATGGGCATCTTCATCGTCTGGCGCATCGACAGCCCCCGGGTCGAACGGTTCCGCGCGCAGGTGGTCGACAAGGTTGTGCCCTCGATGGAATGGGCGATGATCCCGGTGACCGCCGTGGTCAATCTGGCGCGTGACTTCCAAAGCTACCAGCGTCTCAGCGAACAGAATCAGGAACTGCGCAGCGAACTGCGCCTGATGCGCGCCTGGAAAGAGGCCGCCCTGCAGCTGGAACAGGAAAACGCGCGACTGCTGGACCTAAACAATGTCCGCCTTGATCCGCGCCTGACCTACATCACTGGCGTTGTGATGGCGGACAGCGGGTCGCCCTTTCGCCAGTCCGTGCTGCTGAATGTCGGAGAGCGCGACGGAATCGTTGATGGCTGGGCGACGATGGACGGCATCGGTCTGGTCGGGCGCATCTCAGGTGTTGGCTCCGACACCGCGCGGGTCATTCTGATGACCGACGCGTCCAGCGCAATTCCTGCAACCATCCAGCCATCGGGGCAAACCGCGCTTATTGCCGGGGATAATACCGCCGCGCCCGTGGTTGAGTTTCTGGAAAACCGCGAACTGGTTCGCCCCGGAGATCGTGTGATCACATCAGGCGATGGCGGCGTGTTCCCCGCCGGGCTGCTAATCGGCCAGATTTCAGTTGATCCGGGGGGCAGGCTGCGCGTGCGGCCCTCGGCTGATTTTGAACGCCTCGAATTCCTGCGTGTGCTGCGGTTTCACGCGGCTGAGCCCATCCGCAATCCGGGTGCGGTCATCGGACCTCCGTTGCCGGAGGCGGCCTTGAACCCGAGTGAGGTTGGCGATGGATAAGGTCACCTCTCACCTGTGGATCATGCGCGGGCTGTATTTTGGCCTGGCTACGCTGGTGGTGTTTTTGCATCTTCTGCCGCTGGATACGCAACCGGATCGCTGGCCCTTTCCCGACGTCCTTTTGGCGCTGACCTTTGCCTGGGTGCTCCGTCGGCCTGACTATGTCCCGACCCTCAGCATTGCCATTGTCATGCTGATGACCGACCTACTGTTCCAACGCCCGCCAGGCCTGCTGGCGGCGCTTATTGTCATGGGGGCGGCTTATCTGCGGTCGGCAACGCCGGGTATGCGTGACATGGGCTTTGCCGGCGAGTGGAGCACCGTCGGTGCCGTGATGGCTGCGGTCTTTCTGGCAAACCGTGTTATCCTTGCGGTGCTATCGGTACAGCAGGTGGCGTTGGCACCGGCCATGATACAGTTGATCCTGACGGTCATCGCCTATCCGGCCGTGGTGGTACTCAGCCAGAGCGTCTTTTGCGTCAGGCGCGCCTCGGTTGCAGATACGGGCACGATTGGAGGGCGCGCATGAAGCGACCAAAGCCTAAATCGCAAGGGCTCGCCTATAAACGTCTGCCCCGGCGTGCGCTGGTGCTGGGCGGGCTGCAAGCTGCGTTTGTGGGCGGGCTGGCGGCGCGGATGCGTTTCATGCAGGTCGATCAGGCCGATCAGTATCGCCTTCTGGCTGAAGAGAATCGGGTCAACATCCGCCTGATCCCTCCGTCGCGCGGGCGGATTTATGACCGCAATGGTCAGGTCATCGGACAAAACTCTCCATCTTACCGGATCGTGATCGTACGCGAGGATGCGGGCGATATCGACAAGGTCATCGCCAAGCTTTCAGGACTGATCCCCCTGAATGAGGACGAAATCGAACGCGCCCGCGCCGAGATGCGCCGGTCTGCGCCGTTCCTGCCCGTCACCCTGGCCGATCAGGTCACGTGGGAGGACATCTCAAAAGTTGCCGTCAACGCCCCTGCCCTGCCCGGCGTGACGCCGGAGGTCGGGCTGACGCGGCAATATCCCCGGTACGAGGATTTCGCCCATGTCGTGGGCTATGTCGGCCCGGTCAGCGACTATGACCTGAGCCAGATACAAGACCCTGAGCCTGTGTTGCGCATCCCGCGCTTTCAGATTGGCAAGGTTGGTCTCGAGGCCAAGCAAGAAACCTCGTTGCGTGGAAAGGCCGGGGCTAAACGTGTTGAGGTCAACGCCACTGGCCGGGTGATGCGCGAGCTGGACCGGCGCGAGGGCCTGCCGGGGTCTGACCTGCAACTGTCGGTCGACGCAGACCTGCAACAATATGCCCAGGCCCGCCTGGCCGGTGAAAGCGCCGCCGCCGTTGTCATCGACTGTGAGACCGGGGATATCCGCGCAATCAGCTCTGCCCCCAGTTTTGACCCCAACCTGTTCGTACGCGGGATTTCGGTGGGCGACTACCGCGCGCTGACCGAAGACAAGTACAGGCCGCTGGCCAACAAGACGGTGCAGGGGACATACCCGCCCGGCTCGACCTTCAAGATGATCACAGCGATGGCCGCGCTTGAGGCCGGGGTCATCGGGCCGGGCAACACGGTGTATTGTCCGGGGCACCTCAAGGTCGGTAGCCGCCGGTTCCACTGCTGGAAGCGAGGCGGCCATGGCATGGTCGATCTGGAAACATCGCTGAAACGCAGTTGCGACGTGTACTATTATGACGTGGCGTTGCGGGTTGGGATCGACAAGATCTCGGACATGGCGCGTACATTCGGTCTGGGGATCAGGCACGACATCCCGATGTCTGCGGTGGCTGAGGGGCTTGCCCCAAATCAGCTATGGAAACAGCGCGTGCACGGCGAGGACTGGTTGGTTGGGGACACGGCTAACGCCTCTATTGGTCAAGGGTTCATGCTCGCCTCGCCGCTGCAACTTGCGGTCATGACAGCCCGCCTTGCCACAGGACGTTCGGTAACGCCACGCCTGTTGCGTTCCGTCGACGGTGTCGAGCAACCTTCGGGCGCGGGCGAGCCGCTGGCGGTCAACCGCAACAATCTGGAACAGGTTCGTCGGGCGATGTTCACCGTGTCAAACGACCGGCGCGGCACGGCCTATCGCAGCCGCATTATTGCAGATGAGTTCCGCATGGCCGGCAAGACCGGCACCAGTCAGGTGCGCAACATCACCAAGGCTGAACGTGCTGCCGGTGTGATCCGCAACGAGGATCTGCCCTGGGAGCGCCGCGACCACGCGCTGTTTGTCAGCTTTGCACCTTATGACAACCCGAAATACGCAATTGCCGTTGTGGTCGAACATGGCGGGGGTGGTTCGAAAGCGGCTGCGCCAGTTGCACGGGATATCTTGCTGCAGGCCCTTTATGATGGCACGCCACCGCTTGAGGCCTATCCTGTTGGCGATCGGGAACGTATCAGGGAACAACAAAAACGGCTGGAGGGCGACCGGCGCCCCAAAGCGCGGCCTGACGAAAAGGACCGCGCATGAGCTATCTTGAATACGCCGTCAAATCGACACCGTCTGGGTTCCGCAAATTTCTGTATATGAACTGGCCGCTAACCCTGTTGCTGATCAGCACGGCCAGCGCCGGGTTCCTGATGCTGTATTCAGTGGCGGGCGGGTCGTGGATGCCATGGGCCGAGCCGCAGATCGAACGGTTTGGGCTTGGCCTGACGGTTATGTTCATCATAGCACTAGTGCCCATATGGTTCTGGCGCAACATGTCGGTGCTCGCCTATATCGGCTCAATCGTGTTGCTTATTTTTGTTGAGCTTTTCGGAACGGTCGGTATGGGTGCGCAGCGCTGGATCGATCTGGGGTTCATGCGGCTGCAGCCCTCCGAGGTGATGAAAGTTGCGCTGGTCATGGTTCTGGCCGCCTATTACGACTGGCTGCCATCCCAGAAAACCTCGCGCCCGCTTTGGGTGCTGGTCCCGGTGATCCTGATCCTGATCCCAACTTTCATGGTCTTGAAGCAACCCGATCTGGGCACCTCGATCCTGTTGCTGGCAGCCGGAGGCGGGCTGATGTTTCTAGCCGGCGTGCATTGGGCCTATTTCGCCGCCGTCATCGCCGCGGGTGTCGGTCTGGTTGCGACAGTGTTCAATAGCCGCGGCACCGATTGGCAGCTGCTCAAGGACTATCAGTTTCGGCGCATCGATACCTTCCTCGATCCCTCAACCGATCCGCTAGGCGCGGGCTATCACATCACCCAGTCCAAGATCGCCCTTGGCTCGGGCGGCTGGAATGGGCGCGGGTTCATGCAGGGCACACAATCGCGGCTGAACTTTCTGCCCGAAAAGCACACCGACTTTATCTTTACCACGCTGGCAGAAGAGTTCGGATTTGTCGGCGGGATCACATTGCTGATCCTCTATGGGCTGATCCTGATCTTTTGCATGGTGACGGCCCTGTCGACCAAGGATCGGTTCTCCTCACTGGTCACGCTGGGGATTTCGCTGAACTTCTTCCTGTTCTTTGCTGTCAACATGTCGATGGTCATGGGGCTGGCCCCGGTTGTGGGTGTGCCGTTGCCCATGGTCAGCTATGGCGGCTCTGCCATGCTGGTTCTGATGGCCGCCTTTGGTATCGTGCAAAGTGCCCATATCCACCGCCCCCGATAATCCGAAAGGCCCTCTATGCCCGTCAACGTTCTGTTTTCCGCTCGCCCGGGGCTGTGGCCGGTCTATGAACCGCTGATCGCTGCAGGGCTTGACCAAGCCGGTCTGCTAGTGCGGCTGGCGAACGAGATTGAACCGGCCGAGGTCGACTATGTGGTCTATGCCCCAAACGGCGGGTTGTTGGACTTTTCCCCCTACACACGGCTGAAAGCGGTGCTGAGCCTTTGGGCCGGTGTCGAAAGCATCGCAGATAATGACACCCTGACCGTCCCTCTGGCGCGGATGGTGGATCATGGGCTGACCCAGGGTATGACCGAATGGGTCGTCGGGCATGTGTTGCGCTATCACCTTGGCATGGACACGCACATCACCCAGCAAAACGGCGATTGGTCTCCGACTGTCCCACCGCTTGCGTCCGGGCGCCGGGTTTGTGTTTTGGGGCTTGGGATGCTTGGGCAGGCCTGTGCTCAGGCATTGGCGGCGCTGAATTTCCAGGTCACGGGTTGGAGCCGGACGCCTAAACAGATCGACGGGGTCACCTGCCTGCATGGGGATGACGGGTTGAAAACTGCCCTTGGCAGCGCTGAAATCATCGTTCTGCTGTTGCCGGACACCGACGCAACAACAAACACCCTGAACGCCGAAACACTCTCGCTTCTGCCCAGGGGCGCGCGGGTTATCAATCCGGGGCGCGGGCCCCTGATCGACGACGATGCGCTGCTGGAGGCATTGAACTCAGGACAGGTCGACCATGCCACACTGGATGTTTTCCGAACCGAGCCTCTGCCGAAGGCGCATCCCTATTGGCAGCATCCGAATGTAACGGTGACACCGCATATCGCCTCGGAAACCCGCCCCGCAACCGCCGCGCAGGTGATTTGTGAGAACATTCGGCGCGGTGAGGCGGGTGAGCCGTTTCTGCATCTGGTGGACCGCCAGTTGGGATACTGACGGTCCTGTTCGATCAGGCCGCGATCAGACCGCGCCCTTTCAGCAAAGCTTCGACACCGGGCAAACGCCCACGGAATGCCAGATACAGGTCTTCGGCGTCTTTGGAGCCGCCGGTCGACAGGATATGCTCTTCCAACGCTTTGGCCCGTTCGGCGTCAAAAGCCCCACCTCCCTCCTCAAAAGCAGCAAAAGCGTCTACATCCATCACCTCGGACCACATATAGCTGTAGTAGCCCGAGCTGTACCCGTCGCCCGAAAAGACATGGGCAAAATGCGGGGTCGCGTGGCGCATCCCGATGGCAGCGGGCATTCCGATCGCGGCCAGAACTTCAGCCTGTTTTTCCATCGGGTCGGTCGGAGCCTCCGCGTCATGAAACGCCAGATCGACCAGCGCAGACGCCACATATTCAACGGTCTGAAACCCCTGATCGAAATTGGCGGCCTGCAGCACCTTATCCAGCATGTCCTGCGGCATCGGCTCGGCAGTTTCTGCATGGGTGGCAAACTCGGCCAAGACCTCAGGCACTTCCAACCAGTGTTCATAAAGCTGGCTGGGCAGTTCGACAAAATCACGCGCTACGCTGGTGCCCGAAATACTCTCATAGGTCACGTCCGACAGCATCTGATGCAACGCATGGCCAAATTCGTGGAATAGCGTTCGTGCATCGTCATAGGACAACAGCGCCGGGTCACCTTTGGCAAAGTTGCAGACATTGATAACCACCGGCGCCTGCGGTTCGGGGAACTTTGCCTGCGCGCGCATGGCGCTGCACCACGCACCCGACCGTTTCGATCCGCGCGCGAAATAGTCGCCGATGAATACGGCAATGTGCTGACCATCGCGCGTCACCTCCCACGCGCGGCAATCGGGGTGATAGAGCGACGCATCAAGCGGCGTGAATTCCAGGCTAAACAGACGTGTGGCACAGGAAAACGCCGCCTCGATCATGCGATCCAGCTGCAGATAGGGTTTCAGCGCGGCCTCATCCAGATCATGCTCGGCCTTGCGCCGCTTTTCTGCGTAGTAGCGCCAATCCCAAGCCTCAAGCGGGCCGTTTATCCCATCAACGCGCATCATCTCGGTCAGAACCTGCGCATCTGCATCGGCGCGCTGTTTCGCCGGTTCCCAGACTTGCATCAACAGATCGCGCACCCGGTCCGGCGTACGCGCCATTTCAGTCTCAAGTTTGTAATCGGCGAAGGTATCGTACCCAAGCAGTCTGGCCCGTTCACTGCGCAGTTGCAGGATTTCGGCGGCAATTTCACGGTTGTCGGTCTCACCCCCATTTGCGCCACGCGCGGCCCAAGCGCGGTACGCCTTCTTACGCAGATCGCGGCGTGGCGAAAATTGCAGGAACGGCACGATCAGCGACCGCGACAGCGTAACCACGGGACCGCCAGCGTCTTTTTCCTGACCCGCCGCGCGTGCGGCATCAACGACAAAGGCGGGCAGGCCCTGAAGGTCACCCTCGGTCAGTTCCATGAACCAATCCCGCTCATCCGCAAGCAGGTTCTGGGTAAAGGATGTTCCCAGCGAAGCCAGCCGAGACTTGATGTCCTGCATACGGGCATCCTCGTCACCCTGCAGCGCAGCGCCCGCGCGTACGAACCCCCGGTGGGTCAGCATCAGCACACGCGCCTGTTCGTCGGTCAGGCCCAGATCATCGCGGCGCTGCCACAGGTCAGCCACTCGCTGGAACAGAGCCTTGTTGGACGAAATGCCCGAGAAATGCGCCGAAAGCTTGGGCGAGAAATCGCGTTGCAGTTCCTCGCGTTTGGGATTGCTGTCTGCCCCGGCGATGGTGAAAAAGACCGACAGAACCTTGTCCAGCTGCTCTCCTGCGGCCTCGAGCGCTTCGATCGTGTTGGCGAAACTGGGGGCTTCGGGATTGGACGCAATCGCATTGATCTGCGCGTTATGGGTCTGCATCGCCTGATCCAGAGCGGGTGCAAAATCATCATCCGAAATGTCGGCGAAAGGGGCAATTTCGAACGGCGTCGTCCAGTCGGACAGGATGGGGTTGGGCATTGCGGTCTCCTTTGTCCGACAAGCTATGCAGGCAGGCCAAGATGGTCCAGAGGGCGAACCGATGATCTTTTGATTTAAGATGCTATGACGCCGCTGCGCAGACCGGACAGTCTGGGCGCTGCGACAGCGTGATCTTGCGACTCTCGCCATAGAGCGCGTCATAAATCAGCATCTCGCCCACAAGCGGCTGACCGGCGCCTGTGATAACCTTGATCGCCTCAACCGCCATCATCGACCCAACGACACCGGGCAAAGGACCGACAACACCAGCCTCGGCGCAGGATGGCGCAAGACCCGCTGCCGGAGCCTCGGGGAAGATACACTGATAGCAGGGCCCCGAGCTGGCCGGATGGAACACGCTGAGCTGCCCTTCCCACTGGGACAAGGCCCCCGAAATCAGAGGCTTGCCCAGCTTCACCGCAACCCTGTTTGCCAGATAGCGCGTCTCAAAGTTGTCCGTTCCGTCCAGGATCAGATCATAGTCACCAAACAGATCCGAAGCGATCTCATCCGTCAGGCGGCGATGATAGGGGCGCACGACGACGGCGGGGTTTTGCGCCTCCATCGCTTGTTGCGCTGAAAAGACTTTAGGCATGCCGATATCCGCGTCGCGATGGATCACCTGACGTTGCAGATTGGCGTTTTCGACCAGATCGTCATCGATCACACCAATTGTGCCGACACCAGCCGCCGCAAGATACTGCAGTGCCGGCGCGCCCAGCCCACCTGCGCCGATGACCAGCACACGCGACGTTTTGAGCCGCTTCTGGCCCGGACCGCCAAGTTCGCGCAGCACGATATGGCGCGCATATCGCTCCAGTTCTGTTTCGCTGAATTGACCGGATGCCACTGCCTGCTCCTTTTCCTGCTCGGGCGCAGCCCGGGTGCGCAGCAGCTTTAGCACCCGTGCGTAGAGCAGGACCAGCGCAACAGTGCCGCCGAGGATGAGCCAGATTGCCGCTGATCCTCCGGTCGCGGCGCGCAACGGATGACCATTGGGCAGGATCAACTGTGCAAGCACAACGCCAACCAGCAATACCGAGACCGAGACAGCACGCGCCGTGCGCGACACCCCGGCCAGATAACCAATCCCCCACAGGGCGGCGGCGAGAACCAGAACAAGCAGCATCAGCCGCGACCGGTGGACCCAAAACCACCCGCCCCGCGCGCGGAGGCGCCCAGCGTTTCCGCCACCTCAAAACGGGCCTGCACCACCGGGGCCACCACCAACTGCGCAATGCGCTCACCATGTACGATCTCGAACCGCTCTTGCCCGGCGTTCAGCACGATCACACCCAATGGGCCGCGATAATCGCTGTCGATGGTGCCCGGCGTGTTGGGCAATGTGATTCCGTGTTTCAGCGCCAGCCCCGAGCGCGGACGCACCTGCACCTCGTACCCTTCGGGAATTTCGATCCGCAGCCCGGTGGGGACCAGCGCGCGCTGACCGGGTTCCAGAATGATGGATGCCCCGCCCGGCAGGTTGGCGCGGACATCCGCACCGGCTGCACCCGCAGTCTCATAAGACGGCAGCGCCACCTCAGGGTCGGCGTCGTCTTCGCGGATCACACGAATTGCAACCATCAATCTACCTCTGTGTTCTGTTCTCTGAACCGGGACCGGGCGTTAGTCGACCAATGCCCCGGCTATTTTCTCTGCCAGTATGGCGGCAACGGCGTCCTTACCCATACGGGGCCATTCTTCGGTGTCGGTCTCTGAAATCAGGATGACTGCATTTTCCGATCCGCCCATGATCCCGGTGGCCGGGCTGACATCATTTGCCACGATCCAGTCACAGCCCTTGCGGGCACGTTTGGCCGTGGCATGAGCGATCACATCATCGGTTTCCGCAGCAAAGCCAACCACCAGCGCCGGACGTCCGGTTTTCATTTGAGACACCCGCTTCAGGATGTCGGGATTTTCGGAAAATTCCAACGTCGGCAACCCATCGCGGCATTTCTTGAGCTTTCGGTCCGACGCGCTGGCCACACGCCAATCCGCAACCGCAGCGGCAAACACGCCTGCGTCGACGGGCAGAGCGGCATCCACCGCGTCCGACATCTGCTGTGCCGTCTGAACAGGCACAACCTGCACGCCTTGCGGCGGCGGCACATCTGCAGGGCCGGTCACAAAGACCACCTCGGCCCCCAAAGCAGCCAGCGCCCGCGCGACAGCGGTTCCTTGCGCACCGGATGATCGGTTTGCGATATAACGCACCGGATCAATCGGCTCATGCGTGGGGCCAGAGGTCACCAGAATACGCTTGCCTGCCAGCGGCCCGGTGCCCAGCGCAGCCTCTACAGCGGCGACAATCTCAAGCGGTTCCGACATGCGCCCCGGCCCGTATTCACCGCAGGCCATATCGCCTTCGTTCGGTCCTACGAAACGGACGCCGTCTGCCAAAAGCCGTTGGTGATTGCGCCGGGTCGCAGGGTGTTCCCACATCCGCACATTCATCGCGGGCGCGATCAGAACCGGCGTATCCGTGGCCATCAACAGGGTCGAGGCCAGATCATTGGCCAACCCCGCCGCCATCTTGGCCATCAGATCCGCCGTTGCGGGGGCAACCACGATCAGATCGGCTGATCTGGACAATTGAATATGCCCCATCTCAGCCTCATCCGTCAGATCGAACAGATCGCGATAGACCTTCTCGCCGGCCAATGCGGACACCGACAGGGGGGTCACAAATTCTTCGGCTGCGCGGGTCAGGACGGGGGTGACCTGCGCGCCCCGTTCAGCCAGCCGCCGGATCAGGTCTAGCGACTTATAGGCTGCTATTCCTCCGCCGATGATCAGAAGAATACGTTTGGATGCCAGCATGTTCAGCCTTTCCGCGTCTCGGTCGATCCTGACCTTAGGCAACGCCACTGCTGAGTTCCAGAGGATATTGCAACCAGTCAGTTCTGAACCTGAAACGCCTTACAGGGGTCTTCGCGCTCGACGGCGGGGCTGTCGATGACCGCGTCAAACTCACCCTCGATCATACCCTCTTCGGACTGGCCCAGAACAAAGACCTTCAGACCCGGACGCAGGCGGGACAGATAAGTCGGGATGCCACGATCCTTGCGCGCGTGGCCATTGCCGGTGATGACGGCCACCGGGCCGCCGGTCTCATCCGTGGCGCGCAGGATCGCGCGCGCCAAGACCGCATCTCTGAGGCGTTGAATGGCCACCATCTGCGGCAGCGACTCGGATGGAATGGCGTTGCAATGCGCCGCCAGCTGGTCTGCTTCGCGCGCGGCCTGGTCCTCGGGCGCCAGCGGAACCGTCAGACCATAGCGGGCGGCATCGGCCCCCAGGGCCGTCGCTGCCCCACGCTCCATCGCGGCGCGGGCCGCCTTGCGCGGAACCATCGCGCCATAGACCGGGGCGTTGCTGGCCTGAAAGACCGGATAATACATACTGAGCGGTGGCCAGCCGGATTCAGCCCAGCGCAGGATTCTGGACAGCTCGGCAGGATTGGTAGCTGCCTTTTGGGCAAGGCGCTGCGCGCCCTCCTCGGTAACCATTTCCCAGACAACCGCCGCAGGTTCCATGACCTCGATCGCCTCTTTCTGCACAATATGGTGCTGTGGGTTGTCATGGATTTCGCCGAGGATCACGACATCCGCGCCCAAAATTTGGTCGCGCACATCATCAGGCACCCGTCCCTGAGCACCCCCCTGAGAGGCAAAGACACACAAAAAAGAAGCCGCAAGAATCGCAGAAAGTCTCATGCGAAGAAGTGTTGCACCTCACCGGATTGCGCTTCAAGCTTCTTACGCATTTTGCCAAAGGCTGCGGCCTCAAGCTGGCGTACGCGTTCTTTGGACAGTCCAAGTTCCTGGCCAAGGCTCTCTAACGTCCGCCCCGGTTCGCGCAACTTGCGTTCGCGTACGATAAAACGTTCACGATCGTTCAAAGCCTGCATGGCAGCCACCAGCCAATCGCGCAGCTGTTGCGTGTCATGGCTGTTCTCGACTGTCTCAGCTGCCTGCTCTCGCTCATCTTCCAGCGCATCGATCCACTCGCGGCCATCTTCATCGGCAGATTGTACGGCATTGAGTGAAAAGTCCGAGCCGGACAGCCGCCCCTCCATCATTTCGACATCGCGCAGGGGCACACCGATTTCAGCCGCAATCATCTGGTGCAGCTGGTGGCGATCCAGTGCAAGACCATCGGTCGCGGCCTCTCGTTCCAGCCGCGCCTGAACCCGGCGCATGTTGAAAAACAACGATTTTTGGGAAGAGGTCGAGCCCGTACGCACCATCGACCAGTTGCGCATGACATAGTCCTGAATGCTGGCCTTGATCCACCACACCGCATAGGTCGAGAACCGCACACCGCGATCCGGGTCGAACTTGTCGGCGGCTTTCATAAGGCCCAATCCGGCCTCCTGAATCAGATCGTTCATCGGCGCGCCATAGCGTTTGAACTTGGCCGCCATCGAAATCGCCAGTCGCATATAGGCGGTAATCAGACGATGCAGCGCCTGTTCATCCCGGTCGTCCCGCCATGCATATGCAAGTTTCAATTCTGTTTCGGCATCCAGCAATTCTGCCTTCATTGCCGTCCGGGACATTGAAAAGTCACTTGGGCTGTCCAGTGCCATGCAGATCTCCCTTTTTGTCGCTGGCGCGGGCCAAGCTTGCCTTGCCATTCTCAGGTCGATACGCAGGGCAGAACCGGTTGGATCACTAGAAAGGTAATGAACTTGCATCCCGATTTAACCTTTGTTTTGGGCGGGGCGGCCTCGGGAAAGTCGGCATTTTCCGAACAACTTGTTGTTTCATCAGGGAAAAAGCGAGTTTACGCCGCCACATCACAAGTGTTTGATGACGAGATGCGGGAAAAGGTTAAGCTCCATATCGCGCAGCGCGGCCCCGATTGGCGCACGGTTGAGGCCCCTTTCGATCTGGGCCCGGTTCTGAGCAACCTGAGTCGCGATGATATATGCCTGATCGACTGCGCGACAATGTGGCTGAGCAATCATCTGCTGGCAGAGCATGATGTCGAGCGCGCGCAATCGGGACTTCTCAGCGCTCTGCGCACCTGCACCGCGCCGATCGTCGTTGTGTCAAACGAGGTTGGGCATGGCATCGTACCCGAAAACGCGCTGGCCCGTAGATTTCGTGAGGCGCAGGGACGGCTGAACATCGCTTTGGCCGCGCAGGCCGATCTGGTCGTGCAGGTCACGGCCGGACTGCCTTTGGTTCTGAAAGGTCAACTGCCATGACCCGGCTGCATCTTGTGCGTCATGGCCCGACACATGCAAAGACCATGGTCGGCTGGTCTGATCTGCCTGCCGACCTGAGCGACGAAGCCGCCATCGCAAGACTGCAGGCGCATCTGCCAGGACAAGGGATCGTCGTCTCCTCTGACCTGTCCCGCGCCGCAGACACCGCAACGGCCATTCAGGCAAGCCGACAACGCCTGCCGCATCACCCCGACCTGCGCGAGATCAATTTCGGCACATGGGAACTGAGGCCCCATGCCGAGATTGAGGCCGAAGACCCCGAGCTTGCCTTTGCCTATTGGGACAATCCCGGCGATGTTCGGCCACCGCAAGGCGAAAGCTGGAACCAGGTCTGCAAGCGCGTCAATGCCGTCGTCGACACGATGATCAGCACGCATTCCGG
Source organism: Ruegeria sp. AM1 (assembly GCF_056540745.1). Classification (NCBI taxonomy): domain Bacteria; kingdom Pseudomonadati; phylum Pseudomonadota; class Alphaproteobacteria; order Rhodobacterales; family Roseobacteraceae; genus Ruegeria; species Ruegeria sp. AM1. Next base: position 15,260 of record NZ_JBQFXH010000007.1, read on the forward strand.
CGCAGACCTGATTGTTGTGGCCCATTTTGGGGTCATCCTGACCCAGTTGCAGCGCGCACTGAACCTAAATGCCCAGCAAGCGTTTTCCCATCGCATCGACAATCTGTCCGTGACCGAAATCGCCCGCCACAACGATGTGTGGACCGTCGGCAAGATCAATCACTGTCCGTGATGAGTGGGCGCACAAATAACCGATTTACGAATGCGCCCTAATTTCAGATCGTCGCCACATGACATATGATCTCTTTATTGGTGACCGGCTTTTTTCCAGCTGGTCCATGCGCGGCTGGCTGATGCTGGAAAAGTTCGGGCTGACCTATCGCACCCATCTCATCGGGCTCTATTCCGGCACAATGGCGGAGGATATGAAGCCTCTGGCCCCCGCGCGTCTTGTGCCGGCCCTGCGCCTGCCGGACGGAACCGTTGTTGGCGAAAGCCTTGCGATGGCCGAAACCTTGGCCGAGCGTCACCCCGAGGCTGGCCTGTGGCCCAAGGATCCTGCAGCCCGGGCAACTGCGCGCTGGCTGTGCGCTGAAATGGTCGCCGGGTTCACAGCCCTGCGCGGTGCCTGCGCGATGCAGCTGTCGCATTGCTGGCAAGGATATCAGCCATCGGCCGAAACGTGTGCTGATCTGGACCGTATCGAGACGCTGTGGGACCATGCGCGCCAGATATCAGGTGCCGCATCCGGCCCGCTGTTCGGACCCTATTCGCTAGCCGATGTGTTCTATACGCCGGTCGCGGCCCGGATCATTGGCTATGGGCTGCCGGTGTCCGACATAAACCGCGCGTATTGTCTGGAGCTTTTGTCTGACGTTGCGGTCAGGCAGTGGCGGGCGATGGGGCTTACCGTTAACTATGAACCTTTTCCCTATGCGCAAAATCTGGCGACGACGCCATGGCTGGTTGGGGGAACGTCTGAAGCAACCCCAGTTGCGAACGGGCCATCGGTCAACACCAATTGCCCCTACTCCGGCGGGCCGGTCACCGATTTTCTGGAACTCGACGGCAAGGTCTGGGGGTTCTGCAACACATTTTGCCGTGACAAAACCGTCGCCGATCCGGGTGCGTGGCCAAAATTCACCGCTATGGTGGATGCTGTTAAGACTTCTTAAACCGCAGCCATGGCAGCAACGTCCTGTTAACCAAGAACAGGATTGCCATGGTCACGCGCGCCCACACCGTAGCTTTTCAAGGGGTCGATGCCCGCCCGGTCGAGGTTCAGTGCGCCGTCTCACCGGGACTACCTGCGTTCTCGATCGTCGGGCTTCCGGATAAGGCGGTGTCCGAGGCGCGGGACCGGGTGCGCAGCGCGCTGAGTTCGATGGCGATTGCCCTGCCTTCAAAACGCATAACCATCAACCTGTCACCAGCCGATCTGCCGAAAGAGGGCAGCCATTTTGACCTGCCCATCGCGGTTGCTCTGCTGAGCGCGTTGGACATCATCCCCGTCGATGCGGCAGAAGGCGCGGTTTCTCTGGGGGAATTGTCGCTGGACGGATCGCTCGTCCCGGTGGTCGGTGCGCTGCCGGCCGCGATGACGGCCGCCGCCGAAGATCGCATCCTGCTGTGCCCCCGCGCCTCCAGCGCGGAGGCCGCTTGGGTCGATGCCACGCAGGTCATTGGAGCAACATCTTTGGGCGACGTAGTCCGCCATTTCTCCGGCCAGTCTCCCTTGCCAACGGCCCAACCGGGTGAGGTAAACCTGTCACCCAGCAGCCGTGACTTTCGGGATGTCAAAGGACAGGAACGCGCCAAACGCGCGATGGAGATCGCAGCAGCGGGCCGTCACCACCTGATCATGATCGGCACGCCAGGGTCTGGCAAATCGATGCTTGCCGCGCGACTGCCGGGCATCCTGCCCCCGCTCACACCGGCTGAGGCGCTTGAGACCTCGATGATCCAGTCGCTCTGCGGTATTTTGGACGAAGGCGGCATCAGCCGGTCACGCCCGTTTCGTGAACCCCACCATACCGCGTCCATGGCCGCCATCGTGGGCGGCGGCAAAGGCGCAAAACCGGGCGAGATATCTTTGGCGCATAACGGCGTTTTGTTCATGGATGAATTCCCGGAATTCCCGCGCACCGTGCTGGAGACCCTGCGCCAGCCCATCGAAACTGGCGAGGTCATGGTGGCCCGCGCAAACGCGCATGTGAAATATCCCTGCCGCTTCATGCTGGTGGCCGCGGCCAATCCGTGCAAATGCGGCTATCTCACCGATCCCGCGCGCGCCTGCTCGCGCGCACCGGGTTGTGGCGAGGACTATCTGGGCCGCATCTCCGGACCGTTGATGGATCGCTTTGACCTGAGGCTTGAGGTGCCCCCCGTCGGCTTTACTGATCTCGATCTGCCACCCTCTGGCGATAGTTCGGCAACAGTGGCGGCACGGGTTGAACAGGCCCGCGCCATACAGGCCGAACGCTATCAGAACACGCCGCATACACGCCAGAACGCAGATGTCGAAGGCACCCTGCTGGAAGAGATCGCGGCGCCGGATGCCGAGGGCAAGGACCTGCTGCTGAAGGCGGCTGAGCGATTTGGCCTGTCGGCCCGGGCGTTTCACCGAATCCTTCGGGTCGCGCGCACAATCGCCGATCTAGAGGGCGCGCCGGATATCCGCCGACCCCATGTAGCCGAGGCGCTGAGCTTTCGCATCAGCGCTAAGGTTGCGGCCTAAAGCTTGGCTTCGATGGCTTCCCAGATTTTTTGGGCGATATTGATGCCGTCAAACCGCTCAAGTTCCTGAATGCCGGTGGGTGAGGTCACGTTGATCTCGGTCAGATAGTCGCCGATCACGTCGATCCCGACGAAGACCTGACCCTTTTCCTTCAGCAGCGGACCGATGGCCGCACAGATCTCCTGATCACGTTCGGTCAACCCGACTTTCTCGGGCCGCCCGCCGACATGCATGTTCGAACGGGTCTCACCTGCTGCGGGGATGCGGTTGATCGCGCCAACCGCTTCTCCGTCCACCAGGATCACGCGTTTGTCGCCATTGCTGACATCGGGCAGGAATTTCTGCACGATCAGCGGTTCACGCGAGAAGCCGGTGAACAATTCGTGCAGCGAGGTCAGGTTGCGGTCGTTCGCGTCCAGACGGAACACGCCCGCGCCGCCATTGCCATAAAGCGGCTTGAGAATGACGTCGCCATGCTTTTCCTTGAACGCCTTGATGGTCTGCAGATCGCGGGCAATCGTGGTCGGGGGCGTCAGATCGGGGAATTCCAGCACCAGCAGTTTTTCGGGGTAATTGCGGACCCAAAATGGGTCATTCACCACGAGCACCTGCCCCTTCAGCCTGTCCAGCAGATGGGTCGACGTGATGTAATGCATGTCAAAAGGCGGGTCCTGACGCAACCAGACAACGTCAAGCTCGCCCAGGTCCACTTCGCGCTCATCGCCTAACACGGCCGGGTTGCCGGGTACCCGCTGCACCGTCATATCATGGCCACGCGCGGTGATGCGTCCTTCCTGATACGCCAGCTGGTCGGGGCTGTAGAAAAACAGCTGATGCCCGCGCGCCTGCGCCTCTTCTGCCAGACGGAATGAGCTGTCGGCGTTGATGTCTACGGCCCCGATAGGGTCCATCTGAAAGGCGATTTTCATGGCGTGTCCCTCAATTTCACGCCAGATACATGGCGTAGCAGCCCCGAGGGTTCAATGGGGATCAGGCCAGTCCAAAGGCGTTTTCGATAATGTGAACCTCTCCGGCAGCGTTCACAAGGGCAGCATCAAACCGCATATTCGTGAGCTGCCCATCAGGCTGCTGACCAATATAGTGCTGGGCAGACAGGCAGATTCGATCCATTTGCCGACGACTGATCCGCGCGGCCGCCGCATCGAAACTGGTGCTTTTCTTGACTTCGACAAAAACCAACCCGTCAGCACTATGGGCAATCAGATCGATCTCTCCACCAGAGCCGCGCCAACGGCGTTCGGCGATGGAATATCCCCGACATTCATACTCTGCGGCAACGCTCAGCTCTGCTGATTGCCCGGAATGATAGGCAACAGATCCACGGACCGCGCGTTGTGTCATATCAATCCTTTCCCAGCTTCAGCGCCATTTGATAGATCGGACGGCGCGGCAAGCCATACATCTCGGAAATCAAATCCGCCGCATCGCGAACGGAATGGGTTTTCAGAGCCTTAACTAATGCCTCTTCTACGTCCGATTCCTTAACGCTTTGCGAATGGCTGCGGTCGACGAGCAGAACGATTTCACCCTTGATGTTCGCCCCCTCGCACTGTGCGGCAAGCTCGGCCAGCGTACCGCGCCGAACCTCTTCGAACTTTTTGGTCAGCTCGCGACACAGCGCGGCCTGGCGATCCGCGCCCAAAACCTCGGCCAGATCTGACAGGCTGTTGGCAACGCGTTTCGGGGATTCGTAGAACACGAGCGTGCCGGGAATGTCCCGCAACACCTCGATCCGTGATCGCCGGGCACCCGTGGCGTTGGGCAGAAAACCGGCAAAGAAAAAGGCATCCGTTGGCAGCCCGGCCAACGTCAGCGCGGCCAGAGCCGCCGAAGGCCCGGGCGCACAAGTTACAGTATGGCCCGCCTCGGCGGCCTGTCGCCCCAGATCATATCCGGGGTCAGCAATCAGGGGCATTCCGGCCTCGGACGCGTAGGCCACGGATTTGCCCTGTTCCAACGCCTCAAGGATTTTGCCACGCGCACCCGCCCCGCTGTGATCGTGATAGGCCTGTATCCGACGTCCATCAAGCGGGACGCCGTGGATTTCCATCAACCGGCGCAGGCTGCGGGTATCCTCAGCCGCGATAACGTCCGCAGAGGCCAGAACATCCAGCGCCCTGAGCGTAATGTCGCGCGCTGTTCCGATTGGAGTGGCAACAAAGTACAGGCCTGCAACCAATCTGATCTTTTGGAAATTCAAAGCTGGACCCTCACAGCGTGACGTTTATTATCGCGGCTCGACAGAACAGCAGCCAATTGCGCCGCCGGATCAGGGAGTTTTCATTTAGATGTTTACCGTTTGCAAGCCCGTAAGCAAGCTGGCAAAGGCCGCTGCTGCCCTGGCCACTGCCGCCTTTCTGGCGGCATGTGAGCCGGGCGCGATTGGCGGAGGCCCGTCGATCAACACATCCAAACCTGTTCCGGTTGCGTTGCTAGTGCCGCGATCTGGTGATGCTGCCCTGGCGCAGAGCCTTGAAAACGCGGCCCGGCTGGCGATGACCGATCTCAACAATGTAAAAATCGATCTGCGGGTCTATGACACGGCAGGCAATGCGAGTACTGCTGCAGCTGTTGCGCAACAGGCGGTCTCGGACGGAGCGAAAATCATCATAGGACCTGTCTACGCTCAGGCGGCCAATGCAGCAGGTCTTGCTGTTCTGAACAACAAGGTCACTGTTCTGTCCTTTTCGAACAACACCAGCATCGCCGGCGGCAACGTCTTTGTTCTGGGCCCGACCTTCAACAATACCGCCAACCGGCTGGTGAATTATGCGGGCAGCCAGGGCAAAAATGGCATGGTCATTGTTCACAGTAACGATGCTGCGGGCCAATTGGGGCAGTCAGCGATTGCCAATGCCCTCGGCAGCAGCCGTGTCAGCAACGCGGGCACCGTCGGCTTCGACCGATCTCAGCAGGGGGTCATCAACGCGGTCCCGACCATCAAATCCACGGTTGATTCCTCAGGTGCGGATTCGATCTTTCTGACGGCCACAACCGCCGGAGCGCTGCCGCTGTTCAGTCAGTTGCTGCCCGAAGCTGGTGTCTCACCCTCGCAAACGCAATATATTGGCCTGACCCGTTGGGATATTCCGCCGCAAACGCTGGAACTGCCTGGTGTTCAGGGCGGTTGGTTCGCCCTACCAGACCCGGCAAAGGCGCAGGCTTATCGCACCCGATACAACGCCACCTATGGGCTGGCACCGCACCCGATCAGCGGTCTGGCCTATGACGGTATCGCCGCAATCGGTGCCTTGGTTAGCCAAGGCAAATCAGATGCGCTGACGGCAGCTGCTCTGACGCAAAACGCCGGGTTTCAGGGCGTCGGCGGCATCTTCCGCCTGCGCCCAAATGGCACGAACGAACGCGGTCTGGCAGTGGCTACGATCCAGAACAAACAGGTGGTTGTGATTGACCCTGCCCCACAAAGTTTCTCAGGCGCCGGATTCTGATCCGCAAGCGCAGATAGCATTACCCGGCGGAGCACTGATCTGTCCGGCAGAAGAGATTTTCGACGGCACCAAGGTGCATGCCTTGGTGTCCGAGGTCTTTGAAACCGGCCCGGATGCAGCCACATTGCGCGCCGAAACCGTGCGCATTCTGCGGGACGCGCAAAAGGCGGGGCGCGCGGCCATTGCCGCAGCCTTTGCGCAGAAACCTTTTGAGGCGCGCGCGCTGACCCGGTCTTATACCTATCTGACCGACGGTCTGGTCTGTACCGCGATGCAGGTGGCCAGCACCTATCTTCACCCGCTGGCGAACCCGACCCGAGGCGAAAAGATCGCGGTTCTAGCGGTAGGTGGCTATGGGCGCGGTGAAATGGCGCCGTCGTCGGATGTCGATCTGCTGTTTCTGACCCCTTACAAAATCACCGCCTGGGCCGAGAGTGTCATCGAATCGATGCTCTATATGCTCTGGGATCTACGGCTGAAGGTTGGTCATTCCTCGCGCACCATCAAAGATTGTCTGCGTTTGGGGGCCGATGATTTCACCATCCGCACCGCAATGCTGGAACAACGGTATCTGGCCGGTGACCTGGAATTGGCTCAAGAACTGGAAGAGCAGCTCAAGACCGATCTGTTCAAAGGCACCGAACGCGAGTTCATCGAGGCCAAGCTACAGGAACGCGACGAGCGTCACCAAAAGCAGGGTGAGCGCTATATGGTCGAACCCAATGTCAAAGAGGGCAAGGGCGGCCTGCGCGACCTGCAGTCTTTGTACTGGATCGCGAAATATGTATACGGCGTGCAAGATGTGGCTGAACTGGTGCCTCTGGGCCTGTTCACCGCCGAGGAATTCGACACGTTCGTGCAGGCCGAGGAATTCCTCTGGGCCGTCCGCTCGCATCTGCATTTGGCAACGGGACGCGCGACCGAGCAGCTGACCTTCGACCTGCAGGTCGAAGTGGCCGAGCGCATGGGGTATCAGGACAGCGCAGGCCGCCGCGCGGTCGAGGTCTTTATGCAGGACTATTTCCGCGAGGCCACGCGCGTGGGCGAACTGACGCGGATATTTCTGACCAAGCTCGAAGCACTGCATATGAAGGGCGCACCGCTTCTGGAACGCATCTTTCGCAGGCGTCCCCGCGCAAAGCCCGGATACAAGGTGGTGCATGGCCGCCTGGACGTGGCCGACCCTGATAGTTTTTTGTCAGATAAAATGAACCTGTTGCGCCTGTTCGAAGAGGGGCTGCGCACGGGTATGCTGATCCACCCTGACGCGATGCGTCTGGTCACCGCCAATCTGCATCTGATCGATGATGACATGCGCAACAACAAAGAGGCGCAGCGCATCTTTCTGGATCTGATGTTGAAACACGGCAACCCGGAACGCGCGCTGCGCCGGATGAATGAGCTGGGCGTGCTCTCGGCCTTTCTGCCCGAATTCGAACCGATCGTGGCGATGATGCAGTTCAATATGTATCACAGCTACACCGTCGACGAGCATACGATTCAATGCATCATCAATCTGGCCCAGATCGAGCGCGGTGAACTGATAGAGGCGTTGCCGCTGGCGTCTTCTATTCTGGAACGCGGGGTCAGCCGCAGGGTGCTGTATGTCGCGCTGCTGATGCATGACATCGCCAAGGGACGACCCGAAGATCACTCGATCCTGGGGGCCAAGATCGCCCGGAAGGTTGCGCCGCGGCTTGGGCTGAACAAAAGCGAATCCGAGACGGTTGAATGGCTGGTGCGCTATCACCTGTTGATGTCGGATATGGCGCAAAAACGCGATATCTCTGACCCCCGAACGGTGCGCGACTTTGCCAAGGCGGTGAAAACCGTCAAGCGGCTGGATTTGCTGACCGTCCTGACCGTCTGCGACATTCGCGGCGTGGGTCCGACAACCTGGAACAACTGGAAAGCCACTTTGCTGCGTGCCCTGCATGCCGAAACCAAGCGCGCGCTTGAGACCGGGATGGAGGATCTGAACCGCGCCAACCGTGGGGCCGAAGCCAAAAAGGCCCTGCGAGCCGAGCTGGCCGCATGGTCCAAGACCGACCTCAAGGCCGAGACGTCGCGCCACTATGATCCCTATTGGCAGGGTCTGAACCTTGCGACCCATGTGGAATTCGCCGAGATGCTGCGCACGCTTGAAACCGGCGGCGATCCGGGCAGCATGGAAATCCGCCTGCACCCGGATGAGGATCGCGACGCAACCCGCGCCTGTTTTGCGATGGCCGACCATCCGGGCATCTTTGCGCGGATTTCGGGCGCTTTGGCGCTTGTCGGCGCAAATGTCGTGGATGCGCGCAGCTATACGACCAAGGATGGCTATGTCACAGATGCGTTCTGGATTCAGGATGCCGAGGGCCACCCGTTCGAGGCCTCACGTCTGCCACGCCTGACACAGATGATCCACAAGACTCTCAAAGGTGAAGTGGTCGCCCGCGAGGCGCTGAAGTCGCGGGACAAGATCAAAAAGCGCGAGCGCGCCTTCAATGTTCCGACCCATATCACCTTCGACAATGAAGGGTCCGAGATTTACACCATTATCGAGGTTGATACCCGCGACCGTCCCGGCCTGCTGTATGACCTGACCCGCACTCTTGCGGCGGCCAATGTCTATATCGCAAACGCGGTGATCGCGACCTATGGCGAACAGGTGGTCGATACCTTCTATGTCAAAGACATGTTTGGCCTGAAATACCACTCGGAAAGCAAACAGCGCGGCCTTGAGGCCAAGCTGTGCAAAGCCATCAAAGAGGGCGCGGAGCGCGCGGCCTCATGAAACAGATCCGGTTGTTTTCCGGCCTTTTTACGGTTGGCTTCTGGACTCTGACCAGTCGCATTCTGGGGTTTCTCAGGGAAATCCTGCTGACCGCTTATATCGGGCCGGGCCCGGTGATGGACGCCTTTGTCGCCGCCTTTCGCCTGCCCAACATGTTCCGCCGCTTCTTTGCCGAAGGCGCGTTTAATGCGGCCTTTGTGCCGATGTTCTCCAAACGGCTGGAAGGGGGCGATGACGCGCAAGGTTTTGCGCAGGATGCCTTTAACCTGCTGGCGGCGGCCGTGCTGGCGCTGGTCGGGCTGGCCATGGTTTTCATGCCCGGGCTGGTCTGGCTGACGGCCGAGGGGTTCTATGGCGATGAGCGGTTCGATATGGCTGTCGATTACGGCTATGTCGTGTTTCCTTATATCCTGTTCATGTCTCTGGCGGCGCTGTTCTCGGGCGTTCTGAATGCAACGGGACGGTTTGCGGCTGCTGCTGCCGCCCCGGTTCTGCTGAACATCTTTGCCTGCACCGCCCTGATCGCAGCCGCCGCATCGGGTGGCGAGGTCATTCGCTGGCTGATCACGGTCATTCCCATCGCGGGCGTTGCCCAACTGGCGCTGGTCTGGGTCGCAACCGAACGCGCAGGCATTCGCATTCGCCCTGGTCTGCCGCGCATCACCCCTCAGATGCGCCGCATGGTGCGCGTGGCGGTTCCGGCTGCGCTGGCTATGGGGGTCACACAGGTAAATCTAGTGGTCGGGCAACTGGTGGCTTCAAAGACCGAAAAGGCCGTTAGCTGGCTGTTTGCAGCGGATCGCCTGTATCAACTACCTTTGGGCGTCGTAGGCATTGCCGTGGGCATCGTCCTGCTGCCCGATCTGTCGCGCCGGTTGCGCGCAGATGATCGGGACGGCGCGCGCAATGCGTTCTCACGCGCCGGAGAATTCACGCTGCTGCTGACCCTGCCCTCGACAGTGGCCTTTCTGATCATTCCCAACCCGTTGGTGTCCGTCCTGTTCGAACGCGGTCAGTTCACGGCCCAAGACACCGCTGCCACCGCACTGGCGGTAGCCGTCTATGGGATCGGCCTGCCGGCCTTTATGATGCAGAAACTGCTGCAGCCTCTGTTTTTTGCCCGCGAGGACACCAGATCCCCATTTCACTATGCGGTGGTGGCCATGGTGGTGAACGCAGTGCTTGCCTTTGGGCTCTATCCGGTGGTGGGCTGGATCGCGCCGGCAATTGCGGCCTCGGTTGCCGGGTGGGCGATGGTCGCGCTGCTGGCAATCGGCGCGCGGCGCTTGGGGAATGAGGCACGCTTTGACGACCGTTTCAAACACCGCTCGTGGCGCACCGTCGCAGCCTCAACCGGAATGGGGGTTGCGCTTTGGGCGGCCGTGCATTTCTTCGGCTGGACGCTGGAGATGTCAGGCTGGCGCTATCTCGCGCTGTTGCTGCTGATCAAGCTGGCAGCCGCGACCTATTTCTTTCTTGGCCATCTGTTCGGGGCCTTTGATATCGCTGAGTTCAAACACGCGCTGCGCCGCAAATAAGGGCTCAGTCGCGGCGAATACGCCCGATAATCCGCGCCCACCCGCCCGGGGCCACAAGGAAAGACAGGCCAAAGCCTGTGGCAAAGCCGCCCAGATCAGCAACCCAGTCAGATGTGCCGCCAAAAATCAGACCAAAGAGCAGCTGGACGCCCATCAAAACTGCAATCAGTTGAAAGGCCCGCGCCTGATTTTCACCGACCAGCGACAGCTTGCGCCACAAAAGCCAGGTAAACGCGCCAATCAAGCCATAGACAGGTGGAAACCCGCCAACCAGAGGGTAGCTGGGATCAAGAAGCAGCGCATAGGCCAATGCCCCTCCGATCCCGGACACAACAAAGATCACCAGCATGGCAAAGCCGCCAAAAACCTCGGCCACCATCTTGCCCATGGCCAGCACAAAGACACAGACAAAGATCGCCTGCGTGAAACTGCCCGAAACAAACGGGTAGGTCACGAACCTTATGACATGTTCAAACGGCCAGCGCCCGGTCTGTATCATCCACGACAAGACGTCCGGGGAAAACGTATAGCGATTCAACGCGTCCAGCCGCCATCCCACGGCCTGAGGTCCGCCGATCATCCCCCGACTGCCCAACATCAGCGCCAGTTCGATCCCCATGATGAACACCACCAGGGCAACCACAACCGGCGGCAGCGGGTTTACGGGTGGCGTATAATGCTCACTGCTCATCTGTGGGCCCTTTGCGGCTGTTGACGTCCCCTGACCTCATGGGTAAGCGACGGGGGCTGATTTTTCCAGACGGGAGTTCCCTTCGATGACCGAAACCCAGTTCACACCGCGGGTGTTTTCCGGCATCCAACCTTCGGGAAACCTGCACCTTGGGAATTACCTGGGTGCGCTCAAGCGTTTTGTGGATATGCAAGGGCCTGAGTTCGAGACCATCTATTGCATGGTCGATCTGCACGCGATCACCGTCTGGCAAGACCCTGACCGGTTGCGGGGAAAAACGCGTGAGGTCTGCGCGGGCTTTATCGCCGCGGGCCTCGACCCTGAAAAGTCCATCCTGTTCAACCAGAGCCAGGTGGCCGAGCACACGCAACTGGCGTGGATTTTCAACTGCATCGCGCGCATGGGCTGGATGCAGCGGATGACTCAGTTCAAGGACAAGGCGGGCAAGAATGCGCAGAACGCGTCGTTGGGGTTGTTTGCGTATCCGGCGCTGATGGCGGCGGATATCCTGACCTATCATGCCACGCATGTGCCGGTGGGTGAGGATCAGAAACAGCACCTGGAACTGACCCGCGACATTGCGATCAAGTTCAACCACGACTACGGTGTTGATTTTTTTCCGGTGACAGAACCTGTGATCGGTGGCCCTGCGCCGCGCGTGATGAACCTGCGGGACGGATCCCGGAAAATGTCGTCTTCGGACGCATCCGATATGACCCGCATCAACATGACCGATGACGCAGACACCATCGCCAAAAAGGTCCGCAAAGCCAAAACCGACCCGGATTCCCTACCGTCCGAAGTCGACGGGCTGGCAGAGCGCCCCGAGGCCCGCAATCTGGTGAATATCTACGCCGCGCTGAGCGATCAGTCGGCAGAACAGGTTCTGGCCGATGTAGGCGGCAAGCAGTTTGGCGAGTTCAAGCCCATGTTGGCTGAACTGGCGGTTGAAAAACTGTCTCCGATCTCGACGGAAATGGTGCGTCTGATGGCAGAACCGGCCGAGATTGATCGCATTCTGGCTAAGGGTGCAGAGCGCGCCCGCGCAATCGCAGCGCCGATCCTGCGCGATACCTATGAGATCGTCGGGATGGTTGCGCCGGGCAAATCCTGAGACCCGATCAGAAACAACAAACGCCGCCCTGATCCGGGCGGCGTTTTTTTATCGCGCGCGCCTAGGCGGCCTGCGGACGCAGTACTTCTTGCACGATGGCCTCGGCAACCTCATGCGGGCTGACCGCCTCGACCTGCGCGCGGGTCAGAATACGATCCATGGTCCGCTCCAGCGCTTGCAGGCGAAGATCAACCCAGGCCTTGCGGTCAACCACCCGCAGAATTTCGGTGGCAACATTCACGATGCCGCCGCCATTGGCCACAAAATCCGGCGCATAGAGAATTCCGCGATCATGTAAGCGCTGCGCATCCGCATCGGTCGCCAACTGGTTATTTGCCCCGCCCGCAACAGCCGCAACTTTGAGCAGCGGAATACTGGTCTCGTTCAAAATACCCCCGATGGCACAGGGCGCAAAGATATCGGCATCCGCCGCATAGATCGCATCCGGCGCAACTGGTTTTGCCGCGAATTGCGCGGCGGCGCGGGCAGATTGTTGCGAGTCGATATCGGTGACAATCAGGTTTGCCCCTTCGGCGTGCAACAGCTGGCACACATGCCACCCGACATTGCCCAGGCCCTGCACAGAAACGGTCTTGCCTGCCAGCTCAGCGGTGCCAAACCGGTGCATCGCAACCACGCGGATCGCGTTGAATATGCCACCCGCAGTAATCGGCGATGGATCGCCACTGGCAAAATCCCCTTTGGCCAGACCCGCGACAAATGTGGTCTCGGACCCGATATGGGCCATGTCTTCAGGTGTCATCCCCATGTCTTCGGCGGTCCAGTAACGGCCATTCATATGTTGCACGGCACGGCCAAAGGCCTTCATCAACGCAGGCGATTTATCCGCCGACGGATCGCCAATGATCACCGCCTTCCCGCCCCCCAGAGGAAGGTCGGCGGCGGCGTTCTTATAGGTCATCCCCCGCGACAGGCGCAGCGCGTCGTCAAGCGCTTCGGCCGCGTGGCCATAGGGGCGCATCCGCACGCCTCCGGCGGCTGGCCCCAACTGGGTTGAATGAACAGCGATATACCCCCGCAGCCCGTGTGCCGCATCTCTGAATTCCACTACATGCTCATGCTCTGGTGCTTCAACCGGGTTGATTTCCATTACCTACCTCCAAAATCTCCGAGCAATTCTGACATGCCTTTCCGAGTGGTTTTCGCCAATACTCGCTTTTCCTCTGTGGATCACCACCGGTTTCCTCTAAGATAGGCCATATGCTTGGAGTTATTCACCATGGATCAGATCGATCGCAAAATTATCCGCGCGCTGCAGAAAGATGGCCGCATGACTGTCATTGATCTGGCGGATCACGTCGGGCTTTCGGCCACCCCCTGCGCCCGCAGGCTGGACAGGCTGCAGCACGACGGGGTGATCACGGGCTATGCAGCGCAGGTCGACCCGGAACAGCTGGGGCTTGGCGTCATCATTTTCATCTCGGTCGAGCTTGAGAAACAGGATCGCGCTGCCATTGACGCCTTTGAAAAGGCCATAGGGCGCTGCGAAGAGGTGATGGAATGCTATCTGATGACCGGATCGCGCGACATCCTGCTGCGCGTGATTGCGCAGGATCTGATGGCCTTTGACGCGTTTCTTGAGAACCGGTTGATGAAAATTCCGGGCATACGAAATCTGCGCTCGAACTTTGCACTGCGGACCATGGTGAAACGCGATGCGTTGCCTTTGCCACGGGCATAATCCGCTGGACCTCGGCACCGCACCCTCCTAGGTTTTGCCGGACGTGAAGGAGAAGACCATGGCAGTCGGCAAGAACATCCGAACCTATTTCGAAGGTCAGTGGCATGACGGTGATGCGCCGATTATGCGGGCTGCGGACCATGGGGCTTGGCTGGGGTCCTCTGTCTTTGACGGGGCCCGGTATTTTGATGGAATGGCCCCTGATCTGGCCGCGCATTGCGCGCGCGTCAACCGCTCGGCCGAGGCGCTGATGCTGACGCCCTTTGTCGCGGTCGAAGAGATGGTTGAGATCGTCAAAGACGGGCTGAAAAGTTATGCGCCGGAGGCCGCGGTTTACATTCGCCCGATGTATTGGGGAATCGACGGCGACATGACCGCAATTGTACCGATGGAAGACAGCACCGGCTTTGCCATCTGTCTGGAAGAGATTCCGATGGCTGCCGCGACCACCTCAGCCACGCTGACCTCGACCCGGTTCCGCCGCCCGATCCTGGAATCAGCTGTCGTGAACGCCAAGGCCGGATGCCTGTACCCCAACAACGCACGGATGCTGAAAGAGGCGCGGGCGAAGGGGTTCTCGAACGCGCTGGTCACAGATGCGATGGGCCATGTGGCCGAAACCGCCACCGCCAACATCTTTATGGTGCGCGACGGAGAAGTGTTCACCCCAACCCCCAACGGAACCTTTCTGGCTGGGATCACCCGTGCCCGCCACATTGAAAACCTGCGTCAGGATGGTGTGACCGTGCATGAAACGATCCTGAGTTTCGATGACTTCTACGCCGCCGATGAGGTGTTCATGACCGGCAACATGAACAAGGTCACGCCCATCACGGCGCTGGACGATACACAATACCAGATTGGCCCCATAGCGCAGCGCGCCCGTTCGCTGTATTGGGACTGGGCCGCAAGCAACCGCTAAAGCATTGCTTCTGTTTGTCCGAGTTGCCAGCAGGCGAATGCTCGGGCATGATCCCGAAAAACAACGAGGATAATCATGCGCAAGTTCCTAGTCGTTCTGGATGACAGCCGCGAATGCCTTAACGCGATGCGTTTTGCTGCGATGCGCGCGTCTCATACAGGTGGCGGCGTGACCGTATTGTCGGTTATCCCACCCGACGAGTTCAACCACTGGATCGGAGTGGCCGAGGTTATGCGCGAAGAGGCGCGCGAACGTATCCACGCCCATTTCGAAGTATTTGCGAAATGGATGCGCGACAAACAGGGTATCGAGCCCGAACTTGCCATCCGAGAGGGTGAGCCTGTTCCTCAGATCATCGAACATGTTCGCGCGGACCCGGAAATCGGCGTGCTTGTGCTGGGCGCCGGTACGGACAAGAAGGGCCCCGGCCCTCTGGTCGGGCAATTGTCGCGCAGCTCGGGCAGCCTGCCGATCCCGATCACGATCGTTCCCGGTGATCTGAGCAAAGAGAAGCTGGAAGAGATCACCTGAGGCAGGCGGCATGGGCGGGCAAATTCAATTCTGGTTCGATTTTGCCTCGACCTATTCCTACCTCAGCGCCATGCGCATCACAGAAGCGGCCCGGGCCCAGGGTGTCACCGTCGCGTGGCAGCCCTTTTTGCTGGGCCCGATCTTTCAGGAACAGGGGTGGACCACCTCTCCGTTCAATATGTATCCGGCAAAGGGGCGCTATATGTGGCGCGATATGCAACGCCTGTGCGATGCGCGCGGATTGCCCTTTGTGCGCCCCGAAGTCTTTCCTCAGAACAGCCTGAACGCTGCACGGCTAGCGCTTGCCATCGACGCGCCCGAACAGCGCGCGAGTTTCACCCGCGCGGTGTACAACGCAGAATTTGGTGCGGGACGGGATATTTCGGATATGATGGTGCTTGCCGACTGCCTGAAAGCGGCCGGGCTCCCCAAGGCCTTTTCCGAGCAGGCCCAAAACGCTGATATCAAGCGCGCGCTGTTCAATCAGGTTGAGACGGCAAAAACACTGGACCTTTTCGGCGCGCCCAGCTTTATCGCCAATGACACGCTTTTTTGGGGGGATGATCGACTGGATTTGGCAATTTCACAGGCCACCCAAATTTAGAACCGTTCCAAATCTTGACTTCCCCGCCCCCTGCCCGCATATCTGGATCAACAGAAACGGAGCGCCGCCATGTTCATTCAGACCGAATCGACCCCGAACCCTGCCACCCTGAAATTCCTGCCCGGTCAGGTGGTTCTGGACGCAGGTACAGCGGATTTCCCGTCGGCTGAGGCGGCAGAGAAATCTCCGCTGGCCAAACGCATCTTTACGGTCGGCGGCGTAGCCGGTGTTTTCTTTGGCAATGACTTCGTGACCGTGACCAAATCGGACGACGTCCAGTGGGATCACATCAAACCAGCAATTCTGGGCGCGGTGATGGAGCATTTCCAATCCGGCCAACCTGTTATGGGCGCAGAAGCGGTCGCCGTCTCTGGTCATGCGGAACACACCGGAGAAGATGCAGAAGTTGTCAATCAGATCAAAGATTTGCTGGATAGCCGCGTACGCCCTGCCGTTGCACAAGATGGCGGAGACATTACGTTTCATGGCTTTGATCGCGGCGTCGTTTATCTGCACATGCAGGGGGCCTGTGCCGGCTGCCCGTCCTCGACGCTGACACTGAAAATGGGGATCGAGAACCTGCTGCGCCACTACATACCCGAAGTGACCGAGGTTCGTCCTGTTGCGGTCTGACCCAACGATTCTGGCATTCGACACATCGGCCGCGCATTGCGCGGCCGCTTTGTTACGCAATGACGCGATCGCCCAAGAAACAATCGTTCCGATGGCTCGGGGTCAGGCCGAAGCCTTGATGCCACTACTCGAAAGCCTCCTGACCGCGAACAAACTGGGCTGGTCCGATTTGGATGCGATCGGGGTTGGCATCGGCCCCGGAAATTTCACCGGCACGCGCATTTCCGTATCCGCTGCACGGGGGCTGGCGCTGGGTCTGGACATCCCTGCCATCGGCGTCTCCAGCTTTCAGGTCATGTCCTACCAACACATGCAGGACCGACTGTTGGTCAGCCTCCCGGCCCCTCGTGAACAGGCTTACGTTCACCCCATGCGGCGAGGTCAACCAATCGGGAAACCGTCGCAAATCGATCCAACCGCCCCTCCGCGTAACTTGCAAATGTCGCCGGGAATGGTTGTCATCGGCCATCGGGCAAACGAAATTGTCCGGTTTTTCGACGCCACAGCCCTTCCTGATAAGCTCACCGATGTGCCATCTCGAATCGCCTGGATCGCGGCGACCGCACTGGCCGATGGCCCGCCATCAATGCCGCCGGCACCGCTTTATGTCCGTCCGGCTGACGCTGCGCCGTCAAAAGACTCCCCCCCCGTTCTGCTGGACGAATGAAGCCTTCGGACCTCGCAGATACCCATGCAGCAGCGTTCACGCAGTCGCGCCCATGGTCCGAAGCTGAGTTTGCAGAGCTGCTGCAAAGCAACTTTATCCATATTGTCGGAGACGTCTGGTCCTTTGCCTTGTTTCAGGTGATCGCAGGAGAGGCCGAGCTGCTGACAATCGCGACTCACCCCACCTTTCAGCGCCAGGGATTGGCCCGCAAATGCATGCGGAGCTGGCACAGCCGCGCGATTGCGCTGGGGGCCGAGCGTGCTTTTCTAGACGTTGCCGAGGATAATCCTGCGGCATTTGCTCTGTATCAGAGCTGTGGATATCGCCCTTGCGGGCGGCGCAAAGGCTATTATTCACGCGAATCCGTCGCAAATGCTGATGCAATCGTCATGGAGCGCGCCCTGCCCTGAGGGAATTGCATTTTTTCTACCATCTGGTCAAAAAATCTGTTGACCCTTCCTGTTGCAAACGTCCTTAATTCCCGCCATCACAACGGTTATGCTCGCTCTGAGTGGGCAAACGGGGCTATCTTGGCTCGTAGACCGACAATAACCAACGGGAGTAACAAATGACCCTGATGAAATCTTTGATGGGCGCCGCAGCCGCGGTCGCATTAACGGCTGGCGCAGCCATTGCCGAACCCGCGCTGATCTTTGACCTTGGCGGCAAGTTCGACAAGTCGTTCAACGAAGCCGCCCACAACGGCGCGTCGCGTTGGGCAGAAGAGACTGGTGGCACCTATCGCGAAATCGAGCTGCAATCCGAAGCGCAGCGCGAACAGGCGCTCCGCCGTTTTGCCGAAGCCGGTGCAAACCCGATCATCACAATGGGTTTTGCCATGGCTGATCCGCTGGCCGCCGTTGCCGGCGATTATCCGGAAACCAAATTCGTTGCTGTGGACGTAAACTGGCTGGATGCTCCGAATATCCGTCAGGTCAGCTTTGCTGAACATGAAGGCTCGTATCTGGTTGGCATGATGGCCGCGATGGCATCTGAATCCGGTACCGTTGGTTTCATCGGCGGTATGGACATCCCGCTGATCCGCCACTTTGGCTGTGGCTACGCACAAGGTGCGAAGGCCGTGAACCCCGACATCAACATCGTCGCCAACATGACCGGCACCACCCCGGCCGCGTGGAACGACCCGGTTAAAGGGTCCGAGCTGACCAAGGCGCAGATCAGCCAGGGCGCTGACGTGATCTATGCAGCGGCAGGCGGCACCGGCGTTGGTGTTCTGCAGACCGCAGCCGACGAAGGCATCCTGTCGATCGGTGTGGACAGCAACCAAAACCACCTGCACCCGGGCAAGGTACTGACCTCGATGCTCAAGCGTGTTGACGTCGCCGTCTATGACGCGATGAGCGCCGGTGAGAACCTTGAAACTGGCGTCTTCGCCATGGGGCTGGCCGAAGAAGGCGTTGGTGTTGCAATGGATGACAACAACGCTTCGCTGATCTCGGATGACATGAAAGGCGCAGTCGACAAGGCACGTCAGGAAATCATCGACGGCAACGTAACCGTTGTCAGCTACTACGAGAACGACAGCTGCCCGGCACTGCAGTTCTGATATCTCACGGGGCGGGAGCTTGTCTTCCGCCTCGTACCCACTCTGCCGTTCTGGCCCCCGGCCAACGGCCCCTTCGGCAATTGAGGACAAGACATGACCGTCCCCGCCATTGAGCTTAAAGGGATATCCAAAGCCTTTGGGCCGGTTCAGGCCAACAAGGATATCTCGATCAGCGTCGCCCCCGGCACCATTCACGGGATCATCGGTGAAAACGGCGCAGGCAAATCCACGCTGATGAGCATTCTTTACGGTTTTTACAAAGCCGACAAAGGTGAAATCTGGATCAACGGAACCAGAACCGACATTCCCGACAGCCAGGCTGCGATTGCCGCTGGTATCGGCATGGTCTTTCAGCATTTCAAGCTGGTCGAGAACTTTACCGTACTTGAAAACATCGTTCTGGGCGCCGAAGATGGCGGGCTACTGGCCCCTTCCCTGACCAAGGCGCGCAAAGAGCTGAAAGAGCTTGAGGAAGAATACGAGCTGTTCGTCGACCCGGACAAACGCATCGACGAGATCGGCGTCGGGATGCAACAACGGGTCGAAATCCTCAAGGCGCTGTATCGCAAAGCTGAAATTCTGATTCTGGACGAACCCACCGGCGTGTTGACCCCGGCTGAGGCCGATCAGTTGTTCCGCATCCTCGACCGGCTGCGGTCTGAGGGTAAGACAATCATCGTCATCACCCACAAGCTGCGTGAGATCATGGAAAACACCGATACGGTATCGGTGATGCGGCGCGGAGAAATGACGGCGACCGTCAAAACCGCAGAGACCAGCCCCGAAGAGCTGGCCGAGCTGATGGTCGGCCGCAAGGTTCTGCTGCAGGTCGATAAAGTGCCTGCAAAACCGGGTGACCCGATTCTGGAAATCGAAAACCTGCGCGTCTTTGATTCTGCTGGGGTCGAGCGGGTCAAAGGCATCGACCTGACCGTGCGGGCCGGCGAAATCGTCGGCATCGCGGGCGTTGCAGGCAATGGTCAGTCGGAACTGCTGGAAGTGCTGGGCGGAATGCATCCCGGCCAGGGTCAGATAAAGCTGAACGGGACGCCTTTGGCACTCAGCGGTGCAGGGTCAGACGGGCAGGCCCGGCGCGCGCAACACATCGCCCATGTGCCCGAGGATCGCCAGCGCGAAGGTCTGATCATGGACTTCCATGCCTGGGAAAATGTGGCCTTCGGATACCACCGGGATCCGGCCTACAAACGCGGGATTTTCATGGACAATGCCGCGCTGCGCGCCGATACCGAGGCCAAGATCGAGAAATTCGACGTCAGGCCGCCGAACGCATGGCTGACAGCCAAGAGCTTTTCTGGCGGTAACCAGCAGAAAATCGTCGTCGCACGCGAAATCGAGCGCAATCCGGACCTGTTGCTGGTTGGTCAACCCACCCGCGGTGTGGATATCGGCGCGATTGAGTTCATTCACAAACAGATCGTCGCGCTACGCGATCAGGGCAAAGCAATTCTGCTGGTTTCGGTTGAACTGGAAGAAATTTTCTCGTTGTCCGACCGGATTGCGGTGATGTTTGACGGACATATCATGGGCGAGCGTCTGCCGCATGAAACTGACGAAAAAGAACTGGGCCTGCTGATGGCAGGTGTTGCAGGAGAGGCCGCCTGACCAATGGAAAAAATGCCCAAATGGGCCGATGTCGTGCTTATCCCAGTGATCAGCCTGCTATTGGCGACAATTCTATCGGCAATCGTAATCCTCGCGATCGGCGAAGACCCGATTGAGGCTGTCAACCTGATGGTCACAGGCGCCCTCGGGTCGACCTATGGCTGGGGATACACGCTCTATTATGCCACGAACTTCATGTTTACCGGCCTGGCGGTGGCCGTCGCCTTTCACGCGCGGCTTTTCAACATCGGCGGTGAGGGACAGGCAATGCTGGGCGGGCTGGGCGTTGCTATCGTTTGCCTATACGTCCCCTGGCCGCATTGGAGTATCGCGCTGTTGGCGGCCTGTGCCGCATCAATGATCTTTGGCGCAGCATGGGCTGCCATTCCGGCGTATCTGCAGGCCAAACGCGGCAGCCATATCGTTATCACCACGATCATGTTCAACTTTATCGCTGCCGCCTTGCTGAATTATATGCTGGTCAATGTGATGCGCCCGCAAGGTTCACAGGATCCGGCCACCGCACGTTTCGCCGAAACCGTGCATCTGCCCACGTTCCAGTCGATGTTTTCGACGGCCGAGAACGTGATGTTCCGGGGGGCTCCGGCCAATATCTCGTTCTTTGTTGCGTTGCTGGCCTGTGTGGTGGTCTGGGCGCTGATCTGGCGGACCCGTCTGGGGTATGAGATCCGCGCCTACGGACATTCCGAGACCGGCGCCGTCTATGCGGGCATCTCACCGGTCCGTATTACCATCATCGCGATGTTGATCTCGGGCGCTTTGGCGGGATTGATGGCCATCAACAACGTCATGGGCGAGGCCGAGCGACTGGTGCTGAACTCAACCGAAGGCGCGGGCTTTATCGGCATCGCCGTGGCGCTTATGGGCCGTTCGCACCCGTTTGGGGTGTTCTTGGCCGCCATCCTGTTTGGTTTTCTCTATCAGGGAGGGGCCGAGCTGGCGCTGTGGACTTCGATCCCGCGCGAGCTGATCGTCGTCATTCAGGCGCTGGTCATCCTGTTTACCGGCGCGCTCGACAATATGGTCAGGATACCGCTTGAGAAACTCTTCCTCGGTTTGCGGAAGGAGCCAAAATAATGGAATCCCTCGTTACGCTTATCCAGGTTCTCGACTCGACCATTCGTCTTGCGACGCCGCTTTTGCTGGCGTGCCTTGCCGGGCTCTACTCAGAACGCGCTGGGATTTTCGATATCGGCCTCGAAGGCAAGATGCTGATGTCGGCCTTCTTCTCAGCCGCCGTTGCGGCGGTTACGGGGTCTGTTTGGCTGGGTCTGCTGGCTGGCATTGCGGCCTCGCTCGTCCTGTCCGGCCTGCACGGGTTGGCTTCGATCACGTTCCGTGGCAACCAATTGATATCGGGGGTCGCGATCAACTTCCTTGCATCCGGTATGACTGTCCTGATCGCGCAAGACTGGTTCCAGCAGGGGGGGCGCACCCCATCCCTGTTTGGCGGCGGACGATTCGAACCGGTGGAGTTTCCCGCGGCCATCGGCCCCGGCGATGCCGAAGCAACCGGGCGCTCGGTCTCTGATCTGATGTCGGATGCCAGTGTCTTGAATTTGGTCTATTCTGAGCTGTTATCGGGGCATTCAGTGCTGGTATATGCGGCATTCCTGATGGTGCCGCTCACGTGGTGGATTCTGTTCCGCACCCGATTTGGCCTACGTCTGCGGGCGGTGGGTGAGAACCCCGCGGCAGTCGATACCGCTGGCGTCTCGGTGGTCGGGCTGCGCTATGCGGCTGTCGCGATCTGCGGCGTATTGTGCGGGATTGCAGGTGCATATCTGGCCACCGCGCTTCAGGCCGGTTTTGTTAAAGAAATGACCGCTGGCCGCGGCTTTATCGCGCTGGCCGCGCTCATTTTCGCCAAATGGCGGCCCTGGCACGCGATGTGGGCCTGTTTGCTGTTCGGTCTGCTTCAGGCCATCGCATTGCGGTTCCAGAACATCGATCTGGGCGGTGTAGTGATCCCTGTACAGGTTATGGACGCACTGCCCTATATCCTGACTGTGGTGATTCTGGCGGGTTTCGTCGGCAAAGCCATTCCGCCGCGCGCCGGTGGCGAACCCTATGTAAAGGAACGCTGATAGGTCCAGTTTCGAAGAGTGTTTCAGTCCTGTTCGCTGCGAAGCAGCATGCAGAGTTGATTTTGCATGCTGCACCCGCTCTAAAGGGGTATCCATGTGTCCCGCCCTCAGCGGAGGTGTTATCGACCCGTAAAAGTTAGAACGGGTCACTGCCGATGTTGGGCAACTCACATTCACAAGCCAAAATTCACTAGCTAAGCCGGGAGGCCTTTTACAATGCGTGTCATTCGGGGCACATCCGGTTTCATCACTGACTTTACTCGCAAACAGCCCGCGTTTCGCCGCATGTCACCCCGACTTTACTGTTGGGGTCGTAATGGCGCATTGCGTGGCGCAGCCAGACTCGTCTAGAAAACGCCATGCAAATATATCTCCCGATAGCCGAAGTTTCTGTAAACGCCTTTCTGCTGTTTGGCCTGGGCGGAATGGTGGGAATCCTTTCCGGAATGTTTGGCGTAGGCGGCGGTTTTTTGATGACCCCGCTGTTGTTCTTCATTGGCATTCCACCCGCGGTTGCGGTTGCGACCGAAGCAAACCAGATTGTCGCCTCATCCTTTTCGGGTGTGCTGGCGCATTTTCGACGCAAGACCGTGGATCTTCGAATGGGAACGGTTCTGTTGATCGGGGGGCTGATCGGCGCGGCGCTCGGGGTGGTTGTGTTCAACTATCTCAAAAGTCTGGGCCAGGTCGATCTGCTGGTTAAACTCTGCTACGTGGTCTTTCTTGGCGTGATCGGCAGCCTGATGTTTGTCGAAAGCCTGAACGCCCTGCGTAAGTCTCGTCGGGCAGACGCCGGACCGCCCAAAAGACGTCAACGTGGCTGGGTTCATGCCATGCCATTCAAAATGCGCTTTCGGACATCGGGTCTTTATATCTCGGTTATTCCGCCGCTGGTGGTGGGGCTGTTTGTTGGCATTTTGTCGGCCATCATGGGTGTTGGCGGTGGTTTCATCATGGTGCCCGCCATGATTTATCTATTGGGCATGCCCACTAAGGTAGTGGTCGGAACCTCGTTATTTCAGATCATCTTTGTAACCGCTTTCACCACCATGCTGCACGCTACGACAAACTATACGGTCGACGTGGTGCTTGCGGTGCTGCTGCTTGTAGGTGGCGTTGTCGGGGCCCAGATCGGTACCGTCATCGGCGCTCGGATGCCTGCCGAGCAGCTGCGCGTTTTGCTGGCTGCTCTGGTATTGGTTGTCTGCGGAAAACTGGCGCTGGACTTGCTGTTGCAACCGACCGAGCTGTTCTCGCTTGGCGACGCAGGAGGGCACTGAGATGTTGCGCTTGATTGCCGCCTTCTGCCTGCTGTGCACGCCAGCCTTTGCGGCAGATGAACAGGTCGTTCTTGGCCTCAGCCAGGACCGCGTTGCCATTACCGCGGATTTCGACGGTTCTGAAATTCTGATCTTCGGCGCGGTCAAACGCGAAGCGCCGATTCCCGAGGGCCCACCGCTTGAAGTCATCGTTTCTGTTGTGGGACCGTCAGAGCCCGTAACGGTGCGGCGCAAGGAAAAGAAATTTGGCATTTGGGTCAATACCGACAGTGTCGAGGTGGATTCCGCGCCCAGCTTTTATGCGGTTGCCACCAGCGCGCCATTTGGTGACATCCTCACGGAAACCGAAGACTTGCGCTATCGTATCTCGGTTGAACGGGCCATCCGCTCAGTCGGAGCTGCGATGCATATCCAGAGCGCGCAGGAATTCACCGAAGCCGTCATCCGCATCCGCGAAGATGAAGGCTTGTATTCGCTACGCGAAAATACAGTGGCAGTGGATGAGCAGACTTTGTTCCGCACCTCGATTGATATGCCCGCCGATCTGACCGAAGGTGACTATCAGGCGCGCATCTTTCTGACTCGCGAAGGCAAGGTTATCTCACATTTTGAGACAAGCATTGATGTCCGCAAGGTTGGCTTGGAACGGATTTTGTACGCGATGTCACGCGAACAGCCCGTCTGGTACGGCCTGATGTCTCTGGTCATCGCGATCTCGGCCGGGTGGGCCGCATCAACCGCATTCCGGCTGCTGCGCGAGCGTTAATCGCTACCCCCGCCCGATGTAAGGCATGGTTGTCGCCATAACCGTCATAAACTGGACATTTGCCTCAGTCGGCAGATTGGCCATGTGAAGAACGGACCGAGCGGCATCCGCCACATCCATTGTTGGATCGGGATCCTGCCCGTTGGCAATCGCCGTCTCAACAAGACCCTGCACCATCGGCGTTCGGGCATTGCCGATGTCGATCTGTCCACAGGCAATACCCAGGTCGCGCCCATCCAGTGACAGGCTGCGCGTAAGCCCGGTGATCGCGTGCTTGGTCGCGGTATAATGCACCGAGTTGGGGCGCGGCACATAGGCCGCAATTGAACCGTTGTTGATAATCCTCCCGCCCTGCGGCGTCTGGTTCCGCATGGTCCGAAATGCTTCACGTGCGCAGAGGAACATGCCGTTCAGGTTTACGTTGACGGTTTGATACCAATCCTCAAGCGCAATCTCATCAATGGTGCCACCGGGTGCAAAAACACCTGCATTGTTGAACAAAACATCCAATCGGTCTGCCCGGTTGGCAAAGGTTCGAAAGGCGCGGGCAACGGCAATGGGATCGGTAACATCCGCGACCAGCGGGATCGCTCTTTTATGCGCCTCGGCCATCTCGTCCAGCGCATCGGCGCTGCGCGCCAGCACGCCAACGGTCCAGCCTTCACGCAGGAACAGTTCAGCGGTTGCGCGGCCAATACCCGAACTGGCCCCTGTCACGATGATGGTCTTCATGTCTCTTCCGCCTCCAGTCTCAGCGATACCGCAGGAACCGCGCGTAGATCATCCACACGCAGCGGATGCGTCGGCTTGGACAAGCGGTTGCGCACGACCCAGATCAAACGTTCTTGTGCGCGGGTGATGGCGACATAGGCCAGACGTTTCCACAAGGGTTGGCCAGCCTCACTCCGCCCCATTCGGGCAGCGGCATAGATATCCGGGGCAAAGACCTGAACCGTATCCCATTGCGATCCTTGAGCCTTGTGGATCGTCACGGCAGCCCCGTGCAAAAACGTGGCCCCCATACGGGCTGCATAGGGAATAAAGGGCTCTTCCTCATCTGGCTTTTCGATCTGAACAATCGACGCAGCGCTGACCTGCGGGTCTTCGGCCCCCATTACGTGCAAGCGCGAGAAACCGGGCTTGCGCCCGGGACCAAGATAGACGACCTGTGCCCCTTTGATCAGACCGCGCGCCTCAAGATCCAGACGCTTTTTGCGATGCTTTATGGGCAGCTCGATCCCGTCGCAGATCAGCGGCTCGCCTTCCAGCAACTCGGTCTCGGGTGCGCCATGCACACTTCGGAACGCCTGGATCAAACGTATGCGGGTTGCGTTGCGCCATACCAGGACCGGGCTACGGGCCATCAGGTCGACCTCGACCCGTTGCCCCCAGACGACGCGGTCATCCTTGCGGGCCGTGTGTTCGACCAGACGCTCAAAATCCTCAAAACCCATGTCCGGGTCTGCCAGAGCATGCGCCAGGTCCAAAATCGGATTGTCCGCGTCCTGCCTGTGAACCCGATGCAGGGTCAGCTTGCGCGGCTCGGGTAGCGTTTCAAACACCATGGAACCGGACTGATTGACCGGAGCCAGCTGAGCCGGATCACCAAACAGCAAAAGTGTTGGGAAAATCTCCTTCAGATCTTCGAACTGGCGGTCGTCCAGCATCGAGGCCTCATCGACAAAGCCGATATCAAGCGGTTCGTCACGGCGTTTCCAACCGGTAATGAAATCCGACCCGCGCAGACCGGCGGCAGCCAATGCGCCGGGTATGGATTTGTTGTTGGCATAGAAGGCTGCGGCGCGGTCCAGCGCCTCGTCCGTCAGACCTTCGATCTCGGGCCGTTCATCATTGCCCGCCAGCCATTCCGCGATGCGCTCATATTCTGGATCATAGACCGGCGTATAAAGAATGCGGTGAATGGTTGTGGCAGGCACACCGCGCAAGCGCAGAACACTGGCCGCCTTGTTGGTGGGCGCCAGAATGGCAAGACTGCGTTTGTCCCGCGATTTGCGGCTTTCGAAATCGCCCGAGACAAGGTTGACGCCCGTTTCGGCCAGCGCCTTATAAAGCTCGGCTAGCAACAGCGTTTTGCCGGACCCGGCCTTGCCGATCACCGCCATCACCCCCGATTTTCCGGTGCCGGGCAGCTTGAGCAGCGCGTCGTCTTCAAGGTCGACACCTGCAGAGCGCAGCATCTCAGCGATGCTATCAAACGCGGCGGCCTGATCTTCGGAAAAGGTGACTTGGGGCAAGGACATGGCGCGACCCTACAGCGCCGCGCCAGCCTCCACCAGATATGGATTTTGGTTTTCTGTCCGCTCAGGCCGAAAGCGCAAAACGATGCTGCGCGACGTTGCCAAAGGCCGTCCTGAACCACAGGCGGGACAAGTCGCGCGAGATACCCGCGCGTTCAGCCACGCGGTTGCAATCCTCTGCGGAGTAAGGCCACAGACCAACCGAGATCTGATCCCGGCCGCGCCCTTCGGACCCCAGCACAATCGGCGATGACCCGATCAGGCGATAGATTCGGATCATGCGCGCATCGAAAACACCTGCGATATGGGTCAGGCCAAAGCCCTCCATGATCTCACCGCCGCTCAGCATGATGGCCCCCGCGGTATGCGGGCTGGCGGTGCGGGACAGGCAAAACCGCGTCACCTCCCAGATCAGCGGGCTGCGGATCGGGCTGCCGCCGGTCAGATGCCCGAAGACATCATTCACCATCACAGGCCCGGTCGTCGGCAGAACGCGCATTGACCCGCCATGCGAGCCATCCTCTTCTTCCCAGATCACATAGAGCGGGTTCTGATCGTCATATTGATCCCGCTCCTCCCCTTTTTCATTAACGTTAACGTCCCAACCCAGCCGGGTTTTGAACTGATCTGCACGATCCTGAAACATCCCCTCGGCCAGTTTTGGAAATTTATGAAGCTCATCGGCATTTACGTAACGCAGCATGACTTGTTCCCCTCGTTGTCCATTGCTGGAACGAAGGGGGTACAAACACGTGGTTAATTTACTGTTTTAAGGCCGTGCGTTGCTTAAACGACTATTAATCCTCTGCTCAGCGCAGTCGCAATCGCATGGGTCGTATTCAAGGCGCCCAGCTTTGATCGGGCACTTTCGATATAAACACGCAGGGTATGCTCGGAAATCGACAGCGCATGCGCCACCTGAGCGCGGCTATAACCAACCGCCAACAAGGTCATGGCATCGACCTCACGCGGCGACAGGCCGCGGCCGGGCTCGGGCTTTCGGTCACGTTCAAATTCAAGCGCTTTGCGATTGAAGTAATGCGCAACCAGAATCAGCTCGTGCCCATAGTTGTCGATAAACGCCTCCCACTGGGCATCATCGCAGCGGTGATTGACGGTAAACAGCGCGAACTGACCATTTGGTCCGCGCAACGGGATCGAATAGCCCTGATTGCCAACACCATGCGCCAGTGCATCCTGCAGGAACGCCTTGGTGGCCTTGCCGGACCAATCCAGTGTTTTCCAGTTCACGGGATGAAAGCGTTGGAAACATCCCAGAATAACCGGGTCTATTCGATGGTAGTTCTTTTCCTGATACAGCGCCGCCCAGTCATCCGGATATGTTGTGCATCCGTATTGCTCACCGGCGCCATCTACCCAGTGGTAAACGATATGCTCGATCTCAAGCCCATCCCTGAGCCGGATGGCAACCTCGCTGATTTCATCAAGCGTGCTGGTGTTTTCCAAATCGCGGGGGATCTGGCTCAAATCGAATTTTGTTCCCATTCGTGGGCGCTTTTGCCTCATCGTTAAGGGACGCGATCTCGGCCGCTGCGATCAGCCTGGTATCATCAAGCTGCTCTGCAAGTGCGCTCAACCCGTTGGCAACGGCGAAGGCGTTCAGGTCCGACAGAACGTCCAGTATCCACTCATTTTGCGCCATCAGGGTCTCCCCGAAACAGTTAACGAAGGGTTAACACAACCATAGCATGTGCAGGTTTTTTTTGCCTATTCGCTGGTTTCTACTCCCCAAAAATAGCGAGAGGGGAATTTGCAACCTATTGGAAACAATACAGACAATACAAAAGTTAACGCCTGCGAACCGCTTTCACGATTCGCAGGCGTTAACGTTAGGTCAATAATTGTTAACTGCGGGCGTCCAAAACCTCTTCCAGCGTGCGCATACCGGTGCGCGGCGCCTGAACCAGAACCGACATGTTGCCCGGCTTGTGCTCATTGCGCATCATTTTCATATGCGCCTCGGGCAGGTCAGCCCAGGTGAACACCTCTGACATGCAAGGGTCCAGACGACGCTCGACCATCAGCTGGTTGGCCGATGCGGCCTGTTTCAGATGGGCAAAGTGCGAGCCCTGCAGCCGCTTCTGGTGCATCCACATATAGCGCACATCGAAGGTCAGGTTATAACCGGTTGTCCCTGCGCAGATCACAACCATACCGCCCTTTTTGACCACAAAGGTCGAGACCGGGAATGTGCTTTCACCGGGGTGTTCAAACACCATGTCGACATTCACACCCTTGCCGGTGATGTCCCAGATCGCCTTGCCGAACTTGCGGGCCTCTTTGAACCACTCGGCATATTCCGGCGTGTTCACCGTGGGTAACTGGCCCCAGCAGTTGAAGTCTTTGCGGTTCAGAACACCTTTGGCGCCCAGACCCATAACAAAGTCACGCTTGCTTTCGTCCGAGATCACGCCGATCGCATTGGCCCCGGCGGTGTTGATCAGCTGGATGGCGTAAGAGCCCAGCCCACCCGATGCACCCCAAACCAGTACGTTCTGACCCGGTTTCAGATCATGCGGCTCGTGCCCGAACAACATCCGATAGGCGGTGGCCAGCGTCAGCGTGTAGCAGGCGCTTTCTTCCCAGGTCAGGTGCTTGGGACGCGGCATAAGCTGCTGCGCCTGCACGTTGGTGAACTGCGCAAACGACCCGTCCGGCGTCTCGTAACCCCAGATACGCTGGCTGGGCGAATACATCGGATCACCACCGTTGCAGTGCTCGTCATCGCCATCATCCTGGTTGCAGTGAATGACAACCTCATCGCCGACTTTCCAGCGCTTGACCTTGTCCCCTACGGCCCAAACAATGCCCGACGCATCCGAGCCGGCAATGTGGAAAGGCTGACCGTGGCCGTCAAACGGGCTGATCGGTTTGCCGAGCGAGGCCCAGACACCATTATAGTTCACGCCTGCGGCCATTACGAGTACCAGTACCTCGTGGCTGTCCAGTTTCGGAACATCAACGACTTCAAGCTGCATCGCTGTGTCCGGCTCGCCATGCCGCTCTTTGCGGATGGCCCAAGCGTACATTTGTTTGGGCACATATCCCATCGGGGGGATTTCACCCATCTCATAGAGGTCTTTCTCAGGTGCCTCGTACGATGCGATACCGCTGTCGGTGTCCAAAGCCATTTTGGCCTCCTCTGATCACATTCTTGCCGCGCCGCAGAATCGCGGCCTCACAGGATGAAATATTGATCGCAAGGTAATAATGCAATAGTTTTTGAGTTTATTTTGTAACTTTATGACCCAGCAGGTGCAGAAAGCTGTTTCGCAACCGCAGAAATCGCACCATTCTTATCTAACGTTATCGAGGCCGCGTAGTAGTTCATCAACGCGATACGCTTCTCCGAAGGCAGGAGATCATCATTCTGCCGACAAAGGATGCGCCGCTCGACCAACTGATCGACCGCTTCAGATATGGCTGTCGTATCCGCCGCACCCGCCTCTGCTAACATAAGTTGTCCAATGCTTGCTTTGACCTGGGCCTCTGGCAATGGGCCATATTCGCGTATGATCCAACAGGCTGCGGATGCGGGCACAACAGGGATCGTCCGACCGATGCGCCGCATAAGCTCTCGCGCCAGATCAGTCATCACATCCTTGTCTGGATCGCCGCGAAACTCGCGCAGCGATATGGGTGAGCCGTAGCGGACAGAGGCAATCCCGAATCGTTTGTACCGCCCCAGCACACGACGCCAGATCTGTTTCAGGGTCCACCGGGTGATCACACCGATTCTGGCATGAAACCGTCTTTCCGCACCCAACGCTGCCGTTGTCAGAATGGTGTCTTCCAGCACCCTGTCATAGTTAAGCGCCACGGGAACAAACACCACGTCCCGCCCCCCAGGTGAAGTCGCGTCGATGATGTATTTAAGCAGCCCCAGTTTCGGTCGGCCCAACGCCCCCGTTAGGCTCAGACCACCTTCGGGGAACATCGCCTGCGTGACCCCAGCCTCAGTCGCCAGCCGCACATAGCTGGCAAGCACCTGGCGATACAGTTCATTGCCCGACTTGCGGCGAATGAAATAAGCCCCCATCGCGCGGATCAGCCTGCTAAGCGGCCAGACGCGTGCCCATTCGCCTACAGCATACGACAAGGCCGATTGCTGGGCCGCCAGATAGGTCACCAGCACATAGTCCATATTGCTGCGATGATTCATTACAAAGACAACCGTGGCGTCCGGGTCGATCCCCTTATAGGCCTCTTCATCCTCATAACTGAGCCTGACGTTGTAAAACGCGTTGCTCAGCAGCCGTGCCACCCGGATCGCGAAGCTAAAATAGGTGAAAGCGGAAAAGGACGGAACAATCTCGCGCGCATAGCGGCGCGCCTTCTCATAAGCGACACCTTCGGGAATATCATTGTCATGGGCATGCTGCTGCGCCGCTTTGGCAACCTGCGGGTCATAGATCAGGCGCTGAATCATGTCATGCCGCCGCGCCAGCTTGAACGGCTGAATAGGGCGCTGCAGGCGCTGGTTCAGACGCGACACCGCCTTCTCAAGCCGGCGACGAAAAAACCAGCGCACAGATGGAAACAGAAAATGCGAGGCAAAGGTGACCGCAGCAAACACCACGATCAGCACAAACAGCCAAAGCGGAAGTTCCACGGTTTGCGTCATGAGCGCACAGTGCCACCAAATGCGACCGCTCACAATCGCAAGAAACCGGCACATGCCGCGATGCAGCGAATTGACATATCCCGAAAATTACGATTTAGAACCTTTGGACGTAATTTTGTTGCTTACCCATGCGCGAGGCTCAGACCATGACTCAGATGCAGAAAGATCGCCCCTGGCTCATCCGTACCTATGCAGGCCACTCGACGGCTAAAGCCTCAAACGCGCTTTATCGGGCAAACCTTGCCAAGGGTCAGACCGGTCTGTCCGTCGCGTTCGACCTGCCGACACAGACCGGCTATGACAGCGATCACACGCTGGCACGTGGCGAGGTGGGCAAAGTGGGCGTGCCGGTCTGCCATCTGGGCGACATGCGGGTTCTGTTTGACCAAATCCCGCTTGAGCAGATGAACACCTCAATGACGATCAACGCCACCGCGCCCTGGTTGCTGGCGCTGTATATCGCCGTGGCCGAAGAACAGGGCGCGGACGTATCGACGCTGCAAGGCACCGTGCAGAATGACCTGATCAAGGAATATCTGAGCCGGGGCACATATGTGTGCCCACCGAAACCGTCCCTAAAAATGATCGCAGATGTAGCCGAGTATTGCTACACCAACGTGCCTAAATGGAACCCGATGAACGTGTGTTCCTATCACCTGCAAGAGGCGGGAGCGACGCCCGAGCAGGAGTTGGCATATGCCCTAGCCACGGCCATCGCCGTTCTTGATGAGTTGCGCCCGCGCGTTCCGGCCGAAGACTTCCCAGCGCTGTGTGGCCGTATTTCATTCTTTGTGAACGCGGGCATCCGTTTCGTAACCGAAATGTGCAAGATGCGCGCCTTTGTGGATCTGTGGGATGAAATTCTGCAAGAGCGCTATGGAGTTGAAAATCCAAAATTCCGCCGATTCCGTTACGGCGTTCAGGTGAACTCGCTGGGCCTGACCGAACAACAGCCCGAAAACAATGTATACCGCATCCTGATTGAGATGCTTGCCGTGACTTTGTCCAAGCGCGCGCGCGCGCGTGCCGTACAGCTTCCAGCCTGGAACGAAGCTCTTGGTCTGCCGCGCCCGTGGGATCAGCAATGGTCGATGCGGATGCAGCAGATTCTGGCCTATGAAACCGACCTGCTGGAATATGGCGATCTGTTTGACGGCAACCCAGCGGTGGACGCCAAGGTTGAAGAATTGAAAAAGGGCGCGCGGGCCGAACTGGCCAATCTGGACTCGATGGGCGGTGCCGTCGCCTCGATCGAATACATGAAGTCACGCCTTGTGGATTCCAACGCTGAACGCCTGAACCGCATCGAACGCAACGAAACCGTAGTAGTTGGCGTCAACAAATGGACTGAAGGTGAGCCCTCGCCGCTGCAAACCGAAGACGGCGGCATTATGGTCGTCGATCCGGCAGTAGAGCAGGAACAGATTGCGCGGCTGAACGATTGGCGCAGCGCACGTGACGACGCAACCGTTGCCGCAGCCCTGACTGCGTTGCGCGAAGCGGCGCAATCGGGTGCAAATGTGATGGAACCTTCGATTGCTGCGGCCAAGGCCGGCGTCACCACCGGCGAATGGGCCGAGGAAATGCGCAAAGCCTTTGGCACATATCGCGGCCCGACAGGTGTTTCCGGGTCGGTTTCCAACAAAACCGAAGGGCTGGAAGATTTGCGCGCCGCAGTGGATGCAGTCAGCGACAAGCTGGGCCGCAGGTTGAAATTCCTGGTCGGAAAACCCGGGCTGGATGGCCATTCGAATGGTGCCGAACAAATCGCCTTCCGCGCCCGCGATTGCGGTATGGATATCAGCTATGAGGGTATCCGGCTGACACCGGAGGAAATCGTGAAGGCCGCGATGGAAGACGACGCGCATGTAATCGGCCTATCCATCCTGTCGGGTAGCCATTTGCCCTTGGTGCAGGACGTCATGGACCGACTGCGCAAGGCGGGGCTGAGCAATACGCCCGTTATTGTCGGCGGCATTATTCCTGACGAGGATGCCGAAAAACTGAGATCGATGGGTGTCGCCAAAATCTATACGCCCAAAAACTTTGAATTGAACGCGATCATGGGTGATATTGTGACCCTAGTGGACCCTCAGACTCTAGCCGCTGAATAAGCGTCTTATTGCCGCCAATTTCCCCGTATCTATTCCCTTTCAAAAGGGGGATGGATATTGGCAATCATTGGAACTAGCGTGGGCGACTGTGTCTACGTGTAACATTGCCAGGACGGAGAAAAGCAATGGGGATCAATCTAGAAAAAATGACGCGCAAGGAATTGCTGGAATTGCGCGGTCAGGTCGAAAAAGCGCTGAAAGGTGCTGAGGTTCGGGAACGTAAGCAGGCCTTGCAAGCCGCCGAAAAAGCCGCCGCGGAATTTGGATTTTCGCTGTCCGATCTTTCTTCGGATGCACCGAAATCCGGTAAAGGGCTTAAAGCAAAGGCAAAATACCGCAACCCGTCCGATACCTCGCAGACCTGGACAGGCCGCGGACGCAAACCGCAATGGGTTCATGATGCGCTGAAAGCGGGTGCCGATATTTCCGAACTGGAAATCTAAACAGGGCGACATCTCAAAATGACAATTCATATTGGCGCTGAAAAGGGCGATATTGCTGAAACCGTCCTGTTGCCGGGTGATCCATATCGCGCGAAATGGGCTGCGGAAACATTTCTGAGCGACGTTCGGCAAATAAATGACGTGCGCGGAATGCTGGGCTTTACCGGAACATGGAACGGCAATCCCGTCACCATTCAGGGCAGCGGAATGGGAATGCCGTCGCTGTCCATTTATGTGAATGAACTTATTCGCGACTATGGCGCCAAGACGCTGATCCGAATTGGATCATGCGGCGGGATGCAGGACAGTGTTCAGGTCCGCGATGTCATTTTGGCGATGACCTCGACAACGCTGAACACACCCTCCAGCGGCATCATGAAAGAGCTGAATTTTGCCCCATGCGCGGATTGGGGTCTTTTGCAGGCGGCGGCCGAGGCCGCCAGAGCCAAAGGAACGCCCACCCATGTCGGCGGCATCTACTCATCAGATGTGTTCTATGACGAACGCCCTGATCTGAACGAACAAATGGTCCGCCATGGCATTCTGGGCGTCGAGATGGAAGCGGCGGAGCTTTATATCCTCGCCGCGCGCCATAAATGCCGTGCGCTGGCCGTTCTGACAGTGTCGGATCACTTGCTGACCGGGGACGCCCTGCCCTCGTCCGAGCGCGAGCGCAGCTTTGGCGATATGGTGGAAATCGCCCTGACCGCCGCCTTTCCCAACGCGGCCTAACTGACATAGCAGAAGGCATGAGGGGAATCCTCGTGCCTTTTTCTGGTCAGCCGCCATGGCTGCGGTCATAGCCGTTGACCTTTGGGCTCTCCCAGCCCTTGGGCAGCCCTTTGGCTGGCGCAAAAACCTCGACCAGCAACGGGAAACAGGGCGCGGCATCCGATGAATGCTCAGCCGAACAATCCCCGCCCGGACAGGCGCTGAGATTGCCCAGCAGGTCAATTTCCGCAAAGAATTCAAGGTAGTCGCCAGGACGCACCGGCGATGCTTTCATGAAGTACTGGCCAGTGTCGCGGGTGAAACCGGTACACATGAACACGTTCAGAACGTCGTGAATCGCGGGCTCGGCCTCGGTCAGAGGGATACTCAGATGATCGGCCAGCGCCCGGGTCAGGTTCGAATGACAGCAATGGTGATACTGCGACCCGGACAGCAAATTGCCTGTGTAAGGATCGCAGCGGGTCCCGATCACATCATGCACCGCCCCGCCATATGCGTCGATGCCATACCAATCCAGCGTATCCTCGACGATGGTCGCCATAGGACGCAGATAGGGAAAGCTCGACCACATCTGTTCACCGGTCGTCAGGTGGGTGCCATGCAAGGCGCGTGTTTTGCCGGAGTAGAACCTTTCGGACAAGTCCTGACTGTTCCAGAGATTGAGATCGCCCACCTGCGGACCTTCGAACGACGTGATCCGAAAGAAATGCCCCGCGGGCACCTCAAAGCATCGCGCCTCGCGCGGCGGGATCGGAACTTCACCTGTCTTCGCGGCCCCCTGGCGAGCCTTTCGGTAGACCGTGAGATCGGGTTTGGGCAGATCCGCAGTCGGGTAGCAGATCACAGGCGCAACAGCGCGGCGGGCAGAGGCATCTGAGGGAGGGAGGGTCATGGCGGGGCTCCTGATTTTCCCCAACTTGTCTCAGATTGCTGCGACGAAAAACCCCTCTGATCCCCTCGGTCCGGATTTATTCGTTATTGCCTTTCAGGCACTGCGTCGGCGCGATATCCGAGCGCGACACTGCCCCGCAATAGACGCAGGTCCATTTGTGCTCTTTCTTATGCTGACGCCACCGGCAATCGCGCGTAAAAGACGAGGTCCGCGCGCGCCAGAAAAAATAGGCAAAAACACCAGCGGCCAGCAACAGAAGAAGGATTGGCATTCCTCTGTCTCGCGCATCACAAACCGGATTTCAAGACGAACAGCAGCCCGCAGACCCTGAGATCAGCCAGATACTTATTCGTCAGGCCGCGCTGGCATATTCAAAAAGCTCGGGCTCACGCTCTTCTACCGGGATCAGAGGTTCGGGCGTGTAATAGGCCCACGCCTGCTCCAACGCTGCCAAGGCTTGGGCTGCTTTACTGTTTTGATCGGTGTTTTCTTTGCTCATCGGAGTGATCCTGTATCGGTCTTTCACTCCTCCCTGACGCGATCATATGCTGCGTCAGGGGTGGTTGCATCTTACAAATATGCAATGTCGCGTTGCACTTGCCGCAAGTGCCTGATCCAAGACGGGTTTTAGACCGTGCGTTCGACCATCATTTTCTTGATCTCTGCAATTGCCTTGGCCGGGTTTAGGCCCTTGGGGCAGGTCTTGGCGCAGTTCATGATGGTATGACAGCGATAAAGTTTGAACGGATCTTCCAATTCGTCCAGACGCTCACCCGTCGCCTCATCCCGCGAGTCGATGATCCAGCGATAGGCATGCAACAGTGCAGCAGGCCCAAGATAGCGGTCACCGTTCCACCAATAGCTCGGGCAAGAGGTCGAGCAGCTGGCGCACATCACGCATTCATACAGACCATCCAGCTTTTTGCGATCTTCGATCGACTGCTTCCATTCCTTGGCCGGACGATTGGTCTTGGTTTCCAGCCAGGGCATGATCGAGGCATGCTGCGCGTAGAAATGATTCAGGTCCGGGATCAAATCCTTGACCACCGGCATATGCGGCAGTGGGTAGATTTTTACATCCCCCTTGATCTCGTCCATCCCGTAGATACAGGCCAGCGTGTTTATACCGTCGATATTCATCGCGCAGGATCCGCAAATACCCTCGCGGCACGACCGGCGGAAAGTCAGCGTTGGGTCGATCTTGTTCTTGATATAGATAAGCGCATCCAGAACCATCGGGCCGCAATCGTCCATATCGACGAAATACGTGTCCACGCGCGGGTTTTGTCCGTCATCCGGATTCCAGCGATAAATCTGGAACTTTCGGACGTTACCCGCACCTTCGGGTTTCGGCCAGGTTTTACCGGTCGTTATGCGAGAATTCTTGGGAAGCGTGAGCTGAACCATATCACAGATTTTCCTTGGCTTCTTTCGCGGCAATGTGCCCCAAAACCAAACGACATACAATGCGACAATCGTTCGTATACGACGGTATTCACTAGAAATTTAACGTTGTCTGCGTATTTCCCGCCTCAGACGCCGGACAATCTTGTCGTGATATTTCGGAACGATCATCCGGGCACCGTCGGCAGTGCTGGCATAGCCTGAAAGATCCGCCTTCACGGGGGTTCCGGGTTTGATGAACAGCATCAGATTCTGCTTGAACCAATCCATGATCTGCGGGTCGGCCCACAATCTGGGGCGTAGCGCATCATAGAACTCATACCCCTGCGCCTCAAAAAGGCGGACCCAGTAATCCTGCCACTGCTCGTTCTTGTGACCGGTCCCGCCCTGACCATCAATGGCAGCCGAAAACACAACCGCATCAGATAGACTGGTCAGATCAGCCACAAACCCTTCGGCACGCTCAGGTTCCAGATGCTCTGCCACCTCGGTGCTGACACACAGGTCGAACTTGCGGCCCAGGGCCAGCGTTTGCTCCAGATCTGCGCGGACCAGATGGGCCTCGGGAAACTTGAGATTGGACACCTCAAGCCAATCGCCCTCGACACCACAAATCTCGCGATCCAGGTCGTGGAATTCGGCCAGCAGATGCCCGACCCCGCAACCGACATCCACAACCGAAGCCGGGGCCAGATACTCTTCGCACAGGGCGCAAATCCGTTGGGCCGAATGTTCCCGCCCGGCGTTCTGACGGATGTGCCCCTTATGAAGCCCCTTATACAGTTTTGCGGTATCCAATTTTGCCGGCTCCTGATTGTATCGCTCGTGACAAGTTTGTATCGTATCGTTAACCGCCTGATCGGCAACCTGAAACCATCCCAACCGGAGCAATTTCGATGTCACTAGCAGTCGTAACAATGGTTTACGACGACTACGAGTTCTTGCCAATCTGGGTTGAGTACTGGTCGCGCCATCTGGACAAAAAATCAATGTACGTGATCATCCATGGGCAGAATCGCAGGCTGCGCCGCATGGCGCGCGGCTGCAATGTGGTCGAGATGCGCAGACCGGCACCCCATCGACAAATGGAAACCGTGCGCTGGCAGATGCTGAGCCACTATGTCAGCGCGCTGACCAGCATGTATGACGCGGTTATGTACACGGATGTGGATGAGATCGTAACGCTGGACCCAGCGGTTGGCACAAATCTGGCCGAGTATATGCTGGACTGCGACGCAGCGGTCACCGCCCCCATGGGGCTTGAGATCATCCACCGCGAAGACGTTAACCCGGACGCTTTCGACCCAGATAAAGGGGTGTTGGAACAACGCAATCTGGTGCGTGTGAATGCCAGCTTCGGTAAACCCAGCATCGTCAAAGAGCCCATCGGCTGGCGGCGCGGCGGGCACTTTGCCTATTGTGACGGTTTTCAGGTCGACCCAAATCTGACCGCCTTTCACCTGCGGTTTTTTGACATGCCCCTGTTTCGCGACCGGGCTGTCAGGCGACGCAAGACCACCAAGGCGCCGATCGGGAAGAACGCAACCCCAGCGAGGGCCTGGCGCGCCTCGGACACCGGGATCGAGGACATGGTCAAAACGCTTCACGACATGCCTCTTGCGGACACTCTGCCCGAGGATCGGTCCGGCTATGTCTCGGAAATCGAGCGCAGCAAGAAGACGATCATTGAAGGGGACCGCAGCTTTATCAAACATAACCTGCCGGGATCGGAGGAGTTGTATAAGCTGCCGGAACGGTTTTCAGGCTTGTTCTGAATACGCATAAAAAACCCACGCAGCCTGACTGACCCCGTGGGTTTTGGATTCAGACCGCTAAAGGCCGCTTAGAACGTTCGTGCCTTGGGCGCGATTTTCTTGAGGCTAATCCCACCTTCATCTTCGCCCGTCAGAGGATCGACAACCACCGGTCGATAGCTCAGCTCGACCTTGTTGCCATCAACCCGGCTGATGGTATGGACGCGCCAGTTCTCATCGTCGCGCTCAGTGAAATCTTCGTGCGCATGCGCGCCGCGGGACTCTTTGCGTGCCTCGGCACCAACGATGGTGGCCAATGCGTTGGGCATAAGGTTGGTCAGTTCAAGCGTTTCCATCAGGTCGCTGTTCCAGACAAGGCTGCGATCAGACACTTGCAGATCATCCATCTTGGCCGCAATTGCAGTCATCTTTTCAACGCCATCCGCCATGGTTTTGGCCGTGCGGAATACCGCCGCGTCCGCCTGCATGGTTTTCTGCATCTCAAGCCGCAGATCCGCTGTCGGGATCGCGCCGCTTGCGTTGCGCACCGCGTCAAAACGATCAAACGCCTGATCCACCGAGGCCTGATTCAATGTCGGGTTCGGCGCCTCGGCATCCACAACCTTGCCCGCGCGGATCGCCGCCGCCCGCCCAAACACCACAAGGTCAATCAGCGAGTTCGAGCCCAACCGGTTTGCCCCGTGCACCGAGGCACACCCGGCCTCACCGACAGCCATCAGGCCCGGCACAACCGCGTTTGGATCATCGGCGACCGGGTTCAGAACCTCACCCCAATAGTTCGTGGGGATACCGCCCATGTTGTAGTGCACGGTCGGCAGAACCGGGATCGGCTCTTTCGTGACATCCACGCCTGCGAAAATCTTGGCCGATTCCGAGATGCCCGGCAGACGTTCATGCAAGGCTTCGGCAGGCAGGTGGCTCAGGTTCAGGTGAATGTGATCCCCATCCTTGCCGACACCGCGGCCCTCGCGGATTTCCATGGTCATCGAACGCGAGACATAGTCACGCGGCGCAAGGTCTTTGTACTGCGGTGCATAGCGTTCCATGAACCGCTCGCCTTCAGAGTTGGTGAGGTATCCCCCTTCGCCCCGTGCCCCTTCGGTAATCAGGCAGCCTGATCCATAGATGCCGGTTGGATGGAACTGAACAAACTCCATGTCCTGCAGCGCCAGCCCGGCACGGGCAACCATGCCGCTGCCGTCGCCGGTACAAGTATGCGCAGACGTGGCAGAGAAATAGGCACGGCCATAGCCACCCGTGGCCAGAACCACCATCTTGGCGTTGAACACGTGCATCGTGCCGTCGTCGAGCTTCCAGCAGACGACACCCTGGCACTGACCATCATCGGACATGATCAGGTCGATGGCGAAATATTCGATATAGAACTCGGCGTTGTTCTTCAGCGACTGACCATACAGCGTGTGCAGGATTGCATGGCCGGTCCGGTCTGCTGCAGCACAGGTACGTTGCACAGCGGGACCTTCACCAAACTCGGTCGTGTGGCCACCAAACGGGCGCTGATAAATTTTTCCCTCTTCGGTGCGCGAAAACGGCACACCGTAGTGCTCCAGCTCGTACACGGCCTTGGGTGCGTGGCGGGCGAGGTATTCCATCGCGTCGGTATCACCCAGCCAGTCTGACCCTTTGACGGTGTCATACATGTGCCATTGCCAGTTGTCCGGCCCCATATTAGACAAGGAGGCCGCGATCCCCCCTTGCGCCGCTACGGTGTGCGAGCGGGTTGGGAAAACCTTGGTGACACAGGCCGTACGCAGGCCTTGTTCCGCCATCCCCAGCGTTGCGCGCAGACCGGCGCCGCCAGCGCCCACAACAACCACGTCATATTCGTGGGTTTCGTATTCATATGCTGTCATCTTAGCTGATCCTCAACGCGCGAATTACAGAGCGAGCTTTATCAGGGCGAACAGCCCTGCAGCGATCAAAGTGTAGGAAATTGCTGTGACCGCCATCAGCGCCAGCTTCTCGGCGACCCCGTGAACATAGTCTTCAATCGCGGCCTGTGCTTCGCGCATCAGGTGCAGAATGACGACCACTAGAGTCAGGCCGGTTATGATCGCCGGGAACGGGCGGCTGTAATAGTGCAGCACCTCTTCGTAGGTGCCGCCCAACCCGTTGGCAAATGTGAAAACAAAGAGCGGTACAAGAATGACCAGCGCCGCCGAACTGACCATCATCTGCCAGTGGTGATGGGTCCCCTCGCGGCCAGCCCCCATGCCCTGCGCGCGCTTGCGTTCAGTGAGATATTGCATTGCCAAACTCCTTAGACCGCAACCGCTGTGATCAGCGCCAAAATCGTCGCAAGCGCGAACATGCCGATACCTAGCTTTTCTGAAACCTGCACGTTCAGGCAGTATCCCAGATCCCAGATCAGGTGACGAAGACGCCCCAGCATGTGATAGAAAATCGCCCAGGTGCCTGCGAACATGACGGCGTCACCAAGAAAGCTGCGCATCAACCCGTCGATGAAATCGAACGCGCTTTGCGATGTTGCCGCTGCAAGCAACCACCAGACCACGAGGACAGACAAGACAAGCGCCGCAATGCCGGTGATGCGCACCATGATGGACGACACCGAGGTCATCTGCGGACGATAGATCGTCAGATGTGGTGAGAGCGGGCGGTTGCCTCGATTTACATCGGCCATGTTGGCTCCTCTTCGGTTGGCTACCGATCCTTTTAAAGTTTTTTGCAAGCCTGTCACGCGCTGCGGGTGCAAAAAATCGCGATTTGCGGGCGAAAACACCGATTATAGCCGAACGTGATCACACAAAATAATCTCGTGATCACAAATCCGGTCATTCCCCATCAATGTTAGCGTTTTCAGTATCAAAGCGATGTGATCACGAATCTTCGACTGGCTTATTTTAAATGCGCGGTTTGCTGCGTCACTTCGCGCAGCAGTTTTTTTCGAATGCGTTCGGGATAGTCCTCGAACCCGGCGGCTGAGACAACAAAAGCGCCCTCGCCCACTATGACATTCTCGAAGAAATAGGCGGTCAGGTCAGGTTCGCTTTCTTCGATGGCAATAGCATTGACGGTGACACGCCGGTTGCGCAACCGGCTGTGCAGCTCCGAGGGTTCGATCCCTTCGTTCGAGATACCGTCTCCTGAGATATCGATCAGGTGCCGCTTGCAGTCTGAGACGGCATCAAAGCTGGCCATGGTGGTCTCCAGCGCCTCTCCAATCGCCGTCGAGAAGTTGCGCCAGACGCGGGGGTCGTCGGCCACGCCTTGCGCAAAGTTTTCCAGCGCCTCGAAACTGTCGATATGGGTCCACGGAATCGTGGTGCGCTGGCGGGATGAGCCGGTCCATTGCACCAGCATCAGGCGCGCCTGAGATCGCACCAGAGCCTCGGAAACGATGGGATCGCGCAGGCCTGCGGCGAGGCCATCCATCTGAATTCTATACTCATCCGTATCGACAGACCCGGATACATCAACCGCCAATGCCAAGGCGAGGTCGCAGGCGACAGCTGGCATTGCCAGGAAAGATGCGACTGTGGCGGCACGCAGGATTTGCATGCAGCAACCCTAGCATAGCTGCGGGAAAGTCACTTCAAATTCTCATCAGGGGACCCGCAGCACCCTATTTCGGAACTAGCGCCCAGACGTCGAGGTCCAGCAGGACATCAGGCAGGTACTTTCCGTTTTCGTTTTTCAGTTCAAACGGTTGACCACCTTTGGTCGCGACCAGCCGCAGGCGCAGCGCACCAACGCCCGGGGTGCCTGTATCCGCTTTGTTCAGCACCTGAGACCAAGCCTTGATCGTGTCGCCAGCCAAGCACGGATTGGCATGGGCACCGCCATTCAGACCGACAATCATCTGCGCGTTGGCCAAACCATTGAACGACAAAGCACGCGCCATCGAGATGACGTGGCCCCCATATATCAGGCGACCTTCGGGGCGGACGGTGAGGTCGAAATGCACCTTGGCGGTGTTTTGCCAGAGGCGGGTGGCCAGCATGTGCTCGGCCTCTTCAATCGTCACTCCATCGACGTG
Organism: Ruegeria sp. AM1; assembly: GCF_056540745.1. NCBI lineage: Bacteria > Pseudomonadati > Pseudomonadota > Alphaproteobacteria > Rhodobacterales > Roseobacteraceae > Ruegeria > Ruegeria sp. AM1. Next base: position 58,216 of record NZ_JBQFXH010000007.1, read on the forward strand.
ATCAATCGTTTCTTCCGTTTTGTAATCATCCCAGCGATGAGATTCTCCGGATTGTACAAAACTGTAATTCGAGAAATCGAGGCCCTCAGGCACCACCAGATCCTGCGGGTCTAACACTTTCTTAAGATCCGGGATCACGGTTTCTGGCGCGGGTGCATCCAGGTTGGATTTGCGCACCATGACCCAACGCACATATTCGATGACCACCTCGTCGCGCTGGTTCATCCCGCGCGTCCGCACCCAGACCACGCCGGTCTTGCCGTTGGAGTTCTGCTTGAGACCGATGACCTCGGATTCTGACCGAAGCGTATCGCCGGGATAGACCGGTTTCAGCCAGCGGCCTTCGGCATAGCCCAGATTGGCGACCGCGTTCAGCGAGATGTCAGGGACGGTTTTTCCAAAGACAACATGGAAGGCAGCCAGATCGTCAATCGGACTTTGTGGCAGGCCACAATTCCGGGCGAACTCGTCCGAGGAATAGAGCGCATGCCGCGCAGGGTAGAGCGCATGATAGAGCGCGCGTTCGCCTTCGGTGACGGTACGGGGCACCGCATGGTGCAGAACCTGCCCGACCGAATAGTCCTCGAAGTAGAAGCCCGGATTTGTCTTTGCCATTATTGCTGTCCCAGTTTCATATCAGGTGAATAGTCTGCCTCGACCTCTTTGGTCACCGCCTGCGCACAGCGCATGACGTTATTGGCCGCATCAAAAGCGTAAGAGGGTGAGCCATGCAAAACCCAGCCCTTGGCCAGCGCGTCCGAGACCTTGTGGCAGAAGGCAGATGTGTCTTCTTCGGTCAACAGCCGATAGAGTTGTGCCATTTTATCAAACCCTTATGAGCCAAAAGGCGACGGGCCAACCAGCCCGTGGATATAGCCGACAATGCCGAGCAAGACGATTGAGGCGACAAAGAACATCGCGTCTTTGCCGTAGGTGCCGGGCTCTGCAGGCGTCCAGTCAGGCTCGGACCGGTTGATCACGATGACCTCGACAACTGCCCAAGCCAGCAATCCACCGAACAAGACGATCGAGGCCAAATCGCCATTGACCAGCAAATGCGCAAAGGCCCAGAGCTTGAACCCAGCCAGCATCGGATGGCGCACCTTGTTCAACAGCCGGCCTTTCTGGCCTGCTGGGCTCATGAAAAAGAACGCAATCAGCACCAAAAGGTTGTTGAGATGCACCATGAAGGTTGGCGGCGCCCAGACATAGATGAAATCGGTCATACGATAGCCGAAGATCATCAGCAGGATCGCTGCGACCAAGGCCAAAGCAATCGCACCCTTGCCAGCATTTCCCATCGCCGCACGCTGCTGCGGCATCACGCGTTTGAACAGATGAGCGGCCCACCAAAGCGCCACCCCCAAAATCAGAAGCACAAATCCCATTGCTGGCTTACCCCGCTTGCAAAGCTGATATTGCCTCTGCTTTTGCCAGAATTTCGCGGGCAGTTACAACGTGAAGGTTTTCAACAATCTTTCCGTCCACTACAGCGACGCCCTGCCCTTGTTCTTCGACCTCTTCAAAGGCGGCTATCTGACGGCGTGCCAGATCAATCTCGACCTCTGACGGCGCAAAGGCCGCGTTAGTCACATCTATTTGCGCGGGGTGGATCAGGGTTTTGCCGTCAAAGCCCATATCACGGCCCTGTTCGCATTCAGCGGCCAACCCCTCCTGATCCTTAAAGGCATTATAGACGCCATCGACGATGATCAGCCCTTCGGCCTTTGCGGCCAACAGGCACAGGCCCAGCGAGGTCATCATCGGCAGGCGATCCGGGCGGAACCGGGATTGCAGTTCCTTGGCCAGATCATTGGTACCCATGACAAAGCCCGCCATCAGCGGGTGGGCTGCAATCTGGGCCGCATTAAGCATCCCGCGGGGTGTTTCCATCATCGCCCAGATCGGCAGGTCGCCAGTGATCGCGGCCAGCGCATCCACATCCGTGGCGCTGCCAACCTTGGGCAGCAGGACGGCGTCTGCATCCATCTCGCGTACGGCCTTTGCGTCGACCTGACCCCACTCGGTATCCAGCCCGTTGATTCGCACGATCTTGACCCGCGCGCCGTATCCGCCTTCGGCCAGAGCCGCCTTGAGCGTTTCGCGCGCACGGTCCTTTTCGTCCGCTGCAACTGCATCCTCGAGATCGAAGATTATCGCATCCACAGGAAGGTTACGCGCCTTTTCCAGCGCCCGTGCTCGGGAGCCCGGAATATATAGAACAGAGCGATATGGGCGCTGGCGCGGATCCATAAGCGACCCCCTTGTTGAAATATTGTTGCGTAGAATGGGGCATTTTTTGTCGGAAAGTTCAAGCATAAATTTGCCGCAGCGCAGCATTGACGTTGCGGACGGGGCAACGCGCGTTGCTTTAACCGAATATCTGCGTGGCTGAGACACCCTTTGAGGACAGATCACAAGAGGGGGCCGAGATGATGAAATTCTTTCTGAAAATGACGATGGGTCTGGGGATCATAGTGCTGGCGGCGCAGCAGTTGCAGGCGCAGCAAGGCAACTGCGCGCCGCGCGCGGATGTGCTGCGGCAATTGGCAGAGACCCATGGTGAAAAACGCAAAGGGGTTGGGCTGGCCCGGCAGGGGACTGTGGTTGAGCTGTTCGCCTCGGACGATACTGGAAGCTGGACCATTACCGTGACTTTGCCGGATGGTATGACCTGTCTACTGGCCTCGGGTCAGGCCTATGAGGCGGTGGCGGGTGCCCTGCCCCCCAATGTCTAGGTCAACGCGTCCCAGATCAGTTTGCTACCGGTGATGGTCAGTAGGACATAAGCGATGCCAAAGAACAGGCGTTCAGACATCATCCAATGGGCGCGCACGCCAAGCCAGGCACCCAGGACAGCAAAGGGCGCCAGCACAAGGTCGATCCAGGCGACCTGCCAGGTGAACATACCGAGATAAGCATAGGGCACGAACTTTGCGACGTTGATGACCCAGAAGACCAGAACCGTACTGGCCTGAAACTCGGTCTTGGACAGACGTTGCGACAGCAGATAGACGGCGGCCGGGGGGCCGCCCGCGTGACTGACAAAGCTGGTGAAGCCCGCGACAAGTCCGGCAAACAGACCGGCGGGCGGTGGCAGGCGTTTGGCAAACCCGCGCACCCAACCGCGCGATTGCGAAAGATGCCAGATCACAAACCCGACAGAGATTCCTCCGATCAGCAGCCGCAGCAGGTCAGCATCGGTGGCGCGATAGAGCCAAGCACCCAGCGCCACGCCCGGCACTGCGCCCAGCATCAGGAGGCAGGAATCCGACCAGCTCCAGCGCCTCCAATAGGGGCGCAGGGTGCTTACGTCGATCAGCATCAGGATCGGCAACATCAAGGCAAGCGCCTGTCCCGGCTCTAAAATCAAGGCCAGAATCGACGAGGATGCAAAGGCAACGCCCGAGCCGAACCCGCCCTTGGAAATGCCCGCAAAGATCACCGCCGGGATTGCCACAACAAAAAACATCAGGTTGGGTTCGAACATGAAACGGTCCCGGAAACGGCTTATTTCGCAAGCCCTTTAGCGCAACCAGACGACCAGTTGCAAACGGTATGCGGTCGCATGCCGCGCGGCACGGCCCTTGCGCGATGTCGTTTTAGCGACTAGCAAAACCGCGATTTCAAAACCGACCGGAGAAATTCCAAATGGCCAGACCCAAGATTGCGCTGATCGGCGCGGGGAACATCGGCGGCACGCTCGCTCATCTTGCAGCTGTCAAGGAACTGGGCGACGTCGTCCTGTTCGACATCGCTGACGGGCTGCCGCAGGGCAAGGCGCTCGACATCGCCGAGTCCGGCCCGTCCGAAGGCTTTGACGCCTCGATGAAAGGCTCGAGCGATTATGCCGACATCGCCGGCGCGGATGTGTGCATCGTGACCGCAGGCGTGGCCCGCAAACCGGGCATGAGCCGCGACGACCTGCTGGGCATCAACCTGAAGGTCATGAAGTCGGTTGGCGAAGGCATCGCGGCTCACGCGCCTGATGCGTTCGTGATCTGCATCACCAACCCGCTGGACGCGATGGTCTGGGCGCTGCGTGAATTCTCGGGCCTGCCGCATAACAAGGTCTGCGGCATGGCAGGCGTTCTGGACTCGGCCCGTTTTGCGCATTTCCTGTCGGAAGAGTTTAACGTATCGATGCGCGATGTGACTGCGTTTGTTCTGGGCGGCCATGGCGACACGATGGTGCCTTCGGTGCGCTATTCGACCGTAGCCGGTATCCCGCTGCCCGATCTGGTCGAAATGGGCTGGACCACACAGGACAAGCTGGACGCCATCGTACAGCGTACCCGTGATGGCGGCGCCGAAATCGTTGGCCTGCTGAAAACCGGCTCGGCCTATTACGCGCCGGCCACTTCGGCGATCGAAATGGCCGAGGCCTATCTGAAAGACCAGAAACGCGTGCTGCCCTGCGCCGCCTATTGCAGCGGCGAGTTGGGGGTCGATGGCCTCTATGTTGGCGTGCCCACCGTGATCGGTGCCGGCGGCGTCGAGCGGATCGTCGACATCAAACTGAACGAAGACGAGCAGGCCGGGTTCGACAATTCGGTCAACGCCGTCAAAGGTCTGATCGAGGCCTGCAAGGGCATCGACAGCTCGCTGGCTTAAGCCAACGCTGATTGCAATACCGGGCCGGTCCCCTTGGGGGCCGGCTCAATTTATTTCAGAACGTCCTAGCGCTTCTCAGGCGCTGATACGTTTAGCGCAAACGGTGCAAAACCCTTTTCCGACGCTGTTTTCCCGTTTCCACAGAGAACCGCTCGAATCAAAATCAGGTCGCTCCAAGTTTTGTGATCACACCCCAAAAACCTGTGATCACAAATACTGAAAATCTTCGTGAAAATCCTCTTTCCCGTCAAAAAACCCTTTAAACTTACAGGGTAGACACCCCTATAACGGTTAAATTGCAGTCAGACGGGACAGTTTCGATGAACATTCACGAATATCAGGCCAAAGCCCTTCTTCGCAGCTATGGCGCGCCAGTATCCGATGGCCGCGCAGTATTGCGCGCCGAAGAAGCCAAAACCGCAGCCGGTGAGCTGGATGGCCCTCTTTGGGTCGTTAAGGCGCAGATCCATGCGGGCGGGCGCGGCAAGGGTTCGTTCAAAGAAGCTGATGCCGGGGAAAAAGGCGGCGTGCGCCTGACCAAGTCGGTTGAGGAAGCCGCAGAAGAAGCCAAGAAGATGCTGGGCCGCACGCTGGTCACCCATCAGACCGGCCCGGCAGGCAAGCAGGTCAACCGCATCTATATCGAAGCCGGTTCGGGCATCGAGCGTGAATTGTATCTGGCCCTGCTGGTGGACCGCCAGACCAGCCGGATTTCTTTCGTCTGCTCGACCGAAGGCGGCATGGACATCGAAGAGGTGGCCGCGGCCACGCCCGAGAAAATCCTGTCCTTCTCAGTGGACCCTGCGACGGGGTATCAGCCCTATCACGGTCGCCGCATCGCGTTCTCGCTGGGCTTGCAAGGCCCGCAGGTCAAGCAATGCGTCAAACTGATGAGCCAGCTTTATGCCGCCTTCGTCGAGAAGGACATGGAGATGCTGGAGATCAACCCGCTGATCGTATCCGACAGCGGCGACCTGAAGGTGCTGGACGCCAAAGTTGGCTTTGACGGCAACGCGGTTTACCGCCACCCCGATATTGCCGAGCTGCGCGACACGACTGAGGAAGACCCCAAGGAACTGGAAGCCAGCAAATACGACCTGAACTACATCGCGCTGGACGGTGAGATCGGGTGCATGGTCAACGGTGCCGGTCTGGCTATGGCGACGATGGACATCATCAAGCTCTATGGGGCCGAGCCTGCCAACTTCCTCGACGTGGGTGGTGGCGCGACCAAAGAGAAAGTCACTGAGGCGTTCAAGATCATCACCTCAGACCCGCAGGTCAAAGGCATTCTGGTCAACATCTTCGGCGGCATCATGCGCTGTGACGTCATTGCCGAGGGCGTTGTCGCCGCGGTGAAAGAGGTTGGTCTGAAAGTGCCGCTGGTCGTGCGTCTTGAAGGCACCAATGTCGAGAAAGGCAAAGAGATCATCAACACCTCAGGCCTGGACGTGATCGCGGCGGATAACCTCAAAGATGGGGCCGAGAAAATCGTGAAGGCGGTTAAGGGGTAGTCAGTGAAGATTGGACTTAAAGCTGTTGCTTTGGCGTTTGCCGCGGCCTTGTCAGGTTGCAGCGCGCCGTCACCAGAGAAAATTGCTGAGGCGTCATTTACGTTCTCAGAAACGAATAGACCTGTTCAGCTGTTTTCTGACGTCTGCTTAAAAACGCTTCCAAGTTTCGATACGTTCTTAAATGCCGTTCAGAAACAGGGTCTGAAACCTTCAACTCCAATAGGAGGGAAAGACGCATATACGGCTCCGGGCGACAAGTTCTTGGCAGCAACAGTCTTTGAAGAAGATGACATGTCGGCATGCGCTGTCGCCTTTCTTGGGAGTGTGAACAGCAAGGAAATCGGAGAATTGTTCCTTCAAGAGGCTTCAAAACGAACTGGGGGAAAACCTCAGAAACAATTTCCAAGCGGACGGTATAATTACGCCTATCAACTCAAAAATGGCAGCTTATTGGTTTACGAAGTTAAAAAACCACGCGGACAAGTTCGCCATTTTATCTTCGTTACAAAACCCATCTCTAGAAAGGAAGTCGCAAGCTACATCTACAACTGACGCCAGAGCGAATAGCGGGGCCGTCTCTGCTTTATGGAATGAACTTCAGCAGATGCTGCCGTTGTCAAAAGGAAAATGCCAAATGGCTGCTCCCATAGAGAAAATAACAATGTGGTCTGTCCAGACTTTATTAGTTCGCAGGGCAGATTGATATGATGCGCACTGCTTGAACTGTTTGGAACCATCTGACCCCATGACCATCCCCATCTTCCTCATAGGCCTCGAACGCGCCACCGGGCGGGCACGTTTGATGGAGCAGGAGCTGCAAAAGGCAGGCCTGTCGGCGACACGCGTCAAAGCTGTTGACTGCGATGCGGCCAGCCGTGAGGAATTTCTGCGCGACTGCCAGTCCGAGGGGCCATGGGGGTATTTCCAGACCAAGGATATGGCCTGCACGCTCAGCCACGCCAAGGCTTGGGAGGCCGTTGTCGCATCGGGCGCGGAACAGGCGCTGATCCTTGAGGATGATGTGTTTCTGTCTCCGGAACTGGCCGATTGGCTCAATGATCCGTCCTGGTGGCCTGCGGATGCCGATATCGTCCGGTTCGAGCGCTGGCGCAGCACCAAGCTTTATGTCGCGCTGGGGCGCAAGCGGCGGTCGCATCTGGGGCGCGAGATGCGCCTGATGCGGTCGCGCCATCCCGGCGGGGCGGCCTATGCAATGACCCGCAAGGCGGCGCAGCATTTTCTGGCGCAGAAACCCTATGACATCACACTGGACGGGTTGTTGTTCAATCCGTCCGCCTCTGCCGCCGCGCGGCAGGTCAATATCTATCAGGTCATCCCGGCCATGGTGGAACAGGGCAACGAAGCCGAAGGAGAGGTTCAGATGGGCGCGCCGCGCCGACGCCCGACCGGCTGGCCTCTGGTCCGACAAAAAATCCGGCGCGGGATCGCCGAAATCGATGGCGGGGCTCGTACCATCGCCAATGTGGCGCTGGGACGCGCCACGCTTGAGAAAATCACATATGCGCCGCAGGTTCTGCCGGACGCGCACCCCAATCAAACCAGCATCGCCTAAGGAAAGGGACATCATGGCAGTCCTCATCGACGAAAATACCAAAGTGATCTGTCAGGGCTTTACCGGCTCGCAGGGCACATTCCACTCGGAACAGGCCATCGCCTACGGCACCAAGATGGTCGGCGGCGTGACCCCCGGCAAAGGCGGGATGGAGCATCTGGGCCTACCCGTGTTCAACTCGGTCCACGAGGCCAAATCGGTGACCGAGGCCAATGCCAGCGTGATCTATGTGCCACCGCCCTTTGCCGCGGATTCGATCCTTGAGGCGATTGACGCCGAGATGGAAGTGATCGTCTGCATCACCGAAGGCATCCCGGTTCTGGACATGATGAAGGTGAAGCGCGCGCTGGAAGGCAGCAAATCACGCCTGATCGGGCCGAACTGCCCCGGCGTCATCACACCTGACGCCTGCAAGATCGGCATCATGCCCGGTCACATCCACAAGCGTGGCTCGGTCGGCGTTGTGTCGCGCTCAGGCACGCTGACGTACGAGGCGGTCAAGCAGACCACCGATGTGGGTCTGGGCCAGTCCACCTGCGTCGGCATCGGTGGCGACCCGATCAAAGGCACCGAACATATCGACGTGCTGGAATGGTTCCTGGCAGATGACGAAACCCACTCGATCATCATGATCGGTGAGATCGGCGGTTCTGCCGAGGAAGAAGCCGCACAGTTCCTGGCGGATGAGGCCAAGAAGGGCCGCAAAAAGCCGACCGCTGGGTTCATCGCTGGCCGCACAGCCCCTCCGGGCCGCCGCATGGGCCACGCGGGCGCGATCGTCGCCGGCGGCAAAGGCGGAGCCGAGGACAAGATCGAAGCCATGCGCTCGGCCGGTATCGTCGTGGCCGAAAGCCCGGCGCAGCTGGGTGAGGCCGTGCTGGAAGCGATTGGGTAAGCGCCTAATGTACGAATCTTCGCGAGCGCTCAAGTTTTCAAAGACAGCAGGCAAGCCTGTCTTTGAGCGCTCGCGTACATTTTGCATTGCAACTTGCACGGCTCTGCTTGGTTTTCTTTCATCACCGGTAGCGGCCGATAAGCCCTTTTCTCTGCCGGACCTTGAGGCTCTGGTCGATGCTTGTATCCAACAAACCGATCTTGATTATGAAAATCAGCCACAGCTTCCTATCAAAACGCAAGAAACAAGATTTTCCGAAGTTGGACTCAAGGATGTGGCCCGGTTCGAAGAAGCCACCAAGCTCAGTATTGTTGATATCAGCGTAGGCTTGCTTTTTACATCAGAGACCGCTGACACCTCATATGTGGAAGTCTCCAGGCAAATGCACCGTATGTTGGAAGACAAGAAAATTCTTGAGCGCCACCACGAAACGGTACTGCGGCAGGTGGGTGCTAACGCGTTGTGGAAAAATACACACGAAAATGCGCGGTGGGACGGATATGGCATCGTCGGTGGCAGCGCGTGGTGGTTTGCAGAAGACATTGCCGTTGTGTGGGACGGATCGTCATTCCACTTTTCTGGCTATCCGTGCGAAATCTATGGTGTTCCATCAGGAACAGCAACACAGTTGGTAGAGGATGAAGGCTGGAACTTCACGTCTGAGACGTTTGGACCGATAACGCGCTACAGCGCGACAATTCGAGCGAGAGCCCCCCTTTCTCGCATTTTGGTCAGATTGGTGACCGGAATTGGAAAAAACCACAGGCTACCAAATGCAAAAATTGAGGTTTTTAGGTTTGATCAAGGTTTCTTGACTGTAGACAGCCCTGAAGAATGGGTGATCAAGGTGTCGAGGGATAGGCGTTTATGACCTTCTCTGACGCGATCCGCACCTGTTTCTCTAAGTTCTTCACGTTCTCTGGCCGTGCATCGCGCCCCGAATACTGGTTCTTTTTCCTGTTCATCGTGATCTGGAACATCATCGCCGGGATCATTGATGCGCAGTTTTTCACGCAGGTCTCAACAAGTGAAACCGCGACAAGCACGTCAATCAGTACAACATCCTCGACACCGGTGCAGAGCATCGTCAGCCTGATCGTGTTCTTCCCACATCTAGCTGTCGCGTGGCGGCGGATGCACGATACCGGGCGCAGTGGGCTTTATGCTTTGCTGCCGATATTGCTGGTACTCATTGCCGGAGCTGTTTTGGTCTTTGGCATAGGTCTGGCCTCGCATTTCCAGCATGGGGGCAATCTGGACATCCTGTTCACCCGCGCCACACTATTAATCGTTATTCCGACACTTATCGTCCTGTTTGTGTCGCCTCTCCTGGTGCTGTGGTGGCTGACCCGCCCCAGCCAGCCAGGCACCAACCAATACGGTCCCAACCCATATGAGGTAACCCAATGACCGAACAACTGCCCAACTCCGCCTTTCATGCCTCAAGCTTTATGCAGGGGCATAATGCCGAATATCTCGAGCAGCTTTATGCCCAGTACACCAAGGATCCCGGTGCCGTGGATGCCGCCTGGGCCGAGTTTTTCAGGCAAATGGGCGATGCCACGCCGGATGTGCAGCGCGAGGCTGAGGGGCCGTCCTGGGCGCGAACCGACTGGCCGCCTATGCCAGCGGATGATCTGACGGGTGCGCTCACCGGCGAGTGGGCTGAGATCGACGCCAAGGCGGCGGGCAACAAGATCAAGGATAAGGCTGCGGCCAAGGGCGTTGAGGTCAGCGACGATCAGATCAAGCGCGCAGTGCTGGATTCGCTTCGGGCGCTGATGCTGATCCGGGCTTACCGCATTCGGGGCCATCTGGCCGCTGATCTGGACCCGCTGGGCATGCGCGCCGCCAGCACGCATCCTGAGTTGGATCCCAAGACTTATGGCTTCACCGATGCTGACATGGATCGGCCGATCTTTATCGACAACGTGCTGGGCCTGCAGATGGCCAGCATGCGGCAGATCGTTGAGATCGTAAAGCGGACCTATTGCGGCACCTTTGCGCTGCAGTACATGCATATCTCGAACCCGGAAGAAGCCGCTTGGCTCAAGGAACGGATCGAGGGATATGGCAAGGAAATCGCCTTTACCAAAGAGGGCCGGAAGGCCATCCTGAACAAGATGGTCGAGGCCGAGGGGTTCGAGAAATTCCTCCATGTGAAATACATGGGCACCAAGCGGTTTGGTCTGGACGGCGGCGAGGCGCTGATCCCTGCGATGGAGCAGATCATCAAGCGCGGCGGCGCGCTGGGGATCAGCGATATCGTCATCGGGATGCCGCACCGGGGGCGTCTGAACATTCTGGCCAACGTGATGAGCAAACCTTATCGCGCCATTTTCAACGAATTTCAGGGTGGCAGCTTTAAGCCTGAGGATGTGGATGGTTCGGGCGATGTGAAATATCACCTCGGCGCCTCCAGCGACCGCGAATTCGACGGCAATAGCGTTCACCTGTCACTGACTGCCAACCCCAGCCACCTTGAGGCGGTGAACCCGGTGGTTCTGGGCAAAGTGCGCGCCAAGCAGGATCAGCTGAAAGACATAGACCGTACGCGGGTGATGGGCATTCTGCTGCACGGGGATGCAGCCTTTGCCGGTCAGGGCGTTGTGGCCGAAGGCTTTGGCCTCAGTGGTCTGCGCGGGCACAAAACCGGTGGCACCATGCATATCGTGGTGAACAACCAGATCGGCTTTACCACCGCGCCGCATTTCAGTCGCTCCAGCCCCTATCCGACAGATATCGCGCTGATGGTTGAGGCGCCTATTTTTCACGTGAACGGGGATGACCCGGAGGCGGTCGTGCATGCCGCGAAGGTCGCAACCGAGTTCCGTCAGAAGTTCCACAAAGACGTGGTTATCGACATCTTCTGCTATCGCCGGTTTGGTCACAACGAGGGCGACGAGCCCATGTTCACCAACCCGATCATGTACAAGAAGATCAAGACGCATAAGACCACGCTGTCCTTGTATACCGAGCGTCTGGTCAAGGATGGCCTGATCCCCGAGGGTGAGATCGAGGATATGAAGGCGGCCTTTCAGGCGCATCTGAATGATGAGTTTGAGGCCGGGAAGGACTACAAGCCCAACAAGGCCGATTGGCTGGATGGGCGCTGGTCGCATCTGAATAAGAACAAAGAGGAATACGTGCGCGGCGATACCGCCATCGCGCCGGAAACGCTGTCTGAGATCGGCGCCGCGCTGAGCAGCGCGCCGGACGGGTTTGCAATACATAAGACCGTTGGCCGTCTGCTGGATCACAAGAAACAGATGTTCGAGAACGGTGAAGGCTTTGACTGGGCAACCGGCGAGGCGCTGGCCTTTGGGTCATTGCTGACCGAGGGCTATCCCGTGCGCCTGTCGGGCCAAGACGCCACGCGCGGGACCTTTAGCCAGCGCCATTCCGGCCTGGTGAACCAGGAGACCGAGGAGCGCTATTACCCACTGAACAATATTCGCAAGGGGCAATCGCAGTACGAGGTGATCGACTCGATGCTGTCCGAATATGCGGTGCTGGGTTTTGAGTACGGCTATTCTCTGGCCGAACCCAACGCGTTGACATTATGGGAAGCGCAATTTGGCGATTTTGCCAACGGTGCGCAGATCATGTTCGATCAGTTCATCAGCTCCGGTGAATCGAAGTGGTTGCGGATGTCCGGTCTGGTCACGCTGCTGCCGCACGGCTTCGAGGGTCAGGGCCCCGAACACAGCTCGGGCCGTTTGGAACGGTTCCTGCAGATGTGCGGTCAGGACAACTGGATCGTGGCAAACTGCACGACACCGGCGAACTATTTCCACATTTTGCGCCGTCAGCTGCACCGCACCTTCCGCAAGCCGTTAATCCTGGTGACGCCCAAGTCGCTGCTGCGCCACAAGCTGGCTGTCAGCAAGGCCGAGGAGTTTACCACCGGCTCCAGCTTCCACCGGGTGCTGTGGGATGACGCGCAGCAGGGCAATTCCGACACCAAGCTGGTGGCGGATGGCAAGATCAAGCGGGTCGTTCTGTGCTCGGGCAAGGTCTATTATGACCTGTTGGAAGAGCGGGATGCGCGCGGGATCGACGATGTCTATCTGCTGCGGATCGAGCAGTACTACCCCTTCCCGGCGCATTCGTTGATCAATGAGCTGGAGCGGTTCAAGGGTGCCGAAATGGTCTGGTGCCAGGAAGAGCCCAAGAACCAGGGGGCCTGGACATTCATCGAGCCCAATATCGAATGGGTGCTGACCCGCATCGGCGCCGAACACAAGCGGCCACGCTATGTCGGTCGCGCCACATCGGCCTCGCCCGCGACGGGTCTGGCCAGCCAACACAAAGCCCAACAAGAAGCGCTGGTGAACGAAGCGCTGAGCATCGAAGGAAAATAAGCGATGACGATTGAAGTTCGTGTTCCCACGCTTGGCGAGTCGGTCACCGAAGCCACGGTTGCGACATGGTTCAAGAAACCCGGCGACGCGGTTGCCGTAGATGAAATGCTGTGCGAGCTGGAGACCGATAAGGTCACGGTCGAAGTACCCTCGCCCTCAGCCGGCGTGATGGGTGAAATCGTTGCCGCCGAAGGCGACACCGTGGGCGTTGATGCCCTGCTGGCCACAATCACCGCTGGTGAGGGCGCAGCCCCGGCCCCGGCGGCCTCTCCGGCTCCGGCGGCGGCCCCTGCTGCTGCAGCGGGCAGCATTGATGTCATGGTGCCGACGCTGGGCGAGTCGGTCAGCGAAGCAACCGTATCGACATGGTTCAAGCAGGTTGGTGACAGCGTCGCGCAGGATGAGATGCTGTGTGAGCTGGAAACCGATAAGGTCTCGGTCGAGGTACCGGCCCCGGCGGCTGGTGTTCTGGCGGAAATCGTGGCCCTCGAAGGTGCAACTGTGGATGCCACCGCCAAGCTGGCAGTGATCTCTGGCGCGGCGGCAGGAGCTGTAGCGACCTCTGCGCCTGTGGCGGCCCCCGCGGCGGGTGGCAGCGATGGTGGCGGCAAGGACGTGTCTAATGCGCCGTCCGCTGAGAAAGCCATGGCCGAGGCTGGCCTGTCTGCCGATCAGGTGACCGGCACCGGCCGCGACGGCCGCATCATGAAGGAAGATGTGGCAAAAGCGGTTGCAACGGCTTCGGCCCCAGCGCCTGCGGCGGCTGTGCCCGCCCCCGCTGCCCAAACCCCACGCGCGCCGGTTGCGGCAGATGACGCAGCCCGTGAAGAACGTGTGCGGATGACCCGCCTGCGTCAGACCATTGCCAAGCGCCTGAAGGATGCGCAGAACACTGCCGCGATCCTGACCACCTATAACGAGGTGGACATGACCGAGGTGATGGCCCTGCGCAATGAATACAAAGAGCTTTTCCAGAAGAAACACGGCGTAAAGCTGGGCTTTATGTCCTTCTTCACCAAGGCTTGCTGTCATGCACTGAAAGAAGTGCCCGAGGTGAATGCCGAGATCGACGGCACCGACATCGTCTTCAAAAACTTCGTTCATATGGGCGTCGCGGCGGGGACGCCACAGGGTCTGGTTGTGCCGGTGATCCGCGACGCGGACAGCATGTCCTTTGCAGCGATCGAAAAGGCGATTGCCGAAAAGGGCAAGCGCGCCCGCGAGGGCAAGCTGAGTATGGCCGAAATGCAGGGCGGGACCTTCACCATCTCAAACGGGGGGGTCTATGGCTCGTTGATGTCGTCGCCAATCCTGAACCCACCGCAATCGGGCATTCTGGGCATGCACAAGATTCAGGACCGCCCGATGGTTATTAATGGTGAGATCAAGATCCGCCCGATGATGTATCTGGCCCTGTCTTATGACCACCGGATCGTGGATGGCAAAGGGGCAGTGACGTTTCTTGTCCGCGTCAAAGAGGCACTGGAAGACCCGCGCCGTTTGTTGATGGATCTGTAATCATGGCAACGCATGTTTTGTGGCAGGCAGATGTGGCCGATTTCGATGTCTGGCTAAAGGCATTTCGGGATGACAAGCCGCTGCGGAAAGCAGCGGGTATCAAAGACCTGCATGTCTGGAGCGACCCCGATCGCATCAATCACGCGGTTGCCATGTTCGAAATCACTGATCTGGACAAGGCCGAGACCTTTTTGGAATCTGAGGCCATGGCGCTGTATCACGAACGCGGCGGTGTCGCACATGTCGAAATCAAGCTTCTGAAACCCGCTTAGACAGACTGGGAACCAAAAAAGAATGACGACGGAACTCACCATTCTGACGCTGGCTGCCTTGCTTTGGGTTGTTCAGTTTCTGGGGTATCTGATAGCGGGTCACGGCGAGATCGACGTTGCAAAAGCCCTAGGCCCTCGGGATGTACCGTTTGATAAACCTGGACTGTCTGGGCGGCTGCACCGCGCGCTCAGTAACCACACCGAAGGTTTGGTTCTGTTTGCAATTGCAGCAGTAGTTGTTTCTGTCTCGGGCCAGTCCAGCACGTTCACAGCGCTATGTGCGTGGATCTATCTGGCTGCGCGCGTATTATATGTTCCGGCTTATGCATTTGGCTGGACACCTTGGCGCACCGTGATCTGGATGATCGGGCTGTTTGCGACAGTTGCTTTGCTTTTGGCCACGCTACTCTAGAACTGGCCAGGAATTTTAACAGGGGATATCATGGCGCACCCAGCCCCCGTCAAAACAAGGACCTAAGATATGGCAAATTATGACGTCATCGTAGTCGGAGCAGGCCCGGGCGGCTATGTCTGCGCCATCCGCTGCGCCCAGCTGGGCCTGAAAACCGCCGTTGTCGAAGGGCGCGAGACGCTGGGCGGCACCTGCCTGAACGTGGGCTGCATTCCGTCCAAGGCGCTGCTGCATGCCAGCCATCAGCTGCATGAGGCCGAGCATAACTTTGCCAAGATGGGCCTGAAGGGCAAAAGCCCCTCGGTCGATTGGAAGCAGATGCAGGCCTATAAGGACGAGGTCATCGACGGGAACACCAAGGGCATTGAGTTCCTGTTCAAGAAGAACAAGATCGACTGGCTGAAGGGCTGGGGATCGATCCCCGCCGCCGGTCAGGTCAAGGTGGGCGATGAGGTGCATTCGGCCAAGAATATCATCATCGCATCCGGGTCCGAGCCTGCATCCCTGCCTGGTGTCGAGGTGGATGAAAAGGTTGTCGTGACCTCGACCGGCGCGCTGTCGCTGGGCAAGATTCCGAAGAAGCTGGTTGTGATCGGCGCCGGGGTGATCGGGCTGGAGCTGGGCTCGGTCTATCAACGATTGGGCGCAGAGGTGACGGTGATCGAATTCCTCGATGTCATAACGCCGGGAATGGACCCCGAGGTGCAAAAAACCTTCCAGCGCATCCTCAAGAAGCAGGGCCTGAAATTCGTCATGGGCGCTGCGGTGCAAAAGACCGAAGCCACCAAGACCAAAGCCAAAGTCACGTATAAGCTGCGCAAGGATGACAGCGAGCATGTGATTGACGCGGATGCGGTTCTGGTCGCCACCGGGCGCAAGCCGTTCTCGGATGGTCTGGGGCTCGAGGCTCTGGGCGTTGAGATGACACCGCGCGGTCAGATCAAGGTGGGCGCAGACTGGCAGACCAACGTGCCGGGCATCTATGCGATCGGGGATGTGACCGAAGGCCCGATGCTGGCACACAAAGCCGAGGATGAGGGCATGGCGGCAGCCGAACAAGTTGCAGGCAAACATGGCCATGTGAACTATGGCATCATACCAGGCGTGATCTACACTTGGCCCGAGGTGGCCAATGTGGGAGAGACCGAAGAGACGCTCAAGGAACAGGGCCGCGCCTATAAGGTCGGCAAGTTCATGTTCATGGGCAATGGCCGGGCCAAAGCCAACTTTGCCGCCGACGGGTTTGTGAAAATCCTGGCCGATAAGGAAACCGACCGCATCCTGGGCTGCCATATCATCGGCCCGGCTGCCGGTGACCTGATCCATGAGGTCTGCGTTGCGATGGAGTTCGGTGCCTCAGCCGAGGATCTGGCCCTGACCTGCCACGCTCACCCTACCTATTCCGAGGCGGTGCGCGAGGCCGCGCTGGCCTGCGGAGACGGGCCAATTCACAGCTAAGCCGTCGATCATTCTCGATGCAGAAAAGGCGGGCCCGGGTGCCCGCCTTTTTTTGATCAGCCCGATGCTTTCCTGTCGTGCGCGTGGATTTATTCGGCCGGATGCTGCGGTTCAGCTATGTCCTCTGCGGGCGGAACAACCTTGCGCTTTTTGCGGCGCAGCACGCGCCAGGCGTCTTTGAACGGAGAGATGTAAAGCTTCAAACAGGTGTCCAGCTCATGCCCGCGATCTTTCTCGGTGACGCCGAATTTCACATCCTTGTTGTCTTCGGGCATTTCATAGGTGCCAAAGATCACGTCCCACATCGGCAGCATGAATGCGAAATTCTTGTCCAGATGATCCGGGTGGCAGCTGTGATGCACATGGTGATGGGCTGGAGAGGGAAAGACTTTGGACCAGACGCCGGGCCAGCGCAGCCAGATATGAGAATGGCGCAGGTTATAACCCACAATGTTGAACAGAAACACAAGCGCCGGAACACCCAGCAGCGTCGGCAGGTTCGGCTGGTATCCCAGCAGGTTGACGCACAGGCCGGTCACCGCGCCCCCGCCCAGACCGATCGCGATTTTGTAAAAGAAGTTATCGACCGGATGTTCGCGAAAGTTCGACATGGGATGCATCACTTCGGCGCTGTGATGCACCTTGTGAAACTGCCAGAGCACCGGAATTTTATGTTGCAGATAATGCGCGTAGAACCCGATGAAATCGACGACCAGAAACGCGGCCAACATATAGCCGAGCGTTGCCGCAACCCCTTTCCACCCTTCCAGCGGTTGTGCCGGGGTGCCGGTGTCGGTGACGATCCAGCTGTAAGCCAGTGCCGCAGACCCGGCCATCAGGCCCAGCATCAGAAAATGGCCGATCATCTGATGAAAAAAGAAGTACCGGACATCCAGCCAGGCCGACGGGTGATCCCAGACTTTTCTAGGAAATAGAAACCGTATGAAGCTGCGTTCACCCTCGACCTCGGTTTGATGCCGGCGCTTCAACGCATAGATGACAAAAGCGATGAGGATCGAGCTGGCCAGATAGCCGTAGAAAATCCGGTTGGCAGGGTCCAGCGGGTAGAAGATCACGTCTACCGCACGGCCCATAAGGGCCTCCCAAAAGGACTGTAGCTGCTGCATCTGCGCCTCCGGCATTTTTTGCGCATGGTACGGATAACGGGCGATTTGTCCAACCGCGTGAAAACGGCGTGGCCAAATGATGGCAGATCATGCGGCTTGCATTCGGGGGGACCTTCCGCAAGGGCGACCTGTTTGCATCCAGGATGGTACCATGGTGACTGACGTTCAGCGCGCCGGGGTGAGCCATGCCTGCAGATAGGTTTCAAGCCGGTCGCTGAAGTCTTCAGAATCGTGCAAGGCGCAAAACTTCAACGCCATCGACTGAACGGCAAAGGCCTGAACGCCCTCGGCCAACAGATCAGCGCTGACGTCTTCTCGCAGCTCTGCGCGCTCCAGCCAGCCAGCCACCATTCGCACATACCGCTCAAAGCAGTATGCAATCGGGCCGATCTCAGTTATCGCTGCCGCACCGGAATACCGCAGGATCAGGTCAAACACGTATCGCTCAGAAGTCATGAAGTCGTGGATCGGCTTCAGAGCCTGTGCGATGTCGGGCACGGTTCCCGGCGCAGGGGCCTGCTCAACCTGATCTAAACAGGCGGTCAGCTTGTCGCCGATCAGAAGTTCCATCAGCGCGTCTTTGTCGCGGAAATGTGCAAAGAAGGTTCCTTTGGCCACACCCGCGGTTTGCACCACCTCTTCCACCCGCAGCGCCTGATAGCCGTTTTTGCCAACGACCTGTTCTGCAGCCTCCAGCAGCCGCGCACGGGTTTTGAGCGTTCTCTTTTGTACCGTCTTTTGCATGGTCTCTGATCGCACACAAAATGACCGTGGTCAAATTTAATATTGACCGTGGTCAATTTATGATTCTAAAAGTGACCGTGGTCAATTTTGGAGAATCATCATGCCTGCTAAGAAAATCCTGATCCTCGACGGACACCCCGGCGAGACCAGCCTGTCCCGCACATTTGCAGAGACCTATGCCAATGCGGCCCGGAGCAAAGGCCATGACGTGCGCATGGTCCATCTGAGCGAATTGCAGTTCGACCATGATTTTGGTCAGGGCAACTATCATGACTTCAAACCGCTTGAGCCGGTTCTGGAGCATGTGTTGCAGGATCTGGAGTGGAGCGATCATCTGGTGCTAACCGCACCCATGTGGTGGGGCGGTCTGCCAGCCAAGCTCAAAGGTTTGATCGACCGGACATTCATCCCCGGTCGCACTTTTGACACGCGCAACACCACCAAGATCGGTTTTCCTGCGCCAATGCTGACCGGGCGCACCGCGCGGGTCATCCTGACCTCGGATACGCCCGGCTGGTTCATGCGCCTGATCTATCGCCAAGCGCTGATCCGGCAGGTGCGCGATCAGATTTTGGGATTTGTTGGGTTCAAGCCCACCCGCTTTACCTATTTCGCAGGGGCCAGCGATCCCAAGCCGGGCAGCGTGGATCGCTGGATTTCAAAGGTCTCAAGAATCGGCGCGGCGGCGGTATGACCGCCCGCGCCTACCACATGGTCTTGGCCGCGCGTGCGCCCCAGCCCTCATCATAGCGGGTGCCACCTTCTTCGCCCGCTGTGACCTCGGCCAGAATCTCACCAACGGTGGGCAAATCCGCTGCGTCACTGTCACCGGCCCAGGTTCGGGCGCGCATCAGGGCCCGCGCGCATTGGGTATATATCTCAGCGATTTCGATCAGGATCACAGTCGCGGGCTGCTTGTCCTGTTTTTTGAACTGCGCGCGCAGGTCGGGATCGGCAGTCAGTTTGGCGGTTCCGTTCACGCGCACCACGTTGTTCGAGCCGGGCACCATGAACATCAGCGCAACGCGCGGGTCGCGCACGATGTTGCGCAGGCTGTCCAGCCGATTGTTGCCACGCCAGTCCGGCAGGGCCAGCGTTCCGGGGTCCAGTTCCAGCACCACCGGACCGTCATCGCCGCGTGGGCTGCCGTCGACGCCTTCTGGCCCAACAGTGCTGAGCACGCAGAGGCGCGAGGCCATGATCCATTTGCGATAGAGCGGCGTCAGGCGGCGGGCCACTTTGCGCAAAGACGGCGCGCCGGGCGTACCGTACAAAGCCTCAAGTGTTGTGATGTCTTCAATGAACTCCATCAGGATCAAACCCCACTTCTCGCATCAGATCATTCGAGCGTGTTTCAATCACATCTTCGAGCCGCGTCAGGAAATCGCTGCGCCCAACACCGGGTTCGATCGGGTCGAGGAAATCGACGATCGCCAGACCCGGCTTGCGTAGAATACCGGTGCGCGGCCAGAAGAGGCCAGCATTGGTTGCAACCGGTACGCAGGGAAATCCGAGACCTTCGTAGAGGATCGCGGTGCCGACCTTATAGGGTTTCTGAGCTCCCGGCGCGACACGGGTGCCTTGCGGGTAGATCACCAACTGGCCGGGTTCGCTGAACTCTTTTGAGACGTCTTTGACCATCTTGGCCACGGCGGCGCCTTTCTTGCCGCGATTGACCGGGATGCAGCCCAGCCGCCTTGCGTAAAGGCCGATGATCGGGGTCCAGAGAAGCTCTCGCTTCATGATGAACTTGCCGTGGGGAATGGCGTTGAAGATCATGATGATGTCGAGAAAGGACTGATGTTTTGCCCCAACGACTACCTCCGTGGTTGGCACGGTGCCACGTACCTCGCATCGGATGCCAACCATCCAGCGGGCCAGCCACATCGTGCTACGCGCATAGGTTTTACAGGCCTGCAACGCGCCGCGTTTCGCAAACAGCGCATAGGGCGCAAAGACGAGCCCGAGGATCAGCATCCATGTATAGATCACAATCATGAAAATCAGAGAACGGAGCCATTGAAGGGCGGGCATCACGAAAGCTCCTGTAACTTGCGCCTGGCTGCGGACCATGTGGCAAAAAAGGCAACGGTTGCGCCGAGGATTGGGATGGCAATTGGCAGCAACCAACCGATCCCCTGAAAACCCAGACCTGTCAGAAACCCGCCCGCATCTGAGGCGTCGGGCAGCAGCAGCACGCCAGTCATGCCAAGCAGTGTGCCCACTGCTGCCCCAAAGAAGGCGCGAAAGGTGAAGCGCCGCACAAAGGCCCCAGCGATGAACCGGTCGCGGGCGCCAACCTGACGCAGCACTTCGATAATCTGGGCATTGGCGGCGAGTGAGGAATTGGCGGCCAGTGTGATCATCGCCGCCGTCGCTCCGCCGATCAGCAGGATTGAGATCCAGCCCAACCTCCGCAGCGACGTCGCGGCATCAACCAGAGGCTCGCGCCAGCGCGTGTGGTCATCCAGAACCGCACCGGGCACTTCGGCCCCAAGCCTGAGGCGCAGGCCCATCGTGTCCAGCCCCGGCTCACCTTCGATGATCTCGATTAGCTGCGGCACCGGCAATGTATCCAGCGGCAGATCGGGACCGAACCATGGTGCCAGCAGGGCCGCCTGTTCCTCTTGCGTCAGGGCGCGGGCCGAGGCCACGCCCGGTGTTTGTTCCAGCACTTTCAGCGCCGCTTCGGTCTGAGCAGCGCGTTGTTCCGTCGGAGCATTGATGCGCAGGGTTGCCGCGCCCGCCAGTTCCGAGGCCCAGCGATCCGCCAACCGGCCGGATGCCAACGACAACGCCAGCGCGAACACAGCCAGAAAGGCCATGGCACCGGACACAAACAGGGTCAGTTGCGCGGTAAAGCCGGTGGGCGGTACCACACGATCGGCGCGGGTATCGCGGCGCAGCAGGGCGCGGATGTCACCGTTGCTCATAAATCGGCCCCCGCAAGTTGTAGCTGACGCTGCGAGATTCGCAGAACCCGCGCCTGCACCTGGCTTTTGGCGGCGCGGATCAGGCTGAGGTCATGGGTGGCGATCAGCACGGTTTTGCCCATCCGGTTCAGCTCGACCAGCAGGCGCAGCAGGCGCTGGGACATCTCCCAGTCGACATTGCCAGTGGGCTCATCCGCGATCACCACATCCGGCGAGAGGATCAGCGCACGCGCCAGCGCAGCGCGTTGGCGTTCGCCCCCCGAAAGCTCGGGCGGGTGGGCATCCAGCCGGTTGCCCAGACCAACCCAACTGAGCAATTCGGTCAGATTGTCCTGCTCGGCATCCGCCGCGCGGCCTGACACCATCATCGGCAGGGCCACGTTCTCGGACAGCGTCATATGATCTAGGAAATGGCAATCCTGATGCACAACGCCAATACGCCGCCGCAGCAGGGCCATCTGATCGCGGTCGAGTAGCGCAATATCCTGATCAAAGGCGCTAATCCGGCCTGAGGTCGCTAGCAACGCGCCATAGCAGAGCTTGAGCAAGGTTGTCTTTCCGGCCCCCGACGGCCCGGTCAGAAAGTGAAACGACCCCGGCTGCAGCTGCACGGACACATCGCTCAGCAATGCGCCGTCCCCATAGCTGTAGCTGACATTTTCCAGCTCGATCACGCCTGTCCCCATTGTTTTCTGCTGCTCTTCTTGCCTGACGGCGCAGTGGGTTTCAATGCCTGCGCCGGGTCCAATGGGTGACACTTGCCCTATGAAACCAAAAACGCACTTTGCTGTTGGCTCTTAACGGCATATCATCCCTGAAAAAACTATTATCGGCCGTCTGGCAGGCCGGGGAGGCAGTATGCGTCTAACATGCCCTAAGTGCAGTGCCCAATACGAAGTTCCCGATGACGTGATCCCGGAAGAGGGTCGCGATGTGCAGTGTTCCAACTGCGAGGAAACATGGTTTCAGGCAAAGCGTCCGGATCAAGCCAAGCCGACTATGGCCCCTGCGGCAACTGCCGGCGCCAGGGCCGAAAAAACCACGCCTACTGAAATCAAGGCAGGGCCCGTCGCCGAGGCTGAACCCGCAAAAGCAAGCGGAACGGTTGATCCTTCGGTTGCGGATATTCTCAAGCAAGAGGCCGAGCGTGAGTCTGAGCTGCGGGCCAAGGAAGGCAGCAGCCTGGAAAGCCAACCAGATCTGGCGCTGGACACGGCCCCGGAACCGGCGAAAGCCGTGCCCAAACGCCCTGCCGCCACCGAAACTGCCGAGGATTCGGGCCAAAAGGATGTGCTGCCGGATGTCGACAGCATCAATTCGAGCCTGCTGAACGACGATGAGGACAAGGCCCATGCCGCAAAGGCCGCTCGCAAATCGGGTGGTTTCTTGCGCGGCTTTGCGGTGATCGCAATCATCGGTGTCGTGCTGTTCCTGATCTATGGCAATGCCAGCCAGATCAGCGAAGCGGTACCGCAGGCCGAACCTGCGTTGCAGTCTTATGTCGGATTGGTCGATCAGGCACGGATCTGGCTTGAGGCGCAGAGCAGTTCAGCCAGCCAGTAACCTGATCAGAACCTCTCAAGCAGGCGCTTGAGATATTCCAGTTCGATTTGCGGGCGATCCGTTTCCCCTGTGCGGCGGCGGATTTCGTCCAGCAATTCGCGGGCACGGCGATAGACGTCTTCCCCCTGCAACAGGTTGTCTTCGGTCGAGATCGAGCCGCCAGCACCGGGATTGCGACCCAGCGGGTCACGGTTATTGGCCTGCATATCGCCTTCCTGTGCGCCCTGA
The DNA here is from genome assembly GCF_056540745.1 of Ruegeria sp. AM1. NCBI lineage: Bacteria > Pseudomonadati > Pseudomonadota > Alphaproteobacteria > Rhodobacterales > Roseobacteraceae > Ruegeria > Ruegeria sp. AM1. The sequence continues at coordinate 81,431 of NZ_JBQFXH010000007.1, forward strand.
CCCTGCTGGTTCTGCTGGTTCTGGGCCATCGCCTCGCCCAGCGCGCGCATCCCTTCGCGCAATGCCTCCATCGCGTCGGACTGGCGGCCAATGGCCTCGGCCAGATCATCTGCGCGCAGGGCATCTTCGGCATGATCCATCGCCCGGCCTGCGCGGTCCAGCGCCTCGCGCGCAGCGTCACCCTCGGCGGTTCCGGCTCCGGGCAGGCCCTGTTCCTGACGGCGCAGCTCATCCCGAAGGGCCTGCTGCCGATCTGCCAGTGATCCCTGACCCTGCTGGCCTTCGCCCGCCTGATCCGATCCTTCGCCCTCACCTTCTCCTTGTCCGCCCTGACCCTCGTGGCTCTGGCCACGGCCCTGACCGCCCGAACGGCCCTCATTGCCCTGGCTTTCACCAGCTTGTGCGCCCGGGTTGAATTGTTCCTGCAGATCGCGGAAGGCCTGATCGCTGAGGCCCTGCTGTTCCCTGAGCGTTTCGGCCAGCCCTTCCATGGCCTGTTGCCCCTCAGACTGTCCTTCCTGACCCTGCCCCTGGGTGACGCGCATGTTTTCCATCATCTGCTGGAACTCTTCCAGCGCCTGTTGCGCCTCGGCCATGCGGCCTTGTTCCATCAGCTCCTGAATGCGGTCCATCATGCGCTGCAGGTCGTCCTGCGTCATCTGCAGGGTCTCGCCATTCTGACCGGGCTGGTTTTCGCCCTCGCCGTTTTCCTGTGCCAGCCGCCGCAACTGATTCATATAGTCCTGCGTTGCTTCGCGCAGTTCCTGCATCAGCTCGGCAATCTCTTCGTCGCTGGCACCATTTTGCATCGCTTCGGTCAAACGCTCTTGCGCACGGCGCATGCGTTCAAGCGCATCGGCAAGGGTGCCGTCCTCGATCAACACCGCCAATTCCCAGAGGGCCTGCGCAATCTCTTCCTGTTGTTTCTGCTTGAGGCCGTATTTTTGAAAGGTCTCAAGCCGCCGCAGAACGGTGCGCAGCCGCAGATACGCGGTTTCCGAACGGAAAAGGTCTTCGGGCCGGTGCGACACTGCGCGCAGCATCTGCGCCACGCGGGCAGCGTTGTCGCGGGTCCACAGCAGATCGCGGCGCTGTTCGATCACGGCAGCCGCCAGCGGGTCAAAGAAGCGACGGGCGGGCAACGCGGTCTCATACGGCGCCGAAGCCGCCTGCTGATCTGCCGCGTCGCGCGCGGTGAGCGTGATCGTGACCGGCAGATGCGCCCAGGGGTGCTGTGAGAAGTCTTCGATCAGATCCTCGGTGAAGTCGCTGCGGTCGCCGGTGATGGGCATCGGCAGATCGATAGTGATCGCCTCGCGAGGTTCGGGGTCGGCGGTCAACCCGTGGAGACGCGCGACCGCAGCCAGATCAAGTTCGATCAGGGCCGAGCCGGACACAACACCATAGTCGTCAGCCGCCGCAAAGGGCAGCTTCATCTGCCCCCCTGCCTCGGCCTCAGCCGTCCCGGTCACTTCGACCTTCGGGGACGTGTCCGAGAGAATTTCAATCGCCCAATCCCGGCCTGCCGGACCTTCAATGCGCAGCTGGCCGGACCGCTCGGCAACAAAATCCTGTTCGGGTTCGGTGGCAGCCTCGACCCCTGCAGAAGATGTCGTCTCAGTCAGAGTATGAGCACCAACCTCACCGTAAAACCGCAATGTGATGCGGCTGCCCTGCGGCACTGCGAGGGTCGGGCCGGTTTGATCCGCGAGGTAAAGTGTGGGCAATCCGGTATAGCGCGGCGGCTCGACCCAACCCTCCCAAGTGGGCCCTTGACCAGCTACGGCCGCACCGGGGGCCATTTCCGCGACCGATCCGATGCGCCAGAAGGATCCGAACAGAGTTGCCACCACCAGTGCCAGCAACGCAGCATAACGCAACGCATAAGGATCACGCGCCGCCAGCCGCAAATCGGGTTTCACCGGTCCAGCAGCGGCGGCCTTCTTTGCCATTCGCGCCTGATGCGCCTGCCACAGCGCGACCGAATCGGCATCCATCCCGCCTATGGCTTGATCGTCCAGCAGGGCCTGGATCGGGCGACCGGGCAGAGATTCGTCCAAGCGGACCAAAGCCTCGGCCCGGCTGGGCAGGTGAAAGCGCCTGACCCCAAGTACCAGCGCAACCAATACGGCCAAGAGCGCCACGCCCCCGGCAGCCCAGACAACCTCAACCCTGACCTGATCCTGCAGGCCCAGCATCAGCGCGGCGAGCACAGCCATGATCAGCGAAAAGAACGGCCAGAAGGCGCGCAAGACCCGCTCAGCCAGCAAGCCCGCACGCGTCAGCAGCAGGGAGAACCGGGGAATTGGCAGGTTTGGTCGGTCGTTCAAGGCGAGCCTCCTGATCAGGCCCGCGCGGTTATCGCGTCAAAGCCACGAAGGTATGGTATCGCGGTTTATGATTTCGTCAAAGCTCGGGCGTTCACGAATTACGGCAAATTGATCCCCGTGCACCAGAACCTCGGGGATCAGGGGCCGGGTGTTGTATTCGCTGGACATCACCGCGCCATAGGCCCCGGCGCTGCGGAAGGCGATCAGATCGCCCGCCTGTAGCGGGGGCATGTTGCGTTGTTTGGCAAAAGTATCCCCAGATTCACAGACCGGTCCTACGATGTCATAGGGTTGCTGTTCAACGCCCGGCGCGGGTTCCTCTACGGCGATGATGTCATGGTGCGCCTCGTACATAGCCGGGCGGATCAGATCGTTCATGGCGCCGTCCAGGATCAGAAAATCGCGGCCTTCGCCGGATTTCACATAGATCACCTTGCTGACCATCAGCCCGGCATTGCCTGCGATCAGACGACCGGGTTCAATCTCTAACTCGCAGCCCAGATGGCCCAGCGTTTTCTTGATCAGCGCGCCATATTCCATCGGCAGCGGCGGCGCGTCATTGGCGCGGGTATAGGGAATGCCCAAACCTCCGCCCAGGTCGAGGCGGCGGATAGTGTGGCCTTCGGCGCGCAATTGTTCGGTCAGTTCGGCGACCTTGGTATAGGCCAGCTCGAACGGCTCAAGCTCGGTCAGTTGCGAACCGATATGGACGTCGATGCCGATCACCTCGAGCCCCGGCAGGCTGGCGGCGCGGGCATAGACCTCGGACGCGCGGGCGATCGGGATGCCGAACTTGTTTTCAGACTTGCCGGTGGCAATCTTTGCGTGGGTTTTGGCGTCGACATCCGGGTTCACCCGCACGGTGATCGGGGCGATCAGACCGAGTTCCAACGCAACCGCATTGATCACCTCCATCTCGGGCTCGGATTCGACATTGAACTGGCGGATGCCGCCGGTCAGAGCGGTACGGATTTCATCAGCTGTTTTGCCAACGCCTGAGAACACGATCTTGTCGCCCAGCACACCCGCTGCCTTGGCGCGCAGGTATTCCCCGCCCGAGACCACATCCATGCCCGCACCCGCCTGTGCCAGTGTCTTGAGGATCGCCTGATTACTGGCGGCCTTCATCGCGTAACAGACAAGGTGATCGGTGCCGTCCAGCGCGTCGTCAAACAGTTTGAAATGCCGCAACAGCGTGGCTGTCGAATAGACATAAAACGGGGTTCCAACCGCTGCAGCGATTTCGGAGATGGGGACATCCTCGGCGAAAAGCGCGCCGTCGCGGTAGAGAAAGTGATCCATACCTGCGCGCTTAGACCAAAACCGCCCTGCGGATCAATGGAGTCTGAACGGCTTGGGGCATCAGATCACAGACGTGTCGAAACACCGACCCGACCGTAACCAGAAACCGAGATGCCGGACCCGCCGGATGAAGCGCTTGGTTCAGGCCTTGGCTCGGGTCTTGGCCCCGAAGACGGCTCGCAGGCGGCAAGCGCGGCAAGCGACAGGGCAAGAGCGATGAGTTTCATGTGTATCTCTTCTTAAAGACGAGGCGGATCATCATGAGCAAATGGGTGTGAAAACCCCTATTTGCAAATGAATTTCTCAGAGGCCGAGGTAAACGCCCAGACCTCCGCGACGTAGACCAACGCCAACGCCGCCATAGGTACCGCTGCTGCCGACGCCGACATTGGCGCTCATCGTGGGTTGGATCGGTTCGCCATCCGCACCACATCCGGCCAGAACCGCTCCGGCTGAGATCAAAAGCACCACACGCAGTATCCGCATCACACCAGCGCCTTCCATCGCTTGATCTGGGCCCGCACCTGATCCGGTGCCGTGCCGCCATAAGACTGGCGCGAACTTACCGAGTTTTCGACGGTAAGAACAGAATAGACATCATCAGTAATGTCTGTGTGGACCGATTGCATATCTTCCAGCGTCAGGTCTGGCAGATCGCAACCCTTGGTTTCGGCCATCGCCACCAGTGACCCGGTCACATGGTGCGCATCACGGAATGGCAGCCCCAACACGCGGACCAGCCAGTCAGCAAGGTCTGTCGCGGTTGAAAAGCCCGACCCGGCGGCGGTGGCAAGGCTCTCGCGGTTGGCAGTCATGTCTTTGACCATCCCCTCCATCGCGGCCAGCGCCAGCATCCAGTTGTCGGCGGCGTCGAAGACCTGTTCCTTGTCTTCCTGCATGTCCTTGGAATAGGCCAGCGGCAAGCCCTTCATCACCATCATCAACGCGGTGTTGGCACCGTATATGCGGCCCACCTTGGCACGGATCAGTTCGGCGGCATCGGGGTTCTTTTTTTGCGGCATGATCGATGAGCCGGTTGAGAAGCGATCAGACAGCGTGACAAAGCGGAACTGGGCCGAGGACCAGATCACCAGCTCTTCGGCAAAGCGCGACAGATGCATGGCGCAGATTGAGGCGGTCGACAGGAACTCTAGCGCGAAATCGCGGTCACTGACAGCATCCAGCGAGTTCGCGGCGGGGCGGTCGAAGCCCAGCGCCTCAGCCGTCATGTGGCGGTCGATTGGGAAGGAGGTTCCGGCCAGTGCGGCTGCGCCAAGCGGGGATTCATTCATCCGAGCGCGGGCATCGCGGACGCGGGAAAGATCACGGCCAAACATCTCGACATAAGCCATCATGTGGTGGCCCCATGTTACCGGCTGCGCGGTTTGCAGATGGGTGAAACCGGGCATGACCCAATCCGCTCCGACCTCAGCCTGCGCCAAAAGCGCGCGGATCAGGGCCAGCAGGCCCGTCTCGGCGGCGTCCAACTGATCGCGAACCCAGAGTTTGAAATCGGTCGCAACCTGGTCATTTCGCGACCGGCCCGTGTGCAAACGGCCTGCAGGCTCACCTATCACCTCTTTCAGTCGCGCCTCGACATTCATGTGAATGTCTTCCAGCGCGGTCGAGAACTGAAATTCTCCGTTCTGGATTTCTGACAAAACGGTGAGCAGCCCTTCCCGAATAGCCTGCGCATCATTATCAGTTATAACGCCTGTGGCCGCCAGCATGGCGGCATGGGCGCGCGAGCCTGCAATGTCCTGGGCTGCCATCCGCTGATCGAACCCGATCGAGGCATTGATAGCCTCCATGATCGCGTCTGGACCGGCGGCAAAGCGGCCGCCCCACATCTGGTTCGAGGATTGATCGGTCATGTAAGAAAACCCGGAGTTGATATGCGCCTATTTCGTCTGATCCCCCTTTATATGGCCCTCGCGCTGGGTGCAAACGCGGCTTTGGCCACGGATGCCGAGACTCTGGGCCCGCTGCGCGACGGCACGCTGAAACGGTTGATTCTGCACAAGGAGCCGAAAGCCGCCAAGACAATCGAATTCCAGTTGGAAGACGACGGAGGCGTTGGCACGCTCGAGGATTATGCGGGCAAATACGTTCTGCTGAACTTCTGGGCCACCTGGTGCGCCCCTTGCAGAAAGGAAATGCCGCAAATCGCAGAGCTGCAGGAGGAGTTCGGCGGCGATAAATTCCAGGTTCTGACGCTCGCAACCGGCCGCAACTCGCCCGCCGGCATCAAGAAGTTCTTTGCCGAGAACGACATCCACAACCTGCCCCGCCATCAGGATCAGGGCCAGTCCGCGGCGCGCGAATTCGGTGTGATCGCTCTGCCGATCACCGTCATCCTCGACCCCGAGGGCCGCGAGATCGCCCGGCTGATTGGTGACGCCGAATGGAACTCGGACAGTGCCAAGGCTATCATCGCGACCTTGGTGGGTGCCGAGAGCTAAGCCGCCGCGACATTCATCGAACCCGGCGCTGTCGTCCGGGCATCCAAAAGATCGCGGGACGCCCGGTTTCAAGCAGCTTGACGCAAAATCGCTCAAGAAAGCGGCAGAACCGACCGGATCATGCCGGATGCGGCACCGGGTTGCTTGAAAAACCGGCTGGCGGCTCCATATCGGGGTGATGTGATGCGTACGATTTTCCCGGAGGCCGAGATGTCACGACTGACAACTGTTTCAACCGCTATCGGCCTTCTGGGTCTGGTGATCGCCATGTTAGCCGCCCTGATCAGCAGCGTACCTTCCGTTCTTGTCGCACTGGGATTTGCCATGGTGTTCACAGGCATTCTGGGTGCGGTGTTTGGCGCGGTCGCCTCATGGGCACATGCGTGGCAGTCGGCCCGCTGAAACCCGACGGTCCTTAACCTCAGATTCACCTGTTTGCCCTGAAACTGTAGCCGAACCCATTTCGGCAACACCTGGGGTGACACTTCATATGCGGGACAAGAAACTTTCCGATCTGCCCGAAGGCGCAGACAGTCCTTTGAATTCGGCCTTGGCGGGGCGGGATCATTCGATCGTGCAGATGGCGACCGAGGCGGTGAAGCACAAGCAATGCAAGCTGGCGTTTCAATCGGTGGTGCAATCCAACCCGCCGCATGGGATCGCCTTTTATGAAGGCTTCATTCGCGTGCTTGATGAAACAGGGCGAGTGATTCCGGCCCGCGAATTCATGCCTCAGGTCGAACACACGCCGATTGGCAGGGAGCTGGATTGCGTCGCGCTGGAACTGGGCCTGCGCACGCTGTCGCGCACCCCCGATATCCGCCTGTCAATCAACATGTCTGCGCGCTCTATCGGGTTTGGGCGCTGGTCCCGCGTGCTGGACCGGTTCCTGAAACGGGATGCCAGCATCGGTGAACGGCTGATTCTAGAGATCTCGGAAAGCTCTGCCTTGCAGGTGCCGGAACTGGTGGTCGATTTCATGGATCGCCTGCAGGACCGGGGAATCGCCTTTGCACTAGACGACTTTGGCGCCAGCAATTTTGGCTTTCGCCATTTTCGTGAATTTCTGTTCGATGCCGCCAAGATTGATGGGCAGTTCATCCGCGGGATCAGCAGCAATCCGGACAATCAGGCACTGGTCCGGGCGTTAATCGCCGCGGCCCGCGAGTTCGAAATGCTGGTAACCGCCGAATCGGTCGAAGACAGGCAGGATGCCGAGTTTCTGGTGGCAAACGGCGTTGACTGTCTGCAGGGCTTTCTGTTTGGCGCTCCTTCAGTAACACCGCCGTGGAAGATGGAAAAACAATCAAAAACAGCAAGTTAAATGCACCCTCCAGACGCGGTTCTTTGCCGCTCACGAAGCTGAGACAAGCTGTCCGTTGCTGCAAGTGCAGCATTACGCTATGGCAGGAAGGGCTTGAGCGGGGGATCATGAGGCGCTCTTGTACAACTGGGAGAGTACTTCTCCGCGACCTGCGCCGTCAGATTCCCACAGGACCATGACGGTAAAGGAATGACTGTATGACCAACGTAGTAATCGCATCCGCCGCACGTACAGGTGTCGGCAGCTTTAGCGGTTCGTTCGCGAACACCCCCGCACATGATCTGGGCGCTGCGGTTCTAGAAGCCGTAGTGGAGCGCGCCGGCGTCGAAAAGGGCGAGGTAAGCGAGACCATCATGGGTCAGGTTCTGACGGCCGCCCAAGGTCAGAACCCGGCGCGTCAGGCGCATATCAACGCAGGTCTGCCACAAGAAAGCGCAGCCTGGGGCATCAACCAGGTTTGCGGCTCGGGCCTGCGCGCTGTTGCCTTGGGCGCTCAGCATATCCAGCTGGGTGATGCGGATATCGTTGCTGCTGGTGGCCAGGAAAACATGACCCTGTCCCCCCATGCCGCCAATCTGCGTGCTGGTCACAAGATGGGCGACATGAAGTATATCGACACGATGATCCGCGATGGTCTTTGGGATGCCTTCAATGGCTATCACATGGGTCAGACCGCCGAGAACGTCGCCGAGAAGTGGCAGATCAGCCGTGACATGCAGGACGAATTCGCTGTTGCCTCGCAAAACAAAGCTGAGGCCGCGCAGAACGCAGGCAAATTCGCCGAAGAGATCGTGCCCTTCACCATCAAGACCCGCAAGGGCGACATCGTGATGGACAAAGACGAATACATCCGCCACGGCGCGACCATGGAAGCCATGGCCAAACTGCGCCCGGCCTTCACCAAGGATGGCTCGGTTACAGCGGCCAACGCCTCGGGCCTGAACGACGGTGCGGCGGCCACGCTGCTGATGTCGGCTGAGAACGCCGAAAAGCGCGGTATCGAGCCTCTGGCTCGCATCGCCTCTTACGCAACCGCGGGTCTGGACCCGTCGATCATGGGCGTTGGCCCGATCTACGCGTCACGCAAAGCGCTGGAGAAAGCGGGCTGGTCGGTTGATGATCTGGATCTGGTTGAGGCCAACGAAGCCTTTGCCGCACAGGCCTGCGCCGTGAACAAGGACATGGGCTGGGATCCGTCGATCGTGAACGTGAACGGCGGCGCGATTGCCATCGGCCACCCGATCGGCGCATCCGGCTGCCGCGTTCTGAACACGCTGCTCTTTGAAATGAAGCGTCGCGACGCCAAGAAAGGTCTGGCGACGCTGTGCATCGGTGGCGGCATGGGCGTGGCACTGTGTGTGGAGCGCGACTAAGTGTATGGACAATGACTGAAAAAGGGCGCCAGACGGGCGCCCTTTTTTGTTACAAATAAACGATAGCTCTGAGATGCGACGATTTTGACCTGTTGAAATCGAAAATCGCAGCGAAACAATATTGCGCATCCGTATCTCTCAGAGTAACAGCATTACCAAGGCGACTAAATTTGGAGGATTCCTAAATGGCACGTACAGCACTCGTAACCGGTGGTTCCCGCGGCATCGGCGCAGCAATTTCCAAGGCGCTTAAGGCCGAAGGGTATAACGTAGCAGCCACCTATGCGGGGAACGACGAAGCTGCGGCAAAGTTCACCGAAGAGACGGGCATTGCGACCTATAAATGGAACGTCGCCGACTACGACGAATCAAAGGCGGGTATCGAGAAGGTCGAAGCCGAGGTTGGCCCCATCGACATCGTCGTCGCCAATGCAGGCATCACCCGCGATGCGCCCTTCCACAAGATGACACCCGAACAGTGGCATCAAGTGATCGACACCAACCTGACCGGCGTGTTCAACACTGTGCACCCTGTCTGGCCCGGCATGCGCGAGCGCAAGTTTGGCCGCGTGATCGTGATCAGCTCGATCAACGGTCAGAAAGGCCAGTTCGCGCAGGTGAACTATGCCGCGACCAAGGCGGGCGATCTGGGCATCGTGAAATCGCTCGCGCAGGAAGGCGCGCGTGCCGGTATCACCGCCAACGCCATCTGCCCCGGCTATATCGCAACTGAAATGGTGATGGCAGTGCCGGAAAAGGTGCGTGAGTCGATCATCGGCCAGATCCCGGCGGGCCGTTTGGGCGAGCCTGAAGAGATCGCGCGCTGCGTGGCCTTCCTGGCCTCGGACGATTCTCAGTTCATCAACGGCTCGACCATCTCGGCCAATGGCGCGCAATTTTTCGCGTAACCCTGGCAACTTACGGCAAGCGCCCGCCTGAATTGGCGGGCGCTTTTGCATTTCAGGGCACTGGCACTTGCGCCAAACGACCACTCGCCCCGCCCATTTCTCACGATTTTGTGCTATCCTTACCCTTATTTTAGCAGGGAGGATTTGAAATGAAATTTGTGATGTCCAACCGTCGTGCCGGTAAATTTCGCGAGCAAGACAAGATTGCATCCCGTCAGGCCCTGAGCGCTGCGCTGGCGATGCCGATGGGTGCCACCCACATGCTGACGGACCTTACGCCGCCGGACGATCTGGCGCGCCGCAGCGTAATCATGGAGGGCACCGAAGGTGAGATGCAGGCCCTTGCAGCCTCAAGCACCGAAGACGTCATCGTCGAGCCGCTGATCATCCATGACCGCGTTGACGGCGCGCGCAGCCTGTTTGCTGGCGTCAATGTCCCGCTGATCGACCTGTCGCACACTGCGGGCGTCGGCAATCTGTTCGAGATCGAGGTCCGGGGCGGCGGCCAAGCCCTGCCCTTTGCAACGGTTGCGCTGTTCCTGCGCGAAGTGAATGGCGAGGTCGTGCGCGTCGAAAGCGAGACCGACACGGGCGGGCGGGCGGTGTTCGACGTCGTGCCTTCGCTGCAGCCGCTGGCCTGCATAGTCAGCCCCTATGAAGGCTTTTGGGCGCGGCAGGCGGCGGTGACGGGCCCGAGAACCACGGTGGTTTGCGACCGGCTGCCCGGCAATCGCAGGATTGACTGGTGGCACCGCGCAGTGGGCGTTGACAGCTTTGCCGCAGATGCCGGTGACGGGGTGACAGTCGGCGTGATCGACACGGGCTTTGGCCCGCATCCGCATCTGACGGGCACCGATCATGGCGCATTTATCGACAACCAGCACAACCCTGCAGGCGGCGCAGATGTTGATGTGCATGGCTCGCATGTTGCCGGCAGTATCGGCGGACGTCCGGGTGCAGAACGGGAGCATTCCGGTATTGCTCCGGGCGTTGATCTGCATTCTGCACGGGTGTTCCCGCCCGGATCGGGCGCTGCCAATATCGACATCGCCAACGCCATCGATCATCTCAGCCGCGCCGGCGCGGACCTGATCAACATGAGCTTGGGGGCCCCGGTCAAATCCGACCTGGTGCAGGACGCGGTGCAGGATGCCGCTGAACGCGGGACGCTGTGCCTGTGTGCGGCGGCCAATGATGGCGGCCCGCCGGTGAACTTTCCGGCCGCCCTGCCGGAAACCGTGGCGATCTCGGCCGCTGGTAAAATCGGCACCGCCCCGTCAAATTCACTCTCGGGCAATCAGATGCCGCAGGAGCCATCAAAAATTGGTCTGGATGGGTTCTTTCTGGCGCGGTTCTCGAATTTCGGACCCGAGATTGATGCAATCTCACCCGGCGTCGGGATCATCGCGACGGTGCCTGAACGCAATGGATTCGTGGCCCCTTATGCGGCGCTGGACGGTACCTCGATGGCGACGCCCGTGGCTTGCGGCGCGCTGGCGCGGGTGCTTGCCAAGAGCGCGGCCTACATGGTGCTGCCCAGAAACATCCACCGCACCAATATGGCGCGGCATATCCTGAACCAGATTTGCATTCCAATCGGCCTTGATCCAAGTTTTCAGGGACATGGGATGCCGCGCGACTAAGGGCACCCGAAACAGGAGCGAAAATGACAGACTACGTGGTCGCTTTGCGCAGGAACCAGACCGGGCCTGACCCGGACGATCTGGCGCGTCAACTATCGGCCGTGTCTGGCGTGAGCAATGTAAAACCGGGCCCGTTCGGGCGTTTGGTGATCTCTGCCACGCCAGATGCGGTGGCAGCGGTCCGAGAGCAACTGGGGGCATCTTGTGTGATCGAACCCGTTATTCTGCACGACCTGTCAAAGAAGCCGCAGGACATAAAATAGGGGCCGACCCCTGAAAGGTCGGCCCCGATATCCCGTAAGAACGCGCGCGCTGCGTTCAGCGGGAACCGGTCAGCCATTTCCAGATATTTCTGATGGCTCTGCCGCGCTCGACATGGGCGCGAAGAAAGGCGCGGTGGACAGCGGGGTTTGTTGTCATCTCGATCATGGGTTTTCCCTTTTTGATAAAGGTGAACTTGACTTGCCTTTAAGATGCCTGTTGTTTTCAAAAGGCACAAACGAGAGTTTTTCCCAGCTCACTTTAGAAATTCTTAATCGACATGAGTGACCGCCTGCCCCCTCTGACAGCCCTGCGCGCCTTTGACGCTGCCGCGCGTCATATGTCCTTTGCCAAGGCTGCGGATGAATTGAACGTCACCCCGGCGGCGCTATCCTTTCAGATCAAATCCCTGGAAGAGCATCTAGGCCAACCGCTGTTCCGGCGCTTAAACAGGGCTGTCGAGCTGACTGAAGCGGGGCGAACACTCGCCCCAGGCGCGGCAGAAGGATTCAGCGCCCTACAGACAGCCTGGACCAAAACACGCAGGTTGCAGGATAACACGACGCTTACGGTGGCGGCTGGTCCGGCGCTGACGGCAAAATGGCTGGCCCCAAGGCTGTATGACTTTGCCAAGGCCTTTCCTGATATCAATCTGCGCATTTCAACCTCAATCCAGATGGTTGATCTGCATCGGGATGACGCCGATGTCGCGATCCGTTTTGGTTATCAGGACTATGATAACCTCTATGCCGTACATGCGCGCAAGGAGTGGCTGACCCCCGCAATGACCCCGGCCCTGGCCGAGCAGTTTCCGACCCCCGAAAGCCTTGTCGATGCGCCGCTGGTTATCAACGACTATGACAGCTTTCTTCAGCCGCCCTGCGACTGGCCGGCATGGTTCCGGGCGGTCGGAATTCATGGGTTCGAACCGCACGGCATGCAGTTCTCGAATGTCGAACACTCGATTGATGCGGCCTGTGCCGGGGTCGGCGTATTGCTGGGGCGGCGCCCGCTGCTGATCAAGGATGTGCTGGAGGGCCGTCTGGTAACGCCGTTCAAAATCGCAATTGAAACAGACGCGCGGTTTTCATTCCTGTGCTTGCCGGGGCGGGAAACCCTGCCGCAGATCGCTGCGTTTCGCGATTGGTATCTGGCAGAAATAGAGAAAACCGCAAATATCTGGGGTGAGATTGATATCATCCCGGTCAAGAATCTCCCACAACATGACTAAGACACGCGCCACTGCGATTGGATTTGTTGCTGTCCTTCTGTGGGCCTTGCTGGCGCTGTTCACTGTTGGCTCAGCGCCGACGCCTCCTTTGTTGCTGAATGCGATCTGCTTCAGCATCGGCGGGGCGCTGGGTCTTGCCTGGACTATTGTTACGGGCGATCTGGGCCAGCTGCGCTGGGTCAGCTGGAAAATATACCTGTTCGGCACGGTTGGCTTGTTTGGATATCACGCGCTCTATTTCTCGGCGCTGCGCATGGCCCCTGCAGCCGAAGCGGGCCTGATCGCCTATCTCTGGCCGTTGCTGATTGTCCTGTTTTCGGGGCTACTGCCGGGTGAGAACTTGCGTGCAGGGCACCTGATTGGCGCCTGTCTTGCCTTTGCAGGTGCCGCGCTGATCATCAGCGGAGGTGGCAGCGCCGGGTTCCAGAGCACCCACCTGCCCGGCTATGCGCTGGCGCTGCTTTGTGCGCTGACATGGTCGGGCTATTCGGTGCTGTCGCGCCGGTTGGGGGAAACGCCAACCAGTTCGGTTGCGATCTTCTGCGTGCTAACCGCACTCGCGTCTTGGGGGCTGCATTTTGCACTGGAAGACACCGTCTGGCCCGCAACGCCAATCGCTTGGGGATCGGCTCTAGCCCTGGGGCTGGGGCCGGTTGGGCTTGCGTTTTATGTCTGGGATATAGGGGTCAAGCGTGGAGATATTCAGATGCTTGGCACCAGCTCATATGCGGCACCGTTGCTGTCTACGCTTGTTCTGGTATTGGCCGGGATCGCTGCGCCCTCATGGACACTGGCGATCGCGGCCTTGTTTATCACCGGCGGCGCGGTCATTGCCGCACGTGCCAGTGCGAAATCTTAGGCTGAAAGGCGTTCGATCTCTTCCTTGAGCTTCAGTTTCTGTTTCTTCAACTGAGCGATGTGGAGATCATCGATGCCGGGCGAGCGCTGGGCATGTTCTACTTCAAGACTGAGGTTTTCGTGCTTCTTCTTCAGTTCCGTCAGATGTGCGCTCACGCTCATGGCGATCCTCCTTCTCGATGTATAAGTCTCACGTAGGAAGTTGATCACATCGTTTCCACCCTGTCACGCCGCAGACGCACAGAATCCGATATAAATCCGACAATTTCGGCTGGTCATTGCCGATCAGGCTGCGGGCCAGGGAAGTGCTTGGCCATCGCGCAGGATATTGGCCACGTCGGCTGTGTATGATTCTGCGTCGCGCAAATGGCGCGCGCCTTCGTGCAAAATCAACGGCGCGTGCAGTTTGAAATCAGCCCGCCCCCCTTTACGGGCACGCAGGATCAGCAATTGCGCCGCCTTACCGATACGCGGTGCAAGGGGCAGGATCTCCACCGATCCCAACCGCCCCGAACAAGCGGACAGCATATCCGGCAAACGGTCAACGCGCTGGATCATGTGCAGATAGCCACGTGGGGTCAGGCGTTTCGTGGCGGTGTCGATCCAGACTTCTAAAGGCGTCTCTTCGCCAAGCGCGATACGCCGCCCCGGGTCTTCGGCCGGGCTGTGCGCGGCGGGGCGATAGTAGGGTGGATTGGCGATGACATGGTCAAATTGCTGCTGCTTCAATTCAGTGGGCAGATTGGCCAGATCAGCCTCGAAAACCTGAAGCTCAGCGTCATTCTCGGCCCCATTTTTGCGCGCCAGTTTAGCGTAGGGCGTCTGCAGCTCGATCCCCGTCAGACGGAGGTCTTGTACACGCGCTGCGAGGCACAAAGCCGCAGCCCCTGCCCCGCAGCCAAGCTCCAGCACAGACTGACCGGGGGATGCAGGCACAGACGCCGCCAGAAACACCGGATCGACCCCGGCGCGGTAACCCGTGGCTGGTTGCCATAGGCGGACACGACCGCCCAGAAAATCATTGCAGGTCAGTTGGCTGTCGGAAAACCCGCTCATCTGCCCAGTGGGATTTCGTTGTCGTGCATGACACGTTCGGCGCGGGTCAGGTCTTCGGTCCGGACCATCAGCCGCCTTGGGAAGATTCCGATGCCGCCTTCGAGGATGCTCATATTTACGTCCATCTGAAAGCAGTCTATATCCTCGCCTTCAAGGAGAGCGGTTGCAAAGGCCAGGACGGTGGGATCGGTGCTGCGCAAAAGTTCTTTCATGGGGATGGATGTAAGGGCAAGGCGGGACGGAAGTCGAGCCTTGTATCAGGAGTGTGATGAATATCAGCACGATCTCGAAACCGCATGAGCGACTGGCCGAGATTCTGGCCGGTGAAATGGACGCCGTGAACGAGCTGATCCGCACGCGTATGGCGTCAGAGCACGCCCCGCGCATTCCCGAGGTGACGGCACATCTGGTCGAGGCAGGCGGCAAGCGCCTGCGCCCGATGCTGACGCTGGCGGCAGCGCGGCTGTTTGGCTATTCCGGCGATCACCATGTCCGCCTCGCGGCCACGGTCGAGTTCATTCACACCGCCACCCTGCTGCACGACGATGTTGTCGACGAAAGCGCCCAGCGGCGCGGGCGCCCCACGGCGAACCTGCTGTGGGACAACAAATCCAGCGTTCTGGTGGGCGATTATCTGTTTTCGCGCAGCTTCCAGTTGATGGTTGAAACTGGGTCGTTGCGGGTTCTGGATATCCTCGCCAACGCCTCGGCCACGATTGCCGAGGGTGAGGTGCTGCAGATGACCGCAGCCACCGATCTGCGCACGGATGAAAGCGTCTACCTGCAGGTTGTGCGCGGCAAAACCGCCGCTCTGTTTTCAGCCGCAACCGAAGTGGGCGGTGTTATTGCGGGCGCTACCGAGGCGCAGGTGCGCGCGCTGTTCGACTATGGCGATGCGCTGGGTATCGCGTTTCAGATTGCCGACGACCTGCTGGATTATCAGGGCGACAGCAAGGCAACTGGCAAGAATGTCGGCGACGATTTCCGCGAGCGCAAGCTGACCCTGCCGGTGATCAAGGCCGTGGCGCAGGCAACGCCCGAAGAGCGCGCTTTCTGGGAGCGGACAATTGAAAAGGGCCGCCAGCAGGATGGTGATCTGGATCATGCGCTCAGCCTGATGCACAAATACGCCACGCTCGACGAAACCCGCCAGGATGCGTTGGGCTGGGCCACCAAAGCCAAAGACGCACTCGAGGTTCTACCGGATCACGAGCTGCGCAGCTTGCTGCGCGATCTGGCCGATTATGTGGTGTCGCGCCTCAACTGAGCAAGGTTGCGCGGCACCACCAGTCGGGATGGGCCGCGCCAATCTCATAGGCCGCGAACTGCGCGTCTTTCATTGTTGGATAGAGCGCAAAGCAGGTTGAGCCCGAGCCCGACATGCGGACCAGCGTGGATTGGCGGGTCTGACGGAGTTCATTCAGTAAGGTTTCGATTTCTGGCGCGACGGTGGTTGCCGGTGGTTCAAGATCGTTGCGCTGATCGATCAGCCAGGCCGCGCAGGCCTCAGCCGTTGCGAATGCAGGGATATCTTCGGGCATGGCCGGATTGTCCCGACTGGCCAGCGACGTGAACACCGACGCAGTGGGCACTGCAACGCCCGGATTGACCAGCAGCGCAGACAGAGGGGGCAATGCCACAGGCGACAGCTGATCACCGATACCGCGCATTCGGGTTGCCTGTGCCTTCATACAAACCGGAACATCCGCCCCCAAGGCCAGCGCCGTTTCAGCAGGTACAGCCTGCGCCGACCGTGCGCGCAGGGTTGCAGCAGCATCCGATGAGCCGCCACCGATCCCGGCACCATGCGGCAGGACCTTGTCCAGTGCGATGTGTCCGGTCCAGCCAGCGGCCTCAGCCGCTTGCCAGACCAGATTGCGGTGGTCGATGGGAACCCCTGCAGCATGCTCACCTGTCACAGCCATCGACAGGCTCGCGCCAGGACGAAAGGTCAACGTATCCCCGACATCCGAAAACACCACCAGCGAATCCAGCAGGTGATAGCCATCGGCGCGCTGGCCGGTCACATGCAGAGTCAGATTGATCTTGGCTGGCGCAAAAACCTTAGTTGCCATTTGCGACCTTCAGCGGTTCTGCACCTTCCTCGGACAGCAGGGCATCCAGACCCACCTCAAGCTTGCGGCGGATGCGGTCAGGATCGGCTTCACCATCGGTATCTTCGGGGTCGATAAAGGACAGGGCACGTTTCCACTGGAACTCGGCCTCGCGCTCGCGGCCAACCGCCCAGTAGACGTCGCCCAGGTGGTCGTTCACCACCGGGTCAACTGGCAGCAGTTCGACCGCGCGCTCCATATGTCCAACCGCCTGATCATAGCGGCCCAGCCGGAACAGAACCCAGCCAAGACTGTCGACGATATAACCGCTGTCAGGGCGCGCTGCGACGGCGCGTTCGATCATATCAAGCGCCTCGTCCAGCTTTTCGCGCCGTTCAACCAGAGAATAACCCAGATAGTTGAGAACCTGCGGCTGATCCGGATTCAGTTCCAGTGCCCGGCGGAAATCGGATTCTGCCTGATCCCAGTTCTTTAGACGCTCGAATGAAATCCCGCGCGCATAGTGCAGGAACCAGTTGCCGCCGGATGTTTCTTCGATCAGCTCAATCGCCGTTTCATACGAGGTCACGGCGGCGGCATAGTCTTCCTGCTGGCGATGCAGATCGGCCAGCGCCACATGTACCGCGGGCAAGCCAGGTTGCAGCGTTGCAAGGTTTTGCAACACCTCAACCGCGGCATCGTTCTTGCCGGACTGGCCAAGCACCTCTGCCCGACCCAACTCGGCCGCGTGGTAATCTGGGCTTTCGGGCGGAACCGAGCGATAGGCCTCGACCGCCAGATCATATTGCTGCAGCGTCTCCAGCAATTCCGCGTTGAGCAGTATTGCATCATGATGATCGGGCCTCAAGAAGGCCGCGATGCGAGAATAGAGCAGGACATAGTCAGGCGACGCTTCTGTGTTCAGGGCGGTGCCGATTGAGAAAAAGACCTCGGCCATGCCATCCTGTGCCGAACCGACATGGGTAAATGGCAGGGTCTCGCCCGCCGTCAGACGGCTGACATAGCCTTCTATTGCGGGATCATTTCCGGCGGCGAAGACCTCATCAAGGAACTGCAAGGCGTCTTCGTTGCGGTCCAGCTGTGACAGAACTTCGGCTCGCGCCAGGGCGGTTCTGCGCGAAAACCGTGCCAAAATACCGTCATTGGACTGGAAAATCTCTTCAGCCCCTTCGAAATCACCGATCGACGCCAACGCCAGGGCCTTGTGAATAAGCGAAAACTCCCGCGAGCCTTCTTCGGTCGAAACCTTGTCAAACTGCTCCATCGCCTTGGTCATTTCGCCCTGCGCGATGTAGGCCCAAGCAGCTATCAGGCCATCGACCAGAGGGCCAACGCCCTGCGTTTCGGGATCACGCGCGAGCAGCTCATCCAATTGTCCGGAGGCGGCGAGATTTGCAGCAATGACCATCTTGGCAGCCTGACTGTCCAAGCCATCTTCTTCCATCG
Source organism: Ruegeria sp. AM1 (assembly GCF_056540745.1). Classification (NCBI taxonomy): domain Bacteria; kingdom Pseudomonadati; phylum Pseudomonadota; class Alphaproteobacteria; order Rhodobacterales; family Roseobacteraceae; genus Ruegeria; species Ruegeria sp. AM1. The sequence goes on from NZ_JBQFXH010000007.1 coordinate 99,700, forward strand.
TCTTTGCGATAGGCCATGCATCCGCGACCTGTCCCAGCGCTAGACGGGACAGAAGAACGCTTTCCAGCAGCTTTTCATTCTTTGGATCAGATTTCAGCGCCTGTGCGTAATACCGGGCTGCAGCTGCATAATCGCTTTCATAGATGGCCTGACGGCCTGCCAGATACGATCCCAAACCGCCGTCCGAAAGCGCCGGCATTGCAAATGAAGAGGTGAACAACACAGCCAGTGCTGCGCGACGAACCAGAGAAGCCACCAAAATCCTGCCCTGCTGTTGTTGACTGCACAATAAGCTAGGGCTTTGGTTCGAAAGAGGCAATGGCAGAGCCTTCACGACGCCGCCATTGCCCGTGTTTTTGCCTACATATTGGGATAGTTCGGGCCGTCGCCTCCCTGCGGCGTGGTCCAGGTGATGTTCTGGCTCGGATCCTTGATATCGCAGGTTTTGCAATGGACGCAGTTCTGGAAGTTGATCACGAATCGCGGACCCTCTTCATCTTCGACCATCTCGTACACACCCGCCGGGCAATAACGCTGCGCCGGTTCGTCGAACTTGGGCAGGTTGACCTTTACCGGGATGTCCGGGTCGGTCAGCTTCAGATGGCAAGGCTGGCTTTCCTCGTGATTGGTCATCGCAAAGGACACGTTGGTCAGGCGGTCAAAGGACAGTGTGCCATCGGGTTTTGGATAGTCGATCGGCTGATGCTTGCTGGCATCCTCAGTCGCTTCCGCATCGTTTTTGCCATGGCCCAGTGTGCCCAGCAACGAAAAGCCCAGCGTGTTGGTCCACATATCCATGCCACCCAGCATCAAGCTGGCAGTCAGACCATATTTCGACCACAGCGGCTTGACGTTGCGGACCTTCTTCAGGTCTGCGCCGATGGCGCCGTTGCGCACTTCGGTTTCGTAGTCGGACAGCTCGTCACCCGACCGTTCGGCCTTGATCGCGTCATAGGCGGCCTCGGCTGCGGCCTTGCCCGACAGCATGGCGTTGTGGTTGCCTTTGATGCGCGGCACGTTGACCATACCCGCCGAACAGCCCAGCAGTGCCACGCCAGGTGCCACCAGTTTTGGCATCGACTGATACCCGCCTTCGGTGATCGCACGGGCCCCGTAGGCCACGCGCTTGCCGCCTTTCAGCAGGTCAGCCACAACCGGGTGATGCTTGAAGCGCTGGAACTCCATGTAAGGATACAGGTGCGGGTTCCTGTAGTTCAGGTGAACCACAAAGCCGACATAGACCTGATTGTTCTCAAGGTGATAGATGAAGGACCCGCCACCTGCGTTGCTGCCCAAAGGCCAGCCCATCGTGTGCGTAACGCTGCCTTCTTTGTGCTTTTCGGGATCGATCTCCCAGATCTCTTTCATGCCGACGCCGTATTTCTGCGGCTCTTTACCAGCAGACAGGTCGTATTTGGCAATCACTTCCTTGGACAGTGAGCCACGCACACCTTCCGACAGGAAGACATATTTGCCGTGCAGCTCCATCCCCGGCTCGGTTTGCGGACCATAAGAACCATCGGGCTCCAGACCAAAGACACCCGCGACCACGCCTTTGACCTCGCCATTCTCGCCATAGACCAGCTCGGAACAGGCCATGCCGGGGAAGATTTCCACGCCCAGCTCTTCGGCCTGTTCGGCCATCCAGCGGCAAACATTGCCCATCGAGACGATGTAATTGCCGTGGTTGTTCATCAGCGGCGGCATTGGGAAATTGGGGATGCGGATTTTGCCCGCCTCACCCAGCATATAGAAATTATCTTCGATGACCGGCGTGTTCAGCGGCGCGCCTTTTTCTTTCCAATCCGGGATCAGCGCATCCAGACCGCAGGGGTCCAGTACCGCGCCCGACAGGATGTGCGCGCCCACTTCGGAACCCTTTTCCAGCACAACAACGTTCAGGTCGGCGTCGAGCTGTTTCAGACGGATGGCCGCTGACAGACCTGCGGGGCCTGCACCCACGATCACAACGTCATACTCCATCGCTTCGCGTTCAATCTCGGCCATCGCGGGCTCCTTAGCTAACTTTTCCGAATTGGCGCTCTCATTGCATGGTCTGCGCAATTTTGTTTCACGGCTGATTACCTGTTTGCCAAGACCTTGGTCAATCGAAACACGGCGTAATTTAGCATCAATGCGCCAGTTCAGGTCTCTGGTGCGTCGCCCAACAGGTATCTTGGCCCATTTCCGTGAGATTTAGCCCGATCATCGGGGTTATAAAGCGCGCATTTTGGCAGGCTCAGACAGCCACAGCCGATGCAGCCATCCAGATTGTCCCGCAATCGGATCAGCGTATCGATTCGCTGATCCAGATGGCTGCGCAGGCGCTTGCTGATGTCTTTCCAGTCCTTCGGGGTCGGCGTGCGGCTGCCCGGCAAGCTCGACAAAACCTCGCGGATTTCAGGCAGGGTCAGGCCAAATTGCTGCGCGATCATGACAAAGCTCAGCCGCCTTATGTCAGCCCTTTGATACCGCCGCTGGCCGCCCGAATTTCGCCACGGCGTGATCAGCCCCTGTGTTTCGTAGTAGCGGATTGCAGACACTGCCAACCCGGTGCGCCGCGCCAGCGCGCCGATGGACAGACCCTCGGATACAGGCATTTCGACCTCATGAAATAATCTCTTGACCTAAAGTTAGGTTTAGAAATTACGGTGAGTCGAAACAAGCCTTATCTGGAAAGGAGACCCCATGATGGCGACTTTGGAACATACCAACTTCACCGTGCGTGACCCCAAGGCATCGGCGGACTGGATGCAAAAGGTATTCGGCTGGAAAACCCGGTGGGAAGGGCCGGCCATTGCCGACGGCTATACCGTGCATGTCGGCAGTGCCCATACCTATCTGGCGCTTTACGCCCCCAGTGATCCCAGACCTGCGGGCGAAAGCAGCTATGACATTGTCGGGGGTCTGAACCACGTCGGCGTTCTGGTCGAAGATATCGACGCCACCGAAGCCAAGGTGCGCGAAGCCGGGTTCGAGCCGCACAATCATGCAGACTACGAGCCGGGCCGCCGGTTCTATTTCGAAGATGACAACGGCATCGAATTTGAGGTGGTTCAGTATGATTGAAATGCTCTGGCTGGGGCATGAAGCACACCGCTGGCGACGCGGCGAATTGCTGGGTAAGCGCCACCGGCACCCGCCCGCGTCAAAGCGGCGGCGCTAAATTGCGAGTTTGATCACAAGGCGCGGCTGCCCTCTTGCAATTCGCGCATCATTTGGGTCAGGTATTGGTCAACCCATCTGTCGCCCCGACGCTTTAGTGCGGCGGGGCGACTCAATTTATGCGTGGACGACAAGAGAATGGAAAAAATTCCAATGACGCCTGCGGGCAATGCCGCGCTCGAGGCGGAACTGAAGAACCTCAAATCCGTTGAGCGCCCGGCGATTATCGAAGCCATCGCTTCAGCGCGTGAGCTTGGTGACCTGAAAGAGAACGCCGAATATCATTCGGCCCGCGAAAAGCAGGGCTTTATCGAAGGCCGCATCAAAGAGCTGGAAGGTATCCTGTCTCTGGCGGATGTCATCGACCCGGCCAAGCTGACCGGCGCCATCAAATTCGGTGCCAAGGTCACGCTGGTGGACGAAGATACCGACGAGGAAAAGACCTGGCAGATCGTCGGCGAATACGAGGCCAATATCGAAAACGGCCTGCTGAACATCAAATCGCCCATCGCCCGCGCCCTGATCGGCAAAGACGAAGGCGACAGTGTCGAGGTGCGCACCCCCGGCGGCGTGCGATCTTACGAGATTTTGAGCATCCAGTACTCCTGATCCGGAGCATCGCGTATGTCGGGGCAAACACCTGACCAGGAAACCGAGGAGCGTCCGACCTCGCTGGGCATCTATGATCGCCCGGGCAGATCGGCTGTGACTATCGTTGAGATCGTGGCCATCGGGCTGAGCCTGATCTGGCTGCTGGTGGCGTTTGTGTATCTGGTGCTTCCCGGTCCCAGACAGGCCGGTGGGTTTGTCGTGACGCTGCTGGCCGTCTTTATGCCGGTTGCCATGATCTGGGTCGCAGCCACGGCGATGCGCACCAGCCGGATCATGCGCGAAGAAAGCGCCCGTCTGCAGACGGCGATCGATGCCATCCGCAATACTTACGTCACCCAGCAACAGCGCGCCGCCAGCACCTATGAGCCAACAGTCAGCAAGAAGCTGGACGAGATTGCCGAGACGACCAAAAACACCGAATCCGCGCTGGCCACGTTTTCTACCAAACGGACCGAGCCCGCACGGATGCCGCTGCAGACCGCTGCGTCGGGCGATCAGACCTCGCTGGAGCTGGGTACCTCTGCCGAAGAGATCACGCCCCCGCTGACCAAAGAAGTCTTTATCCGCGCGCTGAACTTTCCCGAGACGGCTGAAGATGCCCGCGGTTTTGACGCCTTGCGGCAGGCATTAAAGGACCGACAGACCGCGCAGCTGGTGCAGGCGTCGCAGGATGTGCTGACGCTGCTCAGCCAGGAGGGCATCTATATGGATGACCTGCGCCCCGATATGGCACGACCCGAGATTTGGCGGCAGTTTGCCCAAGGCGCGCGCGGACGCGAAGTGGCGGCTCTTGGCGGTATTCGCGACCGCTCATCGCTGGCGCTGACGGCGGCGCGGATGAAGCAGGATCCGATTTTCCGCGACGCGGCGCATCATTTCCTGCGCCGGTTCGACAATATGATCATCGCATTCGAACCCGAAGCCAGCGACGCCGATCTGGCCGCGCTGAGCGAGACACGCACAGCCCGCGCCTTTATGCTGGTCGGGCGTGTGGCGGGGACGTTCGACTAACTTTTCGGTACCGGCCAGCGCATCCGCGTGGCGGTATCGAAGCCGAACAGATGTCTGAACGGCCCGGTCTCTTCTTCACTGACCACCTGAAACCCCTCGCGCTCGTACAGTGCACGGGCACGGGGATTGGTGTTGATCACGTCCAGCTGCACTTCGGTCATCTCGGCCTGCGCGGCCTCTTGCTTGATGGCAGACAGCAGGGCGGTGCCAACCCCCTGCCCGCGCGCCTCTGCGGCGACAAGAATGCCATCCATCTGAAAGACACCGGGCTGCAGGTTACGCTCCAGCACACTCAGGATCAGCCCGCGCCAGAGGCCGCCGAACCAGCCATAGACGCGCGCCAGATCGCGCATCTCGCCACCGGCAAACCCGCCCGAGCTGGTCTTATACCCGGCCAGCCCCAGCATGTGTCCGGCGTCATCGCGGGCCACCAACGCAAAATCCGGGTTCAGCGTGCGCTCAAAAAAGCTGATGCCCCGATCATCCGGTCCCATGATCTTGGCCAGCTTGCCGGAAAACGCCTGCCAGAACAGGCGCGCCGCCTGTGGTCTCTCGTGATCGTCAAACCCGCGGGATATGATGACCGTCATAATCCAAAGCTTCCATAAGGGATGAACCGCACCGGATCGCCCGGTTTGATGTGGCAGGCCCCGTCCCCGACTTCAACCAGCCCTTCAGCCCAGCTGAGGCCACTGATGCGTCCTGATCCTTCCGAACCGAAGACCTCGGCCCGGCCATCCCGAACGCGGGCGCGCAGATATTCGCGGCGGCCCGGTTTCTTGCGTTTTTCAAAGGCGGCAGGCAGATCAAAACCTTGCGGAATGTTCCAGCCTTCGCCAGCCATCAGACCCAATGCGGGGCGCGCAAAGATCAGCGTGCAGACCATTGCGGCCACCGGATTGCCGGGCAGCCCAAAGACCGGAGTTTCCTGCCACATGCCCAGCGCCAGCGGGCGACCGGGTTTCAGGGCAATCCGCCATTCCTGCATCGCACCCGCTGCGCGCAGCAGGGCGGACACGTGATCCTCATCCCCGGCAGATGCGCCGCCGCTGGTCAGGATAACATCGGCTTGCGCGGCAGCCTGATCCAGACAGGCCTGCAAAGCTGCGCGGTCATCGGGTACACGACCCATATCCAACGCCTGAAACCCCATCCGGTCGATCAGCGACGACAACATGGGCCGGTTCGCGTCATATATCTGACTAGGCGCCGCCGGGGCACCCGGCTCGACCAGTTCATCGCCGGTAGACAGAACCGCTACGCGCAGGGGTTTGCGCACCGGAACCTCGGATATCCCAATTGCGGACAGCAACGCCAAATCTGCCGGGGTCAACCGGCGACCTGCAACAAGCGCGGTCTGGCCTGCGGCAACATCCTCGCCCGCGCGCCGTGTGTTGGCACCACGCTTCAGCGGCCCGTGAAAGGCGATGTGGCCGTCCTGAACGGTCACGTCCTCCTCGAGGATCACAGTATCAACTCCTTCGGGCAGCGCCGCACCCGTCAGAACGCGCAGGGCGTGGCCGTCGGGAACCTGCCCCTCAAACGGTACCCCCGCAGCCGCGCGCCCGCCGAGCAGCGGCAGGACATGCGCGCCCTCGGGGATATCAACCGCGAAGCCATACCCATCCACGGCGGTGTTGCGTTGCGGCGGGTTGGAACGCTGGGCGGTCACATCCTCGGCCAGAATACAGCCCGACGCATTGCCCAAGGCGACCATCTCGACACCGGTGACAGGCCGGAGCCGGTCGCGCAGAAAATGCAGCGCGTCGTCAACCGGCGTCCAGTTCACCCCGGCAGGCAGGGCAAAGCAGTCGTTGCGCAACGGCGGCGGCGCGATGTCCGGTTTGTTCTGTGGCACGCCCAAAATCCAACCCTCCTCTGCGGCGCTGATGTCCAGCAACGCCGTCAGATCCTGATCTGACATATCTGCGAGCCCTCGGGCAACCTGTTCCACCTGCCAGGCATCCTTGATCTGGCCTTCGGGGGCTCTGCCAAGGTTCAGCGACGGCCAGATTTCAACAAAGGCGACGGGTTTGTCCAACGACTCGAACGGCCAGACAGCGATGTCACCGGCATGACGGCGGCGCAGCCGCGCCAGAACCGGCAGCCCGGTCATAACCTGCCCGCCAACGGCACCCGTGCCGCCCATTTGCCAGCAGGTAAAGCTGCCTTTGGCGGCAGGGGTGGTTTCAATGGTGCGACGGTCGGGGAACGGATTGTGGTAATCGGCCTTGTTTTTAGGCAAGCCGTCAATCTCTCGTTTCAGGCCGTTGAACCAGAACGGACCTTTGCCTCCAAACCGGCGATTGAGCGTCCCGGCGACGTCAAAACGATTGTTGCGGTGCGGGCTGTCTTCAATCTGACGCTCGAACCAGTCCCACAGCTGCAACGGATCGTCGGATCCGGTCACCGCGCGGGTAAAGCCCTTGGGGTACCCAAAAGGAAAATCGAACCCCAGACACAAACGGCGACCCACCGCCAGTTCCCGGGCGATCAGGTCCTGCAACCAAAGCTCGGCGATTCCGCGGTTCCTGAGATATTCAGGTTCTTCCACAGCACCCCTGCGCACCACACAGGCCCAGATCGCATCTTTGCGGGGGCGGGCACCGGTGTCATTTCCGCTGGACCAGTCGACCATCGCAAAGCTGTCAAACAGGCTCACAAGCCAACCTCTTGTAGGATGAAATCAGCGATGGATTTGGTGTCGTTCAGATCAAAAACCGGGCGATCCAATGTCAGCGCTGTATCGCTGGCCACGGCATGTATCGTCTCATCATCCGTGGCAATCAGAGGGTTACCGGGCTCGGCCCGAAACGCCTCGATCTTGGGGTGACGTTCGCGTTTGTAGCCTTCGATCAGCACCAGATCGACGGGCGACAGCCGCGCCAGCAATTGATCCAGCGACGGCTCAGCCGCATCGCGCAATTCCTGCATGAGCGCAATGCGCTTGCCCGAGGCCAGAAGCACCTCACTGGCACCGGCGCTCCGGTGGCGATAGCTGTCGCGCCCCGGCTGGTCGACATCAAAAGCGTGATGCGCATGTTTGACGGTGGATACGGTCAATCCGCGCCAGGTGATCTCGGCCACCAGCCGTTCCATCAACCCGGTTTTACCCGCATTTTTCCAGCCGGTGACGCCGTATAGCCTCATGCCTTCTCCAGCATTTTCTGTGCCTGCAACAAATCGTCGGGCGTGTTGACGTTAAAAAATGGATCAAACGGATCGGCGGGGAACAGCGCCTCGCGCCCCTCATGCCGGTCGGTCCACAGGACCACTTTGCGCAGGCCTGCGGTCAGCGCGGCGCGCAAATCGTCCCGCAATGCAACCGGCCAGAGGCCAAAGGTCGGATGCCGGTTCACGCGCTTGCCGCCGCCGGATTTCAGCGTTTCATCACTGGTCCTTGGCGTTGTCGCCATGACCAGCGGGTATGTCTGACCCTGCGCCGCCTGCATCAGCCGCGCAACCAGGTCCCGTGGGAAAAATGGCGTATCCGCCGCGGCGGTGACGATGCAATCCGCACCCTGGTCAGCGGCCCAGTCGAGCCCGGCCAGCACACCCGCCAGCGGGCCCGCGAACCCGTCGATCGAATCCGCGACAACCGGCAGATCGAACCCCTCGAACCGCGCCGCATCTCCGTTTGCGTTCAGCGCCAACCCGGCCACCTGCGGGCCAAGCCGGTCAATCACATGCTCAAGCAAGCTGCGCCCGCCCAAACGCAACAGCCCCTTGTCTCCACCCCCCATCCGGGTGGCTTGCCCACCGGCAAGGATTACGCCCAGAGGCTTGGTCATTTCCGCTCCACTATCCCGATTACGGCGATTTCCGCGCCACACTACAACCCATTCAGTTTAACTGGAATGCCGACGGATAGAGATGATGCAGGACAAACAGCCACATGATTAGCGTGCCCACCGACAGGAAAGAGGTCGCCGAAACCGTATGCGCGGCCAGTTGCGGTTCCTGATTATAATGTTTGGCCAGCAGAAAGATGTTCTTGGCGGTTGGAACAGCAGACGAGACCGTCGCCGCAATGGTCCAAAGCGGGTCAAGCCCGATGAGATGCGCCGCCAGCAGAACCAGACCCGGCGCCGCGATCAGCTTCACCACTGTCAGAAACAGGATCAGCGGCCCGGTCTGAACAATGGTGCGCACGCTGGTGGTATAGCCGATGGCAAACAGCGCAACTGCCGCCAGAGCCTGGCTCAGCAGTTCCAGATAATCTGATACCGCGTCCGAAAAGCCCAGACCGGTAAAGGAATACGCAACCCCGATCAGAGTGGCTGCAATGATGGGGTTCTTGAGGACATTCAACCCAATCGTAAGGATCGATGTCTTTTGTTTTTCGTCACGCCCTGCAGAAGTTTCTAGAATGATCGTGAAGACCAACAGCAGTGTCGCAACAACCAGATTGGCCAGAACGGCGGGCAGCGCACCACTTGAGCCGAAGATAGCATGCAGGATTGGTAAAGCGACCAATGCGGTATTGGAGGCCACAGCGGCAAACGCGGCAACGGTTGCCGACCCGACCTGCATCCCCAAGACGGATTTGAAGCCTATGAAAAGGGCTGCAAACAGCGCCAGGAGCGTACCGCCATACGCCAAATAGAAACCGTAGTTCAGCAGGTTCTCAAACTTCTCCTGCCCGATCAGATAGAACATGATCGCCGGGATCAGCACATATACGGCAAACTGCACAAGCGATTCTGACGTGTCTTCGGCCAGAAGGCTGGTCCAGGAAAAGGCATAGCCCGTGAGGATAACGGCAAAGACCGGTGCAATCAGATTGATCAGTTCCATAGGGACCTCGGATCGCAATCAGGTAATGCACCAGTTGAGAAATACATCGGTGCATGACACTATGCTACGCTATATCCAACAGATTTTGCAGCATTTTCTGAGAGCGAGCCTGCCTCATCCCTCAGCACTTTTCCGACGGTGCTTCTTGTCTTCGACTTCAACCAGCGCTGGGTCCGCATCGCGCAGCAACCGCTCTTCACCCGCCAGACAGACAAACCGCTGGCCGCGCATGCGCCCGATCAGGGTCAGGCCAACCTCGCGCGCGATTTCAACGCCCCAAGCGGTAAAGCCCGACCGCGACGCCAGCACCGGGATGCCCATCATCGCCGTCTTGATCACCATCTCCGAGGTCAGACGACCGGTGGTATAAAGGATTTTGTCAGCCGCATCCGCGCCCTCGGACAGCATCCAGCCCGCGATTTTGTCGACGGCGTTGTGGCGGCCCACATCCTCCATATAGACCAGAGGCCGATCCTGATGGCACAGAACCGTTCCGTGGATCGCGCCTGCCTCAAGATAAAGCGACGGGGTGCGGTTGATTCTGGCGGCCAGTTCATAGAGCCACGATGTCCGCACCGAAACCTGCGGCAGGCGCACGTCTTCGAGCCCCTCCATCATGTCTCCGAACACGGTACCCACGGCGCAACCGCTGGTGCGGGTCTTTTTCTTCAGCTTGTCCTCGTAAGAGGTTTCCCGGGCCGTGCGCACCACGACGGTTTCCAGATCATCGTCGTAATCGACCCGTGTGATCTGGTCATCGGGCAGCAGCATGCCCTGATTGCGCAGGAAACCGAGCGCCAGATATTCCGGGTAATCGCCGATGGTCATCGCCGTCACGATTTCCTGCGCGTTGAGGAAAATCGTCAGTGGCCGCTCTTCGACCACCGAAATGCGGCTGACATCGCCATTCTGATCCACGCCTTCAACGGCGCGGGTCAGGCGCGCCGCCGCTGGGTCCGGCGCAATGATATAGTCTGACAGCTCTGTTTGCGTGGCCAATTGCAACCCTCTTTCAAGCCCGTTACTGGTTCAATTCACACCATAGGAATTTGCCATGGCCTCCACCATATCGAAGTCATATTTTTGGACGGGTTTTCGAGACAGCGCGCCCTTTGTCTTTGTGGTCGCCCCTTTTGGGCTGCTGTTTGGCGTTTTCGCCACCGAGGCAGGGCTGGGTCTGGTGCAGACCGTCGCGTTTAGCGCGACGGTGTTTGCCGGGGCCGCTCAGTTTACCGCGTTGCAGTTGCTGCAGGATAACGCGCCGACGCTGATCGTACTGATTTCGGCGCTGGCGGTGAATCTGCGGGTGGCCATGTATTCTGCCTCGCTGACCCCTTATCTGGGCGCGGCCCCACTGTGGCAGCGTTCGATTGCCGCTTATTTTACTGTCGACCAGTCTTATGCCTGTTCGATTATGCGCTTTGAGAAAGAGCCCGCGCTGACCATCCAGCAGCGCATGACCTATTTCTTTGGAACAATGGCGCCGATCACGCCGCTGTGGATCGGGTGCAGCTATCTGGGTGCCATTCTGGGCACGCAGATCCCGGAAAGCTGGGCGCTGGATTTTGCCCTGCCGATCACGTTTCTGGCGATGGTCGGGCCCATGATGCGCACACTTCCGCATGTGGTGGCTGCGCTGGTTGCGATCATTGTGTCTCTGCTGAGCTTCGCGGTGCCCTATAATCTGGGCTTGCTGGTCGCCGGGTGCGCCGGGATGATGGCAGGGGCGCAGGCTGAACTGATGATGACCCGGAAAAAGGACGCGTCATGACACAGGTCGATCCCGTCACAATGTGGGTCATCATCGTTGGGCTGGCGATTGGCAGCTATCTGCTGCGCTTTACGTTTATCGGCTTTGTCGGCGACCGTCCGATGCCGGCCTGGCTGTTGCGGCACCTGCGCTATACGGCGGTGGCAATCCTGCCCGCGCTGATCGCGCCGCTGGTGGTCTGGCCCTCTGCAACAGATGGCCAGCCAGACATACCGCGCATGGCCGCCGCCGCGGCTGCGCTGGGTGTGGGGCTGCTCACTAAAAATGTGCTGGCGGCCATCTTCAGCGGGGCCGCCACCCTGTACGGGTTGCTGTTTCTACTGGGATAGACCTGTATCCAGCTGGTTCAGCCGGGCATTGTTCGCGGCTAGGCCCTTTTGCAGGTCGGCATCGTCATATTCCCGGTATTCGGTTGTGACAACGCCCGGAATTTGTCCGAACTGCTCGGACAGTTTGACCGGGAAAAAGGTGGTGTCGATCTCTTCGAACCCCGGCACCTGCTGCAAAATCCGCGAGGTCGAGTTTGCGCAATACGCTCCCGGTACCGGGCCGGACTGTTTGGCCAGCTGATAGGCGATCTCGGCCTGTTGCGGGGTGACCTCGATCGTCTGAACCAACGCGTAATGCGACTCGCGCGCGTGCGAGCTGCGATAAGCCCGTTCAACCGCCGGGGTGATGCCGTAGAGCACGTCATCCCGGATCGGCACCACGTCTGCACGGAAGGAACCCGCCGGGTCAAAGATCACCCGCTCGCTGGCGCCAATCATCAGGGATGTATGCGCGCCCGAGCCGGTGCGGGTATTGATCATTGTATACAGCGTCAGGGTCGAGGGACCGGGATCACGGTAGGACCGCGCCACAATCTCGGCCTGATCGGCCTGCGGGCGCTGCGACCCCGCGCAGCCTGCCACCGTTGCTGCCAGAAGGCAGGCAATCAAAATCCTGATCACGGATGCACCCGTCCCTCAGTTAGGCCGCGAAAACAGCCAGGAACAGGCAGAGGAAAACAATCGCCACCACGCACCAAGTGGTGAATTTGATAAACCCGTCAAAGGTTTTGGTTTGAACAGTGATGTCCATCTCGCCGTGCTTGTAGTCAGCCATGTCTCAAGAATCCCAATTCGCGTGTTTATCGGTTGGATAATGCAAAACCGCGGGCCTGTCACCACGTCATTCGCGCGCAGGGTTCACAGATGTGAACACCGAACAACCCGGATAGCCAAAGCCCCAGCGCCATGGCAGGCCAGTGCAGGGCCCGCCGCCGAAACGGACAGCCATAAACATGCCTTCCGCTGTGATCGAATGGGCTGCGCGCACTTGATCCGGCGTCATGCCATAGCGCTCAGCATAATCCGCTGCGTTGGTGCGGCCATGGTCCTTGACGCAGCTCCTTAATTCCTGATCGGCGGACAGGCGCGCGTCAAAGCTCTCGGCCGCGGTCTCGGTCCCGCCTGCGTCGTGATAGGCGCGATCATGGGTCACGCAGCAATATTCCCAAGGCGGGCGATCTTCGTAAAGCCGCGCGAATTCAGGGAACGTATCGGCCACCAGCTGCCAGCTGGCCGACATCCCACCTGAACAACCATCGGTTTCAAACGCGCTCAGCTCGCTGTCTGTGCGCTGTTCCATCAGCGCCCGATGGCCGGGCATTTCAATGCCCCGCATCAGGTCCTGCGCTGCGGCGGGCAGCGCCAGACAGGACAGGATCAGTGCCAGTTCAGGGGCTTTCATCGCGCATTGCCTCGGTGTCCACGCGCAGGCCAAAGGTGGTGGCCATCCACAGCAGCAACCGCTCCCCCGGCCCCATTTCGGCGCGGATGCGCAGTACTTCCTTGGCCATGGCGGGGCGGTCGGTAATCAAGCCATCGACCCCCATCGAGGCCATGGCCGACATCTGCAACGGGTCATTCACCGTCCAGACATAGATATCCTTGCCCGCCTCATGAACAGACCGGATCAGCCCCGGTGTGACCATCCCGGCGTTGACGGCAACAAAGTCCCCTTCCAGGCCAGAAAGATCGCCGACAGCCGTGGCGGCCAGAACACCAGCGCGCCAATCAGGGCGCAGCGCTTTCATCTTTTGCACCGCCGGGTACTTCAGCGACATGGTGGCGATGTCGTCCTGCATGCCCAGTTCTTCCACAATTTGCGCAACCCGGTTTTCGAGATCAACGTCGTGGCCATAGTACTTGAGTTCGATAATGACCTTGGACTTGCCTTGCGTCGCAAGCAGCACACCCCGCAGCGTGGGCGCCCGTTCCGAGGCATATTCGGGCCCGAACCAACTGCCGATATCGATCTGGGCAACATCTGCCATCGTGGCGTCCCAGACCTTGGTGGGCACACCGGCCAGTTTCATGAAGTCACTGTCATGGGCGACAATCACAACGTCATCGGCCGTCTCCTGAACATCGATCTCAACCCAATCGGCGCCGTCCTCGATCGCTTTCAGGACCGCAGCCATGGTGTTTTCAGGCCGCAAGGCCGCCGCCCCGCGATGGCCGATGACATCCGCATGATCGGGCGCCTGAACCCGCTCCAGCAGTTCCTGACCAGACCACAGGCCAATCAACAACGCCAGTAGAGCCACCCCAACTGTTGCAAAAACGGGAGCACGCATACTTCCGGATTCGCGATGGGGGATATCAGCGGATTTGGGCTCGAAGAAACCATCCAGCAGCACAGCCAGCGCGCCCAGCGCGGAAGCCGCCAGAACAAGACCTGCCAGCGACCACAGCCCTGCGACGATCAGGCTGAGCAGCAGGGCAAATTTCAGGTTCGCGCCATCCTGCAGCGGAACCAACGCAAACATCACCCCGGCAACCGCTGCGATCAGCGCCGCAATCACCAGACGCAGACCCAGCCACAACGCCAGCTCGATCTTCAGGCGACCTCGCTTGCCCTGCATGCGTTGCGCGCTTGCGTCAAAAGCCGCAGCAGGCGCGCAGCCTTCGAACAGCACCAGATGCAGCGACAGCGCCCAGGCCGAGAGCCTGCGGATCAGGACCCACGCCAGCGCCAGAATAACGATCCCGATCAGAACCACTGCAACCCAGAAGGCGGGCGGATGGAAGGTAAGGTAATAGTTGATGTCGTATTCCGTCAGCGTCCACCATGCGATCAGCCCCGCCACGGCGACAAAGGGCAGCGCCAGCAACAAGACCCGCAGGATGAACCGAACCGCAAAGCCAAACAGCGCGGGGAGACGCGACAGGATCAGCCTGACCGCCGCGCTGCCCGCGCGCCAAGGATCGCTTTCGCCCATGCGTAACGACCCGGCCATCACCGAGAACACAAACACCTCGGCCAGCAGAAACAGGCTGAGCACAACAACCGCCGCGATGAAGCCTGCAGGCGACAGCAGGAACATGGCGATATCCTGATCGGTCAGAGCAGTCTGGTCCGACAGCGATACGGCGAAGTTGACCGCCATCGCCACGCCGGGTGCAATCAGCGCGACCAACAGCAGGCGCACCGCGATGTAAATCGGCACAAACACCCTGCGCCGCCGCCACGCACCAGTATAGGCATTTGTAACGGCTGAAAAATATGTCACGCGGAGCCCTCCGAAATGATGCACTCATTCAAGGCTGCGAAGGCGTGAATTGCAAGCCGGGCGGTCAGGTTTCTTCGAGATCCGCAGCCAGCCGGAAGCCAATACGATTGGCGGGCTTATCCTCGACCGATTTGGGCAAGGCGCGTAGCATCACGTTCAGCTGGCTGACATGTTGCACCAGCTGGGTGCGCGCACCGGTCCCGTCCGAGCCGTAAAACGTAATGACATCGGGGTCGAAATAGCCCATCCCCTCGATCCGCATCACGCCTGCATCGCCGCCGGTAAAGCCCATGGCAACCTCATGATCGCCATCCAGCGTCTTTTCGAAATTCTGGATATAGAGGATCAGCCGCTCATAGGCCCATTGCGCGGGGCTTTTGGTCTCAACAGGGGTCTGCAGAGGTTCGGGCAAAGCCTTGTTGCCGGACTGCGCGTCCGGGTTGGCATGCACCTCATAACAGCGCGGCAATGCGGCGGCTTCGGCAGCCTCAGCCGAGGTTTCGATCTTGTCCTGCATCCCGTTCTACCCTTTGCGTTGGTATTCCCATGCCCCGTCCGCACGCCGCGACCGAGTAACAGAGCCACTGTGGTAGAGATGGTTCAGGTGTGCAACCGCTTCGACCAGCGCAAGGCCATATTCGCCGTCGCGGATCGAGCGTTTGAACAGCGGAGGGAAGCATTCGGCCGCTGTTTTGGGTGTGTTCAGGTCATTCATCAGACGCTCTAACGCGCCGTGATGGTTCTCGATCAGTTGCCGCATCCGCACGGGCAGGCCCGTGAAGGGCAGCTTGTGTCCGGCAAGAACCATATGATCCGGTCGCGCCAGCGGTTGCAGCCGTTCGCAGGCTTCCAACCAGTCGGATACCGGGTCGGCCATCGGCTCGGTCGCGTAGACGCCCAGATTGGGGCTGATCGAGCTGATGACCTGATCGCCTGTCAGCACCAGATTGTCGTCACGGCTCCAGAGGGTGACATGTTCGGGCGCGTGGCCATTGCCCATATGCACGTCCCAGTCGCGACCGCCGATGCGGATCATATCACCCTGTTTGATCCGGGTGAAACCCAGTGGCATCGGATAGACGGTATCGGCAAAGTTAAAGGGGCGCTGCGCCATACGCTGGCCCAGAACATCCGGGGCCATGCCGGCGCTGCGATAGAAATCCAGCGTTTCTTCGGGCCAGTTTTCCTGCACGTCGAGCGTCAGCATCCGCGCGAACAGCCATGCGGTGCGGCTGGTCACCAGCTCGGCCCCATGCGCGGACTGGAACCAGCCAGCATTGCCCACATGGTCGGGATGGTGATGGGTGACGACGATGCGGTTGACCGGTTTGCCGGACAGCGGACCGGACATGAGGCCGTCCCAGATCCCCCGCGTCTTCTTCGACGACATGCCGGTGTCGATCAGTGTCCAGCCGTCGCCATCGTCCAGTGCATAAACATTCACATGATCCAGCGCCATCGGCAGCGGTAGACGCATCCACAGCACACCCTCGGCGATTTCAATGGCCTCACCCGAACCGGGCGGTTCAGGCCATGGATATCGGATCGCCGGGGCCTGCACGCCGTCCATCATGCAACCAGATCATCGGCGCTAAGCGCAAAGAGGTCATCCGCGCCGTGCTGCGCCTGTGCCAACAGGCTGCTGTGTTCGGGCAGCAGAGCGTTGATATAGTAGCGCGCCAGTTTCGCCCGAGGCCCATCCGGGTCAGCAAGGGCTGCGGCCAGATGGTAATGTCCGCCCAGCACCCGCGCGAAGGCGTGCAGATAGGCGACCGCTCCGGCAAAGCGGTTGTTCATATCCTCCTGCGCCACCAGCCATTCGGTGGCTTCCCGCAGTGACTCGGTGGCGTTCCAGACGGGACCGGCAAGTTCCGGCAAGGTGGCGCGGGCCTGTTCTGCGTAATCTTCGATCTCATCCAGCAGGCGCGAGGCCGCTTCGCCCCCGTCCATCATCTTGCGCGCCACAAGGTCCATCGCCTGAATGCCGTTGGTGCCCTCATAGATCGCGGTGACGCGAACATCGCGGTAATACTGCGCGGCTCCGGTTTCTTCGATGAAGCCCATGCCGCCATGGACCTGCACGCCGGTTTCGGCCACGCGCATGCCGGTCTGGGTGCCAAAGACCTTGCCAATCGGCGTCAGCAGTGCCGCACGGGCCGTCCAATCGGCATCGCCGGTGGCGCGGGCCATATCGATGGCCTGCGCATTGGCCAGCATGATCGCGCGCGCGGCAAACACATCTGCCCGCATCGAGGTCAGCATCCGGCGCACATCCGCGTGGTCAATGATCGTTCCGGACGCAGACTTGCCCTGCTTACGCTCCTGCGCATAGGCCAGCGCGTGTTGATAGGCGCCCTCGGCCACCCCAACACCCTGCCCGCCCACACCCAGACGTGCGTTGTTCATCATGGTGAACATGGCCGCCATCCCGCCATGTTCCTTGCCAACCAGCCAACCGGTCGCGCCGTCATATTGCATCACGCAGGTAGGTGAGCCGTGCAGGCCCATCTTGTGCTCCAACGAGACCACCTTGAGGTCATTGGCCACACCGGGATTGCCGCTGTCATCGGGAATGTATTTCGGCACCAGAAACAGCGAAATCCCCTTGGTGCCTGGTACCCCATCAGGCAGCCGCGCCAGCACGAGGTGACAGATATTCCCGCAGAAATCATTATCGCCCCAGGAGATATAGATTTTCTGACCGCTCACCGCATATGTGCCGTCACCATTGGGCTCCGCCTTCGACGATAGCGCGCCGACATCTGATCCGGCCTGCGGCTCGGTCAGGTTCATCGTTCCGGCCCATTCGCCCGACATCAGTTTGGGCAAATACAGCTCTTTCAGCGCGCCGCTTGCATGATGTTCCAGCGCCTCGATCTGGCCCTGGCTCATCAGCGGGGCCAGTTGCAGCGACAGGCAGGCCGCGCTCATCATCTCATTCACAGCGGTCGTCACGGTCATCGGCAGACCCATGCCACCATATTCGGGATCCCCGCTCATCCCGATCCAGCCGCCTTCGGAAATTGCCTTCCAGCCATCGGCGTAACCGGGCGAGGTGCGCAAAACCCCATTTTCCAAACGCGCCGGTTCCAGATCGCCGGGGCGTTGCAGCGGGGCCATGACCTCTTCGCACATCTTGCCCGCCTCGGACAGGATGGCGCTAACAACGTCAGAGCTGGCCTCAGAGAACATATCCGTCGCAGCGACCTGATCGAACCCGACCACAGTGTTAAGCAGGAACTCATAGTCGGAGATTGGGGCGCGATATGGCATGGTTTCCCTCGGAGCTAGTCTGGCGCTTTGTACACATGGGCTTGGATTCGACAAGCTGCACCGTTAATCATCTGGGCTGGAACGAATACCTACCCGAACCAGTGCAGCAAGCAATCAAAACGCGGCGTCACCAAACATGATCCCCTACGGCACCGAATATCTGTCCGCCGATCCGTCCGGCATCGCACGGGCCGCTGACCTGCTGCGACAGGGTCTGCTGGTCGCCTTCCCGACCGAGACCGTCTATGGGCTAGGCGGCGATGCGCGCAATGGTGAGGCCGTGGCCTCAATCTATGCGGCCAAGGGGCGGCCTAGCTTTAATCCGCTGATCGCGCATGTTGCCTCGGCCGAGGCCGCGAGACGTTTCGTAGAGTGGTCGGATCAGGCGGAAAAGCTGGCTGCCGCCTTCTGGCCCGGCCCTTTGTCGCTGGTCCTGCCACTGCGCGCGGATCATGGCATTTCATCCCTTGTCACAGCCGGGTTGGAGACGCTGGCCGTACGGGTTCCCGCACACCCCACGGCACGGGCCTTGCTGGAGGCGGTGGATGGCCCCGTCGCAGCCCCATCGGCAAACCCGTCGGGCCGGATCAGCCCCACCACGGCGGATCACGTTCGCGCAGGTCTGGACGGGCGCATTGCCGCCGTGCTGGACGATGGCCCCTGCGGCGTTGGCCTTGAATCCACTATCGTTGGTCTGGCCGGAGAGCCTGCGCTGCTGCGCCCCGGCGGTGTCGCGCTGGAAGAGATTGAGGCAGTTCTGGGCGCTGAGCTGCATCATCACAACGCCAGCGATACGCTGACCGCGCCGGGGCAGATGCTGTCCCACTACGCGCCCGACGCATCCGTACGGTTGAACGCCCAGAGCTGTCAGGGCGATGAGGTGATGCTGGGCTTTGGTCCGGTGGCTTGCGACATCAACCTGTCCGCCGATGGCAATCTGATCGAAGCAGCAGCAAATCTGTTCGCGGCGCTTCATGCCTTGGATGGAGCAGGTCGGCCAATTGCCGTAAGCCCGATCCCCGACCACGGGCTGGGTGCTGCCATCAATGATCGTTTGGGCAGGGCCGCAGCCCCGCGCGACACCTGATCAGGCGCGGCCAGCGCTGGCCGACAGCGACAGCGGATCAACGCCAAGCGAGGCAAGTGCGGCCTCCCATTTCTCATGATCAGGAACATCAAAGACCAGCTTTGGCGTCGCTTCGGTGGTCAGCCATCCGTTCATGGCAATTTCATCCTCAAGCTGATCGGGCCCCCAACCAGAATAGCCCAGCATCAGCATCGAATTCAGCGGGCCGCGCCCTGCGGCAACATCTTCCAGCACGTCCAGCGTGGCAGTCATGCTGAAATCATCCGATATCTGCATCGAATGCAGGTTGGCCTCATAATCGGCGCTGTGCAGCACAAAGCCGCGCGACATTTCCACCGGTCCGCCAAAATGCACCAGACGTTCTCCAACCACCGGAATTTCGCAGGCGATATTCAACTGTCCCAGCAGCGTTTTGACCCGCAGGTCGGATGGCTTGTTGATGATCAGCCCCATGGCGCCATCATCGCCATGGCTGCACATATAGACCACCGAATGCTCAAACCGCGGATCGCCCATTCCGGGCATCGCTATCAGGAGTTTTCCGGTCAGTTCCATATGCCGATCTCTTTCGCCAACGATCAGCTTAACAATGGCCCCGCGCGGTGGACCTTGGCAAGGGAGCAACAGCGATTTCACAGCATTTCATTGCGGTGACCGGAACGTGACTTGGCAATCGGGGCCTCAGCGCGCATGTATAGGCCATGATGCGTATCCATACTCATATTGCGGTCGCCCTGACCGCCTGCCTTTTCAGCACGGTCCCAGCGGCAGCGCAGGACATTGGCACCGTCGTCCAGCTTGACGTTCTGGACGGTGGAAAGACCAAAAACGGAACCTATCTGGGCGCTCTGCGTCTGAACCTGAAAGACGGGTGGAAAACCTATTGGCGCGCGCCAGGTGATGCAGGCATCCCGCCGCAGTTCGACTGGTCAGGTTCGGCGAATGTGGATGACATAGCCATAACCTGGCCCGCACCGGGTGTGTTTGACCAGAATGGTCTGCGCTCCATCGGGTATGAGGATCAGCTGGTCCTGCCAATTGAAATCACACCCAAGACCGCAGGCAAACCGATCCGGCTGCGGGGCGAGATGGATCTGGGCGTCTGCAAAGAGGTCTGTATCCCCGCCAGTGTGGATTTTGACCATACCGTCGATGCGGCTGCCGGACGTAATCCTGCGATTGCCGCCGCCATTGCCCAGCGGCCTTTTTCGGCGCGCGAAGCGGGCGTGGGCAAAGCCGCTTGCCACCTGAGCCCAACAACCGAGGGCATGCAGATCGAAGCGCACATTACCATGCCACCAGCAGGTGGAGAGGAAATCGCCGTTATCGAACCCGGCCACCCGGCCTTGTGGGCGTCACCACCCGAAACCACGCGCAGCGGTGATACACTGATCGCGCGCGCAGAGATCATCCACAATGCTGGCGAGGTTTTTGCGCTGGACCGTTCCGAGGTTCGGATCACGGTTCTGGGCGCCAAACACGCGGTCGACATTCAAGGATGCAATGCGGGCTGATTGCATGACGCAAACCCCAAAGATTGGCGCATTGGCCGTGGTCATTGATCAGAGACAGGTTTTGTTGGTCCAGCGCAGCAAACAGCCGGATGCCGGGCTATGGGGCTTTCCCGGTGGTCACGTGGAATGGGGCGAGACCGTCCAGCAGGCCGCCGTGCGTGAGTTGATGGAAGAAACCAGCATCACCGCTGAACCGGTGCAATATCTGGACAATCTTGATCTGCTGCGCCGCGATGAAAGCGGTCAGGTCAGTGTGCACTATCTGCTGGTGGGGGTGGCATGCCGCTATGTCTCTGGCCAGCCCGAAGCGGGCGATGACGCGCTTGCGGCCCAATGGTTTCCCATAGACCAGATC
This sequence comes from Ruegeria sp. AM1, assembly GCF_056540745.1. Classification (NCBI taxonomy): domain Bacteria; kingdom Pseudomonadati; phylum Pseudomonadota; class Alphaproteobacteria; order Rhodobacterales; family Roseobacteraceae; genus Ruegeria; species Ruegeria sp. AM1. The sequence goes on from NZ_JBQFXH010000007.1 coordinate 120,841, forward strand.
CGACGCGGCGACCTGCCGATGAGCGCGCGCGTCCCCGAGCTGTTAGAAACAGCGCTGAAAAGCGGATCAGGCCTTAGCTCGGTCTGATAACCGCACATAAAGCAAACCAGAGGCCAACACACTGATCAAAAGGATCAGCATCGCCCCGGCGGCAAAGACCCCAAGCCCCATACGCAGTACCGCCGCCCCGTCTGTGCCCGGATAGAAGCCGCGCAAAACCTCAAGCGGTGCGCCCACCAAGATGGGCCAGATCATGGACACCCCCAGCCAGCCCACAAGGGCCAGCCCGGTTGCGGCAACCGCGCCGCGCACCACGCGATCAGGCGCGCGGGCGGCGCGGCGCATAGCCGTCATCGGGCGCGACAGGTCCTGTAGAATGGCCAGAAGCGCAGGTACCAGCAGCAGAACCAACAGCATGCCAAAGCCCAGACCATAGACCAGTGTGATCACCGTTGGCTTGAGGAACTGCGCCTGCTGCGATCCTTCATACAGAAGCGGCGTCAGCCCCAGAACCGTCGTCAGCGTGGTCAGCATCACCGGCCTCAGCCTGTCGGCGGTGCCTTCAACAATCGACGGCACCAATCCGCGGTCTTTCTGATAGCCGTCGATGGTGGTCACTAGTACAATTGAATCGTTTATGATGATCCCCGTCATGCCCAGCAGCCCGACCACGGTGAACATGCTAAGCGGCACCTCCCAGATATAGTGCCCCCAGATGGCCCCCACGAGGCCGAAGGGAATGATCGCCATCACCACAAAGGGACGTGCCCAGCTGGCAAAAACCCATGCCAGCACCAGGTAGATGCCGGTGAGGCACAGGATCAGCCCGGTTCGGGCCTCGGACAGGAACTCATCCTCTTGCTCGCTGAGGCCTGCCATATGCCACTCGACCTGACGTTCGGCGGCAATGTTGGGCAGGATTTCTTCACGCAATGCACGGGCAATCTCGGTGGCCTGTGCCGGATCGTCTTCGGAAATGTCGCCGTTCACCGAAATCACGCGCAGCCCGTTTTCGCGCCGGACGGCCGAGAAGCCCGACTTGCGTTCGACCGAAACGATATCGGCCAGCGGAACGTAGATACCATCCGGTGTGCGCATCAGGGTGCGTTCCAGGAAATCGGCGGTCAGCTCACCCTCGGGCAGCTCGACCCGGATTTCCGCACTGCGCGGACCATCCGGGAAGGTCGCGGCCTCGATCCCGTTCAACCGGTCGCGCAGAACGCGGCCCAGCGTTTCGATGCGAAAGCCCAGCGCCTCGCCCTGTGCGGTCAGATCAAGGATGTATTCTTCCTTGTCGTAGGCCAGATTGTCTTCTAGCGCCGAAACCTCAGAGTACTTCGACAGCTCGGTCTGCAGGTCCTCAGAGGCCGCTTTCAGTGTGTTTACATCCGCGCCATAGAGCTGCACGTCGATGGCGTCGCCGCCGGGCCCTGAACGCCAGCCGCGGAAGGTAAGCAATTCGACCTTGGGGTGGCGGGGGACAAAGTCCTGCAGCTCGCCAACAAATTCAAAGCTGGAATAGGGGCGCAAATCGGCATCTATCAGCTCGATCGAGATACCACCCAGCAGATCATCATCTTTGCCCTCGGCCGCCGACAGGCCAAAGCCCGCGCTGCCGCCAACCTCGGCCAGAACATAATCGATAGGATTGCGCCCGTGGCGTTCCTCGTAGATCTGCCCAAGCTCATCGGTGGCGCGCTGCAACATGCGCATCATTTCCAGCGTCTCGGCGCGGGTTGCGCCCTCGACCATGATAAAGTTGCCGGTGACCGAGCCACGCTCGGGCGCGTTGAAGAACCGCCAATTCACATCCCCCCGGATAAACAGGGCGATCTGACTGGCAAGTACGGCAATCATTAAAGCCACAACGGCGTAACGTGCCCAGACCACCCAGGCGATCAGCGGGCGGAACAGGTGGTCGCGCACCCATCGAAACCCCCGGTTCACGATACGGTTGGGCCAGTCGTACCAATGTTCCTTGGCGGAGTGCGCGATGGCATGCGCCATATGATTAGGCAGGATCAGGAAGCATTCGATCAGCGAGGCGATCAGCACGGCGATGACCGTAAAAGGGATGTCCCAGATCAACTCTCCGAACCGACCACCGATCAAGGTCAGGCCAAAAAACGCAATCACCGTGGTTATGGTGGCGGCAAAGACCGGCATCGCCATGCGTTGGGCCGCGCGTTCAGCGGCAATCATGGGTGCCTCACCCATCCGCCGCGCACGGAAATCGGCGTGTTCGCCGACCACAATCGCGTCGTCCACCACGATGCCCAGCGTAATGATCAGCCCAAACAGCGAGACCATGTTGATCGACAGCCCACCGATATACATGAAGGCAATGGCAGCAGACATCGCAACCGGGATACCCGCCGCCACCCAGAACGCGATCCGGGCGTTGAGAAACAAAAACAGCAGACATACGACAAGACCCAGCCCTACCAGCCCGTTATCGACCAGAATATCCAGACGATCAGTGATCGCCTGCGCGCGGGTCCGAATCAGCTCAATCGAGATACCTTCGGGCAGGCTGGCCTGCATATCAGCCACGACATCTTCGACCGAGTGCTGAATGCCGATGGCATCGCCCAGGTTAGAGCGGTCAACCCGGATCGACATCGCCGGATTGTCCCCGACGAAATAGCTGCGGCTGCGGGTGACGCCTTCGACGCGGATTTGCGCCACATCCCCGACCACCAGTTTGGAGCCGTCCGCAAATGTACGCAGGGCAATCGCCTCGATCTCCTCAGGTGTGCGCTTTTCGGTACCGGTGCGTATCCGCGCGTTGGCACCGGTCACATCCCCGGCCGGGCTGGTCGTCACTTCGGCGGCAATGGCCGTGGCGATGTCGGACAGGGTGATGTCATTTGCAATCAGTTGCGCCGTTGGCACCTCAACGACAGTACGTGGCGCGGCAATGCCGCGGATCGTGGTGCGCGTCACACCGGCAGCAAACAAGCGGTTGATCAGTTCATCGGTGAATTTCGCCAGCTGCTCGGCCTCAATCGGGCCCGAAATGACAACGTCCGTAACCCTGTCCCGCCACGCTCCGCGCCGGATCGAGGGTTCCTCGGCGTCGTCGGGCAGGTTCGTCACGCTGTCGACAGCGGTGCGCACCTCTTCGACCGCGCGGGACATATCCCAGTTCGGTTCAAATTCCAGCCGGATGCGCGCCGACCCCTCGCGCGAGGTTGAATCGGTGCTTGCCACGCCTTCAACCGCCAACAGCGCAGGTTCGAGGATTTGGACAATGCCATTGTCGACATCCTCAGGACCGGCACCGTCCCATTCCACATTGACATCGACGCTTTCGAGAATGACATCGGGAAAGAACTGCGCCCGCATGCTTGGAATTGCCGCAGCACCCAGCACCAGCATCACCAGCAGCAGCAGGTTCGCGACAGTCCGGTGGCGGGTGAAATAACTCAGGATACCCCCGGCGGCACCCGGAATCTCGCGCATCATGGCGTCAGCCTCCGGCCCGGTTTTCGAGACGCCGGACCAAAGATGCAGGCACCTTGGCCGCGTTCAACTGCCCCAGAACACGTGCTTTGACGTCTTGCGGCATCTGCTCGCTGGCCTCGACCTGCGCGACAAATTGCGCGCGCCTCTCGTCGCTGAGTTCAACCATGTCCGGGTCGGCGGCAACGCTGGCTTCAACCCGCAACGGGCGCACACGTACCCCGGTGCCCAGCAGGGGTGTCCGCCCCACCACAACCTCGCGGCCCTCAAGCCCCTGCCCGCGCAGCAACACATCGTCACCCTGTCGGCGCACCAGCTGTACGGGCAGCATTTCCAGGCGGTCATCCGACCCCAGCACCAGAACCGCACCTGAGGCATCCAGAACCGAGGCCGGTAAACGCACAACGCGCTCCAGCGGCTGTTCCTCGACCGAGACGGTGACAAAATCGCCGGGCTTAAAGCCAGGTGCATCATCCAGACGGGCATAGATCAACCGCCCGGTCTGCCCCTCGCCCGCCGAGCCACTGTCGCGGCTGATGAAACCACGTGCGGTCAAGTCGGCACCCGTCACCTCAAGCGAGACGGTCACGGGTGAGGCAATCAGATCGCCCGCTGCATCCAGTAGCCGGACATATTGCGCGGTCGACACACGAAAGGCGACCTCAAGCGCGTTAGGATCAATCAGCTCGGCCAGTTTTTCATTGGCCGCGACCAGACGTCCTTCGACCAGAGTTACATCAGTGAGTGTTCCGTCAAAACCGGCATGAACAGACATGTCGTTCAGGTCACGCTCGGCAGCGGCAAGCGCGATGCGCGCCCGCGACAAAAGCGTTGTTGCCTGATCGACGCGCGACTCGGCCTGCGCCAGCGCGATGCGCCGCGCCAGCACTGCCTGCTCGGCTGATGTAGCTGCCAATTCGGCCTCTTCCACGCTGGCCGCAGCTCCCACGCCGCGCGTTTCCAGATCGCGCTGGCGCTGCAGCGCGCGCTCACGCAGTTCGGCCTGCGCCTCGGCTGATTTGAGCTCATCCTGCGCCAACAAAAGCGAACGTTCCGCATCGCGCTCTTCGAACTGCGCGTCCAGCAGATCGGATTTCGCCCTGTCCAGCGCCGACTGCGCATCTGCCGGATCAAGCTCGACCAGCAATTCACCTGCGGTCACCGTACCGCCATCCTCAAAGTCTTCGGCCAGCGCAATCACGCGCCCACCAAGGGCCGCGCGCAGTTCCAGCCGGCGGCGACTTTGGATCTGGCCAAATGCTTCAAGCTGCGGCGTGACAGTATCCATCTCAGCCGTTTGCACGGTGACTGCAAAAATCCGCTCGCGCGCCTGCGGAGGCTGGCTGTCGCGCGTCAGGACATCCTGCACCGCGCCGGTGATCAGCTGGACAGCAACCAGCAGCAGCGCCAGCGTCAGCGACGCCAGAAAGACACCGACAAGGCTCTGCCGTAGGAATCGCATCGATCACTCACTCCGGTTGCTTTGGGCTGCCATTTTCAAATGGTAGCGGGGCAGGAAAAAATGCCAAGCCACAAAGCGGTTATGAGATGTTATACGTGCTACCAGTTTACTTCCGTCGCAGGTGTTCGTCCAATCTGGGCATTATTTCGACGAAATTGCAGGGGCGATGGCGATAATCGAACTGTTTTTCCAGAATTCCGTCCCACGCGTCTTTGCAGGCACCGGGGCTGCCGGGCAGCGCAAACAGATAGGTTCCCCCGGCAACACCCCCGGTGGCGCGGGACTGAACCGCAGATGTGCCGATCTTTTCCATCGAGATGATGGTGAACACCGTGCCAAAAGCCTCGATTTCTTTTTCATAGACATCCCGATGCGCCTCGACGGTGACGTCGCGCCCGGTCAGGCCAGTACCGCCGGTCGACAGCACGACATCAACATTCGGGTCAGCCACCCAGGCACGCAGCTGATCGGCAATCTCAGCGCGTTCATCGCGCAGGATTTTGCGGTCAGCGACCGTGTGACCGGCGCGCTCGATACGGTCGATCAGGGTCTGGCCCGAGCGGTCCTCTTCCATCGATCGGGTATCCGACACTGTGAGGACAGCAATCCGGACCGGTACAAAGTCCTTTGTTTCATCAATACGCGACATGTGGCGTCAGGCCCTTTCCATAATGGCAAGCCGGATCGCCAGAGCGGCGAAGATACCGCCGCTGATCCAGCCCAGAATACGTGACATGCGTGGGTTGCTCATCAGCACCCGGCCCGCACCGCCTGCAAAAATGCCCACCAGCCCGTTCACCACAAAGCCGCCGACCGCGATGATCAGGCCGAAGATCAGGAATTGCGCCAGAACGGACCCCGCTGCCGGGTTCACGAATTGCGGGATGAAGGCGAGCACAAACAGGATGACCTTGGGATTGGTCAGGTTGACCATAAGCCCGTCGCGAAAGGCAAAGCGCGTAGGGCGCAGCGCCCCATTGGCCGCAATCGCACCATGGCGGATGGTCCCCCAGGCGAGATAGAGCAGATAAGCAACACCCAGCCAGCGAATGGCATCAAACGTCCAGGGTATCGCAGCCACCACCGCGCCCAGACCCAAACCCGCCAGCAAGACGTGAACCATCGAGCCCAGCGATACTCCGGCGCTCGCGGCCAATGCCGGTTTGGCACCGGATCGCAGCCCCTGCCCAAAGCAGAACATCATGTCCGCACCCGGCGTCAGGTTCAGCGCAATAGCAGCCGGAACAAACGCCAGCAGCGTGACGGTTTCGATCATAGGTCGACCTCAAACCAGTTTGCGCGCGGACCAAGATTGGCAATTTGCGTCCGACCAAGTGTGCCGCGATAGCCCCAGCTGTCATGGATATGACCGCACAGGGTCAGCGCTGGCTGAATGCGCTCTACGGCATCTCGAATGGCCGTGGAGCCGACCGAAACACCCTGCGAGGTCTGATCCCCATAGCCTTTGGGCGGAGAATGCACGATCAGCACATCAGCGCCTTCGCATCGCGCCAGCATCTCGGCCGCAGCACCTTCGGTCAGGTCGCAGGACCATTGACCAAACGGGGTTTCGGGTACGCCATAGCCCAAGCCGAACAGGCGCAGCCCGTCAACTGTCATACCTGTCCCGTGCAATACATGCATCCCGTCCGGGGCCGCTGCGGTCAGTTCTTCGGCGCTTTCGGCGTTGCCGGGCACCAGAACGGTTGGCGCGGTGATGCCCGACAGCATCTCGATCGCTTCGTCCAAGCCTTGCCGCATGTTGCAATAATCTCCGGCCCCGATCACCAGATCAGCGGTCACGCTGGCCGCGACCAGCTCAGCAGCGCGGTTGCGGGCCATATGCAGGTCTGAAAAGGCCAGGACTTTCATCACGCATTCTCCAGCCTTGCCCTGAGTTCCAGCAGATCGGCCCAGGCGTGCCGCTTCATCTGCGGTTGCCGCAACAGATAGGCCGGGTGAAACATCGGGATCACCGGCAGGTTCAGCGCCTGATCCCATTTCCCGCGCAGCCGCGTGATGCCGCGTTTGCCCAGCAGTGCCTGACAGCTGATATTGCCCATCACAACCAGTACCTCGGGCTCGGCCAGCGCCACATGCCGTTCGAGGAACGGGCTCATCATGCCGATCTCTTCGGGCTTAGGGTCACGGTTTTGCGGCGGCCGCCAGGGCAGGACATTGGTGATATAGACGTTGTCCGCCCGGTCGAGATCAATGGCCGCCAGCATCCGGTCCAGCAATTGCCCGGCCCGGCCCACAAAAGGCTTGCCCTCGCGGTCCTCATCCCGGCCCGGCGCCTCGCCGATGATCATGACCCGCGCACCGGGCTGACCGTCGGCAAACACCAGTTGTCGGGCGCCCCGCTTCAATTCGCAATGTTCGAACGCATTCATGGCAGCCTGCAACTGCTCAAGCGTTCCGGCACCTTGCGCAGCGGATTTTGCCGCCGCGACCGGATCGACCTGCATAGGCTTGGCAGGTGAGGTTTGCGCGGGTGCAGCTTTCTTGGCCTTTGGGGCCGTATCCGGCAGCGAATAACGGTCCACCGGGGTATCCCCGATGGCATCCGTTGCGCCCAGCTCGATCTGCCATTCCAGCAGCGCGCGCGCCGTATGATAATCTAGGCCCGATTCCATAGCCCTCAATCTAACCAGCTTTTGACTGAGGGAAAGCGAATAGGCCTTGCTATGGGCCTGCCTCGCGCCGACCATGAGAATATTCATGCGTTCGATTTTGCGATTCCTTCTGTTGGGACTGCTGTGCACCGTGGCAAGCGGCGGATTTGTTTCGGCTGATTTCCTGAACAGAAGTAAACAATGCCGCGCCGGGCAGTTTAGTTGTGGCACCACCTGTTGTTCTGCTGGTCAAAGGTGCAGCTTTGACGGCCACTGCATCCGGCCCGGAGGCACCTATTGCGGCGGCGGTCGGTCCTGCGGTCCGTTCGAGCGCTGTGTCGCGGGTGGCACGCGATGCGCGCCTGAGGGGGCTGGCAAATGCACCTCGCGTCTGGATTGCCCGGGCGGCAGTTTCTGCAATGGGCGCGGCGAATGCGAGCGGATCACGCCTGAATTCGACCCCACCTCGGCAAGCCCCTGCGACGACGGGCTGACCTGCGCGCGCGGATCAACTTGCCTGCCGAGGGGCGGATGCAGCCGCCCGGGGTGGTTTTTATGCGAGGAAACCGGGTCACAATGCCGCCCCGGTTTCAAATGCTCGGACCATCAGGGATGTGTGCCGATCAAGGCCGTCGATTGCGGCTATGGCAAATGGTGCAAGCCGGGCGAACAGTGCCTGCCCGATGGCGGATGCGAGAAACTACCGGAAGGCTCTGATCCTTAGGTTGCCTTGTGCCACGCGGCTTTCTATAAGCGGGCCGATTGTCAGACAGGAGCCCGCCCATGCGTTTCGCCCATCGTCACCTTCTTGGCATCGAGCATCTGTCGCAATCCGATATCACTGCCATTCTCGATCTGGCCGAAACCTATGTCGCCATGAACCGCCAGTCGAGCAAACACTCGGATGTGTTGGCCGGGCTGACGCAGATCAACATGTTCTTTGAAAACTCGACCCGCACGCAGGCCAGTTTCGAGATTGCGGGCAAGCGGCTGGGCGCGGATGTGATGAATATGGCAATGCAGGCCAGTTCCATCAAAAAGGGCGAGACACTGATCGACACCGCGATGACGCTGAACGCGATGCATCCCGATCTGCTGGTGGTACGGCACCCGCATTCCGGTGCGGTCGATCTGCTGGCGCAAAAGGTGAATTGCGCCGTGCTGAATGCAGGCGACGGGCGGCACGAACACCCGACGCAAGCCCTGCTGGACGCATTGACCATTCGCCGCGCCAAGGGCCGTTTGCACCGGTTGAACATTGCGATCTGCGGGGATGTCGCTCATTCGCGCGTGGCGCGATCGAACCTGATTTTGCTGGGCAAGATGGAGAACCGCATTCGCCTGATAGGTCCACCGACACTGGTGCCCGCGCAATTCGCTGAGTTCGGGGCCGAAATCTATGACGACATGAACGAGGGCCTGAAGGACGTAGATGTTGTCATGATGCTGCGTCTTCAGAAAGAGCGGATGGATGGAGGGTTTATCCCTTCGGAACGGGAATACTATCACCGCTACGGGCTTGATGCTGAAAAGCTGGCGCTGGCCAAACCCGACGCCATCGTCATGCATCCGGGGCCCATGAACCGCGGGGTCGAGATCGACGGTACGCTGGCCGATGATATCAACCGGTCGGTGATTCAGGAACAGGTGGAAATGGGCGTTGCTGTTCGCATGGCCACCATGGACCTTCTGGCCCGAAACCTGCGCGAGGCCGCATGAACGACCTGACCATCGCCCCCCATGAACACGGTGTGATCCGCCTGTTCACGCTGGATATGCGCCCCGAAGTGGCGAAATTCCTGCGCGAGCCCAGCGCTGTGGATCAGGTCCTTGGGGTTATCGGTTTGGACTCGAAACAGATCGATATCTTCCCCGTCTCTGATCTAGAGGATTTAGGGCTGTATGGCTATCTCAGCGACGGCTGCGGCGTCCCCGAGGATCAACTGGACCAACACGCGCTAGAGGCCGTCGAGGGCTGGGTTCTGGTTCTGCGCAGCGCAGCCTTCGCCGGGCAGGGCGCAACGCTGGAGCCCGATCCCAGACTGCATCTGATTGGTCTTTATACAGAGGAAGCGACCAACTGGACCGGTGGCAGCATTGAGACAGACAGCGCCAAGCCCTTTTCGGCCCCACAAGCGGCAACAGAAGGTGGCGACAAGTCCCGCCGCATCGGCTCGGCCGCTCTGGCAATTCTGATCCTGCTGATATTAGGGGGTGTGCTGTGGCTGATCCTGTGATCCGTTTCATGCCTGACAAGCAAGCGTATATCCGCACCAATGCCTGGATGGCCGCCGGGGCCATGGCGGCGGCGATGATCGTGCTCTGGCTGGTCGGCAATCCCTATGTCTGGACTGGTGCACCTGCTGGTCTTGCAGCGATCGGGCTGCGAGCGTGGTATCTGGCCTCCGAAGAGCTCTCGGCCGGGTGGGAGATGAATGAAACCACCCTAACCGGCCCCGGCCCGCGCAATGTCGCGCTGAGCCAGATTCAGGCGGTGAACGTCATGTGCAGCTTTGTTCAGATCATCACCAAAGGCGGCGACAAGCACCTGATCAAATATCAACCCGATCCCGCAGCCACCAAAGCCGCCATCGAAAGGGCGCTGCCATGAGCAATCTTATCTTCACCAACGCACGCCTGATCGATCCCGAAACCGGCACAGACAGCGCCGGTTGGCTGCAGGTCACCGATGGGCGCATTGCAGCCCGTGGCGAAGGGGACGCGCCAACAGCAGACACCGAAATCGTCGACTGCGGCGGCAAATGCCTGGCCCCCGGCATCGTCGATATCGGCGTCAAGGTTTGCGAACCGGGCGAGCGGCACAAGGAAAGCTATCGGTCGGCGGGTCTGGCTGCGGCGGCGGGAGGCGTGACCACGATCATCACCCGGCCCGACACCAACCCGGCCACCGACACGCCCGAGACGCTGGAGTTCATCACCCGGCGTGCGCAGGCAGATACGCCGGTCAACATGCTGCCCATGGCTGCGCTGACCAAGGGCCGCGAAGGGCGCGAGATGACCGAGATCGGGTTTCTGCTGGATGCAGGCGCGGTGGCCTTTACCGATTGCGATCATGTCATCACCAACACCAAGGTGTTCTCGCGCGCGCTGACCTATGCGAAATCCTGCGGGGCTTTGGTCATCGCGCATCCCCAAGACCCCGGTCTGAGCGCTGGGGCCGCCGCAACCAGCGGCAAGTTCGCCGCGCTGCGTGGTCTGCCCGCGGTATCTCCGATGGCCGAACGCATGGGGCTGGACCGCGATATCGCTCTGCTGGAAATGACCGGAGCCGCCTATCATGCCGACCAGATCACAACCACCCGCGCCCTGCCCGCGCTGGAGCGTGCCAAGCGCAACGGTCTGGACATCACCGCGGGCACCTCGATCCACCACCTGACGCTGAATGAGCTGGATGTCGCCGACTATCGCACCTTCTTTAAGGTCAAACCGCCGCTGCGATCCGAAGACGACCGTCAGGCGGTGATCGAGGCGGTGCGCAGCGGCCTGATCGACACGATCAGCTCGATGCACACCCCACAAGACGAGGAAAGCAAACGCCTGCCGTTTGAAGAGGCCGCATCGGGCGCCGTCGCGCTGGAAACCCTGCTGCCTGCCGCATTACGCCTCTATCACGCTGGTCAGCTGGACCTGCCGACGCTGTTCCGCGCGATGGCCCTGAACCCCGCCAAAAGGCTCGGGCTACCAGCCGGTCGTCTGTCCGAAGGTGCGCCTGCTGATCTGGTGCTATTCAACCCGGATGTGCCGTTTGTGCTCGACCGTTTCACGCTACGGTCCAAATCGCAGAATACGCCGTTTGACGGCCAGCGGATGCAAGGTAAGGTCGCGGCGACTTATGTCGCGGGGAAAGAAGTTTACCGGAGATCCTGATGCCCTTGTTTGACAGCACTACGACCCAGCTGATCCTCTGGGCGGCGGTTGGATATCTGATGGGGTCGATCCCCTTTGGCATGATCATCGCGCACGTTATGGGGCTGGGCAATCTGCGCAATATCGGGTCCGGAAATATCGGCGCAACAAATGTGCTGCGCACGGGCAACAAGGCCGCCGCAGCGCTGACGCTGCTGTTTGACGCGGGCAAAGGGGCCGCAGCCGTCCTGCTGGCCCGTTCATTGGCGGGCGAGGACGCCACGCAGCTTGCCGCGCTGTTTGCGTTTCTGGGGCATTGCTTTCCCGTCTGGCTGGGTTTCAAGGGCGGCAAAGGCGTGGCGACGTTTCTGGGCCTGTGGCTGGCGCTGGACTGGCGCGTCGGCATTGCCTGCTGCCTGACATGGCTTGCGGCGGCGGCGATCTGGCGCATCTCATCGCTGGGCGCGCTGGCGGCAGCGGCCCTGTCTTTGGCGTGGGTGATGGTGCTGACCGATGGGTCGACTTTGGTGCTGGGATGTCTGTTGACGGCGCTGATCTTTTGGCGCCACAGCGCCAATATCGCGCGCATTCGTGCAGGAACCGAACCTCGGATCGGTTCAAAGCCCTGAACGGATAAAAGTCGGATGCCCACTTGATCGAATCGATTATTCCTGTAATTTCTGTTATTGCAGAAATAACAGGAACTAAAGATGCGTCTGACACAAGCTATGCAGGATTTCATTCTCCACTGGGGGGACATGGGTTCGAAATGGGGCGTGAACCGATCGGTGGCGCAGATTCACGCCCTGCTCCATATCTCGCCGGAACCGCTGACCGCAGATGATATTTGCGACACGCTTGGGTTGGCGCGGTCCAACGTCTCGAACGGGCTGAAGGAACTGCAAAGCTGGAAACTGGTCAAGGCAACCCGAAAGCTTGGGGATCGCCGGGATCATTTCCACTCGATCCGGGACATGTTCGATCTGACCAAAGCGGTGGTCGAAGGCCGCCGCGCGCGCGAATACGTTCCAACCCTGGCCGCAATGCGTTCCGCGACTGAGGATGCCCGCACCGATGGCACGCCCGACAAGGTGCGCAAACGCCTTGAGGAGACGCTGGAGACGATGCAGATGTTCGATGACTGGTATGTCGACGTGAACCGCCTGCCCCGCCGTGTCCAGCTTGCCATTGTCAAACTTGGCGGCCGGATTGCACGGTTAATGCCCAAAGGCGCAGGAGAGTCTTCCGACTAAAAAATTTTGACCTAAATTTCACTTAATACAGAAATGACTGTTCTTTAAGGCCGCACATAATGACAGGAGCGCCAGATGCCCAACCCAACGTCACCTCATCCGCCGGAACGCCCTCCGAAAAATGTTGCTTGGGCCGATCTGGTGCCTCTCAGCAATTGGGACAAGACCAGAGAGTTGTTGCTGCCGCTGCCGTGGCTGACCGCCTCGCTTGCACTGTACAGCACCCATCTGTGGCCCCTGGGAAGCCTTGCAAGTTTTATGTTCTTTCTGTGTGGGCTGCGACTGAACCACGAAGCGATCCACGGCAATCTCGGCCTGCCGCGGCGCTGGGACAGCGTTGTCATGCATATACTCAGCGCGCTGATGCTGGGGTCCAACCATGCGTTTTGCCAGTGTCATCTGCTGCATCACAAACATGCCATGGGGGCCGGTGACTGCGAAGGACGATGTGGACATATGACCCTGCCGCAGGTTCTGATCTATGGGCCGCGTTTTCCGATTGATATCAATCGCGCCGCCTGGCGTGTCGCAAACTCCCGCGCCCGTAGACGCATCGTGCTGGACTGGGCGCTGGTTGCCAGCGTGGTCTCCGCGGCGCTGTTGACCGGGTCACAAGTGCTGTTGCTGCATGTTGCTGCGATGATCGTTGCCCAGTCGCTGTCGGCGCTGTTTGCCGTCTGGATTACCCATCAGGGCACCCACAACAGCGGCATTGCCGCACGCAGCCAGCGTGGCGTTCTCGCGCGACTGGCCTATCTGATGTTCTATCACCGCGAACACCACCTGTTCCCCAAAGTGCCGGTGAGCCGCCTGCCGGTGCTGGCGGACCGGCTGGATCGGTCAGTTACCGGCTACTCTGCCCAGCGCAAGCCGGTCATCGGATGGCTGGAACCCCGCCGGTATCGGATGTGAAATCCTAGGAAACGGGCAGCGTGTAGCCAATAGGAAGGCAACCAGCTCTGCGCACAATCGCACATGCCGCGTTCACGCAGGCACAATCACAATTGATTGCTTTGAACGTGATCAGGGGACTGCCCACCTCGGTGCTGTGACGGCCAATTACCGACCGCACATGACAAATCAAAGGGTCTTCGGGCGATGTATTCAGATGGTCTGACGTATCCCAATTCACGAAAGGTGAAATCATGAACAAGATCAAATCCATCATTGGCGGCGTTGCGCTGTCCGTTGCAATCGCCAGCTCGGCCATCGCTGCCGGTGTCGAACTGAACACCACCACAACCGGTCTGGCGCTGCAAGGTTACGACCCGGTTGCTTACTTCACCGAAGGCCAGCCCACAAAAGGCGACTGGCAGATCACCACTCTGCACAACGATGCAATGTACCGTTTCGCAAACGAGGAAAACAAAGCCGCGTTTGAAGCAAACCCAGAGGCATACCTGCCGGCATATGGCGGCTACTGCGCATTCGGCGCGGCAATGGGCTTCAAGTTTGACGGTGACCCGAACTACTGGAAGATCGTTGACAACAAGCTGTACCTGAACCTGTCCGAGGGTATCCAGCAGCGTTGGGAAGGCGACATCCCGGGCTTCATCGAGCAAGCCAGCACCAACTGGGAAACCATTGCTGAAAAAACCCCTGCGGAACTGCAACAGCAATAATCCGCTGACCAAAAGCAACGTTTCGGCGGCAGATAACTCTGCCGCCGTTCGTCGTTTTGATACCCATTCTTCAAGACCTATTTCATTGATTAGGAACGCCCAGAGATAAGGGCGCGCGCAGCCGAAATTCGGTCCGCCGCGCATGGCTAGAGGTCGGAATACGCAGGACATCAATGATCCGGTCACCGCACCGGAGCGTAGCAATAAGTACATTCCACGCGAGCCTGTGCACGTGTGGAAACTTTTCGAACGGAAGGATAAGAAGATGACAGGAAAACTGGTATTCGTCACCGCTGTCGCGACTTCGGTGGCAGGAACAGCCTTGGCACAATCCTCGGGCGACTGGACTGGGTTTTACGGCGGTGCGCAGTTCGGATATGCCGATGTTGACACCAATCTATCCGGCGTTGATGGCGACGGCGCAATCGGTGGTATCATTCTGGGCTATGACTATGACACGGGCGACTGGGTCTTTGGGGGTGGCTTTGACTATGACTGGTCCGATGTGGACCTGTCGGGCGCAGCCACTGTCGAAGATGTATGGCGTCTGAAAGCGCGCGCGGGCTACAAGATCAACCCGCAAGGCTTGCTTTATGGAACCGCGGGCTACGCCGAAGCGGGGACCGACACATTGGGCAGCGATGACGGCTGGTTCATCGGCGCCGGATATGAGCAGATCGTCGCACCAAATGTCAGCATTGCCGGCGAGCTTCTGTATCATGAGTTTGACAACTTCAACGCAACCGGCATCGATGTTGATGCCACCACGTTGCAGATCCGGGCGGCCTACCGGTTCTGAGAGCGACATACGTTATGCGCGGTCCCGGCTTTTCCCTCGGGGCCGCACCCCGTATCAAGGAAGCAGAATCGTGCTGCCGGTGGTGTGCCGGGCCTCCAACGCGATATGGGCGTCAGCCACCTGATCCAGCGCGAAACGCTGATCGATATGTATCTTGACCTCGCCCCCCACAATCTTTCCGAACAGTCGCCGCGCCATGGCCTGACATACAGCGTGATCGGCAATATGGGTAAACAACACCGGTCGGGTAATTTTCAGCGAGCCCTTCTGCCCCAGCAGGCTGATATCGAACGGAGGAACCCGGCCGGATGCGTTTCCGAACGAAATCATCATGCCCAGCGGCTTGAGGCAGCTCAATGATCCCTCAAACGTGTCCGCGCCGACCGAATCCATCACCACATCGACCCCTTTGCCGCCGGTTATCTCAGCAACCCGCTCTGCAAAATTCTCGGTCCTATAGTTGATGCAATGCGCGGCCCCGTTGAACTGAGCCAGCCGGCATTTATCATCTGTCCCGGCAGTCCCGATCAGGGTGATGCCTTCGGATTTTGCCCATTGGCAGGCAATCAGACCGACACCGCCCGCAGCGGCATGAAACAGCACCGTATCCCCACGTTTGAGAGGCGTCGTCCGGTGAAACAGATAATCCACCGTCAACCCCTTGAGCATCGCAGCAGCAGCGGCATCAAACGAGATGTCATCTGGTATCGGGCACACCTGCGCCGCCGACATGACCCGCACTTCGCAATAGGCGCCGGGCGGGTTTGCCGCATATGCGACGCGCTGTCCGGGCGCCAGGTGCGTCACGCCCTCGCCGATCTCTTCGACGACGCCCGCGGCTTCCATACCAAGCGCGTGGGGCAGGTCCAGCGGGTAGAGGCCGGTGCGCTGATAGATGTCTATGAAGTTCAGCCCGCACGCATGGTGCCGGATGCGCACCATACCCGGTCCCGGACTGCCGACGGGCCTGTTTTCAAGCTTCAGAACCTCGGCCCCACCGGTTTCGTGAATGACAACAGTGCGCGCCGTTTGCTGCATGTGAACCTCCTGTGACGTGACGCAAGGCTAACATGCCTGCATCGCGAGGCAATCCTTGCAATCTCACGACCGTGATCCGGTTTGGGCGAAAATGTGCTATACTAAGCGCAGGCGTTGCCGGCTGATCCGGCCACGGGCATCCCTATGCCGGACAGTTTCCATGGCGCAGATACGCCTGGAAAGGGGATGACAATGGCAAAAACCATAGGCAATCCGATCAGTTGGGCAGCCCAGAACATGGGCGCAACGGGCGATCATATTGCAGAAAGCGTAACCCGGATCGGCAGCGGAGATACCCGCCACCTGCCGACCGTGCACACACTGACCCTGCAGGATCTGCAGGCCTGCCTGCGGGCGGGATATAACGATTTTCTGGAAACCCGCGCCGATGCGATTTTCGTGGTGCTGATCTATCCGATTGCAGGCCTGATGATGTTCGGGATCGGGCTGAACATGAGCATGGTCCCCCTGCTGGCCCCTCTGGTCGCGGGGTTTGCCCTGATCGGTCCGGTGGCCGCCGTTGGGCTGTATGAGATCAGCCGCAAGCGGGAACAGGGCGGTGCCGTACACTGGCTGGATGCGTTCGGTGTGTTCCGCTCGCCCTCGTTTGGCGCCATCCTGATACTGGGGTTCTACCTGGTCATGCTGCTGTTGGTCTGGCTGATGGTCGCGCAGGGGGTCTATACCCTGACGCTGGGCCCTGAACCGCCCGCTTCGATCAGCTCCTTCGCGGCCGAGGTCTTCACCACAGGCGCAGGCTGGACCATGATCGTGTTCGGCACCGCCATCGGGTTCCTGTTTGCGCTGGTCGCACTGGCCGTCAGCGCGATCAGTTTTCCATTGCTCCTAGACCAGAAAGTCGGGCTGCCGGTTGCTGTGGTCACTTCGGTACGCGTGCTGCGCCACAACCCCGGCGTCATGCTGACCTGGGGGTTCATCGTCGCCGCGCTGTTGGTGCTGGGCGCGCTGCCGATGCTTTTGGGGCTGATTGTTGTCATGCCGGTTCTGGGCCACGCCACTTGGCACCTGTATCGCAGGGCGGTGGCCTAAACAGCGCGGGACCGGCCCGCGCCATGTGCCTCAGCCAGCGACGTTCAACACGATCTTGCCGATATGGCCCGAGCTTTCCATACGGCTATGCGCCGCCGCTGCATCGGCAAGCGCGAACTCGCTGTCCATCACCGGCGCAACTTTTCCGGCCTCAAGCAGCGGCCAGACCGCCTCGCGCAGATCCTGCGCGATCTTGGCCTTGGCTAGATCGCTTTGTGGACGCAGCGTGCTGCCGGTCAGGGTCAGCCGTTTGACCATCATCATCGCAAAGTTCAGCTCGACCTTCGGGCCTTGCAGGAACGCGATCTGAACAAGACGGCCATCCTCGGCCAATGCTTTGACATTGCGCGGGATATAGTCGCCCCCCACCATATCAAGGATCAGGTTCGCGCCCCCTTCGGCACGCATGGCACCCACGAAATCCTCATCCCGATAGTTGATGGCCTTTTCCGCGCCCAGCTTGGTGCAGGCCTCGCATTTCTCGGGCGATCCTGCGGTGGCAAAGACACGGGCCCCAAAGGCGTTGGCCAGTTGAATAGCCGTTGTGCCAATCCCGCTGGAGCCGCCATGAACCAAAAACCGCTCACCCGCCTGCAAACCGCCGCGGGTGAAGACGTTGGACCACACCGTAAAGAATGTCTCTGGCAGGCAGGCGGCCTCTTTCAGCTCCATGCCCGAAGGAACGGGCAGGCAATGCGCGGCGGGCGTGGCGACATATTCCGCATAGCCGCCACCGGGCAGCAGCGCGCAGACCTGATCGCCAACCGTAACCCCGTCAACGCCGGTGCCTATGGCCACAACCTCGCCCGAAGCTTCCAGCCCGGGCAGGTCGCTGGCGCCTGCGGGCGGATCATACGCCCCCGCTCGCTGCAACGCGTCGGGGCGGTTCACACCCGCATATGCGACCTTGATGATCACCTGACCATCCTCCGGTTCGGGCACAGGACGTTCTGTCAGTTGCAGAACATCGGGGCCGCCGGGGGTGGTGATTTCAACGGCGCGCATCGCTTGGGTCATGGGCAAATCTCCTTTGCCCCTTGCCTAGCAGGGAGGACCCCCGCCGCCTAGCCGCAACTTGCCGCTGTGGGATTATTTCCGAAAGGCCACCGATCCGGGAAGATCATTGCGTATCCTGACCGGCGCCTTGACCTGCCCCGCCAGCCAGTTCGGGACCGCCAGAAACGGCTTGAACAACGGATTACCGTTCACTTGCGCCTTGAGCTTTTCGAACTGCATGACATCTTCGATGCGGCGGTCCAGAAACTCCCACGTGGCCTGATATCCGGGCGTGTCATCGCCCAGCCAGAACAAGACGGTCGAGGAATAGACCCCCGACAGCGTCGCGCGTTTCGTATACCAGTTCACATCGTCCGACGTGTCGCCCAGCGCGTCCCAGATCAGATCGCATGTGCCCCAGATCGCCTTTGCCCCATCTGCGGCGTAGATCGGCAATGCAAATAGCGTGACACCACGGCGCACCGCCTCTTTGTCGTCGACTGTCTGCAGACGGAATCGAACCGCTGCCGCAATTTTCTCGCGGAATTTCAGCCCGCTCAGATCCTCGGTTTTCAGCCGCGCCAGCATGGCGGAATCACCACGCGCATGAAAGGCAAGCGCCAGATCGACCGCACCGCGCGGACAAATGGCGCGGGCCAGCCCATCGTCAATCCCGCACTCGGTGATCGCCGCCCGAAAGCTGGCTTCGGACCATCCGTCAAAGGGAACGTGGCCCAGAATGGCGTTCAACAACTGCTCTTTGGTCTCTTCATACGTCGCGGTCATGGCGGTTCTCCGGTTCTAAGCCCCAGTACTAGACAAGTTAGGAGCGCTTTGCTATACGGCCACTTCCTGCAATTTCCTTGCAACTCTATCTAGAAAGGTGGTGACAACCACATGCAGGTTAGTGTTCGCGACAATAACGTCGATCAGGCGCTTCGTGCCCTGAAGAAAAAGCTGCAGCGCGAAGGCGTGTTCCGTGAAATGAAGCTGAAGCAACATTTCGAGAAACCGTCCGAGAAAAAAGCGCGCGAGAAAGCTGAAGCGATCCGCCGTGCCCGTAAACTGGCACGCAAGAAAGCCCAGCGCGAAGGTCTGCTTTAAGACTTTCCTCGTCCAGCTTTGGATGACACGATTTGACGACCCCCGCGGCCCTGCCCGGGGGTTTGTCGTTTTTTAGGGGTCGACATAAATCCGCCGATACGGCCCCTTTGCAGTGCGGCAACCAGCCATTTTGAATCCGGCAACATTTTGCCCGGCATTTTACAGCGCAGCGAATCTGCGTTGAACAGCATCCGCACGCTCGAACAGGGGGCGAACGGCACAACATCTGTCGTCCGGCCCAGGTACCTTCGTAACTGACAGCGCCCACACAGGGGCGCACACACAAACGGAGGCTAGAATGTCGACTGCAA
This sequence comes from Ruegeria sp. AM1, assembly GCF_056540745.1. Classification (NCBI taxonomy): domain Bacteria; kingdom Pseudomonadati; phylum Pseudomonadota; class Alphaproteobacteria; order Rhodobacterales; family Roseobacteraceae; genus Ruegeria; species Ruegeria sp. AM1. The sequence continues at coordinate 140,423 of NZ_JBQFXH010000007.1, forward strand.
GCAGTATTGAACGAGAAATGTTGGCGCTGATTAATGAGGAGCGCACATCCCGCGGGCTGGAACCGCTGGAACTGGAAACCCGTCTGAATGACTCGTCCGAAGATCACAGCGAATGGATGCTGGATACGGACACATTCAGCCATACCGGATCAGGCGGGACCAGCGCGACGCAACGGATGGAGATGGCTGGGTTCGACTTTTCAGGCAATTGGCGATCGGGCGAGAACATTGCCTGGCAATCGGAACGCGGCGCGCCCGGCATCAGCGATGACGTCGTGCAGCTTCACGAGAACCTGATGAACAGCCCCGGCCACCGCGCCAATATTCTGAATCCGGACTTCAAATACATCGGAATCGGAATCGAAACCGGCGACATGCAAGGGTTTGATGCAGTCATGGTCACTCAGAACTTCGCCACGACCGAAGCCGCTGTCATGCTGGACACCAGCGCAGCCTCGAAGCCGCCCACCGAAACTCCCGAGTCCACCCCTCCTTCAACGCCCACGCCTGTAGCGGAAGCGCCAAGCACTGAAAATCCGGAAACTCCGACTATGCCGGAGACACCCGCACCCACTCCGGTCGGGGAAACACCTGGCACCAATCCTCCGACAACTCCTGGAACAGATAACCCAGAAACTCCAACATCAAGCCCAACAGATGGCACGCCGAACAATACCCCGACAGAACCTGACTGTTTTGACTTTGCAAATATTTCTACTGAAATCGAAGCTTTTATCAGGAATCTGCAAACCCAGCTTGATCAATTCGACTGGAATCCACAGCAGGCAACCGGAGTGATGGCTGAAGCGGATGATTTTATGATCGCTCAGAACGCAACAAGCCAACCGGAAGCCTCTGATGAAACTCCAGAATATGATCCCTACGACGATTTCTTTGCATTCGACTACTGTGCTGGCGACTTCATGATGGAAGCAGCCTGATTTACGAGTTGATGCGGGGCGATCTTAACGCCTCGCATCCCTTATTCTAATAGATTTTGGGAACATACAGCTCGTCTGGCAGGATGCGGCGCTCATATTCTGGATTATATCGACGGTCCGGCAGGTTGACCTTTTCCTGGGGCACGTCCTCGTAAGGTATCTTGGTCAAAAGATGCTCGATACAATTCAGGCGTTCGCGTTTTTTGTCGTTACCTTCAACGATGTACCACGGCGCCTCGGGGATGTTGGTGCGAAAGAACATCTCTTCCTTGGCCTTCGTATAAGATTCCCAGCGGATACGGGATTCCAGATCCATCGGCGACAACTTCCACTGTTTCATGGGGTCATGGATGCGCATCAGGAAACGCAATTGCTGTTCTTCATCGGTGATCGAGAACCAGTATTTCAGCAAGATGATACCCGATCGCACCAGCATCCGCTCAAATTCGGGAACGTCCTGAAAGAACTGTTCGACCTGATCCTCAGATGCGAACTCCATAACGCGTTCCACACCTGCGCGGTTGTACCACGACCGGTCGAAGAACACGATTTCACCCGCCGCAGGCAGGTGCGGTACATAGCGTTGGAAATACCACTGGCTTTGTTCGCGACGACTGGGGGCTGGCAGGGCGACCACCCGCGCGACCCGAGGATTCAGTCGTTGGGTAATCCGTTTGATCACGCCGCCCTTGCCCGCGCTGTCGCGCCCTTCGAACAAGATGCAGACCTTTGCCCCGGTGTGAACAACCCAGTCCTGCACCTTGATCAGTTCAGCCTGCAGACGCAGAAGATTGCGGAAATAAACCTTGCGATCCAGCATGTCGGGGTGCTGGTCCTTGTAGATTTTGCGGACTTCCATCGACAGCATCGGTTCGCTGAGTTCGATCTCAAAATCCTCATCCAGCGTATCTTCCAGCTCGGCTTCCAGCCAATCCTTGCGTTGGTCGTCGCGTTCGTAAGCCAAGATCTTCTCCTTATCATTCTTCGGGGTCGGACCGTACCGGGCCTGTGTAAACAGCGGATGTCGCAAAACATCAGAATATGCTCGGAATACTGAATGTGCCGCCGTCAGGCGCGGGATACAAGCGCTGCGCCCGATGAAATAACAAGCGATTGACGGCGCCCGTGCATTTAAGCCAAGTCATCCATGCAACCGGAGGTGCCCTTGGCCTTTTTTCTGACCCTTCTGCCATCAGTCTGGCCGTGGCTGATCCTGATCACCGGGCAGATCGTGGCATTGCAGGGGTACCGCACCCTGAGCACGGCGCTGCTGCTGCTGTTTGCCTGCGTCACGCTGGCGTTGGGCCTGATAACACCGGTCGGTCTGCTAATCGGAGCGTCTGGTTTGGTGTGGGCGGTCTATGTGCGGCGCCTGACGGGTGCGAAGGCTCTGACCGCACATGCGGTGCTGGTTGTCTGGTGTCTGGCGCTTGGAGCGCATCTGGTGCCGGGGTTCCACAATCTGCTGCTTTTGGATCAGGTCTATGCCGGGCCTGAAAGCCGCCCGTTCACCCTGTATCTGAACCTCGACAAACCGCTGGTCTTCTTTGCGGCGTTGCTGGCCTGGCCAGTGGTCCACGCCACGGCCCCTTTGCGCAAGTGGCCGCTCAGCCTCGGCCTGACACTGTTGCCACTGCTATTGATCGCAGCGGTGGCCTCCGGTGCCGTCAGGCCTGAGCTAGGCCTACCCGACTGGTGGCTGGTCTTTGTGATGTCCAATCTGTTTCTGACCTGCCTGACCGAAGAGGCATTCTTTCGCGGCTATCTCCAATCGGCCTTTGTGGCCAAAGCAGGACCTGTGATCGGGTTGATCGCGGCCAGCTTGATGTTTGGTGTGGCTCATATGGGCGGCGGGCTGGTGCTGATGCTGTTTGCATCTCTGCTGGGGTTGGCCTGTGGCCTTGGATATTATGCGACCGAGCGGCTCTGGGTGCCGACTCTCGTGCATTTTGGGTTCAATTTCCTGCACCTCACCCTGTTCACCTATCCTGCCCCGGCCTAGACCGGCAGAGCCGTCGTCTTGAACACGGTGCGCAACGCAAATGAGCTTTGCATCTGCGCAACGCCCGGCAGACGCGACAGGTATTGGCGGTGAATGCGGGCAAAGTCTTCGGTGTTTTCCGCCACGACTTTGAGGACATAATCTGCGGTACCCGCCATCAGATGACACTCCAGAACGTCCGGAATGCGGCGCACGGCCTTTTCAAAGGCTTCCAGAACCTCTTCGGCCTGCCCTTGCAGCGTTATTTCCACAAAAACAGTTGTCGGCACACCCATTTTTCGCGCATTCAGCAACGCAACATAATCACGGATATAACCGTCCGCCTCCAGCCGCTGCACCCGGCGATGGCAGGCTGACGGGGACAGATTCACCTGTTCCGACAACTCGGAGTTCGACATCCTGCCTTTGCGCTGCAGCGCAGCTAGAATCTTTCGGTCTGTTGCATCAAGGGCCATTGGCGCACATCTGTTGCGAGAAATTTGTATTTCTTCGAATATTCTCCCAAACGTTTATTTGTCAATGTACGGAGTTTCATAAAAATTGCAGCCGTTTCTGCACATAATTTAGGCAGCTTATGAACGGAGACCCAAAATGAAAATCGGCTGCCCCAAGGAAATCAAACCTCAGGAATTCCGCGTCGGCATAACGCCCAACGCCGCCCAAGAGGCTGTGAGCCGTGGGCATGAGGTCCTCATCGAGACCAATGCCGGGCTGGGTTCCGGCTTTGACAATGACGCCTATATTGCCGCCGGGGCCCGTATAGTGGACACCGCCGAGGAGGTGTTCGCAACGGCAGACATGATCGTCAAAGTGAAAGAGCCACAAGCCGTCGAACGCAAAATGCTGCGCGAAGACCAACTGCTGTTCACTTATCTGCACCTTGCACCCGATCCGGACCAGACCCACGATCTGCTGGCCTCGGGTTGTACGGCCATTGCATATGAGACCGTGACCGATGCAAGCGGCGGCCTGCCACTTCTGGCACCGATGTCTGAGGTCGCCGGACGTCTGGCACCTCAGGTGGGTTCGTGGACCCTGCAAAAGGCGAATGGCGGGCGTGGTGTTCTGATGGGCGGCGTGCCGGGTGTTGGGCCTGCGAAGGTCGTTGTGATCGGTGGCGGCGTTGTCGGCACCCACGCCGCACAGGTTGCGGCTGGTATGGGCGCGGATGTCACTGTTCTGGATCGCTCACTGCCCCGCCTGCGGTATCTGGACGATGTGTTCGGGGGACGGTTCAAGAACCAGTACTCCACCGCCGGAGCCACCGCCGAGTTGGTTCAGGACGCAGACATGGTGATCGGTGCGGTGCTGATCCCCGGTGCAGCGGCACCGAAACTGGTCACCCGCGCACAACTGTCGACGATGAAGCCCGGTGCGGTATTGGTGGATGTCGCCATCGACCAGGGCGGGTGTTTCGAAACCTCAAAGGCAACCACCCATGCCGAGCCGATCTATGAGGTCGACGGAATCATGCACTACTGTGTCGCCAACATGCCGGGCGCAGTTGCCCGTACGTCAACCATTGCACTGGGCAACGCAACTATGCCGTTCATGCTGGCGCTGGCTGACAAAGGCTGGAAACAGGCCTGTCAGGACGACCCACACCTGCTGGAAGGCCTGAACGTGCATGCCGGACAACTGACCTACTACGCTGTCGGCAAGGCGCTGGGGATTGATGTTGTGTCGCCCAACGTGATCATCAAGTCTTGAGGGGCAAAG
>NZ_JBQFXH010000008.1:0-115540 GCF_056540745.1 Ruegeria sp. AM1
ACCGAAATACTTGGTGATCGCTGCGGTCAGCGTCGTCTTACCATGGTCAACGTGGCCAATCGTACCAATGTTGACGTGCGGTTTTGTACGCTCAAACTTTTCCTTTGCCATTCCTCAGGCGCCCTTTTGCGATTTGGGGGACCCTTGGTCCCGTGGTTACATCTGCGCGCGCGAGATATTTGGTTCACACGGGAAAATCAAGCACATCCTGAGGGAAAAGCGCTTTATGACGCGGGATTTTGCGCGGGCTCACCGGTTTCCAGCGGCTGGATCAATGCAGGGCGCTGATCGAACCAGCCATTGTCGCGATGTTCCTCAGCCAACCACTCTTCGACACGGTCGGCCACTTTCAGGGCAAGACCGCTCATCTGCTCTTCTCTGGTACGGGTGTGGCCAGACCCGGCAAAGGCGCTTTCACCGGTTGTATCCTCGAGCACCTGGAACTGTTTGGCCTTGGCCAGAAACTCTTTTTTGCTCACGTCATAGACGTTGACCAGAACAATCGCGGTGCTTTTGGGGTTGTAGATCACCGGCACACCGGGAGGGGCCAGCATGTACCCTTCGAGGCTGATGCCAATATCATACTCCTGCGCGCCCTCATAGCGGCCAAGACGGATATCGACGGCGTTCTGAATGGCGTCTTCCCACTCTTTCGGTGTCGCATCCCGCGAAATCGGGCCCTGTTTGGCCTTCTCGGCAAAGGCGTAGTTCACGCGCAGATTAAACTCGCCCAGCGATTCAGGTTCTTCATAAACCTGTGTCTGCGTACAAGCGCCCATCAGGGCAAGTCCGGCGATCAGGGTCAGAATGCGCAACATGTCTCTCGTCTCGATAGGCCTGTTTTATTTTGATCTAGCGCACCGATACGGCCTGTGCCAAGCCGTATCAGCGGATTTTCACCACACTGTGCCCCAGATCACGAAAACTTATAGTCGCGTGGGAAGCCATAGGGCGCTTTTTTCCCGACCCCTGCCCGCTTGGCCAGCCATTGGGACATATCCGCCTCGTGCCGGGTTTTGTCGCCACCCATGGACCATTTTAGGCCGTCGTCCCAGTTGAAGGTGGTGATGTCAGAGAGACCCCCATCCAGTTCGAGTGTCCCCTGACGGCCCCGCGCCATGTTGTATTTCTGCAGCCGAACACCTTTGCCACGCGTCATCTCGGGCAGTTCAGATGTCGGGAAGACCAGGAATTTGCCGTTCTGAGACACCACGGCCACGTGATCGCCATCGACCGGTTTACAGATCATCGCCGTCTCATCGCCTTTGACGTTCAGCACCTGTTTGCCGTTCCGGGTCTGGGCCAGCACATCATCCTCGGGCACCATAAAGCCGTTACCTGCATCGGATGCCACCAGCAACTTGCGACCCGGCGTGTGAATCAGGATGTCGATGATCTGCGCTTCATTCGGCAAGTCGACCATCAGGCGCAGCGGTTCGCCCATGCCGCGCCCGCCGGGTAGGTTGGCAGCGCTGACGGTGTAGAAACGGCCGTTGGACGCAAAGACCAGCAGGCGATCTGTGGTTTCCGCATGAAAGATGAACCGCGGGCCGTCGCCATCCTTGAATTTCAGCTCGCGCTTCAGGTCGATATGGCCGGTCATGGCGCGAATCCAGCCCATCTGAGAGCAGACCACCGTGATCGGCTCTTTGTCGATCATCGCCTCAAGCGGTACTTCCTCGACCTGTCCGGCCTCGGCAAACTGCGTGCGGCGCGCGCCACCTTCGTAGTCTTTGCCAAAGGTCTTTTTGGTCTCTTTCAGCTGCTCCGCAATCTTGGCCCATTGCAGGGCGGGATCGGCCAGCAGGTCTTCGAGATTGGCGCGTTCGAGCATCAGCTCGTCGCGTTCGCGGACCAGTTCCATCTCTTCCAGGCGACGCAGGCTACGCAAGCGCATGTTGAGGATCGCGTCGACCTGAACCTCGGACAGCTCGCCCTCACCCGGTTTGGGTGAGACATAATCAGACTCGTCGGTGGCGCGAACGTGGTCGATGCCCCAATCTTCACGCATCAGCGCATCTTTGGGGTCGTCGTCGTAGCGGATGATGTCAATCACACGGTCGAGGTTGAGGAAGGCGACGATAAAGCCTTCCAATACCTCCAAACGGTGGTCGATTTTGCCCAGACGGTGACGAGATCGCCTGATCAGCACCTCTTGGCGGTGATCAAGGAAGGCGCGCAGCACTTCCTTCATCGAGCAGACCTTGGGCGTCACGCCGTCGATCAGCACGTTCATGTTCAGGCTGAACCGCACCTCAAGATCCGAGTTGCGGTAGAGCATGCCCATCAGCACCTCAGGATCCACGTTTTTGGACCTTGGTTCGAGGATCAGGCGGATGTCATCGGCGGATTCGTCGCGCACATCGGCGAGGATCGGGATTTTCTTGGTCTGGATCAGTTCCGCGATCTTTTCGATCAGCTTGGATTTCTGAACCTGGTAGGGAATCTCGGTGACAACGATCTGCCATTGACCGCGTCCAAGATCTTCGACTTCGAACTTGCAGCGCAGACGGAACGAGCCGCGCCCGGTACGATAGGCCTGCGCGATGTTCTCGGGTGGTTCGACAATTACGCCGCCGGTCGGGAAGTCCGGACCTGGGACGTAATTCAACAGAGTGTCGTCGCGGGCATCCGGCGTCTTGATCAGATGCAGACAGGCATCACAGAGTTCCGAGATATTGTGCGGTGGTATATTCGTCGCCATGCCCACCGCAATACCGCTGGCCCCGTTTGCCAACAGGTTCGGGAATTGTGCGGGCAGCACAACCGGTTCGGTCAGCGTGCCGTCATAATTGTCGCGAAAATCAACGGCGTCTTCGTTCAGACCCTCAAGCAGCGCCTCGGCCACGATGGTCATCCGCGCCTCGGTATATCGCGAGGCCGCCGGGTTGTCGCCGTCAATATTGCCAAAATTGCCCTGCCCGTCGACCAGCGGATAGCGGACGTTGAAATCCTGCGCCAGACGCGCCATCGCGTCGTAAATCGCAGCATCGCCATGCGGGTGATAGTTGCCCATCACGTCGCCCGAGATTTTGGCCGATTTGCGGAAGCCCCCGGTTGCGCTCAGCCGCAGCTCGCGCATGGCGTAGAGGATTCGCCGATGCACCGGCTTGAGACCATCGCGCGCATCCGGCAGGGCGCGGTGCATGATGGTGGACAAGGCATAGGTCAGATAGCGTTCGCCAATGGCACGGCGCAGCGGCTCGGCCACTTCACCCCCGGTTTCGGGGGTCTCCATGTTGGGGTCGTCGATCGTGTCGTTCATATATAATGTGGTACAACGCAAGCTCAGCTTGGTAAAGCAAGCAACGCGTATTTTGCTGGGGACAAGTCGCGCTTTTTGCAACAGGGGGACGCAAGCCCCGGTTTTCCCCGGTTTTTCGACTCGGCCCCCAAAATATGGTATGATCTCTGCAATTGAATTGCTGCCAAATTTAGTTGTTACGATTGATCTGGGGGATGCGCCATGACGCGCCTTATTGTTGTTACTTTTGCCGCGCTCGGCTGGGCCTTTTACGTGATGAGCGGAGGGCCCGATTTCGAACCACGAGGCCTGCGCACCGAGACGCCGCCGCAGGTGGCCAGCGTACAGAAACCCAAGCCACAGGCCGCCACCGCAGCCGAAGAGCTGGTGACGCGCGCCGCGCTGCGCCCAACCGTGGTTCAAGAACCTGAGACCGCAGTTGCCGTTGAGGCTGTGCAGGAAGAGGTCGCCGCCGATGTGCTGCTGGCGCAGGTGGCTGCCGGGCTGAGCGCCAACGCGACTGTCTTTGATGACCAGGGCACAACGATCACGCTGGCCTCGCTTGAGGACGGCGCTGCCGGGTTGCAGCAGATCACCACACCAGCGTCCGATGAAGCCGCCGAGGCCCCCGTCCCTGCTGCGCCTGAAAAGGACATCCGCGAAGTATCGGGCACCCGCGTCAACATGCGTGACGGCCCCGGAACGATCTATCCGATTGTCGGCAAAGCCGCGCTTGGCCAGCAGGTCGAAATCCTGAGCGACTCGGGCACCGGCTGGTTGCGTCTGCGCGTGTTGCCAGAGCAACAGGTTGGTTGGATTTCTGCCTCGCTCATCCGAAAAATCCCTGACTGACGCAGTCGTGTCATTGCCCTGAGATGAACCGCGCCATAGCTATGTGCGAGGTTCATCTTTGGGTAGGTCATGCAAAAAACCATCCTTATCACCGGCTGCTCATCAGGCATCGGGCTGGACGCCGCGCATGGGATGCGCGCGCGTGGCTGGCGGGTCTTTGCGTCTTGTAAACAACAGCGCGATTGCGATCGGCTGCGGGCGCAGGGCTTTGACAGCCCCCGAATCGATTACACCGACACTGCAAGCATCACCGCAGGGCTGGCCGAAGTTCTTGAGGCAACGGGCGGCACGCTGGACGCGCTGTTCAACAATGGCGCGCACGGGCTGCCCGGGGCGGTCGAAGATGTGCCCACAGACGGGCTGCGCCATATTTTCGAGGCCAACTTTTTCGGCTGGCACGAACTGACCCGACAGCTGATCCCCGTCATGCGGGCGCAGGGGCATGGGCGCATCGTCCAGAACTCGTCCGTTCTGGGGCTGGTCGCGTTTCCCTGGCGCGGGGCCTACGTGGCCACCAAATACGCCATCGAGGGCCTGACCGACACGCTGCGACTGGAGCTGCGCGAGAGCGGCATCAAGGTCATCCTGATCGAGCCAGGGCCGATCACCTCGAAAATCCGCGAAAACTCGATCCCCAGATTCGAACGGTTTATCGATTGGGAAAACTCGGCGCTGCGGCAGAAATACGAGGATAGCCTGCTCAAGCGGCTCTATAACTCGTCCGGGCCCGATACGTTCGAACTGCCGGCCAAAGCTGTCACCGCCAAGCTGGCGCAGGCGGTGGAATCGAAACGCCCGCGCGCCCGATATTATGTGACCACGCCGACCTATATCGCCGGGTATCTGCGGCGTGTCCTGTCATCCAACGCCATTGATCGCATCCTGTCCCGCCTCTGAGACGAAATTACCCGTTCGCTTTTGCCCATATCGGCGCTAGATGAGATCGAACGGATTAAACGCGAACGGTGAACTTATGGACCCGATGATGGTCATCTTGCTTTTGGCTATGGCGGCGGTTGTCGTCGTGCTGGTGCTTGGCATCGCCAATTTTGGAAAACCCGGCAAAGACGCCGCGCTGAAAAGCAACAAGATGATGCGGCTGCGCATCCTGTTTCAGTTCATTGCCGTGGTGCTGATTGTGCTTTACGTCTTTTTGCGCGGACAGGGGGGGCAGTAAATGGTCGTACTCAACAAGATCTACACCCGTACGGGCGACGACGGCAAAACGGCGCTGGGAAATGGCGAACGTGTTGCCAAATACTCGGGCCGCGTGGCGGCTTATGGCACGGTGGACGAGTTAAACGCTTTTGTCGGCCTTGCCCGCACAGAAGCCGAAGGTGAAACCGACGCAGCGCTGGCGCGCATTCAGAATGACCTGTTCGATCTGGGGGCTGATTTCTGTCGCCCCGATATGGAGAAAGACGCCGAAGCGGATTATCCGCCGTTGCGCATCGTCGCGGCCCAGATTGACCGGCTTGAGGCCGAAATCGACGTCATGAACGAAACGCTGGAGCCCCTGCGCAGCTTTATCCTGCCCGGAGGGTCGCGGCTGGCCGCGCATCTGCATGTCTGCCGCACAGTGTCGCGCCGGGCCGAGCGGCTGGCCGTTGAACTGACTAATATGGAGCCAGTCAACGAAGTGGCCGTAAAATACCTGAACCGTCTGAGCGACTGGTTCTTTGTGGCGGCCCGTTGCGCCAATAATGGCGGCAAGGACGACGTGCTATGGGTTCCGGGTGCCAACCGCTAACGCTTGAAATGGCGGCCTGTATCGAAGACGCATATGCGGTTTTCGATCGGGCCAAACCAACCTCTTTGGAGGTGTGCGACTGCTGCATGTATCCGGAAATCAAAGATAACTTCTTTGAACCGGATATTCGCGACCTGCCGCTTCACTATGTCAGAGACTGGTTTTTTGCCGCAACCGCCCCGCAGGTTTCGCTGGCCCTGTCGCGTTATCTGCTGCCGCGCGTGTTCGACCTGCTGGCGCAGGGGCAAGAGGTCGCCAGCGTAGGGCTTGAGGTCAGCCTGAAACGGTTCGCAACCGGCGCGCCAGATCGGTGGACCGACCCCGAAACCGAATTGATCAACCGCTACACCCTGCTGTTTCTGGACTATCATAGGCCATCGGGCCCGCTTGCGCAGGGCTGCTATCTGGACGACGTTCTGTGCATGTTCGGTAGCGCCGGGCATGATCCGTCCCCCCTGCTGGATCATATCTGGTCCTGGGACGACGCTGATCTGTTTCGCCGTCTGGCCCATGACTGGAACATCACCGGCGGTTTCCCCAGCATCTGGTCGACCGCGTTTTGGGTGGGCGACGAATGGAGCCTGCCGGATCAGGACGCCCGCGCGCAGCAGGTGACGGAGTGGTATCGCAGCCCTCAGATGACCAACCGCGCCGCGCGTGCGATGGATAGCGCGGATCCCGGCTCTGATCTGCATCGCCATGCGGCCTGGATTCTCGACGCCCTGACGACGGCCTGAATCTGGCCTACAAACCGCTCCTTAGCGCAGCGCATTTCCTGAAAGATTCCCGACAGAAAAGGTAAAACGCGACGTCCCGACGCCATGACGTGACGATTTTGCTCTGTTGCCGGGCAGCGCAAGGCGCTATTTAGGCCAGCGAAAGCATTGGTGGAGCCGTGCAGCGGTTCACCGTTTTTTTGAGGAGAAAGCGCCAAAATGAAGGTACTCGTGCCTGTCAAACGCGTGATTGACTACAACGTGAAAGTCCGCGTCAAAGCGGATGGCAGCGGCGTTGATCTCGCCAATGTGAAGATGTCGATGAACCCGTTCGACGAGATCGCGGTTGAAGAGGCGATCCGCCTGAAAGAAGCTGGCAAAGCCGAAGAGGTTGTTGTGGTTTCGATTGGCGTGAAGCAATCGCAGGAAACACTGCGGACCGCTCTGGCGATGGGCGCGGATCGCGCAATCCTGGTCAATGCGGCTGACGATGTGCATACCGACATCGAACCGCTTGCCGTTGCCAAGATTCTGGCCAAAGTGGTCGAGGAAGAGCAGCCCGGTCTGGTTCTCTGCGGTAAGCAGGCGATCGACAACGACATGAACGCCACCGGTCAGATGCTGTCGGCCCTGCTGGGCTGGAGCCAAGGCACCTTTGCCTCGGAACTGGACATCGAAGGCGACAGCGCCAAGGTCACCCGCGAGGTTGACGGCGGTCTGCAGACCATCAGCGTCAAGATGCCAACCATCGTGACCGTCGACCTGCGCCTGAACGAGCCGCGTTATGCGTCGCTGCCGAACATCATGAAGGCCAAGAAAAAGCCGCTGGATGAGAAGACCGCCGCCGATTATGGCGTCGACGTCTCGCCGCGTCTCGAGGTCGTCAAGACCGAAGAGCCGCCCGCGCGCGCCGCAGGTGTCATTGTCGGCTCGGTTGACGAGCTGGTTGCGAAACTCAAAGAAGCGGGGGCTGTGTAATGGCTGTACTTCTGCTTGCCGAAGTCAACAACGGCGAACTGGCGCTGGACGCCACCGCCAAGGCTGTTGCTGCGGTTAAACCGCTGGGCGACATCACCGTTCTGGCCGCAGGCGGGTCTGCCGCTGCTGCCGGTGAGGCCGCTGCCAAGATCGAAGGCGTGTCCAAGGTTCTGGTTGCCGAAGACGCCTCGCTGGGTCACCGTCTGGCGGAATCGACCGCAGCCCTGATCGTGGGTCTGGCCGATGGCTATGAGCATATCGTTGCACCGGCGACCACCGACGCCAAAAACGTCATGCCGCGCGTTGCCGCGCTGCTGGACGTGATGGTGATCTCGGATGCGTCCGGCGTTGTCGACGCCTCGACCTTTGAGCGTCCGATCTATGCGGGCAACGCGATCCAGACCGTCAAGTCGAACGACGCCAAGAAGGTCGTCACCATCCGGACCGCGTCATTTGACGCAGCCGGCGAAGGCGGTTCGGCGGCTGTTGAGACCATCGCAGTTGGCGACAACCCCGGCCTGTCCGAATGGGTCGAGGACAAGGTGGCCGAGAGCGACCGTCCTGAACTGACCTCGGCTGGTGTAGTTGTGTCGGGTGGCCGTGGTGTTGGCTCGGAAGACGACTTCAAACTGATCGAAACCCTGGCCGACAAGCTGGGCGCCGCTGTTGGCGCTTCGCGCGCGGCTGTCGACTCGGGCTATGCACCGAACGACTGGCAGGTGGGCCAGACCGGTAAGGTTGTTGCACCGGACCTGTATGTCGCCGTTGGCATCTCGGGCGCGATTCAGCACCTTGCGGGCATGAAGGACTCGAAAGTCATCGTTGCGATCAACAAGGACGAAGAAGCGCCGATCTTCCAGGTCGCCGATCTGGGTCTGGTCGCCGACCTGTTCGACGCCGTCCCGGAGCTGACCGAGAAACTCGGCTAACATCCGTTTCGGCTACACACTTCAGAGGCCCGCCAATGGCGGGCCTTTTTCATACGCAGGCATCACTTAGAACTGCGTCGGCATCGCGGCAATATCCGTTGGCCCTGGCGCTGCCCCTTGTGCGGTGAGCATGGCATGGACCTGCCCGCGATGATGGGTCTGATGGTTGAACAGCTGGACAACACAAACCGCCTTGGGCATTTCCACCCTAGGCGCGCCATTGACGGGGTAGAACCCGATCAAGCCACCCAGATCCGTATCGCTGACACGGGCCGCCCATTCGACGATTTCAGCATCCCGCGCGGCACGCAGTGCTTTGAACTCCGCCCAGTCCGCGGGGCTGTCCAGGGCATGTCTGATCGTGTCCTGCGGGCGTTCATTTCCCTTAATGCGCTCCAGAATCAGAGCATCCGCCCAATGGAGATGGTTCAACGTCGCCGCGATGGATTTGAAGAAAGCCCCTTGATCCATCCAGCGCTGAGCATGGGTCAGTGGGTCTGCGGCGGTCAGAAGCGAGATGTTTTGCCAGCGATTGTAACGGGCAAAATAGCGGCAGTATTCGGCAGAGATCATCATATGAGGCCTCAATGTAGGATGCGATTTTGGGAAAAGGGATGCTACGCGGCCCGAGGGCGGCAGAGTGCAGCGGGCTCCGATCACCGGATGACGCCCACCATAGGGCGACACCCGGATTGCGTAAACCCTTTCTGAGGCCCTGACCGATGGCGAGGCAGCTGCCCCCTGCGATCTGTTAGCTCAGATCGAGAATGGCCTTGCGCAATGCCTCTGCGATGCTGCGATGCGTCGCGGGGCCCAGCATATGTTCAGCCATGGGCTGTTGCAGGCTGCCGAACATGACATCCTCCAACTCATTGGAGACACCTGCAGTCTGAACATGTAGCTCAACACAATCGGCGCAGTAAGCGCGCAGTAGGTCGATCATCGCCTCATGGATCGGAACGGGTTCCGATGATTGCGTCTCGGCCTCATCCGACAGGTCCTGTTCATTCACCCGCAGCCAGAGCAGCACAACGGGCGGCTCTACTTGTTTCAGAAACGCACCAAGCGCCCTGCCCCAGGCAAGCCGCAACTCTTGCGCGATGACCTCGAACCGGGCATCCGAGAATCCCTGCAGGCGGGTCAGAAGGTGGCGCACGAAATGCACATCGGTAAACTCCACCTCAGGATAAAGCGTTAGCAGATCCGGTGTCGGTTCCAGAAAGCGGTCATTGCGCCGATGATGAACCCGGTAGAACCGGTTCGCCTGCATCAGGACACCGGGCAGTTGCAGGATGCAAAGATCGGCTCCGTTCACAAGATCCAAAAGCCCACCGTCTTGCGACAGCGCCTCAGCCCCACTGAACAGGCTGCCGAAGTTGACGCAAGGCTGGTCCAGCCGATCCTGCAAGACAGACGCATAGGGCTGCTGAACAAAACGCCCAAAGGTCTCATTCCCGCCCACACAGGCCACATATGGTTTGTCCAGCGCCTGTTCCGGCCCGCGAAACCACAGCCTGGACGCTTCGTATTGGCAAACTGATGTGTCCAGCTCGCCTGGTTCACCATGATAGCTCATGACACTCACCCATTTTTTCACCCGATTGCCATCTTGCAGCCTCAAATGTTGAAAAATTCCTAATGCGCGCATTTGAAGCGAATTGGATCGGTCCGATCCTCTTGCTGCCGCCCCCTGTCTGCCGATAGTGTCGCGGCAACCCCTGAGATAGAGGCACCTGAACATGGATGTGAAATCGGTCGGAGTGATTGGCGCTGGACAGATGGGCAACGGGATTGCCCATGTCATGGCGCTGGCAGATTACGATGTTCTTTTGAACGACATCAGCCAGGACGCGCTGGACAGTGCCTTGGGGACCATCCGGGCCAATCTGTCGCGGCAGGCGTCACGCGGCAAGATCTCGGACGAGGCCGTCGAGGCCGCTTTGAAGCGGATCAAAACAACCCTGCATCTGCCGGAGGTTGGGCAAACCGATTTGGTGATCGAAGCCGCAACCGAACGCGAGACCGTCAAACAGGCGATCTTTGAGGATCTGCAGCCGCATTTGCAGCCGCATACGATCCTGACGTCGAACACGTCTTCGATTTCCATCACGCGTCTGGCCAGCCGCACCGACCGGCCTGAACGGTTTATGGGATTTCATTTCATGAACCCGGTTCCGGTGATGCAACTGGTCGAACTGATCCGCGGCATCGCTACCGACGAAGAGACGTTCAGCGCCTGCAAGGCCGTGGTCGACAAGCTGGGCAAAACGGCGGCCAGCGCCGAGGATTTCCCGGCCTTCATCGTCAACCGTATCCTGATGCCAATGATCAACGAGGCGGTCTATACGCTGTATGAAGGGGTCGGCAGCGTCAAATCCATCGACGAATCCATGCGATTGGGAGCCAACCATCCGATGGGGCCGCTGGAACTGGCCGATTTCATCGGGCTGGATACCTGTCTGGCCATCATGAACGTGCTGCATGACGGGCTGGCGGACACCAAGTATCGGCCCTGCCCCTTGCTGACCAAATATGTCGAGGCCGGATGGCTGGGCCGCAAGACCGAACGCGGGTTCTATGATTATCGGGGCGATGTTCCAGTGCCTACCCGATAGTATATGAGAAGACCCACCCAATCTTGAGCTTGCCGCTGAATTCCCTTCGGCGATACCTGGGGCCGGGTACCGCTGCGGATCAGGGAGTAGGATTTCGCCCTAAAGACATTGTGCGATCTCTGAGCCATGCCATGAAGCCCCGCGGGTCTTTCTCCAACAGCTGCATGTCATCGTCTGATATCGGCTCACCAATCACGGGGGACTGAGGCTTGTTGCAGGAACGCACGATCTCGTGCAGCAGCAGGCCTTGCCGCAAGATTCCGGATATCCGGTTGGCGATCTGGTACCAGCGCGAATTGCTGCCGGGGAAAAAGATCGGCACAACACGGGCGCCTGAACGGCGGATCATCTTGGCGGTGAAGACATTCCATTCGCGTTCTATCGCAGGGCCAAACCAGTCATCGGAAGACATGACCACGCCCGACGGGAACAGCGCCACAACACCGCCATCCTTGAGGTGGTCCATCGCCTTGCCGCGCATCTCGAGCATTTTGGTCTGAGCCTCGGGGTCATGCGGGAACGGCACCGGGATCATGAAAGAGGTCGCCGCCTCGTCCAGGCCGGTCAGGACCGAGCGCGTCAGGATGCGGTAATCGCTGCGCACACGGCCGATCAGTTCGGCCAGGATCATGCCGTCCACCATGCCATGCGGGTGGTTGGCGACCACAACGACCGGGCCTTCTTTGGGAATACGTGAAAGCTGTTCGTCGGGGGTGGTCAGGTCAATGCCCATAACCTCGAGCGCGCCGCCCCAGAATTTCTGACCCCGGTAATACTCGTTCTTCTTTTCGAACTTGTTGACCATCCGCAGAATGGTCAGCTTGCCGGTACACCATTCAATGGCTCGAATGGCGGTGCCGGTCCAGGCGTCGTCGAACGAATTGGCATAGGTCAGAGTTCTACGGTCGTAGACTTCACCCTGGTCCGTGGGTCCATCCACCACAGAATTTGTCTTGGTATCGTGAGTGGTTTCCGCCAATTCCTGGTCTTCCCGTTCATCATCTTGTGGCAGAGGGGATCAGAATCCTTCGCCGAACTTGTCGTTCACCAGGGTTTCCAAAGCATCTGCCAACGCCTCAGCATCCGGTCCGGACGTCTCGACGTCAATAGTTGTTCCGCGGGACGCTGCCAACATCAAAAGCCCCATGATACTGTCGCCGGATGCAGAAAGTCCGTCTTTGGACACCTCTGCCCTTGCGTCAAACCCTTCGACCACCTCAACCAGCTTGGCGGAGGCGCGGGCGTGAAGCCCTTTTTCATTAACGATTCTCAAGCTGCGGTTAGTCATCTTCAATCAATCCGGTTTAGTCCAGCGTCACATTTTGCGTGTTAATGTATTTGCGTCCAGCCTCCATCGCCTGACGGACAGCATCCCCGACAGGCAAGTGGCGACTTTTGGCCAATTTGATCAGCATAGGCAGGTTGGCCCCGTATAAAATGCGCCGACCCTGCGGTGCGCAGGCCCGCAAACTGAGATTGGATGGGCTTCCGCCAAACAGATCGGTCACAACGACAACGCCGTCGCCTACGTCCACCTCATCGGCGGCGCGGCAGATCTCAGCCTGCTTTTCGTCACGGTCGTGATCCGGTTCGATGGCGATGGCGACGAGCCCGGGCTGTTTGCCCACGACATGCTGCATGGCGGCCAGATATTCCTGAGCCAGCCCGCCATGCGCTACGATTACGATCCCGATCAATCCGACCTCACACTCAACGACCGACGCTCCATTTCGCGATGCCTAATTGCCACTTGCTGCCCCCCTTCTGCAAGGGCCTTTGCAACGGCTTCGGCCACCGCAACCGACCGGTGCTGACCGCCGGTACAGCCAAAGGCCACCGACAGATGGGCCTTACCCTCGGCCCGGAACCCGGGCAGCAGCACGGTCAGCAGATCGACGACCCGGTCAAAGAACGGGTCATAGCCCGCATCCGACCGGACATAGGTTGCCACATCCGGGTTTCTGCCGTCTTCCGCGCGCAGATCGGGCCGCCAATAGGGATTGGCCAGAAACCGACAGTCGAACACCATGTCCAACCCGCGCGGCAAGCCGCGCTTATAGGAAAAAGACTCGACAGAGACGGCCAGATGCCGGCCGCCTTTTGGCGCAAACCAATGTTCTACATCTTTGCGCAACTGGTGGACGTTCAGCATGCTGGTGTCGATGAGCGTATCCGCGATCTCGCGAATGGGGTGCAGCAGCTCTTTCTCTTGCCGGATCCCGGTCTCGGGACTGGCATCGGACGCGACAGGGTGGCGTCTGCGGGTTTCCGAAAAGCGGCGCAGCAAGACCTCATCACTGCAATCGAGATAGAGCACGGTCAGATCAACCTGTTCCATCCGGCTCAATTTGGCGGCGAGTTCGATGAACCCGATGGTGGAAAAATCGCGGTTGCGGGCATCGATGCCCAGCGCCATGGGACGCGCGGGTTCGGGGCCGTCCAGCAAACGGGACAGCAGACCCATCGGCAGGTTGTCAATCGCTTCGAACCCCAGATCTTCGAGCACGTGAATCGCGGTCGAGCGCCCCGCCCCCGAAGGTCCTGTCACCAATACGATGCGTCGCTGCGTGGTCATATGCTCGGCCATTGTGGATCGACGCGCCCCTGTTTCATGAGTTGGATGAGTGCTGCAGCCAAATTGGGCACACCCTGCGCCCGAAGCAAGGGGACACACTGCCCCAACAGATTTAGTGTCAGCGGGTCCGGCAGGCGGGCTGGTTCCGGCTGGTCCAAATCAACAACAAGGGCCACAGGCACCGGCCCGCAGGGTTCGGCCCGCAACAGTCCCACGCCGCGGGCTTCGATCAGGCCGCGGATCGGTGGCACAGCCGCGGCAATGAGGGCCCCGCCGTCGGTCGTCAGCTCAACACGGTCATCCGCCACAAGCTGAGCGCCCAGCGCCATCAGTTGCAAAGCCAGCGCGGATTTGCCCGCCCCGGACGGACCAACGATCAGGATGCCCCGGCCCTGCAGCGCGATACAGGTTGCATGAAGGCAGGCGTCGTTTTGGTTTTCCAGACTGGACAGGCTATCTGCAACCATAACCTAGACGGGCAGCCCGACGACAAAACGCGCGCCCAGCGGGTCAGAGGTGATGTCGGCCTCAGTGGGGCGAATGTTTTCGGCCCAGATCACACCGCCATGGGCCTCGACAATCTGTTTCGAAATCGCAAGCCCAAGGCCGGAATTGTTGCCGAAATGCTCTTCGGGCCGTTCGGAATAGAACCGTTTGAACACTTTGGTCAGTGCCTGATCCGGGATGCCGGGGCCGGTGTCTTCGACCACGACCAGCACACGATTGTCGCGCTGACGCACCCAGACGCGGATCGCATCGTTTTCTTCGCAGAAAGAAATCGCGTTGGTAATCAGGTTCACGAAGACCTGCGCCAGCCGCGCCTCAAGCCCATTCACGGTGATCGGAGCCGAAGGCAGATCGGTGATATAGTCAATTCCTTTGGAGCGGGCATCCTCACCCAGAAACTGGCTAATATTGCCAAGCAGGGTCAGCAGGTCGAAGGGTTGTTCTTCTTCCTTCACCAGTTCCGCATCCAGCCGCGATGCGTTCGAGATATCGCTGACCAGCCGGTCCAGCCGCCGCACATCATGTTCGATCACACCCAACAGCTTGTCGCGCTGATCGTCGCGCTTGACCATACGCAGTGTGCCCACCGCCGATTGCAGGCTGGCCAGCGGGTTCTTGATCTCATGCGCAACATCTGCGGCAAACTGCTCATTCGCGTCGATCCGGTTATAAAGCGCCGTCACCATCCCACGCAGGGCCTGGCTGAGGCGGCCAATCTCGTCGGGCCGCGCGCTGAGGTCGGGGATACGGATACGCCCCGGATTGACCCCTGCCCCCCGGTCTTTGCCCATCTCGGCCGCCGCTGCCAAATCGGCCAGCGGGTTGGCGATGGTCGAGGCCAGCACAAGGCTGAGGCCGATCGATACCAACAGAGCGACGACGAACATCTGCAGAATGCGTTCCTGTTCTTTGCGGGCCAAAGCGTCGATCTCGCCCGGCGGACCCGCCATCGCAACGGCCCCCACTGGCACATCACCGTGTATGATCGGCGCTGCCGCAACGATCACGGTGTCGCCCGCCGCATCCGATACAGCCTGAACCTGCATCTGGCCATCCAGCGCAGCCGGTATGATTTCTTGCACCCGTTGCGCCAGCGTTGGCGCCTCATCCTCTCCTGCACCGCTGAACACAGCCGTCAGACCCGTCCAGACCGCGTTCAGAGCATCGCTGATCAGCGTGCTGTTAGTGGGGGCATCGGCCTCAGGGTTGAGAAGTCCGGGCAATTCCGAGATCGGAGACGCCCCGCGTGTCCAGCCAATCAGCGTCCCCGAACGGTCATAGACAAAAACCTCGCCACGTTCTGGCAGACTTAGCCCCGACAGAGTATCTTTGACATCCAGATCGGCGGCATCCTCTGGCCGTGCCGCTGTTGCCTGCCGCAATTGAGTTTCGAACACGTTGCTGACCAGCTGCGCATCGCCGATTAGATTGCGTGCGGTCTGCTGAACCCGCTCTTTTCTGGTGTTGTCTAGATACAGCAACCCGGCAACCAGGATCACCAGAGCAATCAGGTTAAAGGTGATGATCTTGCGCGCAAGGGGTGAACCGCGCAGCGAAAACAGATTGCGCCGCAGGCGGCGTTCACTCAGTTCGACCGACTCGGGATCCTGCGGGATGACCCAATCATCCCCGAGGACGACATCGCCGTCCCGCATTTCGCTGGCTTGTTCAGTATCGCGCACGAGACCCTTTTACCTCTTATAAAAGGCCACGCCTATTCTTCGTTATATCTATATCCGATTCCATAGAGGGTTTCGATAGCCGAAAACTCTGGATCGGCGGCGCGCATTTTTTTCCGCAGACGTTTGATATGACTGTCGATGGTGCGGTCGTCGACATAGACCTGATCATCATAGGCGACATCCATCAACTGATCGCGGCTTTTGACAAAGCCCGGACGCTGCGCGAGGGCCTGCAACAGCAGAAACTCGGTCACTGTCAACGAGACATCACTGCCCTTCCATGTAACAGCGTGGCGCAGCGGGTCCATGCGCAACTCACCACGCTCCATAACTTTGGTGTCACCGGTGCTGGCGCTTGTGGCGTCGCCTGTGGTGGCCTCTTGCCGGCGCAGCAGGGCGCGGATCCGCTCGACCAGAAGACGTTGCGAAAACGGCTTTTTAACATAATCGTCCGCACCCATGCGAAGGCCCAACACCTCGTCGATCTCATCATCTTTCGACGTCAGGAAGATCACCGGCATCTGGGTCTTCTGACGCAGCCGCTGTAGCAGGTCCATACCATCCATACGTGGCATCTTGATATCCAGCACAGCCATATCGGGCAGTTTCTTGTTGAACGCATCCAGGGCCGCCTGGCCGTCATTATATGTCTCTACCTCGAAACCTTCGGCCTCGAGCGTCATGGATACAGACGTCAGAATGTTTCTATCGTCGTCCACCAGTGCAATCTTTGACATCGGGCTCACCCCTATTCCTGCTCACTTATGCAATAATGCGCTTATTTCTGAAGCATTGTTGGCGTTTTTAGGACGCCGAATCAATCCGTAACCGCGAATCGTGCCTTTGTTGCGGCAGCTATGCGGCAAAATTGCCTTGCTGCTCGCAAAAAGCTGCCCAGTTTCACTGCAGGAAATTTTTGGTGGCGCTAAACCTGAACTTGGTTGCGCTAACTGCGCCAAACCGTCCTGTTCATGCCCTAAACGACCGTGATAAGACCCAGCCAACCGCCGGTATTTCCCGGTATACTGCCCAAGAGCGTGTGCGGCCAACACCCGCAGCGCCGCCACAGGAGAAGACACACATGACATCTGGACGGGTTAACCCGCAATTCCGCCTCGAGGATCAGGGCATCGAGGGTCTGGACAATGTCTATTACAACTTCATGGAACCGGCGCTGATCGAAGAGGCGCTAAAGCGTGGCGAAGGGACCCTAGGCAATGGCGGAGCCTTTCTGGTCACCACCGGAAAGTTCACCGGTCGGTCACCCAAGGACAAGCATGTCGTCAAAACGGACAGTGTTGCTGACACCATCTGGTGGGAAAACAACGCCGCAATGAGCCCCGAGGGCTTTGACGCACTGTATGCGGACATGCTCGAACATATGAAGGGTCGCGACTATTTCGTACAGGACCTGGTGGGCGGTGCCGATCCGTCCTACTCGATAAACGTGCGTATGGTCACTGAGCTGGCCTGGCACAACCTGTTCATCCGCCACCTGCTGCGCCGCCCGGACCGTGAAGATCTGGATGAGTTCACAGCAGACTTTACCGTCATCAACTGCCCCAGCTTTCAGGCGGACCCCGCCAAACATGGCTGCCGCAGCGAAACCGTGATAGCGTTGAACTTCGACCGCAAGCTGATCCTGATTGGCGGTACCGAATACGCGGGCGAGAATAAGAAGTCCGTCTTTACCCTGCTGAACTACATGCTGCCCGACAAAGGCGTGATGCCGATGCACTGTTCGGCCAACCACGCCGTTGGCAACCCGGTCGACACTGCCGTGTTCTTTGGCCTTTCGGGCACCGGCAAGACCACCCTGTCGGCAGACCCGGCACGCGTTCTGATCGGTGACGACGAACATGGCTGGTCGGATCGCGGCACCTTCAACTTCGAAGGCGGCTGCTATGCCAAGACCATCAACCTGAGCGCTGAGGCCGAGCCGGAGATTTATGCCACAACCAGCAAGTTCGGCACCGTCATCGAAAACATGGTGTTTGACCCGGAAACCAAGGAACTGGATTTCGACGATGACTCGCTGACTGCGAATATGCGCTGCGCCTATCCGCTCGAGTATATCTCGAACGCGTCCAAGACCGCGCTGGGTGGCCACCCCAAGAACATCATCATGCTGACATGTGATGCCTTTGGTGTGCTGCCTCCGATCGCGCGCTTGACGCCGGCGCAGGCGATGTATCACTTCCTGTCGGGCTTTACCTCAAAAGTCGCTGGCACCGAGCGCGGCATCACCGAACCGCAACCAACCTTCTCGACCTGCTTTGGCGCGCCGTTCATGCCGCGCCGCCCTGAAGCATATGGCAATCTACTGCGGGACAAGATCGCTCAGCACGGCGCGACCTGCTGGCTGGTCAACACCGGCTGGACCGGCGGCGCCTATGGTGTGGGCAGCCGCATGCCAATCCGCGCCACGCGCGCACTGCTGACCGCTGCACTGGAAGGATCGCTGCGCGACGCCGAATTCCGCAAGGACGCCAACTTTGGCTTTGACGTGCCGGTATCGGTTCCGGGCGTGGCCGAGGTTTTGCTGGACCCGCGTCGCACATGGGACGACCAAGAAGCGTTCGACAAACAGGCCGATAAGCTGGTTCAGATGTTTGCCGAGAACTTTGAGCAATACGTCCCCTTCATTGATGACGACATCAAGGCCGTTGCAATCGGTTGACGCCTTCCGGGTGTGCACACCCTATGCGAATAAGGAGCCTCTCTCGGGCTCCTTATTCCTTTTGGAACGGAAACGAATCCCGCGATTCCAACGTGCGCGAGACTTTGACGGACCGTCTGCACGGGCCTGCGTGATGCTTCGTGCGCGCGTTACGTTACTGTCGATCATCACATCAATGTGCAAATGCATTGCCCGGTTAACCGACATACGATATGTCAATTAGATATCGAAACGAAAAAGCCCGGCGCAACTGCACCGGGCTGATCGTAAAATACTTATGGTCAGCTCTTCACGCGCCCACTCACACGCACAGGTTGAGCTGACTCAGAATAACGGCAGTCTATTCGAGAGGGGATGGGTGTCAACATGATACATCGCATTCGGCACATGAAACGGTGCCATATGCTGCGATATGTTGACACAGAACAAGAGAGTTAACGATATGACAGAGATTTCAAAACTGACAGAGCTGCGCAAGCTCATGCAAAGCATGGAGCGGACCCTGGGGCTGGAGGAACTATCTCCGGTTGAGCGCGACATCTATTACGCAGCGGGTGAGCTATCCAAAGCCAACACTGAAGTCCGCACATATGGCCTGATCGAACATACGCTGGTCCAGAGCGTCTCGCGCCCGACATTTTTTCGCGCACTGAAATCTCTGGTGCAAAAGGGGTACCTCTCGCAGAGCGGCAGCGCCAACCGGGGTCGCTATATCGTTCATGCGCCTCAGTGACACCTGTAACGGTGTAACGACGACTATAGGACATGCGCAGCTGGGCCTCTGAAACATTCATCGCCTCATTGGCTTATATAGTTGCATCATTCCTGACCTTCGAGGTCCTGATGCCGCTGCAAAACGTGTTCTTTCCAGAATATCCAAGCCGCGCCAGCCTGCTGTTTCTGCCGCATGGGGTGCGTGTACTTTCGGCCTGGCTGCTGGGCTGGCGCGCAATCTTCGCGTTGCTGCCGGGCGTGTTTGTGGTCTTCGCCTTTCTGGGCGGGACCGACGTGTTCATGCCCAGCCGCCTGCTGGCCATCGCAATTGCGGTCACAACCGCCCCTGCGGTGTTTTACCTGTGCAAGTGGCTGGGATGGGATCTGTTCCCGGCGGTTGATCGTCGCCCCTGCTGGATCTGCGTCATGGGGGTCGGCGTGGTCACGTCTTTTCTGGTCTCCGGCCTGACCAACTTGGCCTTTGGCAGCGCAACAGCAGAATATATTGCTTATCTGATCGGCGATCTGTCCGGCTTGTTCTTCTTGATGCTGGGCCTCTATTTCGGGTTCCGTTACATCGAAAGACGAGCCTCATAGCTTATGCCAGCA
This sequence comes from Ruegeria sp. AM1, assembly GCF_056540745.1. Classification (NCBI taxonomy): domain Bacteria; kingdom Pseudomonadati; phylum Pseudomonadota; class Alphaproteobacteria; order Rhodobacterales; family Roseobacteraceae; genus Ruegeria; species Ruegeria sp. AM1. The sequence continues at coordinate 19,852 of NZ_JBQFXH010000008.1, forward strand.
GCCCGCGCCGCAAGAGGTTCAGGCCTACCACCAGCAGCACCAGCAACGTTGCCTTCCGAAAGGTTGCCTGATCGATGCGGTCCTGCAACCGCATCCCCACCCACAGCCCCGCCAGAGCAGGAAGGATCAGCACCGCCGAAAACGGCACCGTGTCCGCCCGCAGCACGCCAGAGCCCAGATGGGCAAACACCAGCGCAACGGCCCCTAGACCATAGATGACCCCCTGTATCCGCAGCTGGTCTTTCTTGGGCGTGTTCAGAGCCGTCAGATACGCCACTGTCGGCGGCCCCCAGACACCGGACATGCCGCCGATGAACCCGGCAATTGCGCCAATGGCGGCCTCGATCCGCATCGACGGGTGCGCCAGCGTCAGCCTGACGCCGATCAACTGGACGAAGGCAAAAAACGTGACCGGCAGTCCGATCATAACCAAAAACACCTTGAGCGAGACCAGGCTCACTAGCTGCGCGCCTGTCACCAGAAAGATCACGCCCACCGCAAGAAAGACGCGAAACTGCCGGATGGAAAGCAGCGCCGCAGCCACCCCCTCGCGCAGGGCCTGAACGCCGTTTGTGACCAGTGTCGGCAGGATCAGTCCAGCCAGCGCAAGGTCCGGCGGCAAGATCATGCTCAGCCCCGAGACCAATACCATCGGCATAGCAAAGCCAACCATCCCCTTCACGCAGCCAGCCAGAAAGGCAACCGTCAGCGCAAGGTAGAGATCCTGTAGGGTAAACAATGAAAACAAAGTCATACGCCCTACATAACACCACAGAGTTTCTCTGCACTGCAAAAACGGGAAAGTAATTTTCGAATAATATGCAGCCCTGCAGAGAATTTTTGTTGCGCTGCACGTGCAGCATGATATGACCAGACGACCCAGAGAAGGACGTGATTCATGGCCCATGACGGACAGGATACTGCGAATATGACCGCTTCTGCGATTTTGCCCGATCTTCTGACACTAACCCGCGCTGCGCTGCCAGCGGTGGAAAGCGTTGTTGACCGCGCGCGCAACACGGTGCGCGCCATGGTCAGCGCCGACGGAAAGATCTCGGGCGCTCTGATCGAAGCGAATCAGACTGCGGCGCATGGGCTGGCGTGGCTGGCTACCTATCAGCAGTCGCTACAGCAGATGCAACGCTGGGCCGAAGCGCTGGAGGCTGAAGGCAAATTCGGTGAGCTGGAACAGCTATTGCACCAGATCGCCTTTGGCGAATACCTCTGGCAGATCTACGGCGGCATCCAGATGAACCAGGGCGAAATCGTGCGCCTGCAGGACATGGGCCTGAGCCAGGATGACATGCGCGCGATGATGCTGCCTGAGGTCATGACCCTGACCCAGAGCGGCAATACGCAAGCAGTGCGCACACGGCTGGTCGAGCTGATGGAAGATCAGGCAGGCGCCACCATGTTCGGCGCTTCCGGTCTGGACGAAGAACTTGAGATGATCCGTGACCAGTTCCGCCGCTATGCTGTTGAAAAAGTTGAACCAAATGCCCACGACTGGCACCTGAAGGATGAGCTGATCCCGATCGAAGTGATCGAAGAGCTGGCCGAAATGGGCGTCTTTGGCCTGACCATTCCCGAAGAGTTCGGCGGTTTTGGTCTGTCCAAAGCCTCGATGTGCGTGGTGTCCGAGGAACTGTCGCGCGGCTACATTGGTGTAGGCTCGCTGGGCACCCGGTCCGAGATCGCGGCCGAGCTGATTATCGCGGGCGGCACGGATGAGCAAAAGGCCAACTGGCTGCCAAAACTGGCCAGCGCCGAGATTCTGCCCACGGCCGTCTTCACCGAGCCGAACACCGGATCCGACCTTGGCAGCCTGCGCACCCGCGCCGTCAAGGATGAAAGCGGTAACTATAAGATAACAGGTAACAAAACATGGATCACCCATGCTGCGCGGACCCACGTGATGACCCTGCTGGCACGGACCGATCCCGACAGCACCAACCACCGCGGCCTGTCGATGTTCCTGGCCGAAAAGACACCCGGAACCGATGAGAACCCCTTCCCCACCCCTGGCATGACCGGCGGTGAGATAGAGGTACTGGGCTATCGCGGCATGAAGGAATACGAGCTGGGCTTTGACGGGTTCGAGGTCAAAAGCGAGAACCTGCTGGGCGGTGAAGAGGGCAAAGGCTTTAAACAGCTGATGGAAACCTTTGAATCTGCCCGCATCCAAACCGCCGCCCGCGCCATCGGTGTGGCGCAAAGCGCGCTGGATATCGCGATGCAATATGCGCAGGACCGCAAGCAGTTCGGCAAGTCTCTGATCAATTTCCCCCGTGTTTCCGGTAAGTTAGCCATGATGGCGGTCGAGATCATGATCGCGCGCCAGCTAACCTATTTCTCGGCTTGGGAAAAAGATCATGGTCAGCGCTGTGACCTTGAGGCTGGTATGGCCAAGCTACTGGGCGCACGCGTGGCATGGGCTGCGGCGGATAACGGGTTGCAGATCCATGGCGGCAACGGCTTTGCGCTGGAATACAAGATCAGTCGCGTGCTGTGCGATGCGCGTATCCTGAACATCTTCGAAGGGGCCGCTGAAATTCAGGCTCAGGTGATCGCGCGGCGTTTGCTGGGCTGACCCTCAAGACAACATCCTCGTTTCCCCAACTTGACCCGGCCTGCGCCGGGTCTTTTCTTGTTTGTCTGTTTTGTACGCCCTCAGGGACACGGATTATATGTTTTGTACAAAACAAAACCGGCACAAATCTGCGGTTTGCCGCTTGCAATTTCCCCTTCTGCACTGCAGCACGAATGCGGTAGACGCCGTTCATGATTTCGTAACCAAAGCGCGCAGTGTTGCGTGTCAAAAGGCAGAGAATGACCAGACTCATTACCTCAATTCTAGGCGCGCTGATGATGGCGATTCTGGCCGGATGTGCCATGGCTCCGGTCACTGGCCCCGACGATGTGGATCAGCTGGCGCAAGCGATCCAGCAGCTTGGCCCTGATGTCGACCCGTCCGAGGCCAGACGCGCGGCCGAGATTTCCTATGCCTATTCCAGCCAGCTCAAGCAGGAGTGGAATGTCACCGACCCGGCCATTATCCACAACGCCAAGATCATCAACGGCTTTCGCGAGAAGGGCCTGTGCAATGACTGGGCGCAGGCGATGACGACGCGCCTGAAGCAAGAGAACTTCCGCACGCTGGACCTGCACTGGGCCACCTCGCCCCCGACCGCGTTTCGGATCATCCACCACTCGGCCCTGATCAGCGCAAAGGGGGATTCGATGTATGAGGGCATCATTCTCGACCCGTGGCGCAACAGCGGCGCGCTGTATTGGGCGCCGGTGCGCGAGGACACGAGGTACAACTGGCGGCCGCGCCTTGAAGTCCGCGAAGAGCTGATCAGCGGCGCGAACCCCTATTAAACGGAGCTTGCGATGACACGTTTTGCCCTGCTTCTGCCCGCCATGGCTCTGTTTCAATGCGACAGGGATGAAACAGTCGCCGCTTATGGCGCGGCGGATCAGGATTGGGTCCTGCAGGAGGTCGATGGCCAGCCTTTTGCGGCCACAGCCACGTTGCGTTTTCCGCAAGAGGGTCAGATCGCGGGCGGTGCGCCCTGCAACACCTATACCGGTACGTTGAACGCGCCTTATCCATGGTTCGAAGTTGTTGATCTGGCAGCCACCGAAATAGCCTGTTCCGGGCTGGAGGCCGAAGGGTTCTATTTCGCCGCCCTGATGGCGATGACCCAATCCGAAGTGTCCGGCGATGTGCTGGTCCTGCGCAATGAGGACGGGCATGAGATGGTGTTCACAGCCGCCGAGTGACCTGATCTGTGAACCGCGTACGGGCCTCAGGCAAGGGCGTGTGGCCCAGCGACGGGGCGAGATGGTGTTCAAGAAAATAACCGGTGGTGCGCAGCGCCGCAGCGATCTCGGCATCCGGGGCCGCGCCTTCGCCGCGCAGACAGGGAGGCAGTGGCAGCAACCTGTCGGCCCACTCCCCGGCCCCTTGGGCGCTGACCGCGCGCCCGGTTTTGGGCGAGACATAGATCAACCCCTCGGTCGTGCCGGTTACGGCGCAGGCGCTGAGGTCGAGGCCAAAGCCCAACTCTTCGAGCAGCGCCAGTTCCCAGCGCAGGTAAGCGAGAGGCCAGATCTCATCCTGCCCCAGCAGGTCCATCAGCTGTTCGGTCTGCTTGTAAACCGCCGGGTGCGGTTCACGTTCGGGCAGGCAGAAGGACAGCAGTGACACCACCGCGTTCAGCCCCGCCAGCGCCAGCCGTCCCGAAAACGCCGCTGCCGCGCGGGAGCGCAGGGGTTCGACCTGAAAGGTGCCGATATGTTCCTCAAGCCGCGCGCGCCATAGCACATCCAGTTGCGCGCCCGGCTGCAGGATCGGCGCAATCTTGCGGCTGGCCCCCCCGCGCACAACGCCGGCATGACGGCCATGGCCTTCGGTGAAGACCTCGATTATCGCCGCCGTTTCGCCGTGGCGCCGAGAGGCCAGAAGTATACCGTGATCGCGCCAGTCCAAGTTTGGGTCCGCTCAGTTGTCAGCTACGTCTGCAGGAAATCTTAAGCCTGTCATACGCGCAAGGCAGAAACTGGCCGATGGCATTTATGCCGTTGGACAAACGAATTGCTTGTAACGGGTGCATTGGCTAATGTTCGCTTATTGTTCTTTCAAAAGGAATTCAAGCCATGTCTCTTAACTATGTCATGATCGGCTCAAACGATGTTGCCAAAGCCCGCACCTATTACGACGTGGTCATGGCCGGAATGGGCGGCAAGGTTGTCGCCGAATACATGCCCTACGCGGTCTGCTATGAGCTGCGCGGCGGCGGGCGCGTGTGGGTGTCAAATCCGCATGATCAGAAAACGGCGACCCCCGGAAACGGCAACATGGTTGGCCTGATGTGCGACAGCGAAGATGAGGTGCGCGCAGTCCACGCGGCAGCGCTGGCCAATGGGGGTGCCAACGAAGGCGACCCCGGCCCGCGTCCGCAATATGGCCCGGACTTCTTTGGCGCCTATGCCCGCGATCCGGAGGGCAACAAGATGAGCTTTGTATACTTCAAAGAGAACGGCTGAGCGCAGTCGCGGTCAGGTCAGCCAGAGGGCGTGAAGCAGCATCACGCTTGACGTGCATAAGGTATATCCTTTAATTAACTTAAGTGTTAAATAATGTGAGATATCATGCGCGGAATTACGATTACGTATAGTTACGACGGCGATGAGAGCGCCTGGGTCGACGCCACTGCGGCCTTCATATCTGCCATCGACTCTGACCCGGCGGTGGCGGGGAGATTCACCTATCAGGTGGCGGTTGCCGATGACGGAAAGTCCCGGTTTCACTGGGGCCGGTGGGACAGCGCCGAGACCTTGGCGCATGTGCAGGCGCAGTCCTATTTCAAGGAATTCGCTGCCAAGGTGCGGGAATTTGCAGATGGCGCGCCCAATGCGACCGGCCACGATATTTCCGCAAAAACGGGCGGTTGGTAGGTTAATCCAACCCCTCTTCGCCCAGCAGATGCCGCCCCTGTCGGTCTTCGACCTCGATCACCCAGAGATCGGGGTCAAAGCTGCGTTGGCGTTGGATGGCGGCGTCAACGTCGGGCTCGGGGCCCGAGGAGAGCTCGACCCATTTGCGGTCCCCGGTCATCAGATCAAAGCTGCGCTGAAAGGCGGTTGCCTGACCGTCGAGCGTGTTCAGCTTGACCAGCACCGCGCCTGCGGTGTCGTCGCCGTGGGCGACAACAAAAGCCGGGATCTCCTGAAACCGCAGCCGCGCAAGATAGGCGTGAACCCAGAAATCTGCCGTCAGGCGGGTCATGCGTTGCCGTCTTTGAAATCCAGACCCATTTCCGAGTAGCGCTCGGATTCCTCTAGCCAGTTGGGCCGGACTTTCACTTGCAGGAAGAGATGGATTTTGCGGTCGAGGAACTCTTCCAGTTCCGCCCGCGCGGCCTGACTGACCGCCTTGATCGTCTCGCCCCGTTTGCCAAGAACGATGCCTTTGTGGCCGTCGCGCATGACATAGATGACCTGATCGATTTTGGCCGAGCCGTCTTTTCGCTCTTCCCAGTTCTCGGTCTCGACCGTCAGTTGATAGGGCAGTTCCTGATGCAGGCGCAGGGTCAGTTTCTCGCGCGTCATCTCAGCGGCGATCATGCGCATCGGCAGATCGGCGATCTGGTCTTCGGGGTAGAGCCAAGGGCCTTCGGGCAACTTGCTTGCCAGCCATTTGCGCAGGTCATCGACGCCGTGGCCCTTCTCGGCCGAGATCATGAAGGTTTCAGCAAAGGGATAACGCCCGTTCAGATCGCTGGTCAGCGCCAGCAGTTTTTCAGACGGGACCTTGTCGATCTTGTTAATGGCCAGTGCAATGGTGCGGCCCTGCCCGATCTCTTCCAGCCCTTCGAGGATACGCTCAACCCCTTCGGTGATGCCGCGATGGGCCTCGACCATCAGGACAACCACATCCGCATCCGCTGCGCCACCCCAGGCTGCTGCGACCATCGCGCGATCCAACCGGCGGCGGGGTTTGAAGAGGCCGGGTGTGTCGACAAAGACCAGCTGCGCCTCGCCTTCCATCGCGACGCCGCGAATGCGGGCGCGGGTGGTCTGGACCTTGTGGGTCACGATCGAGACCTTGGCCCCGACCATACGGTTCAGCAGGGTGGATTTGCCCGCATTGGGCTCTCCGATCAGGGCGATAAATCCGGCGCGTGTGGTCATGTGTGGTGCGATCCTGTTTGCAGGTGCGCACCCCTATAGCAGATTGCGCAGACGGACCAGAGGGATTTGTCGCATTGCAGCCATGCGCCAGTATTGACAAGACTGCATTACACCACGCCAGTTCCAGCCAGGTGATGCGTTTATCAACGGGGCAATAAATGAAACGTCGGGAGTTTCTATGGGGCAGCGCTGCTGCGGCAGGAGCAGCGGCGTTGGGTGGCTATGGGCTGGCTGCATGTAATGCAGAGCAAGAGTTGGTCATTCAATCCGCCAGATTTCAGCTGCGCGATCAGGTCACAACCGGAATGATCAGCCTATCCCCCGATGCGCCCCCACCGGTGTTGTACGGGCGGCAGGGCGAAAAGATGATCTTGCCGGTGCGCAATGCGACCTCGGACTATACCGCTATGCATTGGCACGGGATGCGCATCGCCAATGCCATGGACGGGGTACCTTATCTTACCCAGATGCCGATGGGCGAAGGCGAGCTGTTCACCTACGAATTCACCCCACCCGATGCCGGAACGTATTGGTATCATCCCCATTGCATGACAATGGAGCAGATGGCCCGAGGCCTGACCGGTGTGATGGTGATTGCCGAGGCTGACGACCCAGGCTTTGACGGCGATCAGGTGATCAATCTACGCGATTTCAGGCTGGATGAAGACGGGGCCTTTTTGCCCGCGTACACCGCTCGTGGTGCGGCCCGGTCAGGAACATTTGGAAATGTGCTGACGGCCAACTGGCTGGATGCCCCAATCTATGATCATCCGGCTGGTGGGTTGGTGCGTTTGCGGGTGGTGAATACCGATACCACACGCATCCACAAACTTCACCTGACCGGGGCTGAGGCAAGGATCATCGCTTGGGATGGGCATCCGGTTACGAATACCCAGCCTTTGCCGAGCGCAGAGGACCCCTTGCTGCTTGGCCCCGGTCAACGGGTGGACTTTGCAGTTCAGATACCCGTAAACGAAGGCCAAACCGTTGACCTGATGGCCAAGATACCCGGTCAGAAACACCGGGTCATGGCGCAGCTGCGGGCCATTGGACAATCTCTGTCGCGCGACCTGCGCGACTTGAAGCCGCTGCCTGAAAACCCGGTTGCCAGACCGGACCTGGCACATGCTGAACTGCATGAGTTCGTGTTTGGCTGGACGCCCGAAGGCAGCGCGCCAAATGACGGGTTCTGTGGATCGCTGGGGTACAGTTTCTGGTCGATCAACCGCACGCCATGGCCCGGCGATGCCGCCGAAAATACTGGGCCGCTGGCCACGCTGGAAAAGGGCAAAAGCTATGTGCTGCGATTGCGTAACGAGTCGCCCAACCTGCATCCGATCCATTTGCACGGGCTGGCCTTTGTGCCGCTTCGGTCAAACCTACGGCAGTTACCGCCACTGATGACGGATACGATGCTGCTGTTGAAAGACGAGGTGATTGATATCGGTTTCGTCGCCGACAACCTTGGAGACTGGGCATTTCACTGCCATGTTATCGAACACCAGAAAACCGGGCTGACAGGATTTATCCGGGTGGTCTAGAGCACTACAGCTGGGTGTGAGGTTGCGCTATTTGATCAACGTGTCCAGCAAGGCTTTGGCTGCGGCCTGTTCCGCCTGGCGCTTGGAGCCCGCAGTGGCCTGAGCTTCGGCTCCGTCCTGCAGGCGGGCGGCGATGGTGAAGATGGGCGCGTGGTCGGGTCCGCTGCGTTTGACCTCGACATAGCTGGGCGGTTTCTGGCCGCGGGCCTGTGCCCATTCCTGCAGCGCGGTTTTGGCGTCACGGGCGTCGGCCTCGACCGTGTGGATGCGATCCCCCCAGAGGGCCAGGATCACATCGCGGGCGGCATCAAACCCGGCATCGCGATAAATCGCGGCAATGACAGCCTCCATCGCGTCCCCCAGCAGGGCCTGTTTGCGGCGCCCGCCGGACAACATCTCGGACCGGCCCAGTTTCAGAACCGCGCCCAGATCGATCTGACGGGCGACATCTGCGCAGGCCTCTTTGCGGACCAGCGCGTTGAAGCGCGGGGCAAGCTGGCCTTCCGAGGCTTTCTTGTCGGCCTCAAGCAGCGCCGTGGCCATAACCAAGCCCAGCACGCGGTCGCCCAGAAATTCGAGCCGCTGGTTGTCGGGCCGCGTCGGCGAGGACACGGACCCATGGGTCAGCGCACGCACCAGCAGCTCAGTCGACTTGAACTCATACCCCAGCCGCTGCTGGAATGCTTTTATCTCAGCCGATAGCTTCAATTGACCGCCTTGAAGAAGCGATCCTTGCGCCAGGTCCAGAAGAACAGCATCGACCGGCCTGCGGACGAGAACATGATCCGGTCAGCGCGCCCGATCAGATTTTCATAGGGCACATATCCCACGCCCCCGGCAGATTGCGGCAGGCGACTGTCGGCGGAATTGTCGCGATTGTCGCCCATGAAGAAATAGTGATCCGCAGGCACCGTATAGACGCCGGTATTGTCAGAGCCCTGATTGCCGATGTTCAGCACGTCATACGAAACACCATTGGGCAGGGTTTCGATCAGACGGTTCTTTTCGCAGGTACCGCCAACCCCGACCGGACCGTTGGCGCAGCGCGGTCGCAGGCGTTGAGGGCCTTGCGGCTCGGCAGTTTCGGTAAAGACGCCATCGGGTTGCTGCGGCACGGGTGTGCCATTCAGAATGATCTGTCCGTCGCGGAGTTGTATCGTATCGCCCGGCAGACCGATGAGACGCTTGATGTAGTCGCGGCCGGTCACCGGGTGGCGGAAGACGATCACGTCGCCGCGGTCAGGCGCGCCGCCCCAGATGCGGGTATCGCCGTCACCCTGCATCCAGCCACAGACGTCTTCGGCATCGATATTCAGCCCAACGCTGGGGATGATCAGGCTGGGACAGGAAGCATAGGAATAGCCATAGGCCATTTTGTTGACAAAGAGAAAGTCACCGATCAGCAATGTCTGCTTCATCGAGCCGGACGGGATCCAGAAGGGCTGAAAAAACAGGGTGCGGAAGATGCCCGCGATCAGCAGGGCGTAGACGATGGTTTTGATCGTCTCCCAGACGCCGCTTCCGGTTTTGGCTTCCTCGGCCATACTGCTCTCCGATTGTTTTTGGCTTCGCTGCTACATGCGTCCCTACCCGGGTCAAGTCAAGGCCGCGTGGCCCCATCGTGAAGCGGGCGCGCCTCGATCACCACAAAGGCCTGCGCCCAGGGGTGATCATCGGTCAGGGTGACATGGATGATGGCCTCGTGCCCCTCGGGCGTCATCTCGCGCAGGCGTTCGGCTGCCCAGCCGGTGACATGCATGACAGGCTGGCCGGTGCGCAGATTGCTTACGGCCATGTCTTTCCAGGCGATGCCCATGCGCAGACCGGTGCCCAGGGCTTTCGAACACGCCTCTTTCGCGGCCCAGCGCTTGGCATAGGTGCCGGCAGTATCGGCGCGGCGTTCCGCTTTGGTCTGTTCGATCTCGGTGAAGACACGGTTGCGGAACCGGTCGCCGAACCGGCCGAGCGTACCCTGAATGCGGTCGATATTTGCAAGGTCTGTGCCAATGCCGAGGATCATAGCGCCGTTCCTGAAGGTTCTGTCGCGCGTTCGCGCATTTCCTGCAGTCCTATACCAAAAAATATGCGCCCGACGACAGCCCCGCCGACAAGCGCAACAGCCAGATTGAAAGCCTGTCGCGCGCCGAAGTTAAAGGACGTGAAACCAAGCCACCCTTCCACTGAGAGAGCAATCAGACACAGAAAGGCAATGGTGGTCACGATACCAGCCAGAGCCATCACGATACTGGTGATCAGCATTTGAGCGGGGCTGGGTCGTGTTTTTTGGTTCTGCATCAGCCGGTATCCCTCGACATAGGCGGGCAGAGCAAACGCGCCAAATTCGAGTATAAACAGGTAATCGACATAGTTTGACAGGTAAGGTGCAATCAACATTGCGGCCCAGATCAGATTGGAAAACAGGCTTGGAATGATGGCGGGTGGCCCGCCACCGGCCACCAGCACGATGAAGAGGCCCTGGGCGGTGACAATGATAAGGATTGCCACAAATGTCAGAAGGAAGACCACCGAATATCTTATCAGTTTAAAGTGCAAGTCCGGTGCCCTATGTACTGCGCCAAAAAATCCATCATCGGCTGTATTAGCGCCGCTGAAAAGACCAAGTCGATCTATTTGTCTGCGGTATCGCTGCGGCGCACGGATCGCAACCCGGCGCCAAACGAAACGCGGCACATTATGGTGGTCACAACAACATACGCAGCAAGGTAATAGCTGCTCAAAAATCTAGTGAGCCGCGAAGTATGCGCCTGCAACACGCCTTATGACAGTCGCACCGTCAAAATCTTGTAACTCGCCACGCCAAAGAACCCGGCGAAGGCAAAGTCGAACCAGCGGCGCGCGCGGCCGTAGATGCGGACCATGCGTTCAGACGAGAACAGGAATGCGTAACCGATAAAGATCAGCAGAGACCCGGCATAAAGCAGTGCGAAATAGCCCAGCAGCATCGACAGGCTGGCATCGCTGGGCGCGACGATGGCATAGATCGAGCCCCAGCTGAGGATCGCCTTGGGGTTGGTCAGGTGAATGGCCGCGCCCTTCGCGAAGATGGTTCCGAGTGTGCCGGTGACCGGGTTGCCCAGCGCAACCTCGTCCGAAGTCATCGCCCGACGCAAGGCCTTGAGGGCCAGCCATCCCAGATAGGTCACGCCGATATAGCGGATCACCTCGAACACCCAGGCATTGGCCAGCATGATGGCCGACAGACCCAGCGCTGCGGCGATCCCCCAGGCTGCGGAGCCGGCACAGATGCCCAGCGCAAAGGCCAGACCGGCGCGACGCCCCTGGTTCATGGCTGTGCCTGCAATGCCCATGGTTGCGGGCCCCGGTGACCCTCCGGCCATCATCCACGCAACCCAGATGGCTATGAAACCTGTGGTGATCATCGCTGTCCCCTATCCCCTCTGTGCATCAGAGATGTGCCCTACTGCTGTAGCGGAAGTGCCCTGCCGGTCGCAACCTTATCCGCGACTGCGTTTATTTCCGGGCGCGTTGGGCATTTTTGAGATGAGACCGTGCGCCCAACCCAACAAATAGACGACAGATCAGAATGGCAATGATCAGCGAGACACCAAATCCGATGGCCAGAAAGACAGGCGGCAATTCCGCCAGCGGGGCCAGCTGCTCTGGCAGCACCAGATAGAACAGGGCAACCAGCACAACATTGATGACCATGCCAACAACGGCCATGATCAGCGCCGCCAGCCACATTTCCCCGCCTGAGGGCTTCGCTCCGAACTCCTGCGCGTATCGCTGGCCTTCATACATGGCCGCACCCAGAAACGGGATAAAGGGCACAAAGCTGCTGTTGAGATTGATATTGAACAGCGCATCAAGCGCAAAGAGCGCCAGCGGCACGGCAAGGCTGATCAACGTGAAAACAAGTGCAAATCTGAAAATACTGGAACCCATAATTCCCTCAAAAAACTGTCTTAAAACAAATGTCATCCGCCTTTCAGTCGTTATCACGGCGTTCAAGCGGGTCTGCATGCGATGATAAAAGCAGCCGGACCGCGCCCGCAAGACCGACGAACTGCTTAGGCGCGCGCCGCATCCATCAAACGACGCATCTCGTGAATGGCCGGGGTCAGGCCAAGGAAGATCGACTCTCCGATAAGGAAATGACCGATATTCAGCTCGCGCACTTCGGGGAAGGCGGCGATGGGCTGGACCGTGTCATAGGTCAGGCCATGACCGGCATGCACCTCGAGCCCAAGTGAATGGGCGAAGGCGGACATTTCACGCAGGGCCTCAAGCTCTCGCGCGGCGTCTTCGGGGCGGTTTTCGGCATGCGCATCGCAATAGGCGCCGGTGTGCAGTTCGATCACTTCGGCCCCGATGCGATGGGCGGCCTCAATCTGTTTTTGGTCCGCTGCGATGAAGATCGACACACGGCACCCGACATCGCGCAAGGGGGCAATGAAATGGGCCAGCTTGTTCTCCTCACGCGCGACTTCGAGCCCGCCCTCGGTGGTACGTTCCTCGCGCTTTTCGGGCACGATGCAGACGGCGTGCGGCTTGTGACGCAGGGCGATTTTCTGCATTTCGTCGGTGGCCGCCATCTCAAAGTTCAGCGGCACTGACAGCACCTCCATCAGCCCGTCGATATCGGCGTCCGAGATGTGGCGGCGATCTTCGCGCAGATGCGCGGTGATACCATCGGCCCCGGCCTGCTCGGCCAGTTTTGCCGCGCGCAGCGGGTCGGGATAGGCCCCGCCGCGGGCGTTCCGCACGGTGGCCACGTGATCAATGTTCACGCCCAGTCTCAGATGGTTCTCAGACATCGTTTGATTCCTTATTCAACCCTGAGGCCGACCCTAGAGGGTTTGCCACTTGCCCGTCAGCCTTGGTTTCGGCCAACTGCTTGATTTGTTCGAATTTCGCTTTGATTCTGGCCCGGCGGCGCTGCTGATAGGTGCGGATCAGCGGCAGGCTGAGATAATAACAGATCACAGCGGCCACGATGCCCGGAATGACGCCGCCCACCAGATAGGGGAAAAAGACATCGTCATAAAACCGGTCGAGCCCGTGCCAGTCGGCCTTGCGATCGGTGAACATGGCAATGCAGTTGTCCTTGAGGTCGCCGATCGCATCGGCGAACTTGCCCATCAGTCCGTGGGTGTCCCCTTTGCGGAACCGCGTGCCGAGCAGGAAATGCCCGGTCTGGAGGCTGACGACGCCAATGGGAACATAGGTCAACGGGTTGCCGAAAAACGTGCCGCTGAGGGCGGCCAGAATGTTGCCGTTCAGCAGGCGGGCCAGCACGGCGGCCACCACGAAATGCAGCCCATAAAACGGTGTAAACGCGGCAAAGACCCCTGCCCCGATCCCGCGCGCGATCCGTTCGGGTGAGTCAGGTAGGCGGCGGACGCGATGTTTGACATAGTGAAAGGCACGGGTCCAGCCACCGCGCGGATAGACGAATTCCGATGCAATCTGGATAGGCGAGCGTCGATCTCGGCGCTTGAAAACCACTCCTGATCACCCCTTCTTAACCAGCCGGAACTGCGGCATCCGCCTTGTCCCGGAAACGCTCAACAGCCGCCACATCACTTTCCGCCTCAAGCATCAGCATCAGCGAATGCAATTGTTCAAGGTCGCGCAGTTCGACATTGATCATCAAGCGGTAAAAATCCGGTTTGCGGTCGACAAACTCGAGATTGGAGATATTGGCCTTTTTCTCGCCAATCAATGTGCAAATGCGACCCAATACCCCGGCATCGTTTCCAATTGTAAGATCCAGGGTCGCCCCATAGACCGCCGGGTGAGTCCCGGAATGCCAGTGCAGATCGACCCAGCGCTCGGGCTCGTCCTCAAACTCGGACAGGCGGTTGCAATCAATGGCATGCACCACAACGCCTTTGCCGCGATAGGTAATGCCGACGATGCGTTCCCCGGGCAGCGGCTGACAGCAGGGCGCGCGGTCGAATTTCTGCCCAGGCTCAAGCCCGATCACCGCGCGGCGGGGCGAGATCGCGTCGCCTTCGTCTTTGGTCAGCTCGGGATAGACGGCCTCAACCACCTCATGCGCGGTCAGCTCGGCACTGCCGAGACGGGCCAACAGCTCATCGCGGTCCTTCAGGCGCAGGTGTTTGGCGGCGGTTTCAAGTGCCTTGTCGGTGGCCTTGCGCCCGACATGTTCAAACCCGGCACGCGCCAGTTCCTTGCCCAGCTTGATGAACCGTTCGCGATCCACTTCGCGCAGCGCACGGCGGATGGCAGTGCGGGCCTTGCCGGTGACGGCAATCTCAAGCCATGTCACCTGCGGGGTCTGACCGTCCGCCGTGATGATATCCACCGACTGGCCGTTTTTCAGCCGGGTCCAGAGCGGCACGCGAATGCCATCGACCTTGGCCCCTACACAGGCATGACCGATCCGTGTGTGGATCGCATAGGCAAAGTCAATCGGCGTGGCCCCGCGCGGCAGTTTCACCACGTCGCCCTTAGGCGTGAAACAAAAGACCTGGTCCGAATACATCTCGAGCTTGACGGCCTCGAGGAAGTCTTCGTGATCCTCTTCGTTGTCGAACTGTTCGGTGAGGTTCGAAATCCACTTGGCCGGATCGACCGCAAAGGGGTTTTCCGAGCGTACACCATCACGATAGGACCAATGGGCCGCAACGCCGGTTTCGGCCACGTCATGCATCTGACGGGTGCGGATCTGCACCTCGACCCGTTTGCCATCACGTCCCGACACCGTGGTGTGGATGGAACGGTAGCCGTTGGATTTCGGCTGACTGATGTAATCCTTGAACCGCCCCGGGACGGCGCGCCAACGCTGATGGATCGCCCCGAGGGTGCGGTAACAGTCTTCCTCGGTCTGAGTGATGATGCGGAAGCCGTAGATGTCGGATAGGCGCGAAAAGCCCTGATCCTTTTCCTGCATCTTGCGCCAGATCGAATAGGGTTTCTTGGCGCGGCCAAAAACCTCGGCCTCGATCCCGGCCTTGTCCAGTTCGTGCCGCATATCGCCGGTGATACGGTGGATCACATCGCCGGTTTCGCGTTGCAGCGTGATAAAGCGGCGGATGATCGACTGGCGGCCTTCGGGGTTCAGGACGCGGAAAGCGAGGTCTTCCAGCTCCTCGCGCATCCATTGCATCCCCATGCGGCCCGCAAGCGGCGCGTAGATATCCATCGTCTCGCGCGCTTTGACCACCTGTTTCTCGGGGCGCATCGCTTTGATCGTGCGCATGTTGTGCAGACGGTCGGCGAGCTTGACCAGAATGACCCGCAGGTCCTTGGACATGGCCATGAACAGCTTGCGGAAGTTTTCGGCCTGTTTGGTCTCACGGCTGGAGAGCTGCAGGTTGGTCAGCTTGGTGACGCCATCAACCAGCTTGGCGACCTCTTCCCCGAATAGTTCGGACACTTTGCCGTAATTGGCCTTGGTGTCTTCGATCGTGTCGTGCAGAAGGGCCGTGATGATGGTAGCATCATCCAGACGCTGTTCGGTCAGGATGGCGGCAACAGCAACAGGATGGGAAAAATAAGGCTCGCCGGAATGGCGGAACTGGCCTTCATGCATCTGCTGGCCAAAGTCATAGGCCCGTTCGATACGTTCGGCATTTGTCTTGGGATTGTAATTGCGGACCAGCGCAATCAAGTCTTCGGCTGAAATCATCCGGTCCGCACCTTTTGCAGCTTGGGTTACCCCTGGCCCTGAGCCTCCATCAGGGCGCGCAGGAGTTTTTCCTCGGACATGTCGTCATCGGCAGGCTTGTCCGATTCCGCACCCATCAGCAACGCCATCTGATCTTCTTCGGGCTCGTCCACCTCGATCTGGGTTTGGTTCGCCTCAATCAGACGCTCGCGCAGGTCATCGGCACCTTGCGTTTCGTCAGCGATTTCGCGCAGGGACACGACCGGGTTCTTGTCGTTGTCACGGTCCACGGTGATCGACGCACCAGCAGAAATCTCGCGCGCCCGGTGGGCGGCAAGCATCACCAGTTCGAACCGGTTCGGGACCTTGTCTACACAATCTTCAACCGTAACGCGGGCCATGGGGCGCTCTCCGTAAATGAATCCGTGGCTGGAAGGGGTTTATCTAAGCGTGATTCCCCGCCTTGACAAGCAGGAAATCGCGCGGTGGCGCTGTATCACAGGGGCTTTACCAGCGAGACCTCTGTGGTTGGCAACCGTGAGATCATCTGGGAAACAGACAGGTCCAGAACAGGGTGCCGCCAGTCCGGTGCAACATCCGCCATCGGAACCAGCACAAAGGCGCGGTCCTGCAGGCGCGGATGCGGCAGGATCAGCTGCTCGGGGGCCTCATGCCGCTGTGCCTCGGGAGCGAGGTGCAGCCAGTGATCATACACCGCGCGATCCGGCAGCACCCGGTCCCCCCAGGCAACCAGATCCAGATCCAGTGTCCGCATCCCCCAGCGCTGCGCGCGGGCGCGCTCGAACTGATGTTCGACCTGATGCAGCACAACAAGAAGTTCGTCAGGCGACAAATCGGTCTCGACCAGGGCCGCAGCGTTTACGTAGTCCGGCCCGGCCCCGGCGGGAAAGCAGGGGGTTTCATAATACCGGCTGACCGCGCGAATCGATACCCCACGCCCCGGCAACGTGTCGAGGGCCTGCTGAAGTGTCGTCTTGGGCCCATTGCCTCTCAGTTTGAGATTCGCGCCCAAGGCCAGAATCACATTTGCCATGTTTTGTTCACTCATAACTCCATATTCCGGGAGACGCATACTTGCGATAAATGCAAAAAGCCCTAATTATAGGCACACTGGCGCGCCGAATTTTTTTTTAACTCACTCACCTAACTAGCGGCGATCCGGTTTATACCGAAAGGGACTTTTATGTTTTATAAGGACGAACGGCTAGCGCTGTTCATCGACGGCTCGAATCTTTATGCCGCAGCAAAAGCACTCGGTTTCGACATCGATTACAAGCTGTTGCGTCAGGAGTTCATGCGCAGGGGGAAGCTGCTGAGAGCCTTTTACTATACAGCGCTGCTTGAAAATGACGAATATTCGCCGATCCGACCGTTGGTCGACTGGCTGCACTATAATGGCTTTACCATGGTCACCAAACCGGCCAAGGAATACACCGACAGTATGGGGCGTCGGAAAGTCAAAGGAAACATGGATATCGAACTGACCGTCGATGCCATGGAGCTTGCGCCACGCGTGGATCATATT
The DNA here is from genome assembly GCF_056540745.1 of Ruegeria sp. AM1. Taxonomy (NCBI): domain Bacteria; kingdom Pseudomonadati; phylum Pseudomonadota; class Alphaproteobacteria; order Rhodobacterales; family Roseobacteraceae; genus Ruegeria; species Ruegeria sp. AM1. The sequence goes on from NZ_JBQFXH010000008.1 coordinate 37,256, forward strand.
GTGCTGTTTTCGGGCGATGGGGATTTCCGCCCGCTGATTGCCAGCCTGCAACGTCAAGGCGTGCGTGTGTCCGTTGTATCGACCATCCGCAGCCAGCCGCCGATGATTTCGGACGAGCTGCGGCGCCAAGCCGATAATTTCATCGAGTTGGAGGACCTGCGCGACGTGATCGGACGCCCGCCGCGTGAAATGCCGGCCGAGCCCCGCAGCGTGGCGATTGCCGGCGGCAGCTGATCCGCAGGGACATATGATGGGGAAGAAAATCGCGCGGCCGGAACATGATGTTCTGGCCGCGCTTCTTTAAGAAAGAACCCGTGCTGAAACACCGGTTGGCTAGCATTGCTTTGTGTCAGATCAATGACGATCCGGTGGTCACTGGACCAACCGCGTCAAAAGCCTTACCTGTCCCCAGCAAGGAGACAGCACCATGACAAAGCCACCCCTGACACTTTATCTGGCCGCACCGCGCGGATTTTGCGCCGGTGTGGACCGTGCCATCAAAATCGTCGAGATGGCGCTGCAGAAATGGGGTGCGCCGGTCTATGTGCGCCATGAGATCGTGCATAACAAATTTGTCGTCGACAGCCTGCGTGACCAGGGCGCGGTTTTTGTCGAGGAACTGGACGAATGCCCCGACGACCGCCCCGTGATCTTTTCCGCCCATGGCGTACCCAAATCCGTGCCGGCCGCGGCCGAGCGGCGCGAGATGATCTATGTGGATGCCACCTGTCCGCTGGTCTCCAAGGTCCATATCGAGGCCCAGCGCCACGCCGAGGCCGGGCTGCAGATGATCATGATCGGCCATAAGGGCCACCCCGAGACCATCGGGACCATGGGGCAATTGCCGGATGGTGAGGTCTTGCTGGTCGAAACCGTCGATGATGTGGCCAAGGTCGCGGTGCGCAACCCGGACAAGCTGGCGTTTGTCACCCAGACCACGCTGTCGGTGGATGACACCAAAGATATCGTGGCCGCGTTGCAGGTGCGGTTTCCGGCGATCGTTGGCCCGCACAAGGAAGACATCTGCTACGCCACCACCAACCGCCAGGAGGCGGTGAAAGAGGTCGCGCCGAAATCCGATGCCCTGCTGGTTGTGGGGGCGCCGAACTCGTCCAATTCGCGCCGTCTGGTCGAGGTCGCCTCGCGCGCGGGCTGCACCTATGCCCAGCTGGTGCAACGCGCCACCGAGATTGATTGGCGGGCGCTGGAGGGCATCAAAAGCGTTGCCATCACCGCTGGTGCCTCGGCCCCCGAAGTGCTGGTCAACGAGGTGATCGACGCGTTCAAAGCCCGCTATGACGTCACGGTCGAGATCGTGGAAACCGCCGTCGAAAACGTAGAATTCAAAGTGCCCCGCGTTCTGAGGTAACCGGCATGACGCAGGATCAGCGAACAATCGACGCCTATAGCAGCCGGCTGACCGACTATCTGGAAGCCCCCCTGCCCCGCGAACAGCTGGAGGCACGGCAGGCCTTTGCCGATGCCGTGGGCGCGGGTGGCTATGTTCTGGATCTGGGCGCGGGTCCGGGATCGGACAGCGCATATCTGCTGCGGCAGGGGCTGAAGGTTCGGGCGCTGGACGCCACGCCTGCCTTTGTCGAACATGCGCGCGGTCTTGGTGTCGATGCGCATCTGGGCAGTTTCGATGATGTTATCGAGACCGACGAATATGACGCGGTTTATGCCAGTTTCTCACTGCTGCACGCTCCTCACACCGATTTCCCGCGTCATCTGCGTGCGATCCACGCGGCGCTGAAACCGGGGGGCTTGTTGTTTCTGGGCATGAAGCTGGGCACCGGAGAACATCGCGACGATCTGGATCGGTACTATAGCTACTATTCGCGGGCCGAGATCGAGACGGCGTTGGCCGAGGCCGGTTTCACCGTCGACCGTGTTGTCGAAGGCGTCGGAAAGGGTCTGGCCGGGTCATATGACGGATTCATACTGGTGTTTGCTCATGCCTGATCTGTTTGCCTATACCGATGGTGCCTGTTCCGGAAATCCCGGTCCAGGCGGCTGGGGCGTGCTGTTGCGCGCGATGGATGGCGAAACCGTTCTGAAAGAGCGCGAGCTGAATGGTGGCGAGGTCGAGACCACCAACAACCGAATGGAGCTGCTGGCCGCAATCAGTGCGCTGGAGGCGCTGGAGCGCGCCTCGACCATCACGATCGTGACCGACAGCGCTTATGTGAAAAACGGTGTGACCGGTTGGATTTTCGGCTGGAAACGCAACGGCTGGAAAACCTCGAATAAGAAACCGGTCAAGAATGTCGACCTATGGCAACGGCTGGATGAGGTGCAGGAACGCCACAACGTGACCTGGGAATGGGTCAAAGGCCATGCGGGCCATCCCGAGAACGAGCGCGCGGATGAATTGGCCCGCGCGGGCATGGCTCCGTTCAAACCCAAAAAGGCGCAGGCGTGAGCGGGCTTGCCCTGCTAGATTATGCCTCAGTTCTGGTCTTTGCACTGACCGGAGCTTTGGTCGCCAGCCGGGCACAACTGGATCTGGTGGGGTTCGCCTTCATCGCCTGCCTGACGGCAGTGGGCGGCGGCACAGTACGCGATCTGTTGCTGGACCGGCATCCTGTGTTCTGGGTCGGCCAGCCGGACTATATCCTCATTGCCTGCGGCGCAGCGGGGCTGGTGTTTTTCACTGCACATCTGATGGAGAGCCGGTATCACTGGCTGATCTGGCTGGACAGTTTTGCCCTGTCCATCGCGGTTGCAGCGGGCACCGGCGCGGCGTTGTCGCTGGATCAGTCAGGTATCATCGTGGTGCTGATGGGAGTGACCACGGGCTGTCTGGGTGGGTTGATGCGCGACGTGGTCTGCAACGAGGTGCCTCTGATTTTGAAACAAGGCGAGTTGTACGTCTCTTGCGCTTTTGCCGGGGCGCTGACGGCGGTGCTGGCCACACGAATGGGGCTTGAGGGGCTGCCCGCACTGGCCTTGTGTGCTCTGGTCTGCTGGGCGCTGCGCGCGGGATCGCTGTTGTTTGGCTGGCAATTGCCTGTCTACAAAAGCAGACCGCCACGGCAATAAGGTTTATTTCGATGAAATACCTCCCCTATCTGGCTGCGGCGCTATCGCTTCTGGCGGCATGCTCGGACCCGTACACTCCGGTCAGCTTCACTGCGCACGAAGATCGGATCATCGCAAGCGGGACGATTGATGACACAACGCTGAGCGCCTTCGAAGAGATCATCGACGAAAACCCCGGCATCAAAACACTGGTTCTGCTAAACATCGAAGGCTCGGTTGATGACGACGCCAATGTAGTGTTCAGCCGCATGGTGCGCGAGGAAGGTTTCGATACCGTTGTACCGTCGAATGGTCTGGTGGCCTCGGGCGGGACCGATCTGTTTCTGGCGGGCCATCGGCGGGTACTGGAGCCCGGCGCCTGTGTTGGTGTTCACAGCTGGGGAGGTGGCGGATACATCGCCGCGGAATTACCCGAAGACCATCCAGAGCATGATCGTTATCTCGACTATTTCGATGATATCGATGTCGATCCTGCCTTTTACTGGTTTACGCTGGATGCCGCACCAGAAGACCAGATACACTGGATGACATCATCCGAGGCAAACCGGTTTGAACTGACATCGCGCGCGGCCCCCGTTTTGGGATCGGCGGCTGTGTGTGACATGCGTTAGAACCGGTCAGCGCCGGAGATAGGTCTTCCAGATCCAGAGCACTAAGAGCGCGCCCAAAACCGCGCCAACAAAACCGGACAGCCAGCCCATCACGGTCAGTAAGGCCCGCAACAGAAACCCGCCCACCAACGCGCCCACGATACCGATGAGCATGGTGGTGGGAATATCCGCCTCGATCCGCATCAGCCGTGTGGCCAGAAAGCCGGCAGCAGCCCCGATGATGATCAGCGCGACGATAGGCATCTTACTTCCTCCAATGGGTCGGAACGATGATCAGCGCACCGATCGAGGACAGCACGGCGTTTGTGCCGGGTGAAAAAAACCGAAACCCGAACATTCGGCCGATCATGATCGTAGCAAAGTAAAACAGGAAAGCCCCACCGATGCAGATGATGATGGATTGCAGATAGCCATTGCGCGTAAAGCCGGTTTTCTCAGACAGGCTGCCCACAATTGCGGCCACCAGCACCGTCCCGATCAATGTCAAATACATTCACAATCCCTTTTCAAATACGGCTGCCTGCGGGCAGCGTCCAGCCGCGCAGAAAGGCCTCGGTATCCTGCGCGCCTTTGCCTGCCCGTTGCAAGCGCAGCAGTTCAACCGCGCCGTCGCCACACGCGACGCGCAGGTGGTCGCCCAGAACTTCGCCCGGCGCACCCTGCCCCTCGGCCAGCCGCGACGCGAGGAGTTTGATCCGTTCGCCCTGAACCTCGGTCCAGGCGCCCGGAAACGGTGAAAGGGCGCGGATTTGCCGGTCAACCTCGACGGCGGGACGCGACCAGTCGATGCGCGCCTCGGATTTGTCGATCTTGGCGGCATAGGTCACGCCGTCTTCGGGTTGCGGCGCGGGCGTGAGGTCGGGCAACGTGCCCAGCGCCTCGACGATCAGAGCTGCGCCCATCACCGACAGGCGGTCATGCAGCTGCGCGGTGGTTTCTTCGGGTCCGATATCGGTAGGCGCGCGCAGCAGGACGGGGCCGGTGTCCAGCCCGGCCTCCATCTGCATGATGCAGATGCCGGTTTGCGCATCACCGGACATGATCGCCCGGTGGATCGGCGCGGCCCCGCGCCAGCGCGGCAAGAGGCTCGCGTGGATGTTCAGACAGCCCTGCGCGGGTGCGTCCAGAATGGGCTGCGGCAGGATCAGGCCATACGCCACGACCACAGCCACATCCGCGCCCAACGCGGCAAAGCGCGCCTGTTCTTCGGGTGATTTCAGCGAGGTGGGATGACGCACCTCCAGCCCCAGCGCCTGCGCCCGGGCATGAACCGGGGTTGGCCGGTCTTTTTTGCCGCGCCCCGCCGGTCGCGGCGGCTGGCAATAGACCGCGGCGATATCGTGCCCCGCGTCCACCAGCGCATCCAGCACCGGGACCGAAAACTCGGGCGTTCCCATGAAGATTATGCGCATCCGTCCCTCCGTAGGATGGGGTTTCACCCCATCTTCTTTGCCTTGCGCAGCAGCATGTCGCGTTTGACCTTGCTCAGGCGGTCGAAATACATCCGCCCGTTCAGGTGGTCGATCTGGTGTTGCACGCTGGTGGCCTCGATCCCGACAAAGTCGCGGCGGTCGATCATGCCCTGTTCGTTGAGGTATTTGACCGTCACCGCGCGGGGGCGTTTCACCTTGGCCGAGACGCCGGGCAGGTTCGGGCTGGCCTCTTCATGTTCGCGCAGCTCGACCGAGCTGTGCAGGATTTCGGGATCGGCCAGACGCACGGCCCGTCCGCGTTCGGTCGAGCCATCCACAACCGCCAGACGCAACATCACCCCGACCTGAGGCGCGGCCAGACCAACGCCGGGCATCGCTTCCATCGTGTCGATCATATCGTCCCAGATAGCGCGGATGTCATCGGTGATTTCCGAGACGTCCTCGGCCTTGGTGCGCAGGCGTTTGTCGGGCCATGGCAGGCAGGTCCGCACCGTCATGAGCGGGCCTTTTCGCGCTTGAGCTTTTGCATCTTGCGGGTGATCATCTGACGCTTGAGCGGTTTGAGATAGTCGATAAACAGCTTGCCGTTCAGGTGGTCAATTTCGTGCTGCACACAGGTGGCCCAAAGCGCATCGAAGGTTTCCTGCTGGGCATTGCCGTCGCGGTCCATCCATGCCACATCCACTACTTTGGGGCGAGTCACCTCGGCATATTGCTCGGGGATCGACAGGCAGCCTTCCTCATAGACATTTGTTTCATCCGAGGACGCGATGACCTCTGGGTTGAACATCACCAGCGGGCGCGGGGCCGCGCCCTCTTCCTTGATGCAGTCGATCACGATCAGCCGGTCCAGCACACCGATCTGCGGCGCAGCCAGACCGATGCCGGGCGCATCATACATGGTCTCCAGCATGTCATCGGCCAGCTTGCGCAGATCGTCGGTGATGTCGGCCACCGGCGCACAGACCTTTTTCAGGCGGGGATCGGGATGGATCAGGATATTGCGTTTCATGGGGCTGATTTAGGCCATCACGTGCGTCGCCGCAACGCCCCCCTTGCGCCTGACCGATTTACGGTTAGCTTTCCGCCAAGCAGATGGAGCACACATGACCTTCAACACCCCGATCGACCGCCGCGGAACCCACAGTTCAAAATGGGACAAGATGGAGCAGCTCTATGGCGTTTCGGCCGAGGACGGGCTGGCCATGTGGACTGCCGATTCAGACTTTGCCACCGCGCCCTGCGTCATTGATGCGGTACGCCGCGCGGCCGATCATGGGGTGTTTGGCTATTCGTGGAAGCACCCGGCCTATCTGGCGTCGGTGCAATGGTGGATGCAGAACCGGCATAACTGGGCGATTGACACCGATTGGGTGCTGACCTCGCAGGGTCTGGGCAACGCCATTGCGCTGTGTCTGGACGTCTGGAGCGCACCGGGGGACGGGGTCGTGATCTTCTCGCCCGTTTATCATGAGTTTGCGCATAAGGTGAACAACGCGGAACGCCGCGTGGTCGAATGCCCGCTGGCGCGCGAAGGCGACAGCTATGTGCTGGATCTTGACGATGCGCAGGCGCGGTTGGACGGGTCCGAGAAACTGCTGCTATGGTGTTCGCCGCAAAACCCGTCGGGCCGCGTCTGGACAGCGGATGAGCTGCGCGCGGTGGCGGATTTTGCCAAGCGCAACGGCCTGATCCTGGTCTCGGACGAAATCCACCATGATCTGGTGTATCCCGGCCATACATTTGTGCCGATGGATGTCGCCGCCCCCGAAGCGCGCCCTTGGACCGTGACACTGACTGCCGCGTCCAAGACCTTTAACATTGCCGGTCAGCGCACCGGCAACATGATCATTCCCGACCCGGAACTGCGCAGACAGATGGCCCACCGGCTGAAAACGCTGGACTATGATCCCAGCGCGCTGGGTGTGGCGATGATCACCGCCGCCTATACCCCGGAAGGGGCAGACTGGGTCGACGCGCAGGTCGCCCATCTGGATGAAAACCGCAAACTGTTCGACGCAGCCATCGCCGAAATCCCCGGCCTGTGGTCCATGCCGTTGCAGGCGACCTATCTGGCCTGGGTCGATTTCTCAGGCACCGGGATGAACCATGCCGAATTCGTCAGACGCCTGCGCAACGATGCACGCATCGCGACCTCATCCGGACCCGGCTTTGGCGTCGGTGGCGAGACATTCGAGCGGTTCAATCTGGCCACCCAACGCGCCCGCGTCGAAGAGGCGTGCAACCGGCTGAAGGCAGCCTTTGCCGATCTGCAATAGACCTTGCGCCGCCTAGTTCTGATAGCTTTTGCGCTTCTGGTGGCCGGGGCCGGCTGGTTTGGCTGGCAGCGTTTCGGCCCTCGCCCCGCCGCGCCACCAATGGCGCCTGCAGCGGCGCAAATCGACCATATCCTGATCGAGAAAGCAGCCCGTCGTCTGACTGCAACTTTGGACGGCGCGGTGGTGATGCAGGCGGATATCGCGCTGGGCTTCGCGCCAGAGGGCGACAAATCGCAGGAAGGTGACGGCAAGACACCGCTGGGGACTTTCAGGATCGACCGACGCAACCCGGACAGCGCGTTTCACCTGTCGCTGGGGATCGACTATCCGCAGGCCGAAGACCGAGCCCGCGCGCAGCAGCAGGGCGTTGATCCCGGCGGTGATATCTTCATCCACGGCCAGCCCAACGGTATCGTTGGCCTGACCCTGCCGGGAGACTGGACCGCCGGTTGCATCGCGCTGTCAAATACTGAGATGGCCCAGCTTTGGAGTCTTACCCCAAACGGCACAACGGTTGAGATTCGCCCCTAAGCGTCAGTCCTCATGCCCCAGAAGGGCAATCGGCGCATCCGGCGCGCGATAGAAATCCAGCGGGGCCTTATCAGCGGCGGCGGTGTTACGCTTGAACTCATAACGCATTTCGCCGCCCTCTTCCTCATCCGCGATGATCAGGCATTGATACAGGTGGTTGGCACCATCATAGATATCCACAAGCCCGCGTAGCTGGGGCGTCGTCTCGGCCTCGACAGAGAATCCGTCATTCCACAATTTAAGAATTTTGAAGTAATTGTCGCCCATTTCCACCCGCAGGCGGCTTGTTTTCTTCAGGCCAGCGATTCGCGCCGCATCCAATTCAGCGCGCATTTCCTTTGAAACATAGGTACTCATCAATACGGTCCCCCCAGTAACGAGTCCTATTGTGGAGACCTGAACGTAAAAATCCAGTGAACTGAATCAGATAGAGCAGCCGGAGTGCGGATTGTTGCCAAGACATCTCAGCCGTTTTGTGCGCCCGCGCAGATGTCTTGCGCGCGGTGTCAAATAGGAACCGGCCTAGCATCGCACTATCGTTGGTTCAGATGAAAACGGAGGATGCACGATGGGCCTGCTGGTCGATGGCAAATGGCATGACACGTGGTACGACACCAAATCCACCGGTGGCGCATTCAAGCGATCCGCGGCGCAGTTTCGCAACTGGATCACCGCAGATGGCGCGCCCGGACCATCGGGCAAAGGGGGGTTCACGGCTGAGTCAGGGCGCTATCATCTCTATGTCAGCCATGCCTGCCCCTGGGCGCACCGCACGCTGATATTTCGCGAACTCAAAGGGCTGAGCGATCATATCTCGGTCTCTGTCGTGCATCCTGACATGCTGGACAAGGGCTGGACCTTCGAGGCCGACGACCATGGCGCAACCGGAGATAAGCTGTTTGGCTCTGAGTTCGCCCATCAGATCTATACCCGCGCCGATCCCAACTATTCCGGGCGCGTCACGGTGCCGATCCTGTGGGACAAGGTGGAAAAGACCATCGTGTCCAATGAAAGCTCGGAAATCATCCGCATGCTGAACAGCGCCTTTGACGCGATCACCGGAAACATCGACGATTACTGGCCCGAAGCGATGCGCGACGACATCGAAGAGGTGAACGCGCGCATTTATTCAGACGTCAATAACGGCGTCTACAAATCCGGTTTTGCCACCTCGCAAGAGGCTTATGACGCCGCTGTCGGACCGCTTTTTGACACGCTCGACTGGCTTGAGGCGCGGCTGGCCTCAAACCGTTACCTGATGGGTGACCGCGTGACCGAGGCGGATTGGCGGCTGTTCACAACGCTGATCCGGTTCGATCCCGTCTATCACCTGCATTTCAAATGCAACCGGCGGCGGCTGATCGATTATCCGAACCTCTGGGCCTATACTCGCGAGCTGTATCAGTGGCCGGGCGTTGCAGAGACCGTGAATATGGCCCACATCGTGCGCCACTATCACTATAGCCATGACAGCATCAATCCGCACCGGATCATCCCGGCCAACCCTGATCTGGACTATCTTGAGCCCCATGCGCGCGATCAGCGGCCTGCGGCGTAATGTTCGACCATAGCGGCCAGATCCTCGGGCGGCGTGCCGCTTTGAACATAGGCGCAGGCGTTGGGGCTGTGGGCAAAGATCGAGCCGTCTGAAAAGAACGTGGTATTGGTGACAAAGATCACCCGCGCATCGGGGCGGCGGTAGCTGGCGAAATCGGCCACCGCCAACGCGCTGCCGGTTTCCAGAACCAGATCCAACACGATGATATCGAAGTCCGTCCCATAGAGCGCCAAAATCGCGGCCTCTTGCGTTTCAACCAAAGTGACCTCCGCCTTCTGCCTTTGCAGATGGCGTCGCCAGACCCGACCAAGGTCGGGGTTACTCTCAACAATCAGAACTTTCATTTGCAACAACCTCGGCACTTGGTAGAGTGAGTGGTGCCGGCCCCTTAGTCCGTGATCCCGCCATTTCCTTAACAAAGTGTTAACGCCACCGTTGGAGGGCCCCGAACCAGCGGATTCGCTTGAATAAATGGCGAAAATCCGCTTGAAGCAGGCAAAATTGCACGAGTCCGGCAGGAACCCCGATGGCAGAGCAGAACAACGACCTTAACCCGCGCGCCACCCGCGACCATGGTGGAGGGCTGGACGGTGCCATCCAAACCTATGGCGGGTCACGGTCCGACTGGCTGGACCTGTCGACCGGTATCAACCCGCACCCATATGATGTCTCGGGCCTGCTTCCGTCAGACTGGATGGAGCTGCCCGATCACGGCGCCTTTGACCGGCTCAGCGCTGCGGCGCGCCGGTTCTGGTCCGTCCCCGATGAGGCGATGATCCTGCCTGCGCCCGGGGCTTCGGCCGTGATCGCGCGCCTGCCCGCGCTGGTAAAACCGGGGCAGGTGCAGATTACGCTGCCGACTTATAACGAGCATGCCGCCGCTTTTGCCGCACAGGGCTGGACGGTGCAGCAACACGGCCCGGCAGAGGCACGCGTGATCGTGCATCCCAACAATCCCGATGGCCGCCTCTGGCAGGACAGCGACGCAGACGCAGCGCTGAGCGTGATTGACGAAAGCTTTTGCGATGTGACGCCTGCCGCCTCGCTGATCCATCTGGCCACACGAACAGGCACCGTGGTGCTGAAGAGTTTTGGCAAGTTCTGGGGGCTGGCCGGGTTGCGGTTGGGCTTTGCCATCGGGCACCCGGATGTGATCGCGCGGCTGAATGATCTGACCGGCCCTTGGGCCGTGTCCGGTCCGGCCCTGCGGATCGGGGCGCGGGCGCTGTGCGACACCGCTTGGGCAGAGGAAACCCGCCTGCTGTTGGCGGCGGAGGCTGCGCGCTTGGACAGGCTGATGATCGCTAAAGGCGCTTCAGTGGTGGGCGGCACCAGCCTGTTCCGCCTGTATGAGGTCGACGATGCCGCCGCGTGGCAGAACCGCCTGGCACGCGCGCATATCTGGAGCCGCATCTTTCCTTATTCCCAAACCTATCTGCGCCTTGGCATGCCCCATTCGCAGGGCTGGGATCGGCTGGAGGCAGCGCTGTGAGCACCGCACTGCTGCTGGTCTGTGCCATGTGTCTGGACGCGGCACTGGGCGAGCCGGATTGGCTGTGGTCGCGTCTGCGCCATCCCGCCGTTCTGGCTGGCGACGCGATTGGTTGGCTGGACAGGCAGTTGAACAAGGGCGTACAGCGACGTCTGAAAGGCGTGTTCGCCGCTATCTTATTGGTAGCGGCGGCTTGGGTTATCGGCGCGATATTGGCTCTGCTGGGACCAATCGTCGAGGTTATCATCTGCGCCATCCTTCTGGCCCAGAACGCATTGGTCGCGCATGTGCGGGACGTTGGTGTGGCGTTGCAAAGATCACCCCTTGATGGACGCGCAATGGTGGCCCGTATCGTGTCCCGCGATACGTCTGATATGTCTGAAGCGCAGGTGGCTCGTTCGGCCATCGAGAGCGCAGCAGAAAACCTGAGCGACGGGGTCATTGCGCCCGCTTTTTGGTTCCTCATCGCGGGTCTGCCGGGGCTGCTGATTTACAAAGCTGTCAATACAGCGGACAGCATGATCGGATATCGCACCGAGAAATATCTGGAGTTCGGCTGGGCCGCCGCCCGGCTGGACGACCTGTTGAATCTGATCCCGGCGCGGCTGACCTGCCTGATGATCGTTGCGCTGTCGGGGCAATGGGCGCGATGGACTGAAATCATGGCAGATGCGCGCCGCCATATCTCGCCCAATGCTGGCTGGCCCGAGGCGGCGATGGCGCGGGCGCTGAATATCGCACTGGCCGGTCCGCGCAGCTATGACGGACAGCTGCGCGATCTGGCCTGGGTCAACGGGGATGCCCGCCGACAGATCGACGCATATGAGATTTTTCGTGCCTGTCACATGCTTTGGCAGGTTTGGGGGCTTGCGCTTGGCCTCGTGTCGGTGTGGGTTGTCATCAGTTTTATTCTCTGACGGACCCAGATATGCGTTTCTTTTCCGGCCTTGTCGTCGCCGCCCTGTTTGCCACGCCCGCTTTTGCCCAATGCGGCGGTGGGTTCAACTCTTTCGTCAAAGGGCTGAAATCCGAAGCCGTACAGCAAGGGTTCGATCAAACAACCGTCAACGCGTTCTTCAAAGGCGTGCAAAAGGATGGTGCGGTCCTCAAGGCCGACCGCGCGCAGGGCGTGTTCCAGAAACCGTTCATCGAGTTCTCGCGCCGCCTGATCTCGCAGAACCGCATCGATCGTGGGCAGGCCATGTCGCGCAAATATGATGCGGTGTTTGACAGGATCGAGGCCGAATACGGCATCTCACGCGGCGTCTTGCTGGCTTTCTGGGCATTTGAAACCGACTACGGATCGTTCCAGGGCGATTTTAACACCCGCAACGCGCTGGTGACGCTGGCCCATGATTGTCGCCGGCCCGAGCTGTTTCGGCCGCAGATCTTCGCCGCCATCGAGCTTTATAGCCAGGGCAATTTCGACCCCGCCCGCACCACCGGTGCCTGGGCCGGGGAGATTGGCATGGTGCAGATGCTGCCACGCGACATTCTGGAAAACGGCGTGGACGGGGACGACGATGGCAAGGTCTCGTTGAAAACCTCGGCCCCTGATGCGCTGATGTCAGGCGGCAAGATGCTGTCGCATCTGGGCTGGCAAGCGGGACAGCCGTGGCTGCAAGAGGTCACGGTGCCTGCGCAGATGGACTGGTCCCTGTCCGGCCCCGGCAAGCCACGCCCGATCTCGGAATGGCAGGCGATGGGCGTTCAAGCGCGCAGCGGATCGCTGAGCAACCTGCCTGCCTCACTGATCCTACCGCAGGGGCATAAGGGCCCAGCTTTCCTCGCCTATCCCAATTTCGATGTGTATTTCGAGTGGAACCAGAGCTTTGTCTACGTCCTGACCGCCGCCTATTTCGGCACCCGTCTGGAAGGCGCACAGGTCTATGACGCCGGCAATCCGGCACAGGGATTGTCCGGCGCGCAGATGAAACAACTGCAGAGCAAACTGCAAGCGCGCGGGCATGATGTTGGCAAGATCGACGGCATTCTGGGCGCAGGGACGCGGGCGGCAGTTCAGGCCGAGCAGACGCGGCTGGGGCTGCCCGCAGATGCCTGGCCAACGGCGGAGTTGTTGAACAGCCTGTGAAGGTCCGCTGGATTAAGCAACCGCAGCCGGAGTAATCGCACAATCAGGTTCAAAGGCGTGGATTTTGATATCTGTTCCTTCGGCCTCAATTGCAGTGTTTGGTTGGATTTCGATCCAACCCTCGCTGGCACCATCCAGAGGCTCGGACGAAATAATTGTCCCGTCTTTACAGCATTGATAATACAGGCTGGGTGCATACCGATCCGAAGCATACCGCGCGGCAAAAATGCGTTGCCCATCCGACCAACAGGCCGCGAACCTGAGATACGGCAGCACGCCGCGCTGTCTTGAAACTGATTCAACACGCGCAACCGCCCGCGCCATAGCGGCGATCGGATCAACATCCAGCCCTTCGCCGTGGGCAATCAAGAAGATTGCCTCGCTCTCGGTTGCACCAAATCGCTGCCCATACAAATCTGAAGGGATCATCGTATCCAGTTCTTGCCGGATGAGATCATGCCCTCCGGCTTGACCATTGTGCATGAAACTCCACCTACCGACCCCAAAGGGGTGGCAGTTATTACGCGAAGTGGCAGTGCCGGTTGAGGCCCGAACATGGGCCAGGAAAAGCCGTGATCTGGTATGATGCGCGAGCTGTTTCAGGTTCGCATCCGACCAAGCCGGGTGGGTGTCTTTATAAAAACATGGCGTCTCTCGATCAGAGTACCAAGCCAACCCAAACCCATCTGCATTGATCGGCGTTTTCCCAATCAGCGCATTACGGCTTTGGATGACAAGAGACTGCTCTTGCTCCAGTACAAATTCATCAAGATATCGCTGCTTACCAACCCAAGCCAAAAACCGACACATTTGCCCGCCCATATTTGTTCTATAGTTTGGGTGTTATATCAGCGCCAATCGGCGTAATATCCTCTTATTTCTCTTAATAATCAGCACCAGATCTATCATTTGATCCGATATTGCCGTTTTTCTCGTTCGATCACTCCGGCCGCACCGGATACCGATCGCCCTTCTCATCAATCAGAATCAACCGCTCGCCGCTGCGCACATACAGGTCGCATCGGGAGAATCCGTTGCGATAGACGATACAGATGCTGCCATCCTCGGCGATGGAATAGGTGCCGAATGCGGCATCTCCGCTGGCATAGGTGTAGGAATAGGCTCCTCCGGCTGAGAATGCGGCCTGGCCGTCGTCGTAGAAGGTCAGCGTGCGGCCTGCCAAGGCGTCCAGTTCCTCTGGCGTCAGAGGGACGTCTCCGGGTTTTGTGGGCCACTCGGCGGCCCCGATCGGAGTGGCGGCCAGCAGCGCGAGGATGAGGTATCGGGTCATGCTATCAGCCTAACCTGATCCGCAGAGGATGGCTCATAACGATCCGGTGAGGGGTCAGGCGACCATCTGTTCGGCTTTCCTGAGGTCAACCGAGACCAATTGGCTGACGCCTTGCTCCTGCATGGTTACGCCAAACAGACGATCCATCCTGGCCATGGTCACCGCGTGGTGGGTGATGATCAGGAACCGCGTGTCGGTCTGGCGGCACATTTCATCCAGAAGGTCGCAGAAGCGGGTGACGTTGGCATCGTCCAGCGGCGCGTCGACCTCATCCAGCACACAGATCGGGGCCGGGTTGGCGAGGAAGACGCCAAAGATTAGCGCGGTTGCGGTCAGTGTCTGTTCGCCGCCCGACAGCAGGCTGAGGGTCGAGAGCTTCTTACCGGGCGGCTGGCACATGATCTCAAGCCCCGCATCCAGCGGGTCATCGCTTTCGACCATGACCAGATTGGCCTCACCGCCGCCGAAGAGATGCTTGAACAGCATGGCGAAGTTTGAGTTCACCTGTTCAAACGCCGTCAGCAGACGCTCACGCCCCTCGCGGTTGAGGCTGGCGATGCCGCTGCGCAGCGCTTTGATCGCCTCTTCCAGATCTGCCTTTTCGCCATTCAGCGTATCGAATTCTTCCTGAACTTCCTTGCTGTCTTCTTCAGCGCGCAGGTTCACCGCCCCCATGGCGTCGCGCTGGCGTTTGTGGCGGTTGACCTCAGCCTCCAGCGCGTCAGCGGCGGGCATCTGGTCGGGGTTGGCGTCGAGCTGATTCAACAACTGGTTTGGCGTCAGTTGCTGGTCCTCAGCGATCCGTTCCGCCGCTGCGACAACGCTTTCCTTGGCCGCGTCACAGCGCGCCTCGGCCGCCGCGCGGGTTTCGCGGGCTTCTGAGGCGAGGCGTTCCGCCTCCCGCTCGGCCAGCACGACCTCACGCTGCTGGGTTTCGGCCTCGGCCAGCTTGTCGGCGGCCTCGGCCCGGCGGGCCTCGGCGGTTTCGATGAGCTCGTTCAGTTCCTCGCGCGCCTCGGCGATTTCGCCGGGGGCGGCCATGGCGTCCGAGAGCTCCTCTTCCGAGCTTTCCTTGCGTTCGGCCAGTTCCGCGATGCGTTTTTCGGCGGTTTCCAGACGGTGTTTCCAGCCGCTGAGATCCTTGGTGACCTCCTGACTGCGCCGGGTGCGGGCCTCGCCCTCGCGGCGCAGCTCGTCATGGGACGAGCGATGGGTCAGCATGGTGATCCGCGCAGCCTCAACCGTTTGCTTGATGTCTTCCACCTGCGCGCGGGCGCTGTCGAGATCGCCCAGCCCGGTCAGCGCGCCTTCGGCCTCGCGCAGTTGGGCGCGGGCGGACATGGCATCTTCCTTGTGGCGGTCGACGGCGAGGGTCAGGGTTTCCAGCTTGCCTTGCGCCAGATTTCGGTCAGCCTCGACCCGGCTGAGCAAGCGCGCGGTTTCAGCCATGCGCTGATCGGCGGCGCGGCGGGCCTCGCGGGCGCGGCGGTCGGCTTCGGTCACGTCGGCCAGTTGCTGCGACAAGGCTTCATGCGCAGCGCGGGCCCCGTCGGCTTGCGCCTCGGTGCGGGAGAGTTCCTGTTTGAGCGCTTCCAGCTTGTTGAGCTGTTCCAGCCGCAGAGCGGCGGCGCTTGGCGCGTCTTCGGCCCAGGCGCGGAACCCGTCCCAGCGCCACAGATCACCCGAGCGCGAAACGAGGCGCTGGCCGGGTTTCAGCGACGCTTGCAAACGGGCACCCTGATCAGCGTCGACCAGACCGATCTGCGCGATCCGGCGGCTCAGGCGGTCGGGGCCGGAGACATGCAAGGCCAGCGGTTCAGCGCCTTCCGGCAAAGGCTGATCGCTGTCATAACCTGCCATCCGCACCCAGCCCGAGGGGCCGTCGCCTTCGACCAGCGGCGCGCGCAGATCGTCAGCCAATGCCGCGCCCAGCGCCTTTTCAAATCCGGGTGCCACGCGCAGCAGGTCAAGCACCTGCCCGCCCTCGGCGGTGTCGCGTTCGACAAGCTTGGCCAGCGCGGTGGTCTCAGCCCGGATCGCGCCCAGTTCACCTTCGGCCTCGGAGCGTTTGGCGCGGGCTTCGGCCTCGCGGGCCTGTGTTTCGTTGCGCAGCTCATCTGCGGCGGCCAGCGCTTCTTCGGCGGCCTCAGCAGCCTCGCGGGCCTCTTCTTCACCCTCTTGCGCGGCCTCAAACGCCTCGCTGGCGCGGGTCAGGGCATTGCGCGCCTCATCCACTGCCGCGCGGGCTTTTTCTTCTTCGCCCTCAGAGCGGGCCAGCGTTTTGCGGCTGTCCTCGACCAGACGTTGCGCCGATTGGTGGCGCGCGACGAGGCGGGCCATGTCTTCGGTTTCCTGCGAGAGGTGATCCTCGCGGTCTTGCAGAACCGATGCCGCCTCGCGCGCGATCTCGGCAGCTTCGGCGACCTTTTCGTCATGGCCCTCGGCAGCTTTGGTCAGCTCGCGGGCTTCCCATTCCAGCCGTTCGATCATCTCACCCGCGTCCCGGTTCAGGCCGGTTTCGCGTTCGATATCGTTGCCGAGTTGCTGGATGCGGTTGGTCAGCGTTTCAATAGTCTGGCGCGCGCGGGTTTCCTGATCCGACAGCTGATCACGCTGCACCTGCTGGCGTTGCAGAACGGCGGCAGCGATGGCCTCTTCCTCGCGCAGGGGCGGCAGGGTTTCTTCGATCTCGGCGCGTTTGGCGGCGGCTTCGCGGGCGGCGGCCTCAGCGCGGGAGGCCTCAGTCAGGCGGTCACGCAGCTTTTCTTCTGCGGCCTGACGGGCCATGTCAGCCTCTTTCCAACGACGGTAGAGCAGCATGCCTTCGGCCTGGCGCAGTTGCTCGCCAATCTCGCGATAGCGCGCGGCCTGACGGGCCTGACGGGCGAGTTGCGCCAGTTGACCACCCAACTGTTCCAGCACGTCATCGACACGGGTCAGGTTGGCCTCGGTGCCTTTCAGCTTCAGCTCGGCTTCATGGCGGCGCTGATAGAGGCCCGAGATCCCGGCAGCCTCTTCCAGAATGCGGCGGCGGGCGCGGGGTTTGGCGTTGATCAGCTCGGCAATGCGGTTCTGCCCCACCAGCGCGGGCGAATGCGCCCCGGTTGAGGCGTCGGCGAACAACATCTGCACATCGCGGGCGCGGACATCCTTGCCGTTGGTTTTATAGGCGCTGCCCACGTCGCGGGTGATGCGGCGGACGATCTCAAGCTGGTCGTTGTCATTGAAGCCCGAGGGCGCAAGGCGTTCCGAGTTGTCCATGGTCAGGACCACCTCGGCAAAGTTGCGCGCGGGCCGTGTGGCGGCCCCGGCAAAGATCACATCCTCCATCGCGCCGCCGCGCATGGATTTGGGGCGGTTTTCACCCATAACCCAGCGCAGTGCTTCCAGCAGGTTGGACTTGCCGCAGCCATTGGGACCGACCACCCCGGTCAACCCGTCCGCGATGATAAGATCGGTCGGGTCCACAAAGCTTTTGAAGCCGGTCAGTTTGAGTTTGCTAAAGCGCAATGGCTGCTCTTGATATGATTCCTATGGATAAGAAGTCTGCGCAACCAACAGGCAAGGTGTCAACGTGATTGCGCCGGATATGGGGTGTTTGCCCGAGTTATCCACAATATCTTGCTGAAATACGCGGAAACAAGCGCATATCAGTATGGGTTGCATTCAAAGACCTGATAGCCGTAGCCGGCGCCGATATTTTCATAGATGCCATAATCGACGCATTCGTAATTGGGCGTTGAGGCCGCGGTCAGCAGCAGGCGTTCGCCCGCGGCGCGGTCGCAGGCCAGAACGCCAACCGTGACCGCCGCATCGCCCAACACGTCCAGGATCGGGCAGCCCGAGACCTGCGCCATGGCCAGCGCCGCCCGGTCGCGGATCGGGCCCAGACGCGGGGCGTATTGGGTGTTGATCCGCACGGCCTCAGCCAGTTCCCCGCGCACGCGCACGTCAAACACGCTGCCATTGACGGCCACCCGTGTGGCAGGCAGGTCGCGGAAATGGGGGGTGCCGGCGGAACAGGCCGCCAGCAGCATCAGGGCAAAGAACCGGATCATGCCGCAGCTTTGCGGCAATATGGTTAACGAAACCTTTCCCGGCTCAGGCGCGCAGCACCTCGCCCAACCTCCGAATGCCCTCGCGGATGGTGTTTTCGTCCGAGTTGGAGAAGCTCAACCGGATCGTATTGGCCCCAGAGCCGTCGGGAAAGAAGGCACGCCCCGGCACAAAGGCCAGCTTGACCGTCTCAAGCGCGCGGGCCAGCAACTCGGCCCCATCGGTGCCTTTGGGCAGGGTGACCCAGACGAACATGCCGCCTTCGGGCCGGGTCCATTCCACCCCCTCAGGCATATGCCGGGCCAGCGCGTCCAGCATGGCGTCGCGGCGGGTGCTGTAGACCTGACGCAGCATTGGCACATGCGCATCAAAACGGCTTTCAGCAACCTGATGCACCGCCATCTGATTGATCGTGGCCGAATGCAGATCGGCGGCCTGTTTCAGCAGCACCAGCTGCGAGATTACGGGTTTGGCGGCCACAACCCAGCCCATCCGCAATCCCGGCGACAGGGTTTTCGAGAAGCTGCCGCAATAGATCGTCCGGCAGTGTTCGATCGAGCCTTTGCGCGCGATTTCCAGTGCGAGGATCGGTGGGATCGGGTCGCCGTCATAGCGCAGGGCCTGATAGGCGCCGTCTTCGATCACCGCGCAGTCCAGTTCGCCGGAGAGATCCAGCAGAGCCTCCCTGCCCGCGATATCCACGGTCTCACCGGTTGGATTGGCGAAATCGGCAGAGAGATAGGCAAACTTAATCGGGCTGCCATTTGCGGCGTCGCGATATTCCGCCGCGCCGCGATTGCCCTGCGGGTCGAGCCGGTCAAAGTGCGGCTCATAGGCGTCAAAAGCGTTGACCGCGCCCAGATAGGTGGGCCAGCCGACCAGCGCGGTATCGCCCGGTGACAGAAACAGCTTGCCCAGATAGTCCAGCGCCTGTTGCGAGCCGGACGTGATCAGGATGTTGTCGATGTCGCAGTCCACGCCGATCTCGCGCATATGGTCCACCAGCCATTCGCGCAGCGGCGCGTACCCTTCGCTGACGGAATATTGCAGGGCCTGCGCCTGCTGTTCAGGGCCAAGCGCCTGTTGAAAGGCAGTTGCGAAATCGTCTGCCGGGAACAGGGCCGGATCGGGGATACCGCCCGCAAATGAAATGATACCGGGCTGGCCGAGCAGCTTGAGCAATTCGCGGATTTCAGACGCCTTCATCCGGGACGTGCGCGTGGCGTAGAGCTGGTCCATCTGTGCGGGGCCTCCTCTTCCCCTTGGGACGCAGCCTAAGTTCAGAATCATTTAAGTCAATAAAACTGACCTAATGTTTCAGTGGTACGTGAACAGCTTGAACACCGACCGCATACGTGGTCATGTGAGTTGACCAATTTCAAAACGCAGATCCGATGCCGTTTCAAAAAGTTCAGACCGAAAAGCTGTCTCTGGCGGTGATGCGCCAGATCGAATTGCTGATCCTGCGCGGCATCCTGCGCCCCGGTGAGCGCCTGCCATCAGAACGTGAACTGGCCGAGCGGATGGGCGTATCACGACCATCCCTGCGCGAGGCGATCTCGGACCTGCAGGCGCAGGGGTTGCTGACCGCAAAGGCGGGATCGGGAATTTATGTGGCCGAGGTACTGGGCTCGGCCTTCTCACCTGCCCTGATCCGGTTGTTTGGCAGCCATGATGAGGCGGTGTTTGACTATCTCTCGTTCCGGCGCGACATGGAGGGGCTAGCGGCAGACCGCGCCGCGCGGCTGGGCTCGGAAAGCGACCTGAAGGTGGTGCAGGCCATCCTGGACAAGATGGAAGCCGCCCATGCCCGCAATGCCTCGGACGAAGAGGCGCATCTGGACGCGCAGTTTCATATGGCGATTATCGAGGCCAGCCACAACGTGGTGATGTTGCATATGATGCGGTCGATGTTCGATCTGCTGCGGCAGGGCGTGTTCTACAACCGCAAGATCATGTTCCATCAGCGCACTACACGCGAGTCCATTCTGGATCAGCACCGCGCCATCAACGCGGCCCTGCAAGCACGCGATCCTAAAGGTGCCCGGCAGGCGGTCGAAGACCATCTGAACTTTGTCGAGCGTTGCATGGAAGACCAGCAAAAAGCGGTTCGGAACGAAGAGATTGCACAACAGCGGTTGCAGCACGAAACCGGAGAGGTCTGATGTTCATCGGACATCTGCCCGGCGCGTATCTGTTCTTTCGAGCAGCTGCGCCCAATATCGGACGGCTGGCCTTTGCTGCAGCAATGATTGGGGCCATCGCGCCAGATTTAGATATGCTGTGGTTTTACCTTGTCGATCACCGCGCGCATCATCACCATGAATATCTGACCCACCGCCCGGCCCTGTGGGCCTGTATTGCAGTGCTGGGATTGCTTCTGCGACTGTGGAGGCCGACCGCCGGCACGGTGCTGGCCTTTTTCGGCACCGGAGGGCTGGTGCATATGGCGCTGGATTCGATTGTCGGCAACGTGGCCTGGGCCTGGCCGTTTTCCGATTACACCCATCCGTTGGTGACCGTTCAGGCGACCCATTCGCACTGGATCCTGTCTTTTCTCAATCACTGGACTTTCAGTGTGGAAATCCTCATCACCCTTACCGCCTTGGCGGTCTGGTTCAGGCGTTCAAAGGTCAAGTAGGCAACACGCACGGGTGCCCGGTACGCTCAGGAATTCGACCCGCTGTCGCGCGATTTGACGCGCTGCTTCATCTCTTCATAGTCCTGCGGGGTAAGGCTGGCGTCGCGGTATTGCTTCTCAATCCGCCGCCGGTGCCACCAGTTGGGCCAACCAAGGTCCTTGCGCGTTGTGAACGCATAAAGGTCCCCTTTGATGTGGACTTTGTGCAGGCCAAGCTGACCGGCCATGTAATCCAGACATGCTTCGGAGAAAAAGCTGATATGCTGACCCGTCTCAAAGGCCCAGTACCACCAGTCCTGTTCGGGGATGGCATTGGGATCGAAACAGGTCGCGGTGAAAAAGACGGTATCGAACCCAAATGTCTCACGCGCCTCCCTGAGATGGGAGAGCGGGTCTTGCAGGTGCTCCAGCACTTCAAAAGCCGTCGCGACCGAATAGGTTCCACCATCTGCCTCAAACCCGCGGGCCAGCAGGTTGTCGGCATAAGGGTCAGACCAACTGAAATCGAGCCCCCGATCGCGCAGGCCCCGCACCAGCAGGCCATAGCCGCCACCGATATCGATGCCGCGCGCATCGGCAAGACCGTTGGCGCGCATCACGGTCGAGATGATCCGGATATTGGTCAGGTTCCGCGCCACAATACCCGTGTCGGTCAGGGCAATCGCATCACTATAGGCCTCGTCCAGCCAGGTGGGATTGTCGACCCAGATATAGCCGCAGCTTTCGTCCAGAAAGTACTGGGCGGCATGGCGTCCGATAACCTTTGTTTCGAAAAGTAGTCTGCCCGGCTGACCGGTGAGGGGTGAGTTTGGCATAGATCAGTCTGTTTTGCTTGGCGAGGTGTTCAGATGCTGTGGAAAAGGAAGGCCGCTGCCTTCGCCACAATGCTCCATCGCGGCGTTGGTGGTAAATGCCGGATCGATGAATAGGCGCGCGCCACGCGCACGCATCTGCTGATGCAGTGCGACATGTTCACAGATCAACCCGCCCTGCGGGTCGTGGCAGGCATATCGCAGCCCCTGCAGCGCCTCGGTACGATAGAGCCCCGCGCCCGCGAACGCGCTGTCGACGGGGATCAGCGGGCCGGTTTCGGGGATATCGAACTGACGCGCGTAGACCACAGACCTCAGCAGGTTGCGGCGCCACTTTTTCCGGCCGAACAGCGGCTTACGTGTCTTTCTGATTTTTTGCCAGATATCTTCGTCGCACCAGCCGGGACAGCGCAGGGCATACAGGTCATAATAGACCGGACGGGCATTGGCGAAAACCGCGTCCCAATGCGGTGTTTGACGGGCCGCAGCCTTTAGAACCTGATCGGCTTGCAGAGCCATGTTTGGCCCGTCCATATCCAGGATCAGCGTGAACGGGTGTGCCGTCTCTTCCTCCATCGCGTGATCGAGCACGGCATTTCGGGCAAAGGTGATCCGCTCGACCCGGTCCGTCACACGCGCGGCCAGACCATCCAGCGTGAGGACATGCACATCGGGATCTTGTGCCGCGTATTGCGCAAGATGCCGGTCGGTTCCGTCGGAATTGTCGTTGGTGGCAAGGGTGACGCGGCTGGCGGGCAACCGCGCGCGCAGCGCTGTGATCTGTGTCAGCGTTTCAACAAGAGCTTCACCGCCGTTGCGGACAACCCCAAGAATGTTCATTGACGGTTTCATCGCTCACAAACAGTGCCCTAAAACACTTGACCCGAAAGCAAGCTTTCGGGTCAAGGTTCTGATTGTCTCAAACTGTTAGTGCAGCTTGTCGCCGACATCGGCTATGGCCGCGTCGATCAGCTTGTTCGCCTGAGTGGCGGTCATCTGCTTGGCCAGAACCGCATTTGCGGCAGATACCGCAACGGTGATGGCCTGATCGCGCACTTCTTTGACAGCTGTTGCTTCGGCCGATGCGATCTGATCCTGAGCCGCAGCCAGACGGCGCGCGATGGATTTTTCCAGATCAACCTTGGCCTGTTCCGCAGCAAGTGCCGCATCTTCTTTCGCAGCGGCCACAATGGCATCCGCCTGCGTTTGCACTTCGCGCTGCTTGCGCTCGTACGAGGCCAGCAGGCTGCGGGCTTCTTCGTGCAGGGCGCGGGCTTCGTCCAGTTCGGATTTGATGCCAGCGGCACGATTGTCCAAAGCACCACCGATCATGCCGGGGACCTTGAAATAGAACAGGACCGCGATGAAGACGATGAAGCCCAGCGTGACGACAAAGTCGGTGTTGCCAAGCGAGAAGAACGGGCCGCTTGCGGCCAGCGCGGGGCTGGCTGCGCCAAAGGTCAGGATAAGGGCAAGAGTGTTCCGCATGTCACTTATCCTTTCATCTGCGAGTCGATTGCACTGTCGATGGCTTTGGCATCCGCCTCGCCGCCCAGTGCGGTGACCAGTTCAGCCGCCGTATCCTTGGCAACCACTTGAATGCTTTCCAGCGCACCGGCACGGATGTCGGCAATTGCCTTTTCCGATTCAGCCGCTTTTGCAGCGATATCCGCATCCGCCTTGGCAATCGCGTCATCCAGACCAGCCTGAATTTCCGCGCGTGCTTCGGCAGCGATCCGCTGCGCTTCGGCACGGGCATCGGCCAGCGCCTTGTTATAGGCCTCTTCGGCCTCGACCGCCTTGGCCTTCAGATCTTCGGCCGCAGCCAGGTCATTTGTAATGGTCCCCTGACGTTCAGCCAGGATTGCCGCGATGCGCGGCAGAGCCACGCGGGACAGGACCAGAAAGATGACGACCAGCGTGATGACCAGCCAGAAAATCTGGTTGGGGAACCACTCGAAGCAGAGCTGCGGCATCCCGATGGCAGAGCCATAGGAGTCGACGCACGAGCCGGCTACTTCTTTTGAAATCGGTTCAGTCGCCATGATGTCCTCCGTCGGAACGTTGTCTTTACAACAGGCGGGCCGCTATGGCTTGGGCCCACCTGCGCGTAAGGATCAGGTTCCGCAGATTATACGGCGAACATCAGCAGCAGCGAGACCAGGAATGCGAAGATCCCCAGGGCTTCTGCGAACGCGATACCGATGAACAGGGTTGCAGTCTGCGACGCAGCTGCCGAAGGGTTGCGCAGGGCGCCGGCCAGGAAGTTGCCTGCTACGTTACCCACCCCGATTGCGGCTGCGCCGGAACCGATTGCTGCCAGGCCTGCGCCGATGTGTGCGAGATCGCCTTCCATGATGTTTCTCCTTACGAATTGGAAGTTTCGATGTTGGGTGTTCGGACCTTAGTGCGACGGATGCAGCGCATCCTTGAGATATACACAGGTCAGAATGGTAAATACGTAGGCCTGGATGAAGGACACGAGGACCTCAAGGCCATACATTGCGGTGATCGCCAGCACGGACACGGGCGAGATCGCGGCAATCGCGGCAAAGCCTGCGAACACCTTGATCACGGCGTGGCCTGCCATGACGTTACCGGCAAGACGAATGGAGTGGCTGACAGGGCGCACGAAGTACGAGATCAGCTCGATAATCGCCAGAACGGGGCGCAGCGCCATCGGTGCGCTGGAGACCCAGAACAGGCCCAGAAAGCCAGCGCCGTTCTTGACGAAACCCAGAACGGTCACGGTCAGGAACACGGCCAGCGCCAGCGGGATGGTCACGGCGAAATGCGAAGTGGTGGTGAAGGACATGGGCAGCATGCCCAGGAAGTTTGCGCACACGATGAACATGAACAGGGTCATGACATAGGGGAAGTACTTGACGCCTTCCTTGCCGCAGATGTCTTCCAGCATCTTGTAGATGAAGCCATAGGCCAGTTCGGCCACCGACTGCATCCGGGTCGGAACAATCGCGCGTTTCGACGTGCTGAGAACCAGCAGAGCAAAAACCGCGGCAATCGCCAGGAACAGCCACAGGGTCACGTTGGTGGGCGTGTACCATGCAATTGCACCGTCGCCGAACAACGGCTTAACGATAAACTGGTCCATCGGGTGGAAAACCAGGCTGCTGCCTTCTGCTGCGGTGGTCTCAGTTGCCACGTTCAGTCCCTCTCGTCCTTCTCAGCAGCCGCCGCTGCCGCTTGTTTCTCTTGAACCTCTTTCGCGCTGCGGAGCATAACCTTCACGCCCGCGACAAGGCCCAGCAATGTGAACAGCACCAGAAAGATCGGGATCGTCCCGAGCAGGCTGTCCAGCCCATATCCGATGCCAAATCCGATCCCCAGACCGGATACCATTTCGATGACCATCCTCCAGGCAAGCTCACCCCCGGACACGTCAGCATCTGCGCGGGGTTTCGGCGCCTTGGCCTTTTTCGCCGCTGCGATCTTGGCCTCAAGCTGCGCCATACGCTGCTTTTGGTCATCATCGGTCACGGGCGTTTCCCTCGCACAGTCTTGGGTAGGGTGCTAAGGGGCTGAGGGCGCAGAGTCAACGGCGTTAAGCGCGCAGGCAGATAGTATGTAATTTATTGATTTTAATATATATAATATCACATCAACTTAGCCGCGCCGGAACATGAGGGACGCGGATTGGGCAGATTCACCCAAATCCGCATATTCAACCTTTTGGTTGATCTTTGCCTGGCCCTCCGCGCAACAGCCGCCTGACAATACGCCCGTCGATCAGCAGAAGGCTGACAAAGATTGCCCCCATTCCCAGCAGATGTTCGGGCAAAAGCGTCTCGCCCAGAACCCATGTGCCAAGCACCAGAGCCGAAACCGGCGCGATCAGCGTCGCGGTAGACATATTGGTCGGCCCCGCCTTTGGCAGCAACCAGTAGAAGGCGATGAAGGCGGCCGAAGTCAGGACAAATCCGATGACCAGCAGCGACGCCCATGTTTCCGGGCGCGTGACCACCGGCAGCCCCTCATGCCAAAGCGCAAGCGGGGCGATGGACAGGGTGGCCCCCGTCAGCGCCAGCGCCACCAGCACAACCGGCTGCATATCGCGAAACGCGCGGGCGATGTTCAGCGAGAAGGCATAACAGATCGGCGCGCAGAGGATCAGCAGGATCGCCCAGAATTCCGACGTCGCACCGGCCCGCACCACCGGCAGCGACAGGATGACGATGCCAGCAAAACCACAGACCACGCCGAGCGATTTCAGCAGGGTGGCCCGTTCGCTGCCCGGCCAGAAATGTGAAACAAGCACAGCAAAGGCCGGAGTGGTCGCGTTAACGATACCGGCGACACCCGAGGCAACATGCTGTTGCCCCATCGCATAGAACGCAAACGGCCCGGCATAGCTGAGCGCACCAAAGCCCAGCAACCCGAAGGCGCGGGCGAGGCTTAGGCGCACCGGCATGCGCGCTCCGATGACATAGATCCAGCACCCCAGCGCCCCGAACGCCACGCGCCCCATCGAGACGGATAGCGGCCCCAACTCGCGCAGCAGGATGGCGTTGAACATGAAGGACATGCCCCACCCGATCCCAAGGATACAGATCACCAGCCAGTATTTGAGTGACATTCTCTGCCCCTTCAGCGCGTTCCGGGGCACAGTGACTTTATCGCGGAAATTGTCAAACGGGTTCCTGCACTTTAGGAAAGGACCATGTCCAACGACCTCGACACCGTCTTTGCGGCGCTTGCCGACCCGACCCGCCGCACCATCCTTGCGATGCTGCTGGAGGATGATATGGCGGTCACTGACGTAGCCGAACCGTTCGAGATGTCGCTGGCCGCGATCTCTAAACATCTGGTAATCCTGACCAAGGCGAGGCTGATCTCGCAGGAGAAGCGCGGTCGGGTGAAATGGTGCAAGCTGGAGCCTGACGCGCTGCGCGATGCCTCGGTCTGGATGCAGGGGTTTGGTCAGTTCGAACCTGTCAATCTGGACGCGTTCGAGCAGTTTCTGGCCCGTGAGCTGCCCGACGCGGACGAAGACGCAACCGTTTAGGGTCAGGACCCCTTAATCCTGCGCCACTGGCGCGCGAACGGCAAGAAAGCAGAGGATTTGGGCGCGCAGGGACTGGCGGGGTCAATTCCAAGCGGTCAAAGCCGCTTTGCAGCGGTTCTCGCGTCCGAAGGATTGACCTGATTTTGCCTCTGAGCGTCGTTGCAGCCCCTGGAAATAGAACCATTATTCCTGCGGGGCTGCGCCTTGTCAGCGGCAAAATCAGGTCAACCAGTGGTGCAGGATTAAGGGGTCCTGACCCTAAGCCGCGTTTGGGGCGGTCAGCTCATCAGGTTTCAGCAACATGAGCAGCGCGACAATTGTCAGCACGACGCCCAGAAGGATCATGGCGGTGGGGACACCATTGCCCAATGCGATCTCCCACAGGATGACCCAGCTGGGCACAAGATACGTATAGGCCATGACCTTGGCGGACGGCAGACGCAGGGCCGAGTACTGCACCAGAACAAAGCTAGCCGCCGTGGCAAAGAGCGCCAGATAGAGCAGCCCCAGCCATACGATGAATGGCAGCGCCCTCCAATCCGTTGCCATGATGTCGGACCAGCCAAAGCCGAACAGCACCAGACATCCCGCAACCAGCGTGCCAAAGGTAAAGACCACAGCCGGTTCGCCCCGGTTCAGCTTACGCACCATCGGCGTATAGATCGCATGCGCCACACAGCCGCAGAAATAGATGATCTCGCCCGTACCGATTTCAAAGACGCGGAAGGCCTGCCAGTCGGCCCGAAAAATGACCCACAACGCGCCAACCGCGCCGATAGCTAGCGCAAAGGCCATCCGCGGCGTGGTGACCTGGCGCAACAGTACCCATCCGGCCAGCGCCGCAATGACCGGGGTCAGCGTAAAGACCGCCGCCGCGCTGACCGGCGGCGCCGTCCTAAGCCCGTAAAACATCAAAACAAAGTAGCAGGCAAAGAGGCCACCCAGTATCAGATAGCGCCAAGGCGCCTGCGCAGCGCTGCGGGAAATGCCCGTTGTCATCAACGCCGCCGCCCCGATCACAAGCGCAGCAATTGCAAACCGCACCGCATTCAGCGCAGCAGGCGCGATTTCGTTTGCAATCATAGAGCCCAGCGAAAAGCTGCCCGCGACAAGGGCCGAAAAGACCAGCATGGCCAGATGGCCACGCGCCTGCGGACTCATACCATCCAGTCCTTGGCGCGTTCTTTCAGGAAGGTCAGAAACGCTTGAACCTTGGTGGTGCGGTGCAGATCCACATGTGTCACCAACCACAATTTGCCGGACCAGTCGGGCAAGGGTTCCATCACCTCGACCAGTTCGGGATGGCGCGCCGCTTCCCACCGCGCCATGAAGCCGATACCGGCCCCTGCCAGAACCGCTTCACCCCCGGTGAAATTGTTCGAACAGCGAAAGGTGATCGCCTCAGCCGGTGCGTTGGCCCGCAACCATTTGGAAAACGGCGCCCGGCTGTTTTCGTCATCATTGCCAACAAAAGTATGGCCGGCGAATTCGTCGACGCCCGAGGGTTTACCGTTGCGCGCGATGTAGTCCTTGCTGGCATAGAGACCCACCTCTTGCGAAACAAAGGGCTGCACCACGTTGTCCGGCTGATCAGGGGCAGCGCCGGCACGGATGGCAACATGCGCCTCGCCATATTCCAGCCGAAACAGGCGGTCCCCGGTCAGATACCGCACGATCAGCCCCGGATGCATCTTTTGAAATTCGCTGAGGATCGGCACAACAAGCGGCCCGAGCGATGCAAGCGAGGTCACCACCAGCTCACCCGAGACATCATCGCCCCGCCCTTTCATGCGACCAATCAGCTGATTGAACTGATCTTCGGTGGCCTGCGCCACGCGCAACAGATCTTCGCCCGCTTCGGTCGGTGTATACCCGCGCGCATGGCGCTGAAACAGCTTGACCTTCAGGCGCGCCTCGATCGCATCAATGTGGCGGATGACCGTGGCGTGATGAACGCCCAGCACTTCGGCGGCGCCACTGACAGTGCCCATCCGGGCAACCTGAAAGGCGGTTCTGACTTCGTCCCAATTGTCCATGACCGTATCTACTTATGTGCGAATTCCAACAATTGATGTTGATATAACTCTGTTTTGTTCATCTGCGCAACATTCATATTGGTCACAAGAGCAAATCCTCGTCCATATCGGAGACAGAAAATGACCAGAACCATCCTGCACATCGACGCCTCAGCCCGCCGCGCGGGCTCGGCAACCCGCGACCTGTCCGAGCGCGTTGTCCGCCATCTGGGAGCCGAGCGCATCATCCGCCGCGATCTGGCCACGCCGTTGCCGCTGCTGACCGAGGACTGGATCGCCGCCAATTTTACGCCAGCCGATCAGCGCGACGCGGTGCAGCGCGATCAGCTCGCTCTGTCCGATGAACTGGTGCAAGAACTTCAGGATGCGGATACGATCGTGATCGGCCTGCCCATCTATAACTTTTCGGTGCCCGCCGCGTTCAAGGCCTGGATCGACCTTGTGGCCCGTGCCGGGGTGACCTTCAGCTATACCGAAAGTGGCCCCAAGGGCCTGCTGGACGGCAAGCGCGCGGTGCTGGCGGTGGCGTCGGGCGGGACCGCTGTCGGGTCCGAGATCGACTATGCCACCGGCTATGCGCGCCATGTGCTGGGTTTCATCGGCATCACCCAGGTGGACGTGGTCGCGGCCGACCAAATGGCGCTGGACCCCGAAAACACGCTGAGCAAGGCGCAGAAGGCAGTGTCCGAACTGGCCGCGTGAGCCCTCTGGCAATAGACCGGCAAAACGTCCAAGCTGCGCACGGATTAACTGCGTGGCTTGGGCGTTTGATATGAAAAAGATCGGCATTCTCGGTGGGGTCGGATGGGCCTCGACACTGGACTACTACAGGGCGATTGCAGAAGGAGCGAGCCGAACCGCTGCCGCGCACGGACATAGCACGCCGCTGCCAATCCCGCCCATGACCATCGAATCCGTCGTGCAGGCGCAGACCCGTGCCCTGCGGGGCATACCGGGCGAAGAAAACAGCTGGGCTGATTTCGACGCGGTGTTCCGGGCCGCACTGCTGACGCTCGAACAGGCCGGTTGCGATTTTGCGGTCATGGCGTCGAACACGCCGCACGCGCGGTTGCACGCGATCCGGCGCGGCGTGTCGATGCCCATTCTCAGCATCTTTGACGCCACGGCCGACGCGACCGCAAAGACCGGCGCCGACAGGGCCCTGGTCCTTGGAACCACTGTGACAATGCAGGCGCGCAACTATGCGGACCGGCTGGCCGAGGACGGGATCACCGCAAACGCGCCACTGGCCGACGAAGAAATCGCCGAGATGCAGGCAATGATCGATACCGATTTCCATGGTGGGGCATCGCAAAACGCACGGCAGCGTCTGCTGGCGTTTTGCAAACGTCATGCGGCCCCCGGCACCGCGATTCTATTGGCCTGCACTGAGCTGCCGCTGGCCTTTCCCGATCATCTGGACGATGCGATTTTCGAAGCTGACGGTTTTTTGTTCGTAAACCCGTCAGCCGCCCATGTGGCTGCAGCGCTGGCTCTTGCGCTGTCCGAAGGCTGATCAGGGCAACCAGTTCACCGCACATCCGATCCGGTCAAAGAATGCCATCAGATCAGACGGTGACATGGCGACGGTTCGGTCATTGACCAGCGGGTGCATGTTTATCATATCCGCAGTCTGCGCCGCCGCGTCCATGTAAAAGCTTACGTTGTGTTCCACCCCGTTGATCATTGCCAGCGGACTAACCGCGCCGGGGCGGATGCCCAGGTTCTGAAACAGACGATCTGCCGAACCAAAGGACAGGCTTCCCAAACCCAGTTCAGCCCCCAGCGCCTTGAGGTCGATCTGACGGTCCTGATCCAGCGTCACCAGATAGTTCCGCTTTTTCCGGTCGCGCAGATAGAGGTTCTTGAGCCGCAGCGTGTTTTCCCCCGGCACTATAAACCGATGTTCAACGCCCTTTGCATCCTCGACGGTACGCAACGGGATGTGGGTATGCAGCCGGTAGGTCAGCCCCCAATCTTCCAATTGCGCAAGCAACGCATCCGAGCTGAGTGGCAATGTATCCTGATAGCTGGATGATGCGTCCATGGAACCCTCCTGTCTGCCGCGCTCTTGACGCATGCGGCCGTTGAATTCAAGCGGGGACAGGCCCGAAAAACGGTGTTAGCGTGCGGCCATGAGAGTTAAACGTAACACGCCCAACCAGTTAATCCTGTCTGACACCCCTTGGTTCATCGGGATCATGCTGATCATCTTTATACTGGCCTTCGTCGGTGCGGGTCTGTTCGTCGCGAGCGAAGGCAGCAAGAACATTTTATTCGGGCTGGTTTTTGCGTTGGGCGGTGGCGGGCTGGGGTTTGGTGCCTTCTGCGCCTTTGTCCAACGTGTTCAGGTGATATTGGACCGGAACAAAAACTCGATCCTGATCCGGCGCCAATCCGTATTCGGCTATCAAGCGGTTGAGCATGAGCTGTCCAATCTGTCCCATGCAGAGACAGAAAGTACCGTTTCGCACAGCGACAAAGGATCCTCCACGCTGTATCGCCCAGTTCTAATACTGGATAAGGGCATGAGCGCAGGCCGTCATCCTATTGTTGAGGCATTTTCCAGCGGACGCGGAGCGCACCGGTTTGCCGAAGCCGTGAATGACTGGCTGCCATCGAAACGCAGGCAGGATGATGGTGTCAGGTCGGCGTAAGGACAATCCCCTCCTCAAGCCACGCGCGTTCTTCGGGGTTAACCAGCGCTGCCATATACGCATCATATCGCACCATGTCGTTCGGCGTCAGCTTCCCCTCCCACTTATTGCTGGTGCCTGCGGCAAAGAATTGAGCGTAGTCGCGGAAACCCGATTGGAAATCTGGTGCTTTTGCTGCGCGAACTGCGTTGTTTCTCATAGACGCAAAGCTGCCCGCCCTAGCGAAGTCGTTGACCAGTTTTTGATCGGCAGCGATTTTCATGATCTGCGCAATTCGCGCCACCTGCGCCGGCAAATCGCGACTGAGTTCTGCGTAATGCAGGAAATGAATATTCGGGAGGTTCCGGTAGGTCCAAAACGATCTGAAGTGATGCACAAAAGACTGGAGTGTCAGGTCGTCCGTGCCTTTGGGCGTCGAGGGATAATCCAGAAATCTGTCAAACGCCTTGGAAATATCATCAACGTACATATAGTCCAGCCAGTCATGCTTCATGTTCTCGACATGGCCACGCAGCGAGAAATGAACATCAACCGGGTGGCGGTGCACAACCAGATATTGCGCGTCAGGAGAATAGGTGATCCCGTCCAGCGGCGTATGTGTTTTGATGCAACGCCGATGGGTTTGTGCCTGCAACATATCTGTCAGCACGTCAGTCTTCCGAAAGCGAAAATCCAACCACGGTGAGATTTTGTTGTCATAAACACTCGGATCAGCCTTTTGGGTGATCAGCATTCGAACCAGCGTTTGCGTCCATGTTGTTCCGCATTTCGGCGGGGTGCAGACGAAGATATCTCCGGGCCTCAGTTCAAAACTGGACCAGATGGCCGTGTCCGTGACCTCACCGAGATAGTCGGCTGTTCTGGTTGGTAGATTGTCTGTCATGTTGCCCTCGACTGAGCCTGATCTGATCAGAGTATCCGATAGCGAGGGCCTGACATAGCTTGTCTTGACTCAAACAGCCCAGAGGCGTAGACGACCCCAAACATCCGGAAGCGTCTGACCTTCCGGTCCCTTGAGTCGTTCAGGGATCGCCCCCCACCAGCGAGTTTCGCCCGTGGGGGCAATTGTGTATTTAGCCGGCGTTTCTTATCTGAGAAGCGCCACCAGATAACCGGCATAGGAGGCCGAAGGCATGTTTGAAAATCTATCCGAACGCCTCTCTGGCGTCTTTGACCGGCTGACCAAACAAGGTGCCCTGTCCGAGGAAGACGTCAAAACCGCCCTGCGTGAGGTTCGCGTGGCCCTGCTTGAGGCTGACGTCTCACTGCCGGTGGCGCGCGCATTCGTCAAGAAAGTGCAGGATCAGGCGACCGGTCAGGCCGTCACCAAATCGGTCACCCCCGGCCAGCAGGTCGTCAAAATCGTGCATGACGCGCTGGTCGATACCCTGCGCGGTGAGGAAGACCCCGGCAAGCTGAAGATCGACAATCCGCCTGCCCCGATCCTGATGGTCGGTCTGCAGGGTTCGGGTAAGACAACCACCACCGGTAAGCTGGCCAAGCGCCTGAAAGAAAAAGAGGGCAAGAAGGTCCTGATGGCCTCGCTCGACGTCTATCGCCCGGCGGCGATGGATCAGCTGGCCGTTCTGGGTACGCAGGTTGGTGTCGATACGCTGCCGATCGTGCCGGGCCAGTCGCCGGTGGATATTGCCAAACGCGCCAAACAGCAGGCGACACTGGGCGGCTACGACGTCTACATGCTCGACACTGCGGGCCGTCTGCACATTGACGAAGTGCTGATGGACGAGGTCGAGCAGGTCCGCAATGTGGTCGATCCACGCGAGACCCTGCTGGTGGTCGACGGTCTGACCGGTCAGGTCGCCGTTGAGGTCGCCGAAGAGTTTGACGCCAAGGTTGGCATCTCGGGCGTGGTTCTGACCCGGATGGACGGTGACGGGCGCGGCGGTGCAGCGCTGTCGATGCGCGCCGTCACCGGCAAGCCGATCCGTTTCGTCGGTCTGGGCGAGAAGATGGACGCGCTCGAAACCTTCGAGCCGGACCGGATCGCCGGTCGTATTCTGGGCATGGGCGACATCGTTGCTCTGGTCGAAAGGGCCCAGGAAACGATGGAGATGGAACAGACCGAGCGCATGATGAAGCGCATGGTCAAAGGTCAGTTCAACATGAACGACCTGAAAATGCAGCTGGAGCAGATGATCCAGATGGGCGGCATGCAGGGCATGATGGGCATGATGCCGGGCATGGGCAAGATGGCCAAACAGATGGATCAGGCAGGCCTGGACGACAAGATCCTGCGCCAGCAGATCGCGTTGATTCAGTCGATGACCAAGCGCGAACGCGCCAACCCTCAACTACTGCAGGCCAGCCGTAAGAAACGGATTGCTGCGGGTTCGGGGATGGAGGTCAGCGACCTCAACAAGCTGCTCAAGATGCACCGGCAGATGTCGGACATGATGAAGAAGATGGGCAAGATGGGCAAAGGCAAGATGCTGAAACAGGCCATGAAGGGCATGTTCGGCAAAGGCGGCCCCAGCCCCGAGGATATGGCCGCAGGCATGGATCCCAAGGCGCTGGAACAAGCCGCCAAAGCCATGGGCGGCAAGATGCCCGGCGGCCTGCCCGGACTGGGCGGTGGCATGGGTCTGCCCCCGGGGCTCAGCGGGTTCGGAAAGAAAAAGTGAGCCTGATCGCCCAACATATCCCCAAGCTTGAGACCGAGCGCCTGATCCTGCGCGCGCCGTCCGAAGCAGACTTTGACGCCGAGGCAGAGTTCTTTGCCAGCGACGCGTCGAAATTTGTCGGCGGGCCAAAGCGCCCGGACGAAACATGGCGCTCCATTGCCATGCTGTTGGGCCACTGGGCGATGCGGGGCTATGGGTTCTGGGGCGTCGAGGAAAAAAGCACCGGCACCTATGTCGGACATGTGGGCCTGTGGTTCCCGCACAGCTGGCCCGAACCGGAAATCGGCTGGACGTTGATGAATAACGCCACCGGCAAGGGCTATGCCACCGAGGCCGGGCTGGCCGCGCGCGCATATGCCTATGACGTGTTGGGTTGGGAGACAGCGATTTCACTGATCGACCCCGACAATACCGGCAGCCGTGCGGTCGCCGAACGTCTTGGGGCGCAGTTTGACTACATCTTTGAGCATCCTGCTTATGGCACGATGCAGGTCTGGCGCCATCCGGCCCCCGGTGAGCTGGAGAACGGTGGAATGGAGGCCTACGCATGACCTCTTTCAGCATTCCAAGCTTTGAGACCAACCGTTTGATCCTGCGCGCACCGCACGAGGATGACCTGCCTGCGATGATCGACTTCTTCGCGACCGAGCGCAGCCACATGGTTGGCGGACCCAAAGACGCATTCGCCTGCTGGAGCTCTTTGGCGGGTCGCTTGGGCCATTGGGCCATAAAAGGGTTTGGCCTTTGGCATCTGACCGAAAAAGCCAACGGCGCATTTGTGGGATGGGCCGGTATGATCGACGCCCCTGGCTGGGCCGAGCCCGAGCTGGGCTGGACGCTGATGGCTGAGGCCGAAGGCAAAGGGCTGGGCTTTGAGGCGGCGCAGGCCGCGCGCGCCTACGCGGCGCGGCATCAGGGGCTGAACGGCGTCATGAGCTATATCGCGCATGCCAATGACCGTTCGCGCGCACTGGCCGAACGCCTTGGGGCCACTTACGAGCGCGAGGCCGAACTTTTGGGCAAGACAGCCCAGATGTGGCGCCACCCGCATATCGACATATCTGACACCGTTTCGACCTCTGAGGGAACCGGCCAATGAACAACCCTGTCACACGCGCAGCCACGTTGCTGAAAGAGCATCGCGAAAGCATCGACCGGCTGGACGCGATCCTTGTCTACACGCTGGGTGAACGATTCAAACACACGCAGGCCGTTGGCAAGCTCAAGGCCGAACACGACCTTCCCCCGTCCGATCCCTCGCGCGAGGCCGCGCAGATCGCACGGCTTGAAGACCTGGCGAACCAGGCCGATCTGGACCCCGATTTCGCCAAGGCTTTCCTGAATTTCATCATTCAGGAAGTCATCCGACACCACCGGAAACATCAAAAGTGAACCTCCGGTTCAACAAACATCAGAACTAACCGGCACTACGCCGGATACGCCATTCAAAGGAGATATCACCATGGCAATGAAAATTCGTCTCGCCCGCGGCGGCTCGAAAAAACGTCCTTTCTATCGCATCGTTGCGGCTGACAGCCGTATGCCCCGCGATGGCCGTTTCATCGAGAAACTGGGCACCTACAACCCGCTGCTGCCGAAAGACAGCGAAGAGCGCGTGAAAATGAACATGGAGCGCATCCAGTACTGGCTGGATCAGGGCGCCCAGCCCACCGACCGGATCGCACGCATGCTGGAAGCTGCGGGCACCCGTGAAAAGGCCGAGCGTAACAACCCCAACAAGGGCACCCCGGGCAAGAAAGCTCAGGAACGCGCCGAAGAGAAAGCTGCTAAAGCTGCCGAGGCGGCCGAAGCAGCTGCTGCACCGGCTGAAGAAGCGGCAGCAGAAGAATAAGCAGGCGGACGCGTGCAGGATCAGGCTTTTACCGACGATTTTCGCACGCAGTTCGATCTGTTGATGCGGCTCCGGCGCGATGTGCGCCGGTTCCGCACGGATGCAATTGACGAGGCGGTGCTGAAGCGCTGCCTCGACGCGTTTCGACTGGCCCCCTCGGTTGGGCTGAGCGAACCCTGGCGCGTGATCCGCGTCGAAAGCGAGGCCGCGCGTGCTGCGGCATTGAAGAATTTTCAGGCCGCCAATGCAGAGGCTTTGGATGGCTATTCCGGCGCGCGGGCGCAGCTGTATAGCACATTGAAACTGTCCGGTATGCAGAACGCCCCCGTGCAGCTGGCGGTGTTTTGCGACGACGCCACCGATAAAGGGCATGGCCTGGGCGCCGGGTCCATGCCCGAGATGCGGCGCTATTCCGTGGTGTCGGCCATCACCCTGTTCTGGCTGGCACTGCGGGTCGAAGGGCTGGGTCTGGGGTGGGTATCGATTCTGGACCCCGATCAGATGGCGCTTGATCTGAACGCCCCCAGAGATTGGCGGCTGATCGGGTATTTCTGTGTCGGCTGGCCCGAGGCCCCTTCAGACACGCCGGAACTGGAACAGGCTGGCTGGGAAACCCGCGAAGACGCCCTGCAGATTGAAGTGCGATAGCAGTATGTTTGGATTGATACGACTTCCCATCCTGTTGATGATCGCCTTTATTGCGGGAGTGTTTTTTGAACGCTCGAACCAGCGTGAGGCCTGCGAGGTGATCGGGCAATGGCGGGATGGACTATGTGTAACGGAAGGCTCAAATGAGTGATCTGATCTGCGTCGGCAGCGTTGCGGGCTCTTACGGCGTGCGCGGCGAAGTGAGGCTGAAGAGCTTCTGCGCCGTCCCCGAAGATATCGAGGCCTATTCGCCGCTGACCGATGAGGCCGGGCAAGAGCGTTTCCCGGTGGTTTTGACCCGTACTATCAAGAACGGATTTGCGGCCCGTCTGGGCGGGATCGAGACCAAGGAACAGGCCGACGGACTGAATGGTCTGCGCCTTTATGCGCGGCGCGATCAACTGCCTTCGTTGCCGGATGACGAGTTCTATCACACCGATCTGATCGGGCTTGAGGTTTACGATACCGGCGGCACGTTGCTGGGGCGCGTGAAATCGGTTCAGAACCACGGTGCCGCAGACCTGTTGGAACTGCACGGGTCGGGCCTGAAGGCAACCGTTTTTCTGCCCTTCACGCTGGAGGCCGTGCCAACGGTTGATCTAGACAAGGGCCGCATCGTGGCTGACCCGCCCGAAGGTCTGTTCTGATGCGGCGCGTTCTGCTGCATCTGGGGCTGCACAAAACCGGCACCACTGCGGCGCAGTCGTTCCTGCATGAAAACCGCGAGCTGATCTGGCCGCATTTTGCGCTGATCCTACCCTATAAGACGCGCAAGTCAGGGCTGTCCGACGCGGCCACCCGACACTCGATCTATGGCACGGTCGGGACGCTGGCCGATTTTGGCAACCAGGCCCGAGAGCTTCTGGACAGCTTGGATTTTGGCGACAAACGCGGGCTGATCCTAAGCGAAGAGAACCTGTCAGGGCTGCGTCCCAGTCGGAATGTGGCCGTCGGGTATCTGGCTGCCCCCGAGCTTGCGGCCTGTCTGATCGATATGGTCCACAACCGGTTTAAGCATCAGAAGATCGAAGTAACTGTTTATCTGTCGCTGCGCCAGCGCGGCGGATGGTTGCGCAGCCTCTGGGCGCATGATCTGCAACGCACCCGGCTTGTGCAGGACTTTGACACTTTCCGCAGCCATATGGACGAGCTTCCATCGCCTCAGGCCACGGCAGAGGCCATTCGCAAAAGGCTGCCTGCCATTGACGTGCAGACCGAGTGGCTGGAAGACCTGCAGGAGCGCAGATTTGGCCCCGGCGCGCCGTTTGTCGATTTCCTCGACCTGCCGCGCAACAAGATGTGGGAGCTGACCACAGCCACCCGGACCAATCCGCGCTTGCCCGAGGACGCGTTGCAAGACCTGCTTGCGCTGAACCGATCGGGGCTGGACGACGCGGAACTGGTGCGACAAAAGGCTGACATCGTTCAATCCGTTCAAGATGGGCTGGTCAGCACCAAATGACAGAGAAACCCGGCAAATCCCATGGCCGCAAAGCCATTCGTCCGACGCTGAAACCGCGTGAATTGCTGACCCCGACACCCGACCTGCATGGCGTGTGGAAGGCCAAGATCATCACCTTGTTTCCCTCGGCCTTTCCGGGCGTTCTGGGCGAAAGCCTGACGGGCAAGGCGCTGCAAGAGGGGCTGTGGCAACTGGAAACCGTGGACCTGCGTCAGTTCGGCATCGGCAAGCATCGCAATGTCGACGGCACGCCAGCAGGCGGCGGCGCCGGGATGGTGCTGCGTGCGGATGTGCTGGGGGAGGCTATCGAACACACGATGAGAGGCGTTCAGGGGAACTGGCCGCTGATCTACCTCAGCCCGCGTGGACGCCGGATGGATCAGCGCATGATGCAGACCCTGGCGCGGTGTGAAGGGATGACCCTGCTGTGCGGTCGCTTCGAAGGCGTCGACGAGCGCGTATTGGAGCATTACGGCGTCCAAGAGGTCAGCTTGGGTGATTTTGTGATGACCGGCGGCGAGATCGCCGCGCAGGCGCTGATTGATGCCACGGTGCGCCTGATCCCCGGTGTGCTGGGCAATCAAGCCTCGACCGAAGAAGAAAGCTTTTCTTCCGGCTTGCTGGAGCATCCGCAATACACCCGCCCCGCAGACTGGAAAGGCCGCCCGATCCCCGAGATTCTGATGTCCGGTCACCATGGCCGCATCGCGCAATGGCGGCACGAGATCTCGCAGTCTTTAACCCGCGAGCGGCGCCCTGATCTGTGGGCAGACTACCTTAAATCACAAGGCGATAAGCCCGAGTAATCGTGGCACGTGTGGCCCTCACGCCTCAGCACCGGAATTTGGCGGAATGCGATTTGCAGTTGAACCGCGCAGGGTCTACTCACCCCAGGAATCATTTTGAAACCAACCTCTTGAACTGCGAGTCCGCCTGAAACATGAGAAAGATTCTGCTTGGCACAGCCATGTGCCTGTCTGCTTGCGCGTCGTCACATGGCCCTTCGATCCCCGTCAAACCCGGCCACGACATGGATTATGCTCGACGTGCTGTCAGCGCCTGCACGGCTGACGCCAAAGAAGGTGGAAACAGCGCTGTCGCGGGTGGCTATGTCACAGGGATCATTTTGGGTGGGTTGATCTTGGGGCCAGCTGTGGTCGGCGCGTCTCAGGACAATATTCGGGCGACCGGCGAAGTTGACGCTGTTGACCGCTGTCTGGAAGAAAACGGCTTTGAACGCCGCGATCTGACAAATGCCGAAACCCTGTGGCTGAACAACGCCTATGGCAGCGAGCGGGAACGCAGGCTTGATCATCTGGTCGGCGGCGGCACCATCGAAACCTATACGCTGACGCCCGTTCAGTAAGCAGCGCCCGCCTTCCAGCGCGCCCAGATATCCGGTGTACCGTTAAAGGTATTGATATCCACCTTGCCCTGTACGCCGGGCACCAACCCGGTGCCGGTGTACTGCCAGAACCGCCAGATGGCCTCGGGGTAGACCTGTCTTGGATGCCCCGC
Organism: Ruegeria sp. AM1; assembly: GCF_056540745.1. NCBI lineage: Bacteria > Pseudomonadati > Pseudomonadota > Alphaproteobacteria > Rhodobacterales > Roseobacteraceae > Ruegeria > Ruegeria sp. AM1. Next base: position 76,935 of record NZ_JBQFXH010000008.1, read on the forward strand.
CACTGACCTGAGCCAGAAGTCGGTGTTGGACAGGCGGCCAATATCGGTGTCTTCGTAAAAATCTACGGTGGTGTAGACGATCGGCCTGCGCCCATAATGGCGTTCAAGGATGTTCAGAAACTTCTGCGCCTCAGCGCGCACGGTCCGCCCGTCGGGGCGCAGGGTGCAGGTTTTGGAATGGGGCGTCCATTCCATATCCAGCACATGCGGCAGTTCAGCCCCTTTGGGTACGTTCTGAATAAACCAGCGGGCCTGCTCCTCTGCCGGGCGGCAGAAGTAGTAATAGTGATACGCCCCCCAAGGCACACCCGCCGCCTGGGCGCCGCGCCGGTGGTCGTCAAACAGGGGATCAGAGAAATCGCCGCCTTCGGTGGCCTTTAGGAACGCAAAACTGACGCCCGAAGCGCGCGCTGTATGCCAGTCAATCGGCCCCTGCCAGCGCGACACATCAAGCCCGTGGATCGGATATTGGCCGGGATGGCGCCCCTCCCACTCATGCGGGTCGGCATCGCCAAAGCGGGGATAGATCACCGCTGGGGCCGTTCGGTCCACAATCTGCTGCGAAGGCTCGACTACCTGAGGCTGGGGTCCGCGCCGCCCGCATGACATAAGCACAACGCCAATCAAGGCCAGCATCACCGCAATGCGCATTATCTGTTCCTGTCTGAAATATCTGCTCGTATTATTGCAACCAGAATGCCTGATCCCCCGGGCAACGCAACGTCCTATTTCGCAGGCGGCAAAAACCCACCTGCCGCTTTGAAAATATAGCAATTTAGGCTTGATCCCTGCCCGCAAATTCCTTAAACGAACGCCATCCGGTGCCGCGCCTGTGCGACTCCGGTGTTTTTGGTTTGCCTGATGTCGTGGCGCCTGACCTTCTTCGGTCAAGGCGCGACAAGGTGGACCAAACATAAGGAACAGTCGATCTGACCTCTGGCGGGCTGCAATGCGGGACCCGGTGAAGACCAAGAGCTCTCAGGCCGTACCCAAACTTCGTGGACCAACCACGAGCAGATAGGAGTAAATGCGATGGACCTGATCGCACAGCTTGAGGCGGAACAGATCGCCGCCCTGGGGAAAGACATCCCCGATTTCAAAGCCGGTGACACCATCCGTGTCGGCTTCAAAGTGACCGAAGGGTCGCGTACCCGTGTGCAGAATTACGAAGGCGTCTGCATCGCGCGCAAAGGTGGCAGCGGCATCGCCGGTTCGTTCACCGTCCGTAAGATTTCGTTTGGCGAAGGCGTGGAGCGTGTGTTCCCGCTGCATTCGACCAACATCGACAGCATCACCGTTGTCCGCCGTGGCCGCGTCCGTCGCGCCAAACTGTACTATCTGCGCACCCGTCGCGGTAAATCCGCACGTATCGCAGAGGTCACCAACTACAAGCCCAAGGCTGGCGCCGAGGCGTAAGGAGCGGAAAGATGAAAAAAGACATCCATCCCGATTATCACGTCATCAACGTCAAAATGACCGATGGCACCGTGGTTCAGATGAAATCCACCTGGGGCGCCGAGGGCGACCAGCTGGCTCTGGAAATCGACCCCTCCTCGCACCCGGCATGGACCGGTGGCGGCACCCGTCTGATGGACGCTGGCGGCCGCGTGTCGAAGTTCAAGAAGAAATACGAAGGTCTGGGTTTCTAAACTCACACCTCGATACGTTTCCGAAGGGCCGTCCGATTGGGCGGCCTTTCTTTTTTGGTCAGAAGGTTTCGAAGTCTGGGGCTTGCGAACATGGGTGGCATCTATTGGGCGACGCGGTCTTAGAGTGCCTTGCCCTGCATTGCATATCTTCTGTAGCGGCCAGTTCCATGGCAATGTAGCTGTGGTCCGTCAACAGAAGGAGACCGCAATGGCGCAGACATCGGATGTAAACCGTCAAATTGTGCTCGCTGAGCGCCCCAAAGGTCAGCCAGACGACAACACGTTGAAATTACAGGCAACCGATGTGCCCGTGCCCGGCGAAGGCGAAATGCTGGTGCGCACGGTGTATCTGTCGCTGGACCCTTACATGCGGGGACGCATGAATGATGCCAAGTCCTATGCCGAGCCTGTGGCGATCGGAGAGGTCATGACAGCTCAGGTCGTTGGGCAGGTGGTGATGTCCAATTTGCAGGGCTATGAAGAAGGGGACTTCGTACTGTCCGGCAGTGGCTGGCAGGACTACGCAATCTCGGACGGAACGCAGGTCATGAATCTGGGTAAGGACCCGCAGAACCCATCATGGGCCTTGGGTATTCTTGGGATGCCGGGCTACACCGCCTATGCGGGTCTGTTGAAAATTGGCGAGCCGAAACCGGGCGAAACGGTTGTTGTGGCAGCGGCAGCTGGCCCGGTCGGTGCAACTGTCGGGCAGATCGCAAAACTGAAAGGGTGCCGGGTGGTTGGCATTGCAGGAGGCCCCGAGAAATGCGCCCATGTGGTCGAAAATCTTGGGTTCGATGCCTGCGTCGATCACCGGTCAGAGAATTTGGCCGCTGAATTGCGTGAAGCCTGTCCGAACGGGATCGATGTCTATTTCGAAAATGTTGGGGGCAAAGTACTTTATGCGGTGTTGCCGCTGCTTAACCCGTTTGCCCGCGTCCCGGTTTGTGGCGTGGTGGCCTGGTATAACTTGCCGGGTCTGCCAGAAGGGCCTGATATGGGGCCGGCTATCATGGGCACCATTCTACGTATGAAGGTAAAGTTGCAGGGCTTTATCATTTTCGACAGCTTTCCAGCGTCGCTTTACAAGGAGTTCGCACGGGACATGACGGCTTGGCTTCAAGATGGGTCGGTCAAATACAAAGAACACGTTGTGGACGGGCTTGAGAACGCGCCTGAAGCATTCAACCAGCTATTGGCTGGCGGGAATTTCGGAAAGATGGTGGTGAAAGTAGGCTAGGCTCACCACGTTTTAAAACCCCAGACCGTCAGAGACGCGCGCTGAACTCTGAGAACAGCAGCGGCACCTCATACATTTTCAGAACCTTGGCGGCCGTCGGGCCATAGCTGTTACGCGACAGCGACAGGATATCGGGAAATATCTCGTACAGCTCGCGCTTGGACTCAGCCGCCATGCCGCGCAGGGCGATGTCACCGGGATAGAGGCTTTCGGTCGGGGCACCGTTTGAGATGACAATCTCATGCGTGTCGAAGAGGAAATGATAGTATGCGACGCGCGGCGTTTGATGCTGAACACGCACCCCCGGCAAATCCAGCAAAGCCTTGGCAGGAACAAGGACAGCCTCGGCCTCGAAGTAGATCTCGCTGTTGGCGTTTGCGATCATGATCCGATGGTTTGGCGACACATACAGATCCGTCCTAGGAACCCCGGCACCTAACGCACCTGCGGCAATTCGAATGGGCTTGAGATGCGCAAACTGCTCCTGCGACACATCCACAATGCGCGAGCCGATCCAACGTATCGTCCGGGTATCGCCGTCCACCGTCGACACCGGATCGCCTGTCTCCAGATGTTCGACAGGGGTTTGACCGAAAGGGGTCGCGATCAATGTGCCTGACACAAAACAGGGCACATCGACCAACGCAGTGGGATCGGTTGTGTCCGGCGCGTTGGTGGGGGTCACGTTCGAGCGCACGAATGTATATGTCACGCCCGCAACCAGCGGCTCGGAGGTGATGTAGCCTGCCAGCGCGCCTTCGACCTCGACCCGGTAGACATCGATGGTGCCGCCGCCCGGCTTGGCTAGCGCATAGGTTTCTTCAAGATAGATCGCGCCGCTCAGAAACGTCGTCGAGCCATCCAGATTGGTCACATCACCTGATTGCGTAAGGTCATCCCCATCCTCATCATCGAACCTGTCACCGTTGAAATCTGTGCCATTGTCCGGAGCGCCATTAACCAGGGTGCCACCCGCCGCGTCCTCAACGTCAAACACGCGCCGGTCGGTGGACGGGTCATAGCTGGCCGACAGGGTGATGTTCCCCGTGCTGAACGTGGTGAACGAAACAGAAATGACACCTGGCGCATAGCCGATATAGGAGTAATTCGCCATGATCTGACCTCGCGATCATATTGAGGTATATGAATATACATACCGAAGCGGGCTTTTCTATGGCTTCGAGTGGACATTCAACGCAGACGTGGCGTCAACTTACGTCAGAGGCCGTAAGACAGCGCCAGTGGCAGAACCAGAATAGTCGTTAGTGTCGAGACCAGAATGAAACCCGCAACGTCGGGGCCGTATTCCGGAACATGCTGATCGATGAACAGATATGTGGCGACCGAGGATGGCATCAGACAACACAGGATCAGGGCGCCCCGCTCGACCCCTGTAAATCCGAACAGCCAGACCAGCGTGCCGGCGATAAGAACCGCCATCACCAGATGCAAAATGGTCAGCAGCACCGCAAGGCCAAGGGATTTGATCCGCAGGGTTGCCAGCGTATGCCCAAGCGTCAACAGCATCAAAGGGATCGAAAGACCGCCCAATATGTCAAAGGATTTGGCGAGCGGGTCTGGAAGACTTTGCCCTGTTGCCATCAGGATCAACGCGATGACAACCGCATAGATGATCGGAGAGGTCGCCAGTTTCCGGGCCGAGAACGTTCCGGCCGGAATCCACATACCAAGTGTGAAGATACTGACCAGTACAACAACGACAAAGGCCATCGTATAGGCCATACCTGCGTCGCCCAGCGCAAGCAGCGTGATCGGCAGCCCGATATTGCCGACATTCCCATGCATCAACGGGGTCAGAAAAGCGCGCACTGGCAGGCGCAGCACCTTGAGGACCGCAAAGCCAAGCACACCGAAGCTGGCCACCGCCAACGCCGCGGCGCTCATCATATCCAGAAATGTGCCGATCTGGATGCTGGTGGCCGACAGATGCGATATAATCAGTGTCGGGTATCCAACTCTGGACACGATCCCTCCGATCACCTTGTTGTCGAACGGGGCGTTCATCAGGGCGAGGCAATATCCCACCCCCGCGCAGATCAGCACCGGCAGAACCACATTCAGCACATTCAGAAATAGGTGATCCAACCCTGCCCCTTTCGTGCTGAACCGTTGATGAGGACAGTGAAACAGGTCCGCGCGATTGGCAACCATAGCCTGCAAACCACGGTCAGCGCGTCTTTTTCGAAATTAGAGCCGGATATTGCGGGCGAGAGCGGCCCGAGGTTCTTCCCTTCACTGTCCACACAACATATAGTGGCCAACAACAACGTGTAGATAAACACGGCGGGACTTGGGAATACAAGCATGGCACATATCATTGTCGTCGGGAATGAAAAAGGTGGCGCAGGGAAATCGACCGTGTCGATGCATGTGGCGACCGCTCTGGCCCGGTTGGGTCACAAGGTCAGCACGCTGGATCTGGACCTGCGTCAGCGCAGCCTTGGGCGCTATTTCGAAAACCGCATGAATTTTCTGAACGGCGCCGAGATCACGCTGCCCAGCCCGCGCCACCACGATCTGCCGGAAATTGATGCCAGCCAGCTGAAACCCGGCGAGAACATCTATGACCATCGCCTGTCGGCTGCAGTTGCTGAACTGGAAAGCGACAGCGACTTTATCCTGATCGACTGCCCCGGCTCGCACACGCGCCTGAGCCAGGTGGCGCATTCGCTGGCCGATACGCTGATCACGCCGCTGAACGACAGCTTTATCGACTTTGATCTGCTGGCCCGGATCGATTCAAAGGGCGAAAAAATCCTTGGCCCGTCAGTCTATTCCGAGATGGTTTGGAACGCACGGCAGTTGCGGGCACAGGCCGGTCTGAAACCTATCGACTGGGTTGTGGTGCGCAACCGGGTGGGCACGCAGCGCATGGTCAACAAGGAAAAGATGCAGCGCGCGATCGAGATGCTGTCGCAGCGCATCGGCTTCCGCGTCGCATCAGGCTTTTCCGAACGTGTGATTTTCCGCGAGCTGTTCCCGCGCGGCCTGACCCTGCTGGACCTCAAGGATATCGGTGTCAAACAGCTCAACATCTCAAACATCGCGGCCCGGCAGGAATTGCGCGATATGATGAAAGAGCTGAGCCTGCCGGGGGTAGAGATCGACTTTTGACAGAGCGCAGTTGGTGCTGAGCGGACAAACCGGGTGCGCAATCTTCAGTCACTCCGGTTTGCCCTGTCTGCGGTCTAGCGCAAGCAGTTACGCGTCATAGGCAGAGGTGTCCCAATATTCGGGCTGCATGACAGGCTCTACAGCAACCGTTTTACCGCTGAGCGGCGCCACGGCCCCGGCAGTCAACTCAAGCACCATCCACGACTGCGGGATCGTCAACAGGTCCGGATATGGCGTTTGCTTGTCGGTCGGAACATATCCGTATCTGGGATAGAACGCAGGCACGCCCAGCACGAACACCGCATCAACCCCGATAGAGCTAAGATGCTCTGTGCTGCGCTCCATCAGTTCTTTCCCGACGCCGCGCCCCTGAAATTCGGGCAGCACGCCACACGGGGCCAGCAGATAGCATGTCGCTTCGGGGTGGTCCTGAAAGACAAACGGCGTGAACAGGACATTGCCCACGATTCTGCCCTCACGCGTTGCGCTGATTGAAATCGTGTCCGGCAGATCCAGAAATCCTTTGGCAAGATGCGCAACTTCGGGACCTTCTGCATCGCCGAAGGCCAGCCTGTGGACCTGCAGAACGGCCTCTTCGTCTGATTTGTTCATGGCTTTTCCTATCTTTGGTTCATTTGCGCGCGCGCGGATTTGACCCCCAACGGAGAGGCCCTGTAGGGCCCGCCGTTTTTTGAATGGATAAATCCCCGCTTCAGCAGGCGCTTGAAGACGTTAAGGGTGCAATCGATCAGCACGTGACCGTTGCGCGTGTAACAGGTGATGTCATGAATTTTTCCGTTTTCCAGACGTTCATGACGGATGGACCCACCAAGGGCGAGTTCATGCAAAACACGTTGCTCGTGCTTTGAGATATTCATTGGGATGTCCCGATATTATGAAAGTACAGAAACAGGTTCACTCAGTCTTGCGCGTGAGTGTGTTTGCTCGTGTCGGTGTTCCTGAATTGGCTCGCCAGGAACGGGCGTTATGCCCGGGACTCTTTCATAAAATCTCCATCGTACAAGGCGATCTGCCTCAGACGTTCTGTTCAACTAGTCCCGGATCGGCGACACGTCAACCCTCTGACCGACAGACCAAAAACGCGGATCGCGTTATGCCGGATCATAAACCGTAAAGAGCTCTTTCGGTTCATTCACACCCCGCAGCATATACCGCCCAACCGAGATCATCTCTTGGCTGCAAGGCTGCGCGACGCGGGCCACATCGTCAGAGATCAGGATTCGCTGCCCAAGTGAACGGTGCATACCGGCAATGCGGGCGGCCTGATTCACCGTCGGGCCGATCACCGTAAAATCCAAACGATTTTCGGCGCCGATATTACCATAGAGAATTTCACCCGCATGCAGAGCAAGCGTATATTTGGCTGTTGGCAACCCCTCGGCTTGACGGCTGGCGTTCATCTCGGACATACGTTTCTGCAACAGGGTCACCGCGCCCAGCGCCGCGCGGGCGTCCGCGTCGATCTCGCCAACATCGAACATCGCCATCAGGCCGTCGCCCATGAATTTCAGAATGCTCCCGTCGCATTCGTGGACAACCGACACCGCCACGGCGAGATAGTCGTTCAGCATCCCGATGATCTCATCGCCGGGCAACTCTTCGGAGAGGCTGGTGAACCCTTCAAGATCAAAATTCCAGATCACCGCATCAATCTGCTGCAACGACCCGCGCCGGATTTCACCGGACAAGACGCGCTGACCCGCATCCCGCCCCAGATAAACCCGCAGGAGGTCCTTCGCCATCTTGGCGGTTCTGGCCGATTTCAAAGCAAGGCCGAGATGCGGCTTAACTGCGTTGATCAGGGCCAGATCAGAATCGCTGAAGCCGGTGGGCGCATTGCTGGTCCAGGACATCAGGACGCCGTCGCCCACCTTTTTGGTCTCGTCTGCCCAGAACTTCTCGGTCGGCTCAAACGAGATTCCGGTGGCATAATAGTCCGTCGCGCCGTCCTGGCGCAGCTCGTTGAGCAGCGGGAACCGGCTGGGTTCGTTCTGATCCACCAATCGCTCACGCAATTCGCTGAGGTTTTCGTTCAGTACCGCAAAGAGCGGGCTGGCGCGCCAGACTTCGCTGGGCGTCTCTGTGTATTCATAATTCTGGGACTCGCCGCCCTGCCCCTGATACCAGCTGTAACCGCTGCCTCCGTAAACCGGGTGCAGGGCCGATTGGGCCGCATGAAATCGCATCAACGGAACACCCATGTCCAGCAGACGGTTACAATACCCGTCCAGCAGCTCATCCTGCTTTGCCCCTTCCAATCCGCGCTCGGTAATCCATTCGATCAATTCATGTGCCTTGGCGGTGGGGATATCCGCTGATGTCATGTTTTGTCCTGTGTTCTGTTCGGTACCTATCTGGGAACAAGCCGTCTGAATTACCAGTCTTACTCCATTCCGGCCAATCGGCGCAGCATCATCCGCAACAAGGCGGCTTCGCCTGTTGTAAACATGCCCGCCAGCTTTGCGTCATACTGTTCCGCAATACCCCGCAACTCACGATAAACCGACTGACCCGCGAGCGTCAGTGTAAGCCACTCAACCCTGCGGTCCTCTTCGTCGCGCGTTCTTTTGAGAAAACGGCGCAGCTCAAGCTTGCGTACCGCGCGGCTGATCTTGGTTTTGTGAATCTTGGCCCGCTCACCGATATCTTTGGCCGTCAGTTCGCCATAATTCCCCAAGTGGAACAACACGCGCCACTCAGTGCGCAGCATCCCATACCGATTCTTATAGACCTGTTGAAACTCCAGCGAGCTCTCTTCCGCCGCCTGATTCAGTAGGAATGGCAGGAAATTTCGCAGATCAAACTCATCTTTTTGGTCATCTTCAGGCTGTGTCATGCTTGTTAGTTACAAAATCAACTATTATTCGACAAGCAGCAATGGAGGAGATCACGATGAATCGGCAAACCGATCCGCATCAAATGACCCAGGCCAGCACCCCTGTCGGCACCCATGCGGGATACATGCCCGGCTTTGGAAATGATTTCGAAACCGAAGCGCTGCCAGACGCGCTGCCACAGGGGATGAACAGCCCCCAAAGATGTAACTATGGCCTGTATGGCGAACAGCTGAGCGGCACAGCCTTTACCGCGAACCCGCCCGAGAGGACATGGTGCTATCGCATTCGCCCGTCAGTCAAGCATTCGCACCGTTACAAAAAGATCGACCTGCCGCATTGGAAATCTGCGCCATGTGTCGATCCGGATGTGATCAGCTTGGGACAGTATCGTTGGGATGCTATTCCACATTCTGACGAAGGACTGAACTGGCTGACCGGCATGCGCACCATGACCACGGCGGGGGATGTGAACACGCAAGTGGGCATGGCGAGCCATATCTATCTGGTCACGGAATCCATGGTTGATGACTATTTCTTCTCGGCAGATTCCGAACTGCTGGTAGTGCCACAGGAAGGCCGTCTGCGCTTTTCCACCGAGTTGGGCATCATTGATCTGGAACCCAAAGAGATCGCCATCATCCCGCGCGGCCTGCTCTATCGTGTCGAAGTGCTGGAGGGACCGGCGCGCGGTTTTGTCTGCGAAAACTACGGTCAGAAATTCGAACTGCCCGGACGTGGCCCAATCGGCGCAAACTGCATGGCCAATCCGCGCGATTTCAAAGCCCCAGTTGCGGCGTTTGAAGATCGTGAGGTGCCGTCGACCGTCACAATCAAATGGTGCGGCCAGTTCCACACCACCAAGATTGGTCACAGCCCCCTGGATGTGGTCGCCTGGCACGGCAACTATGCGCCTTACAAATACGACCTGCGCACCTATTGTCCGGTCGGTTCGATCCTGTTCGACCATCCAGACCCGTCGATCTTTACCGTTCTGACGGCACCATCCGGTCAGCCGGGCACGGCCAATATCGACTTTGCCCTGTTCCGCGAACGCTGGATGGTGATGGAGGATACATTCCGCCCGCCCTGGTATCACAAGAACATCATGTCCGAGATGATGGGCAATATTTATGGCCAGTACGATGCCAAGCCGCAGGGCTTTGTTCCGGGTGGCATGAGCTTGCACAACATGATGATCCCGCACGGGCCGGACAAAGAAGCGTTTGAAAAGGCCTCCTATTCGAATCTGGGCCCGGATAAGCTGGATAATACGATGTCGTTCATGTTCGAAACCCGCTTCCCGCAGCACCTGACCGAGTTTGCGGCAAAAGAGGCGCCCCTTCAGGACGACTACATCGATTGCTGGACCGATATCGAAAAGAAATTCGACGGGACCCCCGGTAAGAAATAAACATAGCGTGCGGCTCGGAGTTCATTGCAGGACTACGCGCCGCTGCAAAGGTTCGGAGATGATATGCCTTTGATGAAATCCTGGGTGGCCTCGGCCAATGACCCAAGCCAACCGTTCCCCCTGAACAACCTGCCGTATGGAGTCTTTTCAACACCCGACGCTGAACCCTGCTGCGGCGTTGCGATCGGGGATATGATCCTGAACATCACCGCCGCGGAAGAGGCGGGCCTGATCACGTTGGCAGATGAGCCCCTGTTCGACCTGCCGTTCTGGAATCCGCTGATGGAGGAAGGCCCCGCCGTCTGGGCCGCGCTGCGTGACCGGTTGGTAGCCTTGCTGGCCGAGGGGTCCGAGGAAGAGGCGAAGGTTGTCCCCCTGCTGGTTGCACAAGCAGAGGCCACGATGCACATGCCCTTTGCCGTCAGCGAATACACGGATTTCTACGCAGGCCGGAACCATGCATTTAACGTGGGCACCATGTTCCGCGGACCGGAAAACGCGCTGCCGCCGAACTGGCTGCACATTCCTATTGGCTACAACGGGCGCGCATCGTCTGTAGTCGTCTCAGGCACAGATATTCGTCGACCATGGGGTCAGTTGAAAACACCCGATCAGGACAAGCCGTCCTTCCTGCCCTGCCGCCGGTTCGATATCGAGTTAGAGATGGGTGCAATCGTTGGCACACCTTCTGACGGACCAATTTCGGTGCAGGAGGCCGATGACCATATCTTTGGCTATGTCCTGCTGAACGACTGGTCTGCACGAGATATCCAGGCCTGGGAATACCAGCCGCTTGGCCCGTTTCAGGCCAAAGCCACGGCAACCTCGGTCAGCCCCTGGATCGTGACCAAAGCCGCGTTGGAACCCTTCCGTTGCAATACACCCGCCCGCGAGTTCGAATTGCTAGATCATCTGAAAGACTGCGGTCCGATGCTGTACGACATAGACCTGCAAGTGACCATGGCACCCGCCGGCAAGGCCGAGACTGTCATCGCGGAGACCAATTATAACCAGATGTACTATTCCGCCGCACAGCAGCTGTCGCACCATACGACATCGGGTTGCCCGATGAATGTGGGCGACCTGTTAGGATCAGGCACGATCTCGGGCCCAACCAAGCCCGAACGAGGTTCACTGCTTGAACTGAGTTGGGGCGGTAAAGAGCCGCTGACGCTGGATACCGGAGAGACCCGCAGCTTTATCGAGGATGGTGATACTCTGACCTTGAAAGGCGCAGCCAAAGGGGATGGATACACCATCGGTTTTGGCGATTGTGTTGGTGCGGTCCTGCCCGCCGTCGAAAACCCCTACGCAAGATAAGGATTCAGTCATGGCCAAAGCATTCGCGTCTCAGGGGGATATGTCGGAAAAGGAAATCTCGTTCACCGAGGTTGGAGAAGGTCTCTATGCCTTTACCGCCGAAGGTGATCCGAATTCAGGTGTCATCATCGGGGATGACAGCGTGATGATCGTCGAGGCGCAGGCGACCCCGCGTCTGGCAAACAAAGTGATCGAATGCGTTCGCTCGGTCACGGACAAGCCGATCACGCACGTCGCCCTGACCCATTATCACGCGGTGCGTGTTCTGGGGGCGAGTGCCTTTGGCGCGCAGCAAATCCTGATGTCGGACATGGCCCGCGCCATGGTGGTGGAACGCGGCCAAGAGGACTGGGACAGCGAATTCCAACGCTTCCCGCGCTTGTTCGAAGGGCATAAGAGCATTCCGGGTCTGACCTGGCCCACCACCACGTTCAGCGACACGATGACCGTGTATCTGGGCAACCGCCGGATTGACCTGATGCATCTTGGGCGGGCGCATACTGCCGGTGACATCGTGATCCACGTACCGGACCAGAACGTCATGTTCACCGGTGACATCGTCGAATACCACTCGGCCTGCTATTGCGGCGATGGTCATTTCGGCGATTGGGGCGACACGCTGGACGAAATCAAATGGTTCGACGTCGATGCCATCGCTCCGGGTCGGGGGGATGCGCTGGTCGGCAAAGAGATGGTCAATGCGGCGATCGAAAACACCCGCGATTTCGTCGAAAGCACCTATCGCCCGGCGGCCAAGGTCGCGGCGCGCGGCGGGTCGCTTAAGGAAGCATGGGATGCGGTTCGGGCGGAATGCGACCCGAAATTCGCCGATTACGCCATTTACGAGCATTGCCTGCCCTTCAACGTCGCCCGCGCCTATGACGAGGCGCGCGGCATCGACACACCGCGCATCTGGACCGCACAGCGCGATCTGGAGATGTGGGAGGCTCTGCAGGGCTGAGGAAACTACGGGCGACTTTGATCCAGATCGTGTCGCCCGACCGGAATCGATGAAACCCTCCGGTACAGGTTCCGGCACACCGTGGCCGGAGAACAGTATTTGTGTGCCTGCCGCGCACAGACATTGGGGGAGAGCCCATGAACAAGATTTTTGAAGTTCCACTCTACACCTATGAGCGCAGCCCGGATCAGGACGCCTCGGCGCCCGTACGACACAAGGTTATTGTTATTGGTGCAGGACCGATCGGACTGGCCGCAGCCATCGATCTTGCGCAACAGGGGATCGAAGTTGTTGTTCTGGACGACAATGACAAGGTCAGCTTCGGTAGCCGTGCCATCTGCTTTGCCAAGCGCACTCTGGAGATCGCCGATCGCCTGGGCGGTGGCAAACCCATGGTCGACAAGGGGGTTCAATGGAACGTCGGCAAGGTGTTCTTTGACGAACGCGAAGTCTATCAGTTCAATCTGTTGCCCGAAGCAGGCCATGCCAATCCGGCCTTCGTCAATCTGCAGCAGTATTACTTTGAACAGTTCCTGGTTGACCGCGTCCGCGCGCTTCAGGCGCAGGGGGCTCCGATCGAAATCCGGGGCCGCAACAAGGTCGAGGCCATTGGCACCCATGATGATCACGTCAAGCTGGAAGTCGAGACCCCCGAAGGGTCCTATACGGTCGAGGCGGACTGGCTGATCGCATGTGATGGTGCCGGATCGCCCACGCGGCGGATGCTGGGTCTGGATTTCGTGGGCCGGATTTTCGAAGATAATTTCCTGATCGCCGATGTGATCATGGACGCGGATTTCCCGACCGAGCGGTGGTTCTGGTTCGATCCACCATTCAACAAAGGTCAGTCCGCGCTGTTGCACAAACAGCCCGACGGCGTGTGGCGCATTGACCTGCAATTGGGCTGGGATATCGACAAAGAGCGCGAAAAGCGGCCCGAAAACGTTATCCCACGCCTCAAGTCAATGCTGGGAGAAGATGTCGACTTCGAACTGGAATGGGTTTCGATCTATACATTCCAGTGCCGCAGAATGGAAAAGTTCCGTCACAACCGGGTCATCTTTGCCGGTGACAGCGCCCATCAAGTCAGCCCGTTCGGTGCGCGCGGTGCCAATTCCGGAATGCAGGACACCGACAATCTGTGCTGGAAGCTCAAGCTGGTGATCGACGGCAAGGCGCCCGAAACGCTGCTGGACAGCTATGATGCGGAACGTATCCAAGGGGCGGATGAAAACATCCTGAATTCGACCCGTTCCACCGATTTCATCACACCCAAATCGCAGATGTCACGTATCCTGCGGGACGCTGTACTGGACCTGAGCGAGCATTACGAATTTGCCCGCCCGCTGGTAAACTCGGGCCGCCTGAGCCTGCCATGCACCTATGACGGGTCGCCGCTGAATTCGGCGGACGCACTGAACGGTCCTGCGCACAGTCGGCCGGGATCGCCCTGCCCCGATGCGCCTTTGGGTGACGCGTTTCTTTTGCCGAAACTCGCCGGAAAGTTCACCCTGCTGACCATCGACGCGGACGCACCTGATGTGATCGAGGAAGACGGGATCGAAGTCACGCGCCTGGCCCTGTCCGTCAAGGACGATCCGACGCTGGCGCTGAAACGGCGGTATCTGGGGGATGCCACGAGCGCCGTCTACCTGATCCGCCCGGATCAGCATGTGGCCGCCCGGCGCGACACGTATGAAGACAACACCTTCCGGCATGCGATCCGCCGGGCCTGCGGCAAGGAGTAAGCACAATGAGTGATCTGATCCTCACCCCGAATATCAAAAACGCCGACGATTTCTATGCCGACCTGCTGGCCGTACATGAAGGGCTTGAAAAGGCCGATAGTGACGCGCTAAACGCGCGCCTGGTGCTGGTTCTGGCCAATCATATCGGCGACCCGGCAGTTCTGAGACAGGCGCTGAAGGCTGTAAACCTCAGCGACACATGAAAGGACGCCAGCATGGGTGATATCGTTCTGTATGACTATTGGCGCTCATCGGCCAGCTATCGGGTGCGGATTGCGCTGAACCTGGCCGACCTCAACTATCGTCAGGTGGTCGTGAACCTGGCCAAGGGCGAGCACCGCGATGCAGTACATCTGTCCCGCAATCCGCAGGGTCTGGTACCGGTGCTCGAGATTGATGGCGTTCAACTCACGCAATCGCTGGCCATTCTCGATTATCTCAGCCAGACCCGTGGCCTGTACCTCTTGCCCAACGACCCAGTTCAGCGGGCGCGGGTTCAGGCGCTGGCCCATACGGTGGCTGTAGACGTTCACCCGGTCTGCAACCTATCGGTCGCCAAACACGCAACCGCGCTGAGCGGTGGCGCAGACGGGATGCCGGGCGACTGGATGCGCCATTTCATCCGCCCCGGCCTGCTGGCGTTCGAAGCCCAGCTGGCAGAGTTCGAGCAAGCGCCCTATTGCGCTGGCTCCAAGCCGGGACTGGCCGACATTTGCCTGATGCCGCAAATATACAATGCCCGTCGGTGGGAGGTTGATCTGACCGATATGCCGCGACTGCTGAGCGTCGAGGCCGCTTGCACCGAACATCCGGCCTTTGCGGCGGCCCATCCCGACGCCAACGCGCCAACCTGAGAATGACGCACAGTTTCTGTGTGTGGACGCTGGTGTAATTCATTGCTGATCCCTCCTACCTTTGACCAAACAGTGATAGGAGGCCACGATGCCAGAGATTACCGGCTACCACGCGCATGTGTATTTCGACGCCGACACCCAAGAGACGGCACAGAGAATCTGCGAAGAAGCTGCACGCCTGTTTCCGGTTCAGATGGGGCGCATGCACGCGCGCAATGTCGGGCCGCACCCACGCTGGAGCTGTCAGCTGGGGTTTGCCGCAGACGCGTTCGATCAGGTCATCCCCTGGCTGATGCTGAACCGGCAGGGCCTGACCGTCTTCACACATCCAGAAACCGGCGATCATCTTGCAGACCACCGGGATCACGCCATCTGGATGGGTGAGATGCCGCCACTGGATCTGTCGATTTTTGACAATCTCAAGACCTAGGTGAGCGCCCGCGCCCGGTCACGCAGCACAAATTTCTGTATCTTGCCGGTCGAGGTTTTGGGCAACACCCCGAACACCACCGTTTTGGGCGCTTTGAAATGGGCCATGTTATCCCGGCAAAAGGCAATCAGATCGGCTTCGGCCACATCGCCCCCGGGTTTCAGTTCGACAAAGGCACAGGGTGTTTCCCCCCATTTCTCATCCGGTCGCGCAACCACGGCGGCCTCCATCACGGCGGGGTGCTGATAGAGGATGCCCTCGACCTCGACAGACGAGATGTTCTCGCCCCCTGAGATGATGATGTCCTTGGACCGGTCCTTGAGCGCGATATAGCCATCGGGATGCATCACACCCAGATCGCCCGACGCAAACCAGCCGCCGCGAAAGGCTTTGTCGGTGGCTTCGGCGTTTTTGAGATAGCCTTTCATCACGATATTGCCCTGCATGAAGATCTCTCCCATGGTCTCGCCATCCGGGGGCACGGGCTGCATCGTTTCAGGATCCGCGACCATCAGACCCGACAGGGCCACGTATTTGACGCCCTGCCGCACCTTAAGGGCAGCGCGGTCTTCGGCGGGCTTGTCGTTCCACTCATCTTTCCAGGCACAGACCACGGATGGCCCGTATGTTTCGGTCAGACCATAGACATGGGTGACCTCGACGCCCATCCCCTCCATCGCCGCGATCACGGTGGCGGGCGGCGGCGACCCGGCGGTCATAACCTTGATTTGCTGTTGGAAATCCTTGAGTTCGTCCGGTGCGTTGGCCAGCATGTTCAGCACAATCGGCGCGCCACAGAAATGTGTGACACCTTCTTCGCGAAAGGCGCGATAAATCGGCGCGTCCCGCACTGCGCGCAGGCAAACCGACGTGCCCGCATTCGCCGCCATGGTCCAGGGAAAGCACCAGCCGTTGCAATGAAACATCGGCAACGTCCACAGATAGACCGAATGCTGCGGCATCCCCCAGGTCAAAATGTTGGACGTCGCGTTCAGCGCTGCGCCCCGGTGATGATAGACCACTCCCTTGGGATCGCCCGTTGTGCCAGAGGTATAATTCAGCGTAATCGCGTCCCATTCGTCGACGGGCAGCGACCAGTCAAATGTGGGATCACCCTCGGCCAGAAGCCCCTCATAGGTCAGTTCGCCCAGCCGTTCACCGCCATCGAAGCTGGCATCTTCGATATCGATGACCAACAGATCGCGCTCGAGCAGCGTCAGCGCCTGTTTCACAACCTCCGAAAACTCTAGATCGACCAGCAGCACCCGCGCTTCGGCATGTGCCAGAATGAACGCGATAACCAGTGCATCCAGCCGTGTGTTGATGGCGTTCAGTACGGCCCCCGCCATGGGCACCGCAAAATGCGCCTCATAAAGCTCGGGAAGGTTTGCCGCGATGATTGACACCGTATCCCCGGGGCCGACCCCTTTTGCGACAAGGGCGCTGGCCAGTTGGCGGCAACGATCATAGGTCTGAGACCAGCTGTAGCGACGGTCTCCATAGACCACAGATGGATAGTCCGGATACACCGCCGCTGTTCGTTCCAGATAGCTGAGCGGGGACAGAGGCGTAAAATTCGCCGGGGTTTTATCCAGATGGCGCTGATAGATGGGTGCTGATGTCATCCGCCATTCCTCCCAAAATCTCGAATTGGTGTATTGAGCACGATGCGATCCCCAAAACAAACCCGTAATACTACCCATGCGCCACTACTGGAGCTAAGATAGGGGGCAATCTGGCCCTAGTTTACACGGTCCATTCGCGCTGATCTGCAGCATCACGTCAATGCGCGGTGACCGGACCCGTGTGATTCCCCGCGCGACGCTCCATTTTTGAAAGGACTGGTCATGGACGGCACGTTCAACGAAAACGATCTCTCCCGCGTAGTCGAAGCAGACCGCGCTCATATCTGGCATCACCTGCTTCAGCATAAACCCTTTGAAACCAATGACCCCCGCATCATTGTCGAAGGCAAAGGTATGCGCGTCTGGGACCAGAAGGGCAAAGAGCATCTGGATGCAGTTTCGGGTGGCGTCTGGACCGTGAACGTGGGCTATGGCCGCGAATCGATCTGTAAGGCGGTGTATGACCAGCTGATGAAGCTGTGCTATTTCGCGAACACTGCGGGCTCAATCCCCGGTTCGATCTTTGCGGAAATGCTAATCGACAAGATGCCCGGCATGACCCGCGTCTACTACACCAACTCGGGCTCTGAGGCGAACGAGAAGGCGTTCAAGATGGTGCGCCAGATCGCACACAAGAAATACGGCGGCAAGAAAACCAAGATCCTGTACCGCGACCGTGACTATCACGGCTCGACGCTGGCGACGATGTCGGCAGGTGGCCAGGACGAGCGCACCGCGCAATACGGCCCCTTCGCGCCCGATTTCGTGCGTGTGCCGCACTGCATGGAATACCGCAAGCACGAGCTGGGCGGCGCGCCCGAAGAGAACTTTGGCGAATGGGCCGCAGACCAGATCGAAGAGGTCATCCTGCGCGAAGGTCCCGACACCGTTGGCGCGCTGTGCCTTGAGCCCGTGACCGCAGGCGGCGGCGTTATCGAAGCGCCCGAGGGCTATTGGCAGCGTGTGCAGGAAATCTGCAAGAAATACGACGTGCTGTTGCATATCGACGAGGTTGTCTGCGGCGTTGGCCGGACCGGCACCTGGTTCGGTTATCAGCAATACGGCATCAAGCCGGACTTCGTAACCATGGCCAAAGGCGTGGCCTCGGGCTATGCGGCGATTGCCTGCATGGTCACCACCGAGGAAGTCTTTGAGATGTTCAAGGACGACGCGGCAGATCCGATGAACTATTTCCGCGATATCTCGACCTTCGGTGGCTGCACCGCCGGTCCCGCAGCCGCGGTTGAGAACATGCGGATCATTCAGGATGAAAACCTGCTGCAAAACTGCGTCGATATGGGCGAGCGCATGAAGGGCAACCTGAACGCGCTGATGGAAAAGCACAAAGTCATCGGCGATGTACGCGGCAAGGGCCTGTTCCTGGGTGCCGAACTGGTTGCCGATCGCGGCACCAAAGAGCCGATGGACGAGAAGAAGGTCCAGGCGGTTGTGGCCGATTGTATGGCGCAGGGCGTGATCATCGGTGCCACCAACCGCTCGATCCCCAGCCGGAACAACACGCTGTGCTTCTCGCCCGCATTGATCGCAACGGCTGACGACATCGACCAGATCACAGACGCGGTCGACGGCGCATTGGGGCGTGTATTCTGCTAACCCTGCCCGGTCAAACCTATTGAAAACCGGCGCCCTGCGGTGCCGGTTTTCTTGTTTATAATGTGGTATTTGCCAAATTCAGGAACTCGGGTAGCCTGCATGCATCTTATGCAGGAGTTTTCCTAATGTTGCTCAACCTCATTCGCAGTCTTGCCGCAGCGCTGATTCTGGCCGCCGCCGGTTCGGCCAGTGCAGAAACTGGCAGCGGGTTCCCCCAGATCGTAGGGACCTGGCACGGCACCTATCTGGTGGGTTTTGCCAAATCCAACCCAAACCACGCAAAGGGCCTGCTGAAGACCGAGATGGAGTTGGAGATCACCAAGCTGGACGGCAACCTGATCACCGCCACCAACCGCTGGCGGCGCATCGGCGACACTGACTGGATTGTGGAAGAGGCCATGGGTACGTTCAGCCTGGATGACCCTACCCGCTTTGTTCTGGCCGAGGCGGGTATCTCGGGGGATGATGTCTCCTCGGGGATTTTCCACGGGGTGTATCTGGATGACGTGTTGATGGTCACCTATGCCGGGCCCGGAACCGGTGTGGCCTTTGCGGCGCAGTTGGTGAAGAAAGAGGACAAATAGTCCGGCTTCCAAAACTCAAAAAACAGATGGCAGCGGGCCTATCACGCCCATCGCAGTTTGCCGTTCGGTTATTGTGTGACGGGCATCATGGCCTCACCACTGCCGTTCTGAATAGCTTTTAAGGCGTGTTGATAGGCAGGCTGATCACGGATCACATCCATATAGGCCTGACCCAGCACTTGCCCGGACACAACATCCATCGGGTAATGCACGCCGCCTATCACACGACCGTATCCAATTTCACGGCCAAGCTGTTCAAGCGTCTCGGATTGCTCGGGGAATACATCCGATAGGACCGATGTATAGACAATGGCACGGATCGTATGTCCGCTTGGATATGAAGTGACAGGAAACGCTGTCGCGACAGGTTCAACGGCGTCATTGATCACGAAAGGACGCGGAATATCATAGTTCGCCTTAACCATGTTGTAATCATTGCGCACGTCATCGACGATCTGATCCAACGTCTCACTCAGAACCTGTGTGTCGATATCCAGCAACCCCGTCGCAACCAAGGGTGCAAAGCGATCCAGATCAACCGGTTTTTGAACAAATTCAATTTGCTCGGCCGTTCGGCTTTCCTGCAACCACATGACTGTGAACATTTCTTTCTCGAACTCCACCGAACCGGGTTCGGCTGGGGGTCCAATCAGCGCAACCGTATCAATTGAGTTCGCCGGATAGAATTCGCCCGATAGGGCGGGGCCAGAGAGGGCCACGAAGGCGATAGCGGCAAAAGTTCTTTTGATCATCGCAATTTCCTTTTCATACGGGCAAAGGCATCTTCACGACAGCATCAGGCTTCGGCGACCATGGTTCCCCAACTTGAGAAGTGACCATCCGCTTCGCAGATGATTGTCTCCATACCGGTGATCGTATCAGTCCCGAAATAGCAGGCTGCAGATGCGGGGCTGTTTACAAAAGCTAAGCTCAGGGTGACGACCCCCAGCGCAATACAATGTTTCATCGAACTCACTCCAGCTAAGTGAGCTTCATGTGTTGATGATTTCTGGCTTTGAGTACTGTGTTTCGATTAAGTTTGCTTAATGCTTTGATCATCGATCTCAGTATGAATCCGGGGAACGACGCTGTGGCGCGGGCGCTGGAAGATATAAGCTGGCGCGCAAAAACAACCGGACATCAAAAAAGCCGCCCCAAACGGGACGGCCTTTCTTTCACTGTCTCTCGAAAGAGGATCAGGCAGCCAGAGCGGCCTGAGCTTTGGCGACGATCGCGCCGAACGCTTCGGGTTCGTGCACGGCCAGGTCGGCCAGAACTTTGCGGTCCACTTCGATACCGGCCAGGTTCAGGCCGTTGATGAAGCGGGAATATGTCAGAGCTTCGTCATGCGAACGCACGGCAGCATTGATCCGCTGGATCCACAGCGCGCGGAAGTTGCGCTTGCGGTTCTTACGGTCGCGGGTTGCGTACTGGTTGGCCTTGTCGACGGCCTGACGGGCAACCTTGAAGGTGTTCTTGCGGCGGCCATAGTAACCTTTGGCGGCCTTGATGACCTTCTTGTGACGGGCGTGAGTTACGGTTCCACCTTTAACGCGGGACATATCGGTATCTCCTCTTAGCGGTCGTAGGGCATGTAGCCCTTGACGATCTTGGCGTCGGGGGCGGACAGGGTGGTGGTGCCACGGGCGTCGCGGATGAATTTCTTGGTCCGCTTGATCATGCCGTGCCGTTTGCCGGCCTGGCCTGCCATGACCTTGCCGGTCGCAGTCACCTTAAAGCGCTTTTTGGCGCTCGACTTTGTCTTCATCTTAGGCATTTCCGTCTCCTTTTCCGGGTTCGGTTTCAAACGCGACTCGGCATGCCATCTCGGCCGGTCACGCGATCAGAAGCGCCGTTTACGCAAGTTTGGTCATACTGGCAAGGGGGGAGAGACCAGAATCTGCGCTTTTCGCAGTTGGTCTCGCACCGGGGCGACGCTGGCCGCCCCGGTGGTGTTTCTTAGTGCTCGAATTTGCGGATATCACCGCTCCGCAGCCGTTCTGCGTAAGAGGCCAGTTCCTGACGCACCACTTTCATCAGGAAGTAGAGCGCAAAGACGTTCACAACCGCCATCGCAAAGATCGCCGCATCCGAGAAGTCGATGACCGGGCCCAGATTGGCCGCTGCACCGATGACCACGAAGACGCAAAAGATGATCTTGAACACCAGCTCTTTGGTCTCGCCTTCGCCGAACAGATAGGTCCAGGCCTTGAGGCCATAATAGGACCAGCTGATCATGGTCGAGAAGGCAAACAGAACCACGGCAATCGCCAGCACATAGGGGAACCAGCTGAAGGCACTGCCGAAGGCCGCCGACGTCAGGCTGACGCCCGAGTTGCCATCGACTGTGGCAATCGCATTACCCGCTTCGTTCAGCATGTAGTTGCCGGTTGCCGGATCAACGATCAGCTGCTGCGTGATGATGATAACCAACGCTGTCATCGTACAGATCACAACCGTATCGATGAACGGCTCCAGCAGGGACACAAAGCCCTCGGTGATCGGCTCTTTGGTCCGCACCGCCGAGTGTGCAATCGCCGCAGACCCAACGCCCGCTTCGTTCGAGAACGCAGCACGACGGAAGCCCTGGATCAGCGCACCGACCATGCCGCCTGCAACGCCAAGCCCGGTAAAGGCGCCCGCGAAGATTTGGCCAAAGGCCCAACCGATCTGATCTGCGTGCATGATAATGATGACCAAAGCGGCCAGCACATACATGATACCCATGAAGGGCACGACCTTTTCAGTCACACGTGCGATGGATTTCAGGCCGCCCACAATCACTGCAAACACGATGGCCGCAAAGACGAGCCCCGTGATCCAGCCGGGATAGTCACCGGTGATGCCCGCAATCTGCTGATGCGCCTGATTGGCCTGGAACATATTGCCCCCGCCCAGCGCGCCAAGGATACAGAAGATCGAGAACAGAACCGCCAGTATTTTGCCTCCGGGCAGGCCGAGCTCGGCAAAACCCTTGGACATATAATACATCGGGCCACCCGAAACGGTGCCATCCTCGTATTCATTGCGGTATTTCACGCCGAGGGTACATTCGGTGAATTTCGACGCCATGCCCAGCAGGCCTGCGACGATCATCCAGAAGGTTGCGCCCGGCCCGCCAATGCCGACGGCCACCGCCACACCGGCAATGTTGCCAAGGCCAACTGTCCCCGAAAGCGCGGTTGCCAAGGCTTGGAAGTGGCTGACCTCACCCGCGTCGTTGGGATCGGAATAGTCGCCTTTGACCAGGCTGATCGCGTGGCCAAAAAAGCGGAACTGCACAAAGGCAAAATACAACGAGAACACCGTCGCCGCGATCACCAGCCAGCCCACGATCCATGGGAACCCCGTCCCCGGGAACGGCGCGAAGATAAAGCTGACGAATGGCCCTGTGAAATCAGCGAAAGCCTGATTGATCTTTTCATCAAGGCCCACCGTCTCCTGCGCCGAAGCCTCGCTGGCCATCAAGGACGCCGCAACAACGGGAAGGCTCAGTTTCTTTAGCGTTTCCATTTTGATCCCCTTCCCTCAGTTCACAACTGTGACTGGCACATCGGCATGCATGACCAGATTCTGCGTCGAGCTACCGAACAAACGTTTCTTGAAACCGTCTGCCGATGAGCGACCAACAACGATCTGCGAGCCACCGTTTTCCACGGTGATGCTGTTCAGCGTTTCCGCAACATCGCCATGGCGGACAATACCGCGGGCCTCGAAACCTGCTGCTTTCAGGGCGTCAACGGCTGGGTTGACGACACGCGAGGTCGCAAGCTCAACCTCTTCCTCCCGGCGCTTGTGGCGCAGGGCATTCTCTTCCGGTGTCTGGAAAGTGAATGGGGACCATTCAATAACGTAAACTGCAAGCAGCTCGCATTCACCAATGCGCTGCGCCAGATCTTTGGCAAAAGCAATCGCGCGCTCGCCGGTTTCTGTCCCGTCCAGTCCTATGACAATTTTTGTTGTCATCTCGTTCCTCCATTTTTTGTTTATGTGACCGGGGCCCGTGCCCCCGGCAAAGCGGTCAGAACTGGGAACATTTCAACCAGACCGCCTTTGATCAGTATTAGGAAAAATCACTAGGAATTGGGGATGTTTTTGGTCTATTCTTAGTGGAATATGTCGTTATGCGCTAAAAAAACAGGGATTATTACTGATTAGCAGAGGTTTGGATAATATCGACCAACGCATCCTGAGCGAGCTTGAGGCCAACGGGCGGCTCTCAATAGTTGAACTTGCGGCCCGGGTAAACCTGACCAATACACCATGCTCAGAACGGGTAAAACGACTGGAGAAGAACGGCTTTATTAGAGGCTACAGCGCCATTGTCGATAAAGAGCGGATTGGACTGGCTCTGCTCACAGTGGTGCAGGTCTCACTGACCGCCACGGCCGAACGTTCTTTAGAAAAATTCAACGAAGCTGTCCGCAACGTACAAGAGATTGAAAGTTGCCTGATGGTCGCCGGGTCATTCGACTACCTTATCACCGTACGCACTCGCGACATTGCCCATTTCCGGATGGTTCTGGGCGAAAAGATCAACAAGCTGCCCGGAATCCACCAGACCAGCTCTTTCACAGTCATGGAAGCTGTGAAAGAGCCTGTAGGTCAGAGGGTTTCAGGGGCCTGAAACACGCGTTATTCCGGATCGGTGCTGTAGATCAGCCGTTCATCGCAGGGTGCCACCCGCAGAATGTTCGTCGTGCCGGGGACGTTGAAGGGCACACCAGCGGTCACGACGATCTGATCAGACTGGCCCGCAAATCCACCGGACCGTGCCGCGCGCGCGGCGTTGACTACGGCGCTCTTGAACCGCTCAAGCTCGGGCGTCATCACGCAGTTGCAGCCCCAGCTGAGGCACAGACGGCGGGCCGTGCCCTTAAGCGATGTCATCGCTATGATCGGAACCCCGGGGCGTTCGCGCGCGGTCAGCAATGCGGTGGTTCCGCTTTGCGTGAAACTGCAGATGGCCTTGATCTCGGTCTTTTCAGCAATTTCGCGCGCTGCCGCGACGATACCGTCCGCAACCGTCGTGCCTTTGGCCGTGCGCGAGGCGGCGATGATCTGGGTATAGGTCGGGTCGGCCTCGACCTCGATCGCGACCTTGTTCATGGTCTGCACAGCTTCGATCGGATATGATCCGGCGGCGGATTCCGCGCTGAGCATGATCGCGTCGGTGCCCTCATAAATCGCGGTTGCCACGTCTGAGACCTCGGCCCGTGTCGGCATTGGGCTTTCGATCATGCTTTCCAGCATTTGGGTGGCCACGATCACCGGTTTGGCTGCGGCCCGGCATTTGCGCACCAGACGCTTTTGGATCGGGGGTACAGCAGAGACCGGCAGTTCCACGCCCAGATCGCCGCGCGCGACCATGATCCCGTCGGAGGCATCGAGGATGTCGTCAAACGCCTCAACCGCAGCCGGTTTCTCGATCTTGGACAGGATCGCCGCGCGGCCATCGGCAAGCGAGCGCGCCTCAAACACATCCTTGGCACGCTGAACAAAGCTGAGCGCCAGCCAGTCGACGCCCAGTTGGCACACGAACTCCAGATCGTCACGATCCTTTTCGGAAAGGGCCGCCAGCGGCAACACCACGTCGGGGACGTTTACTCCTTTGCGGTTCGAGATCGTGCCACCGTTCTCTACCTTGCAATCCGCAAAATCCTGTCCGCATTTCTCGACGGTCAGACGAATTTTCCCATCGTTGACCAAGAGACGAGCACCGGGTTCAAGCGCTGCAAAAATCTCGGGATGCGGCAGGCAAACCCGATTTGCATCGCCAGGGGCCTCGTCGAGGTCGAGACGAAACGCATCGCCTTCAGCGAGTTCCTCCGCATCATTTGCAAAGACGCCAACGCGCAGTTTGGGACCCTGAAGGTCCGCCAGAATGGCAATCGGACTGTCCAGATCTTTCTCAACCTGACGGATGATCCGATGCCGTTCGCGAATCTCATCATGGCTGCCATGGCTCATGTTCAGGCGAAACACATCCGCTCCGGTCTCGTGCAGGGCGCGGATGGTGTCATAGTCATTGGACGCCGGTCCCAGCGTCGCCACGATTTTTACATTTCTCAGGCGTCGCATTGGTCTTGCTCTCCTCAATCGCTCAGATGTTACCGCAAACAGGGCTTGGTTGTGCTTATTGCGCAATTCCCTTTCGCAGGCAACTGCCCTACACCTGCGACAAACAAGATGACAGGCCTATGACATACACTCCGTTCTTTGTGCATGGCGCGGATCGCCCATCCCGCTGGCTGATTACATGCGATCACGCAACCAATACCGTGCCCCCTGAGATCAACGGGGGCGACCTCGGCCTGCCCCGCGAGGATATGGAGCGTCACATCGCCTATGATGTGGGCGCGTATGAAGTCTCGCGACATCTCGGAGAGATTCTGAACGCGCCGGTCATTGCAGCCAATTTCTCACGTCTTGTGATTGATCCGAACCGGGGAGAGGATGACCCGACACTACTAATGAAGCTTTATGACGGCTCAATCATCCCTGGCAACCGGCATGCTGACGCGGCAGAACGCGAACGCCGCCTGAATATGTGCTACCGCCCCTATCACGATGCACTGGCGCAATTGGCCGCCCTGCCCCATGCGATCATCATTTCGATGCACTCCTTCACCCGCCAATTGCGGGGACGCGAACCGCGCCCCTGGCATATCGGCGTTCTGCACACCCCGGACGAGCGGTTTTCGCGACCGTTGATCAATCGGCTGGAGGCCGAAAACGATCTGTGTGTTGGCGTGAATGAACCCTATACCGGCGTTCTGCCGGGCGACGCAATTGATCAGCACTGCACCGGGTTCGGGCGGCCCAACGCGCTGATCGAACTGCGCAACGATCTGATCGCCGACCACAAAGGACAGCGCGCATGGGCCGAGCGTCTGGCCATCATACTGGAAGACTCCCTGAACGACAGCGGGCTATAGCCGGGCCTATCCTGCGCTAGATGCTATTTCCGACGACTTTGGTCGCGCTCATAGAACCGCCAGAAAAGCTTCCAGAGCGAAACGATAGCCCACCCCACAAACAGGACGGCGAGTACCAGAAACAGCCCGTGCAACAGCTCAAACTCTTCATAGTTTGTCGGTTGCAAAGAAAACGGGGCGTATTTGAGCGGCACTGTCATCGTGTGGATACCCCGTGAATTGACGGAAGCAACTGTTCAAACCTGCATCAAGCTCTTAAATGAATAAAAGCACGCCACCGGGGAATTCAATATGGATCAGCAAACCGAAATCGAACTTCAGGCCGCAGCCTTTCGTCGCCTGCAAAAGCATCTGATGCAAGACCGCACCGATGTGCAGAACATCGACATGATGAACCTCGCCGGGTTCTGTCGCAATTGCCTGTCACGTTGGTATCAGGAGGCGGCGAATGAAAAGGGCATCGAGATGGGCAAAGACGAAGCCCGCCAGATTTTCTACGGCATGACTATGGATGAATGGAAAGCCAACTATCAAACCGATGCGAGCCCGGAAAAACAGGCCGCTTTCCAAGTGGCGTTCGAAGAGAATGTCGGGAAAGAGGGCTAGCACCCAAAGGAACAAGGCCCGCCAGTTGGCGGGCCCTTTCCGTCAGATCGCCGCTTTACGACTTTCATCCAGATAAATCTCGCGCAGACGTCTCGCGATGGGGCCCGGCGTACCATCACCCAGCGCAATCCCGTCAATCTCGACCACCGGCATGACAAAGGCACTGGCCGATGTGGTAAAGGCCTCATCCGCCTCTTTGGCTTCGTCGATAGTGAACAGGCGCTCTTCGATTTCCATCTGCGCCTCGGCCGCCAGACGCAGAACCGCCTTGCGGGTGATGCCGTGCAGGATGTCGTTCGACAGCGGGCGGGTCACGATCTTGCCGTTCTTGACGAAATAGGCGTTGTTGCTGGTGCCTTCAGTCACGTAGCCATCTTCAACCAGCCATGCATCATCGCACCCGGCCTTTTTGGCCATCATCTTACCCATCGACGGGTAAAGCAGCTGTACGGTTTTGATGTCGCGGCGGCCCCAACGAATGTCGTCGATCGAGATGATCTTGGCGCCCTTCTTTGACGCCGGGCTGTCGGCCAGGCCGGGCTTGTTTTGAGTGAACAGAACAAGGCTGGGTTTGGTATCGGCTGACGGGAAAACAAAATCCCGGTCGCCGTCCGACCCGCGGCTAACCTGTAGATAGACCAGACCCTCTTCGATGCCGTTCAGTTCGACCAGTTTGCGGTGAATGTCCAGCAGTTCATCCTTGGTGCAGGGCTCTGCCATATCCAACTCGTCCAGAGAGCGTTTGAGGCGGACCGCGTGACCTTCGAAGTCGATAAGCTTGCCGTCCAGCACGCTGGTCACTTCATAGACCGCATCCGCGAACAGAAAGCCACGATCAAAGATCGACACCTTCGCTTCGGTTTCGGGCAAGTATTCGCCATTTACATAAACGGTGCGGATCATTTCTTATCTCCTCAGCCCCAGAGTTCCGCTTTGGGCGGATGCACTCCGGCGTCATCAAATTTCAGCGGGGTATCGCGGTCTTCGGCCAAAAGCAGCGGACCGTCAAGGTCGGTGACCATCGCGCCCTGCGCAACCAAAGTGGCAGGTGCCATGGCCAGCGAACTGCCAACCATGCAGCCGATCATGATGCCATAGCCTTCGGCCAACGCGGCCTTGCGCAGCTCGAGCGCCTCGGTCAGGCCGCCGGTTTTATCAACCTTGATGTTGATGACATCGTATTTGCCCTTCAACGCCGGAAGGCTGTGGCGATCATGGCAGCTCTCATCCGCACAGACAGGCACTGGGCGGTCCATGCCGATCAGCGCGTCATCCTCGCCGGCGGGCAAAGGCTGCTCGACCAGTGCAACGCCCAGACGGACGAGATGCGGCGCGAGATCGGTGTAAACCTCAGCACTCCAGCCTTCGTTCGCGTCGATAATGATGCGCGCGTCGGGCGCGCCAGCACGTACGGCTTCGAGCCGGGGCATATCGTCTGGCGTTCCAAGCTTAATTTTCAACAACGGACGATGGCTGTTTGCAGCCGCCTGCGCCTGCATCGCCTCAGGTGTGTCCAATGACAGGGTATATGCGGTGATTTCAGGCCCGGGCACGGGCAGCCCGGCCAGTTCCCACGCGCGCTTGCCGGCCCGCTTGCATTCCAGATCCCATAGCGCGCAGTCAACCGCGTTGCGCGCGGCCCCTGCGGGCAGAAGGTCCATCAGCGATTGCCGGGTAAACGTCTCGGGCAGTGCCGCGATTTCCGCCTCGACCGAGTCGAGCGTTTCGTCATAGCGGGCATAGGGCACGCATTCCCCCCAGCCTTGCGCGGTTCCGTCAGACAGGCTGACCGTCAGAACCTTGGCTTCGGTCCGTGATCCGCGGGAAATGGTGAAGGCCTGTGCCAGACGGAACACATCGTGCGAGACGTTTACTTGCATGCCGAGTTCTTTCTGTTGTTGGAGTAGAGCGCTGCCCGCATCTGGGGGCAGCGTCTCTTTCTGTTTACAGGGCGTCCAGCGCGTCTACCAGCTTACCCGCGCCAAACCGGTAGGGGTCAGTTGCGGGAATACCCATCTCGTCCTCGACCTTGGCGATATATTCGCGGGCCTCGTCCTCACCCAGATGCTGGGTGTTGATCGACACGCCTGCAACCTGACAGGCCGGGTTTGCTATACGCGCCAGCGGCAGCGCTGTGTCGCGCAGCTGCTCTAGCGTCGGCAGCGCGTATTCAGGCAAGCCGCGCATATGCGTCCGGGTGGGTTCGTGGCAAAGGATCAGCGCATCGGGCTGACCGCCATGGATCAGGGCCATGGTGACGCCCGAGTAAGAGACATGGAACAGCGAGCCCTGCCCTTCGATGTGATCCCAATGGTCTGGATCATTGTCCGGTGTCAGGTATTCGACTGAACCGGCCATGAAATCAGCAATAACAGCGTCAAGCGGAACGCCCTGACCGGTGACCAGAATACCAGTCTGGCCCGTGGCTCGGAAGCTGGATTTCATGCCACGCTTGCGCATCTCGGCATCCATCGACATCGCGGTGTACATCTTACCGGCCGAGCAATCGGTTCCAACGGCCAGACACCGTTTGCCGCTGCGTTTTTTGCCATTGGCAATCGGATATCCAACGGTCGGCACACGCACGTCGTGCAGGGTGCAGCCATGGGTTTGCGCCGCCGCAACCAGATCGCCTTCGTCACGCAGCAGGTTGTGCAGGCCCGAGGCCAGATCATAGCCCATCTCAAGCGCTTCAATCAGCACTTCTTTCCAGGTTTCGCTGATAATGCCACCCCGGTTTGCAACGCCGATCACCAGCGTCTTGGCACCAGCGGCCTTACCTTCGGCCAGCGTCATTTCCGTCAGACCCAGATCGGCGTTGCAGCCGTCCAGACTGATTTGACCAACCGCGTTTTCCGGACGCCAGTCCCGGATACCAATGGCCACTTTGGCTGCCAGCAGGTCGGGCGCATCGCCCAAAAACAGCAAATACGGTGTCTCGATCATTGCGCGCACTCCTTTGATTCCGACATAAACTAAGAAACCGCATTCACGAGCGCTTCGCATATCTGATGGCCTGCGGACCTCGCTGTGGAAGAATTTTGCGCGTTCTGTTGAATTGGCGCACATTCCTTCGAAGTTTTCAAAATGCCCAAACTTTAATCACCGCACAAACCCACCTCTGCAACGACATGCTGCACAAGCATTGCCGCAGATGCACAATGAAGCTTGCGCATAATCGCGCAATTTAATACCTCATTGGACAAGAAAATTGTAACTTCATTACTCAACGAGGTCCCGATGAGCTTTCGTATCCAACCCCCCGCCCCGGCACGCCCCAATCGCTGCCAGCTGTTTGGCCCCGGATCAAACACCAAACTGTTTGCTAAAATGGCGGCCTCTGCGGCGGATGTGATCAACCTAGACCTCGAAGATTCTGTTGCACCGACTGACAAAGACGTTGCCCGCGCCAATGTCATCGAGGCATTGAACACCGTCGATTGGGGCAGCAAATACATGTCGGTACGCATCAACGGGCTGGATACGCCCTATTGGTACCGCGATGTGGTCGATCTGCTGGAACAGGCGGGCGATCGTCTGGATCAGATCATGATCCCCAAGGTTGGATGTGCAGCCGACGTCTATGCGGTGGATGCGCTTGTCACTGCCATCGAGCGTGCCAAGGGGCGGACCAAGCCGATCAGCTTTGAAGTGATCATCGAATCCGCTGCAGGCATTGCCCATGCAGAGGAAATCGCAGCCTCTTCCCCACGCATGCAGGCGATGAGCCTTGGCGCGGCTGACTTTGCCGCGTCAATGGGTATGCAGACCACCGGAATTGGCGGCACGCAGGAGAACTATTACATGCTGCGCGAAGGTGAAAAGCACTGGTCTGACCCTTGGCATTGGGCGCAGGCATCCATCGTGGCGGCGTGCCGTACCCACGGCGTTCTGCCCGTGGACGGCCCGTTTGGCGATTTCTCGGACGATGAGGGCTATATCGCGCAGGCCAAACGCTCGGCCACGCTGGGCATGGTTGGCAAATGGGCCATCCACCCCAAACAGATTGCGCTGGCCAACGAGGTCTTTACCCCGTCTGACGAAGCCGTCTCGGAAGCGCGCGAAATTCTGGCCGCGATGGAGCAGGCCAAAGCCAATGGTGAAGGCGCAACCGTCTACAAAGGTCGTCTGGTCGATATCGCCTCGATCAAACAGGCCGAGGTTATCGTGGCACAGGCCGAACTGATCGCCGCAAACGGATGAATGAAACATAATAAATAGGCGCCCGGTGAGGCGCCTTTTTCTATTCCGGGTCAGCGACCAAAGACGTTGTTGGGTGTCCAGGTGATCCGTTCACCCTTTTTGCCCGATTTCATCATCAGGCAGGATGTGCCGTATTTCTGAAAATACTTGATTGTGATCGGATACCAGCCTGCCTTGGGCACTTCGACCTCGGTCCGCTGATTGGCTTCACAACCCTGACGCCCGTTGACATACCCGATCTGCTGGCCACCAACCCAGGCGTCGATCCCATCGTTGGACCATGTCTCAAGCTCATAAATACCGGGGGAATCGAACCGCATATACCCGGTGATTTCCGCCGCCACGTTAAACGCCTCATTGAAGGTCAGGACCGGGTCGCCTTCATTTGTATCGCGATAGTCCAGCCCCCGCAGCGGCTGACCGGGCTTGGCCTTTTTCAGCATCTGATTGGTTTTGGCCAAATTCTGGATCTTGCGCGGTGGGTTGCCTTCCCACTTGTATTTCACGTTCAGCCCAGCCTTGGGCTTTGGCTGCGGGTTGGCAGGCTGCAGCTTCAATGGTGCGGATAGGGCCGCCCCGGCGATTAACGCCAATGCTGCGGCAAGCGCTCCGGCTCGGGCGATTGTCATGGTCTTCTCCCTGAGTGTGGCCAAATCGAGGTTGATCCCCGTTAACAGGCATTTGAGGTAACACTATGACGTGAATTTTAACCCTGCAAGATAGTTAAGGTTCACATTCTCCACCTCAGGCCCGCATGTCTTTGGGGGATCCCATCACCACATAAGAGGTGATCGAGGTGACATGCGGCAGCGTTCCCAGCACCTCGGTGTGAAAAGTTTTGTACGCAGGCAAGTCAGTGCATTCGACCCGCAAAAGGTATTCAATTGTCCCGGTAATGTTATGGCATTCGACAACTTCGGGCGCTTGCTGCAGGGCGCGTTCAAAGCCTTCCTGCGCCGCCTTGGTATGCTCTCCCAGACCCACTCCGATGTAAGCGACAAAGCCGATGCCCATGGCGGCGGGGTTCAGAACGGCGCGATATCCCGAGATAACGCCCGACCGCTCCAGCTCCTGCACCCGGCGCAAACAGGCCGAGGGGGAGAGGCCAACCCGCTCGGCCAGTTCCAAATTGCTGACCCGTCCGTCGCGAGACAGCTCACGCAATATAAGGCGGTTTATTTGGTCATTCTTGGTCATTAATTGCAACGATAGCGTCATCGCGCACGAAAACGCAATTTCATTTGCCGCAATCAGCGCAATTCTCCCGGCTATGACCTATGAGATCTTGCTGGCCCTCATCACCTTTGCCTTCGTCTCTTCAATCACGCCGGGGCCGAACAACCTGATGCTGATGGCATCGGGTGCTAATTTCGGGTTTCGCCGCACGATCCCGCATATGCTGGGCATTGGTTTGGGCTTCACCTTTATGGTGCTGCTGGTGGGTGCAGGGTTGGTGCAGCTGTTTGACCGGTATCCGGTCAGCTACACAGTGCTCAAAATCGCTTCTGTAATCTATCTGGTATATCTGGCGTGGAAGATCGCCCACGCAGCCCCGGCGCACCATCAGACGGCAGCAGGGACGCCCATGACATTTTTGCAAGCCGCCGCGTTTCAATGGGTCAATCCGAAGGCTTGGGCCATGGCACTGACCGCAACCACGGCCTACGCCCCTGGTCGGACACTTGAGGCCATCGTCATCGTCGCGGTGGTGTTTGGAGCAATCAATCTGCCCTCGGTCAGCACATGGACAATACTTGGTCAGCAGATGGCGCGGGTTTTGACCAACCCGCGCCGCCTCGTGATGTTCAACTGGACAATGGCCGCGCTGCTAATTGCCTCGCTTTACCCTGTCCTTTGGCCGAACTGAGTTACTTCAGCGGCAGGCAGATTTCTGTCAGCAACTCTTCCGGGGGCGTCGTGCGAGGGTCATTCAGATAGATTTCATAGCATGGCTCATCCGCAGGCTCTTCACCCGATTCAGGCAACCAATTGCCGAAGAGTGTATTATAAGCCGCCTGCGTCCCTGAATAGGGCCCCTTATACGTGAGCACAGCGGTTTTACCGCCGGGTATCTGCAGACTTGTCATACCTTCGGGCACGGCCTCGCCATTGAACTCAGCCCCCGCATAGCTGCGCAACTGATCTGTCGGAACATCTTCTGGGCTGTCGAAATATATACCTACGACCGCCCCCAATTGCGGCCACAGATTGCGAGATTCACACAAGGCGCTGAAGCTTTCAAAGCTCTTTCCAATTTCAGCATAGTCACCGTGATGCGACAGCGCGACGATACGACGAGCGGGCTCGGTGCGAGTTGTTACAGGATGCATTGGATATTCTCCGATTTTAAGCTGTGGATTAACCAGCAACCAGCGCCCGGATTTGCGAAAGGCCGCGGGGCTGACGCTGTAGGCCTGTGAAAAGGCCCGGGCAAAAGAATACAGGTTGAGATAACCCACAGCTGACGCAATCTCGGCCACTGCCCGGTCGGTTTGCACCAGCCAACACGCAGCACGGTGCAATCTGATCCGGCGGACAGCCTGCGCGCAGGTTTCGCCGGTGATAGCGCGAAATACGCGGTGCCAGTGAAACCGGGACATCGCCGCCACATCGGCCAGCGCATCCAGTGACAGATCCCCGGCGGGGTTGTCGTGAATATACGTCAAGACGCGCAGAATGCGATCTTCGTAGCTGTTTGCCATCTGCAACCTTCCTTCTCTCTGCCAACCCGTGTTCGCATATCCCGCATTCACAAATCTTGCTGAGTTGCATCTGGCGCGACCTGAGGTCATATAGCAGGGAACTTCCGCGTTGAGAGGCGTCATGACCCAGTATCTGGATTTCGAAAAACCGCTGGCCGAGATTGAAGGCAAAGCAGAAGAGCTGCGTGCGCTGGCCCGCGCTAACGAAGAGATGGATGTGGCCGAAGAGGCCTCCGCCTTAGACGCCAAAGCGGCCAAGCTGTTGGATGAGCTTTACAGCGACCTGACACCGTGGAGAAAATGCCAGGTCGCACGCCACCCCGAGCGGCCGCATTGCAACGACTATGTGGATGCGCTGTTTACCGAATTCACACCTTTGGCCGGCGACCGGAACTTTGCCGACGATCTGGCGGTCATTGGTGGTCTTGCTCGGTTCAACGACCAGCCGGTTATGGTGATCGGTCACGAGAAGGGTTCAGACACCAAATCGCGGATTGAACGCAACTTTGGCATGGCCCGGCCCGAAGGCTATCGCAAAGCTGTCCGCCTGATGGAGATGGCCGGGCGGTTTGGCCTGCCCGTTATCACGCTCATCGACACCGCAGGGGCGTACCCTGGCAAAGGCGCAGAAGAACGCGGCCAGTCCGAGGCCATCGCCCGCTCGACAGAGATGTGCCTGAAAATCGGCGTCCCGCTGGTTTCGGTCATCATCGGCGAAGGCGGATCGGGCGGCGCGGTGGCCTTCGCCACGGCGAACCGTGTCGCGATGTTGGAACATTCGGTCTATTCGGTTATCTCGCCCGAGGGCTGCGCCTCGATCCTGTGGAAGGATTCCGAAAAGATGCGCGAAGCGGCAGAAGCCCTGCGGCTGACCGCACAGGACCTGTACAAGCTTGGGGTTTGCGACCGCATCATTTCGGAACCGAAAGGCGGCGCGCATCGTGACCGTGCCTCGACCGTCGACTCGGTTCGCGCGGCCATCACCGACATGTTGCAAGAGCTGAGCGGCAAGGATGCGGCGACCCTGATCAAGGATCGCCGTCAGAAATTCCTAGATATCGGGTCGAAAGGTTTGGCGGCCTGATTGATCAGCCGCCCAACTGGCGTAACAACCCAACCGACGGCTCACCTGTGACCGGCAGCGCGTGGGCGCGCTGGTAATCTGTGATCGCCGACTTTGTATTGTTGCCGATCACACCATCGGCGCCTTGCGTATCGTATCCGGCAGAGGTCAGGCGGCGCTGCAGCTCTTTGCGATCCTCCAGCGTTAGCCCGGTTGCGTCCGGGCCAAACGACGCCTGAAACGGCGCGCCACCCGCGATACGATCCGCCAGATGACCAACGCCAATCGCATAGCTGTCCGAGTTGTTGTACCGCTTGATCACCTGAAAGTTCCGGAACACAGCAATGCGAGGTCCGGGCACCTGCGGTTGCAATACCGCAACCGGCGTGCCGGAGACCGTTCCAACCTCTCCCCCCCAGGGCTGTCCGCGCATCCAACCAGCCCGTGCCAGATAGGCCGCGGTCGATGCAAGCGAGTCTGTGGGATCATCCGACCAGATATCGCGCCGCCCGTCTCCGGTGAAGTCGACCGCATATGAAAGATATGATGTCGGGATGAACTGCGTGTGGCCCATCGCGCCCGCCCAACTGCCGGTCATATTGTTGGGTGAGGTGTCGCCCTCTTGGATGATTTTCAGCGCGGCCACCAATTGCTTTTCAAAGAAAGCTCCGCGTCGTCCATCATAGGCCAGCGTCGAAGTCGCCGAGATCACCGGCACATCCCCACGCCGCGCGCCATAGCGGCTTTCCAGCCCCCAAACCGCGACGACAACCTCACGGTCGACACCATATTGCGCCTCGATCCGCGACAAGGTCGCGCCATGGCGCTGAAGCATCTGTTTGCCGGTGCTGATCCGCTCGTCCGAGGCGGCGATGGCCAGATAATCCTCAAGCGAGCGTTTGAACTCGACCTGATTGCGGTCGCGCTCGATCACATCGGGCAGATATCCTGCCCCCTGAAAGGCCCGGTCTATGGTCGATTGCGAAATGCCCTGCGATGCGGCGCGCCCTTTGAAACTGGCCACCCAGGCTTCCCAACCTGCGTTGGGCACAGTGCGCATACGAGACGCGGGCGCGCGCGACGGTGTACCACCGCCGGAACAGGCGGCGAGCGTCGTTGACATAAGCCCCAATGAAAACGTTCTGCGATTGATCATGGCTGAAAATCTGCTCTTGTTGTGATTACCGCTATGCTAGCGCAGACGCAGAAGGCAAGCCAGCGAAACGACCTGACAAAGCGCGCCGAAAACCTCAGCGGCGGTAACTTGCTCAGGTCACCAGCAACCGCAAACCCTGTGTCACATCGGACCGCACGGCAAGGCGCAGGCCGGGTTCATCCCCGGCCTTGAGGGCGGCAATGATCAGCTTGTGATAATGCGGGGGTTCAGTGCGGCGCAGCCTGCCATAGAGGGCGCGCATGGTTGGCCCCAGCTGCAGCCAGACGGTTTCGGCCATGGCCAGCATCGCAGGGGCCTGCGCGCGCAGATAAAGTGTGCGGTGAAAATCCAGATTGGACCGGATATATCCAACCGCATCGCGCTTGGTCACCATCTCGGCCACGGTCATGTTGATGCTCTGCAAACGGTCGATCAGCGCCATATGGGCGCGCGGCAAGGCGCGGCTGGCCAGCTCGACCTCAAGAAGCGCGCGCAGTGCCGCCAGTTCCTCGATCCGGTCATTGGTCAACTCGGGCGTCGAAACCCGCCCCGATGACGACAGAAACAACGCGCCTTCGGCGGCCAGCCGGCGCACCGCTTCGCGCGCGGGCGTCATCGAGACACCAAATTCCTTGCCGATCCCGCGCAATGTCAGCGCCTGGCCGGGCGCCATCTCTCCGTGCATGATCCGGGAACGAAGCGACCGGTATACCCGATCATGTGTTGCGGTTTGTGAGTCAGACTGGCGCGCATTCAACATGCCCCCATGTGATCACAAAATGCGAGGGCGTCAACTAGGTCGCCGCCCCAAAGCGATAGCGGTGCAAATCAGCCCCGTTATCACGCAACCACTGCCGCGGCTCGCGATACGGGCCATAAATATCCTCAACCCGCGCCCAGAATGCGCGTGAATGGTTCATCTCGGCCAAATGCGCAACCTCATGCGCGGCCACGTAGTGCAACACATCAGATGGCGCGAGGATCAGGCGCCATGAAAACATCAAGCCACCGCTTGAACTACACGACCCCCAACGTGACCGCGTATCCCGCATCGTCAGCGAGGAGTAGCGCCGCCCCAACATTGCAGAATAGTCATCGCAGGCCCCGGTCAACCGATCGCGGGCAAGCTCTTTCAGAAACCGCGCCAGGCGCCGGGCTTCACCGCCCGTCGGAACCCGAACCTCATCTCGACCCAGCACGATCCGCCGCCCCTCAGCCGGGATGATCCGACGCGCGACACCCTCGACCGGGATCGAGACTCCGAACCCGATATCAACCGCATCCGGCTGCGCGTCCAGATGCTCGCGAATCCAGCCCTCTTTTGACTGGGCAAAGCTCAGCGCCTCCGCCTCGGGCACACCCTGCGGATAGGTCAGCGTCACGCGCCCATCGAGTTGCGAAATGCGCAGACTAATGCGGCGCGCGCGTGTCGATTTGCGCAATGTCAGCGGTACAGGTGGTTGTCCGGGCAATGCGTGGCGCCCCATTCTTGCTTCTCCCTGCGCAAAGGCTTTGACAGTCCCCTCTGCATATGGCACGTGACCTGAATCGTCGATACGACTCACCTGATATCAAGGGGATTTCACATGCCCAAGGAAGAATGGGGCGTAAAGCGCGTTTGCCCAACCACCGGCAAGCGGTTTTACGACCTGAACAAGGACCCGATCGTTAGCCCTTATACCGGCGAGATCGTGGAGCTTGAGACCGGCAAAAGCCGGATGATCGCCGCTGACGCGGAAGATGCCGCATCAGCCAAGGCGCGCGAAAAAGCATCGGAAGAAGATATTGTTCTGGATGATGACGACAATGTCGACGTCGAACTGGATGATGATCTGCTGGACGATGATGATGATGACAACGATAACGTCTCGTTGGACGATATCACCGACATGTCGTCAGAAGACGAAAACTAATACCGGCCAGAGGCGGCACCGCGCCGCCTCTCACCTTCTCCGGTTGCAAGCTGGAAAGTTTTTGACGGATTCAATTTTTTAGACTTGCGCTCAGCGCCACTGTCTCATAAACGTCCGTCCACCGCAGACGCGGTACCGGAATGGGGCCTTAGCTCAGTTGGGAGAGCGCTTGCATGGCATGCAAGAGGTCAGGGGTTCGACTCCCCTAGGCTCCACCAAATCTCCATAATGGTACGAGCACCAAAGTTTTTCCTTTTTGGCAGCAGCATTTTCCTTTGGGACCGAAGCAGCCTTAAATATTCCGTTCAGCAAATGGCCGGAATGAGCCCCAACCTGCCGTTGATCCTATTTCCACCTTTCGCACATGCAGCGGACCGCCAACCGCATAAAGCGGTCTTTCACAGTCCAGGGCTGGATGGCTTGTGAGCGGACGAAGCCGTCATCTGGAATATCCTTGCGTATGACCGCTGTCAGCGCATAGCAGTTGACCCAGCCCCTTGATCCGGGCCGTTTGGATGTAGAATCCGTTCCTGTTTCTTTCTCGTGTTTAGGTTGCGGTCAAGGCCTGCTGAGCGGAGCCGTTGCGTAGCTCAAGC
>NZ_JBQFXH010000009.1:0-108889 GCF_056540745.1 Ruegeria sp. AM1
CCTTGATCATTCCAATGATCTGTTCGTCGCTAAATCTGCGTTTCATAGTCCATCCTTTGCTTGGACGGATTACTAACACCTCAATGGCCTGATTTCAGGGGGCTGGGTCACATCGTAAAGACCTTGCCGCCCGGTGTGGTTGGTTAAATATCCCCGTAGCCGACAGTGGACATCGTAATGACCGAGAAATAAGCAGCGTCAAGTACGCTCCAACCCTCAACAAGTACGTAAAATGTGCTGCTCACAACAACCAGCGAGGCGGACATTGCCAGGAGATGGAGGGATCGGCCGTCGAAGATTGCCGCCCCCAACGCCCGGAACAGATTGAAGTAGTTGAGAAGAAAGTTACCCATTGTACCAACGACCTAAGTCGATGTACGAAGGAACTCGGTTTCTTGCCCTTCCTTCTCTTGTCTGCTTTTCAACCACTTTCGAATGTCTGCGAAGTCGAAGTAGATGCCGAGAATGCTGGGGAACACAAAGATTACCAGCAGCGTTGAGGCCAGCAGGCCAAAGGCAATCGCAGCTACCAGCGGAACGAGGACCTGGGCCTAGCAGACCTAGAAAACTCTTGG
Source organism: Ruegeria sp. AM1 (assembly GCF_056540745.1). NCBI lineage: Bacteria > Pseudomonadati > Pseudomonadota > Alphaproteobacteria > Rhodobacterales > Roseobacteraceae > Ruegeria > Ruegeria sp. AM1. Next base: position 576 of record NZ_JBQFXH010000009.1, read on the forward strand.
TTCGGCCCTAAGCCGACCTTGGATGCGGGCCGCCGATGCTGCATTCGCAGCCTGCTTTGCTGACATTCGCTGCGAAGGCGAGCGCTTTTGCAATATCTATGCTACGTACAGTATTTTGTTCTCGAGGTATTGGTTGCGCTTTTTGACAAATGTTCACAAGCTTGGTGTCATGAAGCTTCCAATGCCTTTGCTCGTATTTACTGACCTCGACGGCACTTTACTCTCACACACAAACTACCAATGTGATGCGGCATATCCTGCGCTTAAACGTCTTGAAACGATCGGCGCTGGGGTCGTGATGGCCAGTAGTAAGACCGCACCAGAGATATGTTTATTGCGCGAAAACTTGCGGTTGCAACGTTGGCCGGCAATTGTCGAAAATGGCGCAGGTCTTCTCGAACCTCATGCGCAGGCTGTAGATGATGGTTTTAGTTACACTCAATTACGCGCCACCCTTAACAAAATTTCGGCACCCCTTAGAGCGCAATTCCAAGGGTTTGGTGATATGGATGCCGCACAAGTCGCTGATATAACAGGCCTATCGCTCAATGCAGCCGCTCTTGCGAAAGAGCGCGCGTTTTCAGAGCCCGGGATTTGGTCAGGGGGGCATCAAGAAAAGGCTGAATTCCTAGAAGCACTGAGGACACATGGGATATACGCACGCGAAGGTGGGCGGTTCTTGACTTTGTCATTTGGTGGTACAAAGGCGGATCAGGTTGCACAAATCACAAAAGATTTGGCCCCGCTTCATACGATTGCGCTTGGCGACGCTCCGAATGATATCGAAATACTCGAGGCGGCTGATTTTGGCGTCATCATTGCCAACCCACATCGTCCACCTTTACCTGTTTTGAAAGGTGAAGACATCGGTAAGATTATGCGGACCACACAATCCGGTCCGCAGGCTTGGAACACCGCGATCTTGGCGCATTTGAAGCGACTAAATTTGTGAAGAGGACAAAACTATATGGCGGATTTCCACCAGAACGGAAACATCACCACCCTGCATAACCTGCGGACGCGATCCCTTGATGAACTGACCTATGAACTTGAAACGTTTGCAGCAAACCGCAACATGTCGCTTGTATTGCCGTGCTTGTATTCCGAATTGGAAACCCCTGCGATACCCAACATAGTGGGCGAGCTTGCAAATGTGCCCTACCTTCACCGCATAATCATTGGATTGGACGGTGCAGATGAAGCGCAATATCGCCATGCCAAAGAATTCTTCAAAGATCTAAACCAAAACCATATCGTCATTTGGAACGACAGCCCAAGGATGCTTGCCCTTGGCGCTAAGCTTGTTGAAATGGGGCTGGCTCCGTCTGAACGGGGCAAAGGCAAAAACGTTTGGTCCGCCATTGGGTATCTGATCGCCTGTGAAGACAGTGCGGTAGTGGCTATCCACGATTGCGATATCCTTACTTACACGAATGAGCTACTTGCTCGCCTGATCTATCCGGTAGCAAATGTGAACTTCCCGTATCAACTTGCGAAGGGTTACTATGCGCGCGTTGGCCAGGATCGATTGAACGGGCGCGTGTCCCGTCTGCTTGTCAGCCCTCTCCTTATTGCATTGAAAAAGGTCGTAGGAGATCGTGATTACCTCGATTATCTGCGCAGTTTTCGCTATCCGCTGTCCGGTGAATTTGCCATGCGGACATCAATGTTACCGGATTTGCGCATTCCCTCAGACTGGGGGCTTGAAATTGGTATCCTGTCCGAAGCTTGGCGCAACCTTGCCCCGCGTGCAGTCTGCCAGGTCGAAATTGCCGACCAGTATGACCACAAACATCAAGATCTCAGCGAGGCGGATGCCAATGCAGGCCTTAGCCGTATGTCGACCGACATTTGCAAGGCGATTTTCCGCAAACTGGCCGCGGATGGCACGGTCTTTACACCCAATACATTTCGCACGCTAAAGGCCACGTATTACCGCTCTGCTTTAGATGTGCTTGATGCTTACTACAATGACGCCAAGATGAACGGCCTTTCGGTTGATCGCCACAAAGAAGAGCGTGCAATTGAGCTTTTTGCCGAGAACATTATGCGGGCTGGCCAATTTTTTTTAGATAACCCACATGAAACGCCATTCATCCCAACATGGAACCGCGTACACTCAGCGGATCCTGGTTTCCTCGCAGAACTGCGAGCAGCCGCTGCAGCCGATGAGGCTGAATATACCTAGCTGCGATTGGTGATCCACATGCACTGATAGGGGGCGACTGTGATCTCGGATGCCTTGGTATCGACACTGGTGTCGCTTAGCAGGTCAATCCAGAGCTGATCTTCGATCAAATTCAGGGATGCAGCAGAAATTGTGACGGATGCATCGCTGACATTATGCAACGCAAAAATAGATTGCCCGCGATCAAGGCTTTGGCGCCAGATGCCGTACACTCGGTCATCACCCATGTTTACGGTGAACTGTGTCGCGTTAGGATGAAATGCTGCTTGTTTTTGGCGAATTCTCAAACGTTTAGACAGCTCTGACATCACTCTTGCCTGAGGTGTAGCGGGATCATTCAGCAGTTCACGCAGGCTCGGGTAGTCCCAACGGTGGCGGTTGATCGCGCGGCTCATCCCACGATGTGCGACACTGTCATGATCGTTGGGTGTGGCCAGCATCGCGTGAATGTAGAATGCCGGTATTCCCTCTAGCGACATGACAATTGTCTGCGAGCAGATAAAACGCTCGTGATGACGATCGTCTGCTCCGGCAAAAGTCCGTGACATCGCGTCGTAGAAGGTCGTGTTTAGCTCGTATGGGCTTTCGCTACCATCAGGAAGAGCGCGCATGGATACCAACCCGCCAATCTCTTTGACGGTTTCGATCACTCGCTGTTTTTCATCTTGGGGCAACAGTCCTTCGGCAGGGCGCATCCCAATGCCGTCGTGACTTGCAGTAAAGTTCAGGTAGGCACAGCCCATAGGTGCGGGCGGCATTGCGCGCTGCCAGCGCCGAAGGTATTCGGCATTCCCTGACATCATAGCATGCAGAATAAGAGGTGGCAGCGGGAAGTTATAGATCGCATGGGCTTCGTCACCATCGCCGAAATAGCTGAGGTTCTCTGCCTTTGGCACATTGGTTTCCGTCAGCAAAATGATCTTTTCGGTCGCAAAATCACACAACAACCGCATTAGTTTGATCACGGTATGAGTCTGCGGCAGATGGATCGACGGCGAACCAATTTCTTTCCACAAAAACGCAACCGCATCGAGCCGGATAATCTGCACTCCGTTGTCAACATGAAGTCGGATGATCCGCAAAAATTCCAACAAGACTTCGGGATTGCGGAAGTCTAAGTCAATTTGGTCATGGCTAAAGGTACACCAGACATGGCGCGCACCATTGCTTGTCTCGACCTTTTGAAGCAATGGGGTCGTGCGCGGACGAACGACTTCACGAAGGTCATCCTTTGGCGATGCTTCGAAGAAAAACTTGTCGTAGGGAGTTTGGCCTTGGCGGTAGGCATTAAACCAACTCCCCTGACTGGATACGTGGTTCAGGACAAGATCGGACATCAAATTGAAATCATCAGCGATCCGATTGATGTCAGCCCAGTCGCCAAGCTGTGGATTAACAGTGCGAAAGTCCGACACGGCAAAACCGTCGTCGGACGTGTAGGGGAAAAACGGCAAGATATGTACGGAGTTCAGCGTACCATCCAGATAAGTCCCTAAGAAATCCGAGAGAAGATCAAGCGGCTTATGCGCCCCATCGACGATTGAGTTGCCATAGGTGATCAGCAACGCATCTTTTTGCGACCACAGCGTATTTCCGGGAACGCGTGCCCGTCGACGTCGGTCTGAACCCTTCGGCCAAAAGGCGTCTATGACCTTACTGGAGAGAATATCTCGGTCAAATTCAGGATATATTTGCTGAACAAGTGCCGAAATTTTCGGACCAATAGAACCTGCGGGATCTTTCATAGAAATTCAACTCACATATCTTCGACCACGCACCAAAGCCTAACAATCGGCACCCAGTTTTGCGAGATTATATATCCTCATAGTGGGACGTCGGCCAACGTCTCTCGGCTAAAATCTACATCATTATGAAATTAAGGCGGCTCACTAGATACCCATGCCAGTTGTTTGTGCAAGGCGAAGTCTGTCCGACGGGTGCGGAATTGAAAAAAGGCTGTCCCTTGGCCGGTCCACTACCAAAACTCGCGCTTTTTTAGAAAGCTGAGGTCTTCGCAATGCAAAAAATCGTCTACTTTGGGCTCACTGCGGACCTCGGAGCCTGTGCTGCATCATTCGTAATGTACCGTCTTGCCCTGCGGTATTCGGCCCAAAGGAGACATTCAGCCGCTACCGGTGATGCTGCGGCGCGGCCCGTCAAACCTGCCATTCGATGCGGTAGAGAAATCGCAAGACAGGCGAACTCACAAAATGCGTACCATCCTGACCTTCGAAACTCGGACGCTAACCGGCCGAACACATCATTGGGCCAAAAGTCCATCGCAGTGACATAATTCTCTTGCGCTGCAGGAGCCAGCTATACACCCTTTAGGCCGCATCGCGATACAGCAATGCGGCCGTCGAAGCTTCTGTTTTCATAGTGCACAAGAAGCTTGTGCGACTTAACGCTACGCGATCAGGTTGTGATCAATCACCTCAAAGGCAAATTCATCGACCGTAAACATAGTGTCACCGCTTGCGGTCAGCTCCACCGCGTCAAAACTCGTGCGGCCCAATGAACCTTGGAAATCACCGTCGGCGGCGTCCGAAATCAGCATACCCACAAGCTCTCCGTCATCGTAGAACGCAACCTCCACTTCGCCATTGCCATGACTCTCGCCGAAGCTAAAGATGAACTCCACCGCCTCAAGATCCGCGTCCTCCAACGCGATCATCAAGCTTTCGTCCCCGTCAATTAAACTAGCTTTGCGTCCGAAGATCGGATCGTCAAAGGAAAAGACACCAATCGCGCCATGCTTGATGGCGATAAACTCGAAATTGGTCGGATCAATCGCATCCACCTTAATACCAACATCCGAAAACTGAAGACTTTTGCGCACTGGACCAAGCCGGTCGACATCAACAACTTCGCCATCAATGCTCTCAAATGCCGTGGTTCTGAACCACCGATCCGCCTCGAACTCGACCGCCAGATTCTGTGTGTCGGGCAGAAACAGGCTGGTCAACATCGGATCATGATCCGACGCACGCGCGCTGGTTGCGGCAAATTCCGAATTGACATGGACAATGTCCACCAATGCGCCCGAATGCAAACCCTCGGAGACCAGAATATGGTCCAACGACTGGCTGTTTCCCTGAAACTCGAAGGTATAGCGCTCGTCTTCCGGGATATCGTTTGTCAGGTTGACGAGGCTGGTGTTGCTTTCAAGGTCTGCAACAGGCGAAACAAATTCGAACTCGTTGAAGTCACCCAAAACGACCGCATTGGCCCCAGCACCAAGACCGTTGACAAAGTCCTGCACCGCCTGACTCTGAGCCTGACGTTCATCCAGGCTGCCATTCACCGTGACATCTTCCTGTCGCGTGGTGAAATCTTGTTCGGCCCCCAGAATGGGCGCTGATCCGCCTTTCGAGGAGAAGTGGTTGTTAACCACCGTGACAGTCTCACCGTTGAAGACAAAATCAGCGACAAGCGGCAGGCGCGCGCCCTCAAACGCTTCGCCCAGACCTTGACCACTGATCGTCTGCACCGAATCTTCCACCAGCGTCACGCGGTCAGGGTTATAGAGGAAAGCTGTGCGGATATTACCACCAGGCTGACCGCCCGAGGTGCCATCGCCGATAAACGTGTTGTCGATCACCTCATAGGCCGGACCACCCGCTGCAACGATTGCAGCCGCCAGTTCCGCCAGGGTTTCGGCCGCCGAAACGGTTCCGTCATTGGCTGACCCGGAATTGTCTTGCACCTCTTGCAGACCAACGATGTCGGGGCTGCCCAAGTTGTTGGTGATCTGCGTGGCAATGGCGCCGAACCGACCATCGGCCACATCCTGATCACCGTCGTCATCATTGGGATCGAGGTTAAGCACATTGTATGTAGCAATTGTCAATTCATTGGCCGACCCGGCAATGTCGGTCGATTCCGGTTCCAATCCGGCGGATTGGATGTTCGGGGTAAAATCCTCTGTCGGCAGGATTTCGAAGTTTCCGAAACTGTATCCAACCACGCCCGTGACGTCGCCGAGAAGATCACCAACGTTTACGGTCGGGAAGTCAAAGTCGAAAATCCCACTGTCTTCGTCGATCTGGATTTTTTCGGGGTTAAAGTCATCTGGAGAGATATTCAGTGTACCGCGCTCGGAAAGACCCGTGGCACCGCTGCCCTGATCGGTAACGGCAAAAATCTCGCCAAACCGGCTGGTTCCGCTGACGGCTTGCAGATCGGTCGCCGTCACACGCATCCCTTCGAGGCTTTCGAAGAAGTCGATACCATCCTGAGTCGGGTCGAATGAAGCGAAGGCGTCATCGTCGATACTCTTGTTCGGAACCGCCCGTTCGCCCGGATCATTGCCGATGAGAATCGCATCTGGCAGGGCGTTGCCCGAGGACTGGACCTCAAGATCGAACACGTTCGTCAACTGAGTCGTTGACAGGTTCCCACTGGCTGTACCGCCGGGGAAAAACTCGGCAACTGTTCCGCCGACCGAAACAGCATCTCCGACCGTCACATTTGGGCTGGACCCAGTGAACACGAATATCGCGTCGGAAGTGGCATTATCACCGTCGCCATCCGGGTCCTGTAAGTAAAACCCGTTAGAATCCACTGCCGTGACAATGCCGCTGGTCGAAACCAAGTCGCCCAAAACGTTCGATGTACCTGCGGGGAGGGTCTCGAAAAACTCAGCAACGGTCTGCCCTTCGGCTAGAACAAATTCTGACACATGACCCGCGCCCTGAATCTCGTAGATTGCCACGATTTCGATGTCGCTGGCCGAGATCGACACTTCGACAACAGGGGCCAGGAGGCCGTCATATGCCGGATCATCGGATGTGACAGTGTGCTGGATATCCGCGATCTCTGCCGCCTCTGGAAGGTCATCATCCACTGCGGTGACGGCCACCTGCTGCGGCTTATCGAAATTGGTCGCATCGAACACAAGTTCGGCTGGTACGACATCCAGATCAGCGCCCACCGTGATGGTAATTGTTACTGGCTGCGTAGGTGCAACAGACAATGTGACTTCGTATGTATCCGCCATACCTCCTTCGTCAGCGACAAGATCCAAGTCGTTGATGATGACTGAGGGCGACGGCGTGGCATCCGTGACAGTGAAACTCGCCGGTTCGATATCATCGATTCGTGAATTATCGGTCACCCAGTTTGCCGAGTTGTTGATGGCTGCCTGTAGCTCAACCTTGGTGCCTGTAAGCGGGCCATTGTAAACTCCGTTGTCGGTCTCGGGAATAGCCACAGCGCTGGTACCCACAGCCAGACCCGTCGGCAGGGCCGAAGTGTTTGAAGAAGTTGCGTCGGCTTCATAACCAGTGCCGTTGAAATGAACCGACGCAACAAAAGATGGCGTGGTTTCGTTCCCCTGATAGGCATGTATCTGATCCCCGCTTGCCGAGAAGGATGGCCCTGAGAAAGCGGGATTAATTACAGTTCCCGCCACGATATTTGCGGGTGCCGTCCAGACAAATACACCTTCAGTAGCTCGGAAACCGCCCATTGTGAGCCAGCCATTGTCAGTAAATCTGATCTCAGTCCCGGCTTCGATGTCGGTCAGGACAACGAAAGTGAACTCATCAGGGTTGTCAGAATTGAACCCGGTAAACGCAATGTCGCCAGCAGCTAAAACGGTCGTCATGTCAGTCCCTCTTTATAGATAAGAAAAAAGGAAGCGGCCTGCGTGAGCCTCGCCGCAACACAACTCAAGGTAGCTCACGCTGGAGAGTTTAGTTAAAAAGTTGTGTGCAATCGACCAATACGGCGGAGCTTTGCCGCTGGGTGTTCATAGGGCCGCTGCTCACAAAAACCACTGGTGAGAATCGCAGTGTTTAAGCAGCTTGAAGTGCAGCCGATACTTTGTTGGAGTTCATTTTTTTCGCCAAGAATAGACCTTCAATATGGCGGCAACCTCAATCCCGGCTTTTAACCAAGTTTCGCGCATTGATTGCGATAGAAATGAACATAGTAGCCCAAACCAGTCGCTCAAACGTGCCAAACGGCCCTAAGCGGACCTTTGGCCTGCCTTCACGATACCGCGGAGCGGTCCGACATTCGCTGCAACTGCAAATACCGAGCCATCGCGAACTCACAGATCGCGGGACAAAGCGGGCCTAAGGACGCTTGCGCCGAAGGTCCGCTTGTTCACGCTAGGCCAAGTCCGAGCGTGTTACTGTCCAAGCAACCCCAGCTGGAAAAAGATGCTCAGGATGTCTTCCGCGAACCAGGCTTCAGCAATTTTGCCGTCCCTGATGCGATAGAACGCCATACCGTCCCATTTCGCCCGCTTACCTGTCGGCTCATATCCCATGAAAGCCGCGGAGTTCGTGCCGCTGTTGGTGAAACGGTCGATCACCAGATCATCGCCGATGGCATGGATTTCCTCGATCTCCAGATGCATCTCGGTGAACGCGGTGCCGGCTGTTGCGCGGACAAGATCCATGTAAGCGTCGATACCATGGTACTCACCCAGGCTGCCGCCGCGCCAAACCATATCATCATGCCAATAGTTGGGAATGGCATCGATGTTGCCGCCGTTGACAACCTCAGCGACGAAGTTGCGGATCAGCGTGATGTTCTCATGCTCGACACACTCGGTTGCGCCTTCAGGGCATCCGGTCATGCTGACAGTGTTTTCGGCATAGGCGGGCAGCACGGACCAGGAGAGGGCCAGTGCGGTGATGGCAACCGCAATGCGGCTGCCCAAAGTCAAACGTTTGGTCATGACGACCTCCTTTGTTCCATGGGATTCGGGATGAGCACTCAGGCGGCGGCTTCGTCGTAGTTCACCGACGTTGACACCGAGCGCCATTCCTCATCCGTCTTGGCAAGCGCGTCCGCAAAGGCACCTGCATACTGAACGGCATCCGCGCCAATCAGCAGCTCGGCCGGAATGTCGTCACGCCCTGCAAGGTCGACAAGAACCTTGGAGACTTTGACCGGATCAATGGGCTGGTTGCCGGACATCTGGCGGAGGATGTTTGCAAAAGCGCCCACTGTCTGCTGATAGGGTTCGCTGACCGCCGGGATTTCCATGGAAGAGCCCGCCCAATCTGTCCGCATCGCGCCCGGTTCAATGGTGCAGACCTTGATCCCAAAAGGAGCCACTTCCTGCGCATACCCAAGGGAGAAACCACGTACCGCGAACTTCGCGGCCTGATAGGCTGTCAAGCCAGGTGAAGCCATCCGCGCGCCAACGGACGCAATCTGGAAGACAACGCCGTTACCCTGCTTGCGCATGATGGGTGTCGCCGCTTTGGTGACATAGACCGTTCCAAAGAAGTTGGTCTGCATCTGCTCCTCAAAATCTTTGAGTGTGATGTCTTCAACGGAAGCGGTGTTGCCGTAACCTGCGTTGTTCACAACAACGTCGATCCGTCCAAAATGATCAGCTGCCGTGTTGACCGCAGCTTCCACTGCCTCAGCGTCGTTTACGTCCAGAGCCAACGCCAAAAGGTTTTCGCCGTGCTTCTGTTTCAGATCGCTCAGCTGTTCCGGCTTGCGTGCCGTCGCGACAACCGAATGCCCTGCGGCCAGCGCAACTTCGACAAGATCACGACCGAGACCGCGCGAACTGCCTGTGATGAACCATACCTGTGTCATGATGTTTTCCTTTGCTTAAGAGGTGAATGATGGATCCCGCGGTGACCGCAAAACCCGGTTGTCTGGCCACCAGAATCTGGGGCCGTGGCTGGGATGGCTTTGGCGACTTCAAAGCCATCCGGCATTTCCGTGTTCAGAAAAATTCCCGTTCCTCAGCGACCCAGCGGTAACCCTCGCCAGACCGCTCAACGGTTCCGGCTCCGGGGAATGGAAGATGCATGCCGAGGATCCGCTCCTGGTCTGCGACGACCTGATCCAGAACTATCTTACGGGTCTCCCGCGCCTGATCCCGATCGATATCAAACAGGATCGAGACATCCGGATAAGCGAGCTGGATCACCGGCTGGTGGATAATGTCCGAGACGACAAAGAGACGCGCGCCTGTGCTTTCGATCACGCATCCCACATGCCCGGGTGTGTGACCGAACAGAGGCACCGCTGATATGCCCGGCAATGGCAGGTCTTCCGCAGTGAACAGTTCCAGCCGATCGCCCGTTGCCGCAACCACGGCCTGAGCGAGATCGAACTGGGATTGCATTTCAGCTACGGGAGCTGTCCCTTTGATCCAGAAGTCATATTCGTTCTGGTGCAGCAAAACGCGCGCATTGGGGTAGAGGGTTGATCCATCTTCTGCGAGCAGTCCGGCAGCATGGTCGGCATGCAGGTGGGTCAGCAGAATATCCGTTATCTCATCAGGATTGTATCCCGCCGCAATCAGTGCTGCATGGGTATGCCCAAGAGTTGGTCCCATGGCCTGGTTGGTTCCCGCGTCGATCATGATCTTCCGCGCGCCGGTATCCACGAGGTAAGCATTCACATCTGTCTGACGAGCCCCTGCGCCCCGCCCGCTTGCAGCAAGCGTGGCGTCATAGGTTTCGGTATCAATCCCCTGAAGGATTTGGTTCTCAGGCGTAATGATATCGATATAGCCATCTGACAGCGCGGTGAGCGTGTAATCGCCAACCTTCAGGCGTTGCACGCCTGCCACCTGACCAATCGATTGCGCCAACGACACAGCAGGCAACCCCGAAAGGGCCAGGCTGCCACCAGCCAGCAAAAACTCCCTACGTTTCATTGTCCACTCCATGTTTTCAAAACTCATGTGATCGCTGTTTCATGCGCCGGTCAGCCGGTGACAGCGCCACCATCCGTCACAAATTCGGACCCGGTGGAGTAGCTGGCTTCGGTCAGCATGAAGCGCACCATGCGGGCAACCTCATCCAGCTCGCCGTAGCGCGGGAGAGGCAGATTATTGACCAGCTCGTTACCGGCCTGAGCTGTGAGAGGGGTGCGAATGGGCCCGGGATGCAGGGACAAAACGCGAATGTTGTCGGGGGCAAGATCAAGGGCGGCAGCCTTGGTGAGACCCCGCAATCCCCACTTGGCGGTCACATAGGGCGCAATGCCTGTGTATCCTTTGAGGCCAGCTGTTGAGGAGGTGTTGACTATGATCCCCTCCCCGGCACGACGCATGGCGGGAACGGCTGTGTGAATTCCCAGGAAACAGCTTGTCAGATCTACATCAATAACTTTGCGGAAGTTCTCCGGAGTCGTGTCCTGCACACCGCCAGCGGTGACGATCCCGGCATTGTTGAAGAGTGCGTTGAGCTTGCCAAAGCTGCCTTCGGCCTCTGCCACCGCATCAGACCAATCAGTTTCAGAGGTCACATCGAGTTGGCGGAATGTCACATTGGCTCCAAACTCCTGCGCCAGGGCCTCGCCTTCTTCCTGCAAAATATCAGTGATCATCACCTTGGCACCGTCGGCGGCAAGCAACCGTGCGACAGCGGCTCCAATGCCCCGCGCACCGCCGGTGATGAGAATGGAAAGGTCGGATGGTTTGAGCATAGCAATTCCTCCTGTTGACTATGATCTGAGGGATCCAACCGTGTTACGGCGTCCGTCTGTTTTGAGAGGTAGGGCCTGCCGAACTGAGCCGCTTGCACATTCCTGCAAAGCTCTTGCCCATTTCTCCAATACTTCCCACATGGGGCTTAACAGTAGCGGTTGTGCCGCTAACTTGGTTTTCAGAAAGCGAGGTTCAGCGCATGTCGGCTCTTGTTCAAAAAACACTCGAATATGTTGACTATTGTCGGTTCCGGGATGGTATCTTTGAAACGCCCGTGCCCGGTATGCTGGTTGCGGCGCATCGGGGTTCAACCCTGATCGAAACCCATATCTATGAACCCGTGGTTTGCCCGATCTTGCAAGGGCGCAAGGAGATCTGGCTCGGAGATCAATACGCTTCCACCGGTCCCGGCCAATCGCTCATCGTCAGCCATTGCCTGCCAATCAAGTCTCAGGTCATCGATGCAACGCCTGATGAACCCTATATCGCCCTCACACAGACCATCGATCTGGAGGTCATTCGCGGACTGATTGAGGAGATAGGAGACAGCAACATCCCGTATGATCATCCGCAAGCGATGAGTGTGTCAGAAACGGATGCACATCTGGCGGATGCCATGCTGCGGGCATTCGATCTCACTATGAAACCGGACGACATTCCCGTGATGGCACCGCTCATCCAGCGGGAGATACACTTTCGTCTGTTGAGAGCACGGCACGGCGGCATGTTGCGGGAGTTACTGAACTTTGACAGCTCCGCCAGCCGCGTGTCCGAAGCGGTAAACCGGATCAGGGACCAATACAGGGAACAGATTTCCGTCACCGATCTGGCCCGCGACGTGGGCATGAGCCCGTCATCCTTCCATATGCACTTCAAATCCGTAACGGCACAGACGCCGCTGCAGTATCAAAAAGAGCTTCGCCTGCTGGAAGCCAGACGTCTTTTGATCGAGTCGTCGCGCTCGGTTTCAACGATCGCGTTTGACGTTGGCTACGAAAGCGCCAGCCAGTTCTCAAGGGAGTTTTCCCGCAAGTTTGGAGCGCCCCCGACACGGATCGCGGCGCACGCCTGATCGAACATTTTGAAAGGACGTACCATGACCATCACCGTGATGATCACGCTGGACCTGAAGCCGGAATTTGCTGCTGACCTGCATCAGATAATCAACGAAGTGGTCGGAGAGACCGCCGAGTTCGAAGGCTTTGAAAGCATATCCTATCATCAGGACATGGAAGATCCGACAAACTTCATCGTCTGGGAGCAGTGGGAGTCCCGTGCGGCCTGGGACAAATACCTCGCATGGCGTCATTCCACGACGATGTTCAATGACGTCGAACACATGATGAATGGTCCTTCAACAACCACTTATCTGACCGAAGTCAAAACAAAGCTCTCAGCTTAACCCAAACTAAAACGGCCGTGCCGGGATCGGCACCAATCGCCTGCGACTTCGTGGGCCAGGGACGCTCGTGTCCAAAAAACATGAGGAGGAGAAAGATATGAAAGACTTCAACGGAAAAACAGTTGTCATCACCGGGGGCGCGACGGGCATCGGGTTTGCCCTCGCCAAAGCCTTTGGGAAAGAGGGTGCCAAACTGGTGATCGCATCCAGGCGTGATATTCAGGTGGCAAAGGCGGTCGATGACCTGAAAACCATGGGATACGATGTCCACGGAACAACCTGCGATGTCTCCAACTACGCGGATGTGGAAAAACTGGCGGATTTCGCATGGCAGACGTATGGACGCGCTGACGTCCTGATCAACAATGCCGGGGTTTCACAGTCACAGGCAGATGTGATCGACACCGATTTGGAGACGACACGCCAGGTGTTCAACGTCAACTATTTCGGCGTAGTAAATGGTATTCATGTGTTTGGACAACGGTTCCGGGCAGAAGGCAAACCCTGTGCGATCTATACGGTCGGATCCGAAAACAGCATCTTCAATGGTGTGCCGAAACTCTATGCCTATGTCTCCGCAAAACATGCACTGTGCGGTCTGATGACAGCGCTGCGTGAAGAAGCACCGGACTTTATGGATGTCTCGCTGTTGCTACCTGGCTTTGTGACGTCTGAAATGTCGTCAGCCATGTCCGGCGGGATGCCTGCGGATGACTATGCCAACATGGTGTTGCCGCAGCTCAAGGAGAACAATTTCTATGTAGTGTCTCACTCGGCAGGTGCTGCACGGGTTCACGCGGTTTGGAATGAGATCGGCGAAGCCTTCACACAATATGCGCCGCGCTTTGATGGCGACGAGAAATGGGATGTGCGCAGGATTGCGGCCCAGAGTGCAAAACCGCTCGTGCGCGAAGTATGATGTCTTTCGGATTACCCTTGTGCCGCTCATCCATCACAGGATCTGCTTTGTTATCTGCACAAGAGATCGTCACCCAATGGATTGAAATTCCGCGCCGCTGATTGATCAGGTAACAGTGCGGTGTGGCATTTCAGGCCGCATGCTACTGTCTCTTCAGCCTGACAGATCCAGTCACCTCCGTTGCTTAGAAGCGCTGAATTGCAGTATGGTTGGGATTTGCTAGAACCTATGGCCTGAGCGTGTCAAATAGACACCGTAAGTAGCCAATTCGATAGATTGAAAGCCACCGTTATGCAGTTTCTCGCCATATCCGGCAGCGGTCGGCGTGCTTCGACCAACACGGCGATGCTTCGTGCTGTTTCAGACATTGCACATCCCGCACATGACGTTGAGGTGTTTTCCGGGGTGGCTGACCTGCCGGTTTTCTCACCTGACAAAGAGGACACCCCACTGCCTGTTCAAGTTCAGCGGTTTGTAGATCTTGTGCAAGCGTGCGACGGTCTCATTGTGGCGAGCCCGGAATATGTTCGATCCATTCCAGGAGGTGTCAAGAATGCGATTGACTGGTTGGTCTCACGGGACGAACTGATTGGGAAACCCATAGTGCTCATGCACGCCTCTCATCGGGGCGAAGACATGCTGACACAGCTTCGGCTCGTGATGGGAACGGTAAGCGAACGCTTCAATGAAAACCTGTTTTTGCGCTTCAGCCTTATCGGCTGCACGCCTGATGAGATCTCGGCAAGGTTATATGAGGACCTAAACCGAGAAGCGGTAATGGCTTTTCTTCAACAGTTTGCCCAGTTCGCAGAGGGAGAGCCTATTCCTGCGTTGGCTTAGACATTTGACGCGATTTACTGTGTGACGAAGCCAGATGCCCTCACCACGCATCAATCCAAAACGACTGAGCGCGCGCTGTATATCCCAACTGCGGCTGCCCCAGAGACTGGCCCCTACAGCGCTATGGCCTGATCCCAGGCGGCAACAGGGCCGCCCAGTCGCTGAACAAGGTGATCAGTAAACGCCCGCACCTTGGCCGGCACATGCGCGCGTTCAGGGAAGATGGCATAGAGCGCCTGTTCAGGAAGCGCATAGTCGGGCAACAGCCTGACGAGCTGTCTTGATCGAATATGGGGGTTTGCGACAAAGGTCGGCAGTCGGCCAACACCCAGACCATCCATCAGGGCCCTGCATAGGGCTTCGCTGTTGTTGATCCCAAGCGTGCCTTTGGTTTTGACTACAATTTCCCCATTCGGGCCAGAGAAGGTCCATTCCTTTGGATCGCGCGAATAGGTGTAGTGAAGACAGTTATGATCAAGCAGATCGTCCGGCTGTTGAGGGGTTCCGTGAGCCTTGAGATACCCCGGTGAGGCCACGATGACGCTTCGGATATCTGCCAACCGACGTGCGATGAGGGACGAATCCGACAAGTGACCTGCGCGGATGGCCATATCGAACCCCGCATCGACAAGGTCGACAACCCGATCATCCATCACAAGGTCCAGCGTGATGTCCGGATAGGATTGCAAAAACTCAGCGATCAGCGGTGCCACATGCAGGATGCCAAAAGATACAGGTGCACAGACGCGCAACTGCCCGGATGGCTTGCCTTGAAGGGCGGTAACAGCGTCTTCCGCCTCCTGGGCCGAGCCGACCACCTGCTGAGCAAAAACAAGATAGATCTCGCCAGCCACCGTCAGCGACATGGTTCTGGTAGACCGGTGAAACAGCCGGGTTCCAAGGTGTGCCTCAAGATTTGAGATGCGTTTGCTGACGGCCGAGTTCGTCAGGCCGAGCTGACGCGCCGCCGCAGCAAACCCTCCGGTTTCCACGACTTTCACAAAGACAGGGATGGCGGAGATCTCATTCATGGCAATCTTCATTAGTGAGTGAAACTATCTTATGAAGTTCCAGAATAGCCCATTATCAATTTTCGGGAAGCATTTATTTTGATCTCAACGAAAGGAGAGGTCGATGCCCAAAATGCTTATCAATAGTGTTCTGTCTGACAAGCCGCCCCAATCGGATGGTCAGTTCAAACGGATCCCGAGCCGGTTTCGCGATCAGATCGAAGCGAACCCGACAGCAAAGTTTCCCGCGGAGCGGGGCCGCTATCATCTGTATTTGTCAAAAGCCTGCCCTTGGTGCCATGGCGTCGAGCTGGTGTTGGCTCTGAAGGGCCTGACAGATACGTTTACCTACACCTGGATGGACCCGATCTCATCGGAAGATGGTTGGGTCATCGGCCAATCTCAGACCGTGCCGCAAGACGAGTTCTTATATGAAGTCTATCTGCGCGCGGATCCGCGCTACACCGGCTCCATCTCTGTTCCAATCCTCTTGGACAAGAAAAGCGGGGCAATTGTCAGCAACGAGTCCGCGGATATCATGCGGTTGCTGAATTCAGCCTTCTTTGAGCAGGGGGCGAATGACTGGGATCTCTACCCATCAGATCAGGCAGCCGAAATCGACCGGATCACCGACATGATCCAGGCCCCCATTCGGAACGGAGTCTATCGCGCCGGATTTGCCACCTCGCAGGAAGCCTATTGTGACGCAGTTTACCGGCTGTTCGATGGACTGGAAGACATCGAAAAACTGCTTGCCGAAAGGACCTATCTGGCCGGCGATCTTCTGACCGAAGTTGATCTGAAGCTGTTTCCAACGCTGGTCCGGTTTGATCCGGTCTATGTCACGCATTTCAAAACAGACCGGAAGCGTATCGCCGACTATCCGCATCTGACCCGATTCATGAACATGATCCTGTCCATTCCAGGCGTCGCGGACACCATCGATATGGACCACATCCGCGCGCACTACTTCCGTAGCCACCGGCACATCAACCCCACCGGGATCATCTCCATCGGGCCCGTTTCCGGTTTAACAGCACAAGCATTCAGGGAAGCCGTCTGATGTCTCTCTTTGCACAACTTCGAGCACCAACGGTTTTGATCATTGCGATCGGAGGCCTTGTTGGTGTGAGTTTTACGCTCTCCAAAGTGGCTGCCAATGCCGGAGCCGCCCCGTTTGGGGCCCTCTTCTGGCAGTTGCTTGTGGCAACCGTCATTCTGTTGATTGTTAATGGCGTGACGAGGCGACGTCTGAAGCTGCCCCCCCAGTACCTCTTCTATTACGTCGGAGCGGGGATTTTTGGGATCAGTGCGCCAGCCTTGATCGGCTACATCGTCCTTGGGCATGTTTCGGCAGGGCTGTTCTCTGCATTCGTGACGCTTTCCCCGCTGTTTACCTTCGCGATTTCGTCCGCGGTCGAGCGCCAAATGCTGCCGATGTACCGGCTGGTCGGCATTTTGATCGGACTGGCGGGTGTCAGCCTCGTCACATTCGCCGGATTCGATCTGTCCGACACTGCAACTTACTGGGTGTTTCTTGCGGCATTGGGCCCGCTCAGTCTGGCAATGGGCAACGTCTTCAGAAGCCGCGCCTATCCCATAGGCGGTGATCCAATGGTTTTGGCTGCAGGCGCACTCCTATCCCAGCTCGTGTTGATACTCCCTGTCATGTTCTTCGTAACAGGAGATATCAGCGTGATGCCAATCGCGACAGGTCCGCAGCTTGCGATCATGGGCGTCGGGCTGATCACGGCGGTCACTTATGTGCTCACATTTGAGGTTCAAAAACGCACGGATGGGGTCGGGTTTTCTCAGGTGGGCTATTTCGCAACGCTGTCCGGGATAGGGGTCGGTGCGCTGGCCTTCGGGGAAACACTAAGGCCCGAGCTTCTGATTTCACTATGTGTCCTGTTTCTGGGGCTGGCCATCTCAAACGGACAGATCAAACCATCTGACTGGATTGCCCGTCTTAAACCACGCTTCACGAATTAAGTCCCTAACCAGAAGGAAAATGACATGCAGATCGTTGCAGAAAACACGACAGACTTTACGCCCCTGATCGCCGAACTCTACACGGCCGTCGACAAGATGGATGCGGAAGGTGTGGTGAGCTTTGCCTCAGAAGACGTGACTTTCAAGCTAGGGAACTTTGACCTGCTCAGAGGCCGCCAGCCCGTTACGGAGGCAAACGCTTCCTTCTTCAAAACCATCAAAGCCATGCGCCATACGATCACAGGTATCTGGCAGAGCGGGCACACCGCGTTTTGCGACGGGACCGTGCGTTACACACGCAAGGACGGCACCGAGCATGAAGTGCCGTTTGCGACCCGTCTAAAAATCGACGAGGGCAAGGTCACCGACTACCGGGTTTACGTCGATATCTCCGGCCTCTGAGCTTCAAACCAAGATCGAAGCCGCCCTTTGAAATTCAGGGGCGGTTTCTGACAAGGTGAAAATGTTCGTGCTCAATTCAGAAAATCGTAGGTCACGTCAACCACATCTGTGATGGTTACCTCCCCATCGGAGGTGATTGTTGGCTGTTTCGCATTCTCGACAAAGAAGACACAGGTTACCATATCGTGCGCAACCTGCGCCAATCCCGGCAGTTCGACATCAAAAGGCGTATAAATCAGAAACGCGCGATCCAGGGGCAGCGAGGTATCAAGCTTACTCTCTCCAGTCCCGTAGGCTTCAAAGGTCCCAGGAGCTGCATCGCGCCCTCCGAAGGCCGCCTCCAGCTTGCCTTGAGGGTCTTCATCTTCATCATCTATCACCGAAAAATATGGATCAATGTAGAGTGTGATTAACTCTCTGAAATCCAATGACTTAGAATATCCGGAATAGGAAATCCTCTTTTAGCAAAGAGCGAGCCATTTAAAATTTTGCAACCCTGGTTCTTGCGCAATGCCGGCTTTGATAATCGCTGCGGCGTGGGAATCTGAGTCTTCCAAGCCATGAATGGCCGCTTTTCTGAATTTGGCTCTCCGTCCGAGCAGGTGCAGCGAATGACCGCTTTCCGCCCATTCTTTAGAAAAGCAAAGTGTTCTGGCACAAAAAGTAACGGCGCAGCCAGCTCCGCCGCACTTGTTTTGGGGCCAGCAGGATTTGGACAAGCCAAACGCCTCTGGCCGTCAGGGGTAAGACGCTGCCTTCCCCCTCGGGCAACCCTATTAGACAACACCGTGTCCTCGGCTGAGCCTGCGGGCCGCACCACTATTGTCGAATAGCATTGCCTCGCCCCCATCCGCGTTCGCCACGTGGCAGATCAGCAGGAACAGGCGCCTTCGGCGTCTGATATGCAAATCAGCCCTGATTTCCCAAAAGGGAAGTCAGGATCATTGAAATCGGTCTAGGTGCTAGATGAAGGACGTGAGGCGAAAATGGCAAGGTTCTGTCGCTGGTGGCAGAACTATGTGTCGCCTGACACAGGAAATGTGGAACGTCACTGATCTTTGACTCAATCGGCCGCCAAAACATCAAGAAACGAACAAATCGCGTCATTCAATTCTGACCCAAACGTCAAGCATTTCTGACCCAGCACGAAGAGCGGCCAATCATCGACGCTGCGGCTAAGGCCTCAATTGAGCCCACTTTGAACGATGCTGCACTCTGTGCGAATGGCGGGTTTCCGTTTTTAGTTGTTGGCGAAGTTGTTTGTGAGTCAGGGTGCCTCCCAACCTGCTGCTTGCCCTACCGACGGGAACGATCGCAACAGAGTTGGGTCTGTCTCGGTTTAGTTGTCCAAGCATCACATTAAAATCGAAATGCCTCTAGGGCAGTTCGATTTCGTGTCTTCCAACTAGAAGAAGTACTTTAGGCCAAAGTACGGGCCATGCTGATCGACATCGTAAGCAAAGTCGCCGGAATTCAATGTGTCGCTGTAGTCGACGCTGAAATAGCGATAACCAAACGTAAATGCCGTTTTCTCCCAAGGCTGGTAGTCAAATCCTACATTCGCACCGATCTGCAAGTCGTTTCCGCCAGCTCCAAACCCGCCAAGTTCCAGAGAAGCAATCCCAGTCCATTTGGGGTTCAGCCGCCACATTCCCCGCACGCCAAGGACAGGTTCTATCCAATCCTGATCACCGCCTAATACAGGTGGATTTCCCGGACCTGGAGTGGTTATGTCGATTTCCTGACGGATCGAATTGTATCTGAGGCCGCCTTGGATATCGACTGCATAACGCAAGTTTTTCGCACCATACACACCATCCGCGACCCGATAAGCCGCCAGAAGACCAAACCATTTTTGACGAACATCGACGTTAACCCCGGCACCCAGAGGGCCGGGCAAAGTTGTATCTTGTTCTATACCGACGTAATTGGCATCGAGAATTATGCCAAAATCCCCTCGCCATGCTTCATATCGACCTGCTGCCGCGAAATCGAGCACATCCAGTACGTCGCCAAGGTCCAGATCCAGGTCGGCGGATTGTCCGGCCACGGTGGATGTGCCTGTGGTTCGCAAGGGTGTGAACAGATAGAACGCGACACCATGACGCCAGCCGGTTTCGTCCTGATCCGGCGCAGGCAGCGATTGAGCAGATGCAACCAAAGGCAGCGTTAGAAGGCTTGTCGCAAGCGCCATGGCGCTGAGAGATGAGAGGTGGGGCATGGCGGTTTCCTCTAGTTAAAAGACCTAGTAATTGAATCTGAGACCGATCCCGGCTCCTTGGTCATAGGGTCGATCAGCACCAATCCCGATCAGCACATCTGCATAGAGGGCGATACCGGGGCTGAGATTTTTGCCAATCTGAAGCTCAGCGGTCGCGGGCCAGGCATCGTTTTCCCAATCATAGGGCGCTTTGATATCCGCTTTGGCCCAATACCCATCGCCAAACGGTTGAAGCGCAATCAGGCGCATAGCGGTTTGGCTGACATCGGTCGGGCCATTGTAGGACGCGAAATGTTGAACCAGAGGGATCAACGTCAGCCCGGTGTTAGTGTTTGCAAAGGCGAAACCGCCAAACGGGGCGATCTGATCGGACCCGGTACCGATGCCTTCATCGGGGTCGCCAAAGTCCAGGATCCATTCCAGCCCGAGCGCGGATTTGACGGTCCAGGTATTATTCAAAGGCTTCTGCGACGGAAAATAGATCAGTTTGAAGCTGGTTTTTTCAAACCCGTTGAACCGCTGGCCAGTCGCGTTTGTCGAATTGTAGTGGAGTTCGTACTTTAGCTTCAGATCAGGGCGCAGCATATATGCGCCATCGATGAACGCATCCTGATGGTCCGCCCCGTCTTCTAGATCAAAATATTGGTAGCGAATGTCCGTGTTGTTGACCGCAGCCAATGGGTTTGAGGCGTTTTCGTCTGCTCGGGCAGCACCACCCGCCAGCAGCAACGCGGATGCCAGGATTGAATGTAGGGTAAAATGTCGAGCCATCGAGCACCCAATGAGACTTCGTGCGATTGGCGAGACGGCGGCGTTTCCATCGCCGTCTCAGTTTCGTCATTGCCAGCTGGAAAACACTTCCCGGGTCAATTCGCTTTCAGGGCGAAGGTTGTCGATCCCTTCATAGGGAACACCTTTTCCAAGTGGCAGATGCGGGTGATTGGCAATGGTTTTCTGATGGCGTTTGACCATGTCCTGGAAGGAAGCTCCAGACCACAGCGAATACCCGACAAGGGGATGTTCTTCACGTGGATCGCGATAGACATTGAACACTGGAGCCGCCGCGCCAGGCTGACCGGGGGCTGGCAGGTGCATCTTGAACTCTTGCTTGACCACCGAGCGTAACACGGGCCCTTCGTAAACATAGACATAGTCGCGGCGCGAATTGCCTTCGCCCTCAAGCAACAGCGCAGTCTGGTCAATGCCGTCAATCACACGGTCGCGCGGAATACGGTCAGTCGCGCCTGCAATCCGGGCAAAGGTGGTGAACAGATCCGAGACATGCACGATATCACCTGCCGCGCTTCCCGGCTCAATTACTCCGGGCCACCGGATAAAGGCATCCGTACGCACGCCGCCTTCCAGGTGCTGGGTCTTGCCTCCGCGATAAATCAGCTGGTTCAGGCCAGATGTCCCCTCGTAGTGATACATCAAGCCATTGTCAGCCATGATCATGACGACGGTGCTGTCTGCCTTGCCGGTTTGATCAAGCTTGGCCAGAACTTCACCGATCCAGCCGTCCAGAACCTGCAACTTATCGGCATGGAAGCCACCATTGCGGGAAACGGCCTCATCGGGGTAGGCAAAGTTCAGTGGATAAAGCGGCCAGTATTGCATGAAGAACGGGTCCTCCTGCGAGGCCAGCTGCTCTAGCTGTTCCAATGCTTGACGCTGATAGCGCAGGTTCATTTCTTCGTATTTCGCCTGCGTCCATTCTTCGCCCGGCGCCATGTCGACTTCGCGGGCAAGTCCCCCTGCCTCACCTTCAACGCCGGTTACCAGACCGTAAGGTTTGAACCGCTGGTCCAGCTGAAATTGGTTGGATTGGCCCGACGCATGGTATCCAAGCATGTTGTTGGCAACCATCGCATCCCGTGTCATGAGACTGAGCTGAACCTGCTGATGCAAGGGAAAGGCGGCCCAATCAAACCCCTGATTGTGAGGGTAGGATTGTTCAATATCGCCCTGATGCCATTTGCCGACATGCGCGGTGTTGTACCCTTCTTCCTTCAGGATTTCGGCAATCGTGACCTCCTCAGACGCAAGACCTTCGCCAACCAGCGCAACCTTGACCTCTTCGACACCCGCGCGCACGGGATGACGACCGGTGAGCATCGCTGTTCGTGTCGGTGTGCAGGACGGCTCAGTATACATTCTCATCAAAGACAAGCCTTCCGTGGCAAAGTCGTTGATGTTGGGCGTATCGAAACCTGTGACGTAGTTCATCGTGCGGTTGCCCATCTGACCGAAGCTCACATCGTCGATCAGGATATAGAGGATATTGGGTGGCTTGCCGCCATTGGCATCACGGATCTCTGTAAGCTTCGCTTCGATTTCCGTATCCTGAGCGCCCCATTGCTCGCCAAACTGCGCGCGGAGAAACTCGAATTCTCCATCATGAATGATAGGCGCGTCCTGAGCATAGCTTGCGCCTGCCATCAGCACCATGGCCGAGGCGGTTTTCAAAATTGATCTCATTGGCATCCCTTCCCCATCTTTGAACTACATCTTTCCTGCGCGTCGCAACGAATGGGCGATTTCATCCCGAAGACCATCAAGGGTTTCGCGAATGTCGCAGGCGAACTGGTATGATTGGCTTCCCGGAGCAGAGTTCATGGTGAGATACTCGTCGCTGAGAAGCTGATAGTCCCGGCAGATCTCATCGAATACAGTGTCCGCCCGTCGTAGGTCCGCAATCGCGGCTTGATGCTCAGGAAACAGTGTATCAAGACTGTAGCCTTCCAAATTCGATGGCTCGTTCGATGGATCAACAGATTCCCCGAATTGTTCATCGAATTCACTTCTCACAAAAGGTTTGCCGGGGCATAATACGGTATAATCATCGACGTAACTTGCGGAAAATATGGAATTATCCAAAAGCACATCACCCCATTTAAATGAGGGCAGCGATCCCGCCGCGAAGGATGTGCGGGCTGCCCTTCAGCGGCTTGTCAAGTCTTCGACTTTCGCGGGTTCACAGCGATTGCAGGACTTTCTTGTCTATGTGGTTGAGGAAACGCTCAACGGCAGGGCCGATGACATCCGCGCCAAAACCATCGCCATGGATGTCTACGGCGGAACTTTGTCCGAGATGGAACGTCGTGAAAACGTAGTGCGGGTGGACGCTGGTCGTCTACGTCGCAAGCTGGATGAATACTATGCCAAAGATGGGCGCGACGAAGGCACTGTATTCGATCTGCCAAAGGGAGGTTATGCGCCGGAGATATCATTCAGGTCGCCCGAGCAGCCTGAACCAAAAACCAAGCCGCGCGTCTGGTCTCGCCCGGTCATTGGGATTGCAGGAGTTTTCGTTCTCCTTTGCGGCGCTGCGGCCATCACATTGATATCGATAAAGCGTGAAACTCCGGCCAACTTGTCGGTTGATGGCCTAAGCCTAGATGAGCGCAACGCCATATTTGATGCATCCCCCATGCGACTTCAGGCCGTGAACCTAGCCCACTCGGGCCGCGACTTAATCTTTCCAGCGTTGGAGCCCGCACGTCTGAACGGAGCCCTGACAATATTCAAAGGGGCAATTGACAACGACGACAGCTATTTCGGAGGTCATGCAGGGGCCGCGCAGGTTGCAGCGACGATAGCGCTGGTGACACCGGACGCTGACCCGTCCGGGGACATGCTGCGCTACGCGGACGCAGCGGCCAGCAGGGCGATTGAATTGGCACCCGAAACGGGGTGGAGCCAGTCCGCAAAAGCCTGGGTTGAATTTGCGAAAGGAAATTGGCCAGAAGCTATCGAGCTTGCGAACAGGGCACAGCGTTTGGCACCAAACGACGTCCATGTGTTGGAGTTCGTGTCGCTAATCCTGCTCTATTCGTGTTCGTTTGAACAAGTTGTGGCGATCAGCGAAGAGGCGCTATCAAAAATAGATCTGGATCGAGGTTCTGTGTTTCAGAACGCGATGGGCGCTGCGAAATTCCATCTGAAGGATTTCGAAGGCGCTATATCCGCCTTTGAGAAGGTGACCGAAAAAGGCGGCCCCGTCGGCCCTGTGTCCGTTGCTTATCTGATGGCAGCTCATCAAATGCTGGGCAACGAAAGAGAGGCACAAGCCCTCGTGGGTAAGCTCTCGCGCGATTGGCCCGAGAGTCGCGTGGATGTGCTCTTTCAAAGATTGTTCGTAGAACCGGAATATGGGGAAGATCTCGGAGAAGCTATGGAACAAGCCGGTTGGCAACCAAAGGGTTAGCACTAGCCGCCACTCTCAATCGCTGTTTGCCGGATCTAAGCTGCTAGCTGCAATCTCTCGTACTTCGGTGGTCAAAAACCGTTCGAACCCGGATGTTGGAGCCCGCCCAGGCGCTTCAAACGGATTGGAGAATGAAACGGTCATGAACAGGATCAGCCCGGAATAAGCTGCAAACATGGAGACCAGCGCTAAATTCAGTGCTGTCGCGGGCCATGTAAAAAAGGCTGCTGCTATCAGAACAATACCCACAAGAGCAGCCATACTGAACAACGCTCTTGATGCTCCACGCGCTGCATTCTCGCGCCGTTCCCGCAGTTCAGATATCTCTCGAACATCTTCAAGCATGAATTGGTGCAAACGGGTTTGTTCGGACGTTTCAGGGGTCATTTGCAATAACAGGACATATCCTTCCTCCCAGTGTTGCCATGCCAGATCCGACAGCTCCTTTCCGCTGGCGAGTTGTGGCCATTCTTGTTCCGTGACAACCAAGGCATATCGGGCAAAGCTCTGCCGCAACGCATGTGTTTCGGCATGACCGTACCGTTCGGCATCATGGTAGATGTCGCTGACCAGCGAAGCTTCTCGCGCCGCCGCTTGCGTAACATTGCGGACCCCCGCCAGGTCCTGCGCAAATACAAGCGCCAGAACCAACCCATGCAAGGCACCAATCCGGAACAGGACAGAGACTGCCAGTTCACGTGTTTCCTCCTCTACAATCCTGTTGCGAAAGGCCAAACGTGCCAAGAGATAGCTGACAAGCGCTAAGACAATGATTGAACCAACGAAGGCAAAGGCTGAAAAATACTCGATTGGACCCATTGTCAGCAGCCTTTAGATCAACGCGGCATATCAACAGGGCTTGAGAGCCGTCGGGCAGTACGCGGGTACACCCCGTTCCCTAGAATGCCGCAGAATGCACGAACGACAGCTTTGGAGTTCATCCTGCCACTCGTCACTTTCGCACCTTAAAGTTTCCGACAAAAATGGTGGCAATGGTTGTGATCGTGGCCACGAAAATCCCGATGCCAGCAATGGTGAAGACCATCGTAAAAACCTTGCCGCCCGGTGTGGTTGGGTGGATGTCTCCATAGCCAACCGTGGACATTGTGATGACCGAGAAATAAGCAGCGTCCAGTACGCTCCAACCCTCAACAAGGACGTAAAACATGCTGCTTACCACCACCAGCGAGGCGGACATGGCCAGGAGATGGAGGGATCGGCCGTCGAAGATTGCTGCCCCCAATGCCCGAAACAGATTGAAGTAGTTGAGAAGAAAGTTACCCATTGCGCCAACAACCTAAGTCGATGCGTGAGGGAAACTCGGTCGCTTGCCCGTCTTTCTCCTGCCTGCTTTTCAACCACTTTCGGATGTCTGCGAAGTCAAAGTAGATACCGAGAATGCTGGGGAACACAAAGATCACCAGCAGCGTTGAGGCCAACAGGCCAAAGGCCACCGCAGCTACAAGCGGGACGAGGACCTGCGCCTGTGGGCTGGTCTCGAACAGCATGGGCAAGAGACCAGCAAAGGTGGTGGCGAAGGACAGGATGACCGGTCGAAAGCGATGCCGCACGGCTTCGACCGCAGCGGTCAAATAGTCGTCCCCTTCGATCTCGGCTTCAAAGAACGTCAAAAACAGAATGGCGTTGTTCACGACAATCCCAGCGAGTGAGGCAAAGCCGATGAAGCTGGGCATGGATATGTCGAGGCCCATCGCATAGTGGCCGAGGATCGTGCCGATCAGCGCGAAGGGGATGCTCAGCATCACCATGAACGGCAGCGTGTAGCTGTGGAACTGGAAGGCAAGGATCAGATAAACACCCACAAGTCCCATGAGCAAAGCACTGGAAATCGAAGACTGTGTTTTTTGCTGCTCTTCTGTCGCGCCGCCGATCCCAATGCTCACGCTGGCGTATTGCATCTGCAACTTTGGACCGATTTCGTCAGTGATCAAAGCCGAGAGGGCTGTCGAGGTGGTGGCCGATCTGTCAATCTTCCCGATGATGCGGGACACGGCCTGGCCGTTCTTGCGGGTGATCTGCGCGTAAGCCCCTGTCAGATCGATCTCAGCAACGGAGGCCAGGGCGACCTGCTGACCTCCGGCGACAGTGATGGGGAATTGCTCCAGATCCGCCAGAGTTGGTACCGTGTCCCCCAACTCGACGCGCACGCTAATCTCTGAGTTTTGCTGGCGGAAGCTGTCGGTCTCTGTTCCGGAAAAGGCCGCGCGAAGTTGTCCTGCAACCGCATGTGGTGTCAGACCGCTGACATAACCGAATTCGGTTAGTGAGAGCCGGATTTCCGTACGGCCTTTTGCGAAATCCTGATACGCCTCGGTGACATCGTCTCGGAGGATCAGCGTTTCCAGCAGGGTATTGCTGGCCGCTTCCAAGGTCTCCAGATCCCGTGAACTGAGTTCCACATCCAGATCATCCCCACCGGGCCCCGCTGCGATCTGGGTAAAGTTGATCTGTACGATATCCGGCATCGGGCCGGTTGCCTGTTTCCAATGGTCCAGAACTTCATTGGCGCTGATGTTGCGGAGATCACTTTCCAACAGATCTGCAGTGACCGTCGCAGTGTAGGGCCCGTTATCCTTGACGTCCTGATTGACCGAATACTGCACAAGCACACGCTCAACTAACGGCTGCCCCTCTTTGGTGTTGGGCGTGAGCTCTGCGTCGACCTTTTCGAGGCCAGCCATAATCTGGTCAACGGTGTCGCGGGTCCGCTCAATGGGCAGGCCGGAGGACAAAGCAAACCGGACCTCAACGGTATCCCCCTCTGTCTCGGGAAACCCGACAACCTTGACCAAACCGGATGCCAGAATCCCGATGCTCAGGATCAGGATCGCAAAGACCGAGCCCAACGTGGCATAACGCCATCGCAGCAAAGCAGCCGCGGTAGGGATGATGACGCGGTCCCTGATATCATCGAGCCATCTTGGCACGGCCCGCTGGGCGTTCTTCTCAGGATCAGTTTGCGTATGACTCATATGATTGGGCAGGATGAGGAAGGCCTCAACCAGGCTGGTGATCATGGTCAGCAGCAGCACAATCGGGATGACCTGAAGAACCTTGCCGGTCTCTCCGGACAGAAACATCAAGGGCCCAAAAACACAGGCGGTTGTCAGAAACGATGATATGACGCCGGGCATCACCTCGGTCGCGCCTTTGACGGCGGCTTCCTTCGCCCCAAGCTTGCGCCGCCATTTTGCGATGTTGTCGGCAATGACAATGCTATCATCCATGATCAGGCCAATCGCCATCAGCAATCCGATCAGTGAGATGGTGTTAATGGTGACCCCAACAAGGCTCATCAGAAAAATACCGCCCAGGAAGGAAAACGGCAGCGAGAAAGAAATCCAGATCGCCTCGGATAGAGAAAAGAACAGGCACATAACCAGTACGACCAGCACGAGGCTTTGAATGGCGTTACTGAGAACGAGGTTGATCCGGGTTTCCACGGTTTCAGTCAGGTTGTTTACGACCGTGATGCGAAGCGGGTCTGGAAATCGTGCTTCTTCTTTGGCGATCCGCCCTGCGACCTGCGCAAAGGCTTTGATGGCATCGTCGGTTTTGGTCTTGCTGACCTGGATGATCGCGGCGCGATCACCGTCGATATAGGATTGGAGCTCAGGCGTCACCTCTGTAAGGCGCACCTGGGCCACGTCCAGCAAACGCACCACGCCCCCATCCGGGTTTTCCAGCAGGATGAGGTTTTCCAGATCATCGATTGAGCGACGCGCATCGAAATAGCGCAATGTCACATCGCGCCCGGTGGTGGAGACGGTGCCAAGCGGCGCGCGCAGGCTCCGGGCCTCAACCGCATCCGCAACGTCTTTGGGGCTGATTCCGAAGCGGCGCAGGGCAAGCTGGTCGAAGGAAATCAGATATTCCGCGTCCGAAATACCGGTGACTTCGGCGGTCGCGATCATGGGCAGGGCGGCAAGATCGTCCGCAAAGGCATCCGCATATTGGATCAGCGCGCCTTGCGTGTCGATTCCCGAGATGGCGATGGACGCAATGACCTCTGTTTGTCCAAGGATCGAAACAGAGGGAAGTTCCGCCTCATTGGGCAGGTCATTGATGCTGGAGACTTCAGAAGAAATGTCGTTGTAGAACTGACCAATGTCCCCGCTTTCTGCCATCGTCAGCGTTGCAGTGGCCAAGTTTTCCACGGACAGGCATTCAAAGTCTTCCAGATCGTTTACTGCGCCGAGAGCATCATCAAGAACAAGGCAAACCTGTTCATCCACATCGCTGGCCGAGGCACCGGGATATTCGACGGAGACAGCGACTTCGCTCGCCGTGAACTCGGGAAAGCTCTCGCGCTCCATTTGCAGCAGGGATGAGATGCCTACAAAGCAAACCGCCACCAAAACTAGGTTTGCGGCTATAGGGTGATGTGCAAAATACCGGATCATTAGCCCTGACCTGTCCCAGTGTCCAGTGGCTCAAGGAGCATTCCCACAACGGCGGGCCTTGGGTCGGACAGAACGATCTGATCACCCGGCATCACCCCCGAAACAACGACAACAAACCCATCCTGTACGGAGCCAGTCTCAATTGAGCGTCGCTCCAGCCGCGACTGATCATCAATGGTATAGACAAAGCTACCATCGCCGTCGGTACGAATGGCGGATCGCGGCAGGCGCAACGCGGTGACGGGTTCCGGCGCTGATAAGCGCACCTCTACAAACATGCCATTGGTCAATGGCGGGCCGCGCCGGTCCGGATCAGGTCCACCGGGGTTCTCGATCCGGACCACCAGCCCAACAGTCCCGGTGGTTGGATCTGCGCTGCCGTCAAAACGGACGAGTTCAGCGGGCCAGACATAATCTTCGCCACCTGTCGACATCACCACCTCTGCGCGCAGCCCAAACCTTTTGAGCAAGGCAAAGGCGTCGGCCAGATCGAGGTCGGGGTTTGCCTCAAGTGGGCGGATACCATCCAGAACGGTAAACAGGTTGCCCAGCACCCGGGTCTGGAACTCTGCCGTGACTTCTGAGGCTGCGGTGCTTTCGATGGTGGCAAGTGTGTCACCGAGGCGGATAAATTGCCCCGGTGACACCGATTTGGCGACCACGCGTCCTACGAGGGGAGTCTTGACGGACGTGTTCGCCAACGCGCGCTGTGCTTCTTCGATTTCCACAACGCGCGTGTTAATTGTCGCTTCGAGAGAGGCGCGTTGTGCTGGCAGCAGCCGCAAAGCATTTTCAAGATTCAGAACCAGCTTTTCCTGCGACAGCAAATCCCGGATGGCTGTGTCCACAACGGCCTGCGACGCGCTTCCCCGTTCCAACAAGGTTTCCTGCCGTTCCAGTTCGGCCTGACGCACGTCTTTGATCCGGCTTTCGAGCGCGATGGAGGCCCTGGTGTTGGCTTCCGTCGCCTCCAACTCATCCAATGCCGCCTGCGCGGTGTCTCGGGCAGCGCTCGCACGGGACAGATCGATCTCGTAGTCACGCGGGTCAATGCGAATGATCTCGGTGCCCACCGGCAAAACGCTGCCAACCGTCAGATTGTCGTCAACAAAAACCGCGCGCCCCTGTACCTGAGAGATGGCCTGCCAGGTGTCCTCCGCCACAACCCGGCCATACCCGGACGCAAAAGGCACGGCTTCGGTAGGGGCCAGTGTCATAGCCCGCACGACGGTCACCGTCTCCGCCGGAGGTGTCTGGGCTGTTTCGTCCGGACGAGTCATCCACATGAAGCCACCTACGCCAAGCGCGATTGGAGGCAGGAAAAGCAAGGGACGAAGATTCATGGCAGACCATTCCTCATGTCAGACGTGTCGGTGCAGGGTGATCGGCTATGGTTTCAGGCAACCCCGGCGGATTGGGCGCGTTCAGCTTTTGAGATCCGTGGCTTGAAGGCCCCCATGAGCATTTCTGTGATCAGCGGGATCACGTTGGACATCCCAACCAGTTTTTCTCTGTTCTCCAGCGTGATGAAGGCCTCGCTGAGCGTGCCTTCCGGGATTGACGCCTGCGCCAGGTCCAGAAGCTGAGGCATCATCGGCACCAGGAAAACAAAAGCGTTGATGGTCAGAAAGGCCGTCATCGCCAGCTTGATCCGCATCCACCAGGCGCGTTCGTTGAACCCGAAGAAGAGGATCAGGTCGACTAGGATCTTGAGACCCAGACCAGGCAGGATCAGGATATACGCGCTTTGCAGTTTGTAGTCATAGATGAACGCGGCCGTTTCGGGTGTTGGGTGTGCGTTGATCGCGCCGATGACAATGTGAGACAGGATACCGCCCACATACATGATGGTGCCGATCTCGGCGACGAAGGAGAGGAGCTTTTTCATGATAGGTCTGCCTGAAACTATGCGTTAACGGAACTCAAACGCCTCGGTGTGAATCTTGTTGCGTGGCACACCTGCCGCTTTGAGGTCCTTCATGATCCCGTCAACCATGGGTTTCGGGCCGCACATGAAGTATTCATAGCTGTCCAGCGGATCGGGCAGTTTCTGCTTCATCATATCGACGCGGGCAAAATTGCCTTCATCAGAGAACAACGGCACCAGAGTGACATTGCCCAACCGGCCAGCGTGGTCCCTGAGCTCATCCAGAAAGATGGCATCTTGTGCCTCGCGCGCCGCATAAACGAGATGAATCTGACGTTTGTCATCGGGTTGCATTGCGCGGATTTTTGACAGGAACGGTGTCAGGCCGATGCCGCCTGCCAACCAGATTTGTTTGTCTCCCGCATTTGCCGCATCGAAACGGCCATACGGTCCGCGTACCTTTACATCCACACCGGGCTGCAACTCTTCGCGGACCTTCCTGGTCCAGTCTCCCAGCACTTTCATGGTGAAGCGCAGGCGGTCTTCGCCCGGCGCGCTGGAAATCGTAAAGGGATGGGGTTCGCTCCAGCCTTTGCCGGCGATTTCAACAAAGGCGAACTGGCCCGGTTTGAAATCAAGAGACTGGCCCGTAGGCTTCAACACAACCTCAGTTGCCCGTTCCAGCGGGTTCACCGCTTCGATGTTGAAGGGAACAGCCGTGCGCTTATTCATGCCAAATACCGAGTAAAGCATGGAGAGGATACCCACGATCCCGGCCGCCAGAAGCATAAGGCCAGAGGGGCTGAATTGAGCGACAAAGACGGGCGGGGCTGTGAAAAAGTGACCAAAGACGAGAATATAGACCAGCCCCATGATCTTGTGCGTGGGCCGCCAGAATGAATAGCGGATCTTGCGGTTCAGCGCGATGAAGAGCCCAATCACCAGAAAGATCAGGCTCAACATACCCAGTGGGGCCGAAGGAACCAGTGCGTTCAAAGCCGGGTCCGCCCCCTCAGGCAGAGCTTTTGGGACACCGAAGAAATGCACGAGCGCAAACAAGGCGGCCAAAACGCCCACAATGCGATGCACCTGATACATCCGGTCCAACCCGCCAAACCAATCCTCGAACATGGGCGCGCGTGTAGACAGGACGATTGAGCAAGTCATCAACAGAAAGGCGATACCACCTAGCAGTGTCGTCCCTGTTGTCCTTGAACTGTGGTCCTCGGGCGCAAAGCCCAGATGCAGGACCGCAAACAGCGCAATCAGGCCAATGATCGCAAAAATACCGTGCCGTTTGAGCATGTCATCAACTCCCCTAACGGTTCAACTCATCAAAGATCGGGATCAAGGGCGGCGCGCAGGGCCACCATTACTGGAAACCCGTCAAGGAACTCCCGCTCTGTCAGGATGGCGTCACCGTTCAGGTCAGCGCGCTGGAAATCAAAATTCATCGACTGTCGATGCTCTGTCTTGCTGATCTCGCCATTTCCGTCCCGGTCGCGAAAGGCAAAGACGATCCTCAGAGCCGTCTCATAGGCATCGACCCGATCACGGTCTTCCGCAACCGATGCCATGCCATAGTCCCAGGCCAAATACTCTTCGAGGGAGATCTTGCCGCTGTCATCGCTGTCCATGGAGACGAAAACATCCGTCCCGAAATTGGTGAACTCGCCCATATCGATGAACCCGCGATCTGCGCTGTCGACAGAGGCAAAGGCAAGTTCCGCAAGCCTTCGGCCTTCATTCTCGCCTGCTGCGACAGTCATTGGAGTGGCGAAGAACATGCAAAGTGACAGGGCGGCCAGTTTTCTGGTCATGGCGAAAGCCTTTCGAAAAGTTCGACTCAAAGGTATGCTTGACTTGTAATCGCAATACTTGCAGATACAAGAATTGTAAATGCAAAACATATGCAACACTTGTACGCTGCAAGCTTCGGGGTTATTGCCATGATCAGGGGTGCATTCCTGATGACGCAGATCAAAAGTACAAAGCACATTCGGGAAGGGAGTTTCGGCTTCCTGATCCAAACGCTTGCGCGCGACATAGATACGAAAATGAAGCTTGCGCTTCAGGAGGTCGACGTTGACATCAAAATCTTCGCCAACCTGATGTTGTTGGCAGATGAAGACGGCATCAATCAGCGATCACTCGGTCAGAAGCTGAATTTCCCTGAGTACTTTACCAGCCGAAATGTGGACGCACTAGTTGAAGCCGGTTTTGCAGAGCGTCGCCCTGACCCCAACAGCCGACGATCGTTTCTGATCTATCTTACGGAAGCCGGTCGCAAGAAGGCGTCAGAACTACCCCGGATCGTGAAACAAGTGAATGACGATGTTCTCGCAGACCTATCTGCAGATGAACGCAAGCAGGTGATAAAGCTGCTTCAGAAGACTGCTGGGATTGTTCCGAGAAAAAGTGAATGAGCATCGAGCTCATCACTCGAACAGGTTAGCGAGCTAGTGCCCCATTCAGAATACAGAATCTTTGAGCGGACATTGATAGTTCAACCTTGATCGGCAGTTTTGTCCGCGTCTTGCTTGTTGATGCGGCGTTCAGCGAAAGTCGATCCATATCAGCCCCGCCCTTGGCGCAGATCGCGGCGAAGATGCCAGGACAGCCCAAAATACCTCATGCTGCGCAAACGCTGAATGGCGGGTTTCTCGCGGTCATAGACCGAGGCCACAGTTGGGCAATTTGTCGAAATTCTCGGGTGGCAAGTTCACCAAGCGAGCAACACGACAACCCTTCACACTATCCACAGCAGCCATCGCCCAACTGAATTGGTGGGCAAGGAATAGTGGCGTAAGAGCAATAGACGCAACAATCGCCTTTCAACGGCTTCAAAACCGTCCTGCACGACTTACACTCATAGAACCACTGGCAGGCATCCGTCGGCATTTCTTCGGTTTCGCTGTGCCCACAGTTTGGACAAGTCAGTGTGCTTTCAAGCGTTACGATTTGATCCGTCATAGTCTCACATCTGCATAATCAGAAAATCGTTGATCCGAGCTTCATAGAACACGACAACCCAAGCTAAACCGGTCATGGCGGTCGTTCCACAAAGCCACCACTTCAACTTTGGCAATGAACCGCGCCGATAAGACACAAGCCAAGATACCGCGACGAGCGCGGTCGAAATCGCCAAGACATAGAAACTAGCCGCTGCTATCTTCCCGAAAATTGCCAGCCAACTGCCGCCTAGTCCCAGCAGCATCATCGTCATGGGCAACACGCAGCAAGTCGCAACGCCAAGCGCGGACAGCGATCCTATGTAACTGAGGCTAAGGTACTTCTGCATTTCCGTTTCTGACGGCCCTTTTTGTGCGGAGTTGTCTAAGCGACATCCGTTCGTATAACTTCTGTAGCCACTACAGGATCAAGATGGGGAACCTGACATGTTTGCGATTGGAGAAGCGTCCCGGCAAAGCGGTGTCGGCATTGAAACGATCCGCTACTACGAACGCGAAGGGATCGTGCCTAAACCGGAACGAGCTTCAAATAACCGGCGAATCTACTCTACGCAGGATATCGGACGGCTTCGCTTCCTAAAGAAGTGCCGTGATCTGGGCTTTCCGCTTGTCGATGCGAGGACGCTCCTCGAACTATCCGAAGGCGATAGCGAAGATTGCCAATCCGTTAAGGACTTGGCTGAGCACCACGTCTTGAATGTGCGCGAAAAGATAGAGGAACTTGAGCGTTTGGAAGCGGCGTTGACTGAACTTACAGCCAATTGCGACAGTGGGAATGTTTCGTGCCCAATGCTTTCTCAACTGCGTACCCTGTAGCGGGACGTTGGGTTTTGCGCCCCCTTTGGCCGGCGCGTTGTATTCGGTCAGAATCCGGGGTAGCTTCGCCACGTGACATACATTCGCCCACTAACCACGACAGTTCTTACGGTTTTTCTGATCCTTGTTATGGGGCTTGGGAATGTCGCGTATGCGCTAGCTAGTGAGTGCGCTGGTGGGCATTGTATTGATCACGTGGCCACAAGTGTTGAGGCTCAACACGCTAACCACGGGCTGGTCGCTCCTGGCAAAGACAGGCAGCATGAACCTGACAGCTCAGCACATGAAGGATGCAATCCATTCCTGTGTAGCGTTCTAGCGCTCATGACACAGGCATTCGAAACCAAACCTAACCAAGCAGTGGTCGTGTTGGTATTGCAGGTTACAAGCCTTTCAACGATCAGTGAACCGGACAACCCGGACAGGCCACCTAACACTTGAAACAGATTTCCGACGCTGTTCACGGCAGTGAACACGTTCCAGTGTGCTGCGAACTATTTGCGGCACCACTCTGTCACACAAGGTTAGGACCAGTACATGAACCGAAAATATCTCCTGATCGGCACATGCGCCGTGGTAGCCGTCGCTGCCTACATCACTCTACGCCCCGCCCCAGTTGAGGAGGCCGCGCAGTCGGCACCTACTGAGGGCAACGCGATGGTGGCAATTCAGATGCCGCCTATCGAAGGGAATGCGGCCATCGGGCAGCGCATATTTGAAAAAGCATGCGCCGCGTGCCACGGCAGCAACGCGGTCGGCGTAGAAGGCGCAGGGCCACCGCTGATCCATACTATCTATGAACCCAGCCATCATGCAGACGAGTCATTTCAACGCGCGGTCGCAATGGGCGTCAGAAGCCACCACTGGCAGTTTGGCGATATGCCTCCGGTTGAAGGCCTGACCCGTGGCGATGTGGCTATGGTCATCGACTACATCCGTGAAATCCAGCGCGCCAATGGAATAAACTGAGGAATCCCCCGATGAAGAAGCTCACCACATTTGCATTGATTTCCACGCTTGCTACGAGCGCCTTTGCCCATTCGAGCGTGGACACCACCACACCCGAAAACGGCGCGACAGTTGCCGAAGTGCCCTCTGAGATCAGTTTCAATTTCGCGGATGATATTCGCCTGACAAAGGTTAACATGATCCATCAGGAGGCTCATACCGTCACGCTCGACCTGGGAGATCAGACAAAATTTGGCCGCGCATTTGCATTCCCGCTTCAAAGCATGGGCGAAGGCACCTATCGCATTGAATGGCGGGGCTTGGGTGCAGACGGGCACGCCATGCAGGGCGAGTTCACATTCACAGTGGACTGACCATGCCCGATATCTGGGGAATAGGCGCGATATTGTCCAAGCTGATGCTGTATGTGGGCATTAGTGGCGCGACTGGTCTTTTGATCATTCGGGCTGCTTTTGCCGACTTGGTGTCGCCTCTGGGCGATAGAATGCGTGGTCAGATTGCACTGTTTGCGGGGCTTGCGCTTGCGGGCTCCGTCCTTGGGTTCATGCTGCGCGGTGCAGCCCTGACGGGCGGAGCTGATGGTATGACCGATCCAGAAATGCTCGGCCTGCTGTGGCAGACCCCGGTTGGCGACGTTCTGGTATATCGGGTTGTCGGGACGGTATTGATGATCGTCGGGGTATTCATGCCCCTAGTCGGCCAATGGATCGCGCTTGCCAGTGGAATGATCGCCCTGTGGTCATTCGCCCAGATCGGGCATGTCCCTGAGTTGGAGATAACCGGCGTCCGTGTGTTATTGCTCTTGCACCTTCTGGGTGTCGCGTTTTGGATTGGCATACTAGGACCGTTGCGCGCCCTGTCTCAACGGCCAGAATATCTGAACAACGCAGCCATGTTGGGGCATCGGTTTGGGCAGGCGGCTTCGGTTATTATCCCTGCATTGATTTCGGCGGGACTGCTGATGGCTTGGATGTTGCTTGGCGATATGTGGGCGTTAATGACAACGGGCTATGGGCAAACCCTGTTAATCAAACTCGCGCTCGTGGGCGCGGTCCTGATGTTGGCCGCAGCAAACAAACTGCGCTTCGTTCCAGCCATGCAATCTGGGGACAGTAAAGCTGCCCGCCACTTGGTTCGCTCCATTGAAATCGAAGCCGTAATCATTCTGGTGGTCCTTGCAGCAACCGCGACGCTCACCAGCGTTTTGACTCTACCGAATTGAGGTACCCCATGAACAGGCGGGACTTTTTGATCGTCACAGTATTCAGCTTCGCAACGAGTGTAAGTGCTGGTCACGAAATGGATGACCGGGATTTGGCCAATGGTCAGACCCTTTATGCCGAACAATGCGCGTCTTGTCATGGAGTCAATCTCGAAGGACAGCCGGAATGGCAGACGCCTGACGACAACGGTATTCTGCCTGCGCCGCCCCATGACGAGACCGGGCACACATGGCACCACGACAACCAACTTCTGTTCGAATACACCCAACTAGGTGGCGAGGCCGCGTTGGCCGCGCGCGGCGTCGACGGCTTTGCGAGTGGTATGCCCGGATTTGGGGATACGCTCACCGACGACGATATCTGGGACATTCTTGCCTATATCCGGTCGACTTGGCCCGAGCGCGTTCAGGAAATTCAAGCGGGTCGGAATCCGCCGCATCAGTGACGCCGTGTTGTGGAAGCCGATATAAGAGCTTGGGTAACAAAAGCCCGCTTTGTTGCGCGACGTGTGAAGTCAAACCCTGATGATTGCTGCTGGCGCCAAGAATGACTGTTCTTTAGGCTGCGTACCGAACCGCGAACGTCGCTGAACGGGTGTTATGTGAAGCGATCTCTGGTTGAGTGGTGAGCTCCTCTGCGGACCAGACGAACCAGCACTTCAAGCGTCAGCTCTAGTTTGGAGTCCGAACCTCTTGCATTGAAGCTTCCTCGAGACGTGTCTTGAGACGACCAACAACATTTTGCGCTGTCGCAATCTCATCTGGCGACAGGCCTTCCGAGAGTTCGTTCACCCATGGGATTTGCCTCGCAATTGCGGCTTCGTACAACTCCTGCCCCTTTCGAGTCATGACGACCAAGTGCGCCCGCTTGTGGTGTGGGTTCGGCTGAAACTCCACTATGCCTTCTTTGCTCATTTCATTGATGATCCGTTGAACGCCCTGCCGGTGAACGCCCATCGTCCGTGCATGCCAGGCAACGGATTCCGGTCGATTAGAATAGGCGATGGCGCCAAGGATCTGCCATCGGGCACTTGTCAGACCGAGTTTTGATACGAGGCGATCACCGGCAAGCTGCAATCGACCGTTCAGCCGAAACACATCCAATATCAACGCTGTCACGGCTTCTCCTGCTTCAGTCCTTTGTTCGTTAGGCATGTCGATTCCTCATTCAATTTGACAATGTGTTGTCATTGTGTTTGATGCTTCCTAAATATGACAACATGACACCAAAATGAAGATACTTTCAAGGAGCACCGCAATGGTTAGTTTCAAACCCCTCGACCCGGAGTTTCCCATTGAACGGCAATTGGACATCAACGCTGGACCCGTCGTTCTCGTCAACCTCTTCACAGTTGATCCCGATGACCAAGACGCCTTGGTTCAAGCCTGGAAGAGCGATGCCCAATGGATGAAAAAGCAGACGGGTTACATCAGCACTCAGTTGCACAAGGCTATTGGTGACGGCAGCATGTACCTGAACTACGCGGTCTGGGAGTCTGTTGCGGACTTCCGCGCCGCGTTTTCAAACCCCGAGTTTCAGCAGCAGCTCAGCCATTATCCCTCAAGCGCTGTGACCGCCCCCCATCTGTTTGAGAAGGTTGCGGTGCCGAATTGCTGCACGGCCTGACGAAATCCTTTCCAAAAGCCAATTTGAGGGAACCACTATGAAAACAAAGATTCACGCCATCGCGGGCGGCATCGGCTTTGTGATGATCCTCCTCTTCTGGACATCAACGGTCACCAGCGAACTCTTTGCGAGCCATGAAGCGGTCGCAACCATCAAGGCATTGATCCTGAAAGGCATGTTCATTCTTATCCCGGCAATGGTCATTGCTGGCGGATCGGGCATGGCAATGGGCCGGAAACGCAAAGATGCGCTTACGAAAGCCAAGAAGACCCGTATGCCGATCATTGCGCTGAACGGCTTGTTGATCCTCGTACCGGCCGCCTGGTTTCTTGCAGGCAAAGCCGCCGCTGGCGAATTCGACAGTACCTTTTACACGGTTCAGGTGATTGAGTTGATCGCTGGTGCAGCCAACCTCACGATGATGGGATTGAACATTCGTGATGGCTTGCGAATGACCGGCAAAATTCGAAGGCCGCGCTGAAGATTTGGTTCCAACCCAAGCGTTGGCCAGATTGCCGACATTCGAGCAAACACAGCCAATTGGTGCTGTGTCCCGCGTTGCGGTCATAGACCACGTGAAAAGTGCCGATTTTGTCCTGCTGCGCCGCCGCAAGTCCGGTTCGAGCCCACTTTGATTGATGCTGCAAGTTGTATGAACGGCAGGTTAGGTTTGACATGCAACAATATTGTTGCATAAGAGGGTATGAGTGTTCAATTCGACCCGCAGCTAAGCATCATTTTCAGCGCCCTCGGTGACACAACGCGGTTGTTGATCCTTGATGAACTGAGAAAACGTGACGACCAATCACTCTTCGAGCTCTGCGCGCGACTGCTCGAAGATCATTCTATCACGATATCCCGACAAGGCATCACCAGGCATCTAAATACGCTGGAGCAGGCTGGTTTAATCACCACTGCTTGGCGGGGGCGCACCAAGATTCACACCCTTGCGGCAACATCGATTTTGCATGTGATAAACCCCTGGGTGGAACTATATTCTCAAGGAGACACAGAATGAAAATGTACATAAAGAGCATAGCTGTTGATGATCAGTCCAAAGCTCTCGATTTCTACACAAGCAAGCTTGGGTTTGTTGTGAAGCACGATATCCCGATGGGCGAACACCGTTGGCTGACACTGGTGTCCAAAGAGGAAACCGAGGGAGTAGAGTTAGGTTTAGAGCCGAACGTGCATCCGGCGAGCCGCGCCTATCAGGAAGCACTAATGGCTGACGGCATCCCCATTTCGGCGTTTAGCGTTGACGACATTGAGGCCGAGGTTGCCAAACTAGAGTCTGCGGGAGTTGAGTTCACACAACCTCCTGTGAAGGCTGGCGGCGCGACAATGGCCGTGTTTGATGACACCTGCGGAAACCTTATCCAACTTGTTGAGTTGCATGTCTGACCGCCAGGAAAACGCTATCAGAGTTGTACTAGGAGCCCATCTCATCGAATGCTACGCTTTGCACCAGTGGCCGTTTTTTGGGCGTAAGTTACGGTTGGAATACGCAAATACCCGATGACCCAAACTTCTGTTTCCCCTCTCGCACAACCACTGGCCTTGCCCTGTGGCATGACGCTCAAGAACCGCATTGCCAAAGCAGCAATGTCGGACTCGTTAGGTGATGGCGCTGGCAACCCGACCGACGATCAAATCAGACTTTATGAACGGTGGGCTAGAGGCGGTTTGGCGTTATCAATCATCGGCGAAGTACAAGCTACGCCCCATTTTCCGGAGAAGCCCGGCAACTTGATTGTGAACCACCAATCGGACCGTGATCAACTCATGCGTCTGGCAAACGCAGGCGCAACCGATAGCGCTCAGCTTTGGCTGCAATTGGGCCATGCAGGCGCGATGGCGGATGCCCCAATCAGCACACCAAGGGGGCCGAGCGAGCTTGACTTGCCTGGTTTGACCTGTGGCGCGCTGTCCCTGGAAGAAATAAAGCTACTGCCATTCGACTTTGCCCGAACGGCCAACCTCGCAAAAGAGCTGGGGTTTGGCGGCGTGGAAATACACGCTGCCCACGGCTTCCTTTTGAACCAGTTTCTTTCGCCGTTGTTCAATAAACGCGAGGATGCCTATGGCGGCCCACTTCAAAACCGAATGCGGCTGTTGCTCGAAGTAATTGGCGCAGTGCGTGATGTTGTTGGGCGGGAATTTCCTGTCGGCATCAAACTCAATGCCACAGATCAGCTCGTGGGTGGTTTCGCAGAGGACGAGTCCCTTGAGGTAATTGCAGCAGTGGACAAAATGGCAATCGACCTGATCGACATCAGCGGCGGCACGTATTTTCCCGGTGCTGCTTCCTCGTCTGACCGCGCTGGCACCGGCCCTTACTTCTTGGACTTCGCAGAGCGAGCACGTGCAAAGACGACGATCCCCTTAATGGTCACAGGCGGATTCAAGACTTTAACCCAAGCCGAAAGTGCAGTCGCGCAGGGCAAGGCCGACCTCGTTGGGTTAGCGCGTGCGCTGGTGGTAGACCCCGAACTGCCGTCATCTTGGCTATCAGGTCAGGGTGGTGCCCCTCAATTCCCGCGTTTTGAGAACCCACCTGAAGGCGGCGTGACAGCGTGGTATACAATGCAGATCACTCGGCACGCCCAGGGAGAAGCCGAGCTATCACCTGATGATTTGATTGACGCTATCTCGTCCTACGAAAGCCGAGACGAAGCGCGGCGCAAGATTTGGAAATCAGAGTTTAGCTGACATTCGCGCAGTCGCAGCGAAATGACACCTTAAGCCAATTGAGCACTTCCTCTGATCAAAGGAAGCTCGATGAAGCGTTTTCTTGCATGAAAGAAGCCGGGATCGCTCGGGTTGATGTCAACGCAGAGCGATCCAACAGTCTTGGAACTTAGTTCACATCGAGCAGATTTATTGCCGAGATATGAACCCGTGAATGCCCTCTGCGACAACCAATGGAAGCTCCATCTGCGGAACGTGACCTGCATTGTCGATTGTCACAAGTTCTGCATTTGGAATGTTGTCCGCATAGTAGTCGGCTGCATTACGTAAGACGACCTCGTCGTGGACGCCGTAGTAGACCAACGTTGGGGCCGAGATACCGGACAGGTCATCTTTAAGATTGAAGTAGGGTCCGTTCTGCACCGATGTGATGAGGACGTCGTCAACAAACTCGTTGGTTTCGTTGATCTGTTCCATCATCAGCCTTTTGAAGGGACCGGGGATGTCTGGGATTTCTTTGAACATTCGATCCAGCAGGACATCGAATTCTGCTTCAGTTTCCACATCGTCGCCGAACCCGATATAGGTGACATGGTCGTCAATCTTCAGGCCAGCCGCATTGAGGAGCACCAAGGACTTTATCTCGTCAGGATACTTGATGGCGTAGGCACCAGCGGTGTGGCCGCCCATGGAATTCCCGACCAGATGGAACTCCTTCACATCGATGGTGTGCAGAAAGTCGCGTAGGAAAGTTGACTGGCCATCAATCGAATAGTCCCGATCCATGTCGCGGGCGTTTTCCCCGTGACCTTGGAGATCTGGGAGAACCAGATGGTAGTGCTCTGACAGCAACTCCGCAGATTGCAGAAAGCTGTTTTTGTCATCACCCATACCGTGCACGAGTACGAGCGTCTCTTTGTTTCCCCGCTCCTCGCTTTCGAAGTAGTTCACCGTGTACCCATCGAGTTCGAGCGAGCGCTTCTCCAACCCGGCGGCACTTGCATATCCATTGTTCGCGAAATCAACGATGACCTGTGGAAAGGCGTAGAAGATGGTGGCTGCGGCTACCGCCAAGACGGCGACCAATCCTGCGACGATTTGAAGTATGCGTTTCATTTTGGCTTCCTTGGCAAGATTGTGCTTCACTCCTTCGGAGCGAAAGGTTCCAGTATTTCGACATCGACAGTTTTGATCTGAGCGAAGCGCTTCGTTGGGTCATCAATGACGCTCCAGGTATGTTTCGTCCTGGCTGCCAACTCGGTGCCATCAGGCAGAATGCCGTTCCAATCAAAGGTCATTGAGACGGCGTATTGATTGTCGCCCACAAGCTCTTGTGAGAAGTCCCCAATCCTATGGGTGCTCGCGGTGACCGAAGACCCAGGCCCTGCCAGCCAAGCTTTGAAACCCTCAAAGTCGGTAATTGCTCCACTTGAGAAGTTCAGACTGAAACCATCAGCCAAGATCTCTTGCACGGGGTCTGGATTACGGGCTGGGTCTTCGATGAGCGCCAA
Source organism: Ruegeria sp. AM1 (assembly GCF_056540745.1). Lineage (NCBI taxonomy): Bacteria > Pseudomonadati > Pseudomonadota > Alphaproteobacteria > Rhodobacterales > Roseobacteraceae > Ruegeria > Ruegeria sp. AM1. Next base: position 43,274 of record NZ_JBQFXH010000009.1, read on the forward strand.
CCAGTAGTGCACGAGACTAAGCATCCGGTTATCGCCGTAGGCTGACACGAATGTATCCGCCTCTCCCGCGTTGCTCCCGACGATGCTGATGGACGAGAATTTGGGCAGGACCGTGCTGCTTGGAGTCAGTGTGGTCGTATACGAGACCTCTGCGGAACGGATAGCATCGTTTTCCAGCATGCCCCTGTTCAAGTAAGTGATGTCCGCCGACAAGCTGATCGAACCATCGTCGTTGACCGTGACCGCTGTCGATTTGACGTCATGAGCGTTATGCCAACTTGTTGGAAGTTGTGACACCCGTTCGGCATATTCGGAGTGCCCGGTGGCTTCCCCCAAACCCGAGACAACGCTTACGTCTTCAGCGAGAATATCCAGTTGGTTCTCAAGACCATAAGCAGGCTCTTCGTACAGCAGATACCAACGATGAAACTGGGCGAGCGCCGCATTCACACGAAATCCGTTTTTGATCTCGTCTACGCTCATATCTTCTGCTCCAATGGCAGCTGTAGACATCATTGCGGTGACCAGCGCTGGGGCTGTGATCCGAGACAAGACGTGGGACATGATTCTCTCCTGTGTTGGCTGTTGAATAATGAATGAACTTTCATTATTCAACCCATAGTGTGAGAAAAAAAGATGTTCCGCGAACGAGCAGGTGACGCCGATGGCCCAAAAGAAAGATGAAACGAAACGCTGTGCGATCCGAGATGCTGTGATTGCTGACGTTATTGAAAACGGACTGGGCAAGCTCTCCATGCCGAGGGTCGCCAAGAGAGCCAGCGTCTCCGCAGGCACGCTCTACATCTACTACTCAGGCAAGGACGAGATGCTGCAATCTATCTATCTGGAGGTGAAGTCTCTCCTGCATGCGGCAGTGATGAACGCGCAATCTGACAGCCACACCAGCACCGAGCGTATCAGAGCGATGTGGTTTGCCATGTTCGACTTCATTGTCGAACAACCGAAGATGTTTGCCTTCCACGAGTCGATAGATATGGAGCAAATTTTGAACAAGCGGCAAAGCGATGCTGCATCAGACATGGCAAACGACATTATCGAGGCAATCGAACGGGCTGTTGATGATGGAACGCTAAAACAGCTTCCACTAGATTGCTTGCTCTCCATCCTTATAGGCCCTGCGATCTATCTCTCGCGTCGGAACTTTTCTGATCGAATTTTGACTGAGCAAGAAGTTGAAGCTACCTTTGACGCAATCTGGGCAGGTGTAGCCATACCACCGGACTGGCACCCCAATAACTGACATTGGCGCAGCCGCAGCAAATTTGCGCTTTGACCCGCCTGGCGGTTGTCGCCTAACGGGTTCTCGAACGGCACGTTAGTGAAGCCTTTGTATGATTGGCAACGCCATAACAAAGTGAGGGCATCGCTGAAGGGGGGTTATGTGAAGCGATCTCTGGTTGAGTGGTCAGTCCCCTGCAGAGCCAACGCACCGTCACTTAAGTTTTCGTGGGTTGGCCATAAATGCGGCTCGGATCGCGGCCTTCATAGCGTCCTGAGGCCCTTGTTCTTTCGGCTTGCTTGATGCCATCACCAGCTTGGAGGCAGGCGTGTTTCCGAGGCCCAATGCATCGTTCACCACCGATAGACCGCCGTGCAGCGAGGAGCGACCGAGCAGACCCACCGCGATCCCGGCTTCTACTGCTGCAATGACACCAGAGACGCTTTGGCTGGAGTAGACAACGCGATATGGCTTTCCACGGGCTTGCAATGAAATGACCGCCGCGTCGCGCCACCAGCACGCATGATCGAACAAGGCTACTGGAAGGCTTTCATCGGCCCGAAAGTACCGGTGCGCCGACGACACCCAACATGTCGGGTCTTCATAAACAACCTCCTCGTGACTGGACGGGCTTTCGACCTCATAGACCGCAAGGTCCAGCGCCCCCTTATCGAGGGCTTCTGGAAAACTTGTGCTCAAGGCGCAGGTGACATCCAGTTCGACTTTCGGATGTTGACGGGCAAAGGTCGCAATGATCGCCGCAAGTCTGGCGCGCCCGTGATCGTCGGGTATGCCCAAGCGCAGTTTGCCGCTTACTGCGTTCTGTGAAATCTCTCGTAGTGCCGCGTCGAGACGTGCCGTCACCTCCTGCGCGACTGGAAATAGCCTTCGTCCCGTGTCGCTCAGGACCACCCCGCGACCATGCCTGTCAAAGACCGGTTGACCCAGGATCGCTTCGAGGCGCTTGATCTGAAGACTTGTCGCAGATTGCGACCGGTGGATGCGGGCAGCACCGTCCGTGACGCTTCCGGCATCAGCCACGGCGACGAAGGTTCGCAGAAGATCGCTATCCAGATTTTCCATCTGTTTTTCCAATATCGGAAATTGAAACTATGCGTTTCACAGATGCCTTTTGCCGCACTATTTTTCAAGGCCAGAGGAGTACCCCATGTCAGATCAGACAGCTGCCCACCACCCATCTAACCGGAAATCCCTGTTATGGGGCGTGTCTTTGCTGCTGCTGGCAGGCGTCTGTCTTGCCTGGCCGGAACACGCCGCGAACGCAGCAAAGTTTGTCCTATGGGGCCTGATTGTCGTGGCCCCTATCGTCATTCCGGGCATCGTGCTTGCAGCCTGGATCATCGCAAGCGGCGCGGATACCCACATCGCTGGTGCCTTCGAGGGCAGGACACTGAGGACGGTTCTGGCGGCCTCGCTCATTGGAGCCATCACGCCAGTATGCGGTGTGACCGTGCTACCTTTGATGGTTGGATTGTTGGCAGCGGGCGTGCCACTCGCTCCGATCATGGCATTCTGGCTGTCCTCTCCGATAACAGATCCGGCGATGCTCGCGACAACAGCCGCGACATTGGGTCTGAGCTTTGCAATCGGCAAAACGATTGCAGCCTTCGGATTGGGGGCATTCGGGGGCGCGATCACAGGGTTTTTTGCCAAAAAACCATGGGCCAAGAATGCTTTGCGAGAGAACGCTCTTGCGCGCCAACTCAGCGCTGCACGATGCGGCGAGGATCAGCCGTTCGATCCATGGGTGTGGCGGTCCGAACCGCGGCGGAGGTCGTTCAGTAGACAGTTCTGGGCGACCACACGGCTGATCCTGATTTGTTTGATCCCGGCATTCACCGCCGAGTATGCCCTGAACGCGGTACTGACGCCGGGCGCACTGGCAGTATATGTTGGTGAAGACAAATGGTGGGCCATACCCGCCGCTGTCTTCATAGGCGCTCCGGCCTATATCGATGGCTATGCTGCGCTCCCACTGACGCGCGGGTTGATTGACAATGGCATGTCCAAAGGCGCGGCGATGTCCTTCCTTGTCTCGGGCGGCGTGGTCAGCATTTGGGGTGCGATGGCCATCGCACCGGTTCTCAAACTGAAACCGTTCATGCTCTATCTGCTACTCGCAGTTCTTGGCTCGCTCGGGGCGGGGTATGTCTTTGGGTGGATCGTCTGAGACTCAGCCTAAACGGGGCGCAGACGTTCAGCGAACGGCAACAAGCCCGCAGAGCAGCAATTGACGAAGATCCAATCGAACGTCAGCGCTGAACTGTTTCTGCACCTCTGCTGACAGCGGGAGTTTGATATGCTAGCTGATACCATGACCTGATCATTTTCCTTCGAGCCGCATTCCACACGGAATTCTCCGTGGCCAACGACGTGCGCATTTGAAAGGAAAACACATGAACCATACTGACTTTCCACCAATCCAACGTCGGCGGTTCGATATCGAAACGCTGCAATACAATGCCGTCAGCCTTATGAAACAAGTAGATGCTGGCCCGACATTTCTCCGTCACGGCGGTCGTGTGTCTTATGTTGTTATGACCGAAGAGCTCTTTGACGAGCTTTGGCCGGACCGGAGACGGGCTTGGGGTGTCGATGAGATGCCCTATCGCATGGAACAACTCTTACTTGAAGCTGTGAGCAATTCGCTCGCGGAGAATGGCGAAGACAAAGAGGTCTAAGATCACAACACTTTCCGGGCGTATGTCGATCAAGACAACGCCCGGATTTCTGTAGCACTTGGATGCGTTGGGCCGGTGCTGGGAAAAGCGAACGTAGCAGCGGGGCGCTAGATGAACCCCCAAGCTTGTGTCAGTCCGGCTCCTCATCGTCGGAATAGGCGGCAATCAAATCCAGAATGCCTTTGCGTTTCATGCGGCGCACCCAGCTTACATGAGACAGCACCGCATCCACGTCATAGGGGTCTTCGCAGTTCGCGTAGGCTTCAACAATCATGCGAAGCTGCGCCTCATCGTCATCCGCGAGTTCCTGATCAGTCATTTCCGTGCTCATGGCTGGCCATTCCTCCATTTTTTTGTCGCTTTGCAGTCCCTTCCCCAGCCCACAGCATTTCTGTCGTAGACACGGACAAACTCATTCCCGCAGGAAATTGGTTGGACGGAATCGCGATCCAATTGCCGCGCCAAATGGATAGAGGCCACCTTCTGTCGTGATGCCATCTGGCCGAGGGTGATATAGGTTCGCTCGAACGCTTGGATGCTGCTCTTTGAAATGTAGCTTCTCAGATGGTTGGTATCAGGATTGCGATGCTGTATCTGGACCAAATAGCCATGATCCCTCAAATGCCTGATAGAAATAACACTGATCTGAAGATAACTGGCTGCTTCCGGAAGCTTTAGATCGCGATCAAGTTGGATCCCTGGCTTTTCACATAGTGCATCCCAATCCACCTCTATCGCTTGCAGGCCAATACCTTCACCTCGACAGACCTTCCCATCCAAATCGCCCCTTATCCAGAGATCAATCACTCGGGTTAATTGAACACCCTTGGCGCGACAGAATTCCTTAATGGGAAGAACTGACTTTTCAGATAGAGATCGGGGCAGTTCTGAAACGCGTTTCAAAAGGTCGTCAATTTCCTCGCGTTTCAAGTAGCGTTTGGACGAGGTAATTTTGACCGTAGAGAGGACGCATCGGTTTTGAAGCGCCTTAACTTGTTGGGCATGAATACCCAAGTCAGAAGCCGCGCGCTTAAGGTTGATGAGAGTTCTCCAGTAGGATTTCGCTTTTTTGATTTCATCGACGTGCACATCGGTTCGTTTTAGAGCGTCTTCCTCGGAGATTCCGTCCAGATGACCGAGGAGCTGCTTCAAGAACACGGCTCCGAAACCTGAGCGTTTTCGCGCATCGTTAATTGTAAGCCATTTCTGAACTTTTGGCCTCTTGCCGAATACGCCTTTGCCTGTTGGTGTTGGGTATGTGTCAAAGACATGCTTCTGTATGATCTGAACCAGTTCAGCCAAGGGCGGCTCAGCATAAGCCTCTCGAAGCCAGTGATAGAATGGCCCCAAGTCTGCGCTGTAGTAAGGACGTTCGGTTGTGCTGGCTTCGTGCAGTTCATGAAGGGCTGATTTGAATTTCGCATTGCCACTGGCCAGGTTGTAAAAGCCTAGCTCACATAAGGAGCGCACTTCCAGCATCGGCAGATTTCCAGGCATCTCGCCCTTGATACCACTTAGTGCAGCCCCCAGGGTCAGGCTCGCGCGGTGAATGTGATGGAGGTCCCAATCGCTCAGCCAGTCACCCTGTGGACCATGCCAGATGCGTTTTCGAATGTAGTTTTCAAAGCTGATTTCTTTGAGCATTTCCTGAGATTCACTTGCCCGATGGATTTTTTCTCGGTGCTCAAGGACCCGGGCAGCAAAGTCGTAGGTTGTGTGGGAATGGTTCGAAGAAGGCAAAGTGATTAACGGGCAGCTATGTCGTGAACACCTGTGGATGCTGAGAATGGACCATTCAAGCATCTGAAACACACCCGGTGGACCAGTTTCAGACAATGCGGTTGTCACACATTGCGGACAGAGTCGAACGGCGGTGCGCCGCAGTACGGCTGTGTTGGCCTGCGCCTTCCCCACCTTGTAGTAGCCAATTCCGATTTTCTGGGTCCGCCAGGCGCGCAACGCCTCCACTGGCTCACCTGTCAGCCAGCAGAGCCGTTCGACTTGCGTATCATACCCGCTACACAGAAACGGCCAACGCATCCCGAGATCTGAACAAAAGTCCCGTGGTGTAGTCTCAAATAACACCGCATGGCGGCTGACATATCCGGAAAGCGTCTCCCCTTCGATGAAGGGGAGAGCAGGTTTTAGAGGCGCCATCATGCATCTGCCCCGTCAAATTCGAAGATCTGCCGGGGATCAATCCGCGCAAAGTCTTCTGCGGCAAACGGATTGAGAGCATCGATAGCGGCGCTTCGGTCAAAGAACACATCCGCAAAGTGACGAATCTGTAATCGGGCCTCAAACCCATCACTGAACAGGGCCTTTGAGAGGGCCTGAACTGTAATCTCTGCCATCAAACCAAACTCGTAATCCGCAGCATGCATCAGCCGCTGCGCAAACTGCTCACCACGCACACAAGGCTGCGTTCCAATCCGGGCTCGGGCGGCATATTTCTGGACAATGTCGAGTACAGGCTCCACATCCCGGAGCGCATGCAACCTGCCGATCTCGACAGGATAAAGGCGGCGCGCCAATTGGGGGTCCTGGTTCACGATCTTCTTGAGATCCGGCATGCCTGACAGGATGAGCCCGGTTGGCCAGAGGGAGTTTTCCATCACGGACTTGAGGGTGTTCACGACAGACTGGCGCTCCTTGTCCGTCTGATATCGAGCTAAATCCTGTGCTTCATCGAGATGCAGAAAACAGGTCTGCCTTAGCTTGAGCTGAACCTTGACCTGATCCCATATGGCCGGACCCTGCTTGTCCCCGGAATAGGGATAGCCAAGAGCGCGAAGCGTCGCTGCGCCAACAAATTTCATCGTGGCCGGGCTTGGAACCTGAAGGCTGAAGAACTCGCAGATATCCAGCGTGGGGTCCGTCTGAAGCAACGATCTGTTCTTGCGGATCAACTCCCGAATGGCAGTGGTTTTCCCACTGCCGGATTGCCCGACAAGAACTATGCCGCGCGCGATGTTGATGGTTTCGTCTCTCACGTCGGCGCGCCGCTGTTCAAGCAAAGCGCGGAAGTGGGTTTCGAGTTTGCGATAAGACGGCGTCGGTACAAATGCCGAGCGCAGATCTTGGACAGTTTTGCGGATTTCATTGTCGTCTTTATTCATCGTCTTCATCCTTGTCGGAGAATTCATGCCGGCCATCGGCGTCGTCGCCGAAAGACCAGAATTCGATTGGTGCGTTCTGCTCCTCTCGCAGTACGGGGTGATCGGTGCGGCTTGGCGTTGGATCATGTGTGATTTCATTAGACAAAAGACCTTTAGGCTCGCTGTCTCCATCCTCAGGCGGAGCTGCGTTAAGTTCTGGATCGATCCCCAATGAGAGCCCCCAGAATGTTTCTTTCTGAGCCTGTTTGATCTGATCGTAAGTGTCGCCAATCGGACCAAGCTGTCGCAGAGAACATTGCTCGGCATCGATGTCCTTGATCCGCTTGATGGCGCGATCCACCACGCCCTGCGTCAGCGATGCCGCATTGCGATTGTTCTGCCGAAGCTCAAACACGGATCGTTCCCAAGCGGCAAAAGATAAACCCTCAAGCCCGACAATCTGGGCCTTCAGTGTCGACCAACCGATTTCGGTGCCATTCTCCAGCCAGACTGAAATATGCCCCATGTTCTCAGGGTCGACGCGCACATCAACGTGTTGCTTGCCAAATTTTTGGAAATGCTTTGCGAGACGGTCAGAATGGTAGTTCACGCCATTGACCAGAACACCGTGGCGACCGGTGTCACGCGACAAGGCAACCCCAAGAATGTGCCGCAGGATGTGATTACTCATTGGGGGCGACCAGCCGAAATCTTTTACAAGGCGGTCCCAAACAATGTTTGGAGTCGCATATTCGAGCTTTCGGTGCTTCCGATTGTGGTACACATCGACTGTGAACCGAACCAAAAGCTCGACGATGCTTTCAGCGGTGTGGACAGCAAATTTTTGTGACGGATAATCTCCACGTTCCTGGGGATTGGAAAACGTCCGACCTGTCAGGTATGGCATCAGAAGCGTCGCGACCGACCTGAACACCCGTTCCACATGCCCGCGCAGTTTGGCGACACCAGCAGGCAGGACGGAGTAGTCTATGCATAGATCAGAAAGCGCCGCCTTGAACTCCGCGTTCACGAACGCCGGCCCGTTGTCCACCGCAACATGACAAATGTGACCATGTTGCTTCCATGCGGTTTCGCAGCCCAACTGGCGTGACAGCTCCGTCTTGTCGCGCATGGCCATCCAAAGGACAGCTTTGGCGTCTTCGGCGGTAGGGCTTCGGGAAAGCTTCAGGCCAACGATACTGCGGCTGGCTGTATCAAACGCCACGCAAACCCAATATCGTACTGTTTCAATATCGCGGACGCTGCACTGAGAGAAGTCGAAACCGCTCTTTTTCAAGATCGCAATCAGATCGATTTCCCATTCGTCCATCTCGATCCGGTTCAGGGGCACAGCCAGCTTCAATCCACCACCATGTGCACCGAGCTTGTTCTTTGCGACCGCCAGACCTTTTCTGGCAGCAAGCACCTCGAACTTATCAAGTTCCCTGATCCTTCGTTCGATGGTGCTCTTAGACACCTCGGCCAGAGGCAAACCACCATTCGCAACACGGATTGCGTTGCGCCGTCGGATTTCGGCATTTACGTCATCGTGGATGTGACCTGGGAGAAGCTGATTTGGATGCAGATAACCTTCAAGCGCGGCTTGAATGATGGCTTCGCGTTCAGCATCGATGCGCCTCGCGTTGCTGCCATTAAAGATCGACTTTTTCACAAAAACCATTGGGTCTTTGGACGTCTCCCAATCCCGCACCCACGACATTACTGATGTTCTGCAGGGCGTTCTTCACAGCTCAATGCTGTCAAAGCTGGCCCCCGCTGTTGCCGCTTTCAGACCCTTCTTCAGCTTTTCTGTGACACGGCGTTCTAGCTCCGGCAGGAACTCTTCCCATCGTTCCGCTGAGCGGTTGAGCTTATCTTCACCCTCCATCTCCAAGAACGTTGTGCTCCAGCACTCTTTCCAGAAGGCATCAAGCTGAGATTTCGTCGACACACGCGACATCAAAGACCGGCCAGCTATTGCTCGACGTGCAACCTGACGGCTTTCAAAATAGCCATACTGAATGGAGAACTGACCGGAGTTGATAAGCTCTGATAGCTCTGCGTGTGTCAACGAAATCGGCTCAGTATCCCCGCGCATCGGCTTCATTTCGACAAACAGGTCAGTCACTTTGGTGATGACGTGTGTTTTCCCGTTGGCAACGATCGCGTCACACGTGGTCACGCCAAGACGGATAGGTTCATGTCTCATGCCCTGCCCCTGTTGGTGCCACGATTGAATTGATAGAAATGTTCTCTCGCGTATTCGCGATGAGCCTGCCCGCGTAGATCGCACGGAACGCCGCGCGAAACGCCCGAGCACCAAGACCAGACTTTTCGATGAGATCGTTAATCGAAACTTCGCCAAGGAGCCCGTTGATGAGATCGGCAACGGTGTTGTCTGCCTCTTCGTCGGCACACCGCCGGAAGAAGTTCAGCAGCTCAGCATTGCGAACCTCGACCTTGTGCCGCTCTCGCTCCGTGACCAAGGCCACCCGATCGGCAAAGCCAATGGGCAAGTCACGCTTGATAGCTTGCAGCGTGGCTTTGAAGTTCAGTCGCTCAACGCGCTCCGCAGGTTTCACCGCAATGGCGACGCGGCGACCATTTTTGAACACTGCGAGATAGTCGAACCTGTGGGTTCTTTGTCTGCCATCCACGTCTACAAAGCTCACTGGCTTTGGCTGATCGGTGAGGTTCCAGAGATCAGGCATTGCCAGCGACAACAGGCAGGTTTCCCGTTCTCCCTGGCTGGCACTGATAATCTGACGCCAGTATTGTTCCGCAGGCGTCATCGCTAGCGTGAATCCTCGCACAGTTAGTTTAGACCGCGCGGGGAACATCAGCCCCGCTACAGTCGGCGAGGGGGGACGATAGAAGTCGTCATCATCATCTTTTGTCATGGTGTTTGCCACAGCCACAGGTTCACACCAGCGCCGGGTGGCTCTCCTTTATGTTGGGATGAACGAAACCCGCCCGCAGAAACGCTCTGCGCGGTTGACGGGTTTCGAAATTTGGGTCATGAAGGAGGTGCAAAGGGCTTCAAACTTTTGCACCAAGACCTTGTAGGGAGTCGCAAGCTTCCTTCGAGGTCTTTGTGTTTTATGGACTCATTGTTTGCCCTCCTCCGCTTCAATAGCTCCGAACAACTCTTCGACGGGTTTACCGACGGCTGCCGCCAAGGCGCGTTCCACTCGCGGCACGCTCATCTTGCGCAATCCAACCAGCGATACAGTCGTGCGTGAGACACCGACCTGGCGAGCGATGGCGGCCAGCGATGAGCCCCTCAGGCGCAGCTCCATTTTCAACGCTTCATGAGCTGCAAATACGTCCCGATCGACCTTGGTCATCGCCTGTTACTCACGCTGTTTGTCCTGCTTTGACCCCGCCAATTGCCGACAAGTTTGCGTGTAAACCTCCAGCAGGCAAGAGGCTGGTCAGCACCAAGGTTCCACATCATCTTGATCGCAAGTAGAAACGATCCACAATATTTTGCAGAATGTTGAAAATCACCGTTTGATTTCAACTGCAGCATCCGGAGAGACAAAGGCTAGGTATTTTTTTGTGCTGCGTGAGATTGATGGCCATCGCGCACCCGATTTTGGGAAAAGTTGAAGAATGAAACCCAAGAATATGAAGATCGCCGAATCGAAAGCGCATCCAAATGATGGAAAGCGGCTCTCTCTGATCAGGCGAAAAAACCGGAAGACTCAGGCTGAGTTTGCAGCTGAGTTCCAGGTTTCGGTCGGCACCATCGGCAACTACGAACGTGGACTTACCGAAATGCCACCCAGCTTCTGGCGCGCGGTCAATGAGAGATACGGTCTGAATCCAACTCCCCTAAACCCCGAAGAAAGCCCAGAGCGACTTTTACAGGTGCCAGAGGTGGCCAGGCTCAAGGAGGAAGGCGATACGCCCCGAACTGTGCCTTGGAAGCTTGCTCGCCTGCGCACGAAGTACAAACTCATCAGGCACCAGATTTATACTCCGGAAAGGCGGTTTGTCGAAGGTGCAGTGCACACGGTTTTCTTAGCAGCCACGCTTGTTTTCTTAGCCGAACAGGCTTTCCGAGCATTCCCCGTCGTCCGCGAGGATCCTAGCGTTTATCGAGACATTGTCTTCGTGACAGCCTTTGTAGCGATGAGCGTACTTTTGATCCCAGTTTTCCAAAGCCTTCCATGGGGCCTAAAAGTCAATGATGACGGTGACTTTGGTGAAGCCTAGGGGTCGGGAAGCGGAAGTTCGCTGCGGGCGCGCAGGAAAATTCACTTGGTTCGGGAAAGCAGACATCCTTATGGGCTATGCTTCGACAAAGTAGGTTTTTGCTTGGCGATCGAATCAACACAAGTGGCATTTTCAACTGGCACTAATCCCTGTAGCCTCGCCCTAAGCTTGTATCTGTCTCATCAATTTGGCCGAAACAGGAATTCTAATTGTATATTCAGCGTCTAAAGATTTCAGGCCTGCGTGGGGTGCAGAACGCAGACATTACTTTTGGCAAACATTCCGTTCTTGTGGGGCCGAACAACAACGGCAAGACAACGATTATCGAGGCTCTTGCCCTACTGCTGGGAAGAGACCGATTGGTTCGGCGCTTGACTGAACATGACTTTCATAAGAGCAGACCCATCGAAACATCTCGGATCCTAATCATTGCCACCGTCACAGGCTTCCCGGAGAATGATCCGCAGCATAGCCCATCTTGGTTTGCGATTGGTCGCGGAGGCGTTGAGAAGTGGCTCAACCCAAATACAGGCAGCCTTGCCGCATCAGCAGACGGTCAGCACACTGAACTAAGTGTTCAGATCGCATTTTCGGCCCGATTTGATCTCCAGGAACTCGAGGCCGAGACCGTTAGGTTCTTTGTGGATAATGAAGCAACTCTTGGTGATCCATTCCACGAAGACACCGTTGTCACGCCGATTTCCTCGAAGACACTTCAAGAACTTGGCTTCTTCATGGTCCCCGCCTCCCGGACATGGGACAAATGGATTTCGTTTACTTCAGAGCTTTTTCGGCGTCTCGTTGCAACGTTAGGTGGCCTCCCTGCAACTGCTATACGCGATGCAAGAGCACGTCTTTGGGAACCGGAAGCTGGTCAGAAACTAGAAGAACAAGACGGCCTTACAACGATTGTCGAGCAGGCCAATGATGAACTTGGAAAGCTCATGCCATCATCACCAAGGCTTCAGCTTCGTATAACAGAGACGGACAGCAATTCAGTCCTCGAAAGCGTTGTACCTCATTTTGCTCACGAGGACGGTCCAACCCTCCCTTCCGCCCGGCAAGGAACTGGTTTGACTTCCTTGCAAAGTCTTCTGCTACTGATGCAGTTCGGCAAGGCCAGAGCAGATGCGAACAAGTCATTTGTCCTCGCGGTTGAGGAGCCTGAACTACATATTCAACCTTCTCAACAAAAACGGCTCGTCAACCGGCTAAACGCGCTCTGCGATCAGACTATTGTCACTACACACTCGCCACTTGTCGCGGCAATGTTCCCTGTCGAAACAACTTACTTTGTCGATAACAAAGATGGGCAAATGTCTGTTTCGCCATTGTCAAAGACAGCACCCGCTGGTCCGTCCAATCACAAGCAACACCTCTTTTTTGCTTGGCGGCAAAAGCTGATTGCAGCGTTGATGCATAAACGTGTTTTGATCCCAGAGGGCATCAGCGATGTCGCATGGCTAGAAACGCTCCAAACGGCTTTGGAGCTTAGGCAAACTTGGAATTCACCTGAAAATGAACAGTCGAAGTTTGGGACGTTTGTTGGGGTCGTGCCTACAGACGACGCAAAGATCGCTGAGACACATGAAGTGGTCAGACGTGTCCATCATCATTGCGCGATCCTTGTTGATGGAGATCAAGCAGGAAGGGCATACTTAACGGAATTGAATGAGGCTGATCCAACGCCGAGCTCGGCAATCATATGGCCAACTGACTGGAAAATTGAACACGTGGTCACTTGGATCGCGGAAGCAAACCTTGCAGAAGTTTTGCCCCAGTTAGCTGAGGCCAATGACACGGCAATCGGTCACGCGGAGGAGCTTTCTGCTTTCTTGGAAAGTAGGAAGTCATACGCCCCCACACAAGAAATCACATCGGCAATTCTGATGGGTGAAGCCGCATGCCGCAAGCGGGCGGCCCAGCTGCTCAATGCACTTTGTGACACTCTGCTTGACCCATCAGTCCAGAGTTCTCCACTTTTCGTCCGGGAGACCGAAGACGGTGCTGCTATGCCGACCTTCCGGTTCGAGCCTCCCGATGACGTTTGACTTCTTCGAAGGGCCCGCTGGGTCGGGCAAGACCTTCAACATGGTGGCTCATGCCCGGCAATTGATTGAGAACGATGCGTTGGGTGAGGGTCAACGTATGCTCGCATTAACCTTTATGAATGGTGCGCGACGGCGGCTGACTTCAAGCCTGAACGCCGAAGCATCATTTAGACAAAAATTTGATTGTCTCACCTTTGACTCTTTTGCTCAGACACTGGTCCGACGAAGAAGCGCCAAGTTGACCGAAGAAATTCGACAGCAGGCAGAGGAGTTGGGCCAATTTCAGGGGCCTTGTCTCATGGCCGGTGAACTCTTGAAAGATGCAGAGGTTCGACGTTGGGTGGCCCGATCTTACCCCGTATTGCTAGTCGATGAGGCTCAAGACCTCGATGTCCATCGGCAGGGAATAGTTCTTGGCTTGAAGCAATGCTGCACGACAGTAGTTGCCGCAGACAGTTTCCAGTGTTTGAGCGACGGCCAAGAAACAGCGGGCTTCATCGACCAATTGCTAGGCGCCGGAACCACTCATTCCCTTACTCAAAGTCACCGAACGAACAAAAGTGGTTTGCTTGCCGCTGCTTTGGCCGTCAGGAGCGGTGAAAGCATTCTGGACGTGCTGAAGGAGGAAGGTATTGGTAAGACTGGCAGGGTTCATTGGGTTGGCGAAGGTATCGAGCTTGTGGAAGCTCCGGCCACGGCCCAAAACCCTGGGTTGCTCGCATGGAGTTTAGCATTTCAACTGACACAAGGCTGCGACGACGTTGCAATCCTCACGCCGGACTCTAAGAGCGCCATTATCCAGAAAGCGATCGAGACCGCGAGAACAAAAAAGTGGAAATGGCCTAAAGGCGGGACTTTTGGCCCCTTCTCGATTACGTGGGAAGGTGGCGACAGCGCAATTGAGTATGAACTGGCTGAGACAATCGGATTTCCAGCTTTGGCTTCATTCAACGAGATTTGTGCATTGTTGAAAGAACACTCGGCGCAACCAATCGTCAAAACAGTGGACCAACGTATCCGCAGGCTTCAAAGGGTGACAGGCCAAAGCGAATTCGAAAAAGATCAACTGGTTTCCTTTGTCTCCGATGCAGTGAGAACCAACACACGCCTTGGCTTCAAGAAAAGTGCGAAAATCAACGCTATGTCCATCCATGGAGCCAAAAACAGAGAGTTCGACAGAGTAATCGTCCTGTGGCCGCAATCAGCAACTGGCAGCGACGAGCATAAGCGGCGCTTGCTATACAACGCCATGACTCGCGCGAAGAGTCATTGCACAATTATCGTTCTTGGAAACGGGCGACTAAATTCAGCTCCTTTTGCGCCTTGAATAATCAACTCTGCCAACGCCCCAAGCACCCTGCGACGAATTGGGTGAGAAAAGCGGAGGACGAGCAGCAAGGCTAATTTCCTCCCGATCAACTAGGCGACACCTACCAACATTCAAAGCAGGCCTATCAATGAAAACACGCGGCGAAGCCATCACGGAAGATGCAGAGCATACACTTCACAAACTTACGGTACTCACCCATCAATCTTTTTCTCGAGCAGATCTATCGGCACTGATCGAGCCTTTCACATCACGTCTTGAATACTACCTAAAATCCGTCGTTTATCCGACAATTAGTCGCAGAACGGGTCTCAATGATCTGATTGATAATCTTTCATCATTAGGCTTGGCGGCTCCTCAAGTGACGTCCCTGCACACACTGCGGCAGCTATACAACAAGTCAAAACACGACCCTGATGTTGATCTAAAATCTCAAGAGTGTATCCGTTCGTTTGAAGCTGCTGTCGTTGCTCTTCGCGCGATCACAACACTTGGCATAACTTCGATTGATGCACCTCAAGAGCCCAGCTTTAACACGGTCGTTTATGTTGGCTTGTGGGACCACTACGTCGACGGAGAAACAGAAGTCGGTTTGTTTTTGCCTAGCAACCATTGGATGGGAACGACGCCCATCAGCACCTTTCATTTACATTGGTCGAGTTGGGATCACCTAAAACCTGCTCTAACTGATCATCCGCGTTATTCGAGGGGTGAGGAAGCATTAGGCTCGACACTTTGGAAGTCATTTTCCGATGAGGGGGACTTTCTTGATGCAGGTGTTTGGGAGGGGGATGTGAGAGAATTGTTGGAACTACTTTCTGCGCACAATGACGAGAGCCTAGAAGAAGCGGTAATTCCGTTTTTGGCGCGCCGGAATAACCTGATATCAGTCGGCATCGCGCTTGTTTCTGCTACCGTTGACACAGTCCGCGCTATACCTACTGCAAATGAAGTGACACTTCGAGAGTGCATCTCTAAACGCGCTAAGATGGAATACGCTGCAGAGGTACAAACCCCTCATGGCCAAAAGATACTAGACAGCGTGATACATTGCGTCGAAAGCGTTCCGCACAATGAACGCGTCGCTATCTCGGGGCCTGCATTTCGCATTTACTCAGAAGAGGAAGACGGGGAATTGGATGTCCCAATCAAGCTTTTGGGAACAACGCTGACCTGGCTAGTTTCTTAGCAATCGCAAGCTCCAACACACCTCTGATTGCTATCTACGCAACACGTTCACGACCCACCTGTTCTTGCGCTTCAGCCTGACCTGTTGAGGTCAGGCAAAGCATGAATGGCTGCAATGCGAGAGCTGCACTACGGCGGCGGGCGACGCAATGAACGGCAGCTTTGGGCCGGCCGTCGACCTCTTTGTTGGCCAGTGGGATTTGGACAAGCCAAACGCCCCTGGCCGTCAGGGTGAGGGCGCTGCCCTCCCCCTCGGGCAACCCTATTAGACAGGGCCGTGTCCTCGGCTTTGCCTGCGGGCCGCACCACCCCTGTCGAATAGCATTGCCTCGCCCCCTCCCGCGTTCGCCACGTGGCAGATCAGCAGGAACAGGCGGCTTCGCCGTCTGATCTGCAAATCAGCCCTGATTTTCCAGAGGAGAAGTCAGATCAAACGAAACAGTCTGTGGGAGTACGAAAAAGGGGGTGTTGGGTCAGTTTATGACGCAAAGGTCAAATTCGTCTGACGTCCAACAGGAAACCAGTGGCGGACCGAGGAGGATTCGAACCCCCGACCCCTTGATTCGTAGTCAAGTACTCTATCCAGCTGAGCTATCGGTCCGCGTTGGTGAGGCGCTATTTAGACCCGGTGTTCGGTACACGCAACCCGATTCTATAAAAAACTTTCAAAAAGCCTTGTCGCCGCGCGGAAGCGTTATTTCAAAGGTCGTTCCCTCTGGACCGGTTTCCTTCAACACAAGTTCGCCACCGTGACCGCGTATCAGCTCCTGTGAGATCGCAAGGCCAAGACCCGAGCCGCCTTTTCTCACCCCACCCTGAAATGGCGTGAACAGGTTTTCCTTTGCCTTGGGCGGCAATCCGGGGCCGGTATCGCGAATTTCGATACACCAGTCTGTCGGGTGCGCACAGCCTGCGATGGTAATGCGTCCGGGTTTGCCCGAGGCCACCAGTGCCTGACGCCCGTTTCGAACCAGATTGAGAATGACGCGATAGATCTGTTCGGGGTCGGCTTGCGCGACCAGATCTTCGGGCACCGCGTTGATGATCTCAACACAGGCGTCTGCGACCGCAAGCTGCTCGCTGGCGGCGACATCCCCTGCAACATCGTGCAGACATACATCGGTCAACTTCGGAGCAGGCTCTTCGGCGCGCCCGAAGGTCAGTGTGCTTTCGCAAAGCGAGACGGCGCGGGTGATCGAATTGACCAGCTTTGGTGCCATCCGCCGGACAAGCGGGTCGTCGCTGGTTTCGATCCGGTCAGTAAACAACTGCGCCGACGTCAGGATGTTCCGCAAATCGTGGTTGACCTTTGCAACGGCACCCCCGAGCTGCGCAAGCCGCTCGCGCTGTTTCAGGGCCTGCGTCAGTTCGGTCTGGAGCAGTTGCAGCGCCTCCTCCGCCTCGCGAAGTTCGGACACTTTTGAGTTGGGTGAGATGATACCCCGCGCATCCTCAGGAGCCCTAGCATATCTCTGCATATACCCGACGACACCCTTGATCGGACGAACCAGCACCACACGCACGGCCAGAAACAGAAAAAATGCGGTGATAATGGAGATGACAAAAGACAAACCAAGGATGCGCAGCCCGTAATCCGTCATGGCCATGCGCAACGGGGTGCTGTCCATCGTTACCTCGATCAGCAGTCCTGCATCCTTCACGGGCTCGCCAATCACACGAATGACTTCATCCTCGAACGTAAAAAAACGGATCATGGCATCGCGGATCAGGATCCACGGCCCTGCGTTCCTGAGATCGTAGGTTCGGTTGATCTGTTCCGGGATGGGCGACGATAACATCAACTGACGGACTTCATCCCGCCGCAGCACAACGTTGTAGACGCCCGCGTTGGCCAACAATTCGGCCTCAAGATCATCGGCCAGCATATCATCGGCCAGCAGCGCCAGCGATGCGATTTGCGCGCGCTCAAGCCGGTTCAGCAGAAAATCTTCGCGAAAGCGTGCAATCGATGGCACAAAGATCAGTACTTCGGCCAACATGACGAAGACCGTCGTCAGGATCAGGAAACGGCCTGACAGCGAGTTCAATTGGCGCTCCTTTCCCGGTCAGGGGATCCAGCGCTGGACGAACCTGACCACTCGTTTAACCGTCTGATTCTCAAACAGCCTTGGCGAGAAATAAGCGCCCGCCACGCGTTTGTTAAGTTCTCCGACCGTCGGATAGGGCGAAACCATTGCGGCGATCTGACCCATCTTGAGGTTATTGGCCAGGGCCAGCGACCACAAGTTGATCAGTTCCCCGGCCTGATGTCCCACGATTGTGGCCCCGATCGGACGCCCTTTTACGACCATGACCTTGATAAAACCTTTCGTTTTACGTTCGGCCAATGCCCGATCATTGTGGTGATAGTTGAACCGCGCGATTTCCACGCGCGCGCCGAATTTTTCGCGCGCCTGCGCCTCGGTCAGGCCAACCTGCGCCAGTTCCGGGTCGGTATAGGTCGCCCATGGGATATGGGCCGTTTTGGATTTTGAGGGCAGCCCAAACAGTGCAGCTTTGATGATGACCCCGGCGTGATAGCCTGCGACATGCGTGAACTGCAGCCCGCCAGCCACATCCCCGATGGCGTAAACCCGCCGGTTCGAGGTGCGCAAAGAGGCATCCACCCGGATACCCGAGCGCGTCCGGTCGATCCCGGCGGCTTCAAGGTTCAGGCGGCTGACATTGGCGACGCGACCTGCCGCCAGCAAAAGGTGCGAGCCCGCATAGATGTCGCCACTTTCGGTTACAACTTCGATCTGACCGTCCCGATCCCTGATTTGCGCCACCATGGCGTGTTCCTGGATCACAACGCCTTCGTCGCGCAGGCTGTCCAGAACCACGGCGGCGGCTTCAGGATCATCCTTGCCCAGCGCCTGCATCCCCTCGATCACGGTCACTTTGGACCCAAGGCGGATATGCGCCTGCGCCATCTCCATACCTATGGGGCCGCCGCCGATGATCAGCAGATGATCCGGCTTGTCCCGCAGGTCAAAGATCGTTTCGTTTGTATAGTAGGTTACCTGATCCAACCCAGGAATCGGGGGTACCATCGGCGAAGAGCCGGTCGCAATCACAACCCGCCGCGCGGTGATCATATGATCACCCGCCTGTACCTGCGTCGGAGAGACAAAGGACCCGAATTCCCGGATCACCCGGACGCCGAACCCCTCGAACCTTTCCTGACTGTCCATAGGTTCGATCTGAGAGATAACGTTGCGCACATGGTCCTTGGCCGCCCCATAGTCGACCTGTGGCCGGACATCTGCCACCCCAAACGCCGCCGCGTGAGATTGGGTATGCGCAGCCTTGCCGCTTGCAATCAGCGCCTTGGAGGGAACACAGCCAAAGTTCAGGCAGTCTCCGCCCATTTTGTGCCCTTCAAGGAGCACAACATCCGCGCCCATCTGGCTGGCGCCCGCGGCCACAGACAACCCGCCAGACCCGGCCCCGATAACCAGGAGGTCGGTCCTAATATCCTGCATCGGTCAAGCGTCCTTTTGGCTGCGCAGAGATTTGATGACAATCGGCAACGCCGCAAGGACACACAGACCCACGATCGGCCCGATAACAAAGGGTTCCCACAGCAGCGACACATCCGGTGTCTCACCTCGGTCGAACACGCCGCCCAGACCGACACCGATCCATGTATAGACTATGCCGCCCGGTATGATGCCCAGCGCGGTTGTCAGCAGGAAGTTGCGGAACTTCACACCCACAAGCGCAGGCACCAGATTGGCGACGAAGAAGGGAACAACCGGCACCAGCCGCAGCAGAAACAGGACCGAGATCTCATTCTCGCGCAGCCCGTCCTTGAGTTTTTTGATCGCCCCTTCTGACGATTCCAGCCGTGCGGTCAGGCTTTCGCCCAATCCCCAGCGAGCCGCCAGAAAAATGGCCGAAGCCCCGATAGTTGCGGCGAATACGTTAAAGACGGTTCCGGCAAACAACCCGAACAGGAACCCACCGGTCATCGAGGCCACCGCAGCCCCCGGCAGCGAGAACGCAACAATCAAGATGTAGATGATCATAAAAGCTGCGGCCATCGACCAATAGTTCGCGTCGCGCCAGCCCAAAAGCGCCTCGCGATTGTCGCGCAGCGTCTCGAATGTCAGATAGTCGCCCAGCGCAAAGAACCCGATGGCGGCAACGGTAAGAATCACCAGCAAGGGAACATGCCGTATCAGCCTGCTGCGCGGGGCTTGAGTTGTTTCAGTCATCTGACGTTCCGGTTTTGCTTGGTTCATTGTGACTACAACATGCGCTGCATCAGCGATCAGCAACAGGGACCTCACGCTGCGTTGAAGAGTTTGGCGGTGAATGTGAGTGTATTGTTGCAGAAAACCGGTTTTTGAAATCTTTTGGCAGAGCCAGAGACAGAATTGTTGCAAAAGCAGTGAAAACGCCCGTCAGAGGGTTTGACTTACCCCCCGCTTAGCAGTAGAGGACGGGCTTCGAACACCACGGGCAGGCGAATCCGCGCCGCACCCGACCGCATAGATTGGAGACGGAGCGATGAAACGCACCTATCAGCCTTCGAACCTGGTTCGCAAACGCCGCCACGGTTTCCGCGCGCGCATGGCCACCAAGGCCGGCCGCAAGATCCTGAATGCACGCCGCGCACGCGGCCGCAAATCGCTGAGCGCATAAACCGCTCACCGATCAGGTTATGAACATGACGCCGCCGGAGGCCCCTGTGGATGGTACCAACCAGCCCGGGAACATGCCCCCGGCGGCGTCCGTTTGCGTGCCTGAAACACTGACCATTCTCACAAAACGATCCGATTTTCTGAAAGCCGCCCGCGCACGCAGGCAGGGCACCTCGTCGATGCTGCTGCAAGCCCGCCAACGGGCCGAGGGTGAAGGTGACGGAATCCGGGTCGGCTTTACCTGTTCAAAGAAGGTCGGCAACGCCATAGCCCGCAACCGCGCCAAGCGGCGCTTGCGCGAGGCGGCCCGCAGCGTATTGCCTACACAGGGTCGCGCCGGGTGGGATTATGTCCTCGTCGGCAGGTTCGAAGTCACCGCTGCACGACCATACGAGGCATTGCTGGACGATCTGCGCTATGCTCTGCGCAAAATCCATGGCGGGCGGAAATGACCCTGCTGTCGCATCTTCTTGCGCTCCCCATTCGGGCCTATCGATTGGTGTTCAGCCCCTGGGTCGGGTTCAATTGCCGCTACCAGCCGACCTGCTCAGCCTATGCGCTGGAAGCACTGGAAAAACACGGCGCGATTAAGGGCGCGTGGCTGGCGGCACGACGGATCGGCCGGTGCCATCCATGGGGTCGGGACGGCTATGACCCGGTGCCTGAGCCCAAGGACGACTGACCCACGGTCGGACCCCACCCGCCGTTGCGCCACTTGCCCGGTTGAACCAACTGCTGTAGGGGCAGCGCATGTTTGACGAAGCTGACGATATCCATCCGCTATTTGCCGGCGCGCCCTCGACCACCGAGTTCAAGAAGCTGCGCAAACGCATCGTGCGCCAAACCCGCGAGGCGATCGAGCAGTATGGGATGGTGGGCAGTGCAGCCCATGACAAAGACACCAAGCCGCCCAAATGGCTGGTCTGCCTGTCGGGCGGCAAGGACAGCTATACTCTGCTGGCAGTCCTTCATGAGCTGAAATGGCGCGGCCTGCTGCCGGTTGATCTGCTTGCTTGCAATCTGGATCAGGGGCAGCCCGGGTTCCCCGCGACCGTCCTTCCCGAATTTCTGGAGCGGATGGGCGTTCCGCATCGAATCGAATATCAGGACACCTATTCAATTGTCATGGACAAGGTTCCGCAGGGCCGCACCTATTGCGCGCTATGTTCGCGCCTGCGACGGGGAAACCTGTACCGCATTGCACGCGAGGAAGGCTGCAGTGCCGTTGTACTGGGCCACCATCGTGACGACATTCTAGAGACGTTCTTTATGAACCTGTTTCACGGCGGCCGTCTTGCAACGATGCCACCTAAACTGGTGAACGAAGAAGGCGACCTGTTCGTGTTCCGCCCGCTCGCTCATGTGGCCGAAGCGGATTGTGAGAAATTTGCCAACGCGATGAGTTATCCCATTATTCCCTGCGATCTGTGCGGTAGTCAGGATGGCTTGCAGCGCCAGCAGGTCAAACAGATTCTCGATCAGTGGGAAAAGAACGCGCCGGGACGGCGGCAGGTGATGTTCAGGGCTTTGACCAATGCGCGGCCTTCTCACCTTCTGGACCCGAAACTGTTCGATTTTAGCAATCTTTCTCTGGATATGAGCAAAGATGATGTGGATTCGAACGAAATTCCGCATCTGCGTTAACAACTGACTCAGACTGGTTTCCTACGGTTGGCTTGCGCGTTTCATGCCAAGCTGAAGGTCGTAAGAGCCAATGCAGACTAAACTCTCTGTCGAACGAATTCGGGCCTGTATCCTCGCGATTGCAGATGGCCCCCAAATTCTGGCCTTTATCCCAGCCCTATGCCTAGCCGCCTTTTGGTTAGGGGGAGAGCCCGCCTTGCTGGTCGTTGCACTAGGCCTACCGATCTTGGCTGCGGCGACGGGTGCCCTGACAGCTTGGCCTGCACCAAACGCGGACACCAAGCACAATGTGCGTGGGCTGATGGCGAATGATCAATTTAACGCCGAGATGGAAGTTCTCTACAAATCAGCCCGGGCACGGGGTGAGAATTCCGCCTGTATCATCGTTGCGCTGGATGACTACACCGAAATCTATGATCTGCATGGGCAGGCCACCACCGAATATATCGTCAGCCAGTTCAACGGTCGGGTTATGTCGGTCATCCGAACCAACGACATTGCGACCCAAGTGGCGCAGAACAAGTTTATCATCGGCTTGCGCCCGTCAAAGTACCTGAATCTCGAAGCATGCATTCAAACTTCTGGCCGGATACAAAGCACGGTTGAAGAACCCGTTCTGCTGAACGGAGCAAGCATCTACCTGTCATGTTCCATTGGGTTTTGCCTTCACTCAAACGTCCCCGAAGACAACGCTCAAAGCTGGATAGAAGCCGCGACAGCCGCATTGTCTGAAGCGCAAAAAAACGGGCCGTCGACCATACGGGCATTCTCGGCGGAAACCCGTCGCAGGTCGCTGGTGCAGGCAAATCTGCGGAAGGAATTCGAAGCAGCGTTGGAAAACGGAGAAATCTGCCCCTGGTTTCAGCCCCAGGTTTCCACTGACACCGGCCAGATCACCGGATTCGAGGCGCTCGCACGATGGGAGCATCCGACCAAGGGTGTTCTCAACCCGCAGGTATTCCTGCCCTTTGCAGAACAGGCCCGGCTGATGGAGAAATTCGGGCAGACCATACGCCACCACGCTTTCGCCGCGATGCAGGCCTGGGATCGCGCGGGTTTGATCGTACCAAGGATTGGCGTGAACTTTTCCTCAGACGAATTACGCAACCCGGGCCTGCTCGATCGCCTGAAATGGGAGCTGGACCAGCTCGACCTGACCCCCGATCGTCTTGCGGTTGAAATTCTCGAAACCGTGTTCTCACGACGCCCAGACGACGTCATCACGCGAAACGTCACAGGTCTGGCTAAGCTTGGCTGCTGCATCGATCTGGATGATTTTGGCACCGGTCATGCCTCAATTGCGTCGATCAAACGGTTCGAGGTAACCCGCATCAAGATCGACCGCTCTTTTGTGACCCGTGCGGACCGTGATGCCAGTCAGCAACAACTGGTCAGCGCCATTCTGACAATGGCTGAACGCCTGAATGTCGAGACACTGGCAGAAGGTGTCGAAACCCCAGGGGAACACGCGTTGATGGCGCAACTTGGCAGCGATCATGTCCAGGGCTTTGGGATCAGCAAGCCCATGCCATTCGAAAAAACTACGGGCTGGATCGACGCCTATCGCCGTAAGCTGAAAGACACCCCGACAATCGGACGCCAAACGGGCTAAAATCGAGGTTTCACCCCACAGATCGCCCCAGGGCGATCACTTTGCGGGCGATTCCGCTTGACCTTTGGGCCTGCACTCTGTTGAACCCACCGGTGTCTTTCACTGCTGAAGGTGGCTGTCCCCTATGGACGATCAGAACAAGAATCTCATCCTTGCAACCGCGCTTAGCTTTCTCGTGATCCTTGTATGGTTCGTGCTGTTCCCGCCGCCGGAACAGACACCGGCCATCGATCAAGCAGAGATCGGCGCTACCGACGTCAACGAGGTTCAGACACCGAGCGCCAGCAGCGCAGAGAGCGTCGGCGACGCCACCACGGCCGCCGAAGAAACTGCACCAGACCCCGAAGCGCCACGCGTCGAGATCGACACGCCGCGCCTGTCAGGCAGCCTTTCGTTGGCTGGCGGCCGGATCGATGAACTGTACCTGAAAGACTACAAGGTTTCTATCGCCGAAGACGCTCCGATTGTCGAATTGCTGTCTCCTGTTGGCTCAGACTCTGCCTACTATGCGCTGTATGGCTGGGCCCCCGGGGCTGGCCTGTCCGGAACCGATGTGCCGGGGCCAAACACGCTCTGGTCTCTGGATCAGGGTGAAACACTGGGCGTCGACAACCCGATTACGCTGGCCTGGGACAATGGCAACGGTCTGACCTTCCGCCGGACCATCTCGGTTGACGAAAACTACATGTTCTCGGTCACGCAATCGGTGGAAAACGCAACCGATGCCGAGGTGGCCATGGCCCCCTATGGCATTCTGGCCCGCCACGGCATTGGCGAAGATGGTGACCTACCAGAACTGAAGAACTTCTTCATCCTGCATGAAGGCGTAATTGGCATGGCGGATGGCACATTGGCCGAGGTCGATTATGGCGACGTGCGTGATTTCGACGTCGACCCCAATGAGCGCGCGCAGGCCGAGGTCTATCAGGTCAAGGAAAACGGTTGGATCGGCTTCACAGACCACTACTGGATGACCACGCTGATCCCCGAACCGGGCTCTGCATTCAAAGCCGCCGCCAAATACGACTCGCGCCGCAAAATCTATCAAACCGAGACGGTACTGCCGACGCTGACAGTTGCACCCGGCGAAAGCGCTGACGTGACCACGCGCCTGTTTGCTGGTGCGAAGGAATGGGAAGCGATCCGTGAATACCAGTCGGAAGGCGTTCAGAAATTCATCGACAGCATTGACTGGGGTTGGTTCTTCTTCCTGACCAAGCCGATCTTCTGGTTGCTGCACAACATCAACGTTTTGATCGGCAATATGGGCTGGTCGATCATCGGTCTGACCCTGATCATCAAGGCCATCCTGTTCCCGCTGGCATACAAGTCCTACGTCTCGATGGCGAAGATGAAGGAATTGCAGCCTCAGATGGAGGCCCTGAAAGAGGCCGCAGGCGATGACCGTCAGAAGATGCAGCAAGGCATGATGGAGCTCTACAAGAAGGAAAAGGTAAACCCCGCCGCGGGCTGTTTGCCGATCCTGATGCAGATCCCGATCTTCTTCTCGCTGTACAAGGTGATCTTTGTCACAATCGAACTGCGTCAGGCCCCCTGGTTTGGGCCGTTCCGCGACCTGAGTGCGCCCGATCCAACATCCATCTTCAACTTCTTTGGCTGGCTGCCCTGGGCCGCCCCAGCACCTGAAAGCTTCATGGCACTGGTTTTCATCGGTATTCTGCCACTGTTGCTGGGTATCTCGATGTGGATCCAGCAAAAACTGAACCCTGCACCAACCGATCCGACACAGGCGATGATCTTTGCCTGGATGCCGTGGGTGTTCATGTTCATGCTGGGTGGCTTTGCCAGCGGCCTGGTCGTCTACTGGATTGCCAACAACACGATCACGTTCACGCAGCAATATCTGATCATGCGCAGCCAAGGCTATACGCCGGACGTTTTCGGCAATATCAGATCCAGCTTTAAACGTGCCCCCAAGACGGATGACAAATGACCGCTGAAGTCACCAGCCTCTGGCGACATCCGATCAAAAGTCACGGATGGGAAAGCCTGAATGACGTCACACTGCCCCCCGGGCAGACCATGCCCGGGGATCGTGTTTGGGCTGTCGCGCATTCGGGTTCGGACGCGGATGGCACAAAGTGGGTTCGATGCGCCAATTTCACCCGTGTGGCCGGATCGCCGCGCCTTGCGGCCATCTCGGCCCGGCTGGAGGGTGACACGGTCACGCTCAGTCATCCGCAGCGCCCTGACCTGCGTTTTGAGCCAGACACGCAGCAAGACAGGTTTCTGGACTGGGTTGCACCGCTGATGCCCGCTGACCGGGCCGCGCCAGCGCGCATTGTCCGCGTGCCGGAGCGCGGTATGACTGACAGCGCCTTTCCATCGATCAGCCTGCAGAACATGGCATCGCATCGTGCGGTCGAACAGAAGCTGGGGCAAACCCTGTCCGTCTGTCGCTGGCGCGGCAATATATGGCTGGACGGGTTGCAGCCCTGGGAAGAGTTCGACCTTCTGGACCGTCAGATCAAAGTTGGTGAGACGGTTCTGCACGTTCGCGAACGTATCACACGGTGCAAGGCTACCGCAGCAAGCACCGAGACCGGAGAACGTGATGCCGATACGCTGGGCGCGTTGAGCAGCTGGGGTCATCAGGATTTCGGCATCTATGCCGAGGTGAAGCAGGGTGGCAAAATCCGTACAGGTGATAAGGTGCAGGTGTTATGAGCACACTCCCCTTCCCTTTGGCCGAAGACCCCGATGCCATCGCTTTGGAGCGGGGGCGAAAGCTGTTTGCCGGCGCGTCCGAATTCGTCAAAGGCGTCGTTGCGATGGACGGCCTGCCAGCGCCTGATCGGTTGGAGGTCTGCTTTGCGGGACGTTCGAACGTCGGAAAATCAAGCCTTATCAACGCGCTGACGGGGACCAAGGGTCTGGCGCGCGCCTCGAACACACCCGGCCGCACGCAAGAGATCAACTATTTCACCCAAGGCCCGGACCTGTATCTGGTCGACCTGCCCGGCTATGGCTATGCCAACGCGCCCGTAAAGATTGTGGAAAAGTGGCAGCGGCTGCTGAAGCGATATCTGAGCGGCCGGCAGACTTTGCGCCGCGCCTTTGTCCTGATCGACTCGCGTCATGGCGTAAAGCCGGTGGATGATGAAATCATGAAGCTGCTGGACACCAGCGCGGTGACCTTTCAGTGCGTCATGACCAAGACCGACAAGGTCAAGGCCAAGGATCGTGAGAAAATACTGCAGCAGGTGCGCGCCGCCTTGTCCCGCCATCCCGCCGCATTCCCTGAAATCATTATGACATCGTCCGAAAAAGCGGACGGTATCGCCACTCTGCGCTCTGTGATCGCAGATCTGGAATGAAGGGGGTCCTCCGCCTCTTTGGTCTTCTGACGCTTTTTGCGCTGGCGGTGTCCAGCGCGATCCCGCAAGGGTGGATGCCCGCACAGGGGAATGACGGCAAGGTTCTGTTGGTCCTCTGCACGGGCGAAGGCACCGTTGAGCAATGGGTCGACCTGAATCCCGAAGATCCTCTCCACGACGATGGGGACGAACGGGTTATGTGCCCGTTTGGGGGCCTGACCGCAGATGCAAACCTGCCTGAATTTGGCATCTCCCGACCGTCCGCCCTGTCGGTTCAACTTCTTTGGCCGCGCCGGGATTTCAGCCGCGATGGCACAGGCAGCGCGGCGCGCTATGATGCAAGGGCTCCGCCCGTATTCTCTTGATTTCGTGAAACAAAAATAAGCTCGCATATCGACTATGCGGGCCGTTTCGAAATTCGAGGGTAACATGACAATGACATTCCAAGACAGGGCCACCCAGCAGGCCCCGCGCGATGCTGCGCAAAAGTTCTATTTCGCTGCCTGGCGGTGGCATTTCTACGCCGGGATTTTTGTGATCCCGTTTCTGATCACTCTGGCGGTGACCGGTCTGATGATGATGTTCATCACACAGGTCGATGGCCGCGACGGGGAAAAGATATCCGTCGCCGTTCAAGGGACCGCCCTGCCCGTCTCACGTCAGGCTGAATTGGCCTCGACCAAGGTCCCCGGTCAGGTGGTCGAATGGATCGGCCCCAAGGCCGCCGATCTTGCCACAGTTTTTCGCATCAAAACGGAAGACGGGCAGCGCTTGGTCGCACTCGATCCCTATTCGGGCGACGTGATCGAGATCTGGGATCGCCGGACCGGCTGGTATGATCTGGCGGACAACATTCACTCAACCCTGATGATTGGCGACACCGGGGACCGGATTCTTGAAATAGCAGCCGGGCTGAGCCTGGTTCTGGTGTTCACAGGGCTGTACCTCTGGTGGCCGCGAGGAAATGCACTGGCAGCCTTCGTCCCTAACCTGCGCGCACGCGGGCGTGCCTTGTGGAAGTCGCTGCACGCCGTGGTCGGGTTCTGGATGTCGTTCTTGATGGTCGGCTTCCTGCTCTCGGGCCTGTCATGGACCGGTATCTGGGGTGGCATGCTGGTGCAAGCCTGGAGCAGTTTCCCCGCCGAAAAATGGGACAACGTCCCGCTATCGGATGACACCCATGCAAGCATGAACCACGGGCATCAGAATGATGTTCCATGGGCGCTAGAACAGACACCAATGCCCGCTTCGGGCTCGGGTGTCGGCGTCGGGGGTATCCCTGTGGGCACAGCCGTCGATATCGACGCGCTGGTTCAGTTGGGCACATCGCTGGGCATGCAGGGTCGTTTCCGCGTTGCCTATCCCAGCGGCGAGGCTGGTGTCTGGACGCTGAACCGCGACAGCATGAGCAATGACTCAACCGATCCGGTCAATGACCGGACGGTCCATGTCGATCAGTATTCCGGCAAAATACTGGCTGATGTCCGATACGATGACTATTCGCTGATGGGTAAAACCATGGCCGTCAGCATCCCGCTGCACATGGGGCTGATGGGGACATGGAGCTTTGTGCTGAACATTGTGTTCTGCCTGTCGGTCATCTTCACCTGCATCTCGGGCGTCGTGATGTGGCTCAAGCGGCGCCCCGAAGGGGCCGGACGTCTGGCCGCCCCGCCGTTGCCGGTGGAAATGCCGGTCTGGAAGGGCGCCGTTCTGATTGGACTGTTCACGTCGATGGCCTTCCCTCTGGTCGGGCTGACGCTGCTGGCTCTGCTGGTTTTTGATCTGCTGATTGTCAGCAACATACCGGCCATAAAGCGTGTGCTGAACTAAGCGGTCCGGGCTGCGCCCTCGGGCGCAGCCTGCTGCGTGGCACGATGCGTCCCCAAGGCGTGCCACGCAGCAAATGACGCTTTTTGAGCATCCGGACTTGGCACTGACAGCCAAAGGCCCTAACAGATTGATCAAAGGGACGACAGCCATGAAGACAAGAGACATGAATAGGGACTGGATCGCGACCGCCGCCACATTGAACAGCGCACTGCCTTATCTGCAGCGATACGACGGTGCAATCGTGGTCATCAAGCTGGGCGGCCACGCCATGGGCAGCGACGAAGCCATGGAAAGCTTTGCCCGCGATGTCGTGCTGATGCGGCAAGTCGGCATCAACCCGGTGATCGTGCATGGCGGCGGGCCGATGATCAATGCAATGCTGGAGAAACTGGATATCCAGTCTGAATTTGTCGGCGGCAAGCGCGTCACCGACAAAGCCACCGTCGAGGTCGTTGAAATGGTGCTGGCGGGGCTGGTGAACAAGCGCATTGTGCAGGCCATCAACGGACAGGGCGGCACGGCGGTTGGTCTGTCGGGGAAAGACGCCAATCTGATGACTTGCGAACAAACCGACGCATCGCTTGGCTTTGTCGGAACGCCAGCCAAGATGGACCCCAAAGTCCTGCACGATCTGTTTTCCCATGATGTGATCCCCGTCATTGCCCCACTGGGCGCAGGCCGGGATGGTGAGACGTTCAACGTGAACGGAGATACCGCGGCAGGTGCGATTGCTTCGGCGCTCAAGGCTGACCGTTTGCTGCTGCTGACCGATGTCTCGGGTGTGAAGAATGCCGCCGGAGAGGTCGTGACCGAGCTCAAGGCCGGCCAGATACGCGAAATGACCCGCGAAGGCACCATTGCGGGCGGGATGATCCCCAAAACCGAAACGGCGCTGGACGCATTGCACAGTGGCGTCCGCGCGGTTGTGATCCTGGATGGGCGTGCGCCGAATGCAGTCCTGCTTGAACTGTTCACCGAGCATGGTGCAGGTTCGCTGATCCGGCCGGATTGAGCGCGCGCGAGGGTATGATGGATCAGTCACCACCCTCGTCGGATGCATCCTGCCCAGAGTTCACTCACATCGAACAATCGGCCCACGCGGCGGGTCTGATCGTCATGGGGGCGCTACATCCTCGCGTGACTGAGGCCAACCAGCTGGAAACCGGTACGCTTGTTCTGCTGGGCGCGGGCGGCGCGTTCTGGTCTGCGCTCAAGGCGGCGCCGGAATGGCAAGAACCTGATCCGGTAGACCGCTGGTCGACGCGCGTTATCGGACAGATGGCGCAGGACCTGGGGGCCGAGGTCTATTTTCCGTTCGGAGGCCCGCCCTACGCCCCGTTCATCGACTGGGCGCTCAAGTCAGGTCGGACCTTCAGCAGCCCGGTTGGTGCCCTGGTGCATGATACCGTCGGAATGCTGATCTCATTCCGCGGCGCGTTGCATTTTGCGACCGAGTTTGCAATTCCCGCAGCCACAGGTGTATCACCCTGCACCTCATGCCCCGCCCCTTGCGCCACGGCCTGCCCGGTGGGCGCGTTGAATACGCACAGCTTTTACGACGTCGACGCCTGCCATTCCCATCTGAACACCAAGGCGGGGCAATCCTGCATGTCCGGTGGCTGCCTCGCACGGCTTGCCTGCCCGCTCAGCAGCGGCGCAGAACGGACGCCTGAGCAATCCGCCCATCATATGAAGGCCTTTCACCCCTCATGACGCGTACCCTGATCCTGACACGCCATGCAAAATCCAGCTGGGACAGCCCGATGCTGGATGATCACGACCGCCCTCTGAACAAGCGCGGACGGAAATCTGCGCCAGCCGTCGCAAACTGGCTGCGCAAAGGCGGCTGGCTGCCGGATGAAGTCATCAGCTCGACCGCCACCCGCACGCGCGAGACGTGGGACAGGATGCAGCTGCAGGCCGAAAAGGTCAGCTTCCATCCCACGCTCTATCTGGCGGAACCTGAGACAATGCTTGCCCGGCTTAGAGAGGCGTCGGGGCGCACCGTCCTGATGCTGGCGCATAATCCCGGCACGGCCGAGCTGGCCGAGCGCCTTGTAAAACGTCCCCCGGACCATCCCCGGTTTCTGGATTATCCAACCTGCGCCACAACCGTGATCCGCTTCGATATCAATGACTGGTCAGATGTCGGTTGGCACAGCGGTGAAGTGCTGGGCTTTGCTATCCCACGAGAGTTGCCGGAATAGAAAAAGGCGGGGCATAATCCCCGCCTTTCGTTCGTCTCACAGTGCTCAGTGGCCCAGAATCTGGCTGAGGAATAGCTTGGTCCGCTCACTTTGAGGGTTGTTAAAGAACTCTTCGGGTTCGTTCTGTTCCACGATCTGGCCCGCATCCATAAAGATCACGCGGTTCGCGACCTGACGGGCAAAGCCCATCTCGTG
The DNA here is from genome assembly GCF_056540745.1 of Ruegeria sp. AM1. NCBI lineage: Bacteria > Pseudomonadati > Pseudomonadota > Alphaproteobacteria > Rhodobacterales > Roseobacteraceae > Ruegeria > Ruegeria sp. AM1. The sequence goes on from NZ_JBQFXH010000009.1 coordinate 74,579, forward strand.
GGTCACGCACAGCATGGTCATGCCTTCCTCGGCCAGCTCGATCATGGTGTCGAGCACCTCTTTGATCATCTCGGGGTCCAGCGCCGATGTCGGTTCATCGAACAACATGATCCGCGGCATCATGCACAAGCTCCGCGCAATCGCCACACGCTGCTGCTGACCACCCGAAAGCTGGCCAGGATACTTCAGCGCCTGATCCGGGATTTTCACCTTTTCCAGGAAATGCATCGCACGCTCTTCGGCCTCTTTCTTGGGCGTCTTGCGCACCCAGATCGGAGCCAGCGTGCAGTTTTCCAGAATGGTCAGATGCGGGAACAGGTTGAAGTGCTGGAAAACCATGCCAACCTCAGACCGGATTTTGTCGATGTTTTTCAGGTCATTCGACAGCTCGGTTCCGTCCACGACAATCGTGCCCTGCTGATGTTCCTCAAGCGCGTTCAGGCAGCGGATCAGAGTGGACTTGCCCGACCCTGACGGCCCCGCGATCACGATCCGCTCGCCCTGATTGACGGTCAGATTGATATCGCGCAGCACGTGGAAAGATCCGTACCACTTGTTCATGCCGTTGATTTCGATGGCGACCTCGTCGCTCACCTGCATCTTGGAGCGGTCGATTTCGCGTTCAATTGCAAGTTCAGACATGTGTTGAACTCCTTAACGATGATCCGTGGCAAGGCGACGCTCGAGCCACTGGGAATATTGAGAGATGCCGTAGCAGACGACGAAGAACAGAAGCGCGGCAAAGCCTAGAAGCTCCCAGTAGACGCCGTTCCATTCGGTCGACGCCAGGATGGGGCCCCGGATCATGCCCACCAGATCGAACATCGAGATGACCGAAACCAGTGTGGTATCCTTGAACAGTCCAACGGCCACGTTCACGATACCAGGGATCGAGATCTTCAGAGCCTGCGGTAGGATGATCAGACGCATCGCTTGCGGATAGTCGAGACCGAGACTGTCTGCGGCTTCATACTGTCCACGTGGAAGCGCCGCTAGACCGCCGCGGATAACCTCGGCGATATAGGCGGCCGAGAACATGGTGATCATTATCACAACGCGCAAGAACAGGTCGACCGTGCTGTCAGGCGGGAAGAAATAGGACAGCATCACCGAAGCCACAAACAGCAGCGTGATCAGAGGCACGCCACGAATGAATTCGATGAAAATGACACAGACCCACTTGATCAGCGGCATGTCCGACTGACGTCCAAGCGCCAAGGCAATACCCAGAGGCACTGACAGGGATACGCAAGTCACACCCAGCATCAAGTTCAGCATGAAGCCACCCAGATCACGGCTGGGAACAGCCGAGAGCAACGCGCCCTCATTGGCATCTTCCGGGATCAAGGCCCCGCCGACATTCCAGACAACCAACGCGACAACGATGGCCCCGAAGAACCCGGTCGCAAAGCTATTGCGTCCAAACTTCTGAAATACGGCGGCAGCCGCTACGCAACCCAGCAAGGCAACGATGGGCACTAAGATGGTACCGCCCCAAATCAACCAGAAGGCGACAAACGGATAGAGGGCAGTGAAGAGCAACAATTTGCGCGGCAGATCGAAGAACAGGACCGGCGCTATTGCTACCAGCATCAGCACGAAGGCCAGATTCGGACGCCAATAAGCTTCGTCAGGATATTTGAAGCCATAGATCAACTGGTGCCAACGTTCGGTCAGAACCGCGAAACAGGCCCCCGTCTTTCCGTCCAGAATCTCGCGACATTGTGCCAGAGAATCTGCATTCCACACACCGTTCAGAATCCATGGCAACGTGTTCTTGAGCAGCACATAGATCAGCAGCAGTGACAGAACCGTAAGCACGGTGTTCGCCACGCCCGAGAACAGATTCTCGCGCAGCCATTTGACAATGCCCGTCTGATTTGCCGGCGGAGGAGATGGCGGAATGGTGCCTTCGGCCACAAAGGCGATCGGGTTTGTTGTTTGATCAGCCATGGCTCAGCGCTCCTTCAACTTGACGGATGCGTTGTAGATGTTCATCACCATCGAAATCAGCAGCGAAGCTGTCAGATAGAACAGCATCAGCAGCAACACGCATTCAATAGCGCGACCGGTCTGGTTCAGAGTGATGCCACCCAAGGTCGCGGTGATATCGGCATAACCCACCGCAATTGCCAATGACGAGTTCTTGGTGATGTTCAGATATTGCGAAATCAGCGGCGGAATGATCACCCGCAACGCTTGCGGCAGAATCACAAGGTTCATGATCCGACCCTGCCGCAGCCCCAGCGCAGCGGCAGCCTCGGTTTGACCCTTTGATATCGCCTGAATACCCGCACGTACGTTTTCAGCGATGAAAGCGCCGGTGTAGATCGACAGGGCGAACCACAGGGCAATCAGCGGGCCACCGACTTTGATACCACCGCTGAAATTGAACCCTTTCAGAGCAGGAACATCCCAGGTCAGCCCCATCAGAGCCATTAATAATGCAAACGGTACTAACCAAACCGCGAGCTTTACCAACAGTGTCTTTGGACGTTCACCTGTCTGTTCTTGCTTAAGAGATGCGCGTTTTTCGATCTCACGCGATGCAAACCAGGACGTAGCGAGGACAGCTATGACCAACAGCCAATTCAGGATGGTTACTCCGAAGAGACCGTTCGCAAATTCGGGGCGAGGAACATAAACCCCACGGTTCGTGAAGGCGAACAAGTCAAACAGCATGCTCGAGGTGGGGTTATCCCCTCTAAAAGCACGTGGCCCCGGAAGGACCGCTGTCATGATGGTGAATATGATGATGATCCAGATCAGAACCGGAATATTCCGGAAGATTTCAACATACACCGCCATCAGTTTTGAGACGAGCCAGTTGTTCGACAAGCGCAGCACCCCGGCAATTACGCCAAAGATCGTCGCTGTAATACAGGCAAGAAACGCGACAAGCAGAGTATTGAGAATGCCGACAATCGCCGCACGCCCATGCGAAGATTGACTGTCATACTCAACCAAACGCTGGTTAATGTCGTATCCGGCAGAGTCGCCGAGGAACGTATATGAAATGTTGAGCCCCGCGGCTCGAAGGTTCTGGATCAGGTTGTTACCAAGATACCAGATGCTAAGCGCAATAACGATGGCCGCGATCACCTGAAATGTAAGAGAGCGATAGCGGGTATCGTTTATGAGCATAGACAACCGAAAGTCAGCTTTCGGTGGGTCGGTCATAGTCGACATATTTTGGAATCCCCGTGCTGATGAGTGCTTCATGTACGGCGAAGTTTTCTTCGCTCTCGAGCAGCTCTTAGCATTTGTTTTGAAAAAAGGGCGCAGGTTGCCCTGCGCCCTTTTTCGTGGATTTTAGCGGAATGGCGGCGAGTACAGCAGGCCGCCTTCAGTCCACTGTGCGTTTAGGCCACGTGCCAAACCGATTGGAGTTTCTTCACCGATATTCTTGGCGAACACTTCACCGTAGTTACCACCGGCTTTGATTGCTTTTGCAGCCCAGTCGGCGTCCAGACCCAGCATTTCGCCCAGAGTACCTTCGGTGCCCAGCAGACGATTCACTTCGGGGTTGTCGCCTGCGCCAGCGCTTAGCTCATCGATATTGGCCGAGGTCACACCCAGCTCTTCAGCCGAAACCAGAGCGTTCAGGGTCCAGCGAACAACGTCGCCCCACTCGTGATCACCATGACGGACCAGCGGGCCCAGCGGCTCTTTCGAGATGATTTCGGGCAGCAGGACGTGATCACCTGGGTTTTCGAACGTGGCGCGGGTAGCGGCCAAGCCCGATGCGTCGGTGGTGTAAACGTCACATGCGCCAGCCAGATACTGCTGCTGCGCTTCGGCGTTGGTCTCGATCGGAACCGGCTCGTAGCTAATGTTGTTCGAGCGGAAGAAATCCGCCAGGTTCAGCTCGGTCGTCGTACCGGTCTGGATGCAGACAGTTGCGCCGTCCAGTTCTTTGGCAGAGCTCACGCCCAGCGCCTTGGGAACCATAAAGCCCTGGCCGTCATAGTAGTTGACGCCAACGAATTCGAATTTGAGGTCGACGTCGCGGCTGAACGTCCATGTGGTGTTGCGGGCCAACATGTCGATTTCGCCCGAAGCCAGCGCAGTAAAGCGCGTTTTACCAGTGGTCGGGACAAATTCTACAGCGTTCGCGTCGCCCAGAACGGCCGCTGCAACAGCACGGCACAGCGAGACGTCAAAGCCTTTCCATTCGCCATTTGCGTCAGGTGCCGCAAAGCCGACCAGGCCGGTAGTAACACCGCAGTTCAGCTTACCGCGCGCCTTAACGTCATCTACAGTACCTGCAGCAGCAACGCCTGCAGCCAGACCGGCGATCGTCGCCGCGCCCAAGAATACGGATTTTTTCATTTTTACCTCTTCCTGATTTCATCCCCAGTGGAACGATCTATCCGGCTTTGTTTCGCCGGAAAATTTACCCCAAAGGTGTCTCCCCTTTAGTGGGCTTGAGTTTGGGCTCATTCATAAACAAACGTCAAGAGGCCGTTCAGGGAATTCGATGGGTTGACCGCAACGGAAGGCTGCTAAGATGTATATCTCTTAAAAATAAGGCTCAAATCGAGAGATCGTAGAACCTTTTGGCATGCAAAAAGGCCTGTCTCTTGATCTCAGCAGCAGCTTGGGCTTCTTCGTCCTCGCCCCATTGCTCGATCTGCCAATTCTCATCCAACCGCGACATGCGCCATATCTCTTGCGGGTCACGCCAACTTTGAGCTGCCGCAAAACCCAGAATCAGAGACCCCGACAAGCTCACCAGATCGTGAAAGGCGGCAAGCCGATATTCATCCAGCGCGTGGACCTGTTGGCGCAGGATATCAAGCGCCGCCACCGATTGCGGCTGATGAACAACCCCGGCGACAGGAATGAGACGGGCGTTCAAGGTTTCCGCCGCCCATTCCAGGGCCGGATCCCATTCCATTGCCTGCCTTTTGTTAAGCTCTTCGGGATGCGCTGCGCGATAGCACAGCAAGTCCGTATCACCATAATCCGCAAGCATATCCGCAACTTCGGCCCCTTGGTGCCGGACCTTGTCGATGGCCGCATTCGCCGAACGCGTGAACGGCATGGTGGTGGGATCAACCTCTGTCTCTTGCGCGTCCCACTCTTGCGCCACAGCCTTAGCCATAGCCGCAGTTGGCAGGATCAACGCCGCTTTTGCCGGGGTTTTGACGCTGCGCCCGTCCAGTTCCACGGAATATCCGTCCTCAACATCGACCACTGCGCTGGTTTTCCAAAATCGTTTCGGTTTCCACTCGCTCATATCTTCAGTCCCAGATTTTCGCCAATGCCGACGGCAGCTGTTCAAAGGTTTGAATAGTGCAGACCGCGTCGCCAAGCGCAGACGGCGGATGATACCCCCAGGTGACCCCGACGCCGTCCACATTGGCTGCCATCGCCATCTCAATATCAAAGCTCGTATCGCCGATCATCGCCGCATTTTCGGCCGAGACACCGGTCTCTGACAGCGCCGTATTGATCATCGAAGGGTGCGGCTTGGATGGATGATGATCCGCCACCTGCCGCGTGACGAAGTAGCGTTCCAACTCATGCGCGTCGAGCAATGCCTCCAGCCCGCGTTGCGATTTACCCGTCGCGACACCCAACAAAACCTCAGGTATAGCGTGCAGAGTCTCAATGACCTCCCTTGCGCCTGGAAACAACGGAGAGCTTGCCGCGCCCTGCTGCAAACGATGGGCATGGTAGGCTTGCTTGTAGTCCTCGACCAGTTGGGCCTGTTTTACTGCGGATTGCGTTGGTGCCAAACGGGCAAAAGCGACGGGCAGCGACAGTCCGATGATCGAAAGGATTGCATCCCGGTCGGGCACAGGCAGCGACTGGGCCTCGAAGCTGCAGGTCATCGCCTGAACAATACTGCCCTGACTGTCGACAAGCGTGCCATCCACATCAAACAGAACCAGACGAAGCGGTCCGTTCATCGCAATTCCTCGAACGGATCATCGGCGGCAAGGTCCTCAGTCCAGCCGAAGGTGTCCCAGCTTTGTTTCATATGATCCGGCAGAGGCGCAGCAATGGTCACGGGCTTTCGCGTCACCGGGTGCTCAAACGAAATCTGCCGTGCGTGCAGATGCAGTTTCTTACTAATGATACCGCCCAGCTGCGCACCCCAGCCGTCGCCCAGGTTCTCCTGACCTGAACCGCCATATTTGCCATCACCGATGATGGGATGACCAATCGCCGCCATATGCGCGCGCAACTGATGCGTCCGCCCGGTAATCGGCTCCATCGCCACCCAGGACGCGCGACCGGCAACCCGATAGAGCGTGGCATAAAGGGTATGCGCGCGCTTTGCACCTGCGGTGGCGTCAACCTCATCCAGATGAACGGCGATCATCTTTTCGCCCTCACCCTGCCTGCCGTGGCCCGGCGCCTTGACCAGACCGGTCTTGATCTCCCCGAGATATGGCGTCGGAACACCGGCGACGAGCGCCCAGTAGATTTTGCGCGTGTTGCGATGGCGGAACGCTGCGGTCAGCCCTTTGGCAGCCTCGCGGGTGCGGGCCATGAGCAGAACGCCCGATGTATCTTTGTCCAACCGATGGACCAGGCGCGGATTTTCCTCATTTCCAAAACGCAGGGCCGCCGACAAGCTGTCAACATGGCGGGTCTGGCCGCTGCCGCCCTGAACCGGAAGACCGCTGGGCTTGTTCAGCGCCAGAATGTGATCGTCGCGATAGATCACACAAGACTGGATCATCTTCGCGTCGTTGTCCGAAATCCGATGCGTGACTTCAGCCGGTTTGTGATCGACATCCGGCAAAGGCGGAACGCGCACCGTTTGTCCGACCTCCAGCCGGGTGGATGCTTTGACACGGCCGCCGTCCACTCTCAGCTCACCTTTGCGGCACATCTTTTCGATGCGGCCCTGTGCGACATGCGGAAACAGGCGGCGCAGCCAACGGTCCAGCCGCTGGTCGCCGTCCCCATCAGCAACAGTGATCATCTGGACACCGCTCATGCCACTATCCCTCGCCCCGCACGGCGATCCCGCCGGGCTTTCATATCCGATTGCACGTTTGAAAACATGCGCGTCTGTCGCGTGCCAGATCACAAGAGTCAAGACATGCCGGGTGCAGCAACCCGGGCTAAGCGTTTCGCTGTGTTCTCAACTTGGCAAAATAGTCCAGCCGTTTCTTCAGCTCACGCTCAAACCCGCGCTCGACAGGCTGATACAAAACTGGGCGCTTCATGGTTTCCGGAAAATAGTTCTGCCCGGAAAACCCATCCTCGGCATCATGATCATAGGCATAACCCGCGCCATAACCCTGATCTTTCATCAAGGAGGTTGGCGCATTCAGAATATGCTTGGGTGGCGGTTCGCTGCCGGATTGCTTTGCCAGTTTCATTGCAGCCTTGTAACCGACATAAGCACCGTTCGATTTTGGGGCCAGCGCAAGATAGACAAGGGCCTGCGCGAGGGCCAGCTCTCCCTCGGGTGATCCCAGCCGCTCATATGTCTCCCAGGACTGCAGACAAACGGCCTGCGCTTGTGGATCCGCAAGCCCGATGTCTTCAACTGCCATGCGGGTGATACGGCGCGCAAGAAAACGCGGATCTTCTCCGCCGGTCAGCATGCGCGCGAACCAGTAGAGCGCCGCGTCCGGGTCTGATCCCCGCACAGATTTATGCAGCGCGGAAATCAAATTATAATGCTCTTCGCCGGATTTATCGTATTTCGCGGCACGCCGCATCAAACGGGTCGACAGCGCATCGGGATCAAGGGGCGCGTCCGTCTTCCAGGCAGCAACCTGTTCGATCAGGTTCAGCAATGCGCGCCCGTCCCCGTCAGCCATCTCATGCAACGCATCACGTGCGGCCGGCGCCAACGGCAGGGCGCGCGCCAACTCTTTTTCCGCGCGCTGGGTCAGCCGCTCAAGATCACCGAGGCTCAAGCGTTCCAGAACCAGAACCTGCGAACGGCTCAGAACCGCTGCGTTTAGTTCAAACGACGGGTTCTCGGTGGTCGCACCGACCAACAGGATGGTACCGTCTTCCATATGAGGCAGGAACCCATCCTGCTGTGCTTTGTTGAAACGATGAATTTCGTCTACAAAAAGCAACGTGCCCTTACCGTTCTGTCGACGCAGTTTTGCCGCCTCGAACACTTTCTTCAAATCGGGCACGCCCGTAAAAATGGCGCTGATCTGAACAAAATGCAGATCGGTTTCACTAGCTAGAAGGCGTGCAATCGTTGTCTTGCCAACGCCCGGCGGCCCCCAGAATATCAGGCTCGACAGGCTGCCCGACGCCAGCATAACACCCAGTGGAGCCTCGGCCCCGAGAACCTGTTCTTGCCCGATGACATCCGCCAGTGTTTGCGGGCGCAACCGATCCGCCAAAGGGCGGCGGGCCTCACTCGCAGGCTCGGCGGCGCCTGTATCGAACAGATCGCTCATACCATCACAGCCTGAAACGCAGCGAGACGGATCTGCCGCCCCGCAACACTTCAATTTGCAAGCGACGTCCCGGATCGGTCAACGCGTCTACGACGTCGTTCGGGTGTTCCAGCACGGTGTCATTAATCGTCCGCAGAACATCTCCGGCCCGCAACCCGGCACGGCCGCTATAGGGGCCAGGATCAAGCACCACAACGCCGGTCTGTGACAGCACCAACCCCATCCGCGCGATCAGAGCCGGATTGACCCGGGCAACTGTCAACCCGGGCATGACGGTGGTGTCGTCCAAGGTCGTTTCCTCAGCCGCCGGGGTTTCCGGCGCTGCGATCAACGCGACTTCGATTTCCGGCCGGTCCTCTCCGCGTAAAAGCGAAAGGCGAGACTGCCCGCCGACACCTGCAATTGACATCCGGAATTTCATCTCAGCCGGCGAGTTCACCTCTTGCCCATCAACATGGGTAACGACGTCCCCAACCCTGAGCCCCGCAGCGGCAAGGGGGCTAAGCGGATGCAGATCCGACACCACCACCCCCAGGGGCAACACCAGCCCCAGAGACTCGGCAATATCGGCGCTCATATGCTGCCCGGCCATCCCTGCCCACGGGCTGACGAAACTGTCGTTCCCGGCCTGCGCCTGACGCAGGAACTCGGCCACCAGATTGGCCGGGATCGCAAAACCAATGCCGTTCGATCCGCCAGACCGCGTCAGGATCGAGGTGTTGATCCCGATCAGGTCGCCATTCACATCGATCAATGCCCCGCCCGAGTTGCCGGGGTTGATCGGCGCATCTGTCTGAATGAAATAGCCGCGCGCATTGCCAGTCGCCGTGCCGGTACGCGCAAGCCCCGAAATGATGCCCGACGAGACCGTCTGCCCCACCCCAAACGGGTTGCCGATGGCCAGCGCCAGTTCCCCGACCTCGACATGATCCGAGTTCCGCAGTTGCAGCGACGGCAGGCCTTCTGCCTCGTCCAATCGCAGGATTGCGATGTCGCTTTCCTCGTCGCCCAGCACCACTTCAGCCGAAAACTCGCGGCGATCGGTTGTGACAACGCGTATCTCGGTTGCCATGCCCACCACGTGGTAATTGGACACGACATACCCGTCATGGGTGAGAATGACGCCCGAGCCCAATGAATTCTGCACACGCGGCTGGGGTGCATCAAAGCTGTTGCCAAAGAAATCCCGAAAGAAGGGATCAGAGAACAACGGATTGACCCGTCCCTGCCGGACAATCTTGGCATAGATATTGACTACCGCCGGAGAAGCTTGCTTGACCACCGGTGCGAAGCCGAGGCTGATCTCGGATTGGGTTCGCGGTGTTCTTGTTTCAGCCAAGGCCGATGTGGCCGACATCGACATCAAGAGACATGCGGCAAGTATGGGACGGATCATGTGGCACCCTTTTCTGACCTAGCCGAAGGTATGCGAAGCCAGAACTGCGAATGCAAGAGGGGATCATGGATGCCACACCGCCCCAGCAGCCCGCGCCTTGCGACCTGCAGATGCGAGATCGGCACTGTGCAGCGGGCGGAAAAAAGAAAACCTCCGCACGGTTTCCCGTACGGAGGTCCGCAATCAGATCGAAAGCGATGTTATTCTTCGTCTGCCGCAACTTCTTCGGCAGCAACGCGCGCCTTGTCGGACGCGCCTTTGGCGTCGACGTCACGATCAACGAATTCGATGATCGCCATCGGGGCCATGTCGCCATAGCGGAAACCAGCTTTCAGGATGCGGACGTAACCGCCCTGACGCTCGGCATAGCGGGGACCCAGAACTTCGAACAGCTTGGCAACGTCTTTGTCTTCTTTCAGCTGCGATGCGGCCTGACGGCGGGCGTGCAGGTCGCCGCGCTTGCCCAGAGTAATCAGTTTTTCAACGATCGGGCGCAGTTCTTTTGCCTTGGGCAGAGTTGTCTTGATTTGCTCATGTTCAATGAGCGAGCCAGCCATGTTTGCAAACAGAGCCTTGCGGTGCTCATGAGTACGGTTCAGGCGGCGATAACCACGTGCGTGACGCATATTTCAATTCCTTCTTTCACGTTTTGCTTTGTCCGGCCTCCGATGCGCGTCAGAAGCTCTCCTTGGGGCGGGTTTGCCCGAAATGCGAAAGGGCCCGAAGGCCCCGTCTGGGTCGATCACGGAAGCCCGCGACCGGATGCCGTCCATTACGCGAATCTTTTCAGTTCGGCAAGCCTGAAATTCAGGTCTTATACGCGCTCAGATCGCGCGCTGGTTGACTCGTGCAGACTGCTGTTCAGGGCTTTCCACCCGTTCGCTATAGCGATCAGTCATATAGTCTTTCAGATCCCGCGTTAACAGGGTGAATTTGACCAGTTCCTCCATGACATCCACCATCCGGTTGTAAAAAGCCGACGGCTTCATCCGGTCATCTTCGTCAAACTCTGTAAAGGCCCGTGCGATAGAGCTTTGGTTCGGGATCGTCAGACATCGCATCCATCGGCCAAGAATGCGCATCTGGTTGACCGCATTAAAGCTTTGCGATCCGCCGCTGACCTGCATCACAGCAAGCGTCTTGCCTTGCGTGGGCCGGATTGCCCCAATGGACAAGGGGATCCAGTCAATCTGTGCCTTCATGATCCCGGTCATCGAACCGTGCCGTTCGGGCGAACACCAAACCATCCCCTCGGACCAGGTCACCAGCTCGCGCAGTTCCTGCACTTTGGGATGATCGGGCTCGGCGCCATCCGGCAGCGGCAGGCCCGACGGATCAAACACCCGCGTTTCACAGCCCAGACGGCGCAGGATACGGGCCGCTTCTTCGTTGGCAAGGCGCGAGAACGACCGTTTTCTGAGCGACCCGTGCAACAGCAGAATGCGCGGCGCACGGGTTGAACGCAGCGGCGCGGACAGCGCCTCACGATCCGGCAAACGGAACCGCGCTTCGTTCAGGTTTGGCAGGGTCTCGGAATCTGTCATCAGATCGCTCGTCTGTTTTGGATTTTCAATGCAGCGGTTACCCCAGAGTTCAGGGGAGGCGCAAGATTATTTCATGATTTCGTGAAATAAAGAAATCTCAACCGAAACGAAAAAGAGCCGGGACATGCCCGGCTCTTCTCTTGTGATCTTTGATCATATTAAACGCTTAGAACGCGTCTTCGAATTTCTTCGCCAGATCTTCGATGTTGTCGGGCGGCCAGTCCTCGACATCCATGCCAAGGTGCAGCCCCATGCCGGACAGCACTTCCTTGATCTCGTTCAGCGACTTGCGGCCAAAGTTCGGGGTGCGCAGCATCTCGGCTTCGGTCTTCTGGATCAGATCGCCAATGTAAACGATGTTGTCGTTCTTCAGGCAGTTGGCCGAACGGACCGACAGTTCCAGTTCGTCCACTTTCTTCAGCAGCAGCGGGTTGAACTCCAGACCATCGTCTTCGTCCTGACGGCCAGCCGCTTCGGGCTCGTCGAAGTTGACGAAGATCGACAGCTGATCCTGCAAGATGCGTGCGGCAAAGGCCAGCGCGTCTTCCGGCGTGATCGAACCGTCGGTTTCGATCTTCAGAGTCAATTTGTCATAATCCAGAACCTGACCTTCACGGGTTGGCTGAACGTCATAGGCGACCTTTTTGACCGGCGAATAGATCGCGTCGATCGGGATCAGGCCGATGGGTGCATCTTCAGGCTTGTTCTTCTCAGCCGAGACATAACCCTTGCCGGTGTTGACGGTCAGTTCCATGAACAGGTCCGCGCCATCATCCAGGTGGCAGATGACGTGATCGCGGTTCAGAACCTCGATGCCCGCGCTTTCGCTGATGTCACCCGCGGTGACAACGGCAGGGCCTTTGGCATTGATCGACAGGCGCTTGGGGCCTTCGACTTCCATGCGCAGCGACACGCCCTTGAGGTTCAGGATGATGTCGGTGACGTCCTCGCGAACGCCTGCGACGCTCGAGAACTCGTGCAGCACGTTGTCGATCTGAACGCTGGTGATGGCCGCGCCTTGCAGGCTGCTCATCAGAACGCGGCGCAGCGCGTTGCCCAGGGTCAGACCAAAACCACGCTCCAGCGGCTCGGCAACCAAGGTCGCCTGACGCGCGGGATCGTTGCCCGGCTTACCTTCCAGTTGGGTCGGCTTGATCAATTCTGCCCAATTCTTATGGATCATGTAATCCCTCCATTCCTGTCCGCGCCCCATGACCAACAAGGTGCAGACGCCCGAGGTTCAAAATGACGTGCTGGGGCCGTGCAAAAAACACAGCCCCAGCCAAATTCAAAATCGCTTAGACGCGGCGACGCTTCGGCGGGCGACAGCCGTTGTGAGCGATCGGAGTCACGTCGCGGATCGACGTGATGTTGAAGCCCACGGCAGCCAACGCGCGCAGAGCCGATTCACGACCCGAACCGGGGCCCTGAACTTCGACTTCCAGCGTCTTGACGCCATGTTCCTGCGCCTTCTTGCCTGCATCTTCTGCAGCCATCTGAGCGGCGTAGGGTGTAGATTTCCGCGACCCTTTAAAGCCCATAGTACCGGCAGACGACCACGAGATGGCGTTGCCTTGTACGTCCGAGATCAGGATCTTCGTGTTGTTGAAGGTCGAGTTCACATGGGCAACGCCCGATGCGATGTTCTTACGCTCTTTGCGCTTAACGCGAGTCTTGTCACGTGCCATCAGTCAGACCCTCCCTTATTTCTTCTTACCGGCAATGGCCTTTGCGGGGCCTTTGCGGGTACGAGCATTGGTGTGGGTACGCTGACCGCGAACCGGCAGGTTGCGGCGGTGACGCAGACCGCGGTAGCAGCCCAGGTCCATCAGGCGCTTGACGTTCATCTGAACTTCACGACGCAGGTCACCTTCAACGGTGAAGTTTTCGTCGATATATTCGCGGATTTTCAGAACTTCGGCGTCGGACAGTTCGTTGACGCGACGGGTCGCTTCGATGCCTACGGCTTCGCAGATCGCTTTGGCCGAGGTGTTTCCGATTCCGGTGATATATGTAAGGGCGATAGGTACCCGCTTTGCAGTGGGGATGTTTACGCCGGCAATACGTGCCACGTGTCACTTTCCTTTTCGTTGCGGTTCCGTAGCTCCAGAACCTTTTTTCACAACGCTTGACCGTGGCAGTGAGGCCAGAGGGTCCAGCATTTGTCTGAGGTGGTTAATGCGCCCAAAACGAATCCTGCGCGCATTTGCGATTCCCATAGGGATGGGGGTCGATATGGGCTTTTTTCGCCCGGGTCAACCCTTTAACGCGATCAGCCGTTTCCGATGATGTCGCCTCCGTCCAGCACGGCCGCAATCTCACCCTGAACCTGAGCGATTTCGCCCAGACCATCGACCCAGGACAGGTTGCCCTTGGCGTGGTAATACCCGATCAGCATCGAGGTCTTTTTGTAATACTCCATCAGACGGGTTTTGAGGCTTTCCTCATTATCGTCCGCGCGGCGTTTGAAGTCATTCTCTTTGCCACAGTTGGTGCATTTACCGTCTGCAGGGATCGGCTTGGTGATGTCGTTATACACCTCGCCGCAGCCACCACAGGTCGACCGCGCCGTGATCCGCGCGACCAGAGCCTCGTCATTGACTTCCATCGCGATGACCGCATCCAGCTTTTCGCCGGTGCTGTTCAGCAATTCGCCCAAAGCATCCGCCTGTGCCAGCGTGCGCGGGAAACCGTCAAATATAAAGCCGCCCTTGGCGCCCTGTTCCAGCTTTTCGCGGATTAGGCCGATGACGATCTCATCGGTCACCAACTCACCCTTCGCCATCACTTCGGCCACGCGGTTGCCCATTTCGGTGCCGCTGTCCTTGGCCTCACGCAACATATCGCCGGTGCTCAGCTGAACCATGCCGCGCGTCTCTACTAGGTGGCGCGCCTGCGTCCCCTTACCAGCCCCCGGGGGGCCAAGCAGAATAATATTCATCGACGAGCAGCTCCCTTTCTGCCGCGTTTCTTACCTTTGCCGCGCAGTTGGGACTTTTCAATCAACCCTTCGTACTGATGCGCCAGCAGATGGCTCTGGACCTGCTGGATCGTATCCATGGTGACCGAGACGATAATCAGGACCGAGGTGCCGCCGAAATAGAACGGAATGGCAAACTGACCACGCAGGATTTCAGGCAACAGACAGACAGCCGCCAGATAAGCCGAGCCCAGAACCAGCACGCGGTTGACCACGTATTCCAGATATTCGGCGGTTTTCTTGCCGGGACGGATGCCGGGCACAAAACCGTTCTGTTTTTTCAGGTTGTCCGCCACGTCGTCCGGCTTGAACGACACATTAAACGTGTAGAAATACGCGAAGAACACGATCATCGAGGCAAAGAAAAGCAGGTACAGCGGCTGACCGGGGCCAAAGTTGGCCAGCAGCCACGACATCACCGGACCGTTGGTGGCCCCTGACGAGAAGGTCGAGATCGTAACCGGCAGCAGCAGAAGCGAGCTAGCAAAGATCGCCGGAATAACCCCCGCGGGGTTGACCTTCACCGGCAGGTGGCTGGAGCCGCCTTCGTAAACCTTCATACCCACATTACGGCGCGGGTACTGGATGTGGATCTTGCGCAGCGCACGTTCCATGAAGACCACAAATGTGATCACGGCGATGACCATAAGAATGACACCGATAATCACCGCAGGGCTGATTGCACCCGAACGACCTGAGGCGAAGAACTGCGCCAGAGCGGCCGGAACTTCAGCGATGATGCCCACAAAAATGATCAAAGAGATACCGTTGCCGATGCCGCGCGCAGTGATCTGCTCACCCAGCCACATCAGGAACATGGTGCCGCCAACCAGTGTGATCATGGTGGACATGCGGAAATAGAGACCGGGATCGGTGGCCAAATCCCCCGATTCCAGTGAAACCGCCAGACCATACGCCTGAACGGTGGCCAAGGCCACGGTACCGAAACGGGTGTATTGGTTGATCTTCTTGCGCCCTTGCTCACCCTCTTTCTTGAGTTGCTCAAGTGCGGGAACCATAGATGTCAGCAGCTGCACGATGATCGAGGCCGAGATGTAAGGCATGATGCCGAGGGCAAAGATACCCATCCGCCCCAGCGCCCCGCCGGTGAACATCGAAACCATGCCGCCGATGCCCTGCCCCGCCTGTTCCATGAACTCACGCAGGGCCTGCCCGTCGATGCCCGGAACCGGAATAAAGGTGCCCAGACGATAGACGATCAGCAAAGCCAGCGTGAACAGGATGCGGTTGCGCAGATCGGTGGCTTTGCCCAAAGCAGCCCAGCTTGTGTTGGCTGCCATTTGTTCTGCTGCTGATACCATAAATCGGTCTCTCTTATGAAAACACCGCCCAGAACCGTTTTCCGGCTCGGGCGGCGTCTAGGAAAACTCTGAAGTCTATGTAAGCGGGTCTTGGCCCGCTCACAAGCGCTTACTCTGCCGCAGCAGCTTTTGTGACTTTCAGTGAACCGCCCGCTTTTTCGACTGCCTCAACAGCAGCTTTCGAAGCACCGGTTACTTCCAAGTTCACTTTTGCGCTGATTTCGCCCTTGGCCAGAACGCGGATACCATCCAGCTTGCGGCGGACCAGACCGGACGCAACCAGTGTGTCTTCAGTGATCGCGGCCTTGGCGTCCAGCTTGCCGGCGTCGACGAATTTCTGGATCAGGCCCAGGTTGATAACGGCGAATTCCTTGCGGTTCGGCTTGTTAAAGCCACGCTTGGGCAGGCGCTGGTACAGCGGCATCTGACCGCCTTCATAGCCATTGATGGCCACACCCGAACGGGATTTCTGACCTTTGATACCACGGCCACCGGTCTTACCTTTGCCGGAACCCGGGCCACGGCCAACGCGGGTGCGTTTCGGTGCGGCGCCAGGATTGTCGCGCAATTCGTGCAGTTTCATATCGCTTCTCCTTAGCCGGATGTGACCCCCGAAGCGTGATGGGCCAACCACGGCATTTCTTGGTTTTGATTCTCGTGGGCGCAATGCCACCGGAGCCCGATACAGCGTCGCGTGACCGGTTGCAAGGTTTGTTTCCCAGTGCTTTCGGGCCGGGCCATCCTTCTATCACGGGATACGCTACTGCCCAACACGTCAAAGCACCTTTGGAAGGCTGTCCATAAGCAGCTTGATCGCAGTTAGCGACAGGAAGCCATATACGACCCCCGAAAACACCTCCTGACGCACGTAGCCGTGCAGCCAGCCCCCAACCAGCACGCCGACGAACAGCAGCGGAGACAGGTACAGGCTGGTCATCAAACTTTTGCCCGAAAGGGTCCCACCGGCACCGTAGGCAACGGTTTTCACCGCGTTCAGCAAGAAAAAGAAGATGGTATTGGTGCCCACAAACCAGCTTTTCTCAAGCCGCTGCTGCAACAGGTATCCCTTGACCGGTGGCCCGCCCGCATGAGCAACAAAGCTGGCGAAACCCGAGACAAGACCCAGCACCCAGACAACCGGTCTGGGTGTCGTATGCGTGTCTGACTGTCGTCTTCTCTGACAGAGGAACTGCGCGACAAAGAACAAGGCGAGGCACCCGACAATCAGACGGACAACATCGGCATTCATCCGATGGAACGTCGCCATCCCGATACTCAATCCAACCAGAGCGGCAGGCAGCAGACACAGCACAATTCGCAGGCTCCAGCTTTTGCGATAGCGCCAGACGATCAGGACATCCATCGCCAGCAGGATCGGCATCATCACCGCCGCCGCAAATTGAGGTGCCGCAAACAGGGACATCAACGGAACAGACATCACGCCCAACCCGCCACCAAAGGCGCTTTTGGACAGCCCGGTGATCACAATCGACAGTGCAGCAACAAGATAGAAGGAAAGTGTAAGGTCCATAACTGCGCCCATGATAGTTTTGGAACTTCCTAGGCGCTGACCATAAATCTTTGAAATGCTTTTATTTGGCCTTATAAATCTGAAATTATGCTTCATATGGATTTCAACACGCTCAACACCTTTGTGCTGGTTGCCGAAGAACTGAACTTCACAACCGTCGCGCACAAGCGCAATACCGTTCAGTCCGCGATCAGTGCCCAAATGAACAAACTGGAGGACGCACTGGGTCAGCCGCTTCTGTCGCGCGGACGCGGTCAGGTCATGCGCCTGACACCCGAGGGGGAAGCGTTCCTGGTCTACGCACGGCGCATTCTTGCCCTGTCGGAAGAAGCCTTCGAGACGGTGCGCACCGCCCATTCACGTCAGATACTGCGGCTGGGAACCACGGTGACGCTGGCCGTGTCCGTCGTCAGCGA
This sequence comes from Ruegeria sp. AM1, assembly GCF_056540745.1. Taxonomy (NCBI): domain Bacteria; kingdom Pseudomonadati; phylum Pseudomonadota; class Alphaproteobacteria; order Rhodobacterales; family Roseobacteraceae; genus Ruegeria; species Ruegeria sp. AM1. The sequence continues at coordinate 92,164 of NZ_JBQFXH010000009.1, forward strand.
GGTGTTGCACGCATTTTCGGCACAACGGTCTGATGTACAAATACAGATTCAATGTGACCGCAGCGACCGCCTGTTGACGCGTCTCGACGTTGGCGAGATTGATGTCGCGTTCATGCTGGATCAGGGGCGCCATGCCACACGCGGGTTTGTGCATTCGCAGCAGCTTGTGTGGGTCTGTTCAAAACAGTTCCGAATTGCGGATGACGCTACAGTGCCGCTTGCATTTCTCACCGACGGGCGCGATCTGCGGCGTTATGCGCTCAGCGCGCTGGACGAGGCCGGCCGACGCGGTCACGTCACGCATCTGAGCCCGCATCCAATCGGTGTCCGGTCTTTTGTTCAGGCTGGGCTGGCGCTGACCGTCATGCCGCGCGTCACCGTTGTGCCGCCGCTTTGTGTGGCCCCTGACGCTCTGAATCTTCCATCGCTGTCGCCCGTGGCCCTGGCCGCTTATCACGGCCCTAGGAGTGAACAGGCGGGGGCAGATTTACTGATCAGCCTGCTTGAGGAGACGGTCAGAGACTGATGTGATCGGGACCACCCACCCTAGCCCTCAGCCGAAGGATCAACGATTGGCGCGTCCTCTGGAACGATACCGTGCTTGGCGACCAACAGCCCGATCAGGCTGTCTGGCGCCGGGGCGCCTCCATACTTATAGCGCATCAGTGAGCGCATACGGCGGCCATACAGATGGATCGAAACCGTATCCTCTTTGACAAACCGATCAAGATCAGCGCGGGGGCGGGCTAACGCGCGGCGCTGGCTGTAGTTCAGCGGATAAAACACGTGCTCAGGCAGCGTATGCTTGATCTCTCCAGTTTGTTTCAACGCCCAGGCAAACGCCTTTGGGCCCCAAACCCCCCACAGCTTCTCGGGAACGTTGATCGGATTGCCAGCCTCTATCGCAGCCTCAAGTGGCTCACGATGACGGGGTGGCAACCATGGCGGGATCCTATAAGGATCGTTGGTGAACTCAATCAGCTTTCCCAGGGTCTCGCTGTCCTGAGGCAGCCCCAAAACACCAATGGCCACCTCGCCTTCCAGATACGCATAATAGTGGCCCGTCGGAGTGGTGAACGGTCGGATACAATAGGCATCGGTATCTGCCCAGATCAGATCAGATTCCTGCGCCAGCATACGATAGCGGAATTTATCCGATTGCGGCGCCGGGCTACCGGTGCGCTCATGTACAACGAACTCAGAATCCGGCAGGACCTCTCGGGCGTCGCGCTGTTCCACGCCATCTGGAATGCCCGTCACGGTGCCATAGGTATAAAGCCGGACATGCTGACCTGCGTCCAAATAGGACTTGATGCAAAGCTGTTCCAGAAAGCTCAGCGGTCCATCGACCCACAACATGCCGATCTGATATTCCCGCGCCATTTTTATCCTTCCCGCACTGCACTCGTATCTAACCCAAGCACTTCACCCAAATTGGGCATCATCGCAACGGCGTTGCGGTGATTTCAGGGCAGCTGTGGCGTGCAGGACATCCAAAACACAAAAGAGGCGCCGTGATGGCGCCTCTCGGTCAGTTCAGTCGTCTGCAGATCTGATTATGCGCAGTAAGCGTGCGCGCGCGCGATATCCGCGATGTCGCAGCGACGGACGCCGATATCGTCCAACTCGCGATTAGTCAGGCTTTGCAGTTCGCGATAGGTGCGATTGTATTCGGCAGACCGGGCCCGGTTCTCTTTGACGCGCTCGATCAGCTTTGCAATACGCACGCTCAGGGAAAAGCCGCCATGTGTCAGTGTTGCTGTATGTGCCATATCTCTATTCCTTTCGAATGTCGGGGCGTATTCCCCGATGTCACTTACTTTGTTCATGTCTTGGACAAGGGTGAGATAGGCGCATTTGATATCGCTAACAACGCGCGTTTTGGTCTAGCGGGTATGCGTTTGATGAATAACACAGAGAGCCTCAGACGTGATCGCAAGCTGGGACAACAGCTTTGCAGGATTTAACTGCCGCTTGCATATTGACATTGAACATCCAGCCTTGATTTTCTGCTCGTTGTAATCAAGAGACCCAAGGCAGATAGCGGTTAAGGGGTTAAACGGAGCGGTCGGGCGGCATCGCTGGCTAAAGAATATTTGGAGATACAATTGACGCGTATTTTTGCAACACTTTACATCGTCACCGCACTGTTAGTCGGACCAGCAGTGGCGCATGAACGGTTTGCCTTAGTGATCGGGAATGCCGGATACACAAATGTCCCATCGCTCGACAACCCTGTGAACGACGCACGTTTGATGAGCGATGAACTCCGTGTCGCCGGCTTTTCAGTAACGACTCTTACAGATGCGAACCGTGTAGAGATGATGCAGGAAGTTGAGACCTTTGCCAGCAAGGTACGTGCGGCGGGGTCTGAGGCGCTGGCAGTTTTTTATTTCGCTGGGCATGGTGTGCGCAGTGACGATTTTAACTATCTTCTTCCGCTGAGTGTGAACATTCAGTCCGAAGCTGACATTGCAGGAGAAGCCGTCCCGGCGGAATGGATTCTGGATCGCATTCACACGCCACAGGCTGTTAGCGTCATGATTTTGGATGCTTGTCGCGACAATCCATTCGGCAGCCAATCAGACGTGGTCGTGGATGTAGGTGACGGGCTTGCGCGTATGACAGCACGCACGAACAACCTGATCGCTTATGCCACAGGTCCGGGCGAAGTTGCCCTGGATGGGACCGGAACGAACAGCCCCTACACGGCAGCGATTGCGCGTGCAATCGGGACTTCTGGTTTGTCTCTGGACCAGATGTTCGATCAGGTACGCACGGATGTGATCAGCGAAACGGAAGGCCTTCAGTCCCCTTGGGCACGGTCGTCGCTGAACATAAAGATTGGTATGAAGGACCCAGGCACCCATTGAGAAGGGTCAGGGGTTTCTCGCCGCTTTGTAGCCAGTCTTAGCATGGTCGATGTCGGCTTTGAGGGGGATCTTAACCATTCGCCCAAAGTGCAGCATCTGGCGCTTTGAGCTCATCGCAGAGCAACATCTAACCCGCAATAAGAAAAACGCCCCCGAGACTGTCGGGGGCGTTTCTAAATTCTTTAGCAAAGCTATGCTTAGCCGCGCTCTTCGATGATCTCAACAAGATGCGGGATCTTGTTGACCATGCCGCGAACCGAAGGCGTATCTTCCAGCTCACGGGTTTTATGCATCTTGTTCAGGCCCAGACCGATCAGGGTTGCGCGTTGTTCGGCGGGGCGGCGGATCGGCGAACCGATCTGCTTGACGACGATGGTTTTTGCCATGGGTCGCTCTCCTTATGCTTCAGCAGCAGCTGGCGCTTCGTCCCGCTTGGGCAGGATGTCGGCAACCTTCTTGCCACGACGCTGTGCAACCGAACGCGGGCTCTGCTCTTTCTGCAGGCCGTCGATGGTGGCACGGATCATGTTGTACGGGTTCTGCGAGCCCAACGACTTGGACACAACGTCCTTAACGCCCAGCATTTCGAACACAGCACGCATCGGACCACCGGCGATGATACCAGTACCTTCAGGTGCGGTGCGCATAACCACTTTACCGGCGCCGTGACGGCCCTCGATGTCGTGGTGCAGGGTACGACCTTCGCGCAATTGCACGCGGATCATCTGACGCTTGGCTTGTTCAGTCGCCTTACGGATGGCTTCAGGTACTTCTTTCGCTTTACCTTTGCCAAAGCCGACGCGGCCTTTCTGATCGCCGACAACCACCAGAGCGGCGAAGCCAAAGCGCTTACCACCTTTTACGGTTTTCGACACACGGTTGATCGCAACCAGACGATCTGCGAATTCCGGAGCTTCGTCGCGGTCGCGACCACGGCCCCGGCGATTTTCACGTTCTGCCATTTGGCATCCCTTTTCTCATGTGGCGCCAACAGCGCCGTTTGTTCAATCCAAGTGAGCCCCGACTGCTGCCGAGGCCCCCGGATCATCGGGGCGGATCGAAACCCGCCCGCAAGTCTTAGATCTTCAGACCACCTTCACGCGCGGCGTCGGCAACTGCCTTCACCTTGCCGTGGAACAGGAAGCCACCACGATCGAAATAGGCCTCTTCGACGCCTGCCTTCTTGGCACGCTCGGCGATGGCCGCGCCCACTTTTGTGGCCGCTTCGACGTTGTTCTTGCCAACAACACCCAGATCTTTTTCCAGGGTCGAGGCTGCAGCCAGGGTCACGCCACGAACGTCGTCGATCAGCTGAACGCTGATGTTCTTGTTCGAACGATGAACCGACAGGCGTACACGGCCCGCGTTGACTTTGCGAAGTTTGTTCCGAACGCGCAGGCGGCGCTTCAGAAACAGGGTTCTTTTGCTGTTTGCCATTGTTTGCGTCCTTACTTCTTCTTGCCTTCCTTGCGGAAGATGAACTCGCCCTTATAGCGGATGCCCTTGCCTTTGTACGGCTCGGGACGGCGCCATTCGCGGATTTTGGCCGCGACTTCGCCCACCTGCTGCTGGTCGATACCTTCCACAACGATCTCGGTTTGCTTCGGCGCGGTGATAGTAACACCTTCCGGAGCAGTGAAATCAACATCGTGGCTGTAGCCCAGGTTCAACTTCAGGGTGTTGCCCTGCATCTGAGCCCGGTAACCAACACCCTGGATCTCCAGCTCTTTTTTGAAGCCGTTTGTTACGCCTTCAACAAGATTGGCGACCATGGTGCGGCTCATGCCCCACTGCTGGCGCGCACGCTTGGACATGCCACGGGGATCGATCTTGACCACGTTGTCTTCAACCGACAGCGTTACGTCATCAGTTGCGGTGAAGCTGCGGGTGCCTTTCGGACCTTTCACTTCGATGGTCTGACCCGACACAGAGGCGGAAACGCCGCTGGGCAGCTCGACCGGTTTTTTACCAATACGAGACATTGCAGACCTCCTTAGAAGACGGTGCAGAGCACTTCGCCGCCAACATTGTTGGAGCGAGCGTTTGCGTCCGACATCACACCTTTCGGAGTGCTGACAATCGACACGCCCAGCCCCTGACGGACCTGCGGGATGTCATTGACGCCCATGTACACGCGACGACCGGGCTTCGAGACCCGCTTCAGTTCGCGAATAACAGGGGTGCCTTCGTAGTATTTCAGGCTGATTTCGATGGCCGGATGACCGTTTTCACCGGTCGTCGCTTCGTAGCCACGGATGTAACCTTCGTCCGCCAGCACGTCCAGCACCCAACCGCGCAGCTTGGAAGCTGGGGTGGAAACCGTGGACTTGCCGCGCATTTGCGCGTTGCGGATACGGGTGAGCATATCGCCGATAGGATCATTCATATCTATGTCTCCCTTACCAGCTCGATTTCACCATGCCGGGGATCTGACCAGCAGAACCCAGCTCGCGCAGCGCGATACGGCTGACCTTCAGCTTACGGTAGTAAGCGTGGGGACGACCGGTCAGCTGACAACGGTTGTGCAGACGGGTAGCCGAGCTGTTGCGCGGCAGTTTCGCCAGTTTCAGACGCGCTTTGAAACGCTCTTCCATCGGCTTGCTCTCGTCATTCGCGATTTCTTTCAGCTCGGCACGCTTTGCGGCATATTTGGCCACCAGGCGTTCGCGCTTCTTCTCGCGTTCGATCATTGCTTTTTTAGCCATGTCTCAATCCTCCCGGCGCTTAGGCGTTGAAGGGCATGTTGAACGCTTTCAACAGTGCCTTACCTTCAGCGTCGGTTTTCGCTGTGGTGGTGATTACGATATCCAGGCCCCAGACCTCGTCGACCTTGTCGAAGTCGATCTCCGGGAACACGATGTGCTCTTTCATGCCCATGGCAAAGTTACCACGACCATCAAAAGACGGTTTCACACCGCGGAAGTCACGAATACGCGGCATCGCGATGGTGATCAGGCGATCCAGGAATTCGTACATCCGGTCACCGCGCAGGGTCACTTTCGCACCCAGCGGCATGTCTTCACGGACGCGGAAACCCGCGATCGACTTCTTCGCCTTGGTTGCAACGGCCTGTTGACCGGCAATCGCGGTCAGATCCTCGACGGCAGCTTTTGCTTTCTTCGAGTCTTTGACGGCCTCAGCACCACACCCGATGTTCAGAACGATTTTTTCCAGCTTGGGCAGCTGCATGTCGTTCTTATAGCCAAACTCTTCTTTAAGAGCGGCGCGGATGGTTTCAGCGTACTGAGCTTTCAGACGCGGGGTGTAGGTTGCGGTATCAAGCATCGATCACGTCCCCCGTGGTCTTGGCGAAACGCACCTTCTTGTCGCCTTCCATGCGGAAGCCAACGCGGGTTGCTTTGCCGTTTTTGTCCAGCAGCGCCAGGTTCGACAGCTCGATCGGGTTTGCCTGAGGCAGGCGACCCCCTTGCGAGGTTTGCGACTGACGGGTGTGGCGGATGGCGATGTTGATGCCATCGACAACAGCTTTACCGGCTTTGGGGTCAACCGAGGTGATAGTCCCCTCTTTGCCCTTGTCCTTGCCGGCCAGCACGACGACCTTGTCGCCTTTGCGGAGTTTAGCAGCCATGATTACAGCACCTCCGGAGCCAGCGAGATGATTTTCATGAAGTTCTTGCCGCGCAGTTCACGAACAACGGGGCCAAAGATACGTGTACCTACAGGCTCGTTGTTGTTGTTCAGGATGACGGCGGCGTTGCGATCAAAACGGATCGCGGTGCCGTCTTCGCGACGGACTTCTTTGGCGGTGCGTACGACGACGGCCTTACGGACGTCACCTTTCTTTACGCGGCCGCGCGGGATGGCTTCCTTCACCGAGACGACAATGATGTCGCCGACGGAGGCGTATTTACGCTTGGAACCACCCAGGACCTTGATGCACTGAACTCGGCGTGCGCCGGAGTTGTCAGCGACATCCAGATTGGTCTGCATCTGGATCATGTGGTTTCTCCCGACCTGTGGGGGCTGGTCTCGTTAAATCCCCCAGGGTTTCGACAAATGAAACGTCCTGGGGGCTTACGCCTCCAGAACCTCCCAACGTTTCGTCTTCGATTTCGGCGCGCATTCGATGATGCGGACTGTGTCACCGACCTTGAAGGCGTTCTTTTCATCGTGAGCCCGGTACTTCTTGGACTTACGGATGGTTTTCTTCAGAACCGGATGCGTAAAGCGGCGCTCGACGGATACGGTTACAGTCTGTTCATTTGCATCGCTGGTTACGGTGCCGGAAAGGATACGCTTGGGCATCTGATTACTCCTCGGATGCCGCAGCAGCGGCCTTTTCGTTCAGAATGGTTTTGACACGGGCAGCATTGCGGCGGGCCGCTTTGATGCCGGCAGTGTTTTCCAGCTGACCGGTTGCCTGTTGAAAGCGCAGGTTAAAGCTTTCTTTCTTCAGGTTGGCCAGTTCCTCGCGGAGCTGGTCCGGGGTCTTGTCACGCAGTTCTTGGGCGTTCATCGCCTTTTTCCTTTGCTCAAAACACCAGAAGGCCCCGTACTCGGGTCACCTTTGACCTGGTGGATGAATGATAGACATACGAATCGCCCGACAACGCCGGGAGACCGCAGGATGCCGCCGTATAAGGGTTTGGGGGGTGGGTGGCAAGGGAAAGTTTGGCACAGCGCTTTGCGCCACTTTATTGCAAACCTGACGCAGGACTAAAAAAGAATTCTTCAGCTTGTGGTTGCTCTCTGGCACCTTCACTCAATTATTCCATAAGCGTCGGCAACTGCATTTTGATTTGAAGGCTTGATTATGAGTTTGTCATCGATACTTGAAATCATGGGACTCCCGACAACGCTTGAAATTCTTGTCGCCATAAACGTGATAAGTATTGTCTACTTAGTCTGGTATTTTTGGCACTTATTCATAGCAAACAAGGGTGATTTGGGCGCTCTGGGCCTGACGATCGCAGTCATCGCATTCTTTAATGTGATTGGCGAGGGTGCCGATCTGTACGAAGATTGGCAAGACGAGAAGCGGCGGAATGCAAAGGCGCAGCAAAGCGAGATACAATCCGAGTGAGACAGTCGACAATCAATTGACTGATGAAGCTGGCACAGCCAGCTAGTCCAAGCACGCGTAAATCGTTCTCAACATTACATAAAAGGTTGCACCGACAGTTGTGAACGAAACAGCTTTTTCAGTGGACGTAAGGTCTCGCAAGCTTCGTAGGCCGATAACCACTAAGACGATCTCACGGAAGTTCCAGCCATTTCGTCGAAGAATTAGAAGGAAGACAAGCAGCATCCCTCCCCAAAATACTGGGGCAAATGCGTCAACAGCGTCTCTGATGCAGGGATTAATCCCACTTGTAGTTAAAGCTGACACTGATCCGCTCTTCTTCGGCCATGTTCATCGGCACTTCGTGGCGGAGCCAGCTTTCCCACAGCAGAACGTCCCCCACCTGCGGCTTCATATAGATGAACGGCTGCAAATCCCGCCGCCCGCCTTTCAGCCGCGTCGGTGCGGCCATCATGCGACCAGAGCGAGGGTCTTCCAGTTTCAAGGCACTCGCCCCTTCCGGCATCGCCACATAGGTCGTGCCCGAGATCACGCTGTGCGGGTGCAGGTGGCTGGAATGCATGCCACCCTCGGGCAGGATGTTGATCCACAGGTCTTCGAGCTTTAGCGCACCCTCTCCCAGATCGAACTCCAGATCTTTGGCAAAAGCCGCCACGTGCTGGTCCAGCGCCGCGACCAGATCAGCAAAGATCGGAAACCGCCAGGGCAAATCGGTAAGCGAGGCATAGCTGGTATAGCCGGGATAGCCGTTCTCTTCGCACCATTCCTGCCCAGCCTCATCATCCTCGGCGATGACGAAGCAGGAGCTTTCCAGTTCCTCCGCGTCGATCTTGGGATCAAACTCGGACAAGGCTGCGCGGTAAAGGCGGGTAACGAAGAGTGATTCAATCTGTGGCATGAGGCCGTCTTAGCGTTTTCTTTGGTGAGGTAAAAGCGCTAGCAGGGCGACGCTTGCGTAGCAGCAATAACTCCACACAGCCGCACAAAACAAAAAGCCAATCGCGATAGGAATAACAAGACCCTCCATTCCTGTAGGGCAACATTGGACACTGAAATTGAAGAACCATATGAGCCAAGCTGCGGTTCCAGCGCACAACAGCAGGTTGGCGCGAAACACCCACTTACCGCCTCCGAGATAGGCAATGACCAACGCGGGCAAGGTTACAAATAGGAGAGTGTATTTTGCAAAATAGAGAACTAGACCCATGATTGGCACTGTGATCTGCGACCTCGATCTCGCCAATACCAGAATTCCCTACCTGCCGAAAAAGCAAGCAACTATTCAAAAACCCCGCCGGTGTCCCGACGGGGTTCAAGCTTGTCACGGATAGGGCCTAAGCCCCAAACGCTTACCAGTCTTCGCGAACCACGACGCGGGTCTTGATTGGCAGCTTCATCGCGGCCAGGCGCAGGGCCTCGCGGGCGATGTCGTCATTGACGCCGTCGATCTCGAACATCACGCGGCCAGGCTTGACCTTGCAGGCCCAACGATCGACCGAACCTTTACCTTTACCCATACGAACTTCGATCGGCTTAGCCGTGACCGGAGTGTCGGGGAAGATGCGGATCCAGACACGACCCTGACGCTTCATGTGACGCGTCATGGCACGACGTGCAGCTTCGATCTGGCGTGCGGTCACACGCTCAGGCTCAAGAGCTTTCAGGCCGTAGGTGCCAAAGTTCAGATCAGAGCCGCCCTTGGCGAGACCCTTGATCCGGCCTTTGTGCATCTTGCGGAATTTAGTACGCTTTGGTTGAAGCATATCTTTCCCTCCTTAGCGACGACCGCCACCAGCACCACGAGGTGCAGGGCCGTCCTGGAGTTCCTGTGCTTTACGGTCACGTGCCTGCGGATCGTGCTCCATGATCTCACCTTTGAAGATCCAGACCTTGATCCCGATGATCCCGTAGGGGGTCATCGCTTCGGCATGTGCGTAATCGATGTCGGCACGCAGAGTGTGCAGAGGCACGCGGCCTTCGCGGTACCACTCAGTCCGTGCGATTTCGGCGCCGCCCAGACGGCCAGCGACGTTCACCCGGATACCCAGGGCGCCCATGCGCATGGCGTTCTGAACCGACCGCTTCATCGCGCGGCGGAACGAGACGCGGCGCTCCAGCTGCTGAGCGATGGACTCGGCAACCAGCTGCGCATCAAGCTCGGGCTTGCGCACTTCGACGATGTTCAGGTGCAGTTCGCTGTCGGTCATGTGAGCAAGCTTTTTGCGCAGAACTTCGATGTCTGCACCTTTCTTGCCGATGATGACACCAGGACGTGCTGTGTGGATCGTCACGCGGCACTTCTTGTGCGGACGTTCGATGATCACACGGGCAACACCGGCCTGCTTGCACTCTTTGTTAATGAACTCACGGATCTTGAGGTCTTCCAGCAGAAGATCACCGTAGTCCTTGGTATCGGCGTACCAGCGACTGTCCCAGGTGCGGTTGACCTGCAGGCGCATGCCGATCGGATTGACTTTATGACCCATTAGGCTTGCTCCTCAACTTGACGCACCTTGATGGTGATCTCCGAGAACGGCTTCTTCAGCGCACCAAAACGGCCACGAGCCCGCGGACGACCGCGCTTCATGACCAGGTTCTTGCCAACCCAGGCTTCTGCAACGATCAGCTCGTCAACGTCCAGGTTGTGGTTGTTCTCGGCGTTGGCGATTGCAGACTGCAGGCACTTCTTCACGTCCTGAGCGATACGCTTGTTCGAGAAAGTCAGGTCGGTCAGAGCCTTCTCAACTTTCTTGCCGCGGATCATCTGCGCAACCAGGTTCAGTTTCTGCGGGCTGGTGCGAAGCATGCGGGTTTTCGCCATTGCTTCGTTTTCAGCCACGCGGCGGGGGTTCTTTTCCTTGCCCATGACTTACTTCCGCTTCGCTTTTTTGTCTGCGGCGTGGCCATAATAGGTGCGGGTCGGCGAGTATTCACCGAACTTCTGACCGATCATGTCTTCCGAGACGTTTACGGGGATGTGTTTCTGGCCATTATACACACCAAAAGTCAGACCCACGAACTGGGGCAGAATGGTGGAACGACGCGACCAGATTTTGATGACTTCGTTGCGGCCCGACTCGCGCGCTGCTTCGGCTTTTTTCAGCACGTAAGCATCGACGAAAGGACCCTTCCAAACAGAGCGAGACATAGATTAACGTCCCTTCTTCTTGGCGTGCCGCGAGCGGATGATCAGCTTCTGGGACGCTTTGTTCTTGTTGCGGGTACGCTTACCCTTGGTGTCCTTACCCCACGGTGTAACCGGCGTACGGCCACCCGAGGTACGACCTTCACCACCACCGTGCGGGTGATCGATCGGGTTCATTGCAACACCACGAACCGACGGACGAACGCCTTTGTGGCGCATACGACCGGCTTTACCGAGGTTCTGGTTCGAGTTGTCGGGGTTGGACACGGCACCAACGGTGGCCATGCATTCCTGACGGACCATGCGCAGCTCGCCCGAGCTCAGACGGATCTGAGCGTAGCCGCCATCACGACCAACGAACTGAGCGTAAGTACCGGCGGCACGTGCGATTTGACCGCCTTTGCCAGGCTTCATCTCGATGTTGTGGACGATGGTACCAATGGGCATGCCCGAGAACGGCATTGCGTTGCCCGGCTTGATGTCGGCCTTGGCGGATGCCACGACTTTGTCACCAACAGCCAGACGCTGCGGAGCCAGGATATATGCCTGCTCGCCGTCTTCGTATTTTACCAGTGCGATGAATGCGGTCCGGTTCGGGTCATATTCGATCCGCTCGACGGTTGCCGCGACATCAAATTTATTACGTTTGAAGTCAACGATCCGGTAGAGACGCTTTGCGCCACCGCCGCGGCGGCGTGAAGTGATCCGTCCGGTGTTGTTCCGGCCGCCCGATTTGGTCAAACCCTCTGTGAGAGACTTGACCGGACGTCCTTTCCAAAGCTCCGAACGGTCGATCAGCACCAGCCCGCGCTGGCCCGGCGTCGTCGGCTTGTACGACTTGAGTGCCATGCTTTCTGTCTTCCGTTTAGCAAGTGCGAGGCGTTGCCCCGCTATGTGATAGGCCCCCGTAGGTGCCAAGGGTATAGGGCCCCGAAGGTCCCCGGTTACAAATATCAGAGGCCCCGGAACGAATCCGAGGCCGCAAGATTGGGAGCGTGTAACAGGGTTGGGGGTGGGTGTCTATAGCTAGGAAACAACAATTTCCATGGCGGCTACTGGGTCAGCACACCGATCAAGTATCTGCTTTTTCGACCCGATATAAGGAAACCGCTGCTTTATCTAGCCCCATGAACGACAGCTTTGGTGGAACGTTCAGGCCCAAGGCGCCGATCCCAATTTCATCATATCCCGAACAGCGAAGGCCCACCCTTTCTAGAAGCGAGAGTTGGTCATCGAAGGGGCAAACGAATGAAGGCAAGGCTAGCGACCTACCGCCCTTCACGATGAACTCCGCCAAAGATGGATCTGTACCCTTTCGAAACTTTGAGCTCCATTGGTAAGCCGGTGTAGTGAACACTACACATCCATCGGGCTTGAGTATTCTTGCCATTTCCTGCCAAAAAACATGTGTATTGTACGGGTCACCCAAAGAAGACAACGCCAACGATACCGAGCTATCTGGCAGCGATGTCTGAGCGACATCTTCATTGACAAGCTTGGCCCCTCTATCGCGCCAACCGATGGAGTACTCGAGCATGGTCTTGGAGCTATCGAGTAAAATCGTGCTACGCAATAGACCTTGTTGATCTGCTATTGGCGCCAGAATGGAATCCCCAACTCCGACCTCAAGATACAAGCCACCTGAAGGCAACCCAGTAAGGTTTCGTCCAATCAAAGAAAGGCTCAATTCGCGCAAGGCAGCACAAGTTGGGTGCAGTGTCGAATCGTAGTACTCTTTCGCAACGCTTTCGTAGGTGTCATGCGACAAACATGCATGTTCTGACATTACTTCATCCATTAATTCTTATAGTTGGCGCGGAGGCGCGCATCGGCGCAAGAACCGCTCCAAGCACCTCTCCAAGCTTCTTTACGGAATCAGAATTAGAGATTTCCTCCGCCGTCACAGTCGCCTCGTGATCATCACCAAAAGCATTTTTCTTGGTCGAATCGACGAACAGAATACCAACCGGAACGTTGCCGTCACGAATAACTATGCTCAAACTCGACGGGCGTTCACCTACTTGGCCTTGCGCTTCTTCCTCTGTCATCCCCCAGTTCTCAACCAGAGCGTCTCTCGAACCTTCTCCAGCCAACGAATTGCCCGTGCCATGTGAAACCCCCGAACGCCATGTCCGTCCTATTATTCCGTATCGGTGGGAATTTCTTCTGTGCGCCCCCTCACCACTGGGATAATAGTCTACTAGCTGGTAAAGGTATTCTGAGAAAATGACGTCGTCGACATGCACCGTTGCACGTACGTTGTCGATATCTTTGAGCTGGTTATTGATTACCGCACTTTTCATATGTCCATAGACATCCTGCACCAAGGCTAGTCGTTCATATTCCTCGGCAGAACCATTGACCAATTCTTGGAAGGTTCCATTCAACTGCCTTTGAACCAATTGAACCGTTTCGGAGTTTATTTCGATCTGAACCCCACCAGCACTAATTTTTCGAATTAGCCTGGTAGTAAGCCCGAGCGCCTTACCCAAGCGATGGTTATAGGCAACAAAGAATAGCCCTATCAATAATGTGCACGGCCAGATCAGCGCTTTCAAAAACACAAAAAGACGATCTGATTCCGCGATCGCAGTCAAACCCTGAGCACCTTCGATCTCGTTTCCACTGGCCGATTGGGCGCCCGTAGCCTCGGAGACGCCTTTGTCCCCGCTCGCTTCCTCTTGAGCGGCCACTTTTGGCACCTCTTGAATAGGCATGTCGTATTTCGTCACTTGATCGTACGTGAGAAAGGCGAGAAACGATACTATCGCCGCCACAACCGCCGAAGTAAAAGCATTGATCCAATAAATTCTTCTCATCTAATTCCTCATAAATTCCGCCTTAGATTGCTACCACTGCAATTGATCTCAGCCCACAAAAAAACCCCCGCTCTCGCGGGGGCCTTTATCTCTCTCCAAAGACGGGTTCGATCAGAGACCGGTGGACACGTCGATGGTGTTGCCCTCTTCCAGGGTCACATATGCTTTTTTGACGTCTTTCCGACGGCCCAGCTGGCCGCGGAACCGCTTGACCTTGCCTTTGGTCACGGTGGTGTTCACCGCTTTGACCTTCACACCAAACAGCGCCTCAACGGCCTCTTTGATCTGCGGCTTGTTGCTGTCGATCGCCACTTCGAAGACAACCGCGCCGTTCTCGGACGCCATGGTCGACTTTTCAGTGATGATCGGCTTGCGGATCACGTCGTAATGTTCTGCCTTCGCGCTCATTTCAGACGAGCCTCCAGTGCTTCGACAGCCGCTTTGGTGAGCACCAGGGTGTCACGCTTGAGGATGTCATAGACGTTTGCGCCCATCGACGGCAGGATATCCAGACCTTCGATGTTCTTCGACGCTTTCAGGAACCCTTCGTTCACGGTCGCGCCGTCGATGACCAGAGCGCGTTTCCAGCCCAGGTTTGCAACCTGTTTGGCCAGAGCAGCGGTCTTGCCTTCGGCTTCGGCGTTCTCGATCACAACCAGTTCACCTGCTTTGGCTTTGGCCGACAGAGCGTGGCGCAGGCCAAGCTTGCGGAACTTTTTCGGCAGGTCGTGGCCGTGCGAACGCGGGGTCGGGCCCTTGTAGATACCACCCTTGCGGAAGATCGGCGCGTTACGGTCACCATGGCGTGCGCCACCGGTGCCCTTCTGGCGATAGATCTTCTTGGTCGAGTAGCTGGTTTCCGAGCGGGTCTTGACCTTGTGGGTACCGGCCTGCGCGTTGTTGCGCTGCCAACGAACCACACGGTGCAGGATGTCCGCGCGCGGCTCGAGACCGAACAGATCGGCGTTCAGCTCGATGTTGCCGGCTTTGCCGCCGTCCAGTTTGATTACATCAAGTTTCATGCTTCACCACCTTCCGCGGGAGCTTCTTCCGCAGGTGCTTCAGTTGCAACCGATTTCACAGCAGCCGGGAAAGGCAGGCCTTCCGGTGCTTTCTTCTTCACGGCATCCTTGACGGTGACCCAGCCCGATTTCGGTCCGGGAACGGCGCCTTTGATGAAGACCAGGTTCCGGTCGGCGTCGGTTTTGACAACTTCCAGATTCTGGGTGGTTACACGGGCAGCACCCATGTGACCGGCCATCTTCTTGCCTTTGAACACCTTGCCCGGATCCTGACACTGACCGGTCGAACCGTGCGAACGATGGCTGATCGAAACACCGTGCGAGGCGCGCAGACCACCAAAGTTCCAGCGCTTCATCGCACCGGCAAAGCCTTTACCAATCGAGGTGCCTGAAACGTCAACTTTCTGACCTTCCAGGAAGTGTTCTGCCGAAATCTCGGCACCCACATCAATCAGGCCATCTTCGGAGACGCGGAACTCGGCCAGCTTACGCTTGGGCTCAACCTTTGCAGCGGCGTAGTGACCGCGCATGGCTTTCGAGGTGCGTTTTGCCTTGGCAGCACCGGCGCCCAGCTGAACGGCGGTATAGCCGTCTTTGTCAGCGGTACGCTGTGCAACGACCTGCAGGTTGTCCAGGTGAAGAACGGTCACAGGAATCTGCTTGCCGTCTTCCATGAACAGGCGGGTCATGCCAACTTTTTTTGCGATAATACCAGAGCGCATTCTCATACCCTCCGATTACGACTGCAGCTTGATCTCGACGTCCACACCAGCAGCGAGGTCGAGCTTCATCAGCGCGTCAACGGTCTGGGGGGTCGGATCAACGATGTCGAGCAGACGCTTGTGCGTACGGATCTCGAACTGGTCGCGGGATTTCTTGTCAACGTGAGGGCCACGGAGAACCGTGAACTTCTCAATCTTGTTCGGCAGCGGGATCGGGCCGCGCACGTTCGCGCCGGTCCGCTTGGCAGTGTTGACGATCTCTTGCGTGCTGGCATCCAGAACGCGATAGTCAAATGCCTTCAGCCGAATACGGATATTTTGGCTTTGCATAGTAACAGCCTTTTATCAGGCGTTGAGGTTGAGAGGAGGACGGACGCGCATCGCCAACCCTCTTCGAACCCAAAAGGCGGGAATCACCCCGCCTTGATGTTCTTGTCGAGAACTCGCGCGTATTAGTTGGGTTGGTGGGGTTTGGCAAGGGGTTTGTTGGCAATGCACGAGCTTAAGGAGCGACTCGCTCCAGCGCTAAGAACCGATCTGGAGAACCAACTTCGCGACGAGGACTAAGCTGGCTTACGACCGTAGTTTTGCGCGCGCGCTAACACCTCAGGTTCTGTTGGGCTGCTCAGAAAGCCTGACGTCGAAGCCCTTACGCTCGCGGCAAAAATCACTGATATCACAGTCGATTTCCTGATCGTCATCACTAAGTATGGCGGCACGCATATCATCCAGGTCCTTGCTGTGAAGGATTTGCGCTCCATAGTTCAAGAATTCGAAACCAAACATGATACTCTCCCGCTTACGTCAGCATTTCGCACCGTGTACGCCCCGCTTTTTTTGTTTCAGGTCACATGTGGATTTCCTCTCTTTGGGTGAGGTGGACGTTGGGTTAAGAAATCTCAATCCGATTTAGCCCCTGAGCAGCGGCGAGCTTTCCATAAGTTATCTCGGTTCAAACACTTTAGGCTCGCCTCGGAGACGCCTGACTCAAAGACAAAAGGCCGCCCCTTTGGGACGGCCTTCTTTAGTTTCCTTACCGAGTTGCTCTCGGCAGATTTTCCTGTGGAAAATCGCCTGCCGCAACCAGGCGCGACACGCGCG
>NZ_JBQFXH010000010.1:0-94065 GCF_056540745.1 Ruegeria sp. AM1
CTTGAGCTACGCAACGGCTCCGCTCAGCAGGCCTTGACCGCAACCTAAACACGAGAAAGAAACAGGAACGGATTCTACATCCAAACGGCCCGGATCAAGGGGCTGGGTCACCTATCGATCTTCGATGACACTGTTGACCAACTAGATGGGCTTCCGAGCGCTGACGACGGGTTGGGTTTCATAATAGGCGAGCCAGCACCCGGCATCGAACAAGACGTTGCCGCAGAGAAAGCCACCCCGTCTTATGTAGACGACACGCCGATAGCGAAACCCGACTCTGGGGATAGTGGTTTCGATTATGACACTGATTGGTGGCAGGGGGACAACGACGATGTCTGATCATGTTTCCACTATGACCAATGCCGGTCCAATATTCATAGACAGCCGCGACGCCAAACGGATCAGGGAGCGGATTACAGAGACGTACGAGGACTTTGTAATGGCAACCAGATCCGGCCGACGTTTCGAGGCGCGCGGGATTGCCATTCTGGGTCTGACCGGAACCGGAAAATCTGAGGGAACTATGCAGGCACTAGAGGCGCTCGGGATGGCCGAAACCAACGCAGGGGACCCAGAAAGACCATTTCTGAAACTCGACCTTGGAGCGAGAGCGACATTGAAATCGCTCAGCGCGGCACTGTTAGAAGAGCTCGGTTGGCCGGCCCGCCAGAAAGATAGCGCCGAAGCCATGCTGCGCTCGAGCCGCAATTACATGGCTAAACTTAACACCAAGATTTTGGTGATCGACGAAATCCAACACATCAGATCGACGGGAAAACAAGATCGAGAGGATCTGCAGGATTTTCTCAAATCGCTGGTAAAGCCGCGCGTTGGCCAGATCATTCCAATCCTGATTGGCATGCCCGAATTTGACGATGTCCTCGCATCAGACGGTCAGTTGGATCGACGTTACAGAAAGGTCAGAATGTCGAGTTTTGATCCGGCGTTAGACCTCGCGCGGACGATTCGGGTATTGAAGATAGTAGCTGAGAATACTGGTATCGCCTTGGGTGCCAGCGTCATGACCCAGAACTTCGCAGCACGTCTCATGCACGCAGGTATGTATGCCTTTGGCGAAATCTGCGTCTGGTGTCAGCGTGCCGCATCAAAAGCATATCGGAGCGATGCAGATGAGCTTGTCATCGCACATTTCCAAGACTGCTACCGACAAGAAGAA
Organism: Ruegeria sp. AM1; assembly: GCF_056540745.1. Taxonomy (NCBI): domain Bacteria; kingdom Pseudomonadati; phylum Pseudomonadota; class Alphaproteobacteria; order Rhodobacterales; family Roseobacteraceae; genus Ruegeria; species Ruegeria sp. AM1. Next base: position 1,178 of record NZ_JBQFXH010000010.1, read on the forward strand.
GACTGCGTTCCCGCACTCAATCCGTTTATCGACGACGACTTCGAAACCATAAAAATCAAACCCCAAGAATAGCTGTCGCACAAGACGGCCCAACAACGAGCAGAAAAATGATCACAGTTCTACCATTAAAGACATCGGCGCTAGCCGATGAACCCGGATTCTCACTACTTGCCCGGAACACCGCCAACAACGCATCCAGCACCACACAAGAATTCTGTACAGCGACAGGACTGTCAAAGGCGAATGTCTGCACCGGCCGTCAGACCGAACTTGATCGCTTGGCCGATCTTACGGCTTCTGAGCGATCGAGCTTGACGCAAAACAGCCCAGAACAGCTGTCACGAACCTACTCACGCCTGCACGGTCAGCAGTTCCTGACGCGGTCGTTGCGCAAGCAAGACCTTGCGATCTGTCCGGTTTGCTGGCTGGAGACGGGAACGTCCGACAAATCCCAGCTACATCTCCGCCGAAACTGGCTTCCTCGCCCAATACAGACCTGTCCGATTCACAACGTTGCTTTGATACCGTTGCCGTATGCGGACTACACCTCTTGCTATGACCATATTATGCGTGCCCGCTTCGAGCGCGGCTGGCTTGATCGGCTGCCACGATATGTGCAGCCCATGCGTCAAAGTCCCTTCGAGCGCGCCGCTATCTGCCAAATCGAAAGTAATAAACCAATGTGCAATTGGATCGGTGATGTTCAGATCGACGTTGTGGAGCGTTGGTGCCTCGGTTTAGGGCATTTCGTCAAATGGGGCGCCGGCCATCCAGATGATCAAACTCGTGAACAGCAGTGGAATGCGATCAACGCTGGCTTTGCAATTACTGAACAAGGTGTGTCCTCAGTGTTTGAGGCTGTCGATAAGGCCCTCTGCAAGCATCGTCTTCGGCTGAGCAAAACCTGGCTGCACAACTGGGCTTTGCTGTCCGTCAAGCCAAAGGAACGTTCGTTCTTTCGGGAGTTGATGAGGCAGCTATGCGCCGATCAGAGCCACTTTTGTCTGACCAGCATCTCGCAAGAGGTCAGTGTTGAACGATATGTCGATGCCAACATTGTTGCGATTGCCAAGGCAGCAAATCGGCACCACAGCTGGATCAGGATGGCACTGGTACGTGACGGATTACTGCCCGAAGGTGGAAACCCTCAGCAACAGAACCTAAAGGTTCAGATGCAAAAATGCTTGGCCCACATCCAAGACTTAGTGAAAAGCCTGGATACGACCAAGGGTGCTAAGCTTCTTGGCATTGGCACAAAAGGGTTTGAAGCGCTGGTGAATGACGGTCTGCTTCGGCCGATCAGAAGCACTGCCCACAAGAAACGGCGGTTTCGGCGAGAAGGTATTGAGGGCTTTTCGGCTCGGATTCAGGAGCATGTTGCTGGCAACAGCCCTGCTGACAACGCTGATTATTGCAGCATCCATCAAGCGTGCTTTGCTTACGGATGCACCACACCGCAAGTCATTCGGCTCATCCTGACCGACCAATTGGCTGGCTCGTATCAACATGAAACCGAAGTTGGCATTGCCGGCATTCGTGTTCTCAGGTCTGCACTTGTTGCCAAGCTTCCCATCTTCACCAGCGAACACATCACACCATATGATCTGACCAGGCAGCTTGGCTTAGAATACGCTGAACTCAAACAGTTGAATAAACTCAACCTGCTGCCATGCTATCCAACTCCATCCGGCTGCCGGCGGAGAATTCGGAACAGTGTGAGCGTCATAATTCTCGATCAGTTTCTGGGGCGTTTTCAAACGGTGCGCAGTGCAGCGAGTGTGTTGCAGATTGAGGAAAGCGATCTCCAGAAACGCATCAATGAAGTAGGGATTTATCCATCTCCAGATGCTGGTGGCCTGCCGGTATATCCGGCATCCGAACTGCTAAGCCTCTAATCTAAAGTCAAAATTTCTATGCTGTTTCCGGCCGCTTCCTGCGGCCTTTTGTTTGCCTTCACGCCCATAAGACTCGCATCTAACCCGGATGAAGTTGGGGTTCTATACGGACAGTTTCGGAAAAGTGTCGTATTATCAGTGTGTTGAAAATAGAAAAGACTCGGTTTCAGACCGGACTCCACACATTGTGCTGTGTCGTCCGGTATGAATCGGAACTTGTCCGGTTAGAAAACCGACTTTTGTCGGGCAAGAACGCAACCTTCACCAAATTCGGCGGATTTGATAGTGGGTTCTCGGCCAAGTTTGCCGATTTGGTCATTCCAGGAACTACTGCGGCACATGCTGCTTAGCGACATAGAAATCGGTACGGAGGGCGGAAACCGGTCGTTCGCTGCGGGGGCATTCACCCTTTGGACGGCATCACAAAGCGGACCTACAAACAGTCGTAGGAAACGCGGATGGTAAGACGATTCAGTCTCAGAAGGCACAGCTTTGCCAAAAAAGTGCGGCTCACCTTGGTCCGTGCTCGGCTAAGTATCGGGCCTCTTCATACGACAACTTAATCGGGACCAATTAGTATTCACAGCTATAGCCATCATCATCACTATTCAAGAGGCTCCGGGCAATCAGTCAGCTCAGGCAACAACGTCAGCGGCTGCAACGTTGGACGGAAGCGAAATCGCGAACATGATCCGCAAAGGTCAGTTCACGCCCGGTCTCCGTCCGTTTCGGCAATTCGCAGAACTGGCCGCCTAAATGCTCTGCAATCGCTTAAACAGGTCACCGTTGTCAAATGATTGCAACAGAGCCATCTTAGTTGTCCAAAGTGATAAGCTTTCGAATATTCGCCCACATCAGTATTGCCTGCGATTTCTGTGGTTCTAGTGAGCTAGAAATCAAGTCTGAGTACTTTAGCTTTGGTGAATCAGGACGCTTGTGTAGGTGGCCGGTTTTCGCAGTTAGCATCCCCGGCTCGATTCCGGCGAAGGAGCTGAGCGTGTGGTTGGAAACTGACAAATACTCGGTCCCCAATACAAGGCGCCGGTTTCGAGGCACGACAGCAAGTATCCGTTCGTTATGACTGATCCAGAATTGCAACAGCTGACGCGAGAGTTCCGGCAATGCTTTTCTATACACTTCAGCATCTTGCACCATTGAAGGATCGTAGCAGACACTGCTGACCCTGGCCAATCGCATGAAGCTGGTAGGGTAAGGTAGTCCCCGGATGCTTGCGTCAGTGGCGTCTCGATGCAAATGCGCCAAAACTGACTCAAGCCAGCTTAGGGGCTCGCGTAACACCACCAAAAATTTGGCTAGAGGCATTAACGTCGTGAATTCCCGAGCAAACCAGAAATTGACGCTGGAGCTATCGACTTCAAGCTGTCCAAGTGCTTGTCGAGTTAACAAAAATGCACGGAGCTCAATCTGGCTGATCCTGCAGTCATCATATGCTTCAAGTATCTTGGTCGCCGCAAGATCGGCTCTGATCTGGTCGCCGTAAAAACTCGCCCGTGCGGGTGCGTTACCTGTTGCGTCGGCATTCGCCCAGACCGGGGCTTCGGTATCGCGAAACCGGCGCGGACCGACCCAACCATCCAGCACGGGTGAGTATACATCTGGTCCAAAAGGGCTATCTCCCGCTAAGCGAGTAAAGCGGTACGCACCATATGGAGTTTCTTCGGCAGGAGGCAGTGCGTCGCCCAATGCAAAAATGGCATCATTACCTACCAGAAAATGCTGAGCACGCTGGAAGGTTGCCAGGTCGTCTTAGATCAGTAACGCAATTGGTTGTCCCAAATACAACGGTACAGTTCCGGGCTTACAGAACAGGTCAGTATTGAAGAACCCGGTTGCCACCAGTCCGGCCTTGTCCAAATCATCAGCGGTGACAACCCGATCCGGTTGCATCTCGTCACCTAGCCCGGACAGGTCCAAACCTTTGAAAGTTTTCTGAGCCTGTGAAGACAAAACGAGAGTCGCGTAGCTCATATCATCCGGCCAGCCGTCTAAATCTGCGCCGCGCATATCGCTAGCATAAAGCCTGGCTCGGGTGACTTTAGCATACCCGTCAATGCGGTAGTTGACATCGGTTCCCTCCAACCAGGCTCAATAAGTAAAGGTTCCTCGGGCGAGAACGCATACGTCACCGTGGGTTTGAGGACTTCACACGCGCCCAGCATGCCTCCTGCTATCAATAGACGCCTGCGGGTCCAAAAATGCGGTGACTGTGTCATGGCCGATATACCCTAGGCTGCCTTGTAACCACCATAAGCGGTCAATAAGCAATTTGAAGCAAAACGATATGAAATCGCCAATCAACCGCCAAAAACATGGAGAGCCGGGAATGCGGATCTGCCTCTATCGGTCATTTTCCGACAAAGTGGCTTTCAATCGCCATTCGCTCAATGGAATCACCGTATTTTCAGCTTTGCCCGAGGCGTTCTCAAACAGAACTGCGATAGTTTGCGACGCGCCTGAGTCTTGAGCCTGCAAATCGATCATCAATCTGCTAACACCGGCATTGGGGTTCTGATCGGCACAGTCCGAGTTGTATGGCGTTTCGCATGGATTTGCCGAACGCAAGGAAAACGCGGCTTCAGGCGGTGAAAGAATATGTGCCCGTAGTTCCTGCCCATCCTTCTGCAGAATCGCGGTTTGCCCATTGATGTCGACCATTGCTTCGGTATGCATGGTCCAGGATACCGGGTCTGCGTGGTGTCCTGCTATCTCGTCTTGGATCAAAACTGTCTCTGCATCAATAAGTGCGATGCCGCGCTTTACGGTACCGATGGGCCGATCATAGGGTTCTGAAAGGTCCGCGATTGCAAAGGTAAAATCAGGGAACTGTCCAAACTCTTCGATCTGAGCGCGACCTGTCGTTTTCTGGTTTGCCGACCCAAAAACCAGCGTGTTCTGACCAATCGTGGCAGTGCGATAATAATCAAAGCGTTTGTTCGTGAAATATCCGGGCAGATGGTAGTTGCCAATCCCTAGGTCGGTTGCCCATCTCACTCCATTTGTCTCAAGAACAAATGTGCCTGCATCAAGGTTGTTGTGGTGGCTACGCAGGGGCCCGGCCTTAAAGCCGATAAAAGTTGCTGTTGGATCGTCCCATGCGGATCGCATTGTCACAAGCCCAAGCCCACCGAACCAAAACGCGTTTTGACGCCCGTCGACGGGCCTCGCCTTGGATTCTTGTCGCCAGATCAAGTCCAGCGCAATGTGTGATGAGGGTTTGGAATTCGGAGTACGTCGGTTGTAATCAGGCCGGTTGAAATGTGACGCAAGCCAAGTCAAGGCGACCAAATCAGTGGTTGTGTCGCTATCACCGTAGTTGAATAACATACCGCTCGGTGCCGTTACATGGGTAAGATAGTCGCCAAAATTCGCCAATCCGTCCGTTCTGGACAAGTTAAAATCATGTCCACGGACGGATTCCAAAGATGTAATCGCTATTGCCACATCCCGCGCGGACAACGCACCATACATTGGGCCTTCTGACCAGGCTCCATCCGGAGCAAACATGGCAAATCCATTTCGGAGAGAGGTCTGAGCATTATTGACAATCTGGTCCGCAAACTCTGGCTCAGCGTCAGAAATCGCAAGTGCCGCAACGATCATTCCGGTATTGCAGATGATATTCCAGTTAAACGACGCAACTGGCCAGGTGATATCTGCAGTTGCGGTGCCATCAGGTAAAGACCTTGGAACCGGTGTCGGATGCATCCAACGTTGCGGCACAACCCAACCCTTGTCGAAGTATGCCTTGTCCAACTCATAAATCTTAGAGGCCTCGTTCAACGCTTTGTCGATGAGTGCGGATCTGATGACAGCGTGTTCGCCTTCATCAAGTGTTTCACTGATCCAACTGTAGCCGAGTGCAACGGCCAACGTTACTCTGCTTAAGCCCAGAAAGTGCTCTGGATGCCAAGTCTCCAAATCCGCCAGCTGCATAAGCTCCAGTTTAGTTCGTTCAGCATATCGCTTGTCACGGGTTAATCTCCAAGCCATGCCCAAGGTCGTTAGACGCTCAACCGGCTTTTGGTCAAACCCTACAAATCCCGATTGCAACGTGGAGTCGCGCGCTTTGAGCGTGTCTACAATCGTTGGTCTTTGAAGATAGGTCTCGGCACCCGCCAGCAACTCTTTGTAGCCCGACGCGAAAACGGTGTCTGTTCTGCGCAGGGTTTCAATGCTTTCTACAAGTTTATCGGTCAGCATGATTTGCGGCACAACAGAGTCGGACCAAGCTCTATTGGCAAAAACTATGATCAGGAACGAAGTCGAAGCAAGAGCTGAAAGCTGGGATATTACCTTGCCGATGGCTGAGATCATTCAGAATGCTTCCTTTCCCAAAAGATGGCTGAGCTGGCCATCAGCGTTAAATACTTCGTTCGAAGCGACTTTACCTCTTCAGTCGATCACCCCGAATGTAGTGCACTGAAGCGAACCTAAAGAAGAGATCGAAGTCGTCGCTTTCTGGCTCGCAAGTCAGAGATGCCTGCCTGGTTCTTCTGAAGGGATGGAAGGCCTTTGAGTCGCAAATGGCAAGACTTGTGTGTCAAAGAAAATCGCGTTCGTTTAAAATCAATGCCTTGGATGAGTGGAAGTGGCAAAATTATGTGTCGCCTGGCAGTGAATGTTGCACGTCTGACGAATTTGACCTTTGCGTCATAAACTGACCCAACGCCCCCGTTTTGATACTCCCGCAGACCGTTTATTCGATCTGACTTCTCTTCCGAAAATCAGGTCAGATCTGTAGATCAGACGGCGAAGCTGTCTGTTCCCGCTGACGTCGGACACACGCCGTCTGGCATCTCGCCAGACGGGCATGCTCCCGTTCAGGGCATCCATGATCTGCTCCCACAACCCAGCCAGCATCCAGCGTCGGAACCGGTGACATACACTTGGCCATTCGCCGAAATCATCGGGCAGGTCACGCCAAGGCGCTCCGGTTCGAGCGATCCATAAAATCCCCTACGCACGTGCATCCCAGGCCGCAAACAGCGCAAAACAGTTGTCCGATACGACAAGCGCCGCTACAAACGCCGCAATCGTATCGAGATCATGTTTGGCAGATTGAAGGACTGGCGCTGTGTGGCGACACGGTACGACAGGTGCCCCAAAGTCTTCCTCTCAGCAATCGCTCTCGCCGCTTTGGTCATCTATTGGCTATGTGTCCTGAGCCTAGCTGCACCGGCATACCGCACTCCAAAACCATTCCATGTGTTTCAAACCTGAGCAGGAAGCCATAGGACGATAGCAGGGAAGGCAACGAGCATCGCGATGGTTGCAGCATCCGCCAGAAAGAAAGGCGTTACACCTTTAAAAACATCCTGAACGCTTAGGTCATCACGAACGCCGGCCACGACAAAGCAATTCAGCCCAATAGGTGGGGTGATCAGGCAAAACTCAGCCATTTTGACAACCAGAATGCCAAACCAGATGGCACACATAGGTCCGGACATACCGAAGGTACTTTCGGCTGCACTTACGGCTTCACCACCGTTCAACGCCATGACGGCGGGGTAAACTACCGGCAACGTCAGCAGCAGCATACCTATCGCATCCATGAACATGCCCAGCACAGCGTATGCCAGAAGAATACAGATCAGGATTAGCATCGGAGACATCTCAAGCGATGTGATCCAGTCTGAGAATGCACTTGGCAACTCGGCGAAACCAAGAAAACGAACGTAAACCAAAACGCCCCAGATGATCGTGAAAATCATGACGCTCAGCTTGGCGGTCTCCAAAAGCGCGTCTTTGAGTTCGGACCAGCGCATGCCCCGATACAGCGCCATCAGGAACACCACAAATGCTCCAATCGCGCCGCCTTCGGTTGGCGTACCCCAGGCATCGCCGCCGAACGGGTTGTAGACAAAGAAGATGATGGTGACGACGACAATCACGATGGGCAATGCAGGCGGCAACGAGAGGAAACGTTCTTTCCATGTGAACCCGGTGACTGCGGGACCAAATCCTTTGATCACGACGGCCATGCCAATGATCAGCAAGCCATAAATTACCGCCGAGAACATGCCCGGGATGAATCCGGCCAACAGCAATTTGCCCACGTCCTGCTCGACAATAATCGCGTAGATGACCAGAATGGCCGAAGGTGGGATGAGCGAGGCGAGCGTACCGCCTGCAGCGACAACACCTGCAGCAAAACGCTTGTCGTAGCCGATCCTTAGCATCTCGGGGATGGCGATACGGGCGAACACAGCGGATGTGGCGACCGAGGCCCCGGATACCGCCGCAAACCCAGCGGTTGCGAAAACGGTCGAAACCGCCAACCCGCCCGGGACCCATGCCAGCCAACGCTTCGCGGCTTCGAACAGCGCCTTGGTCAGGCCCGCGTAATAGGCGAGGTAACCAATCAGGATAAAGGTCGGGATAAGGCTCAACGCCTGGCTTGAAATCTTGGAGTGCGGCACCTGCCCTGCTGTTTTGACGGCCACAGTCACAGCCTTGCCGAACCGCGCCGGGTCATACCCAAACTTGGCCCAGAAGATCCAGATCAGACCAACCATGCCTGCTGTCGCGGCGGCAAACGCCACACGCATCCCCAACACCACAAGAACAAGCATACCGCCCGAGACGATCAGACCAATATCAATGGGTTCCATCAGATTTAACCTCAGTTGTCGTGGCCCGAGACGTGCTCGGCTTCCATTGCAGCTTGAGTGGCTGCATCGGCTATTAGTGGGACGGCAATAGGTGCCTGATCAGCTTGCTTGATCGCACGACCGTAGGCCCAGAGTTGCAGAACAAGTCTCAGGCCAAGCACGCTAAAGGCGAAAGGCGCCAACAGCTTTGCCGGCCATAGCGGGATACCTATGTCGATGGAGCTGTCGCGGCTCCAGAGTGGAGCGCCAAAGTCAAAGCTGCGTGCGAAATGCGCCCAGCTCCCCCAGATCAGCAAGACGATCAGCGCCAGAATGACGGCGGTCGTGATGAACTCAACGATATAGAGCATCCGGCCTCTGAGCGCTCCAACAACCATATCCATTCGGATATGGCCGCCATCACGCTGCGCATAAGAAATCCCCATGAAGGCGATCAACGGCATAGCCTGCTCGATCCAGTCCACGTAACCGGGAAGTGGCGCATTGGCAAAATTTCGGCCACCAACGGAGACCACGGCCATGACCATCAGCGAGAACACTGCAAGACCGCTGATCAGCGCCAGAAAGCTCTCCAGTTTGTAGAGACGTTGATCGAGAATGCTAAGACGGCTGTCGTCGGACAGCACCAGGGATGACCCGGCCATCGTTGTACTCCGCTGTCAGGAAAAAAGGCACCCGACGCCAGCTTGGCCGACGCCGGGCTTGTGAGTGGATTAGCTACCGTTTGCGATCTTGCCAGTCACAAGGTCATAGAGCTCTTGTGCTGGCAGGCCGCGCTCGGTGTTTTCTGCAATCCAGGCCTCGGCCGCGGGGGCGGCAGCGGCTTCTTTGAACGCTGCAATTTCTTCATCGCTGAAAGTGACCCGCTCGATGCCGCGTTGATCCAACTCTGGGCCCCACGCTTCCATCGTTTTTGTCTGGTAGTGGCTCACGTAGTGATCCAGAGCCTCTTCCACCGATCCCAGAAGCGCTTCGCGGTGTTCGTCAGACAGATCTTCCAGCGCCAGCGTGTTCACCACGACAGGGCAGTTGACGGTGCCGGGATTGAGGTTCGTCGTCCACCAAGTGCCATTTTCAATGGTGCCGAAGGACATATGCGCATGTGGCGCAAAGCTGACCGCTTTGACGATGCCGCTGTCCATTGCCTGGCGCACTTCGGATGCAGACATTGATGTCGGAACCGCCCCAACAGTCTCCATCGCCTTGCCGATTCCACCTGTCGCCCTTACGCTCAGACCTTCAAAATCGGTTAGAGATTTCGGCGCCTCACCGACGCCAACAAGGTTGTACTGCGGCAGCGGCGATGGCATCAGCAGAGTCGCGTCCCAGCGGGCCAGATCCTCAACAACGGCCGGGTGTTGATAAACGGCCATCGACAGGTCGACTTCTTGTTCAAGGGATGTCACGCCCAGAAACGGCAGTTCCAAGACAGTGATCGAGGGGTTCTTGTCGCGGTGATAGCCTGCGCAGAATTGGGCCATTTCAAACGCACCGATCGAAATCCCATCGAGGTTTTCTTTGTTCTTCGACAAACCGCCATAGCTGATGTTGAGTGTGAACTCACCGCCCGTTTTTTCGCTCACCAGTTCGGCAAGTTTTTCGACGTGTTCGGTAAAGGCGCGACGCTTGCCCCACAGGGAAACGTTCCATTCGACAGCCAGTGCTTCGGATGCAACGGTCAGCGACAGGGCGGCGATGGCCGCCCGGTTAAGATGTTTGCGCATAATGGCTCCTCCCAGATCACGCAATGTGTTTGGGCAGAGTATTCAGGATGCGCAGCAGCCTGCCTATGAAGGAAAACGCGCGTGAAGCTTCGGAGCCCCTGCGGATATCCGCAGAGTAGTTTCGCTTACAAGAGCGCCTCTTTATCGAGACCGAGTTTGACGATCTTTTCGTTGAGTGTCCGACGGCCAATCCCAAGCGCTTCGGCGGCGGCATCCATGCGACCTTTGTGTGCCTTGATCGCTTTGCCGATGAGTTCACGTTCAAAAGCGGCAACCGCTTCGCGCAGCGTATCCGGCACTTCGTCGAAATGCTGATCGCTTTGGATAGCCTGCGCCACCGACCCTCCTCCGCGTCGGGCCGCCAAAATACGCCGTTCGCAGACATGGCGCAATTCACGTACATTCCCGGGCCAGCTATGTGCAAGCAGAGCGACTAAATCGTCCTGATCAAGCTCTGGCGCGTCAATCTCATAAACCTGCGCATATTCGCTCAAGAAATGCGTTGCCAACAGAACCAGATCATCCCGTCTTTGCCGTAGCGGAGGTAAGGACAGGACGACAGTATTCAATCGAAACAATAGATCCTGACGCAGGCGGCCTTCCTCGGCGGCCAATTGAACGTCTTCGTTGGTTGCTGACAAGACCCTGAAACTTACCGGCACCGGCAACACAGCCCCCACCGGTAGCACCTGCTGATCTTCGATGACCCTTAATAGCTTGGCCTGAGCCGCTGGTGGGCATGAGCAGATTTCATCCAGAAACAAGGTCCCACCTGATGCTGCCACAAGCCTTCCGTCGGATTCGCCCACGACGCCGAACATTTCCGCCTCAAACGTATCAGCCGACAATGCGGCGCAATTCAGCGCCAGAAACGGTGCCTCGGGCGAACGGCCCAAATCATGTAAAGCATGAGCTACCAGCTCTTTCCCAGTGCCCGTATCCCCCTTCAACAAAACCGCAACCGATGTATCAGCAAGATCAAGTACGTCTTGTCGCAAGTCTGTAATGGTGTCTGTTTGGCCCAGCAGGATGCGGTCAAGGCCCGACAGTTTGAACAGCCGATCTTTGAGGCGGGCATTACTTCTTCGCATCCGGTTCTGTTCAGCCGCGTGCCTTAGCACCGTAAGCAATCGACGTGGTTCATATGGCTTTTCGATGAACCCATACGCCCCGTCCTGTATGGCCTGAACCGCCATGGGAATGTCACCATGCGCCGAAATCAATACCACCGGAGGCGCCACATGCCTGTCCAGACTGGCCAGCAATTCAAGCCCAGACATACCCGGCATACGCACATCGGACAAAATGACATCGGGCGAGGCGTTGGCCAGATGTTCCGTCACCTGTGTCGCACGTGGCAAGGCGCTAACTGTCCAGCCGGCGGCTTCGAGCAACTCGACAAGGGACTGTCGCATTGATTTGTCATCGTCAACGACCAGAACTTTGAAGGGTTGCTGCTGAGTCATTCGTTCGTTTCTTCATTAATTGAGGCTATCGGGAAGCTGACACGAAAAATTGTTCCGCCGTCATCACGATTTCGGGCCGTCATTGTGCCATCGTGATCTTTGACAATGCTGGTAGAAATCGCCAGTCCTAAGCCCATGCCCCGTCCGCTCTCTTTTGTGGTTACGAATGGCTCTTGCAACTCAGCCAGCGTTGCCTCGCCCAACCCGTGACCGTTGTCCTGAATTTCCAACACTGCCTCATCATCAGAAGCCTTGATAGCGATTTGGATTTCAGGCGCATCCGCACCCTCCGTTGCATCTATAGCATTGCGCAAAAGATTGGTGATGACCTGTTCGATCCGCAGGGCACTGCCCCGGATAAAGACCGAACTGGTCGGCGCATCAAATGAGATTTTCACCCTGCCCTGCTCGATGTTTGGCGCAACCAGAGCCATAGCGGCATTGACCGAAGTGCATAAGTCTACGTCGTCGAACGCCTCATTCTCTGACCGTGCAAAGAACCGCAATTGGCGCGTGATCCCTTCCATCCTGTCGACGAGGCTTCCGATTTTTTGCGGTAGCTTGGTCTCACCGGAAGATGAGATCTCTGCTGCCACAAGGTGATTGCGCATCGCAGCGATGGGCTGGCCCAATTCATGTGTGACAGACGCGGAGAGTTGCCCCAGAGCCGCCAGTCGGCTTGCGCGCTCCAACTCGCTCTGGGTGCGTTTGAGGCTCCTCTCGGCTGTCTTGCGGTCGTCGATTTCGATGGCAAGCCGTTCGTTTGCCTCGCGCAGCTTTGCCTCTTCCTCTTCAGATCTCGCCAAGGCAGCACCTACGCGTCTCGCGCGTTGTATCTGGAAGAAGATAAATGTGAGCCCCGCCAAAAGAACAAAAATTGCAGTTACAAGCCAACTGCGCGCTACGGCCTGATCATCATTTGCAAAATAGTGAAGCGACCAGCCATGAGGCAAATCCGTAGCCGCCAGATGCAAGCGCTTCGTCCCCGCAATTCTGGCCTGCCCTCCCGGCAACTCAACCCAATCCAACGCATCCAAGTCTTGCCCCGGAAACTGCTTGGCATCTCGAATCCGTTTTTGCTGTGGTTCTGACAATGGTGTCAACGCGCGATATTGCCAATCCGAGTTCGAAGAAAGCAAAACGACGCCGTCTTCATTGGCCAAAAGAACCTGTTCGCCCGAGTTTTTCCAACTATCCTGAAGACTAGAAAAATCGATCTTAATCGCTATGACGCCAGTTGAAGTTCCCTGGTCGTCAAGCACTGCGTTGGCGATGAAGTATCCTGGCAGACCAGTCGTCGCACCGATGGCATAGAAACGGCCCTGTTCGCCAGAAATGGCACTTTGGAAATACGGGCGGAAAGCGTAGTTCTGGCCAACAAAGCTCCCTGTGTCGCGGTAGTTCGATGCGGAAATCGTGATCCCGTCTTCGTCCATCAGGTAGATAGCATCCAACCCCGCCTGCTCTGCAAAGTCCTCGAGGCGTCGGTTTAAGGTTCCGGTGCCGTCTCCTTCGGCTGTTCCAACTACAAAGGAATCTTGTGACAGAACATATGTGAGGTGGGAAAACCGTTCGAGTTCGCTGTTTACCGAGCTTTGGTAAAGAGAGAGCCGGCCCTGAGCTTTCGAAAGCTCCTCCGAAACGAAGTACTGGTAAGAAACCAAATAAAGGCCAATGCTAGCGGCAATGGCTATCAAAATACCTACAATATACGAAGCTGATCGCATTGAATGCCCATGAACTGCGACAGCATAGGATCACAGTAGGTATTAGCCGTCCATCCCAAGAGTTCTAAACCGACATTTGGATGTTTAGGCCAAACAAGAATGACCGAGTAATTTGAGAACACGAAGCAATGAACGAACATGCCGAAACAACCATTTGCATTCCGCAAGCAGATTTCGACCCCTTGCGGTCACTCGACCTATATCTCAGACGCTGCGGTTGCAGCCTGCTTTGCGGACATTCGCTGCGGCTGCAAAGTGAGCTTAATTTTGGGAACCCTGATTAAGTACCCTGTCCAACCAGGACCGGAAAGCCATTGCGTCCTTTGCTGGCCAGATGTGATCAGCTCCGGGAATTGGGTGACCAACTACGTTCTTGAGACGGGTGACCGCCTTGCTTGGGATTGTCCAGACATCTCCTGATTGCTCACCCCAAGCCACATGAAACGGCATCCGCAACGTTTCAAGTTCAGCGGCTGTCACCGAAATAAAGCGATGCTTGGCACTGAGCAAGGGGATCAGCGTATGCGCATTGTCTAAACAAATGTGGCGAAGGTTCGGCGGAAGCTTTCCGAGTGCTTCAGGCCCACCCACAGCGCCGATAAAGGCTTTTAACACTTTCAGTCTGTCGCCCGCTGCGGCGGCCTCCGCGACGGGAAAAAAGGTTTCCTGCATACTCAATTGGTGCATCGCGATATCCAGGGGTGCGCTGACAAGACTTGTTGAACTCGGTTCATAGACCGCAACGCCCGAGACTAAGTCAGGCCGGTCGACGCTCAGGCGCAGGGCGACATTCGCGCCATAGGACCAGCCCACAACAAAGACCGGGCCGCAATCAAGGCATTCGATGAGAGAGGCAAGATCATCCGCATGGGTTTTCTCTCTGAACTCCAACGCGGTTTTCGGCCAGTGGTATTGTCCGAACCACCGCAAGGTCGGAGCGATACATCTGTACCGCCGCGAAAGGTGCCGCACATGAGGCAGCCAGATTCGGTGATCGCAGGCCGCACCGTGGACGAACAACATAGGGGCTCCGGTGCCTTGATCAATACAGGGAAAATAGTCGGTGGATACGTTTATGGTCATGAAACTTGCTCCAGATAGGGGACTAGATGGACAGATGAAGATCGGGGCCTGTCGGGCAGCGGTCAGGACGTTCGCCGGGCTTCAACGGTCGGGCGTGCCCGGTTGTTTGCCAAGCGATTGGGAACGGGACGCCGCCAAGCTTGAAGGTGTCTGCATCGACACGAAACTTCGCGCATCGCAATTCGGTGGCCGCGCGGCGGTTCAACTGGCAGCCGCCCAGCAGCGAGGCCCAGGGTCGTTCAACGATATCCTGAACGCGAGAAATCCATGGCGTCGGTGCGCTGACATGCTCACAAAACAACACCTCGCCATCTGCGCGCAGCACACGCCGGACCTCGCTCAGCACGGCTGATACGTCCTGAACGGTGCAAAGCGTATAGGTCAGCACCACGGTGTCGATGCAGCTATCCGAAAGTGGCATATCCTCACCGAAGCCCTGCACCAGTTCGACCGGAATGCTTGACTGATCAGCCAGTTTCCATGCCATGTCCAAGCTGCTCTGACAGGGGTCCAGCCCGATGAGTTTCGTAACGCGACCCGCATCGTAAAGCGGAATGTTCAGCCCCGTGCCAATGCCCAAATCCAGAACGACGCCTTGCGCCTTGGGAACGATGCGTTTGCGTTGCCCTTCAAAGGCGCGCCCACCACAGCCACAATCGACAATGCGGGGAAGGATATGTTTATTATACAAAGACATGATTTTTCTCTCTGCTAGGTGACGCAGAAACCATGTCGGGGTTTGGCGTTGTGCACTTGGCGGAGGTCTGGAGAAGCAATGAAGAAACGCTGGATTTTCAGGTCTCCAGAATGCTCTGCGCAGGGCCGACCCAAAGATGTCTGAGGTTGGAAGGCTATGATCTACACCTTTTCCAACTGCACTCTGGACATCGACCGGCGCACGCTGGTGCGCGATGAGGTCGCGCAGCATATAGAACCTCAGGTCTTTGATCTTTTGGTTCTTTTGGTTCAGGCCGAAGGGCGGACCGTCACCAAAGACGAGATCGTCGCGCAAATCTGGGGTGGGCGGGCGATTTCGGACGATGCGATTACCAGTCGAATCAAAAGCGCGCGAAAGGCCATCGGCGATAATGGGCGCTCGCAGCGGTTTATTCGCACGCTACCGAAGATCGGGTATCGCTTTGACGGACAAGTGGATGCGCCGTCCGGCGATCCTCAACACCCTGTGCCCAACTCCGGCCATGAAACAAGAGCGCCCGAGATCGGCTATGTAACGGACCGAAAAGGCCGCTCTATCGGATATGC
The DNA here is from genome assembly GCF_056540745.1 of Ruegeria sp. AM1. NCBI lineage: Bacteria > Pseudomonadati > Pseudomonadota > Alphaproteobacteria > Rhodobacterales > Roseobacteraceae > Ruegeria > Ruegeria sp. AM1. The sequence continues at coordinate 16,968 of NZ_JBQFXH010000010.1, forward strand.
GGTTCACGGCGACGGCCCGCTGGTCATACTCCCTCCTTTCTGGGTAACCGCGTCTGACCTGTGGCATGATAATCCGGAAATCCAGGAGTTCTTTCTGACCCTGGGTAAAGGGTTACGCATATTACGTTATGACCGCCCGGGCTCGGGCCTTAGCTGTGATGCGCATCCAAACGAGACGCTGGAGGATGAGGTCGCGTTGCTGGAGGATATGGTCGAGGCGCTTGGCACCGATCGTTTTTCACTTGTGGCGATCTCGGCGGCGGGGCCTGTGGCCATCCGATACGCCGTTGCGCACCCCGCAAAGGTTGAACGCATTTGCTTCTATGGCTCCTATGGCTCGGGCAAGGATTTGGCTCCCCCGGAATCGCAAGCAATGCTGCTGGCGCTGATCCGAAGGCATTGGGGCGTCGGATCGCGCGCGCTCGCGGATATCTTCGTGCCTTCGGCGGATGCGGGAGACAGGCATCGTTTTGCGGCCCAGCAACGCGCTGCTGCGGACCCAGAACAGGCAGCTTCGATGCTGGAACTGAGTTGGCAGATTGATGCCAAACTCGATGCGCCCAAAGTCGATGTCCCGACTCTTGTACTGCATCGCCAGGAAGACCGCGCCGTTCCAATTGATCACGGGCAATGGTTGGCACGCTCGATCCCAGGTGCTCGGCTGCAGTTACTGCCCGGAGATGCACATGCACCTTGGTTCGGACCAATGGATATCGCAGTGCAGGCCAATTCATTTTTGCTTGAATAGCTATTCGTGTTCTGACTTCGGCCCACTGCGGACATTGAGCCGCAAACCCAGATGCTGCAGTCGCAGCCCATTTTGCAGTCATTCGCTGCAAGCGCGAACTCCGGGCTTCGTCGAACTCACATATCGCGGACAATGCGAGCCTTCGGCTCGATCATTCCAATGGCTGCTAAGGCTCTATAACGGAGGGGCGCGCATTCTGACGGGGCTCGACTTAACGACCGAGGTATTCGTTGTGGCCATCCGCCCGAATGTCTCAAGCAGTGGGTCCAGTTCTCCAATGTCTTTCAGCAGTAGGCGGGCCACAAAACCATCTTCACCGGTGACCTTGTCGCACTGAACGATCCGATCCGTGTCTTGGATCTGCTGCTCCAGCAGATGGCGTTTTCCGGGCAGCGGCCGAAATCGAACAACGGCCTCAAGGGAGTAACCTAAGGCTGCTGGTGAGACCTCAACCGAGAACCCTTGAACAATACCTCTGTCCTGCAAACGCCGGACGCGATCGCGGATTGTTGGCGAAGAGACACCCATTTCGGCAGCGAGGTTTTTCCAACTGATGCGCGCATCATTCACCAACGCGGTGAGAATGGCGCGATCAAGCTCATCCAGCACATCTTCCATACTGATGTGTTTAGCCCAAATTGCCTCCCTTTTCACGTACAAAATCGTCTATCTGCCTTCTATTCAGAAAACACTCTGCCCCACGCAAGTTGTACTTTGGCCCGGAAACACATCCAAACTCTAAGAGAGATCATGAACTGGGCACTTTGGGTATCCTTTGCGACAATCTCCGCCGTGAACATTGTCACACCAGGTCCGGCGAACCTGAATACGGTGCGGCGTGCGATGCAATTGGGCCTGACACAAGTTGCGCCCACAATAGTTGGCAATGCCTTGGGTCTGGCTGTAGGTGGCGTATTCTGTGCAGCGGGCATCTCGTCCTTTGTGATGGCGTCAGGTTTGCTCTGGTCTCTCTTTCAGTGGGTCGGCGTGGCTTATTTGGCTTGGCTCGGCGTCAAACTGTTGATCAGGAGAGAGACCCTGTCTTTAGGCTCTCAGGCCGCCGCTGCGGTGCCCGCCCGCGCGTTGTTTGCAGAGGCATTTTTGCTGGCAGTGACAAATCCGAAGGCACTGCTGTTTTATCTCGCGCTCTTCCCGCAGGTTCTCGACCCCAACAGCGCACTTTGGCCTCAATCAATTGTGCTGGTTCTGACCTATTGCGCATTGTCCATCCTGTCGCTCAGCACCTATGCCCTTTTGGCGGACAAGCTCCGCCCACGTTTTCTGACGCAGGGGCGCTATGACCGTTTCCGTATGTGGTCGGGCGTCGTCCTGCTGGGCTTTGCCGCAAAACTCGCTATCCAAGTCAGCTAAACGAGGCCCTGTCATGCTTGCTTTGTCCTATCTCGCGGCTTTTGCCGCTTCGACTGGGTGGGCGACTGGTACGGTTCTCGCGGAACAGCCCGCCCGCGCCCTTGGTTCTTTTGCGTTCATCCGCATCCAAGTTGTCGCCTGCGCCGCGATCCAAGCATGCCTGTGTTCAGTGTTTTCGCTTTGGTCGACAGCGTCCACTGCCCATTGGTCTGCTTATGCCGTGTCGACGGCGGCTATGCTGGTGGGGCTGCTGTCCTTCACAACCTGCCTGCGCGTCGGGGGCGCGCGGCGGGCTGAAGTTGTGTTCTCGCTACGCGCTCTTCTCGTGGCGGCAATGGCATTTGCTTGGCTCGGAGAAACACTCAGCATCACGGATGCGCTTGGTGGTCTCATTTGCCTAGCTGGCGTCTTAGTCGCGATTCTGTCGAAGCGCGCAGATGGAGAAGGGATACCCGGCGGCGCGGGAAAGGTGGCTCTCTTCATGGGCATCGGACTGGTGGGTGTGACGTGCCAAGGCCTTTCTTTCCTTGCCGTAAAACCCGCTTTGGAGGGTGGGACGAACCCGCTCGCGGTTTCGGCTATCCAACTTGGCGGTGCTTCTGCCATTGTCACGCTGGTCGCGCTCTTGGCGGTAGGTACCTTGCGGTCACCGATGCAGTTGACGCCATTCTTGGTGTTTCGGACCATTTTGCCTGGGGTCATCGGATACGTGTTCGCGTCCTCTGCCCTTTTGTATGCTTTTGCGACATTGGAGGCGGGCGTCGCTGCAGTCCTGGGGTCTCTTGCACCTGTCCTTGTGATCCCGATTCAAGCGGTAAGAGACCGTGAGTACCCTGGGGTAAAAACGGTCATAGGGGCTGTCATCGCTGTGATTGGTGCCGCTGCGATTGTGATGAATTAGTGTTAGAATTAGCGTGCAACTCTTCTTCGGACCTCACTCCGATTCATCAGAGTTTTGAAGCACTTTAGCCCACCAAGGTAGATGCCAGCACACCCAAAACCGATCAGGGTCGCATAAAGCACGCCCAGGTCGGGGAATAGTATCGTGACACAAGCCAGATAGATACCGGTTGAGAGAAATGAGATTCCGAACCCCTTGATCATCGCAAATGCCGCTGCCCGGCCATGGCTCGAATGCAAAATGACAAGCAGAGGGACCAGCGTCACGGGAAACGGTGAAAACACACCGGCCCATTTGGGGCCGACGAGATCGACCATCTCCGTCACGGCGATGACAACCAGCGATGCCAGCAGCATGCGGGCGAACAGAACGCCGGGCGCCACCGTGACGGATTTGCATTTTGAGCGCGCGGGAATGGCTCTGAGCTGGAAGTTAATGATGCTTGTCGTGGCGAGCAAAAACAGGATTGCCAGTGGAAAGCTCCACGAGATGTTTGCAACACCTGCCGCGACAACGAAATAGACGATCAGGGCGAGCGTCAGGTTGGTCTTAAATCTGAACTCTCCGGGCAACCGGGAACCGATCAGATAGTAAGTGTAGGCAAAGATCGGGTTTATTGACAATGCCGCCAGGGAATAAAGCGAGGCTTGTGACGCCAGAACTGGTCCGTTCTCGGCAGCGATAAATGAGACAACGATAGCCGTCCCAATTGGAAACCCTGTGAGGATACCCGCGAGCCTGGGGTTTCCTCGATCCGCGATGAACCCAAGAATGAGGACGCTAAGCGCAGACACGATGATTTTCAGGAAGAGAAGGGTCACGCATGGCTCCTGGGGGTGAGTTTTTGGGCCAGAGACAATCAGGCCGGAAATTCTTCAAAATCCCGAGATATATGAACCAGACCCGTCGTCTTGACGAATGGTGTTTCCCGCCCTTAGCCTGAAGAAAAACTTTAGCCTTAACACGGTCGAGATATGCGCTTGAACCTAAATTCGCTCAGGATGTTTGATGCTGCCGCCCGCCACTTGACCTTTCGGAAAGCAGGGGAGGAGCTCAATCTTACTCAAAGCGCGGTCGCGGACCGTGTGCGCCAGCTCGAAGACGCGCTTGGCCGTCCCCTGTTCCTTAGGCAGGCCAGAGGTCTGGCGTTAACAGAAGACGGTTGCGCGTATCACGCCAGGATCAAACGCGCCCTCTCAATAATTGAGAAGGCGACCGAAGACATTTCCCATCAGCCTGAGACAGCCGTGTCCATCAGCGTGACACCGTCATTTGCTGCAAAATGGCTCGTGCACAGATTGGGCGATTTCAGCGAAGAAAACCCCGATATCGATCTGCGTATCGAGGCGTCAGACAGACCAGCAGATGTTGGAGCTGGACAGATAGACATAGCGGTACGCTTTGGAGCTTCGCCCTACGTTCCAGACAAAGCAGTGAGATTGTTTTCGCCAATCAGGCTTTGCGCCGTCTGCACTCCGGCGTTGGCTGGCCGTATCGGTCAAGTTTCATCACCGGAACGCCTGTTCGAACAGCATCTGGTTGAAGATGGGCAAATGCGATGGAGCGCGCTTGCAGATAAGATGCACGTCACATTGCGACACAAACCCAAGCGGCTCAACCAAACGTCGCTTGCAGTCGAAGCGGCCAAGTCAGGAGCGGGGATCGCCCTTGTGCCATATGTCCTGGTCACGTCCGAATTGAAATCGCAGGAACTGGTAGAAATATGGAAGAGCACCCATGACTCTCCGGAAGCGTACCATTTGATCTCTCCCAAATACCCGACAGAGGTGCAAAAACGCGTTGTCGAATGGATGACCGCCGAGGTCGAAAACCACTCCTGCCAGGAAGACTGAAGAGGTCGGGCATTTCGAATCCATTCTGGCTGCATACAAGAGAGCTGCGGTCCGAAGCCGTGAACGCTACCAGGATGCGGCACTTCAACCCAGACCGACAAATTGCGTGGACCGGACATTGGCGCATCATGCAGCATCAAGCACTTTGGGCTCGAAACCGACCTCAGACCGTTGATCTCCCACGAGAGAACCCGGCGAGAAGAAACGGTGCATCAGTTAAACGGGCATCACTTCGAACATCTACCAATACGTCGCTTAGGAACGTGGCATCGTCTCAAGAAGGTGCTAGCGGGCAGAAGCTTACATGGGGCTGCACAGTTTCTCGGTGCAGGCGATAAACTGTTTCAAGGGCTCGTCGCCGATGGAATGATCAAAAAAAATCAGAAACCGTATCTTTGCCAACACTCGCTCAGATAGCTTATCGTGCCTTGAGCGTTCAGAACCTATGCTAGTAGCTCACGCGAAATCCGTCATCGGGCGGAGATCGCGAAGGAACTCTGCCAGCGACGGCGCTACATAGCCAATGCCCAGCGTGTTGTCGCCCTCACCCCACGGGTCATAGGCAAGACCCCATATGTAGATCGCGTTGTTGTCAGGGTTGAGACCATCCATGAGAAGGTGGGATCTACCTCCCTCTGCCAAGCCCATGAAGATGTAGCCAGGAGTGATTCTGCCTGGCTGAAGCTTCTCCAAATCTTCGCCATATCGCTTCTCTAGGAAAGCAGTCGTCTCTTCAATCATGCGTTCCGATGAGAGTTTTCCGACACTCAACATTTCAAGATGGGTCATACCACCACCTTCGAGTGTGACACTAAAGGCATTATTGATCTCCGCGCCTAAAAAACCATACGTCAGAAGAAAATCCCGAAGCTGATGCGGCATCTTCAATTCGGTGGCCGTTTCAAACGCGGAGATATCTTGCTCCGACCACTGATCACCTTCGTCAAACTCCATGTCACCACGTGCCTGCATCGACCGGAAGGCGTTTTCTATTTCTGTCATCTTTAAAACCTTTCTAGAATGTCTCGCGGTCGCGCATCATCGAGGCACCACCTTGATGCGGTACGTTTTTGTGCACGTCAGTATCGATCAGCTGCATCGTCGTTCCATCTTCTTTGTGATGCCATGTCCATACGTCTTCCATTTTTGACGCATTCCATTTGCGGCCCTGGCGTTCTGACATCGCCTGCCGGGCCTGCCCAAAATCGCCGATTGTTCCATCAGTTCGAACCCCGTCGTTGTTGCCTCTCATATTTGAGATTTCGACCTCTATTGGCTTACCATCAGACCCCTTGCGTACAAACGGTGAAAAATCGGGGAAACCGTCTTTAAACTCAATTCCCTTTTGTCCCGGGTACTTTTTCAATGCCTTGGCAAGATCTGATCCTTCGTCCGGAATCCAAGTGCCATTGCCTGGTTTGCCTTTCCATTTGCCTCCCGACGACGGCAGCCGGCCTGCACCCACTGTGTTGTTTTGAAGTTCCGCGAGCTCTTTCTGCTGTTGCCGGCGACAGGCAGCCGTATTGCAATCCTTGAACTTCTTCATAATCGCCCGGCGTTTCATCTCACGCTGCAAACGCCAGTATCGCTTGGCCGCCGCCCGGCGGATGTTCATAATCTCGCCGGATGTGCGCGCGGCAGCGCGTAGCGCGTCGGTCCCCGCATTTACGACCCGGCGGGCCTGACTGACCACCTCTTGCGAAACCTTCAGCGCATCATTCAGAGCACCGGCGGTTTTCAGAGCCTTGCCCCCACGCACTGCCCCCTTGATCCCGTCACCCACCACCGGCACAAAACCAACAAGATCCAGCGCCGCGCCCCACCAGTCGCCTTTGGCAACCGAACGCCCCAGCGAGGCGAAATCGCACGCGATGCCAACACCGGGAACCGAACTGCAAGCTGTCAGCGCCAGATCCGTCCCTACCTCAGCGATCTGCGCATTGAGGTCATCCAGTTCCTTCTGCGCGCGGTCTACGCGGGCCTGCCCCCAATTGTTAAGTTCTCCGGTTTCCAGATTTCCCATGGGGCTATCCTTTCATTGGGGGCAGATCGGTGTCGAACCAGCAGGAGCGGTTGTTGTCCACGATCACATCCACAGCGAGTTCTTCGTCAATCTTGTAGAAAGCATCGATTTTATCCGCAGGCGACAACGCCGGATCAGTCGCGATATCGACAAAGCCCGGATACTTCCAGAAACACGGCCCGAGGTTCCACATCAAAGTTACGAATTCGAACTGTGCTTCGGTGGTATCAATCCCGAAATGACGTGCAATGCTGCGCCCTGAGATGACCTGCTTTTTCAGGTCTTCCGGATCGCGTAGGTCCAGATGTTCGGGGATCATGTCTGGCATGAACTCATCAACATACCAATCCGCAAAGTCCCGATCATCTGCAAGATAGGCATCCCGGCTGCGCTCGGCATCGAACTCGAATGTCATGCAATATTCTCCTGGGTCGCGCCCGCTCCGTCCGGCGGGCGATAGCGGAAGCCGAAATCAAAATCCCCACCGCTGTTCCATTTGAACAGGCATGGATCTGTGCTCAGGCTGAATGGATTCAGTTCGATTACCGTGACAGGTCGTTTGCCCGGATCGGTTTCTAACAAAACATCCATCACAACACGGTCCAGCGGGAGATGGGAAAGCGCCTCACCTGCAAAGTTGCGCAGGCGCGTTTCGATGCCCAAGGCATCAGCGTGAATCTCGGGGAAAACTTCGGTATGAGCGTATTGTGAAATGCCGATGAGTTGTTTGTCATAGACAAACATCCGAAACTCTGTCCACGGTGCTATGTCACGCCACGGTATTGCAAAAAGAGCCGCCGCACGTTTCGCGCGTCGGGCCTCGTCCAGCAGTTTTCCGGCACGCGGGTTGCGGCGGCGCAGAAGCGACCAGATACCGGCGATATCGTTAAGCGGAAACTGCCGCGCTCCGGCTTGCTTGAAACTCGAAAAAGAGCTGCGCAGAAACAAGGGGCCGTCCAGAACCTCGAAAGCATCCTGCAAGTCGCTCCAGAAAGCATCGCTTAGGACGCTGCTATCAGATGTGGCTTCGATGCCGAGCAGCAGATCGATCAAACGATCCCGATCGTCGGGCACGAGCGGGATGTCAACCGTCTCATCCATCCATTGGCCAAACGCACCAAGCGTCATCAGATGATCGACCCCCAGACCCGCACCAACCATCTCAGACGATCTCTTTACTCTTTTCGCCGGATGATAAAACCATGTTCACCTTCAAACCGTCTTGCTCAGCAAAACTCATGATACGAATGCCGTCCTCATCCTCCACCAGAACCTGATCGATACCGTTGAAAAACCGGGCAAGCTCAGGCGTCTCGAATATGGGCAGATATTGTCGCAAGGTCTTGGGTCGGTAGAACTTGAAGAACATACGTCCACTGTCGGGGGTCTGCACATAGAGGTGCATCTTCAATCGAGTTTTCAGCTTGGTCAGCGGCAGCGGAGAGCGCAAAAACGTACCCCAATTGTTTTTCCAGCCCTCGGAAACAAACCATTCAAAGGTCTCGCCATGACGATTGAGCTTCACGAGCCAAGGTGCAACCTCGCTCAGATCTTCGTAGACCGCGCCATCAAATAGGCATCGTGCGTTGTCACCAAAGCCTTCCAGATAGGTTTCGATCTCGGGGCTCGCTGCAGCGTCAATCAACAGATATGCGTACAACCCTTGTTCGGTGTTGTTGCCTGGCACATCAAATAACAGCGCATCAAGCTGATCATAGAGTGCCTCTTGATCGGGGTCATGCGGGAACAGGGCCTGGTAATCAATCGCGTCCTCCATCAGCCCACCTTGATGCTTGCTTTTCCGGTGGTGATAGCGCCGCCATGGGCGGTCAGATCGCCCACTCGCATGACAGCCTTACCGTTGATGCGTACGCTTGACGCCCCCAAGACCATCGGATCGGTGTCGGGCTTAACGCATTGGCAGGCTCCCCCCTCCACTGCGATGGGCACACCATTCAGTTTCACGTGTTCCTGGCCAGCGCTGGTGATCGGCCCGACGCCATGGTGCGGGCAGCTATGCAAATCATCCAGGGTCGCAACTGGTTTAGACATCATTCACTCCTGCGAATTTCAAAAAATTCAAAGTGGTTACCTCACACTTGGAACCTTCTGGTGATAAGCCCACCAGCGATCTCACCCAATCGCCTGCAAATCTGCGCATTCAATCGACGGGGACTGTTCCCACCCCTTAAGCTTCCTTGTTTTTGGGGCATTCCTGCACAAATGGTTTGTCCGATTTCAACGCCGCGACCTGATCTGGTGCACCAGACGTGAAGTCGACCTGAGGTGATTTCACCTTGAAATGGTTGGTCTTGATGGTGACACCCGAACTGTCGATGATAATCGTGCCACCCGGCCCACCGATGACAAATTTCTCTTTGGCGTGAAGCACATGTTTCACCGTGCGCCCAAAGATCGAACGTTTGACCTCGTAGTCGTAGTCTTCACCCACAACGAGCTTCTTGGTCTTGCCAACCGAGGTACTTTGAATGTTTCCGATCACCGTATTTTTGGCGACACCGATATGCTCGGTGCGCGCGACGCCAACTGTATCAGTCCGGAACCGTTCGACGAAGGTGTTGAGTATCCCCGATCCACCAATCAGCCCTGCGACTTTGGACGCCAAAGAGGCCGCTTCTTTGGCCTGCGCCACACCCTGACCCTGGCGGTGACCGCCCGAGCCAGAGAAACCGCCATTGCCCATAAGCATGGTCATTTCACGCGCCACATTTGCGGTTCCCGTGAAATCTGACGCAATGGACGATATCGGCTCAGCGCCTAATTTCTGTCCAGCCTTACGGAACATCTTGCCGCCAGCCTGCATCAACGGCACTAGCAGCGACAGCATCTGCAAACCCGCTCCGCCAACGCTGACGTTTTTGTTGCGGCCAATCTGCTCAACTGCGTTAGCTCCGATCTGGAGGCTGGCATTGCTACCGATCGTCTCGATCCGGTTTGCTCCGACATTGGCGCTCTGGTTATTGAGCACCTTTTGCGTCATGTCCTTCTGAGCGTGTAGAAACAGATCTTCACGACCTTGTTCATCCTCAAACGAAAGCTCATTGAAACCGCCGCCCTTATGGGTGTTAGACCTCAGAACGGTCCTGGTTTTGTTCATCGGCAGGTCATAGGGCACTTTCTGTTTTTCGTTCGGTACCACACCTGTCACGACCGGGCGGTCCGGATCGCCATCAAGATAGGTTACCATTACCTCCATCCCGATACGGGGGATCACCTGACCGCCCCAGCCTGCACCGGCCCAGTTTTGCATTACACGCACCCATGCCGTGTCCGACCCATCCTTCTTCGCACGCCGATCCCATGGAAACCAAAGCTTGATGCGACCATGCGTGTCGGGATGTATCTCTTCACCCGAAGGTCCAGCCACAATCGCAACCTGGGTTCCATCAATGCGCGGGCGTGGGGTGGCCCGGTGAGGTGTCGCAGGCACATTCGCAGGCAAAGCAAGAAAACGGTTGGTATAGTCCGGCTGACCCCCACCAGTTTCGTAGCTGGCATCAATGGCCTCGTGCTCGATCGCCAGGACCACCTGCTCATCAAAGACATTCTCGGGATTGGCCACATCGTAAGGTGTGAACTTGCTACCCGCCGCCAACGTGCGGGTGTTTGACGCCCCATCAACTCTTTGGTGGTCAGCCTCCGTCGCCTGCATCCGCAGCTTCATCTGCCGCTCCATCGCAGCATTGTCGATCGCGTCCGACGCCTGTCCGGTACCGTAGCCCCCGACAGTCTGAAACTCATAGAGTTCGTAGCTTCCGTTTTTGGGCAGATTCAACAAGCTGGGTGCACCGCCCTCAGGCACCATGCCGGGTGTCTGAAAGTTCCAGTCCCGCGCAGTCCGCACCCCTGGTGTGTAGCTGAACGAGGTTTCGAAACGGTTTATGTGGTTGCGATCAGTTGATCCATGCGCGAACCGCACCCGCTCACCACCCGAATATCCGGCGACATGAGATGCAATGTGCAGAACATGCTGGCCTGCCTCATGTTCGAACCAGTAGAAAATCCCATCCTCTTCAAGACGCCTCGTCAGATAGGCAAGATCGGATTCGTTGTACTGCACGGAATAGTGCTGCGGCTTGGGAGGCGTCACAATACCGCCCGCCACGGGCGCAGGCAAACCATGTTCGGCCAGTAGCGTTTCGCAAACTTCTACGCTGCTCTTGTCCAGCCATATCCGGCAATCCGAGCGCTGGCAGAGCAGCCACATCTGAGGCCGCAATGTCAGCCGATAAGACTGCAATCCGCGTGTGATCTTGGGACCCATTGTCATATTGGTGACCAGAGCATTCCAGACCCTACGCGCGCCACCGCCAAGCTCGAGGCTGACGTCTGCCAGCTTCCCGATAATCTGAGCCGGCGCCAGGTTATCCCGCTTGGAACGAAGTTGCAGCGTCCCCTCGAACAAGGTGTTTACCCCCTCGTTCAGCACGAGCCGTTCTGCCAAAAGCTGGTCTGCCCCTAGCAAACCGTCAATGCGCAATATGCGTTCTGCCTGAACAAACTCGGATGACGCATTCATTTGCTACACCTTGCAGCTTGGACCTGTCCTATTACCGCCACACACAACAGGTCGGGAGGGGATCAAAAAAGTGTAAAACGGGTGGTCGCTCGTTCCACAATATCCGGACCACACCCAACGGCGCGGTCCGGAAAGGTGTAACTGAATCAAGCCGCCTTGGTGGTCGACAGATCGTAGGATGCGATCATCGGCGACATCGGCTTGTGCTGATCGTCGTGCGGGATGTACTTAACTTCCATCTTCGTGAAGTTCAGCTTGATGGTTTCAACCGGACGGTCTCCGGTGCTGTCGACCGAATAGTTCGAAACCAGTGTGTTGGTCAGCTTGTATTCAATGTAGGTATCGCCCGGGTTACCGGTGGTGACCAGGTGAATAGTTGTGTTTTTGCCGGTGCGACCAGTGCAGGCTTCGGCGAAAAGCTTGGTGGACGAACTGTCGCTCACCTTGGTCAGGACAACCTCGCTAACGGTGGGCTCAGAAGCTTCACGGTTTGCGGTCGAGCCCGCGGAAGTGTTCATGTTGCGCGCCACATTCCAATGGATCGATTCAATATCCATCCAGTCTTTGTGGGTTTCATGGGTCGCATCACCGGGGATTCCGTCCAGTTGCAGGTAAATAGGCATTCAAAGCTCCAATAGTTTTCTAGCACCAGTAGGTTTAACGATCTTCCGAGCACCGAAGGGGCGAGGCAGGTTAAATAGCGAATTGTCCCTTCAGCTCACACTGCGCCGATTGGGAGCGGACGTACTGACAACAAAGCCCCCCTCCATATCGACGATCACTGATCGCGGAGTCTTTCCCCGCGCTAGCGATTCCAAAAAATAGTCTGCCAGTTTCGGCATGAGTTCTCGTGCAATCAACGCCTCAATCGCGCGAGCGCCCGTGTCGCCCATATCCGCGCGGTCGATCAGCGCCTGACGCGCGTTTTCGGTTGTTTTGAAGGATGCGCCGTAGGTCTCAGATAGGCGTTCGGCGATCTTTGCCAGCTGAAGGTCAACGATCCCAGCCAGCACTTCACGACTGAGCGGCAAGTAGGGCAACAGAGATGTGCGACCCAGAAATGCCGGTTTGAACACCTGAACTAGTTCGGGGCGCAAAACCTCGACCAGAGCATCCCCTTCAGGCATGGCATCCGGATCCTCGGAGAGAGTGGCCAATGTTTCAGTGCCGGTGTTGGCTGTCATCAAAATCGTGGTGTTGCGGAAATCGACATCGCGCCCCTCGCCATCGCGCAGCGTACCCTTGTCGAAAACCTGATAAAAAATCTCCTGCACGCCAGGATGCGCTTTGTCGATTTCATCAAGAAGCAAGACGCTGTAGGGCCGCCGGCGCACCGCCTCGGTCAGAACACCACCCTCGCCGTAGCCGACGTAACCCGGGGGAGACCCCATCAGCAGCGAGACTTTGTGCTCTTCCTTGAACTCCGACATGTTGATGACGGTCAGCGCCTGTGGCCCGCCATAGAGTTCATCCGCAAGCGCCAGCGCCGTTTCGGTCTTGCCGATTCCCGACGTACCCAGCATCAAAAAAACGCCCTGCGGTCGACGTGGATCGCGCAGATCAGCCCGCGCCACTTTCATGGCATTCGCCAACGCATCAAGTGCATTATCCTGCCCCAGAACACGTGCCTTCAAGCGCTCGGCAAGCGACGAAACCATGGAAATTTCACTGCGCATCAACCGTCCGGTAGGGATCCCGGTCCAGCGCCCAACCACCGAAGCAATAGCCTCGGCATCGACCACACGATGGACCAGAGGGACATCGCCCGCTTCCTTGGCCAATGCACGTTCGGCCTGCGCCAAACGTTTCATCGCATCTTCACTGTCTTCTGCTTCAATGGCGTCTGCCACCGTGGCAAGTTCCCTCTGCCGAGACAGGCGTTTTTCCAAAACCACGGCCTCGGACTCGGCCTGTTGAAGATCAGATTTCAACGATTTCAGACGCGCCGGAAGACCCTTGGTGAGAGGCTCCAACGCAAGAGCATCGATTTCGGACCTCAGGCTTTCGATCTCATGCAACCGCTGCTCCAACGCTTCGGGCTGGGTCTCGCGACTCATGCTTACGGCTGCTGCGGCTGTATCAATCAAGCTGACGGCTTTGTCCGGCAACTGACGCTCGGGAAGGAAACGCTCCGAAAGCTCGACTGCGGCACGCAACGCGCCGTCGCGTATGATGACGCCGTGATGATCACGAAACTTGGGCACTACAGCGCGCATCATGCGAATGGCCGTCTCGGTATCAGGCTCGTCCACCTTGACAGTCTGAAACCGCCGCGTCAGCGCAGGATCTTTCTCAAAGTACTTCTTGTATTCCGACCATGTGGTCGCCGCAATTGTGCGCAATTCACCCCGGGCCAGCGCCGGCTTAAGGATATTCGCCGCATCACCCTGACCAGCTGTACCGCCTGCACCAATCATCATATGCGCCTCGTCGATGAACAGGATGATTGGGTCTTCGCTGGCCTTGACCTGATCGATCAGTCCCTTGAGCCTGCGCTCAAACTCACCCTTTACGCCGGCACCGGCCTGCAAGAGGTTCATGTCCAATATGTATAGCGTCACATCCGACAGCCGCGGCGGTGCGTTCCCCTGAGCAATCGCCAGCGCCAGGGCCTCAACGACGGCAGTCTTTCCGACGCCTGCTTCACCAACCAGAATCGGGTTGTTCTGACGCCGTCGGATCAGGATATCGATCACCTGACGCAACTCTGAGTTGCGCCCCACCATTCGATCAATCCGTCCCTGCCGGGCCTCCATGGTCAAGTTGGTTGCAAACTGCGCCAGAAAGTCCTCGCCGTCTGTACCGGCGGAATGAACTGCAGGAAATTGCGCCTGCGGCTCTTCTCTGACCTGCATCGCTGCCTCTTCGACAGCGCCTTGTTTCAGGTTCAAAAACGCGGGAGCTGTGCCGCGCAAAACTGTGCGCAGCTCATCGTCGGTAAGAAGGGTCAGCAGAAGTATTTCTGGAGTAATCTGCGTCGCGCCCAACTTGAGCGACGCAACCACCCATGCCTCGCGCGCGAGTGCAACAACAGAACGGGACATTGCCGGTGCTCCGGAATGGCCACGGGCTTTGTTCTCGACAGAATCATGAAGTTGATCGCCGATTTTTGCGACGTCGCCACCAGCGATCTGCACCAAATCGCGAAACACACCTACTTCCAACAGTGAGCTCAACCAGTGCCCTAAATCGATCACTTCATGAGAGTATCGAACGGCCATGGACGCTGCAAATTCAAGGGCGGTAGAAGCATCGGGAGAAAGCTTTTTAATCAATGTATGCAAATCAAGCGATGACATCTAACAAAAACAACTTTCAATTGATTATAAAGACATACGAAATATTTAAAGTAGAGCGATTCGCGCGCCTCTTAGTTGAAAATAGGGCAACTATATTGCTGGCACAATACGGATTAGCTACCGTCTTGGAAACTTCACAAATTCAGTGTATTATAAGCTAACTTATTGAAATAAAATAAAAATATTGAATAGATCGCGATGAACACCACTTTAAAACCCGCTGGAAGCGCAGATTATGCGCAACTTATTGGCGAAAATCCGCGTAAATCCAACGAGGCAAGAGAGGTTTACCGCCGATTGCGTGATTTCCGATCTTCCGCGCGGTTGATTGAGCGGGAATTTGAAATCTCAGAGCGTGCAATATACCCCCTATTGTCTGCGCAAAAGGAATGGATGGAAGTTCGCCGATTGGCAGAACGTATTCTTTCCAACTATGCAAAAGATGTAGAAGTTGCGGCCTGGCTTGTAGAGGCTCAGACGCGTTTGGATGGGTTTGAGGGGCTCGCTCGTGCAATTCGATTGGTGGATGACATGGTGGCCGCTTTCGGTAATGCGCTACACCCTCAGCCGGAAGATGCAGATGACGATACGTTCGCAGCGCTTGCCGGGCTGAACGGGTCTGGACGGCCGGGTGTTCTGTTGCAACCACTACGTTTGCTATCGCTTACGCCCGATGCCTCCTACGGTGAGATGACCCTGTGGGATGTGCAGAATGGTGGGGCAGAAGATGCTGTCCGAGATGCCATGCATCAATCGGGTAGTGCGCAGATGCAGACCCATCTGAAGCACATTGAAGACGCGGCACAGGCGATACGCGATCTGGATGTTCGGCTCAGCAATTTGCGTGGTACTGACGCACCGTCTTTCGCTCAGATCAGTGATATTATCGACGATTCAGCGCGTACAGTGCGCCGACTAGCCGCGCTTGAAGGGCACATAGAAACAGTCGAAGATGATCAACCACAAGATGTTTCGAAAACGGCGCCTCAGGCCGAGGTTATCGGCTCGCGAGAGGATGCGTTCAAGCGGTTGAACGAGGTATCCGCATATTTTCGCAAAACCGAGCCTCACTCGCCCATGGCCGACGCACTTGAAACGCTGGTTCGCCGCGGTCGCATGGATTTCGTTAGCCTTTTGACAGAGCTCGTGCCTGACGACCACGCGCGGGCGGCGGTTCTTACAACCGCAGGGATCAACATTACGGACACGGGGGACAAAACACATTGACCCTCTGCAACTGTCATCGGTCGGGCGATCAGGCTGCCGCGGTTGCTACATCATCCAGAACGTCATCCGATCGGCGTTCGTTTTTGCAAGTATTATAAGGAGTAAGACATTGGCCAGCATTCACGACAAACTGGATAAAGTGCGCAAACCGCGCGTTCACATCAAGTATGAGGTCGAAACCGAAGGCGCGATGGTCGAAAAAGAGCTGCCTTTCGTAGTCGGCGTACTTGGCGATTTTTCGGGTAATCCGACGGAAGAACTCGCCCCGTTCGGTCAGCGTAAGTTTGTTCAGATTGATCGCGATAATTTCGATGATGTCATGGCTCGTATGACCCCGGGCGTTAGCACCAAGGTCGAAAATACACTTGTCGAGGACGAAGACGCGATGATGTCGGTCGATCTATCTTTCAGTGCGATGGACGATTTCGAGCCAGCGCGGGTCGTCGAACAGGTGCCCGCGCTCAAGGCTCTTCTGGAAAGCCGTAATCATCTTAGGGACTTGCTGACCAAGGCAGACCGATCAGAAGAACTGGAGCGTCTGTTGGAGGACATTCTGCAGGACAACGATGCAGTGGCCAAAATCGTCGGCGAGATCAAGTCACGCCAACCTGAAGCGGAGGACCAGTGATGGAAGCGCAAACCGAAAACAAGCTGGCCGAGACAAGTGAAGCCACTAACGCGAACCTGCTGGATCAAGTCATCGGCGCCACGCGCCAGACCGAACCGGACCGTGCAACGGAACTTATGCGCACACTGACCGACGCCGCATTGTCGGGTACAGTGCAGTATAGCCGTAACCTGACGATCACTCTGACCAAAGCGATCGAAGAGATCGACGCTAGGATTTCGCGCCAGTTGGCGGTAATCATGCAGTCGCAGGAATTTGCCGATCTAGAAGGCTCTTGGCGCGGTCTGCGGCACCTGACTCATGAATCGAACACCGGCAATAACCTGAAGGTTCGCGTACTGAACGCCTCGAAGAGAGAGCTGGCCCGGGATTTGTCCAAGGCTGTCGAGTTCGATCAGTCGCGCCTGTTTAAATCGATCTATGAAGATGAGTTCGGTACGCCCGGAGGCGAGCCCATCGGCGCAATCATCGGTGACTATGAGTTTGATAACAGCTTTGAGGATGTCGAACTGCTTTCCAGCATGAGCCAGGTATCAGCGGCGGCTTTTGCCCCCTTTATCTCGGCAGCAAGTCCTCGGATGTTTGGGTTTGACGACTATACTGAACTGTCGAAGCCACGCGATTTGTCCAAAATCTTCGACAGTGCAGAGTATACCAAATGGCGTGGGTTCCGAGACAGTGAGGATTCTAGGTTCGTCACGCTGACGATGCCGCGCGTTCTGGCCCGGATGCCATATGGCGAACGGACTAAAAAGATCGATGAGTTCGACTATAACGAAGCCATCGCCTATGATGGTGAGCAGATTCCGCACAACAATTACTGCTGGATGAACTCGGCTTATGTGATGGGAACGCGACTCACCAGCGCGTTTTCGGAAAGCGGTTGGTGTACTGCGATCCGCGGCGCTGAAAATGGAGGCAAGGTCGAAGGGTTGCCGACGCATCTTTTCATGACCGATCAGGGCGACACGGATGTGAAATGCCCTACCGAGATCGGCATAACTGACCGCCGCGATGCTGAATTGGGGGCAAACGGGTTCCTGCCGCTCTGCCACTACAAGAACACCGATTATGCTGTGTTCTTCGGCGCGCAGACTACGCACCAGCCCAAGAAGTACGACCGGCCCGAGGCCACTGCGAATGCAGCGATCTCGGCGCGTCTGCCCTATATGATGGCGACCTCGCGGTTTGCGCATTACCTCAAGGTGATTGGACGCGACAAGATCGGCTCGTTCATGGAGGTTGAGGATTGCGAAGACTGGCT
The DNA here is from genome assembly GCF_056540745.1 of Ruegeria sp. AM1. Classification (NCBI taxonomy): domain Bacteria; kingdom Pseudomonadati; phylum Pseudomonadota; class Alphaproteobacteria; order Rhodobacterales; family Roseobacteraceae; genus Ruegeria; species Ruegeria sp. AM1. Next base: position 34,822 of record NZ_JBQFXH010000010.1, read on the forward strand.
GAACCGCTGGATCAACAACTACGTTAACGCCAATGACGCCGCGGGACCCGAGGCGCGGGCGCAATACCCGCTGCGTGACGCCAAAGTTTCAGTCGAAGAAATCCCCGGCCGACCCGGCAGCTACAACGCGGTCGCCTGGCTGCGCCCTTGGCTGCAGATGGAAGAACTGACCACTGCATTGCGAATGGTTGCAAGGATTCCAGAAAAGAACTGAGATGCTGGATCAGGGTGGGAACAAACGGCAGGGCGCGGAAGCGCGCGCTGCTTCTATGGATGATTTGCGGCGGGCGGACCTGTTCGCCCGCATCGACGCGGTGATCGCCCGTATCGATAAAGTCATATCGCGCCAGCTCGAGGTCATCCGTGCCCACCCGGACATCTATGCGCTCGAGGCGCGGTGGCGGGGACTGCGCCTGCTGGTCGATCGTTCCGATCCCGGTCACGGTGTCATCGTCAAGGTACTGGATGTCGATTGGCCTACTCTTGCGCGTGGACTAGAACGCGCCGCCGATTTCGATCAAAGCCACATCTACCGTCTGGTCCATGACGGAGAATTCGGGATGCCCGGCGGGCAGCCTTTTGGCCTTTTGATTGGCGACTATCAGCTGTCTCATCAGGCGGATAGCGGCGCGGCAGACACAGTAGATGCTATTCGCCGACTGGCGGCCGTTGCAGCCTCGGCGTTTTGCCCGTTTGTTGCGGCCGCAGGGCCGCAGGCCTTCGGGCTCGCCAGTTTCGATGAGCTGGCACCCTACACCGGGATCGAACCCGCACATCTGATCCAACGCGAGCAACCCGATTTTTCCCGATGGGAATCGCTGAGGCAAGCCGAGGATACCCGCTTTGTCGGTTTGATCGCTCCTGATCTGCTGCTGATGCGCCGCGATGATCCTTATCGACCCCGCCCCTTTGTCCAACGTGACGCGGTGGCGGACACGTTGCCTTGCAATGGTGCGTTTGGCTTTGCGTTGGCGGTGATCGACGCTTTCCTGTCCAGCGGTTGGTTTGCAGCTATTCGCGGGGCATATCAGGACGAGGCCGGCGGCGGCCGCGTGGTTGGTCTGGACCCGGTGGACATGGACACCGATGCGCATGGCCTATCAGCCCAGAGCCCGGTGAAATTGCGCCTGTCTTCAGAGCAGGAGGAAGCCCTCTGCGAGCATGGCATCATCCCGTTGTCCCATCTGCATCTCGACACGGACCCGGTGTTCAACATGCTGCCTTCGCTGCATATCCCGAAACGCTATGACAGACCCATCGCAACACAGAATGCCCGGCTAGCAGCGATGCTGCACTATGTGCTCTGCACCTCTCGTTTTGCCCACTACCTAAAGGTGATCATGCGAGACGAGATCGGCTCGATCGCCGATCCTGAAACTGTTCAGGCGGACCTCGAAACATGGCTGCGCGGCTATTGCCTGGGCAACGACGACGCAGAAAACGAGTTGAAAGCGCAGTATCCCTTGCGTGACGCGGGTGTCTCCGTCGGCCCAATTCCGGGACGGCCTGGCACATATAATTGCACTATTCGACTGCAACCTCATTTCCAACTCGACGATGTCTCGACCAGTTTTCATCTGGTCACCGACAGCTCGAGCACTGCCCCTCACGAAGGACTTGTTGCATGAGCCAGACTGCCGAAGTGATTTCTAGCGCGCTTAAAGCCGATGATCTGAACGGAGCCGTTGACGCAGCTGTCGCCACAGTAAAATCCCGGCCGCGCGATTTCGACGCGCGCATGCTGTTGGCCGAGTTGTCGGTTCTGGCGGGCGATCTGGACCGGGCCGAGACCCATGCCAAACTGGCGGGCCAGAACGCGCCAGACAAAGCTATTGGTCTGGGCGTGTTACGCCAACATCTGCGCGGCATCCATGCCCGCAATGCCTGGTGGCGCGAGGGTGCCGTGCCGGTTTTCCCCGGCCAACCCTCACCTCTGAGCAAGCTGGCACTGGACATGAATGTAGCGCTGCGTGCCGGGAATGGGACCAATGCGCGCGCGCTTTTAGACCAATTGGACGCAGAACGCGGCGCTCAAACCGCGATCTGGGACAACATCGTTGTCGATGAGTTCCGCGATCTCGATGATCGGCTACCCCACGCGCTTGAGGTGGTAACGGCAGGCGGCAATTATATGTGGCTGGACCTAAGCACCTTACAGGAGGTCATCTTTGAGCCAATCGCGCGCCCGCTTGATCTGGCCTACCGCCGCGCGCGGGTGACACTGCACGACGGCTCTGCAGCTGATCTGCTGGTACCCGCGCTCTACCCTGCACCCGAGGGCGGCGCCCAATCGCTTGGCCACATCACGGATTTTACCGAAGGTCCCGGCGGAATTGTGTATGGTCATGGTCAGCGCGGCTGGCTTGTCGGGGATGAGATGCGGACCTGCGCCAGCGCGACAATCCTCCGCTTTCCGGAGGGTAGCACTTAAAATGTCCCGCGATCTCACCCCTCCGCGTCAGGAGCGTCTGGCGCCTTCGCTGATCGATCGACTAACCGACGTTGAGCCCGAGTTGCCCCATGATCCGCCCGTTCGCCAATCCGAAACGCTTGAGGGGCTGCGTGAGGCGGTGCGGCGTGATCTGGCAATCCTTCTGAATACGCGTTGCCGACCAACCTCGCCGCCCACAGATCTTCCAATGCTCAAGGACAGCTTGATTAGCTTCGGGGTCGAAGACTTTTTTAATGCCAACCTCGTCACCGACGAACAGCGCCGCCGCTTCGCTGCGCGGATCGAGCAGCGCATTGCACGATTTGAACCACGCCTTGAAGATTTGTCGGTTTCACTGCTGCCTACACCGCAGCAGGACCGACGCACATTGCGCCTGCGGATCACCGCCCGTTTCCGCGCCCGTCCCGGCCTACCGCCGGTGAGCTTCGAAACGCGTCTCGATCCGGCGACCCACGGCTTTACTGTGATTAGCGGTGCGCGCAATGCATAACCGGTTTCTGGAGCATTACAGCGAAGAACTTGAGACTCTCCGTGACCGAGCGGCCCGATTTGCCGACGCCTTTCCCAAGATCGCCGGCAGGCTGCGCCTGTCCGCCGACACTAGCGATGACCCACATGTTGAACGGCTGGTCCAGAGCTTTGCCTATTCTACCGCGCGGCTGCGGCAAAAGCTGGATGACAGCCTGCCGGAATTGAGCGAGGGGCTGCTGGAGACGCTCTACCCGCACTATTTGGCTCCCTTGCCCGCGATGACAGTGCTGTCCATTGCAACGGACCCCGAAACGGACGTTCAGCAAATCTTGCCGCGCGGAACACTGATCGAGAGCGAGCGCGTCGAAGGCGATGTTTGCCGGTTCAAGACAACCCAAGACGTAAACCTGGCACCGATCCGGATTGAGGTGGTTCGGATGATGAACCGCCCCATCGAAGCACCCGCGCTGCCCGGCGACAGCCCTGCGGGCTGCTTGAAGATCACTCTGACACCTATAGGAAAGACCCCAATTTCCGAGCTTGGAGTAAACCGGTTCCGGTTTTTTGTAGCGGGACCCATGCGGCAAGCTCAGGCCCTCCACGCACACCTGACCCGGCATGTGACTGGAGTTGCGGTGGCTACACATGCCTCCGACACATCCGCGCGGTTCCTGCAATCCTCGGCCCTGAAACCCGTCGGTTTCGACATAAGTGAAGCGCTGTTGCCCTGCCCTGAAGGTGCTTTCCCGGGCTACCGCATGTTGACCGAGTTCTTTGTGCTCCCCGAGAAGTTTCTGTTCTTCGACGTCGAAACGGGACCGGTCAGTCAGACTGACCGACTGGATTTGTATCTCTATCTAGATAGAGCCCCCGCGTTGCTTGAACGGCAGGTGAACCAGCAGTCTTTGTTGTTGGGTGCAACGCCTGCAGTTAACCTGTTCGAAACCCGCGCAGAACCAGTGATGTTGAACGGCACACGCACGAGCTTTCCGCTTTTGGCGGATGCGCGGCGTGCTGATACACGGCAGGTGCATTCTATCACTCGGGTGACGCTCAGCGATGCGGCCGGTCGAACCATTCCTGCACAGCCATTTTTTCACCGGGTCAACGACCTCGCGCATGAGGGTGTCTTTTATCAGATCGACCGCAGCACTCGCGCAAGTGACGCCACTGCTCAACGGTCCTCAATCGCCTTTGTTGATCAACGAGGTGAGGCTACTGCGCCGGGCGAACTGACCGCCGGGATCGATATCCTTGCCACCAATGGCGACTTGCCACGCTCGCTGCCCTTTGGCGGCGGCCAACCCAACCTGAGCTTCGCTTCGCCAATCGAGGGAGCGGGAAAAATCACGTGCCTCCGCCCCATGAGTTTGCCAGATCGTGCCAACCGCTCAGAAGATCACCGTTGGCAACTGATGTCTCATTTGTCGTTGAACCATCTGTCGCTGGAGACCGAAGGCACAGCCGCGCTTAAAGGTATCTTGCGACTTTACGACCCCGGCGATAGCCGTGAAACCGCGCAAATGATCGATGCAATCCAAGAGGTGCACAGCACCCCTGGCATCACTCGCCTGTCGGGCGTCGTGGTCAGCGGGATCGATGTAACGCTCGTCTTCGATCCCGATCAGATTGAACCGGGCCGGGCGGTGCTGTTCAGCAGTGTGATTGATCACTTTCTGGGCGCGTACACCACAATCAATACTTTCACTCGGCTGCGTGTACAGTTCAAAGGGCGAAGTGATGCGCTGGTTCAGTTTGCCGCCCGTTCCGGGGAGCAGCCGCTGATATGACTGATACGCACCTATTTGATCTGTTGAAATCCCACCCTTCTTGGTTCGACACATCTACGGCGTTGCGTGTGGCTGAATCTGAGGCGAAACGCAGCGGCCGACGTATCGTAGGGCGGACCGTACCCGCGGATGCTGCAACGCCTCGACCGATCACCGCCGTTTACGAGACCGCAGAACTCATCGAGGTGGAAACACCGGTCATGGGTCTTCTAGGACCACTTTCCCCCCTGCCGCCCTCCTACGGTGTGTTGGCCGCGCGCGACCAAAGGCGACGCGCGGGCGGTTTTTCGGCTTTCATCGATCTTTTCTCAGACCGGCTAACCTGGCTGTTCGTCGAAGTGGATGAGAAATACAGCTTACCACGCCGCTTGCGTTGGAATCGTGCGAGTAAAAACAAAATCCTGTTGGCACTACGTGCGCTGATCGGTTTCGCGACTCCCGGTCTCCGGCGCGAGACACCGTTGCCGGGCGATGAAACACTGCGCTATGCTGGGCTCTACGCACAGCGGACCCGAGGTGCTGTTGGGTTACGCCAAGTTCTGTCTGCAGAACTGAACCTTCCGATTGAAATCAAGCAATTCCACTTGCGCTGGCGCGAACTCCCGATCTTGGAACAGACCCAACTGAACGGTCGTGCGATCATGGATCGCGACGCCAATGCAGGCAGCCATTTTCCTGATCGTACGGGGCAAATCCGTATACGCATCGGGCCTGTCCGTTATTCTGATTTCCTAAGCTTTGAGGAAGGGCAACCCCGGCTGGAACGCATCCGACGGCTCACGCGGTTATACGTCGGGCCAGTGATCGATTTCGATTTTCAGATTGTGCTGGACCGGCGTGACATACCTCAAACGCAGATGAACCGCACGGGTCCAGGGGTGCGTCTGGATTGGAATTGTTGGGCGCGCAGCCTGCCGGCAAAGGCAGACAGCGAGGACGCGATCATCAGCTCTAGCACACGGGTTTTGACATGAGGCTCACTTTTGAACTTCTGGAAGGCCCCGGTGCGGGCAGTCAGCGTATGACCGACGGGGCAACACCTTTCAAGATTGGCACCGGCCCCGGGGCCGGATGGAAGCTTTCCCCTGATGCGGGTGACCAGGCTCATGTGATTGTTCGGCGCGCTGGCAACAGTTTTGTTGCCGAGGTATCTGGAAACGTGATGATCGAAGGGCACCCCGTGGCCAACGGCCATGAAGTCGCGATCCACCATGGCACGACATTGATGCTTGGAGCCAACAAACTGCGTGCAAGGTTGGAGCATTCAGAGTTCGACAAGACGGGTGGTACAACCGATCTGTTCGCACATCCTGCTACACCAACCATCAGCGCGATCCTGTCTGACGTGACACCGGGCGGCGATGGCGCACTAGGCGTGCTGCCGGGCCGCGGCGGTGAGGAATGGTTAGAAAACCTGACGGGCCAGAACCCCGATCCCAGTCCACGCAACGCCAATTGGGACCAGTTGGGTAGCTACGGAGCCGATTTAGACGCAAACAGCCGAAGTATTGAAGAGGCTCTTCCCTCGCGTCCCGACAACGAGCCCATCGCACAAGCTCTGCTGCCCGAGGATTGGAACAGAGACTCTCTGACATCCGACCGTTTCGAGCAGATTGCAGCACCGCATGAAGGCTTGGCTCTGGCGGGTGGGGTGCCCGAAAAGCCGTCGCATGCCACGGAAAACACAAAGCATGAGTGCGCTGTCTTGAGACCGTTACACGATGCACTCGAGCTGTATGGGTGCGAACTCGACGCGCCCACAGCCACGCAACTTGCCAATGCTGGCGAGGCGCTCAGGATCACACTCGAGGGACTGACCAGGATTGAGAAGACACTCGATCATGTATTGAACGATCTGGATATCGACATCCAAGATCAGCAAACCTCGACACGCGCAGCATTGGACCCTGCCATCTTGCTCTCGAACCCTGCGGGCCTGTCGACCGACGCTCTGTCGGAGCGCATCGCCAGAATTACACGAACTCAGGCCGTTCTAACCAAAACTCTCACCGACGCGCTGGCAGACGCACGCGCGGACTTGGCTCCTCAAACCATTACGCAGCAGGTCGCTGCGACACGTGGTATTGCCGGGCGTTTGCGCCCTTCGGCTGAAGCCTGGCGGGAATACTGTACGCGCTGGTCGTCGCCGGGCAGCCCACTCGATCCAAAAACGCTGGTACAGGCGTTGCAGGACGCCCTGAATGATCCGCTAGAAAGGCAAGACACTTGAAGACCCAGAACCGCGTCGCATGGACCGAAGGCATGTTCCTCAAGGTCCAGCATTTTCAGCAGTCTGACCGTTGGGCGGAAGCCCTTGTGCGCGACCGCACCGCGCCGCTGGCACCCTATCCTTGGGGTCTGCTTGACCTGACGCTTGACAAGGCGGCTCTAGGAATCGGGCGGTTGGGCCTCAGTACCATCCGAGGCACTCTGGCCGATGGTACCAGTTTCTCGGCCCCCGAACACTGCCCCCTGCCCGCCCCGCTTCAATTGAGCGAGGGGATGACCGAAATCACAGTTTATCTTGCGCTGCCTACACAGCGACCGGGCGCGCCAGAGTTCGGCCCAGGAGATGGTGTGGCGTCGAGCGGTGTAAGGCTTGCACGCGAAGAGTTCGATGCTGAGGATAACAATGCCGATATCTCATACACAGCACCCATCTCGGTTGGTCGTCTGGCACTGAGCCTTAAGAAAGACGGCGACGATCTGGCAGGGTTCGAAACGCTGCCCATCGCCCGCGTGGTCGAGGTACGTGGGGACCTCAGCGTGGTGCTGGATACAGAGATGATTCCGCCGGTGCAGGTGGTTGCTGCGGCACCCCGGCTGCTTGGCTTTCTAAATGAGTTACTGGGCCTTTTGCGTCACCGAGCCGAGGCGATTGCACGGCGCGCGGCGGAACCAAGCCTGCGCGGCTCGGCGGAGCTGGGTGACTATCTGATGTTACAGACCCTCAACCGGATCAGCCCGCTGATCGAGCATTTTGCAGATCAGGCCGGGCAGATTCACCCGGAAATGGCTTATCGCAGCTTGCGCTCGCTTGCGGGAGAACTGGCCACCTTTACGACCGCCACGCGACTTCCCGCAGACATGCCCTCATATCGTCATATTGATCCTCGCGCCAGTTTTGAGCCCGTGATGGATGAGTTGCGCCGCGCACTGTCTTCCGTGCTGGACCAAACCGCTGTGCTGATCCCGCTTGAGCAACGCCGCCACGGCGTGCGCGTTGGCATGATCGGAGATGCCGGGCTGAAGGAAGGCGCTGCACTGGTGCTGGCCATAAAGGCAGATATCCCCGAGGAACGGCTGCGCCGTCTGCTGCCTAATCAGATCAAGATCGGCCCGGTCGAACGGATCGCGGAGTTGGTTAACGTCGCGCTTCCCGGTGTGCCGGTACGGGCCCTGCCGGTGGCTCCGCGACAATTACCCTTTAGAACAGGAACGACTTACTTTTCTTTGGAAAGCCAAGGGGATGTCTGGAGCGGCATGATCGAATCCGGCACCATTGCGCTTCATCTCGCTGCGGAGTTCCCGGGGCTTGAGATAGAACTCTGGGGGATCAAGTCGTGACCGCCACATCCGACTCGTCCCGTGGCGAGGACGAGCCGCTGATCGTGCTGCCGACGCCTGGAGGCAAACGTATAGATGCCAAGCCCACGCTAGCGACCGCCCCAGACCCGACACCCAAGCCTGTTTCAATCCCGGATATTCTGGCCGGGTTCCGGCTGGACGGAAGCGATTTGCCGGTCGTAGTTGCCGCTGCTGCCCCATTGTTGAATCTGGCCCACACCATGCGCAAATGTGAGATGGCTCCTGAGCTTGGTCAGCTGAGGCGAGAAACCATTGCGGCAGTCAAAGACTACGAAAACAGACTGAGCATTGCCGGAATCGTTCCTCTGCAAGCACGATCAGCTCACTACGTGGTCTGTGCCACTTTGGACGACGTCATCCGTAATCGTCCGTGGGGCGAAGGTTGGGCGGTCGAGGGTCTAGTTTCGACCTTCCACCATGATGTCACCGGGGGGGACAAGGTTTTCGAGCTGTTGCGCCGCTTCCAGCAGGAGCCAGGCACGCATCGCGATATCCTTATGCTGATCTACCTTTGCCTGTCGCTGGGTTTCGAAGGGCGCACGCGGGTCTCTGCACGCGGCGGGCTGGAACTGGCACAGATCCGCGACAACCTCTATCGCGTGTTGCGGCATCAGTTCGGTACCGCCGACAGGGACCTCTCGCCTCATTGGCGGGGTGAGGACGCAGCGCATGTATCGCTGCGGCGGGGGCGGATGTTCTGGTTACTGGCGGGGCTCGCGCTGCTGTTCCTGTCACTGATCTTTTTGACCTTCACCTTACTTCTGGGCCGCGCCTCGGATGGCACACTGGACCAAATGGCCGCTCTACCGCCCGATGATGTACCATCTCTTTTCATACCTGTGGTTCTGCCACCTCCGCCCCCAGAATTGCCGCCAGAACCGCCTAAAGTGGAACCTCCAGAACCTGCTGTGGTCACGCCGCCACCGCCGCCACCGATCGAGGTGTTTATCTCGTTTCTGCAGCCCGAAGTGGAACAGGGGCTGGTGACGCTGTTGCGCGATGGCGACAACGTGCTGGTGCGTATCTCCAATTCCGGCGCGTTTGGCGTTGGTGCGGCACGCATCGAAGAGGACTTCATTCCCCTGCTACATCGTATTGGCGAAGCACTGGCCGCTGAGGACTTTAATGTCACGGTGCTGGGCCATACTGATAACCTGCCGATCCGGGCCGCGCCTTATCCGTCGAACTTCCACCTCTCGACCGCGCGGGCGAATGCCGTACGCGATGTTTTGGTGAGCTACGTGCCATCGGACAGCGTGGACATCCGCGGCGAGGCCGACACAAAACCGATCGCCAGCAACGATACGGAAGAAGGACGTGAACGAAACCGCCGCACTGAAATTCTGGTGCGCGGTGCCGGTGACAGTGTCTCTTCGGAATTTTACGAAACCGATGGAAATGCGTCGGAGGTGTCTGAATGAACCCTTTGGGCATGTGGACGAGCCTTAAATCTCAGATCGACAGCTATCTGGGCGTGGTCGGTCGGCGCTTTCTTGTGCTGGTCTGGCTGATTGCGATCTGTGTGATCATCTGGGTATTTGGGCCGCGGCTGGCCTTTGGCGATTTTGCTCCGTTGGAGCCGGCACGCAACCGGATCATAGCCATCGCCATAGTACTGGCGGCCGGCGGTGTATGGCAACTCGCCTCATGGCGGCGCGCTCGTAAGACCGATGCGCAGTTGGTCGAGGATGCAACTCTATCGCCCGAAGCGCGCGCAGCCGAGGAAACGCAGGAAGAGATCAACGAACTACGCCACCGCCTGCGCGAGGCGATGAAGCTTATGCGCAAGGTGGCGAAGCGGCGTGTTGGGTATGTATACGAATTCCCGTGGTACCTGATGATGGGTGCACCGGGGGCGGGTAAGACCACGCTGCTAACCAATTCCGGGCTTAAATTTCCGCTGGGCGATGCGATGGGCGCCGAACCCGTGCAGGGTGTGGGCGGTACACGCAATTGCAATTGGTGGTTTACAGACCGCGCCATCCTGATCGATACGGCTGGCCGATACACAACTCAGGACAGTCAGCGCGAGCAGGATGCGCGCGGATTTCTGGGCTTCCTGTCAATGTTGCGCAAGCGGCGCAAAGCGCAGCCAATCAATGGCATCATCTTGACCCTTTCGTTGACAGACCTGTTGACGCAGGACCCCGATCAGCGCTTGCGCGAGGTGCGCGCGATCCGACAGCGTCTGGCCGAAATCGAAGATACACTAAACGCTCGAGTTCCAGTTTACATCGTTCTGACTAAAGCTGATCGGTTGACCGGATTTGAGCAGTTCTTCGAAGATCTGGGGGGGCAGTCCCGCGAGCAGGTCTGGGGAATGACCTTCGATCTGGAGACTGCCGAAGCAAACGGCGATCTGCCCGAGATGTTCAGTAGCGAATACGCACTTCTAAGCGAACGCCTGAGCGCATTGTTGTTGGAACGGTTACAGCAGGAAACAGATATCGAACGACGCGGCGCGATCTTCCGCTTCCCAGCTCAGATCGCGGTGCTGCATGACAGTCTGCGCGAAGTGATTGAGGAACTTGCATCAGGTGCCGCCAGCGTATCCTCGCCGCTGATCCGTGGCGTTTATTTTGCCTCTGCAACACAAGATGCCGGGGCTCGCCGAATTGCAGGCCTACCCGCCCAGACAATGAACCGCAGTTACTTTGTTTCACGTCTGTTTTCCGAGATAATCTTGGGTGAGGCAGCGCTGATTGGTCGGGATCGACGGGTCACAAAACGCCGCAAAATCGTAACGGCGCTTGGATATGCGGCGCTTGCAGCACTGGTATTGGGCTTTTCGGTTTCCTGGATCAGCAGCTATTTCGTCAACAACCGCGCGTTGACGCGGGTCGATGACACGTTGGCGCACTACGCGACACGTGCACGCGCCATCCCTACACAGCAGGTGCGCGATCACGATTTCCTGCGTGTGCTCCCCGCTTTGAATACATTGGAGAAGACTCCAGCCGCCTTCGAGACTGAGGCAGAACAGGTACCGATTTATCTGTTGGGCTTTGGGCTTGGGCAGGAAAGACGGATCGACGCGCGCTATCAGGATCTTTATGCCAGCGCGCTGGGAACATATCTGCAACCCCGCTATATGGTGGCGTTGAAGGATAGGCTAAAATCGGAAGGTTTGACCGAAGCTGACGCCTTCGAAACACTCAAACACTACCTCTCGCTGGCAGGCTACGGCCCGGTGGATCCTGACGCGCTGCTGGCGCAGTCCGATGACATATTTGCGGAGCTTTATCCGGGTCCTGGACGGGCGCCTACCCGCGACGCACTGCGCCGACATCTGGAGGCAATGCTAGAGCGTGGGGATTTGCCGGTGCTGGAGATCGATACGGCGCTGGTGGCCAAGACTCGCGAAACGATCGCCAACCGCTCGGCGGCGCAGCGCACGCTTGATCTTGTCGAAACCCGCGTCGAAGCGCGTGCCATTCCGGGATGGAGTGTCGCCTCTGCGATTGGTCCCGCTGCCGGAGACGCCTTTGAACGCATATCGGGTACGTCGCTGTCGGAACCGATCCCCGGGCTCTACACCAGCGCAGGCTATCAGACTATTCTGTTGCCTCAGGTGACCACCATGGCCGAAATCGCGGCAAGCGAAGATTGGGTGCGGGGGCCAGGTGCACAACAACCGGGCGAAGTCAGCGATATCGCCCGTAACTCGGTAGAGCTCTACTGGACAAAGTTCAGCAGCCAATGGCGCGATACGATTGGCGATATCCGCTTGCGCGATGTGACTTCTTTGGGGGATGGGGCCGATCTGCTCCTGCTGCTGGCCTCGAACACCGCCCCTTTACGACAACTGGCGACCGATATCGCCAAGCACACGGACCTGAGCGCGCCGCTCGGCAATGCAACCGGTGGCCTGGATGCCTCGGCACAATCATTCGATCCCGCCGCAGCGCCAGACCTCTTCGGCCCACTACGTCGCGCACTTGAGGCCGAAACGGAAGCGAATGAAGAAAACGTTGAAGGTTTCGCAGCGTTGACCCCGCTTTTTGACGGGATCTATCAGCAACTCAATCGCGTAAACGCAAACGATGGCCGTGCTGCCGAAGTATTTGCTGCAGAAAGTCAGCTCAACGAAGGTATTCAGGAGCTTGTCGCCTCGGCACGGGCTCTTCCGGGTCCGGCGGACGCGTGGTTAACCGGCCTTGCCGGATCGCTGGCCGCCAGAACTGTGGACCGAGCGCGTCTGGAGCTGTCTGAAATATGGGCCGCTGGCCCCGCCCAACAATGCGCGCGCGCGGTCGAGGGGCGCTATCCATTCGACAGGGAACAATCGCGTGAGGTCACACTTGACGATTTCTCACGAATTTTCGGCCCTGATGGTGTGTTCGATCAATTCCTTGCGAACAATCTCGACCCATTCGTTGACCGATCTAGCAATCCGTGGAGTTGGAAAGGAGGGTTAGGTACAACAGGACAAACCTCACTAGCGCTGGCGCAATTCCAGCGCGCGGCTCAGATTCGTACGGCGTTTTTCCCTGCAGGCACCACCCGCCCCGAGGTGGGTGTCGATTTCGAGTTGATGGGCAGCAGCGGCGATCCGACGACCGTTCAGTTGGGAATTGGCGGCGCGCTTTCGGTGTATGGATTTGCCAACGCACCACGCCGCGCATTGACTTGGCCGGGGCAAGACCCAGGACGCGCCTTTATTCGTGCTTTGCCAAGCGCGCGCAGCGATGATCTGGTTGTCAACAGCGACTGGAGCGCCTTCAAGCTGATCGATCAGGCGCAACGGATCACGCCCGTATCACGCAACGAATTCGACGCCACCTTTAGGGTCTCAAACTATGAGCTGCGCTTTCGCATAACTGCGGACAGCGTGAACAATCCCTTCGCACTAGAGGCCATGTCTGCCTTTGCCTGCCCACGGACCTTGATGGAGTAGATGAGGACGATGCCATCTCAAACCCGCCAACAGATCGAATTGCGTACCGGATATTTTGGCAAATTACCGACTCATGGTGACTTTGTATCGAACGGTTTGTCACGTGGGATGATAAACAAATTGGACAGTTGGCTGCGCCAGTGCGTTCGGGAAAGCCAACGCGCGCTGGGACGGGACTGGCTGGACACATTCCTTGTTGCTCCCGCATGGCGTGGATTGGTCGGCGCAGGTGTGCTGGGGTCTGAAGCGGTCATGTTGGTGATGATTCCAAGTGTCGACCGGGTGGGACGCTATTTTCCCTTGGTTATCGCAGCGTCTTTGCCCGGGCATACCGGGCCGCTGGATCATTTGACCAGCAAAATGCTGGGTTGGTTCCAGTGGGCAGAAGCGCAAGCACAGTCCGTTCTGGGGCCCGAATTCAGTCGGACGGAATTAGATCACGATCTTGACGCAATGCAGTTTCTTTTTGCGCCCCCAACCCGCGATGGATCAGAGGAGGTCGGCAATACAGAGAGCCTCTGGTGGGTGCATGATGGGGAAAACGCAATGCTTCATCTGGAGGGGCTACCAGATCCATCCTGTTTTCACGATCAGATTCTATGCCACACCCCTGCTGGCTGTGGACGGCCTGTGCAACCACCTGCGGTGGGGCATCGCGTGCTACTGAAATCGCAATGCGGAGGCGCCGCAGTCCGCGGTGCACGCAAGGCAACACTGACAGATGCCTTTGCTATCGGCCCCAATGGCCAGGCCCTAAGCCTGATCAGCGGCATCGGCCATGTGCCCGGATTGACGAACGCGGTCGAGGACGCAGCCGAAACCTTGGGGATAATCGCAAACCACTTTTCGATGAACGATCTTGTCGCCGAGGCTAAGGGCAAACTTGGTACTATCAACACCAAGCTTCGTGCGCGGGGAATGCCAACCGGCAGGGTCTTTGGCGCATCAGTTGCGGTGCTGTTGATACAGGGTGGACGCTACGCGCTGTTCTGGAGCGGAAATGTCCGCGCCTACCTGCTACGCGAAGGGCAATTCATACAACTGACACGCGATCATGTGGATCCGCTAGTGCCCAACTTGATCACTCGCGCGCTTGGTGTCGAGATGCGTCCGAACCTAGAGAGCACAGCAGGTAAAGCCAAGGAATCTGACCGATTCCTGCTCTGTTCAGGTGGTGTACACGCTGCGCTGGCTGAGGCTGAAATTGCACAGGTACTAGAAAACGCGACCAGCGCGCAACAGGCGGCAGATCATTTGACGCAGGACGCTCTGATCGCGGGGGCTGCCCTTGATGCTACGGCGCTGATCGCGTTTCTGACGCCAAGGGAACCTTGAGCCGACCATATGGCAATTAGACCAAGAGGTAGTGAGTTATGAAAAGAATGTCCCTGGCTTTCTTGGCCGCCCTGGCACTGTCCGCCTGCGCGCCATCCGACGGCCCTAAGACACAGAATATAGTATCAAAAGCACGAAAATCCGAAGTGCCAATCCTACAAATCAACGATGAGATCGTTAGCAAGCTGGGCGACCGCCGCGCCGCCGGAGATCTAAGTACACTGGGCCGCCAGCGCCATCTTCCGGGTGTGATCAAGCCCGGTGACACGATTGGTGTGACCTTGTTCGATACCGGCGAGGCCGGCATCTTTAATGCCTCTGAAAGCGGGGCCATCGCATTGGGCGAGTTTCCTGTTTCTGATACCGGCGCGGTGAATCTACCCTTCGTTGGCACTGTCCAGATCGGTGGTCGTTCGACCGCCGGAGCACAGAGCGTCATCACCGAAAAGTTGCGTGAAAACGCCATCAACCCATCCACAACAGTGTCAATTTCACGTAAGGCCACGGACAACTATACAGTGCAAGGCAACGTCAACGCAGCGGGCGTTTATGGCCTGACCGCAAGCGGTGAAAGCGTGCTGGACGGCATTGCGACAGCTGGAGGTGCTCGTTCTGTGCCTGATCAAACCGTAGTTACCGTGATACGCAGGGGACGCACCGCCAGCCAACGGCTTGATGAGGTGATCGCGAAACCAAATTCGAATATCCCGCTTTTGCCAAACGACACCGTGATCGTAGGTCAGGGCAATGCCAGCTATATCGCTGAGGGCGCTCTTTTAACTACTGGCGAATTCCAGTTTGCTGAAGGGACGCTAAGCCTGAGCAAGGCGATAGCCCAAGCTGGCGGATTACAGGCTACACGGGCCAATCCGCGTTCGGTTTTCGTAATGCGCCGGATGGCACCAGGTGAGTCCTTCATCCTGCGTGATGCCAAGGGAAGCCAACGGGTTATTACGGGCGACGTGATTTTCAGGGTCGACTACAAGGACCCGCAACAAATCCTAAATGCATCCAAGTTCCAGATCGCAGATGGCGATGTGCTGTATGTCGGGAATGCGCCGTTGGCCAACTTCTCGAAATACTTCCAGATATTCAACAGCCCACCCGAAATCCCTGCGCCTCCCCTCCCAACGACGCAGGGCTGATACCGGTCTGATTTTTGGGAGCGCGATTGTATAATTCGCAACTTCCACAACACTTTGGATGTTGCTTCATGGTCGCATATGCGCAGCGCAAGGACTCGGTCCAACAAACGGGAAGCCTAGTCATAATTCGAGCGATTTCGCTCTTCTCTCCCGCCTTGGGAAAGGTCGTTTTCGATGAACATCGAAATTCATGCGTTTTGAAACCAACGGTGCGATGAGAAGCAATCTCAACGAACTTTGATGGATGTACTGAGATGCGCGTTATCGCCGTTTAGGCACCCTGAATAGTACGACAGAAATAACCCTGCCTGTTGTCACTTAGAACGCATGTCGGCGACTATTTGCCGGATAAGACGAGATGACAGAACGAGCCTCATCAAGCGGCTGGAAATTGCTCGGTTAACTGGTATTGATACAACCATAACCCTTTTTCATTTATCTGGTTACAAGCTTTGGCTTTAAGACTTTCGAAGAAGCAGCTTGCCGCTCTTGAGATGCACTCTGCCGCCATCTGGGATCGTGAGACAGCTCAGAAATTGCTGGCTTTCTACCCGTCCCATATGTCCGCATTGGGGGCATCTTTGGATGAGGTGACCGCATTTGTCCGCACGGTTCGAGACTATGCGCAAGCCTATCAGATCACGTCCAAGCGCGAGGTATTCAAGCTGGCCGTCATCGGCGTCTCGCTGGGCGCCCACTTTCCTCATGATCCGCGGTTCGAGAACGGGATAGCATATTGCCTGGGCCGCACGAGCATTCCGCAAAACCGTCGCCTCGTGCTTTTGAGCGACTTTGTCGAGACATGGCTGGGTGCAACCTGGACGGGGGAAGGTCTGGATATCATCGGCGCACGTCTGGTCGAAAGGGTCAGCGGTTCGCAGCCCATCAATGACTCCCTGCATGGGCTTGTCAGCCAAAGCCCGACGATCGCCACCCAAGCACACCGCCAAGCGTTTCTCGATGCCTGTTTATCTCATGCGGACGGCTATGGCCTGCGCGAGGCAGAGAGACGTTTTGCTTATGTAGGGGCGGCACTTATCCACGGAGTATATTGGTTTGATGATCCGCTGATCGGCGCGCTGCGCCGGATCGTCGAAGGGGCTGAAACTGTCGACCTGATGCGCGCGCAGATGGCTGACTTCTATGCGGGTTTTGCCTGATGGGACCAAATGGGAACCCGAACAATCCCGCCCTGCTCCGACAGGGCCTTGCCGCTGCAGACGGTCAACCTGCCGGAGACGTTGGACAGATATGCGAAACCTGTCCGGACAATTGGGTCGAAGCGGGCGCTGTGGACGACAGTACCGGTCAGCCACTTCCCGGCATAGGTTACCGCATCTACGACATGGCCAGCGGAGACCGCGTCGCTTCAGGGGTTCTCAATGACGAAGGCAAATCCCCTCGCCACTACATCCCGATGCCTGCTACGCAGCTTTACGTCATCTTCGGCACTGACGAAGCGATGGACGAGGCCGAAGATGAAATCGGCGAGCGTCAGCGCGAGCATGCGCTGCAACAAAATGCTGTTTCAGACTGGCGTGGAATACCTGCGGGTCTTGATGAACAAGGGTTCAATCAGGCCTATGATCAGATCGCGCGGGAAGCCGGGAGATACGAAAAGCCCAGCGTGGGCTTGTTCGAAGGCGCGGGCTATGGCGCCAATATGCTGTGGGACTACGTCTCTTCGGGGTTTGATTCCCAGCACATGCTCAATGAACTCTATCTCGACGACCGCCGTAGAAACTTTGAGCAATATCAACTCGCGACAAATGCGCGGCGTGCATCTGATGCGGAGAGTTTTTGGGGCGGCGGTGGCCAGGGCCTGACCTTCGGTTTCGGCGAAGAGGGCATGGCGCGGTTCGAGTCACTCTTCACCGATCGCTCCTACGAAGAACTTGTCGCGGAACGCCGTCAACTGATGGATGCAGAACGGCTTGCCAATCCGAACTGGTTTGTCGGCGGCGAGATCGCAGGTGCCGTGCCCACGATCTTTGTCCCGGTCGGCGGGGCCGCCGCCAATGCCGCCCGCGCCGGGCAAGGCATACGCGGTGCTGTCACAGCCGGAGCCCGCACCGGTGCCGCAACGGGCGGCCTGTCAGGCGCAGGCCACGACGAAGGCGGCATACTAGACCGCCTCGACGGAGCCGCCTTGGGTGCCGCCACCGGAGGCCTCGCCGGCGCCGTCCTCTCGGGCGCTGGTGTGTTGATTGCGCGCGGGGTCTCAAGGACAAGGATTTGGGCGAAGTTCCGTCGATCGAAAGCGTTTCAAACAGAAGATGACCCGGCTCGTCGCGTAATGGGGTCTGCACGGGAAAGCCATCCCAGTGAAACTGCGGCAATGCGGGCTGAAATGGAAGCAGCAGGTGTAAAAATTATCGAAGATAGTAATAGAATGGCATATTCCCCACTTGGTCGCGGTAAGCCGGGTGAACTTGTTATGGATCCCGATGCATCTTATGCAGCTTGGCGTCATGAGTATCAGCATTTTATCGATGACCAGGCGTCTGGCTGGCGCGGTCAGGAAGCCCTGTTTGATAACAATATGCGGTGGCAGTGGGAACAAAGAGCCTATGCCGAAGAAATGCGCGTTGTCCGAAGAGCAGGGCATCAAGATATAATCCCCGAAATCGAAGTACTACGAACGCGAGAGTGGAACGCAATATTTAGGCCGGAAAGATGACGATTGAACGAGAAGATATCCCGAGAATGACCGACGAGGCACTTTTTGAGATTGCTGAAAATGAAAGCTTATTTCTCGCTCGGGCGTGGGCAATGGACGAACTCGCTAAACGAGCGTTGGTGCATAAATCTTCGATAGAGAGACTTTTAAGCAGTGTCGGTAAAACTGTTGCCATTCGTGGACGAAATGGCGCTCCGCTTGGAACACTTGCAGCGTGGACGATAGTCGATAATTTGGATGATGATTGGAAGAGACAGGTCGCCGTTTCGGCAACAGATTGGTCTACCTTAGATCAACAGGACTTCTTTCGGAGATTTTTTGAAGAGAATGAGGTGAAAGCCATTTTTGACGAAATGCTGTCTTACGGCATGATAGCAAAAATTACTGTCGATGAGGATGGTAACGTAATACCTCAAACTCAGGACGGTTGAGTAGTGTATCGCGGACGCGGATTTGGAGGTCGTTGAAACCCCGTGTCCCCCAAAGAGAGAACCCTGGCATATGCAATAAGGACGCATTCACAGAGGTGAAGCCAGGTTGCGAGGACTGGCAAAAGAGCTCCAAACAGAGCTCGGAATGGATGTAGATATTTCTATTGTTCGTGCGGGAGGGCCGTTCGACAGTCCCCCTATGATTCCTATGAGATGAAAAACCATGAATGATTTGACTTGTAGGCTCTATCTTGATGGCCCTTCTAGTCTTGATGAACTAACCGAACGTTTACTGGTTATTACAGATGGAACTCGAGTTGGCCGGACTATTTCTTCGCCGCAGGTAGAGTTCGACTTGGAGCTATCGGACAGTGCAGATTCTAAAGCGGCTGCGGCATTGGACGGTTTTTTGTATTGGCCATTCGGAGCGTTTGTCGAACCTGCCTCAGCATCTCGAGGTGAGGCAGCGTATCTTGATACGCTAACAAATATCATCTCAAAACTGAGAGAGGAAGGTTTCCGCGTTGTCGCCTCGTGTGGCTTCGAGGATGAGATCGCTGAGCGAACAGGATGGAATTGGTCAGAAGCGACCCCACATCATCCCGAGTAGTGTGCAGCATGAGTTTATATACTTTAAGTTGCTGGTTTAGATTTTTTTGAAGACGGTCAAACGACAATCCTAGATGCCGTCACCAAAAAACCAAGTTGCGAGGAGTGGCGAGCGGGCAGGAATATCGCGTACGCAGTGGGCGGCCGCAATCCGATATTGGGAAGACATCGGATACACAGTAAACCCTATTCCATATGGATCAAGATGACTATGAAGTTATGGCAGCTGAAATCGTTACTACGTTCTTACCCCAATATTCTGAAACGAACATTTGAGATGGATGAATGGGCAAACTATGCTTCATTGTACGCAAACCATGATGTTTTAGTGAACACTCAATATCGTACCAAACTAGATGCAGAGTTACCCAATGCGCTTGTAATACACGCACTAGAACAAGCTGATATTTCGGTTTTCTTGTCTGGTGACAAGATATTATCATCTCGTCGCTATCGCACTGATCATGAAATGTCGATCGCAAAAGCAGTGCGTAAATATGGGGATGAAGTTATCGAAGACGTTTTTGAATATGGTTCCGTGAAGCTGTGAACCAAGGTCAGTACCAGAAAATCTGGTACAGGAGACGGACTTTAAATGCATCCATCAAACTTCATCCGCATCCCTTTGTTTAAGCTCCATCACATTAGAAATGTTGATGATTTTTCTGGATTTACTAAAGAAGAATGGGCACTAGCGTCTAAGGACTACTCCAAGGAAGAACTCTCCGAAATAAAAGAATCCATAAAATGGGCTGTGCGAAACAAAGACTTTGATTTTGCGTCGTTACTGCCAAGCATAAACTTCACAAATGATCAAATATACGAGTTCTTTTGTAAGCTGAACAAGTCTATACCAGAGTAGACGACTCATTGCGGAGGCAGTAAAGAGCTACGACTGGAGCATCGTAGTCGACCGTTTTCAACGGAGCCTCCGGTGACTTCGTCAGGCGTTCAGTCCCGGCATCTGGTGGAGCGGGTTTAGTGTATTCATGGACAATAACACCTGTTGGACTTAGGAACGAGCAGCTTACGTTGAGGAAATGAAGACTGTTCGGTGCAGTGGTTTCCCAGACATGGTTGAAGAGATAGGCAAGCTTCGTACGCTAGCGTAGCAGCGTATTTTTGTGGGGTCGCAATGGAGATTGAACGGGATGCGATATCCAAATTTGACACACAAACGCTCTTCGCGATCGCTGAGAATGAACAACTCTATTTGCAGCGATCTTGGGCGATGACCGAGTTAGCCTCAAGAGTCAAAGATGAGATGATAGAGTTGCCTCGTCTTTTGAATGTTTTGAAAGACCACATCACTGTTAAAGGTCGAAATGGTATACCTCTGGGGGCCATGGCGATAACATCTCTCATTGATCAAAGAAATAACAAAATTTTACACGATCTATCAGAAGCAGCATCCGGATGGACGTTCAAACAACAGCATGCACTGTTTCAACAATATGTTGAAGATGAGACACGGTCTGACGTTTGAAACCAAATGATTGAGAAGTTTGGTTTCCATTCACGAGTTAAGATCGAAAAGAACGGTGATGTTGTTCCTGTCGACGGTGTTTGGATGTGGCAGGAGTGATGGGTTTCCCGGTGTGGTCGAAGAAATCGCCGAGCCGCCTTCATAGATAGGTTCTGTTTTCCCGTTATTCGCTCCCCAAAAGAGTATTTGAATAACTTGGGGTTTAGGGGCCTTCTCGACCAGACCTATGAAGACGTCGTCGCGAGCGGCAGGGCTGACGGATGTGGCGCGCAATACGATCGATGTGGACAGCTCACAGATACCGAGTTTGATAAGGGAGCTAGAAGCAAACGGTCCACAAGGTGAGATACAAGTGAATACGTCGGGAATGATCTTTGCAAAAGAGCCGCCTGCCATTGCGCGTACGATATTGGGTGACGCAACATATGATGCGCAGGTTGGCCAACATGGCAATATTGGAGACCGAGGGCACGTGTTCTATGAACAAGTTCGATCGGGTGGGCTAAGTGCTTGAGAAGTAGAAAGAATTCGCAACCAAAGCCGTGCTTACTATGGTTTGTTTGATTAGGAGGAAACAATATGGCGAACGATTTCTTCCACCGCACATCTGACTACTATGTGCATGACGATTACGAGGCGGTTATGTTCCGCTATGAGGCAAGTACTGGTAAACACTTTAGGCGGTTCACAAATGAAAAAGCCGAGAAAGAAGTTCCAAAAAGCAACAAGTTGCTTTTCGATACTATTCTTTCCGGCCAGGAAATTACTAGTGAGCAGTATTATGAAACAGATATTTCCACCAAAAACTGACGAAACGACAAGTGACTTTTTTCTCAAAGCTGCTCAGCTCGCTCGACGCGCACACAAAAATCAACGAGATAACCTGGGTGTCGATTATATGTCCCATGTTCTTTCAGTTGCAGCCGTCGTTCGTCCCCTTGGGGAGATTTATGAGGTGGTCGCACTACTTCACGACACTGTCGAAGACTGTGAGGATCGAGATATCGTGAGCTTGCCCATAATCGAGGAGATGTTTGGGCAAGAGGTCAGAGATGCAGTAGATTGCATCACAAAACGTCCAGGTGAGGCATATGGTGCATATCTGGATCGCGTTTTGACCAATCATATTGCCACCTCAGTCAAACGCGCGGATTTGGAACATAATCAATCAAGGCTTCACTTGTTGGAAGACACAGAACAACGAAAACGTCTCGAGCAGAAGTATTCGACCGCCCGAAAGGTGCTTTTCCCTTGAATCGGAACTAAGACCCCCTGCCGAGAAGCTTGCCTGTTGATTGCGTGCATTATCTCAAATACTAGGATGTTTCGACTAAAGTAGCGGGTGACCGCCTCGACGGCGCCGCCACCGGAGGCCTCGCCGGTGCTGTCCTCTCGGGCGCGGATGTGTTGATTGCGCGAGGTGTATCTAGGACGCGGATTTGGGGGACGACTAGCGGCAGGGTTCCACCTAAGCGAGAACCCTTCCACAGACCCGATCTAGATGATCAATGGTACCGCGCAGATGATGGCACTTTGCGTTGGCCACCAAATGACGAAAGCCTTTTCACACCCAATCACAGTGTTGATGATCCTGTCCTGCGACGTCATGGACAAGTCTTTGTCCCCCCTATCAAAACACAAAGGTCTCGCGGTGACGTCTTGCTTCTTCAACGCCCAACTCGTTGAGCGCCGCTTCCGTACTGGTCATCATAGCTTCAGGACCGCACATATACACATCTCGCATTCCGAGATGCGTGACCGATTGAATGTCTTCGCTACGCATGCGTCGCTCCTCAAGCTTCAGCGGCTGATCGGTGAACATTACGTACAAACCATCGCGTGCGGGTTTCGCAGCCAGTGGGTTTTCGCCTGCGCTTTGAAACGCAATAATACGTATCGTCACCTGATCCAAAACAGAGCTGTTGTGCACCGCAAAGTGCTGCAGAACTGCGATGTCATCGTCCCGACCGGATAACAGAAACACGATATCGATGTGCTGGTCCTGTGGGTAAGCTTTTACCACTTGTTTGATCCCGTCCCACATCGCCATGAACGGGGTAACGCCAACGCCGCCCGCGATCCAAAGCATCTTTGCTGGGAGTTTTGGGCGGCTGCCCTCAGCCGCTTCGGAAAAACACGAAAAGCCCGCGCCGGTGCCCTTGAACAGAACTGGAAGTTTGTGCGTGATCAACTTTTCCGCGTTGGCGTGCAGAACATTGGACATCAGACCGCCCGGTTTACGTTTGACCGTCACACTGACCCGATTGGTCGTGCGAAAAGCGTTGCTCTCTTCGTCAAACTTCGGCGCGTCGGAAAGCGTCCATGTGCGGACGTAGTCCTCGTTCACAAGCTGAGGGTTTGCCTCATTCATGTGGCTATATCCGGCGTCCACAAGGTCTGAGAAGTCAAAGACGCCAAACCCACCGGGCAACGGGGCTTTGATTGGCTTAGACAGCGCGAATTCGAAGGTACTGATTGTGCTGGACAGGGGTTTTGTTGCGACAAGCTTGGCGGTCAATGGGGTTGCGGCGTCGTTCGCCTCGATTGCATGCCCCATCTGCTCCAACTCTGCGCGCAAGTATTTGACTGGCGGATTGTAAGGGGAGAGCTGTTCTTGTGATGCCAGCTTGAGGTTCAGGCCTCCGCGCAAGAAAACCGCGCCCGTCACCTTGATACGTGTCAGCAGGTTCACGCGCGGCATCAACGCGTCTGCGTCATCACCAATCAGATTTTCAGCATCGCCCGTGATGTAAAGGATCCCGCCCGTTGTGAAGTCTGGAAAGACCAGCCCAACCTGCGGGTCCGTTTCGATATTGCCCAGCGACTGGTAGAAGCGATTGCCAGAATGATCGGGCAGAACCAAATAGGTCGTGACCTGTGCCCCATCGTCCTCTTCATAGAGGCGGGTAAAGCCGGGCGCGCCACCGCGATGGTTGACGCCCATATCGGTCTGAACACCTGCAGCGGTGTCATCACTTGTGTGTTTCGTCGCCAGAAATACAGTGCTTGCGCGCGCCACGACGGATTTGGCCTCATCCGGCAACGCAGATATGTGCGCATCAAAGCCGTCATAGACAATTTCAGGACTGCGCTTGTCGTGTTCCAAGGTGCGGACAGTGATGTACTTGGGGCAGTTCCCCAAGTGCTGATCAGACAAGAGCTGTAACCTGATCTTCCCCCTGCCCTCAACACTTGCGGCACGTATGGAGCCCGCGATTTTGTTTCGTCGGCGATTGGCGAAGTCGATCCCAACCCCGGCAAAAAGCCGCGCCTCAAGGCCTGATATGGGATCTTGGCCCACAGCGCGCAAAAAGGGGTCATTCGGATTGGTTTCCGCCACAACATGTGTGGTGTTGCGGCCTGCAACCTGAATGCCAATGGATGGGTCGTTGCCTGACTGTGTGACCAGAAGGCTGACCCATGGGCGTCCCTGACGGTCAAGCGTTGCAAGCGGCAAATAGGACAGACCCGCAAAGAAATCCGCATGCTGTTTCGGCATATCGCTGTCGATGTAGTGCGGGATCGCATCGCTCAGCTCTTTGGGAGTGTGACGCCGCTCTTGCAGCATCAACTCACCTTTGTGCGATTTATGTATCTGTGCCATCGCTTGATCCTTTCACGTTCGCCGCGTCAGAGCCCTAAATCGCTCAGACCGGGGTGGTCATCCGGACGACGCCCCAGCGGCCAGCGGAACTTTCGATCCGCTTCTTGGATGGGGTGTTCATTGATGCTGGCAAACCGGCGTTCCATATAGCCATCCTTGTCGAACTCCCAATTTTCATTGCCATAGGCCCGGAACCAGTTTCCGCTGTCATCGTGGTACTCATAGGCGTAGCGGACCGCGATGCGATTGCCGTCATGGGCCCAAAGCTCTTTGATCAGACGGTAGTTCAGCTCCTTGGCCCATTTCCGGGTCAGGAACTCCTCAATCTGACCGCGCCCTTCGGGAAACTCGGCCCGGTTGCGCCACTTGCTGTCCGGCGTGTAGGCCAGCGCGACCTTTGCAGGATTCCGACCGTTCCAACCGTCCTCGGCCAGGCGCACCTTTTGAATGGCGGTTTCTTTTGAGAACGGTGGCAAAGGATGCCGTTGGGCTTCGGTCGTCATGGGTTTGTCCTTTCACTCTGTAACAAGACCAACAGCGGTTGCCGGCATGGGTTCAAAACCAGGCAACGCCTCGAACCGAGCGAGCCAGGCACGGATATTCGGGAATGGCTCGAGAGAGACATTCCCCTCCGGCGCGTGCGCCGTATAGGAATAGCTGGCCACATCAGCGATTGTGGGCCGTGCGCCCACAAGCCAATCGCTGCCGGTAAGCCCGTGTTCCAGTTTTTGCATTGCTTTTTCGGCAGTCGCAGTGGCGAACCCTGGATCCAGCGGTGCGCCAAAGACGGTAATCAATCGTGCAGCACAGGACCCAAATGCAATCTCTCCAGCCGCCAACGTGAGCCAGCTCTGCACATTGGCTTCTCCGACCGGATCGGTTGGCATCCAGTCAGGTGCATAGGTCCGCGCAAGATAGACAAGGATCGCATTCGAATCGGACACAACAACCTCGCCATCCTCAAGAACTGGGACTTGCCCATTCGGGTTCATGGCAAGAAATTCAGGTGATTTATGCGCTCCAGCGGCCAGATCAACAGGAATGGCATCATGTGCAATCCCAGCGAGTTTTGCAAAGACCAAGGCGCGATGTGCGTGGCCTGATTTTGCGAAATGATGAATGCGAACGGCGTTGGACATGTGTATCTCCAGTAAATTTGAGCTGCAGAATGACCAATATCGGTTGCACGTGATGATGATAATCACCTATTATTGCCCAAGTTTAAGCCCTGAAAGGGCGCAATAAGATGGACAAAATCGACCGCATGCGGGCCTTTGCGCTCGTCGCAAAGAATGCGTCTTTTACCGTTGCCGCGCAGCGCATGGGGCGATCTGCGCGTTTGGTCAGCAAATACGTCGCTGATCTGGAAAACGCGCTTGGTGTGCAGTTGCTCAATCGCACGACGCGTAGCGTCTCTTTGACAGATGTCGGGGCAACATACCTGACGCTGTGCGAGCCACTTCTGGACGGGTTTGACGAGCTCGAAGACCGGGTCAGAAATGAGCAGACCTCTCTGCGCGGCGTGATCCATATTTCGGCGCCAACGGGGTTTGGCTCATTGCGGTTGATCCCTTCGCTCGCCAAGTTTGCCGAGAAACATCCCAATGTGGAGCTTGATCTAAAGTTCTCTGACCGCAGAGCGTCAATTGTTGAGGAGGGCCTCGACCTAGCTGTCAGGATTGGCCCCATGCGGGACAGCTCGCTCAAGGTTCGCCAATTGGGCCGCATGCCCCTGGTTGTCTGTGCCTCACCGGCCTATCTGGAGCGCGCGGGGTGCCCGAGCCATCCGCGGGCTCTTGCAACGCATGAATGCATCCTCGATGGCAACATGACTGAGCCCACGGTGTGGAGGTTCAGCATCAACGGTCATGAAGAGGCTGTCCAGGTCAATGGGCGCTTCCGTATGAACGCCCCCGCAGCATCAGCGCGCCTTGCTGCACAAGGCGCAGCCATCGCACGGTGCCCCGCCTACACCATCGCCGACGCCTTACACTCCGGCGATCTGGTCGAGCTTTTTCCCGAAAACCGAGTGTCGCCATATGTCGTCGCTGCGCTGTTTCCGCAGAACAGGCGCATTACCACTCGGGTGCGCGCGCTTCTGGATCACCTAGCAGGCGACCCGGCTTTATGTCCTGATGGCAAGCGCTGACGGCCCTTTCCCGACCTTGGATACAGCCAGTATAGATTGGATTTCTGAGCAGATGATGGATGTATCCGCGGTCAGAGAATTTTCCACCTGTCACGCGTCCGCTCGGGCGTTCCCGACAGCGCAAATGGAGACCCAGTGCCTCCGCCTACTCTTTCACATCAAGAACGGGCTGATGGTCTCAGCTTCTTTGTAGTCGATTTTCAGCGTCCGGCCATCGGTCAAAGACATCAGCATCCATTATTTGACACAATGAACCAGATCGGTGGTCATATGTTATGCTGCAATACACCAATTCGCCACCCTACTTTTTGCACGCAACTAACGACTGCTTTACGAGCCACAACTGCATCAACTTGAAAGGTAGGTGCAAGGCAGGTGTGGACCGTAAGGTGCAAACCGATTAGCTCGCGCTTCCGATTGTCGATTGCGCTGAAGAAAACGCTGTTTTGCACCCAGCATCCGCACTGTACCGATACGGATTAGCCGATAGCATCGCAGCCCAAGGTTCTGCGCAGCGCATCGCTAAGCTCTTCAATGGTTTCGGTGGAGATATACATACCACCAGTGCGATCAGAAATGCATTTCGCTACAGAAACGTCATCAGGAAAAAGTTCTACGTCTGGGCTGTCGCCTGCAAACCGGCCTGTATCAACATGGAACCCGATAACATGCACAGTCAGATTTGCAGCAGTAGACGCGAGCTCTGCACCAAGCGCGCAGGGCGAGCCTCCGCAAGTCTCATTGCCATCCGTGACCAGCACCACGATGCCAGGATCCGTGCGGTAGTTGAGCACTTCGGATGCTTCCCGGACCGCTTCCGTAAGCGGCGTCAATCCGTTTGGATCCAACAAGGCAATTGCGTCCATCACTGGCTGCATCGCATTCGCGACCGGTTGGAACTTCAGATTAATTCCGTCACAGGAATTCTCGGGGCCCGGACCGTAGGTGATCAAGCCGATACGACGAATTGGGGCGATCTGAGGCATCGCGTCTTGCAAGGCCGCACGAGCAGCATCAATCCTCGTGGGCCTATCCAGATGCAAACCAAGTTCTGCCATCGAGGCTGAGCCATCAAACACGAGCATCGCGTCGCGCGCGCAATCTTGTGCAGAAACTGATGAAATACTCGTTAGCGTCGCAACAAGAAAGGCCACGCTTGCTGTCAATCGATTTCTCATGGATCAATAGAATTCGTTCATTCTTCTTACGTCAACTGAGAAGGTGGAGAAAATGATAGGCGTCTACCTACGGCACAGGGCCAGCCTGAGCTAAGCTGCGTGGCCTTTTCTAAGCTATGCTGCGGTCGCTCCGATATCCGGTTAGAGGCCAGAGTCGCCCATGCTACTCCTTGTACCAATGTCGGCTCCTCCGGCTGCAACCAAAAACGTGACAAAATCAAACCGATTTTGCCAAGGGTTTGTGGTATAAGATTTTTCAATGCTTATGGGCGCACTGCCACCAGTAACATAAACGACCGTTTTGGTGCAGAGGTTGTGGTAGGAGGGGTATGGACAGCTTGTAAGACTAAGTTAGATTTGCGTTGTTTTCTTAAAACTTTTCGTTCCTGCTGCCCATGGGAGGCTTTGAAGCGCCTAAGTCATAGATACCTAAGTGTTTCATAATGTCAGAAAACTCAGGGCGTTGGAAATGCGCGACAGTAGTATTTGTCGCGCTTGGTGCAGCAGCCAGTGGTTTTCTGTTGGTTCTTGGAACAGCAAGCGGCTACCTTTCATTAATATACCCTTCTCTCGAGTCCAGGCCGTTTGAAAGCAGTTTGGTCGTGCGCTTCTCTCGACTTCCAAGTGGTTCAAATACTGCGGGTATTATGAAACTCGCGGAGGGCGCGGTCTTTGAGCTATCCCCCGAATGGTCTCATGGGGATCATAGTCAATATTGGATAACCGATGGTGAGAACCAATTTGCACTGGTTTCTGAAACGATGCGCTCGATATGGGAAAGCCAAGAGCTAAACGGCAGAAGCCCCGTATCTACGCCTCTCTGGGACGAAATTTCGGGAAATGATGATGCTACCCAAGCTCTGTCACTATTGTCGTTTGCGGCTTCTTTGGGAATAAACTACTCGCCCGTCCCGATGGCAGCGGAACACGGGTGCTTCGAAGCGTAGTTGCTTGACTACTTTGACTGTTTTGCCCCAATCAAGCGTTTGAGCGAAGCGCACAGACGTTGCTGGGCACTGATGACAGCTATCCGATGTGTTCGGATAGCTCTCGCGATCTTTTCCCTTCCTTGTTTACTATTGCCAGCATCCAAAATGAGGGCAGCCGTCCAATCAAAGACTTGAGGCTGACTTTTACGGACACATCCGAAGATAGAACTTCGTGGATAGCGAGCCCGTTCAACATAACTCAAAACTGCCAGCTAGTGGACGAACTAGCGTCCGATAACTTCTCGACAGGCTCTTTGCACACCTGCGTGCAAGGCTATCTATACCAAGTCAACTCTGACGTATCCGACACAGCAACCACCCGCACTCTAGAAGTTGCTAGCCTAGAACACGGCCAAGAGATATTCATCCTTCTCGATGCTTTCGTTCCTAACGAAGAAGGGCTTCCAGACGATTATATCGCTGGTCATTTCTACCTTGAAAGGTTGGACTACCTTGAGGGCGCTCAAGTGTTTTCAGTATTGTCGCCGACACCATTGGCCAATCGACGGTTGCCTATCATCACGTCACCTGACGGCGGTCGGGGTGGCCAGTAAAAGCTGTTGCAATGATATCGGCATGTCGGATGCCCTGCGAAACAGCACATTTGCCGAGATTTGAGACCCTCCGGTAGAAGCCAAAACTCACCGGATGACTTTGACGACAGTGAAGCAGATATCCTGTCATCGGGTCGCGCATCGTGCTGCAGTGCTCTGATCCATTTTTCTTTCAATGTTGATTTTAAAGGTGCTCCAAACCTTTCAGAGCCGCCGCTTTCCGAGCAACCAAACAAAGAAAGCGCCACCTACAAGGCCCGTGACGATGCCGATTGGCAGGTCCTCGGGTGCCATTATTGTCCGAGCTACAATGTCTGCCCACAGAAGGAATATAGCACCAGCCAATGCAGATGCAGGCAGAACTCGCATGTAGTCTCCGCCCACGAGCATGCGCACAATATGCGGCACCATTAGACCGACAAAGCCGATGATCCCGGAAAAGGCAACCATAACTCCGGTGATCAAGGCTCCGACGACAAAGACGACCAGACGAAAGCGTGCTACCGGGATGCCAAGCGTTGAGGCGGTTTCGTCGCCGACTGTCATGGCGTTCAGCGCGCCAGCGCGGCTCATTAGCCAGACGCCGCAAGCAAGCAGGATCACCAGAGGGTAAATCAATTG
Source organism: Ruegeria sp. AM1 (assembly GCF_056540745.1). Lineage (NCBI taxonomy): Bacteria > Pseudomonadati > Pseudomonadota > Alphaproteobacteria > Rhodobacterales > Roseobacteraceae > Ruegeria > Ruegeria sp. AM1. The sequence continues at coordinate 64,801 of NZ_JBQFXH010000010.1, forward strand.
GCTCCATTGTGCGAGGCCAAGGCCGCCCAGCATCCAGAAGACGACGATATGCGTTGCGCGGGGGTCGCCCAGAAAGATCAGGACATTAGCAGCGGCCATGACGATGAACGACACGGCCACGCCGGCCAGCACCAGCCGATCAGCGCTGGTGGCCCCGGCAAACCGTGAGACGCCAAGTACAATGGCCGTAGCCATCAGCGCGCCGAGGAAGGCAAGCAGCGGCACGGTCAGCAGACCTAGAAACAGGCCAGTATGCAGCAGGGCCAGGATCGCTCCAAACGCGCCACCCGATGAGATTCCCAGAAGATGTGGGTCCGCCAGCGGGTTACGCGTCACTGCCTGCAGACTCGCCCCGACCAGCGCCAGCCCCGCGCCAACCATCATAGCGAGCAACGCGCGGGGAAAGCGGATGTCCCAGACAATGGCCTCGCGGCCTTTGCTCCAGGTCTGCGCAACCATGTCAGGCGACAGTTTGTTCAGCAAAACACTCCAGACCGTTCCTAAGGGCACAGAAACCGCGCCCAGTGAGATCGCAAAAGAGAGCGAGATCAGCAGCGCCACCACGCCACCTGCAAGGAAGGTAAACCGCAATCCGGATTGCGGTGAGTGGCGAGGGGATGCCGCTGTCTCACTCATCGTTTCACTCGCCCCAGAAAGCTTGAGCCAGTGTCTTAACCGCTTCGATGTTGCGCGGCCCCGGCGTGGCCTCGACATATTCGAGCGTCACAAAACGATCGTTCTTCACCGCATCCAGGTCAGCGAAAGCCGGGTTCGACATCATGAAGTCCCGCTTCTGTTCTGCGGTCACTTCGCCATAGTTGACGATGACCACCACTTCCGGGTTGCGTTCCACAACCTCCTCCCAGGTGACGGTCGCCCAGCTTTTCTCGAAATCGTCCATGATGTTGACGCCACCCGCAGCTTCGATCAGCGCAGTAGGCATGGCATAGCGCCCGGCGGTGAAGGGCGTATCCTCGCCGCTGTCATAGACGAACACGCGCAGGGGCTCGCCAGTTTCAAGGCGGTCGGTAAAGCTGGCAAGCTCGGCCCGATAGCCATCGACAAGCTGGGTCGCGCGATCCTCGACATCGAAAATGCGGCCAAGGTTGGTCAGGTCCGCATACATATCCTCGATGCTGGCCTTCTCCTTTTCCATGATATGGGTGCAGCTTTCGGTCAGTTCATAGACCTTGATACCAAAGGGCTCGAGCGTCTCAGGCGTCACCTCGCCGCCCACTTTCATGCCGTAGTTCCAGCCAGCAAAGAAGAAGTCCGCATCGGCCCCCACCAGAACCTCTTTCGACGGGTATTTGGCAGACAGCTCTGGCAGCTCCTCAACGCCAGCGCGCATCTCTTCATCCAGCGTTTTCCAGCCCGAGATGCCAGTATAGCCGACCATGCGGTCCGCAAGGCCAAGAACCAGCATCATCTCGGTCAGGTTCACATCATTCGAGATCGCGCGCTCGGGCGGGGTGTCGAAGGTCACGGTGCGGTTGCAGCTTTGCACTGTCGCTTCGGCTGCGGCAAAGCCAGCGCTTATGACCAAGGCGGCAGAGGCGAGGAGGATGCTGTTCATTACGGGGTTCCCTTGTTTTGAAGATGAAATGTCAGGTGATCAGTGTCGCTTGGGGCGAGGCGTTCGCGCCGCGCATTAACCTTGAAGGCCCGGGAAACCGCGGCTTCCGACAAGACATCGCGCGGTGGACCAAAGCCGACCGGTTTGCCCCCATTCAAAAGCAACAGGTCATCGCAGACGCCCGCGGCCATGTTGAGATCGTGAAGCGATGTCACAATCGTCAGCGGCAGGTCACGGATGAGTTGCAGGATTTCGAGCTGATGACGGATGTCGAGGTGATTGGTCGGTTCGTCCAGGATCAACAAGCGTGGCTCTTGCGCCAGCGCACGTGCGACCATAACCCTCTGCCGCTCGCCACCAGAGAGCGTGCCGAGCGCGCGGTCGGCAAACCCGTGCAGGTCCATCCGATCAAGGGCGGCCCCAATGATCTGTGCATCACGAGCACCACTGCTGCCACCGAAACCGGTGCGATGCGGCGTGCGCCCCAGAGCCACGATCTCGCGTACGGTCAAGGCGAAATCAGTCGGTTGCTCCTGCAAGACCGCAGCCACCTTGCGCGCCACAGCGCGTGCCGGGAGGGTCCAGATATCTTCGCCATCGACCGATACCGATCCACCGGTTGGTCGATGAAACCGGTAGAGCAAACGCAAGAGCGACGTCTTACCCGCCCCGTTCGGCCCGACAATGCCTAGAACATGCCCAGCCTGCAGATCAAAGCTGGTCCGGTGCAGCAACGTGCCGCTGCCCCGCCCAGGCGACCAGCTGAGGTTGCATACGGACAGGCGCGCGGCACTCAAGACGCCTGAGCCTTGGTCTCTTCTATGGCCATCATCGCAGCCGGCACGCGGGCCAGCGTGGATTTGCGCAGTTTGCCGGGCCGATCCACGGAAGAGCACCATTCGTCGTGTAGGTAGGCATATTGCTTGGCGAAGGAGACCAAATCTTCGATATCCGTGCCCGCGTCGATGTCGCCGAACAGATAGGTCGCCTTCCGTGAGGCGTGGTAGGCCACAGTGCAAGGGCGGTCGCAGCCTGCCATACAGGCAACACCCGATATCTCAAAGTGCTCTGGCACCGCATCGCCTGCCTGCAAGACTGCCTGCCGCAGACGTTCTATCAGTTCATAACCGGGCCGACATTCGGTCCCTTTGTGTCGACAGGATGTGCAAACAGTAATTCGATGTTCCATCAGGCCCTCCGCCGTTCAAGCGGGCGAAGGAAACAGAACCATGTCGTTGCGGGCGAAACCGCTGTGCCATCATAAGCTCCTGACCAGGCGCCCCGCCTGCATCGAGTTGAAATGTCGACGCACGGGTGTGCGCCGGTGATGGCAGGTCTCCTGACTTGCGGGTCGCTGCTCCCCCGAACCTTCCCGGACGTTTTGTCCAGTGGTCCCTATCGGGGTCGCTCACCGCCTACAGTTGCGGGGGCAGTCACGGATTTGGCGCAGGTGAGTGTGCCGTACCGTGTTCCCTTTTCATCTCGTTGGTCTAAGGCCGTTGAGAACCATCACCGCTAAATGGCCCGTCCTGGTCGCTTCCGTCAAGTCGCAATGTAAGGGACACAGCCATCCAACCGACATTCTTCGCAGGTCGTATGGTCCCGCACGTCTTGTATATAATCCGGTTAAAATGAAATTGAGGTTTGAAATGTGGTTGCTAAAGCCGTCTTGAAAACTCGTACCGAGTCACAACAGAATTCGTGCTGCTCGGACGAAGCAATGCCGTAACAGCGAAACTCAGAAAACGAATGACCACAAAGCCTGCGACCTGTGAATTGCCCACTCCATCCTCGCTGCATGATGCTTGAATAGCGGGTTTCCCTGTCCCTATCCTTGGAGCTGGCATGTCTCCGGATCGCTCTTGTTCGAATGCTGACAACCGCAGACGAAATCATGGGGACAGAAACCTGAAAGAGCGACCCTTTCCCTGCAAGACCGGGAATTTCCACTAAAAAGACGCGGGAGTTTCCCTGCCAGGATGCTCAGGGAGCTCTTTCATAAGCCATTGATCTATATGTAGATTTTTGCCCACGGACGTCAAACAACTTCAAAATGGTGCGTTTTATCCGTTAAATTCCCTGTTTTCAGGGAATTTTGGCTGAGACTGGCTAGCTGCAAACTGTCTAAACAGACATGACTTTCCTATTTGTGCCGTCCAGTACGAATCGCGACTTATACGGTTAGAAAGCCAACTTTTGTCTGGCAAAAACGCAACTCTCACCAAATTTAGCGGATTTGATCGTGGGTTCAACGCGCTACGGATGCAAGTCCCGCTCGGTCAGCTTGCCGACCTGCTCTAAAATCGTATTTAGCGCTAAAGAGAAATCTTTCAGTGATATGTGGGCGTGTTGAGATCATAGCGAAAGGTCTTCCTTTGTTATTGAAGGAGCGAAAGCCTCTTTAGGCAACAAGTGAAAAGAAGTTTCCTTTTTTTGAGCAGTAAGCATCCGATCACAACGAAAAATACGCGCGCCATCCCTCAAATGATCAAAAGCGACGACATACCAAATCGGGTATTTCAGCAAAAGATAATGAGGTGCTATCCGACGGTCTGATGTGTCCCCGTCTTCTCGTCGATAACGTATGTCCAGTTCTTTCTGGGTAAGAAACGCCTGATGCAAGGCTTGTACCACCCGTTTCGGCGGTGCGCTCGCGCTAGCCTGAACAAAGGTCGATGCGGTGACGCCCACCATGATCCGCGATTTCAGTCGTTCAACCTGTCTCCGCTTTTCCGGCGAGAACGATGCAATCAACTGCCGACGCACAGAACTGAGGTTCGCCAGAAAGATCGGCGACTCCATTTTCTCTGCGACCGCGATGCTGATGAGAAGGTCGACCGCTTCGGCGTACGGCAGGTTCAGGCGGCCCACGCCCCAATTTCTGTCAAGCCGTACACCACCACCGCGCCCGCGATCTGCGTCGATTTGCATGCCACGTTCCCGCATAAGCGAGAGATCCCGTGCAATTGTGCGCGTGCTGACATTGTGTTGCCGGGCGAGGTCGTCGATCGTGCAGTGCTTGTCTTGTTTGAGCTGGATCGCAATCGACTCGATCCGCGTCAGCCTTTCATATGCGCTTGCCCGTGGCATCAAACAAATAGGACATAAAATGACATATTAATCAATATAACGTCTTTCAGACGAGTCGTTTCCTGACTTTCGAACTATTGCCCCACACGCTGTCTAAGCAACAGAACAGGAAAGAAAATCATGAAGATGAACTACTGTGTTGTCGGAACGAACGACATGGCGGCATCGCAAGCCTTCTACAACGAGCTCTTTGAAACGGCCGAGCTTCGGGTCGTTTCGCCGTCAGAACGTATGACTTATTGGATGAGTGACGACTTTGCCTTCGCAACAGCGATACCGTTTAACGCAGAACCCGCCACCAACGGCAATGGTACGATGGTTGGCTTTTGTGTTGGCGTAAAGGCCGAGGTCAAAAGGATGCACGAATTGGCTCTTAGGCTTGGCGGCACATCTGAGGGCGCACCGGATCAGCGTGGCCCAAAATTCTCAGCATATGTGAGAGACCCAGACGGCAACAAACTGTGCTTCTCTGACTAGCCTTGGGAAAATCTCTCGAAACGTCCCCTTTTCAAAAGCGTGAATTGCCGCGATTTCAATCTTCTAACCTTTTGACATTACTTGTCGTATAGACATTTGGAGAAAACAAATTGACCCTTAAAACCACCGTCGTGCAGCTCTTGGTTGCGTTGCCGTTCTTTCTGGTAAGTCTTTCAGCACCGGCGCAAGCAGACAGCTTGCAAGATGCGCGCGCGCGTATTGATGCTTTGACCGATGCGCAAATAACCACCGCCGTTGCAAACTGGATCAGAAGTGAAGGCGGTGGTTGCCGTGTTCAGTTGGCAAGTAATACGCAAGAAATTCTGGAAAAAGCGATCAATGCCACGCTCTTCGAAGAGATGCAGATCGAAGCATCCCATCGGGGAGAGCTGTCCGAGTATCTTGTAGATAGAGTCGATGACACCATGGATACTGCTATGAAGGACGGACTGTTCTTCATCACGAAAGATGACGGTCAGAATTATGTGATGATCAAAGATTGTAGTTAAAACCCGAGGAGCCAAAACGTTTCATGATACTAGACTATATGCTCGTGGGTGTTTTGGTCTTCGTCGGCGGACTCAGTGGCAGGGCGGCTTGGCGCAAAGAGGAAAGACAGACAAAGGCAGCTTTTATTCTTTGGACGCTCCTAGCCATTCCGAGCGTTTTGTTCTTGCTGTTTTTTGCCGACGGCCTGCTGTCTCAAAATGAGTTGCTGGTGCAAGGGCTGTTTGACGCCGTGCCTTATACCTTTGGCCTGTCGCTTCTGCCGTTCCCGCTCTCGATTGGCTGTAGCTGGATCGTGGGGTACGCAATTTTCAGAACACGAGCAAAAGCATAGGCGGCATCCGTCGCCCATGCATACATTGAGAACACAATAGTGAGTTTATAGCCTTGCCCAATTTCCTGCTTAGATTCCCGTCTCCTGTGGCGTTTCGAAATGTCTTGAACGCCACAATCGCGACCGTCGTCCTCGGCACATGTGTGCATGCCGAAACTGCTACGGTCGAGCGCTCAGAGGACTTTAGCGTATTTTGGCCTCAACTACGTACTGCGCTTTTGACAAGCGATGTTGAGGCACTTGACGAGCTTTCACTGAGCACGCTCGGTATTCCATTTGGTTATGACAGCCTCGATCCCGCGAACGCATGCGACAACAAGTTGTTAAAGGCTTATCTCCAAGCAAAGTTGGATTTTTTTTACCAACGGCCGGGGCGCGAATCCTGGCGCGAATTCCTTGAAAAGACACCGGTTCTGGACCTCAACACCCACCCCGATGTGATTGTGAACGGCATCGGTGAGTACTCTGTTGGTCTTAAGGTCCGTTTTGCAAAAAATCATATCGACGGAGCTTGGGACCTTGTGGACATGCTGGATGACCGGGCGCGGGTCGTTGAGATGGCCGAAAGTGCTGTCGGCGAGGTCGGCTGTTGAGAATCTACTTTCCGGCTCCGCTGCTACCGGGTTCTACGCAGGCTGTATTTGCGCTCCAGGACGCGGCGCTTGAGGCCGATTTGACCGCCTACATTGCGGAACGCAAAAGAATGCTTGCGCGGCACCCGTCCTCCGCCCCGCAAATTGCAATGCTGCAAGATGCCCAGGGCATGCGCCGTAAGATCGAAGGTGCGGAAGATGGATCGGTTAGATTTGATGACGCTCATTCATACCTTGTGTTGAGGTATTCAGAGCGTATCGCATCTGCGAACTTTGATTATGCCCACTGCGAGGCCTGTAAAGCCAATGTCTGGATAAAAGATCTATCGTTTTCATCATTTGAAGAGGGCCATGGCTTGGGGCGCACCGCAGGGCGGCAGGTCAGTTGCAGATGCGGCATGTGCATTTGGCGGCATTTCGATCAAAACCCCAAGTGACCAACTTAGCCTGCAAGTTTGATGCGGTTCTTTAATGTGGTAGAAAGAGAGCCTGCTGACTTTGTAAACTCACTTCGGGCGCATTTCTTCATTCTGTCCACTACTACTCTCAGTAAAGCCGGGGACATCAATGCCTATATGACGTGTTTCACTGAAGGCGCCGCGATATAGTACTAAACCTGACATTCGCCGCGAGCACATATTTTGTCATAAGCAAGCTTACTGGACGGTAAAGTGACCATTTCGCTGCGACTACAAAACGCCCGAAGGTCAGACTGGCAATGCTCCATTTTTTGCTGCCACTCATAAACAATTCACACGATTCCCCCCTGCAAGGCACCATCCGATCTCCTGTGGCTCAGATGGCGCGCTTTTCTGGGATGGATTTCGTATAAGAGTCGAGTGAACAAGATATCAATGTCCGATAGCTCTTTAACTACCGAGGCGAAGGCTACCCAGGCCAGATACGGTAAAAACCGGCCACTGGTTATGGCTTGACTGCGCTGCGGTGCAGCTTCACCAGACCGGACTTTCTCTGCTGTCGCATGAAATAGGTGTCCTGGAATTCGCAATCTGCGGACTCCGCCGACATTCATTTAATGAGCTTTGCTGACGCAACGATGCATTGCCGTCGCAACCTGGGTTCTTCTGCGGCGCATCCGCATTGCGTTCATCAAGGGCAACGCTGGTGTCCCGCAAACAGATCAGCCAGCCAAAGGCTTTATTTTGTGTCGCAAATTTAAAAGGTCTAGCGGGCTTCTATTGAACCCCAACTGTTTCGCTTGAGATATAAACAGATGCTGATGCACTACTTGCAGCGATTTTGACACTTGGCTCAGGGCAAAAATATGAGATACGTCTTGAGATATCAGCTCGAACTCCAATCAAGAGATATGCAGCGCCAAAGATCGATGTACCGCAGCAGGAGATCGCAAATGAGGGCGCTACTGAGCGAATACGATCGCAAGAAACGCATAGCGCCTAACGTCGAAAGGGCTGCGACTGATGCCATCAGAACCGCTACTGTCGGCAGTCGATCAACAACAGCGGCAGTGGCCGCTCTTGCCATCCACGCCAATCAATTTATGAAAGTGGTGCCATTGACCTAAGGGAAGTTTTGCGATGCGCATGCGCGATACGTTCATCAAGCCGATGCATCCGGAAGGAATTCGGTTTGTCGCAGTCTTTGCCGCCTTAACGGTCGGGCTATTTCTTCTGTCTGACCTATTGGGCTGGCTTGGTGTTGGCCTGACCGTCTGGTGCTACTATTTCTTTCGTGACCCGGAACGTGTGCCACCGGCAGGGGATGGGCTGATCGTCAGCCCTGCGGACGGGGTGGTATCGCTGATCGAGAAGGCTGTTCCACCAAAAGAGCTGGGCATGCCCGAGGAACCGCTAACCCGCGTCAGCGTGTTCATGAGCGTCTTCAACTGCCATGTGAACCGGACACCGATCGAAGGCGAGATTGCCGCCGTCGCCTATCGTCCGGGCAAGTTTTTCAACGCGTCCCTGGACAAGGCCAGCGCTGATAATGAGCGTAACAGCCTGCGCATTCTGATGAAGAATGGTCAGGATCTGGCCGTCGTGCAAATTGCCGGCCTCGTGGCCAGACGGATCGTCTGCTTCGTGGAACCAGGGGACACGATGCAGACCGGCGAGCGCTTTGGGCTGATCCGGTTCGGGTCCCGGTTGGATGTCTATCTTCCCGATGGGCTGAACCCGCTGGTGCGTGTGGGACAAACAATGGTCGCTGGCGAAACCGTCCTTGCCAGTTTGAGTTCGGGCCAGAGAAAATAGGTAGGTAGATCAGTGTCAGAGCCATCCAATCAGGACGAGACCGGGTTTGCGCTGATCCATTTGCTCCCCAATGCGTTAACCATAACGGCCATCTGCGCCGGCCTGTCCGCAATCAGATTTGGCGTGCAGGGCAATTTCGTGCTTGCGGTGCAGCTCATCATTGCTGCCTGTGTGCTGGATGGGCTTGATGGGCGGATCGCGCGCCTGCTTTGCAGCGATAGCAAAATGGGGGCAGAGCTTGATTCACTTGCCGACTTTTTGAACTTCGGAGTGGCTCCTCCGCTTGTTCTCTATTTCTGGGCCCTGCAGAACATACGCAGTGCCGCGTGGCTTGCCGTGTTGTTTTTTGCGGTGTGCTGCGTCATGCGCTTGGCCCGGTTCAATGTCAGCAGCAAGTCCGAGACCTGCGATCAGGACGGCGCCTATTTTGAAGGCGTCCCGGCCCCTGCCGGAGCGTTGCTGGTCATGTTGCCAATGTATTTGTCCTTTGCTTTGACCGATGCGCCCCTTCTGCCCGATATCTTGATCTGCGCTTACATGGTGCTCATCGGCCTTCTACTCATCAGCCACATACCAACTTGGTCGTTCAAGACGACAAGGGTCTCGCGTGAAAACACGAAATATGTCCTCATCGGCGTTGCTGTTGCCGGGGCCGCCCTGCTGACCTTTGCCTGGGCCACCCTGATTGCAGCATGTATCGGGTATGCGGGGATAGTCGTTTGGGCCTGGCTCGATCGAAAAACACCTTATAACTCTTAAGGATCAAAGATGGATATCAAGGCCGTTCAAACCTCCTACGCACGTTGGGCGCCCGTGTATGACAAAACCTTCGGTGCCATCACCAATGTCGGGCGGCGGCACGCGGTTGAATACATAAACAGGCACCCAGGAAAGGTGCTGGAGGTCGGTGTCGGCACTGGCCTGTCACTGGAGCACTACGGATCCGAAACGCAGGTCACCGGGATCGATTTCAGCGAGGAGATGCTGGAGAAAGCCCGCAACAAGGTAAAAGCCATGACACTTAGCCATGTCACAGAGCTGAGGCAAATGGATGCGCGCACCCTCGATTTCCCGGACAGCACCTTCGATACGGTTGTGGCGATGCACGTACTCTCGGTCGTTCCAGAGCCGGAAAAGGTGATGGCGGAAATAGCCCGGGTCTGCAAACCCGGTGGTAGAGTTGTGATCACCAATCATTTTAAACGCGCGCAGGGGATGCTGGCATCTCTTGAACGCGTTTTTGCCCCTCTTGCCAATACAATTGGGTGGCATTCGGACTTTGATATCGAAACAGTCCTGCAGGAGGATGCACTTACTCTCGAAGAGCAAACCTCTCTTCCGCCGCTGGGCATGATGACATTTTTGGTGTTGAAGAAATCATTGGCAGCATAACAGATTTCAAAAATGCCACTGATCTCAAGGGTTGAGCGCGGGAGAATCGCCGTCAGATACAGTGCGCCAAGCTGCAACTTCAACGCTAGTATGAACCAGTTAGATTATATTTGACATATGGTGACGCGCTTGAAGCACTTATGCGCACTGCATCAGACTTCAGACACTATCCCCTCAACGGTCGGCACAGGGAAGATAAGATGCAATATACTGTATTTAGAACAATATTTTAGGCTTCCACCAAAGCTTCAACGCATACACTGCGATCTCCGATTCAGAAATCGGCTGGATTGAAGGGGGAATTCCACTCCAGAGACCTTGTTTAATTGCCCTCAAATTTCTGCAAATTAATCCACTACTGACTGAACGGTATAAACCCGTTATCAATCTGCACGCTCAAACCCGGCCGCACCATCAGGCCGTTTTGCAGCACAAGGAGGGAAGGTGAGACGATTGTATGAGGAGCAATCGGTTCTGTTGTCGAAAGTGACTGAGAGTCTCACCAACACAAACGCCTGGCTGTGCGCTGCACCACCAGAGCAGGGCATCTCAGCCAGACGTTGCCATATCTTTGGGAGGAGATCGTATGCTTGACGAAGCCATCATTGACGCTGTGGATCTGTCGAAACTCAGATGCCAGAGTGATTATGGGCTGAAACGTCATGCAAGTGTGAACCTCAATCGGGTGTCCGATTATGAAGTAGGCGAGCGGCGCCAGTCGGTTGCGCATGCTCTGGGGCGCAATTCCGGGGTTGTGAACAAGCTACGCGAATTGGCAAAAAGCTCGAATTATTGCATGCTCACTACCGATGCCTCATAAGTGGTGGTCGAGGAATACAGTGTCTCCAACAACGCCCAACACCTGTCGAACCAAGGCCTGAAATGCGGAACCGTATTGGGCGAGGAATTCGCCGGGACAAACGGAATGAGCCTGTGCGCCGAGACGCAGCGGGCGCTGACCGTGGCCGGATCGGATCACTACTTTAAGGTCTTCGAGCAATTCACCTGTTCCGCGGCCCCAATTTTGGGCGAAGACAATGAGCTGTTGGGATGATCAATATGTCGGGCGTTGACACCCGCAGCGATCAGAACGGGAACTTTGTCCGCCACGTGTTGTCCGGAGCCGCGCAGGAAATTCAGGCAGAATTGTTCAAGCAGCGCTATATGTCCAACTTCCTGATTCAGCTCCGGTCCGGAAGCGAGGCACAAGCCAATGCGCCGATGGCGATTGCAGATGCCGGAACGATTGCCGGTATCACCTCGGACGCAGCAAAGATCATTTCGGGTTAAAGCTCGAGCTCAGAACTGCGCGGCAACAGCGTGACGGATTACCTGTACCCGCACAAGACCATCTATGACAACATGGCTAACGCGCTGAGCATCGCCAAGGTCGACAAGGAAACCATCGAACGTAAGGTCAAGGAAGCCGCCGAGATGATGGGCATCACGCATCTGCTGGATCGTCGCCCGCACGAGTTGTCGGGCGGTCAGAAACAGCGTACGGCCATCGGGCGTGCCATCGGGCGCGAACCGGAACTGTGTTCATGTTCGACGAACCGATCGCTCACCTGGATGTCACCCTGCGTGCCCATATGCGGTCGGAACTGAAGATCCTGCAGCGCAAGCTGGGCACTCCGTCCGAGATCTATAGTCAGCCGACCAACAAATGCGTCGCCAGCTTCATCGGCGAACCGATGATGAACTTCGTCGACTGCGACATAATCGAAACCGACGGTCAAATTTCGCTGCGTAGCGCGACCTTCGAGGCCTCGGTTCTGGACGAGCAGGCCGCCCTGATCCGCGCCAATGCCAACGGGCGTCAGGTTTCGCTTGGCATCCGCCCCGACGACATCTCGTTTGCGTTGAACGGGACAGCCCCCACTGCCAATGGCGAAGTTCTGATCGCCGGGCTTCTCGGCGGCGACATCCTGGTTAAGGCACAACTGAAAGACGCGCGCGTCACCGTAAAGACCAGGCCGGACTATCCCGGTCAGTAAGGGGTAGACTGCGCCCTCGTCTTCGCGCGCGAGGACGGCTTGGCGATCTTTTGATCCCGGCCAGCGCACAGAACCAAAACATCAAGTTCAGGTGCCGCATCTGCAGCGCCACTCACCCAGGGCAAAAATGAAAGTAAGATGACAAGTGCAGTACACTGACTTCTGAAAGTCGGCATCAAACCCAGTAGAGATGCAGATTTCAAAACGGTCATGGGCCAGCTGGTCGAGGAAACCAGCAAGGAAACCGGAACTCTGGGCTATGAGTAGAACTTTACCGAAGATGAAGGCCACTGCTCTATCTACGAACGCTTCGCGGATTGGGCTGCCGCTCTGATCCATCTGGGTATGTTCGGCGACAGATTTGCCGAAGCCTTCCTGGATGCCTGCGAACCACAGGCCATCACCGTGATGGGCAATCGGACCAAAGAACTGCGCAACGCAACCCCGGATTTCTCAAAAACCGTCTCGACCTATGCAGCAGGCTTCGCGCGCTTCGCGGCCTAAGCCGAACAAACTAGGCTTGGGCAAGAAACATCCGGCTTGCCCAAGCCTTTCTCGAGCCCCGCGATCAACGTCAACGGGCCACGCGCAGATGCCCGAAAGCTCTTCGTTCAGCCATTCCCCTGCCATAGCCATCTTCCGAGCATCGAACTCGAACGACGCCAGTGCCTGAACAGGGCGGTTATCCGAAGGATATCCCTAGAATCACCAGCATCAAACCGATTACCGATAGGAAAAGCGACGCGAGGTTCCAGGGCAGGACGGCCTGAACAGCAGCCCGCAACTCATCATCGGTCAGGCCAGCCTTGCGCGCCTTCATGACGCGCAGGATGCACCAAACCAGTCCGAGCATTCCCGCCATAGACAGGGCAGCACCGCCCCAGATGATGATGTCGAACATGGCTTTTCACACAGCTCCTGTGATTTCCCATCGCGATTAGCGGATCACCTGCGCGGGCACAAGCCTGCATGCAGAATGTCCACTTGCAGACCGTGCGGCTGCACTGTATCCGGCATATCGCCCGAGACCTCATTAGCCGTTGGGAGAGAGACAGATGGAAGACATCACCGAAGATCAGGCCACCGCCAACTATCGCGTTACAGCTGGCGAATTGCGTCAGTTTATCGAACGGTTCGAGCGTCTGGAAGCCGAAAAGAAAGACATTGCCGAACAACAGAAAGAAGTCATGGCCGAGGCAAAGGCGCGCGGTTACGACACCAAGGTGATGCGCAAGGTGGTCGCTCTGCGTAAGCGCGACAAGGACGATATCGCCGAAGAAGAGGCGGTTCTGGAAATGTACAAAGAAGCTCTGGGCATGTAAGCCGAATGGCCCGCAAATCACTCCGGTGTTTGGGGCTTCAGGAACCTGATATCTGGCATGGATTGAAGCCGTGCCAGATCTTGCTGGTAAAGCTCGGAAAAAGCGCTGACGATATCGTCGCTCCAGCCAGGCAGCTCCAGCTCCTCTTCGATTGCGTCCGGCAACGCGTGTTCTTTGAAAATCCCGACAAGGCTTTGCTGCCGGGTTTCCGCATCAAGGGGCGCGTCCTGGCGAACCAGCGCGAGGATTTCGCGCTTTCCTGTATCGGAAACCAGTGACGACAGCAGCGAGAACTCGTCCGTGAGCGCCGTATCGCTCTCCAGGCCGCAAACCGCGCGTACGATATCACCCCAAATTAGCGGCGTATCTTCATTGCTCCAAAGCGTGACCTGAACATCGGGGGCCAAATCCCGAATATCTTCGATCATGCTGAGCCAGCTCAGACAGCTCAGATCAGTCTGCGCAAGAATGTCGCGCCGTGCCTCTTCGGACAGAGACATCAGCACTTTGGGGATAAAACTGCCCGGATCGCGCAGCCCGACGAACAGTTCAACCTGAACATCATCGAACAGTCGGTCAATAAGGGCGATACGGTGACCCGCAGACGGGAAGAACTGCCCGTCCTGAATGGCCGAAGTGCGTTCACCGATGAAATCTTCGCTCGACAGGATCAAGCGTTTGATGCTCGCGTCCTCCACCACCGAGGCTTTCCAGGCCGTCATCGCAGCGGGCGTCTGAGCGGCGGCTTCTGCAGACGCCAGGACCGACTTGAATGCTTGTCGGTATCGCCGCGGGCCGACCACTCTGACTCCGTTTTGTGTCAAGAGGTCAGCATTTGCTTGCAAGGCTCCCAGCAAGAGACCCTCATCGGTAAAAACTGCGCCAGCGTGAATGACCACCTGCATCCCGGCTTCGTGACCTCGTATTCTTTGCGGTTCCATTAGCCGGGTTACCGCGCGCGACCCAGACAGTCAAATCGAGCGGTCAGCGGAATTTCGTGTCGTTCCCATCAGATAAGCCACTAAGTGCTAAGGTCTGGTGAAATTGAGGCTTGCAGTCCTCGCAGATAGAGATTAATCGAACGCCAGCGCCCCTATAGCTCAGCTGGTAGAGCAACTGATTTGTAATCAGTAGGTCCGCGGTTCGAGTCCGTGTGGGGGCACCACTTAAACACCAGTCAAACACCGGCAAAATAAGATGTTTCCTCAATTACTTGAGGTGCTTACCGAATCTTCGGTTGGGTTTGATTATGGTTAGAACGTATCATGAATCTTGTAACGAAACGGTCATTACAAGGACATGGTATGCCGCAGATTAAGTTCACGGATTCGACGCTCAAGTCGCTGTCCACAACCAAGACAACATGGTTCTCAGATCCGTCCTGCAAGGGGTTACGCCTCTGCGTGACCAAGAGCGGTGTCAAAACTTGGTACGTAACCAAATGGGATTCTGTCGCGCAAAAAACGCGGTCGGTCAAGCTGGCACAGTGGGCAAGCAAAGGTGCGCATTGCGCTTGGGCGAAGAAGCAGATGGGGGCAACGCTGCTCGATATCCACGAGGGCAATGTGCTGACAAAGGATGAGCGTGAGGTGGAAAGGGCACGCCTCGGCATCCCGACGTTCGCCGAAGCTCTGGAACAGTATATCGAACACCGCACCAGTGAGCGGGCATCGGGCAAGGCTCCGATGGTCGAGAAAACCGCCAAGGATTACCGCAACACATTCAAGCTGCGTTTCTCGCGCTGGGCAGATGTCCATGTGGACGAACTGCCGATCCTCGAAATCAATCAGTACCTGAATGCTCTGCAACTGACGCGCCCGCATGGCGCGCGGACGGCATCTGTACTGGCTGGGGCAGTGGTTCGTTTCGTCAACCGGCTGTGCGCCTTGGCGTTACCGATTCCATCGCTCTTGGATAACACCACGATCAAGAGCCGCGTCGAAACCGGCAAACTCGACCTGTCCGTACCTTGGGCGGATCGCTGGGCCGAGATTGAGCAAATCCCTAATGAACATATCCGCCTGTGGTGGATGCTGACTTGGTACACGGGATTTCGGCAAGAGACGTTCCGTGCCCTCAAGTGGGATCAGGTTGATCTTAAGAACGGGGCAATCACGTTCCGGCGCAGCAAGCACACCTATGACCGCAGGATCGCCGTGTCGGATGATGCGGTGCGGATGCTCAAACGGTTGCGTAAGATCAGGTTTGAGGATTGCGATTGGGTGTTTCCGTCCCGGCGCATCATTGGGGACAAACGCAAGCACCTCGGCCAGATGGATGGGCTCAAGCTGACCAACCCCGGCGACCTACGTCATTTCTGGATGACGGCGGCGCGCGAGGTTTGCCCGCGCCATGTGCACCGCTGGCTGGCTCAGCAGACGCTGACAGACAACGACCTGCGAATGCTTGGGCATTACGGCGAACCGAGCTTTGATGAGCAGAAGCGTGGGGCTGACGCGATTGCTGATGCGATCAACAAGCAGCTTCAGGATGCACCTTGCAATGTTGTTGAAATTGGTCGGACAGGCACTTAAATTCGAAACATCAACGGAGAAGCGATGCGGCAGCGCTGAACTGTGACCTGCGGGGGCAGATAGGCACGCGACAGCACGCAGAGAAACGAACCGCCCAGATAGGGCTTTCCTGCAATTGCCTACCGTTGAGGTTATCATGACAATCGATGAACTCGGTCGCCAGTTGGCTGACCTACGCGTGGATGTGATCCGCGCAAACCCACCCCAAGTAATGACCCCAGAAGAAGCAGCGACGTTTCTTGGCGTCACCACCGAGACTTTGTTCCGCTGGCGCAAAGATGCCTTTGGTCCGCCCTATTCGCAGCCGACGAGCCGGGTAGTTCGCTACCTGCGTGATGATGTGGTCGCATGGATGCGGGAGCAAGGCTGATGATCACCAAGATCGAACTGCACGAAGATGGTGAGGGCTGCGATGTTCACACGGAAGATGGCTTTGTCGTTTCGATGAGAATCGCTGCTGCTCGGGCCAAAACACGGTTCGAGCGCGCATATACGCAACAGACGAACCGAGTTTGGACCTATCGCGGTGATCACAAGGCGCTGATTGAACCTTTGTTGCGCAATGCAGAGACACGGTGTCCTGTGACTGGTCAGTGGCGCGCGACCCGCAACTGGGCTCTCCACTACTGTCGCCGGAACCATCTGGATCGCGGATTAGATGACTCAAGGTTCCTTTCGGGCGCGGCATTGTTCGAGCATGGCCAGTATATCGTGCAACGCAAATCACTGCTTTCGAACGCGCGGGAACATGGTTTCTGTGGGCACGACCAACGCTTTAGCAAAGACCTAAAGGCAGCAGGTTTGAGACCCCGGACACCTACAACGATTGCCAACACGTCAGTAAGGCCATGGGTGCTTGATCTGTCGGAGGATGAGCTCGCATGATTACGCGCGACTGGGTTCTTGAATACTGCCACCAGAACCATCGTCGGCGTTCGCGTGGGCTCAAGGACGCGCCGTTCCATCAGGGAGCGGCGTTGTTCGACGGTGAGCGGTATTTCGTTAAGTGGGCACCTTTGAAGGCGGGCGCTAGAGCGGCTGGTTGGTCTGGATCGGCGGCCGAGTTCGCAGGTGCATTGCGCGCGGCCGGTATGGTGTCCAGACAGAACACGACAGTGGCAAAAAGACAGTGTCGTCCGTGGGTGTTGGAACTGACAGAAAAAGAGAAACAGGCGGTCCAGTGTGAACCGTGTGGTTAGAAAACTGCGTTACGCGTGCGCGCACACAACGCGTACGCACGTGTACTGCTCGTTTTCGGGAGCGATGCCCTGTGTTTTGTGCGGTTTCTGCGGTTTTGGGTAGTATCACCTTGGTTTCAGGTGGTTTTTCCGACGCTACAGGACCACCAAAGTTTGACCACAGGCAAAAGTGCGTGCGGTCCCGTGTCCAGAATGCTTTGCAGCAGTGATCAGTAAGGCGGTTTTGTTTCAAAGGTCGCGCGCGCGTACGCGAAGAGATCACCAAATCCTGGGATTATCTCGCCCATCCGGGTATGGTTACATCTCTGCACATATGTCCCTGACACCCGGCGGATATCCGTCATCTGCGCACAATTGCCTGTAGAAAGTGATCGTTGATCAGTTGATCTGACCACTCAACCGATTGAACACAAAGCACAATCCTGTCCGAAATCCTTGTGACAAACCTTGTAACGAAGCATTCGACTGGTTTATCGCGGTCAACCACCCCTTTTCTCTGAGTGATCCCGACCCGCCCCCACGAAGACAGAAGATCACAATTCTCACGTTTACCCCGCGCCCTTCAAACCCAAGTCACGCCCCTGACTCATAAATCCATCGTCTCGCCCGCTCTACTCAACGCTGACGCCCGTAGCGCGCCATTCCCCCACCATCATGCCCGACGCCCCAAAACCCCGCCTCTCTGACGCGCTCTGCGAGTCCCAAAATCTTCCTGAGTTGTACCTAAACTTCCGGTCGCGCGCTCAATTCTGAGTTGCAATAACAAATTGCGAGTGTTTCGCGCCGGGTGGGTGCTCGCTGTCCAGAGGCCGCTTCCTGTCCTTGTCGGCTTCGCCACTCAGACCCACCCGGCATCACTTCACCGGGGAGCCCCCAATGCGAGAATTTCAAATCGTCGAATGCCCGGAGGGTTGCCGACTTGTGGGGATCGACATCCACACTGCCACACATCTGCCATTACCTATCACGCCCGAAGACGCAAAAGCCCTGATCTTGGCCGCGTTCAAATCGGACGATGACAAACCCCGCGCCGAATTCCTTGGCGTCTTGGCCGACAAGACAGCGAACGGAGTTCGTGTTCATCGGGTCGCCAAAGACAGCTGGTTCGAAATTCCGTGGACAGTCATCGCGCGTGAACTGACATGACCAAAATCTATCACCGCTCATACCATGACCGCCGGATCGAATATGACAAAATCCGGGACGTGATCGAGGGCGAAGATCGACTGAAAAAGCAGGGCGAGATTTACCTGCCCAGACCCGAAGGCATGACCCAATCGCAGTTCAAGCGTTACCTCACTGGCGGCTCTTTCTACGCCGTTGCGGAGCGCACACTGCGCGGTCTCGTTGGCGCGGCAACGCGCAACGCCCCGGTGATCGAATTGCCAACCCGGCTCGAACCGATGCGGGATACCGCGACGTTTGAAGGCAATTCGATCACCACTTTGATTGACGACACCCTGCGCGAGGTGATGTCCATCGGACGCCGCGCTCTGGTCCTCGACTATCCGCAAGAGGGGGCGGCCCCTGCATCCGCACCGTTCATCTCGACCTTTGATGCCGAGTCGATTCTGGATTGGCGCAATGAACTGGTCGAAGGTCGGCAGAAGCTGACGTATCTGCGCCTGCATGAGGATGATGCCGAACTTGAAGATAGCGGCGTCGAACAACACCTCGTCCTGACCCTCGATCCTGTCTACACGGTGCGGCGTTACCATGTGACCCGTTCGAAAACAGATGCGTCCACCCAAGAGGTTGAAATCCACGAGCCGATTACGCCGGTGGTGAACGGCAAGCATCTGGACCACATCCCGGCTGTTGTCATTTCGCCTTACAACCTGAAAGTGGATGTGGAAAAGCCGCCGTTCCTCGACCTCGTCAACGTCAACCTGGCTCACTGGCGCGTCTCGGCGGATTACTATTGGTCGCTGTTCCTGACGTCCCAACCGACGCCTTGGATCGCAGGTTCGATCAACGAGGCAAACAAGCCGCAGCAAATCGGCAGCGGTGCGTTCTGGGTTCTGCCTCAAGGCGCGACAGCGGGAATGCTGGAATTCACAGGCGCAGGTATTGCTGCGCAGAAGACGGCTTTGGACGACCTGACGGCCCAGATGGCAACGCTCGGCGCGCGGATGGTTTATGACGGGAAAGGTCGCAACGAGACCACCGACACGGCCAAGCTACGCCATCGGTCTGAACTGTCCCTTCTGCACTCTTCCGTCGTCATGGTCGAAGAAGGCATTCGGAAACTCCTGAAACTGGCCGCCGAGTGGACGCAACCGGGCACCGCAGATCAAGTCAAAGTGTTCCTGCACCGCGACTTCGTGACGGCCCAGATGGACCCTGCTGTCATGACCGCTCTGCTCAAATCGTGGCAGGCAGGCGCGATCTCCCACGACACGTTCCTGATGAACCTCAAGAAGGGCGAATTGATGGACGTGAACCGGACGCTCGACGACGAAAAAGACATGATCGACGAGGACGAGTCGATCCTACCGGGGATGACTTAGGCCCATGATCGAGACGGCAGACCCGACCCGTCAGACACCTACATCCCAGCTTGCAGCGGCGGTCATCGTGAACGCCTTGCTTGACCTGCTAAATGTCGCCGGGGCGACGTCTCAGCTAAATGAAAAAGACAAACGTGACACCATCGCCTTTCTGACGGACAAAGCCGGTGAATGGGCGCAGTCACGTAGCGATTGGTGCGATATGGCAGGGTTAGCAGAAGCCCAACTACAACGGCGGGTTGTTGCGTTCCTTGAGGGTAACGACTCGTTGCTGGCGGCAATGTTCGACGTTTCCAGACCGCGCGGTGACAAAGCCAAGATGCGGGAAAAGGGCGCTGCACAATCGCGTGCAATTTGGCGGGAGATGAAATCGCGACCACCAGCGCCCAAGCGTATCAAACGAACCGATCCCCAACCCATCCAACTGCCGCGCATCAAAAAGACGCTGACGCAAGACCTGCTTCTGCAAGCTCTCAAAGACAAACCCCTGACCATCCGGCAGCTTGTGTTCGCAACAGACGGTGATTTCGATACGACAACGATCCGAGTGCACCTTGAGCGATTACAAGGCCTTGGGCTCGTCGAAAAGGACGGCCCCGAATGGCAAGTTGCACCTAAACTTCCGGTTGCGGCGTGCGCCGGATAGGGGCCAGCGTCAATGAGCATGACGTGAGCCGGGGGCTCGCAGTGCTCCCTATCTGATGAAAAGGAGCGAGGCGGGTTTCAGTGATTTTCCCGTCTCGCTTTTTCATTTTGGAGCACACCAATGGCAGACAGTAACGATGATCAGGCAGCAAAGCTGATCGAATCCCTCTCCGGTAAAATGGTTGAGGCAATCCTTCCCAAAATTACGGAATCGGTCGAGGCCCAAATTCAGGGCGTCGTCAAAAAGAACGACGAACTGCTGGATGAACTCAAGCAGAAGAAATCGGAAGACGACCTTGAGGCGACGAAGAAACTGCTCGCCGGTCTTGAGGCCAAACAGCAGCAGGAACAGACCGACAAGAACGGTTTGATGCAATTCGGCTCTGAGGGTCAGAATATCAAGCTGTCCAAAGCCGACGCGCGCGACCCGGTTAAGTATCGGTCAGCGAAGAAGCTGGCCGCCGACCGTGGCGTTGATCTTGAAATTGTTCGCGACGAATGAGTCGGGGTCAGCAGCACAAACTCCTGAACCTGCCCGATAAGGTTCGGCAGGATGTCGTCCGGGATATTGTTCTCGGGCGACGTTCCATGGACCGGGTCACGAAAGACCTGCAACGCGACCTCAAGTTCAAAATATCGACCACATCCGTCAGCCGGTTCATGGCGCAGCATGTCGGCGAAGAAGAACGCCTTGGCATCTTGGCGCAGGCCGCACACGACGCCAAAATTGCCGACTTCAAAGCACGCGGCGAAATGATCGACGAGTTCGGTGAGGATACCGACAAGGACCTGAAATGGGTTCTGCGCGAGTTAAAGTCGCTGCTGCAAGACGCGAAGGACGACGACGAGAAAGCCCTGCAACTTGGCACGCTGAAAGAGTTGCGGCAATCGCTGATGGCCTTGGCCGACCTGCACGGCAAGCTCAACAAGAAGATGGACATCCATCTAAACCTCAATGAGAGCCCGCAGTTCATCCAACTGCGCCAGATCATCATGCGGGTTCTGGAAAACCACCCAGCGGCAAAGCACGACTTTCTGGACGAGATGGACAGGCTGGGCGTGATCAAGGAACCGGTTCTGATTGATGACCGCCCCTGATCCGCATCTCCTGTCCTTCCTGCAAGGATTGACCGTTTCGCTCGATCCCGTCGAGCGTTTCCGGCTTGCCATCGGGGAGCCAGATTCTTGGCAAACGGAACTCCTTAGGTCGGATCCCCGTTTAAACGAGGCGGACAGGATGATTCTCGCCCTATGTGGTCGGCAGTCGGGCAAATCGACCACGGCAGGCGGTCTCGGTTATGATGACTTCTCGCGCGGCAAGACAGTCATCCTGACGGCCCCGTCACTGCGCCAGTCAACCGAGTTATTCCGCAGGATTCTTGCCTACAAGAACACGGACCCGTTCTGCCCGCCTATTGTGCGCCAGACGCAGACAGAGCTTGAAGCACACCCGAAGCACGGTGGACGGATCATCGTCGTGCCCGCGACCGATCAGGCGCGCGGTATGACAGCGGATACAATCATCGCGGACGAGGCGTGTTTTCTGGATGATGATGCCCTGACCGCGTTCTTCCCAATGCGGAAAGAGACAGGTCGCATCTTCCTCCTGTCCACCCCGAACATGCGGCAGGGGTACTTCTATGAGACATGGACATCCGCAAAGCGGGTGCGCCGCATCACGGCCCGGTCAATCGACATCCCACGGCGCAAGGCGCAGGTCGAGTTCGACCGCGCAACGATGTCTGAGGCGACCTTTAGACGGGAACACCTTTGCGAGTTCATCGGCGCTGGAACGCCGCTTGTCTCTTGGGAGGCGCTTGAAAAGGCGTCCAATCCAAACGTCAAAGCACTGGAGCTTGTATAACAATGGCAAAGCCAGAATTCATCTTTCACAAAGACGGCACGGTCACGTTGCCATCGAATTCTGACCCGGCTGCTGCCGGGACGCAGAAGCGCGGATGGGTTCGCCATCACGTCGGCATGGACCTTGGGCGCAATGACCCGTCGGCCATCGTAGTTGTGCGGGACGAATGCTATCCGCAGTTCACAGGGCACGGCTTCGAACAGGAGTTGGGGCCGCGACAGGCGACCGTGGTGTTCCAAGAGACGATCCAACTTTTCTCTTACACCGACCTCGCCGACTACCTCGCAAAACGCCTGCTGAAAATCCCGCACTGGACGCTGACCGTGGATGCCTCGGGCCTTGGACAACCGTTCTCATCGGTTCTGGATCAGGCGGGCATCGAACACTTGGGTGTCGTGATCACAGCAGGGGCAGCCATCACGCGCGACGGCAATACGGTGCGCTGCTCCAAATCGCTGTTGGTAGAGAACCTCGCTGCTGGGGTAGAGACCGGCGGATTGACGGTCGCCGATGATCTCGACGGCAAGCAGGATTTGATCAATGAGATCGCGTCTTTCGAACTGACCACAACATCCGCCGGAAATCTTGTGCTGGCTGGCGGTGGCAAAGGGCATCACGCCGACCGCGCTATTGCTGCGGCTCTCGCCTATCTGCGGGTTACGCATCTGGACGCGCAGCACGGTGGCATTGAGCACAGGCTGCGCGGTTGGTCTTAAATCGGCCCAGACATTTGGCCAGAAAACCTAGGGGACTGTGCGTGCCGAATGCGAAGACCGCGTTGACAGATCAAAAATCGAGGTCTTCACAATCCTGCCACACCGAAGGGGCGCTCGTGATTTCCTTTTTTCTGTCACGCCCTTTGTAGTCCCGACCCTTTTCGGCAAGCCGTTTGCCTTGGTAGTATTTTTGTCGGACGTATTCTTCGTCCTCTCCGACACCGGGAAACTGCCTTATGCACTCCATAACAAGTGCTTTGATCGACGCCTTTGGATCAAGTTCTCGAAGCTGACAAATTGCACTATAAACCCAGCGTGGATCGTTTTGGTCGTCGTCATATTTACGCTTTCCGTGCAGATGAAGAATGGATTTGAGCTCGCCGGGATGCCCGTTCAGCATTGCCCAATCGTCGATGCCCTTTGCGGTTTGCTTAAGGTAAGTGAGTACCCAGTGAGGTATCGGTAGATCGCGTTCCAAAGCGAATGCAATCGCTCGCCATGCGGTGATCCCATACGACATCTCATGACGCTCGAATTGCATGGCATCAAGTTCGATTTCCTCCGGTGTGCCGAACAGTCTGTATGCCTCGCAGCCATCTTGGCCAACATCCCAAGCCATTTCGTTTTCTCCATAAAGGTCTCATGCCACCATCAATGAGGAAGGTGGCTGTTTTGAGACCAAACTGAAAGGTAACAACGATGGCTAATACTCTCACCGGAACCAAAATGACGAGCTCCGAAACGTTCCATGACTGCACCCTACTTGCCGCCGAGGCACTCGTGTTCTTGATTCAAGACCGCGAGGACACTTTCACCCTCGACTCTGTAGGACAGCTTTATTTCAGGGATAATTGGGTTCCGTCTCAGGTTCGCGAAATTCTCGAACACGATGCTGAGAAAGAAATGCGTGAATTCTATTCGCGGGTCGCTATGAGTGCAGCGGATTGCGCGGAGAACGCAGCATGAGTCCAAGTTTACGCGAGCGTCTCCGCCTCATCAGCCATGGTCTCGACGACAACAGTTATGTGCGCTTCGTGCATCTTGGTCGGACCTACATCTTCATGGAAGGGCGCTGGTGGACCGCGCCTGATCTCTGAACAAGAAAAATGTGCGGCCGCTTTGTGGCCGCTCATTTCATCGACTAGGTGCCGTACTGACCCGCGTTCTCGTCAAGCTCGGTGCCATCGCCCGTGTCGCTGTGCCTTGAATTCGACAAGCGACGAGGCATTTTCGCGTAGCTGGTAATCTTGCTATTCGGCTCAACCGACACGCCTCCAGCCCATTCTGTCGTCGAAGCCGAAGTGGGTTTCTCTGCCGAAAGGAACATTGGCAATGATCCCCATGTAACCCGCAAGCCAGTTCACCAACAGACACAATGGTGTAGACGAACCTCACCCCGCTTTTCTCTGTATATTGCAATAGACTCATTGTGAGATGCCAAATACGGTGCCCTAAAAACAATCAACTAGAGGGATCAATGCGGTGCAGCGCACCATTATTAAGTTATTCTTGGCTTCTCCTGGCGACCTAGTAGAAGAGCGAAAGGCAGCCAAACGAATAGTTGACGAAGAAAATCGGAACCACGCGATTCCACAGGGTTTCCAGCTCGAGTTAGTTGGCTGGGAGGACACCGTAGCTCAACATGGCCGCGCGCAAGAAGTGATTAATCGCGACTTGGATCAATGCAATTACTTCATCGGACTGCTTTGGAAGCGTTGGGGGAGCCCACCGGGACCGCAAGATGGACCTTACTCCTCAGGATTTGAAGAGGAGTATGAAAGGTCTGAAAAGCGTTTCAAATCAACGGGCAAGCCGAGCATATCCATGCTTTTTAAATCGGTCAGCAGTGCAGAAATTAGCGACGCAGGCCCTCAGCTCAAGAAGGTTCTTGAATTCAAGAGAACTTTCACAGATGACTACCGAGGGGTTTACCACACTTTTGACGATATACGGGAATTCGAGGATAGGTTTCGTTCGATTCTAGCATTGTTTCTTAGAAATGAGGCCGCAGAGAACACAAAGGTCGAAGCTGAAGAGTCGTCCAAAACGCCAGAAACCAGCAGCGAGCCTCAAAAGCAAAAATCTGATCGTGGTGAAATGCTCTTTGAGGCAGATGCAAAAGAGTTTGTTTCCGACCTGTTTGCAAGGCCATCCGATCCGAAGGACTATGAGTACACAGCCGTCGAAGCCGCCAGACTCAGACTCCTAGCAACCACATTGAAACGCTCTGAGAACGACGAGGCCGTCATTGGCGTTCATGATGCAAACCTGCTGTTTCGTGAGTTTAAGGATGCGGAAATAAGCAAAAGGGAGATTAGGGGTCTGCTTGCTGCCGGTCTTAACTATTTCGGCTCGCAGAATGCACCACTTTGGGCGTGGTTATGGAATGTTGGAAACTCGCCACTGCGCGAGGCCGCTTTGCGAACGATAGTAGGCTCCGATACTCAAAGGAAATACGCGTTTGAAGTTCTCGCGTTGTTCTCAGAAGATCTGCCTGAAATGGATGGGGGGCTAGACAGGGAGGACTTCGTTCGTTGGTGGCTCAACAACAAGGAAAACGACCTAGTAGCAGCTTCGCTGAAGTACCTTGGGCGTCGTGGCGTTTTTAGCGATATCGAACAAATTGATCCACTCTTGGAGTCATCTGAGACCACGATCTCCAAGGCGGCAGTTTCGGCGAAGATCGGTATTCTTTCACGCGAGGGCGCAGAGACAGCACTAGATTTCATTTCAAAGCAAGATGATGCAGAAATCTCGGACAGCGTATCGGATTTACTGCTGGCGCGACCTGAAGCAATAAGAACGGAATTACTGCGTGGCTGCCTATCCAACCAATCCACTGACTTCCGACGTAAAGTTGCGCATGAACTACTCAGTCGAGGTGAATTGTCGCTGGAAAATGGCAAGTTGCTAGTCGAGAGTTCCGATGCACAAACTAGGGCGCTTGGGTCTCAAGCTATTAGGATAGGAAGCTCCAGTTACTCGCTTTCGGATGCAAAAGCACACATCGTAAAGCCAAAGAAGCAAAACGCACTTTCCCTTTTCTCTCTTGGCGGAAGGGATTTCGAGGGCGAGGCTGTCTTTGAGCGCTACAAGCATGAAGTGCTCTGCAATCGCCAGCAATCAGAGTTGCAGGACCTACTCGCGAGCGAGAGTTTATACACAAACGACATTACACTCGCACTTTATGACAAGTGCTTCTCAAAATTCCGATCACATTTGATTCGAAACCTTGAGGATGGTTTTTCCACTTTCTTGGAAGTGAGGACTAGACAATTTGACCAATCCGCTGCACCGGACAAAAAGCTTGCAGATTTCATTCGTCAAAACATGGTCCAACAGGCAGTGGAATTGTTGGCCCGAAAGAATAGTCAGCACGGGCTTACAGCAATCAGGAACGCAATTGATCGGGGTGGGATAGAATATGCGGATAGTATTGTACAGTTTTTTGCGAAGAAAGGCAGTTGGGAAGATGTACCGAGATTGATCCGTCTTTGTGAGAATTTCCCATCTTTGGGTATGTCGCTCCTCTCATTTGTTAGTCGAAGAGAAGAGTACGAATTGTCGGCTAAGGCTATCTTGAAACTTGGAAAAAATCGTATTGCCGATTTGCTTACGATCAACATGCCGACAGAGCTTTGGAATTCTGTCATCAAATCCATGAGTAAGGCATCATTCATATCATTTGATGATGAACGCATCACGGAATGGTTGCGCGACGAAATCGAAAGCAAGCGAAAGACGGTCGCGCTCAAGAGCGTCATTTGCCTACCAAAGTCTAGAGTGGAAAAATTACTTAGTTTGTACACATTCACCGATGAAACCTACTACTACAACGCCGTCTGCTGGCTTGACCTTGGTGTTTCGGTTGACCGTGTCCGAGCCGTGCAATTCGCAACACTGGAAATCAGCCAGCGCTAAGGTTTAAGTCGCCAAGTGGCAAAAAAACTAGAGAAATCAGATGAAAACAATGACTGCGGACGCGTTTTAGAGAAAACATGTCGGACCTAAACAGAGTTATCGAAGAACACGTAAAAACACTTCCTAAGTTGCTCCTTAGGAAGGTCGTCAAGAAGAAGATTGAGGATCAAGGTATAGATGACGTTGAAGTGGTCGATGCCCTAACGGATCATGTTTTTTCAGGTTCGGAAGAAACGTTTCGCTGGGATGATGGCCGGCCAGATCAACACAAAAAACTACGTCTCGAGTTTACAGATGAAGACAAGAAGAAATTCGAAGCGGATTTGACAGAATTCATTGACAAGAAGCTTCCCGAGGCGATTCAAAATGCTGTGCATGATAGCGCCAAGTCGTTCGTCAAAAGCCTGAACAAGCTTTGGCCGGAGCAAAAGGTCGAAGAACGCAACGACATGCGGTACTTTCGAGACAGGATTGACTTAAGGTGGGCTAAGACACTCGACCCACTGCGGATTCTGCTCAACGCATCAAGAGAGATTGGTCAAGAATTTGCCGAAAGACTAGCTAGGTCAAAAGCAAAAAAGGGTATCGTAAAGCGCGAGGCCATATTGGCGCTTCACCTACGTGCTTGCCAGACCACGATGGAAATTTTGATCTTACTGGAAAATGGCTTAGCAGACGGTGCCTATGCGCGTTGGAGGACCCTCTACGAAATCTCGGTGGTCGCTTTTGTAATCGACCGGTTTGGAGACGAAGTCGCTGAACGTTACTTGGCGCACGAGGTAGTTAGCATCCGCGAAGCGACAATGAATAGGTTCCGCCACGACGGTCGTGCCTACGAAGCTGGAGCTCTAAAGGGTGAAGAGAAAGAAATTGAAGAAGAGTTCCAAAACTTGATTTCTGAGTTTGGCAGATCATACGCAGGTGCGTACGGATGGGCCGCCGAAAGCCTTGCAAAGAAGGCCCCACGCTTTCAGGATCTAGAAGAAGCGATAGACTGGAATGCCTTGCCGCCCAACTACAAGTCTTCCAGCCACAAGGTCCACGCGAGTGTGGCAGGTACCCTCAATAGACTCGGAGCGTTTGGAGAGCAGCCGATTTTGCACGCTGGTGCATCAAATGCTGGCATTGAAATACCAGCGATAAATGCCGCTTACTCTTTAACGCAGATCACAACACTTGTGTCTGGGAGGCTGAGTGACTTGGAAAACCAGATCAAGTTGCAGTCTCTCGTTCTGTTGCGGGATACGGTGCATAAAGAAGGTGAAAAAGCTGCAAAAAGACTTGCAAAAGATGAAATGGAAATCAGGCTTGGACTGTCAGAAAGCTGATAGCATTGTCTGCAAAGGCATCCGACCGTCAAGGTCTGCATGTGCCTCACTCAACTTGAATGGAATTTCCCATTAAAATTAACGGATCTGTCGGTAGGCCGTGACTTCGATAATATTGCCCAAACTACCAAACTACAATTGCCTTGAAGTGTCCTTGCTTGCCTTCCAGTTAGGAGCCGAAACAACTTGGGGTTCATAAAATGAGCGCTCGTCTATCGACAGCAATCCGAATAGGCGATGCCGCCAACGCGATCTTGCAAAAGACGAAGAGATTTCCTGATCAGAGCTTTGGGAGCCAAGAAGACTGGAATGAGCGTGAACATATCGGCGTCGAACCGATGCTGCTGGCGCTTGCTATGGAGTTGGCGCTTAAAGCGTGGTTCGTCTTTGACCATGATGATCCAAACGTCATCCGATCTCACGACCTTGCTAAGCTGTTTAACGGCTTGCTTCCCGAGAGCCAGCGAAAACTTGACGAGGAGTTCAAGAGGTCAGTCGCCCCATATCATCTTAGTGCGTTTTATATCGACTATAGTATTCGCGACATTCTTTCTCACCATAAAGATGCCTTTGTCGATTGGCGGTATCTCCATGAGGCATCGAAAACTATGAGCTTTGACCAGAGTGCGTTTGAGGCGACGCTTGAGATGGTTATCCGGGAGTTCAGAAAACGATACCGCATTGAAAAGGTTGAACCGCTGTGGTCTTCAAAACACCTACCCGATATCGGGTAGCCGCAGCTAATTTCGCCTGGCCCAAAGGTACGCCTGACTGCGCTTCAGCGAGTTCGCAGCGACCCTTGCAAAATCCTTGTAACGCCGAACGCCCACCGCAACTAACGCTTAGCCATCAAGCGGTTAGCGTCTAGCCCTAGGTATTTGTAATCAGTAGGTCCGCGGTTCGAGTCCGTGTGGGGTGACCCAGCCCCCTGAAATCAGGCCATTGAGGTGTTAGTAATCCGTCCAAGCAAAGGATGGACTATGAAACGCAGATTTAGCGACGAACAGATCATTGGAATGATCAAGG
>NZ_JBQFXH010000011.1:0-91360 GCF_056540745.1 Ruegeria sp. AM1
CTTGAGCTACGCAACGGCTCCGCTCAGCAGGCCTTGACCGCAACCTAAACACGAGAAAGAAACAGGAACGGATTCTACATCCAAACGGCCCGGATCAAGGGGCTGGGTCAAAGCACATGTCGAGCAGGAATTGCGTGGCAAGCTAGCGCAGATTGATCCCGACTATTTCAAACGGTAGCGCTCGGAAAAAATCGCGCGGACAGCCCTCATGGTCTGTCCGCGTTTGTTTCGCAGTTATGCTGGTGCAAAGCAGCCGTTCGATGCAATAGACTGAAAAGCACAAGGAGTGGGACTTTGCCGACATCTCAGCGGAAATCTCACGAGACTGTTTTGTACATTCACTATTGGAAGTTGGCACTGAACTCGCACCGACAGCTACGAAGCGCACTACCGATAGCGTTCAGTTCGATATGCTCCAAAAAGAAGTATTGAACTGATTTAAACTCAGGTCGAAAACCTGACTTCGACTTTGACGATAATCTACGGTAAACTCTTCAAACCAATCAGCATAGGCCTTGAAATCAAATTTTTCACGTATGATGGATTCTGCAGCTAAGGATGCTGTCTTTAGTGAGAAAGTCCAACCGGCTCCCGAGAGCGGGTCAAGAGCCATTGCTGACTGCCCGATCCGCGCCCAACCTATCCCGGCCACCGGGCGCCGGAGGTAGGAACTCGCGGGCATCACTGCGATTTCTGTTTCTTCGCCAGCACTGCTCAAAGCTAGACGCTGTTGTGTTGCGAAAGTCCTCTTAAGGCGATCGTAGAAGTATCGCTGTCTGTCCCACCTCTGTGGAGCCTCAAAAGCTTCGCAAAGGTATCCGAACACAGCTTTGCCATTCGGAAGCCCGGCTGAATACCACCATCCGTCTGGGTCGATCTCAACCAGAAGCCGAGGGTCCTGCGAGATCTTACCCTCTCGGTCCGAGACATAAGCCATTAGAGCAACCCGGTTATCTAACTCTTCTGTTTTTTCCGTGAACGCTGCATTGAAAGACGATCGACCGGAAGCAAATAACACCACGGGCGCGGTCGCAGTGAATGTACTTACTCCAATCTTTACGGAAATTCCGTGTCCGGAGCCGACTCGCTCCATCGACAGAATCTTCGCATCCTGCCAAATCCTTACGCCTCGCTGCACGAGACTATCCGCGAGCGAGCGGTCTAAGCCCGGACGCGTAACATTCCATCCAGCACCGTGCCGCCCGAAGATGAAGTCAGTCTCGTCTACGCGTTGCCCGTGCCAGATTGAGAGACTACCATGGGTTTCAATATAGAGGTCTTCGGGTATCTGCTCAGCTAACCCAAAGCTCTTTAGCAAAGATACAGCCAAAGGCGAGACCACTTCACCCGGCCGAAAATCATCGTACTCGCTACGCTCAACAACTGCGACCGCGCATCCCTTTTCCTGAAGTAACCAAGCGGCGGCTAGTCCAGCAAGTCCACCGCCAACAATTACGCAGTCAAAGTGCTCGCGAACTAAGCAATTGACCACCTCTCTCACCTAGGCAAGGTATTGTCGCGCTCGGTCTCAACATAGACTGTCTCGCCTGAGGTGCTCTGTGCTTCCCGCACGATACCAAGCCTATGGTAGTTCGCAAGCAACTGCTGATGCGACCCGTGCGTGCCTACATCGCCAAAGCTACTGGAAATCCATTCCACATAGGTGCCCGTGTTAGCCCCCGATAGGCTGCGATCCGGTCGTTGCGCAGGCCACCAAAGCCGAGTACCGCCAAACAATTCGGAATACCCTGCGCATTCCAAGAAATCGGCCTGCCATGGAATAGCCATACGCGCGGTCATGAAACCTGGGCCAGATATTGTGCGCGCCGGCCCTACGGGGTTGTTCCGGGTCAACGACAGTTTGCTTGGATCAAGCCGTGGTGAAAGGTGACCATCAATCAAATCGAACGCGTATATTTCATCCTGCGCCCATTCCCCGTACTCAATTCCGGGCAAGAAGCCTCCACCCACAGTTTGATCGAGCGCCGCGTGATCCAGTTCTGAAGCGGTGACAGGCAGAGTGGGATCGAATACAGGCGTCGCAGTGCCCAGATCCTCAGTGAAGCTACCAGCCTCCCAAGCATCTAGAATATCGACGAGGTGGCTAGGCACTTGGAGGTTTCTTAGTCGGGCGAAGGCGGCATTAAAATCGTCTCTTGCCTCGGTGCGGAAATTGGCATTCCCGTCGCTAGCATCAGACAGTTGGATCATACTTGTCGGCAGTCGCGCAAAGGCCCGTGTGTCGCGGCAGACATGCTTCAACAAAATCATGCGTTGGAGAATGGGTTGAATGTGGTGGGTGAAGGACACCGGGCTTGGTGCACTAACTACACCTGTCTGGATAGCCACCTGGCGTGCCACATCGAGAAGAGTAATCGCCGCGCGTGCCTCGGGAGCGTAGTCGGGCGGAGCAACTACAACCCAAGCCACGGGCGTGGTAAATTCCTCCCCTGTATCGCGGAGTTTGATATGTGCAGTGATCGAACCGTCTGAAGTGTCGTCGTACCAACCATCGTTATTGGCGAAGTCCATGTGGTGGTCCGGATCTCCCTCAATGCGTTCTGCTTGCGCCATCCCGCCGATTACAATCAACCTTCCCGCAGCGTCAGTCTTCAACTCACCGAGTGAGACCTCGCGTTGACCGAGGAACTCGCCCTTGGTCTTCTCGCTTGCGCTTTGCCGTGGTCCGGAGATTGCGTCGAAAGTTGAGATCAACTCTAGGTCAGATTGGGCCTTGGTCTGGTTGCGAAGCCCCGGCTTGAAAATGTTTGGGCCTGCCGATTTTTTGTTGGCAAGCACCACTGTCCAGGAGATTTCAGCCTCGGCATCGGTGATCTCACGCACTGAGGACAACGCCCCGGTTGCGTCGTCATGTTCAAAAATCCTAAAACGAGTAGCCTGTCGTTTCACTCGGCCCGCCGCCTTGTATGCCGCCAGCGGTTGCTCGCTGTCAGTCGCCAGATCAATATCAATCGCTGTTCCGCCAACGCGCTCGGGCGCTAAAAAAAAGTCGTTGCTATTACCAACTCGGGCGATTCCAATAGCGGGATGTATGCGATACACTTTCGTCATAAGTCTTCTCCTCCTCAAAAAGTCTTGAACTCAATACTTTGCTGCCCGCGAAAGCAACGCTCAGCCAAGTGCTGAGTGTTCGTTGATAAATTCCGTTCGATCCGCATCTATGCTCTTGAACACCACAAGCATTTCTTCTTCGCTTGAGTCGAGGTTACCCTTCGCTTCAATATCAGCGATTAGTGCATCTGCCCTGCTAACAAGCGTTTTCATACGCTCCAAATGCTCTTTGAACTCGTTCGGCATGGCCAAATTCGGGAGCGCAAATGGCGGTGAACCGACGGTGCCCGCGACATCAGAAGTGTCAATCTGACGCTTGAGCAAGCTACCGGTTAGGCGGGTAATGCCAAAACGCATCTCCGCGAGCGACCATGCTGCGGCTCGCTCCCGGATTGCTAAGCCATTTTCTTCAGTGCGCGCCGTTGACAGCCAAAGAGTAAAATCCATTAACATCAGTTCGTAGCGTAAATTGGATAGGTCCGAAAATGCACGCAGTGTAGATCCTTCTGGATAATCACTGGAAGTTGGGTTGACCAAAATTTTGTGGATCGTTGGCGGTGTGGAACCGTAGGTTTTATAGAGGTCAAGGAACTCGCCAAAATGCGATTCCCCGCCACTGATAGCGCCTTCTCCTTCCTCCATAACGTTGAAGATCGCTTGTAGGCAGGTCGCTCGTTCGGCTGGGGTCTCGATGGTCAATTGCACAGCACCGAGGTTAGGAAACTCCTCAATATTAGCTTGTTTGGCCGCAATGTCGGCTGGGTCCGCGAAGTCACCATCAGCAATATGGCCTGCGACACTGTGAGCGCGCAACTCCGCGGCTTCTTCTGGCGAGAAATGTAGTGGCCCCTCAGGATTGTCAGAGGACTGAAACAGCCAATAGATCTTGGCGTACAGAACGCCCACCCGGTTCACTTCGTCGCCGACTACACATTTGGCCAATTCCTGGATTGTCTTGACCAACGCTTTGTCTGCATCGGGCACGTCGTCGATGCTGGGCATCTCGGCCGCTACGGCCTTAGCAAGCATGTAGATGTCGAGCGGACGGAGAGAGAAGGGGAAGGGATCGATCTCCGGCTGAGGGCTCGCATCCTGACGAGCGAAATACGGCGGCGCGTCTAGCACCATCGCGAGGTTCTGTACACTCATCAGATGGCCCATCTCCTGAAGCGCAACCTTGCGAATGCCGGATTGGAAGCTCGAACCTTCTTTGATCGAGAGCCAAGCGTAGAGATATTCGACCATTAGTGCATGCTCGATCTCTGCGGCAACCCGAAGTAGCTCGATGGCTTCTTGTTTGGGTGAGATCGCGCCTTCGACGCGCGGTACACCATAGTTTTGCATGGACTTCAGAAGCCCGGAGCCCTCGCCATGCAAATCCATACTAGGTCGCACGGCGCTAAAGGGATTAATCGGGCCCGGAACGCCCGTGCTTGTTGACTGCGAGTTGGGTGTGAAGGCCTCGTGTGTCACACTGAGCCCTGATGGAAGCGCTTCGCGTTCCCAAATCACCTTTATTCTACGCCGCTCCTGCGCCATAATTGGCCCTATCTCATATGTTCACTTGGGTGGCACCGTCTTTATGTACGCTCCAAGTTTGCGGTCTTTTCTTGCCCCCATTTCGCTGAAGAATACGTAGCCTGAGAAAGTGCTTTCGCCAGATTACCGCTTCACTGCACGCTATCTGATGGTACCAGCGGAGACAGATTCAAGCCTCATCCTTCGAGTAAGTCAGCACCGATGTCAGCGACTTCGATAGTTTCTGGCTTCTCGGTAGAGACAACCAAAATAAAGCGCGACTGCTCGTCTGAAGTATTGCGTATCCAGTGAATAAAGCCCTGAGGAATAAAGGCGGCATCACCCTCTTCCAAAGTAAAGACTTCACGCTCGCCGCCGGGACCAACGATCCCGACCTCGCCCTGACCGCTAACGCAATAGTCCATCTGCATAGCATTTGGATGCAAATGGGCTCGCCGCAACTCGCCTGGCACCATATCAAGGTCCTGGATCGCCATTCCTCTTAAGGCGGGGAAATTCTCAACAGTAATGCGAAAAAAATCGTTTTCTTGCTTTGACGCTTGCGATCTCTGGAAGTGGAATTCTTTCATAACGCGAATCTCCAATGGTCAAATAAAAATAATAGTAGCACGATACTGTTGAATCGTGCATCTGAAACTTCTGGCCTCTATGATAGTTCAGCCTGCTGAGAATTGTTTGGTTGCTGCATCTGGTGGCTTGTGCTCTTTCCCGCTGTTCTCCTTGTTTTAAGTGTAAGCCTGATGTCGCGGTCTCTGCACTACTACCCCATCGACGGTCCATCCCGACCCCGTGTTTGCGTCGGACTAGCGCGCCGCTGGTGATCCATCGCCCAAACTGGTCGATCCTGAGTGTTGATAAAAAACCGCATGTCTTCGCGATGGCGGGTCATGGCGACATAGGCCAGATGTCGGTCCATTGAGCGGGAGGCTAAGACGAAAGACCTATCGACCGTTGCCCCCTGGGATTTGTGGATGGTGACGGCGTAGCCATGATCGAAACTTCGGAATTCCCTCGGATGGAAACGCACAAGCCGATCCTTGTTCCCATCAAGCGCAACAGCGATCTCGCCGTCGGAGGCCGTCACAACTGTGCCCAGCATACCGTTTTTGACGCCAATGTCCTTATCATTGCGGGTGAAGACAATGCGGTCTTCGGCGGAAAAGGCCCGTTTGCCGGTCTCTGTTGAGAACATCGTCTCAGATGGAGCGCTATTGTCCGACCGGAGCGCAGTTCGGATCGCCTGATTGAGTGCATGTACATCTTTGCGTTTGTGCGCAAAGGCAAGACGCGACTTGGATGCGCCATCGGCAGCAACGTCCATCGTGTAGCTCTCAACCAGCGCCTCAATCGCAGACCTGCGATCATCTACCTGTGTGACAGCATCGCGATTGCGGTAGTGATCAAAGGCTTTCGACAATTCACCCGCAGCCAGATCTCGCGAGGCCTGTTTCTGCCATTCGGCTTTTTGGCGATGAATCTCGGTCAGGCATGCCGCGCCGTGGGTGTTGACGACGTGTCGGAAGGGTGTGCCCGCTTCGATGGGTTGTAGCTGATCCGGATCACCCACCAGAACCAGCTTCGCACCGATCTCATCCATCTTGGTTGCAATGCGCGCCAACTGGCGGGTGCCGATCATACCGGCTTCGTCAACGACCAACACGTCACCTTTGGCGATTGGTTCGTATCCGTTTTTCCACGACAGTTCCAAAGAGGCGAGCGTCCGGCTGGCGATCTCAGACGCGCTCTGCAGTTCTTCTGCGGCTTTCCCGGCCAGTGCGGCCCCATGTACAGTGACACCTTGACGTGCCCAGGCATCACGGGCGGTTGCCAGCAAGGTGCTTTTACCAGCGCCTGCAAGACCGACAACCGACGACAGTTGTTTGTCGCCAAGAACACGGTTGAGAGCGATGCGTTGTTCTTCGCTCAACTCTCCACCGAATGCGCGTCGCATCTTGGCGTTCTGGGATTTGACCGCCTGTTGGATATGGGGCGCACCGACACCAAAGCCGGTTCGGGACGACATTGACCGGGCCGCACGATCCAGCGATTGCTCGGCGCGCTGATAGTCTTTGGTTGTGAAGACAGGGGCTGATCCATCATCCGGTAGACGCACCAACTGCGTTGCTTGCATCGCCCGATCCGCAGTCTTTTGCAGCACCATTGGATCGTCAATGCGTTTTGCAAGTGCCCGCAGCACGTCGACGCGTTTGAAGGCCGCGTTGGTCTGCGACACGTGATCAAGCACAAGCTCCGGTGATTTTATCAGTTGCGCCCTGGAGTGAGGCAGCCCGTCGTCGTTCAGCACAAGCGCCTGTTGCGGATCAGACTGGGTTTGTTTTTGGAACGCGGATGACAGTCCTTGTTTTTGGCCATCGTGGGTAAGGGCTTGCCGTTCAGTGAGATGCCTGGAAATGAGCGCCTGCTGCGCGTCCCGTTCGCGCTGCGCAGCTTCTTTGACCTCTTCCTTAAAACGCAGCTGCAGCGCCTGATACTGACCCGTGGCACGCGCCAGGAGGCCACGCAGGCCTTTTGGCAATTGCGCCTGACGCGCTTTGACGTCCGCGATCCGCTGTGCTTTCTGAGCTGCCATCAGGGCGGTGCGTTCCGCACGTTGAGCAGCAACCAGCTTCGCCCGCCGCGCTTCAAAGGCCGCGTTGCGCGGATCAACTGGCTGTTTTGGAAGGACTTGCAGTCGCTGGGTGACGTCCTCGACAGAAGGCAGGTCCATCTCAGAGCCAAGCCGTGCCCGCATCTCTTTAGGTTTGACCCCGCACCAGCGCGACAGCGACCAGATTTTGCCGTGGGCGTCAACGGCGACAAACCCGCGTCGATCTCCGCGTGCCAAAGCAAAACCCTGTCCATTCAGTGCAGCTTCAAAACCAGCCTTGGAATCAGAGGCCTCCCAACACGTGCGAAACATCGCTTTGAGTGCTTTGGGGTCGCGCTTCTGTCTCTTGGCCTGTCCGGCTTCCTGTCTTTTGTAGTTAAGGGGATCGCGCTTGGCCGCATCTTCGAACCCGCGCGGGACTTCCCAGTCATGCGACAGGTAGAGTTCATGAGACAGCGATGTCAGTTTGCGCTTATAGTGCGGCAGGTTGATCGCTTTAAGCTCCTGCCCATCAATCCGTGACCACACCACATGGGCATGCCGCCGCCCGTTCTTTTCATGAAACACAATAGCGCGCGGTTGACCGGAGAGCCCAAGCCGCTGTTCGGCCTGAGCAATGGCTGTCTCAAACTCTTCAACTGAAACCTCCGCACCAATTGGCGGGTTCAGCGACAATGAAAACAGGTACTTTTGACACTGCGTCGCGCCGGAGATCGCCTCAGCTTCGGCAAAGGCACCAAATAGGTCATCGGCAACAAACCCGTCGATGCGATGCACAGTGACATGATCATTGTCGCGCGGATTCAACAAATGCCGCGCCAGTTCTGCTCCATATCCGCGTTCATTGCCTTCGAGGATCATCGTGCTGACTTTTGCTTCTTGCCAAGGGCCTCCATCAGCAAGGTGCGAATGGCCATCAGATGAGCATTGGCCTCCGCGATCTGTGTTTTCTCAGCCTCACCAACGATCAGTGCGCCGATATTGGCGTGGTAGGCAAGCTGGTTAAGATTGCTCGCAATCCGCGACTGCCCCAGCAAGGCCAAGGCTTCCGCTGCGGCTTTCTTGTCCTCAATGATATCTTTAGGCCGTGTTTTGCGCAGCTTGGCGTCTTCGGCAAACACACAAGCGCGGACATAAGCGCTTAGCGTCATGCCTGCTGCCAGTTCTTCGAGACGAGTGCGTTCTTCTGGTGTAAGGCGCAGCGTCAGAGGCGACAGCGCCGTGCGTTTCTTTGGCGTGCCATCCGCCGCAGTCTTGAAAGCCGGTGTCACATTGCGATCTGGTCGAGGTGCTCCACTCATGGCGATGGCTCCTCGGGTGCTGACTGTATCAGCAGGCTATCGATATCTTCTTCTGCTTCACCGACAGCCACACGCGCAAACTCAGCCAACCTGTGGATAACTTCTGGCTCGGACTTGAGAACCTCCGTCCAGTTCTCTAATTCTTCAAGAACCCGTTCGCACTCGGAAGGTTCTAAGTTGTTCCTTTCCGGTGCACCACAATCCTTAACTGTGAGAGACGCCGTAGCGGGCCATGAACATATCGACCGCCTGCAAGGCGATCTGCTCTATTTCGTCCTGATCAAAGCTGGCCTGAATCCCCAAAATCGCGCGCCCCCACAGGCGGACCTTGCACAATTCCGAAAACTGCTCGGCCGCCATATGGATGTCTTCGACAACCAATTCGCCATTCGATACCGCTATGCTCAGGTATTCGGCCAACTCCTGCTGCCCGTTCTTGGGACCTGCCTCATAAAAAGCTTTGCCGAGCTCGGGAAAACGATCCCTCTCGGCGACGCAGATACGAAAGATCTGTTGCGAAAAGTCTGAAACAAGAAACGCCGTCAGCTGTGTGGCCGCAATCGTCAGGACCTCGCGCGCGGGCTTCGTTTCGTCGATCATCGAGATCACACGCTCGGCCAGCCGATTGCACTCTGTCTGGGCCACTTCCATAAAGAGCAGTCTTTTGTCCGGGAAATAACTATAGAGCGTCGCCTTGGACACGCCCGCAGCGCGCGCGATGTCGTCAACGCTCGCCCCTTCGAACCCATCCGCCATAAACACCTCTCGCGCGCCACGCAGAACCTGATCGAATTTGCGACCGGTGCGCAGGATGGTGGCGGCGTTGTTCATGTCTGCTCCTATCTTACGTATGCGCTAATCTTATAAACCGTTCGGTTCACATTCAACGACTTTCGGTTCGGCAAACCCGCCGCGTGCCCTGCCAGCGGCGCTTAATGCCTTGAAATCCTTGAAGCCTGGTGCGTTTCTCTGGGTCCCGACCAGTCCGCCATTGGTCGCTGGACGACGAGGTACTTGCGATGCGGTAAAACTATGTTACCAATCCTGTCATGGTCGAGATCTTTCTGCGGACGCTGCCTTTCTTTGCAATCATCGGCCTGGGGTACTGGGCCGGGCGCAGTCGCTTTTTCAGCGAAGACGCAACCGCTTATCTGACCAAGTTTGTTTTCTACTTCGCCCTGTCCGCCATGCTGTTTCGTTTCGCGGCGACCTTGCCATTTGCCGACATTTTCAATGGCAGGCTGGTGATCGGTTATCTGATAGGCACGCTGGGCGTCTACGCGCTGGCGACGCTTGTGGCGTATCTGCGCGGCCTCGACATCCCAACCGCAGCCATCGAGGCGCAATGCGCCGCGATCGGCAATGTGGGGTTCCTCGGCCTTCCCATGTTGGCGTTGCTGCTCGGCGAAGCGGCAATTGGTCCGGTAATGCTGGTGCTGGCGGTGGATCTGGTTGTTTTCTCTTCTTTGATCGTGATCCTGATCAATGGCGGGCGTGACGGACGGCTCTCGTTGGGCACGCTGCGGCTGATCGGGATTGGGCTGCTCAAAAACCCCATGATCGTCTCAATCTCTGCCGGCCTTCTGTGGTCAGCGTTGCAGGCACCGGTGCCCACGCCCCTGAACGACTTTCTGACAATCCTGGGCGGCGCTGCGACGCCGGGTGCTCTTTTTGCTATCGGCGCATCGCTGGCGACCAAATCGGCCGAACGCATTCAGGTGGCCGCCTGGCTTACGTTCTGCAAACTGGTCATTCATCCGGTCTGCGTGGCCATCGTTCTGATCTGGCTAATCCCGATTGACCCCTTTTCCACATCTGTTGCAATTGCCGCTGCCGCGCTTCCTGTGGCGGGCAATGTCTATATTCTTGCCGCCCACTATCGTATCGCGCCGCAACGGGCATCGGCGGCCATTCTGCTGTCGACAATTATCAGCACCGCGACTCTGCCCTTCGTGATTGCCTGGGTCAGCGCCTACTGACCCAAAACTGATCGAAAAATATCCGCGTCCCGGGCAGCTGCACTTTACGGCAGAGCCGCAGAACGTTAGCCATGGGCAAACCAAATCCAAGGATATGCCAGATGGAAACCCTCTCGGAAAATGCATGTTTTGGCGGTACGCAGGGCGTGTATCGCCACGCCTCAACATCGTGCAAATGCGACATGACGTTTGGGCTGTTCCTGCCCGCCGAGGCCAAAGATGGTCCGGTGCCGGTGTTGTGGTACCTCTCAGGCCTGACCTGCACGCACGAGAACGCAATGACCAAGGCCGGGGCGCAAAGCTGGGCTGCGGAACAGGGGATTGCGCTGGTGTTCCCCGACACCTCTCCGCGTGGGCCGGATGTGGCCGATCATGAAGACTATGATCTGGGGCAAGGCGCCGGTTTCTATGTGAATGCCACACAGAAGCCCTGGGCACCCCATTTCAACATGTGGGACTATGTCGCCGATGAGCTGCCCACGCTGTTGACCGAGCGCTTTGCCATTGATGGTGATCGCCAGGCAATCACAGGCCATTCCATGGGCGGTCACGGCGCGCTGACATTGGCGATGAACCTGCCCGGCCGCTATCGCTCGGTTTCTGCCTTCGCGCCGATCTGCAACCCAACCGGTGCAGACTGGGGACGCAAGCAGTTAAGTGCCTATCTGGGCGACGATGAGGCAAGCTGGGCCGCGCATGATGCCTCGCTTCTGATGAAGGAAAAGGGGTTTGACGGCCCGATTCTGATCGACACCGGCACCGATGATCAGTTCATCGACCTGTTGCGCCCCGAAGAACTGGCTCAGGCCATCGCCGAACGGTGCCAGCAGGCCATGTATCGGCTGCAACCGGGCTATGACCATTCCTATTTCTTTGTCTCGACATTCATGGAGGACCACATCTCCTTCCATGCCGAAGCTCTGTATGAGGCCT
Source organism: Ruegeria sp. AM1 (assembly GCF_056540745.1). Lineage (NCBI taxonomy): Bacteria > Pseudomonadati > Pseudomonadota > Alphaproteobacteria > Rhodobacterales > Roseobacteraceae > Ruegeria > Ruegeria sp. AM1. Next base: position 11,433 of record NZ_JBQFXH010000011.1, read on the forward strand.
GATGTATGACGCATTACGATTATGATCTGATCATCATCGGTTCAGGCCCATCCGGCCGCGCCGCAGCGATTCAGGCAGGCAAGCTCAAACGTCGGGTTCTGGTTGTCGATCGCAAGGATCGGTTGGGGGGCGTGTCCGTCCATACTGGCACCATCCCCTCCAAAACGCTGCGCGAAACCGTTCTGAACCTGTCGGGCTGGCGCGAGCGCAGTTTCTATGGCCGCTCTTACCGCGTCAAAGACCAGATCCGTGCAGAAGACCTGAAGGCGCGGCTGCACATGACGCTGGATTATGAGGTCGATGTGCTGGAGCATCAGTTCAACCGCAATCACGTCGAAACGCTGGAGGGTCTGGCGAAATTCATTGGCCCTCACGAAGTCGAAGTGGCCACCGATGCGGGCGAGACGACACGCCTAACCGCCTCAAAATTCCTGATTGCAACCGGCACCAAAACCTATCGGCCGGACTATGTTCCGTTCAATGGCAAGACAGTTGTGGACGGTGACGATTTCCTTGAGATGGCCGAGATTCCGCGCTCGCTCTGCGTGATCGGCGCTGGGGTGATTGGCGTTGAATACGCCACCATGTTCTCGGCCCTGGATGTGCGGGTGACACTGATCGAACCGCGTGACACGTTTCTGGATTTCATCGACAGCACGATCATCCACGATTTCACGCATCAGATTCGCGAGAACGGCGTGGATCTGCGGTTGGGCTCGGCTGTGGAAAAGATCGAAGACGCTGGCGGTCATGTCGAAGTCACGCTGGACAATGGCCGCCATGTTCGCGCCGAGATGCTGCTATTTGCCGCCGGACGAATGGGGGCGACCTCGACCCTGAATCTGGACTCGGTTGGCATTGAGACCGACCATCGCAACCGCATCACTGTGGATCGGAAGACCTATCAGACCTCTGCGCCGCATATCTATGCGACCGGTGATGTGATCGGGCACCCGTCTCTCGCCTCGACCTCGATGCAGCAGGGTCGGGTTGCGGCCTGTCATGCGCTTGAAACGCCGACGCTGCCGGAAAGCCCCTGGTATCCGTACGGCATTTATTCCGTCCCCGAAATCTCGACCTGCGGCATGTCTGAGGAAGAACTGCAAGAGCGCGGCATCCCCTATGAGGTTGGCGTGGCCCGGTTCCGCGAAACATCACGCGGGCACATCATGGGGCTGGAACACGGCATGTTGAAGATGCTGCTGTCGCTGAAAACCCGGCGGGTGCTGGGTGTGCAGATTGTCGGCGAAGGTGCGACTGAGCTGATCCATATCGCTCAGGCGGTGTTGAACCTGAAAGGCACGGTGGACTACTTCGTGCAAAACACGTTCAACTATCCAACGCTGGCCGAAGCCTACAAGATCGCGGGTCTGGACGCGTTCAACCGGATGCCGATCCCTGAGGAATTCAAAGTCCGAAAAAAATCCTCGGACACGGCGCCCGTCAAGAAAGAGGCCAAAAAGGCGTGACAACAGTTTATGTCGATGGCGACGCCTGCCCGGTCAAAGCCGAGGCCGAACGGGTGGCCACCCGGCACAAGGTGCCGCTGGTTCTGGTCTCAAACGGCGGGTTGCGGCCATCCCGCAACCCATTGGTGCAGATTGTCATCGTCGATGCCGGGGCCGACGAAGCGGATAAATGGATTGCCGAACGCTGTGATCCCGGGGACGTGGTGATCACATCCGATATCCCGCTGGCAGCAAAATGCGTCGACGCAGGCGCGCGTGTTTTGCGCCCAAACGGTGAAAGCTTTACTGCGGCCAATATCGGGCAACAGCTTGCCATGCGCGATCTGATGGCAGATTTGCGCGCGGCCAATCCGCTGGGCACAGGCGGGGGTGGCAAGCCGTTTGGCAAGGCGGATCGTTCACGGTTTCTGGACGCGTTGGAGCGCGAGGTTCGGGCCGCATTGCGAAGCTGACCCTCCCGCCGGTGGGATGATGCATCAAAGATGCCCCCTCCACCGTTGGGCCCGGCAGCGCGCGGGCAAAGCCCCCGCGCTGCAGTTGCGCCTTGAAACTCTGCCCCGGTGCTGTTTCATAGCCGACGCAAGAGCTGATCAACCTGACAGGACACGAAAATGCCCGTTGAAGCCGTGATATTCGACATCGGAAACGTTCTGATCGAGTGGCAGCCCGAGCGGTATTATGACCGTGTGATCGGAGAAGACCGCCGCAAAGACATGTTCGGGACCGTGGATCTGCATGGGATGAACGATCTGGTCGATCAGGGGCACCACTTCACCGACACCATTTATCAATGGGCGGAAAAATATCCCGCGTGGCGCGATGAGATCCGCATGTGGCATGACAACTGGATCGAGCTGGCCTCCCCCGAAATTCCGCACTCTATCCGCTTGCAGCGAGCCCTGCGGGCGAAGGGTGTGCCCGTGTTTGCGTTGACCAATTTCGGGGTTCAGAATTTTGACTATGCCACCACAATCTATCCGTTTCTGAACGAGTTTGACCGGCAATACGTCTCTGGACGGATGAAGACGGTGAAGCCACACAACACGATTTACGAAATGGTTGAGGCAGATTGCGGGCACGCGCCAGAGACGCTGCTGTTTGCGGATGACCGGATCGACAATATCGAAACTGCACGCCGCCGGGGCTGGCAGACGCATCATTTCAAAGACCCGCAAGGATGGGCAGATCGTCTGGTGGCCGAGGGGTTGTTGCAGGCCGGCGAAGCCGTTTGACTCAGGCGGGTGCCGCAACCCCGGGGCGGTTCTCGCGCACGGGCAGATGGACGATCGCACTGAACGCGCCGATGGCAACGCCGATCCACCAGACCAGCACATAGTCACCATATTGGTCGTACATGCGCCCCCCGAGCCAGACGCCGAGGAAACTGCCCAACTGATGGCTGAAAAAGATGATGCCGTAGAGCGTTCCCATGTATCGCACACCGTAAAGATGGGCCACCAGACCGGATGTTAAAGGCACCGTCGCCAGCCAAAGCGAGCCCATGACGAGCGAAAAGATGATCACCGACATCGGGGTGATCGGAACGATGATAAACGCAGCGGCCGTAAGCGCACGTGCCGCATAGATCGACGCCAGCAGGTACTTTTTAGGAAAGTGGTTTCCGGCCCAGCCCGCCAGCAGCGTACCAGCAATATTTGCAAGCCCGATGAGCGAAATAGCAAGCGCGCCAAGCGCTGATGTCGAGATGATGCCGATCGAATGCAGCACACCGCCCGGCTGCACGGGGCCACACATTTCGGTCACGAAGGCCGGGAAATGAGCGGTGACAAAGCCCAGCTGATAGCCGCAACTGAAAAAGCCCAGAAAGATCAGGGTGTACGACGGATCGCGCAGCGCCTTACCCAAAATCTGGCCCATGCTTTCTTCGATATCCTGTTTGCTTGCAGTCTGCTGCGGTGCCCGCATGAACGGCAGCACAAGGATCAGTGCAAGAATGGCGGCGGCAAACACCACAAAGACCTGTTGCCACGGAATAAAGCCAAGCAACCATTCGGCTGTTGGCGCGCCGATCACCTGGCCGAAACTGCCTGCTGCGGTGACAATGCCCAGCGACATTGACCGGTTCTTGTCCGAGGCAGCGCGGCCAACAACCGCTAGAACAACGCCAAATCCCGTGCCAGCAATGCCAAAACCCACCAGCCAAGCATATAGCTGATGACCAAACGGGGTGACCGACCATGCGGACAGCACCATGCCAGCCGCATAGGTCAGCGCCCCAAGTATGATAGCGCGCCGGTCTCCGACCTTCTCTGCAACCGCGGCAAAGATTGGCTGACCGATACCCCAGGCCAGATTCTGGATTGCAATCGCCAGCGAGAAATCGGTGCGCAGCCAGCCAAACTCAGTTGCGATTGGAATCTGGAAGACACCAAACGAGGCGCGCACGGCAAAGCTGACCGTGATGATGATACATGCGACAATCAGAATAGGGTTCATCAGGCGAGTTGATTGCGGCATGGGGTCTCCGACCAAACGATCTGGATTGAACCTCAACAAGGTCGGGCGCGTCAAATCAGTTATTTTGTATCGTCGAGTCACCAAAATTGATGCGCGGTGAATTTGTCTGCTTTTCAAGGCCCAAAGCGACCGCTATGGCTCTGATATGACGGATTTGATTTCGCTTTATGAAACCCGGATTGCAGACGGCATCCTGACCCGGGACGACGCGCAAGAGGCGGTTTTGCCCGAGTTTGAGCGTATCCGCGCCGCTCTAACCGCTCCGGCAAAACGCGGGTTGTTTCGCAAGGCCCCGCCACCGCCCAAAGGTCTGTATCTGTGGGGCGGTGTCGGGCGCGGAAAGTCCATGCTGATGGATATGTTCGTCGAGACCCTGCAGGATGTTCCGGCGCGACGGGTTCATTTTCACGCCTTCATGCAAGAGGTGCATGCAGGCATGCACAAGGCGCGCGAGGACGGTGTGCAGGACGCATTGGCCCCCGTTGCCGCGACGGTAATCAAATCTGTCCGCCTGCTGGCGTTTGATGAGATGCAGATCACCGACATCACCGATGCGATGATCGTCGGACGGCTGTTTGATCTACTGCATGAGGGAAATGTAGTAATTGTAACAACTTCAAACCGGCATCCTGATGATTTGTACAAAGATGGTTTGAACCGACAACTGTTCCTGCCGTTCATCCATCACATCAAGGAACGGCTGAAGGTGTGGGAGCTGACCTCACCCACCGACTATCGACAAAACCGGCTGGAAGGATCGCCTGTTTATTTCTCGCCCATCGGCCCCGAGGCGCGAGCGAGCATCCGGGCGGTGTGGAACGACCTTTCCGGGGGGCCTGCTGATCCGCTCAATCTGCAGTTCAAAGGGCGCGAAGTGGTGTTGCCCGCGTTTCGCAATGGCGTTGCACGCGCATCGTTCTATGATCTCTGCGGGCGGATGCTGGGACCGGGCGATTATCTGGCGATTGCAGATGCGGTGAAGGTTCTGGTGCTGGAAGACATACCCCAACTGTCCCGCAACAATTTCAACGAGGCCAAACGCTTCGTGACTCTGATAGACGCGTTGTATGAAGCCAGGGTCCGTCTGATTTGTTCGGCGGCGGCAGAACCCGAAATGCTTTATGTCGAGGGCGAAGGCACGTTCGAATTCGAACGCACTGCATCGCGATTGCGTGAGATGCAGGACAAGGATTGGGGGCAGGAATGATACTGCGCGACCAGCCCAACCAGTGGGAGATCTTTCTGATCGTCAAAGGATCGATTGTCCCACGAATTCTTCCCAACATTGTCGGCGCGGCACTTTGGGCGCTGATTGTTCTGCTATTGGATCAGTTTGTCGGCTGGATCCCTCGCGTATCAATCGGAGTGATGGGAGTCTTTGGCCTGTCGCTGTCTTTGTTCTTAGGCTTTCGCAACAACGCGGCTTATGACCGCTGGTGGGAGGCGCGGAAAATCTGGGGCAAGATGGTTGCCGATGTACGCAGCTTTGCGCAAGAGTTGCGGATATTCTCGAACAGTCGCGAAGACGATGCATTCATCCTGACGCATCTGCTGGCGTTTCACCATTTGCACCGGGGCCAGCTGCGCGGCGACGATGTCAGAGACGATGTCACCCGCTGGGTTGGAGAGGATGAAGCCGAGCCACTTATTGAGGATATCAACGCCCCGAACGCCGCGCTGCGCGCCATTTCGGTACGTCTGCGCGACATGGCAGAGGCTGGCAAGCTTGATGGGTTCGGGCAAAAAGCGCTGGCCGAAAGGCTGGCTTGTTTTCCCGCCGCGCAGGCCGGAAATGAAAGGCTGCTGACCACGCCGCTGCCGTTCGTGTATTCCTTGCTGGTTTGGCGCACGACCTATCTGTATTGTCTGCTGCTGCCCTTCGCCCTGTTGGACAGTGCCGGGTGGTTTGAACCTTTGGTTGCAGCAGTTGTGGCCTATGTTTTCTTTGGGCTTGCGCAGGTCACACACGAGTTGGAACACCCGTTCCGGGACAAGGCTGCAGGCATCCCCCTGTCGGCGCTGTGTCGGGTCATGGAGATTTCCGTTTGCAACGCGCTGAACCGCCCTGCCCCGTCACCGCTAACACCCACCAACTACGTGCTGGAATAGGTGCCGCAGCCTAGCCGTTTTCACGCAGAATATGACCGGCCAGATAGAGCGATCCGCAAATCAAAACCCGCGCTTGCGGGTCGTTTGCGATGATAGCTGCCAAAGCCTTGGCCACGCTGTCTGCGGTGGAAGCAGGCAGGTTCACTTTGGCGGCGGCAGACGCTGTTTCTGCGGCGGGAAGCGTATTGGCCTCACCCGGAATCGACACGGCTGTCAGGCTGCTGGCCTGCGTGGCCAGCGGGGCCAGATAGCCGGTCACATCCTTGGTGTTCAGCATACCGCAAATCATATGGGTCGGGCGTTCGGGAAGTTTGGCCAGAACATCCGCCAGCGCGATCCCGGCGGCGGCGTTGTGACCACCATCCAGCCAAAGCTCGGCCTGCGGTGCGGATTGCACCAGCGGGCCGGTTTTCAGGCGCTGCATCCGCGCGGGCCATTCTGCCTGCGTAACTGCAGCCTCATAAGCCTGATCCCCCATATCCAAATGGCGCAGAACCGCCAGCGCTGCGCCTGCGTTCTGGATCTGATGCGCGCCCAAAAGGTTGGGCAAGGGCAGATCACGTAGGCCGGTTTCATCCTGATAAACGAGACGCCCGTTTTCTTCATGCACGTGCCAGTGTTGGCCATGCACCAACAACGGCGCGCCAAGACGGGCGGCAGTGTATTCGATAACCTCCAGCGCCTCGTCTTGCTGCGGGCCAACGATACAGGGCACACCAGGTTTGATGATCCCCGCCTTTTCCGCCGCTATCTTGCCCAGCGTATCGCCCAGAAACTGCTCGTGATCGATCGACACCGGGGTGATCACGGTCACGGCAGGCTGTTCGATGACGTTGGTGGCGTCCAGACGCCCGCCCAGACCAACCTCGAGCAGGGTATAGTCGGCCTGCGCGCGCGCAAACGCCAGCAGCGCCGCGCAGGTGGTGATTTCGAAATAGGTGATGTTTTCACCGCCATTGGCCGCGTAGCATTCATCCAGCACCGCCGTCAGATCCGGTTCCGAGATCAGCTCGCCCGCCAGACGGATACGCTCGTGAAAGCGGGCCAGATGGGGCGAGGTATAGGCGTGCACCTTGTGCCCTGCTCCCTCAATCCCCGCGCGGATCATCGCCTGGGTTGACCCCTTGCCGTTTGTTCCGGCGATATGGATCACCGGCGGCAGTTTGAGTTGCGGATTGCCCAATGCGGCAAGCAGCCGCCAGACCCGGTCCAGCGTCAGGTCTATAATCTTGGGATGCAGCGCCATCATCCGGTCAAGGATGACGTCAGAGTTTTGTGCACTCATTCCTCGGCCTTAGCCTCGGGCTCGGCATCTTCTGCGACCTCTTCTGGCTCGGGCGCGGGCAGATCACCTTTAATCGCCGGGGGCTGGTTCATCAGCATACGGGTGATGGTGATCAGTTCTTCGCGCATCTCGGTTCGTTTGGTGACGCGGTCGAGCATACCGTGATCCAGCAGATATTCGGCGCGCTGGAACCCTTCGGGCAGTTTTTCGCGGATGGTCTGTTCGATCACACGCGGGCCGGCAAAGCAGATCAGCGCGTTAGGTTCGGAGATATGCACATCGCCTAGCATCGCATAAGACGCGGTCACGCCACCCGTTGTCGGGTGGGTCAGTACAACGATGTAAGGCAGGTTCGCCTCTTTCAGCATCTCAATCGCAACCGTCGTGCGTGGCATTTGCATGAGGCTGAGGATGCCTTCCTGCATCCGCGCGCCACCAGCGGCGGAAAACAGGATCAGCGGGCGACCGAGTTTCACCGCCTCTTGCGCGGCGGCGATGATGGCGTTGCCGACATACATGCCCATCGACCCGCCCATGAACGAGAAATCCTGCGCCGCTGCCACGATGGGTGTGCGCCCGATTTCACCGGAGGCGACCAGCATCGCCTCTTTCTCACCGGTCTTCTTTTGCGCGGCCTTCATGCGGTCGGGGTATTTCTTTTGATCGCGGAATTGCAGCGGGTCGTCTTTGGGGGCCGGAACGTCGACTTCGGTGAAGATGCCGCCATCGAACAGGTGCCCAAAACGTTCACGCGGCGTGATGGCCATGTGATTGTCACATTGGGTACAGACGTTCTGGTTTTCCGCCAATTCGCGGTGAAACAGCATCGTTCCGCATTCATCACACTTATGCCAAAGGTTTTCGGGCACCTCGCGACGCGAGAAGATCGAGTTGATCCGGGGACGGACGTAGTTTGTGATCCAGTTCATGTCGGAACCTTGCTAATACGGCGTTGACGTCAAATAAGACGCAATGACAGGAATTGCAATCAACGCCTGAGTGCAAGGCGCACAGCCAGCCAGCTGACGATCATAACCGCAAAATCAACCATCAGCCATTGTCTGAGCATGCCGGTATCCGACATCTCGAAAGGCAGATGAAAGAGGGCCAGACCGCTAAGGCTGTCTGGCAGGGACACAACCAGCAAGGCAACGGCATTGTTGAGAAAATGCATGGCAATTGCCGGGCCAAGCGTTCCTGCCCGCGCGGTCAGATCGGCGCTGAGCAGGCCAAAGACAAAGGCCCAGATCGCCACCAGCAGCGCATTGGCCCCGGCCACCGCCGGCGCATAGTGTCCGACCGCGAATAACAGCGATGGAAGACCCATCCAGATCAGCGGGGACGGGAAACGGACCGCCAGGCTTTGTTGCAGAAAGCCACGAAACAAAATTTCTTCGGCGCTGGTCTGTATGAGAACTGCCAGCAACGACAGCGGCAGCAGCAAGAGCCAACTTACGAAAGGCAGGTTCGGCTCAAGCGGGGTGCTGAAATTATACGGCGGCAGGATGAAAATAACCGCGCCCAGCAGCAGCAACACCCAGATAACACGGAGAAACTGCGCGCTGGCAATGGTCCGTGATCCGATGACGGTGGCAAGGCTGCGGTGCTGCATCTGTTGCACTGCAAAGGCGACACCTACGGTTACGAAGCTGAAGCTTGCGAGCAACATCAGCAACGCGGTTGGGGATGAACCATCCTGTAGCGCAGAAATCAGTGTGTCCGAGGCGGTGCCGGCCACCAAACCAAACATGAACAGGTTCAAAACGGTATATACGGCAAGGACAATGGCGAGGCCAACGAGCAGCCGCCATAGTTCCGGATAGAGCCGTACCCTGTTCAACAACAACTCGTGGCTGGCATACCCAGCAGGCCAGCGCTTATCCATCTTCGATCCGCGCGGGTTCATCTGCGGTTATCAGTGTATTTGTCTCGCGCATGCGTTCGGCCAGACCGGTCAGATAGCCTGACACGGTTTGAAGCAACTGCATAGCCACGGTCGCATCACTTTCGACAACCGCCAGTAACTCTTCGGCTCCTATTCTGAGGAACGAACAATCCGAGATCGCAACCAGATCCAGCTGCCTTGTTTCGCCCGTGATAATCGACAAATCCCCAATCAGGCGCCCGGGCTCGACAATCGAGATTGAGCCCTTTTCGCCATTGCCTTGCGTCCAGTCCAGGCTGGCCTGACCCGAGATACACAGATATGCAGCATCCGGGTTCTGACCCCGAGAGAATATCGTTTGGCCTGCCTTTACATCATACCACTGCGCCGAAAATGCCAGCAGCCGCTGGTTGCGCGCATCGATGCGGGAGAACAAATCGGTGGACGCAATTATCTTGAGCTTGCGACTTAGATCAGCCGACCCCCCTGTTTCGATATCTGGCTGCGTCCGCGATATGCCGTCGATCCGGCCCTCTTTGACCTCGACAAACAGATCATAAGCCTCTGGATGAGCAAAGTGATCTTCCATGAAGATCATCACCGAGTCAGGCAGCAGCTCGCGCAGCTTGAGCCGGGTGCGTAGCCGGCTTTCGGAATCGTGACTGGCCAGCGCTTTGTCGAGAATCAGAACATCAGGACGTTTGATCCCTGCCCGTGAAAAGGCAGCCCGTTCCTGAAAGACGGTTGGCAGGTTGTTTCCACCCAGACCGGACGGAAGGTCATAAATGATTGATGCCGCCCGGCGCCGCAACCCCGCCTCGTTCAGAACCTCGGCCACCACTTCTTCGATCTCGTCAGTGCGGGCACCCGCCATCAGCGAGATCCGTCCATAGATCGCGTTCTCGATGACCGTCAGCCGCGGTGCATAGGTCTCGGGGGAGACAGGAATGAACAATCCTTCCAGAGAATTCCGCAATCCTTCGGCATGGCTTTTGCGAATCGACAAGATGCGTTCTTTGTACTCCTCGGGAAAGCTTGGTCCGATCTGCTCAGCCGTCAACAGAAATGGAACTGTAAGCAGCAGCGCCCGTTCCTCATCGCTGAGATCCGTCTCTCCCTTAGTTTTTCGGCGATCTTCGAGGTCGAGCAGCCGATGGAACATATCCTTGGCCATGCCAAGCCGCAGGAATAGCGGGTGATCGGTCCCATCCCGCCCAAATGTCTGATGCAGTGTCGCCAGCACCGCGTCCGCGATACCCATAGCGTCATCATCAAGCTCATGAAGCCTGAGCATCTGCATAAAACGGTCGTCACCGGCCAGAATGTCAGGCGATATATCCCGTGACGGTGCGGCAAACAGCAGATTGCCACCCAGAGGCACCGCAGGATTAAACTGTTCGGGATCAAAGCGGTAGACATATTGATCCAGTCCACGCTCTTGCAACCGCAGCGTCACGGTATCGCGCAGTTTCACGATCTCAGCTGCTAGAAATGGGTGGAGTTCGGGGTCAAGACGCGACCGCAGGGTGCGGTGGAACATGAACTCATCAATGCCCATCGCTTCGACCAGTTCGAACCACCAGTCGCGAATATCATCGATGTCATCCAACCCGGCAAGGCTTGGGTCAACCCATTCATCCGACAGCGAATCCGGCGGGTTTCCGGCGCGGACCGCTTCGATCTGACGACGGGTCGGTGCCTTGATCGCATCAGATTGATGCCTCGGACGCGTGCGCAGGGGCATCATCAGATTATCGCCAAGCGTGCCGTCAAACAGGTAGGGCCGCGAATAGGCATACCCGATCCGGGCAGCGATCACCGCCTGATGCAGCCCCCGCAAGTCATGCCCTGCAATGATTACGTCACCCTGTGTCGGCAACAGTTCGCGCGTCAATAGTTGCGCCAACGCGTTGCGTTCGGACGCGTGTGTTGCCTGAATGGCAACCCGTGCGCCCTGAGGAATCGTCAGGTCGATATCTTCCAGAACGATCTTTCCGTCATCATCCTGAACCGTGACATTACGTAGTTCGATATCACCTTTGAGATGCGGAATTTCGTCGGGCTCATTCTCGAACAGCTCTTCGGGGATCATGTTCGAGGGTGCAAACCGCTCTGTCACGATCTGCCAGCGCAGCGACATGTCCTGCACCTGATTGTAATAGGTCAGAAGATCCTTCCATGGGCCGCTCAAATCCTTGTATGCACCAAGTGCGGCGACCAGAGCACCCACTGTCACCTCTCCGGTGATCGCCAGATAACCGCCCACCGAATAAAACAGGAACGGCGTCATCTGCGTGATCAGATTGTTCAGGAACTTCATGAAGAACTTCTTGTTGTAGATCTTGAACCGGATCTCAAACAGTGTTCCCAACCGGTGGCTGAACTGCGCTAGACGATAGCGCCAGCCGCCATTTGTGCGCAGATCGCTGATCCCCGCCGCACTTTCGCCGATTTCCGAGCTGAGCTGCCGGACCTCCTGAATGCGGTCCTTGTTCAACAGGTTGATCTGGCGCTGCAGCTTTGGGATCAACCAGGCCTGAAGCGGGATCAGCGCAATGCTGGCAAGCCCGAACCAGACGCTTTGCATGAACAGAAAGGTGACAATCGTCATCATCTGCCCGAACTGGAACACCGGTTGCGCGATGGCATCGCCCATCAATCCGCCCATCGGCTCGGCCTCAGACGTGATCATCGATACCAGTTCGCCCTGACTGGTGGTGGCAAAATATGACTTGGGAAAGCGCATCGACCGGCTGATCAGCGTGAACCGAAGGCGCCGCAGCATACGTTCGGCCAGCACGCCTTTCATTGTGTTGATGCGCATTTTCATCAGGCCGCTGGCAATGACCGTTGCAAGAAACGCAAAGCAGAGGATCAACAGATACTGAATCTGCGTGACCGTTATTCCGAAAGTCGTAACCGTGTCACCGGGCGCGCCAATCGCATCGTTGATGATCTGCTTGGGCAGCTCCAGCGAGGCATAGAGAAAGGGAAAAGACAGCACTGTCAGCAACAGCAATGTCAGCTGCTGCTTCTTCGAGTATTTCCAGATGAACGCGAATAGCGTGGGTTCCATGCCCCGGCCTCGTTATGAAAAATCTGAGTGATCTGCGGCACATTGCGGGAAATCCACGGCGACCGGGTGCCTGACGGTAAGCGCTGGTCTGGACTATTTCAAGAACACCGCCGGTGGTCCAGACCGGAAAGCACAGGTTCTATGTCTATCTGTTCACAGTTCCGTTTTTTTCGCGGCCTGCCCGCGCAACATGGGTTTATCCCGCCCCGGTTCTTTGGATAAAGGGGAGCAGTTTCGGACACCGGGGACATGAGCGGAATTCTGTATCGATACCTCAACCGCAGGGCGCTGAAGCGTTGGCAACAGGCCGCGCTGCGCGCCACGGATGCGGCCCTGCCGGTATTGCGGCGGCAACGGGATGACGCACGTGCGTTGCGTCTGCAGCTGGATCGCGTGATCCATGCAGCGGATGGCAGGCTGACCCGGCCCCTGATCGGATCGGAACACTTCCCGAAACCGCTGGGCACCGACTGGTCCTGTCGGCCCGATCTGTGGCGCGGCCCCCTGTCCCGCCCGGGGCTGGCTGCTGTCGCCCGCAAGGCGTCGCTGGATGAGCAGGTGACGCTGTTTCACGACTGTGGGCTGTCAGAGATAGCCGTGCGGCAAATCAGAAACACCGGAGAAGATGATCTGGCACCGTTCAGCCTGGCGCTGGAGGTTTTTGAGTTCACCGGCTCATTCCTGTCACTGTCGGTCGAGTTTCCGCCGGACGCAGCCTTGGGTCTGACACGCCAGCATCTGATCCGTGCGAACGCATTGATCGATTGCGAAAAACCGGTTGGGATGTTTGCACGGCTCAATATCCAGCATGGCCCGAATACGGAACAGGTTCTGCGCGAGCTGGACCTTGCCCAGCCTTCTGTGTCGATTGATTTCGATCTTGCCCATCTCAGCCTGAACGAACGCCGGATCGACAAGATCTGGCTGGACCTGATCGTCAATAATCCGCGGATGAACCGCGTTGTTTTGCGCGATCTGACACTATGTCGCCACCATCGGGCCGACCTATGAAAGGCCACATTATGAACCAGACAATTCTGACCCCGATCCGGTTCGACAATGCAATGTGGGAGGGGCGTCTGAACACCGCAACCCCACCCCGGATCGAGGCGCGTTATGGCGATGAGGTGTTGCCTGACGTCAAGACCGTACCGGCCGATGAGGGCTGCGTTCTGTGTATCCCGGTGCCAGCCCGCCTGCTGTCAGAAGGGGTGCATAACGTCATCATCTGGGACCTGGATACCGATCAAAAACTGGGCAGTTTTTCGGTAGTCGCCGGAGCACCCGCTGAGGACGATATCCGCGCAGAAGTGGCCTTGCTGCGCGCCGAACTGGACATGCTGAAACGTGCGTTTCGCAGACTCAACCACACAGACGAGGCGTCCTGATCCCGATCTGAGACACCAATCAGGACGATTGCGCCGGACCCTTTTACCTATCTTTTCCGCGCCGACCATGCATCATGGACCGTGTTTGGAACAGCGCAGGTGATCCAATGGAACGCAAACATATCGTACTGATCATCGCCTTGATGGTGACCGCGTTCGGGATCGGGATAGATTTCACCGGTGCGCTGATGCTGGTCCCTGCGATAGAGAATGCGTTTGACTCCGACATCACCAGCACACAATGGGTTTTGAACATTTATGCCTTGTTCTTTGCGATGACGATGGTCGCGGGCGGGCGCATGGGGGACATGTTCGGTCATCGCAAGATGATGCTGATTGGTCTGTCGATTTTCCTTTTCTCCTCAATACTTTGTTTTGTTGCGCCGACTCTAGAGTTTCTGGTGGGCGCACGCGCGCTGCAAGGCATTGGCGCGGGGTGCGTCTGGCCCTGTACGCTGGCCTTTGGCGCAACAAAAGTCGGGCGGGACGAACATCGGGCTATGGTGATGGGGTTGATCCTGGCGGGCGTGACCACCGGTAATGTCTTTGGTCCAATGATCAGCGGTTTCGCCGTCAGCCTTGGTGACTGGCGGTGGTTCTTCGTGGCAAACGTGGTGTTTTCCTGCATTTCCATCGCCACGGCGCTGATCCTGATGGAGCGAGAGAAAACGCACAAAAAGGACGAGCATATCGATTTTGCTGGCATGGCCGTGCTGTCTTTTGCTGTATTACTGCTGCTTTATGGATTGGATGTCAGCTCGGACTGGGGCTGGAGCTCGGTTCCGCTGTTGTTGTTGTTTTTTGTCAGCGCTGTTTTGTTCTTCCTGTTTCCCAAGGTCGAGAAGCGAGTCAAAGAGCCATTACTACTGCCTCAGATGATGCAGAACCGTCAGTTTTGCATCACGCTTGGCCTGAATATGTTCAACGTGTCTGCAGCCTTTGTCGGCCTGTTGTACTTTCCGCAATACATGCAAAAGGTGATGGGCTGGTCGACGTTTCAATCTGCGCTGGGGCTTGCGCCGCTTACCGTATTGCTGGCCGTCGGCTCGATCATATCCGGCACGCTTTATAACGATTTTGGCCCCAAGAAATTGCTGTTCTGGGGGTATGTCTGCGCCACCACCGGTGCGGCCAGCATCGTGTTGCTGCCGGGCAGTTGGGGGTATTTTCAGATCCTTCCCGGTATGGCGATGATCGGGCTCGGGGCAACACTGACTGTTGGTCCGTCAGGGACAGCCGCCGTCTGCGCGGTCAAGCCCGAGCGCGCGGGTCTGGTGGGCGGGCTGAGCTTTATGACTCATCTGGTTTACGGGGCCATCGCAGTCGCCTGTGCGACAACCATCATGTACGACACCAGCCTGTCCAGTTTGCACGATCAGCTCAGTTCTGCAGGTATCAACCTATCGGAAGCTGCTCTGAGGGCCGTCAATGGTGGGTCGCTTGCCACCTCATCTGCACAGGGCGCGCTAATACATCTAAAACCGGCAGAAGTAGATCAGGTGAAAGAGGCGATTTCAGAGGCCTTCAATACAGGTATGAACATGGCCTTTATCTTTGCGGCCATTTCAGTGTCGTTCGGAATCGTTCTAGCGTTGCTGTTGGACGAGGAAAAACTGCGCAAAGTCGAGAGCTGATGCGCAAAGAAAAAGGGCCGCGTCTGGCGCGGCCCTGATTTTGTTACTGCGAAGGTCCGTTCGGCCGGAACGCAGAGAGACCTTTGAGAATATCGATGGCATAGGCCAGCTGATAATCTTCTTCCCGCAGTTCGGCGGTTGCCTCAGCCTTGGCCCGATCTTCTTCGATCTGGCGGATTTCATCCTCGCTCAGGCTGTCATTGTTGAGGCTGCCCCGCAGGTCGGCTTCGGACCGCGAAAAGCCGTTATCTTCCTCTTCCTCGGCCTCAGCTACAGGGCGGGGTTGTTCGACGATGATGTCAGGGCTCACACCAAGCGCCTGGATCGAGCGGCCCGACGGCGTGTAATAGCGTGAAGTGGTCAGGCGCATGGCCCCGTCACCGCGCAGCGGCATGACCGTTTGAACCGAACCTTTACCAAAGCTCTTGGTGCCGACGACAATTGCGCGGTTGTGATCCTGCAGCGCGCCCGCAACGATCTCGGACGCCGAGGCCGAACCACCGTTGATCAGCACGACAATCGGTTTGCCATCGGCCAGATCGCCGGGGGTTGCGTTAAACCGCTCACCCTCGCCGGGATCGCGACCGCGGGTCGAGACGATCTCGCCTTCGTTCAGAAACGCATCCGAAACCTTGATCGCCTGGGTCAGCAAACCGCCCGGGTTGTTGCGCAGGTCTAAAACAAAGCCGTTGACCTTTTCGATGCCACCCGCTTCTTCGATCTGTTCTTCCATGCCGGCCTGAAGGTTCGGGAAGGTCTGATCGTTGAACGTGGTGACCCGCAGAACAACGCTTGTTCCTTGGGTCCGGGCGCGCACGGCGGTCAGTTTGATCGTGTCGCGAATGATCGTGACGTCAAACGGCTCTTGCTCGCCCTCGCGCACCACTGTGATCACGATTTCCGAGCCAACGGGGCCCCGCATCAGATCAACCGCCTTGTCCAGCGTCAGGCCCAGAATGCTTTCGCCATCGACATGGGTGATGAAATCGCCGGCCTCAATCCCGGCCTCATCAGCGGGTGTGTCATCAATTGGGGACACCACTTTGACAAAGCCTTCTTCCTGCGTGACTTCGATGCCCAGCCCTCCGAACTCACCGCGCGTCTGAACGCGCATTTGTTCTGCGTCATCCGGTGACAGATAGCTGGAATGCGGATCAAGCGAGGTCAGCATGCCGTCGATGGCGGCTTCAATCAGCTCTTCGGGCTCGACCTCTTCGACATATTGGGCGCGAATGCGTTCGAAAATGTCGCCGAACAGATCCAGCTGCTCATAGACGCTGGCGTTGTTTTCGGCCTCTTGCGCCAGCAAAGGGCCAGCGATCTGAGTGGTTGCAACAATCCCTGCCACGGTTCCGGCCAGACCGGCCATCACAAATTTCTTCATACTCGTTTATCCATCCTTGTCTGTCCGAAACCACGATTCCGGATTCACGGGAGTATTTTCTTCTCTGACCTCTATATAGAGCGTTTCTGAACGATCAGTTCCAGTGCCATCACCGCTTGTTGACAATATCGCGCCGATTTCCGGCGTTTCGCCCGGCATAAGGCCTACTGGGGTACCTTCGGGGATCACCTGGCCGGGTTCTCCGTAAACTTCCTGCAAGCCTGAGAACACAAACAACAATCCGGGCTGCGGCTCCAGCATAACAAGGTTGCCCAGATCCAGCAGCGGCCCCCGGTAACGGATTGTTGCAGCGGTGGGGGAAACAACCAGCGCGCGGGGCCGGGTGCCCATGACAATACCGGGCCGGACTACGCCCGCTGCGTCCGTCTCATATGCCTTATGCAGCAGGACGCCCTGCACCGGCAGGGCAATCTGGCCCTTTTGATCCGTCACATTGATATCGGTTTCCGGAATCTCACCTTCCGAGATTTCCGACAGGCCGCTGGCGAATCCGTCCAGTGTTTCCGTCGACGCAATCAAAATGGCCGTACGCACCGGATCCTCGACAAAACGGCGCGGCAGATCGGTGCGATCCGCGATTGCTTCACTCAGCTTGGTGCGCGCCTCCTGCACGCCTGTCAGCCCTTCGGTCAGGGTTTCCGCCGCGCTTTGCTGCAACTGGCGCAGGGTCTGAACCTCTTGCAGGTCAATTGCCAGGGCCTGCGCGCGGGCATTCAGGCCCGGCGTGACCTCGGACAGCATCATACCCGTGCGCGCAGCCCCCAGCGGACCAGAGGGGTGCAGCATCAGCACCGGTGGCGACGTCGTCTCGATGGTCTGCAAAACGCCAAGCAGCTGCGCCACGTCGTCTTCCCGCGCGCGCAGCTCGGCGGTCAGTTGGGCCTCGCGCGTGGCCGCCTTGCGCAACCCTTCGCGCATGGCGCTGAGGCCCGCCTCATAGGCCTGCAAGGTTTCGGTCAGTGCCTGAACGCGGTCGCGGGCTTTCTCAGCCTCAGTCAGCGAGATCGAGGCCTGTTCCAGCATCTCTGCCGCCTCCAGCGCCGCCTGCGCCGTGTCCCCGTACGCAGGTACGGCCAGCAGAGCAGAGGCAAACAGAAGCGCGCGCGCGATCATGACAGCAGGCTTTCGCCCGTCATTTCGGGCGGCTTAGGAACGTTCATCAAGTCCAGCAGTGTGGGCGCCAGATCAGACAGGCGCCCGTCCCGCAGCTTGACCCCTTCGGGCCCGCCAATCAGCGCCACAGGGACAGGGTTCAGTGTGTGTGCGGTGTGTGCCCCGCCGGTTTCAGGGTCGACCATCAGTTCGCAATTGCCGTGATCTGCGGTCACGATCATCGCGCCGCCAACCCTTTTCAAAGCCGCAACAACCTGCGCCAGACCCTGATCCACTGCCTCACACGCCTTGATGGCCGCCTGCAGGTCACCGGTATGCCCCACCATGTCGGGATTGGCATAGTTGGTAACGATCAGATCATAACCCGCCTCAATGGCGTCGACGAACTTGGCCGTCACCTCACCGGAGGACATTTCCGGTTGCAGATCATAGGTGGCCACTTTGGGCGATTTCGGCATAAAGCGGTCCTCGCCCTTCTCAGGCAGCTCTTTGCCGCCATTCAAGAAGAAGGTGACATGCGGATATTTCTCGGTCTCGGCCAACCGGAACTGCCGCAGCCCCTGCTTGGCGACCCATTCACCCAGCGTGTTCACGATGTCGCGCTTGGGGAAAACCGTAGTCATATAATCGTTGTGACCATCGGAGTATTCGACCTTACCCAGCAAACCTGACAGGTTGGGACGCGAGCCGGTCTCAAAATCGGCAAAGCCAGGCTCTCCGATCGCGCGCAGAATCTCACGCGCGCGGTCGGCACGGAAATTGAGGCAGAACACCCCGTCCCTGTCTTGAACCCCGGCGTAGTCGCCCAGAACGGTTGGCGTGATAAATTCATCGGTTTCTGACTGGTTATACGCCGCCTCAACCGCCGCATGCGCTGTGTCCGCCGCGCGGCCCTGCCCTTTGATCATGGCCGCATAGGCCCGACTGACGCGATCCCAGCGATTGTCGCGATCCATGGCAAAATAGCGCCCGCCAACAGTGACGATGCGGGCCCCTTTAGGCAGCCGGTCTTCAAGCTCGGCAACATAGGCGAGCGCTGATTTCGGGGCGACGTCGCGCCCATCGGTGATGGCGTGCAAGGCCACCGGCACACCAGCGTCGGTGACGGCTTTGGCTGCAGCAACGATGTGGTTCAGATGCCCATGGACGCCGCCATCAGACACCAGTCCCATGAGATGCGCTGTGCCATTGGCAGCTTTGACTTTACCGATGAACTCCTGCAGCGCGGCGTTTTCAAAGAACGATCCGTCCTCGATGGCCAGATCAATCTGCCCGAGATCCATCGCCACAACCCGACCGGCGCCGATATTCGTATGACCGACCTCAGAGTTCCCCATCTGCCCGCTGGGCAGGCCCACATCCGGCCCATGGGTGATCAGCGTAGCGTGGGGACAACCCGCCATGATGGTATCAAAGGTCGGAGTTTGGGCCAGATGTGGCGCGTTGGCCCGAGTATCATCAGACAAGCCCCAACCATCGAGAATGCACAGGACTACGGGTTTGGGGGCGGTCATGAAGGATCTCCGGCTACTGCTCTTGCGCAGTCTTCTACCCCCTGCCCGCGTGGGCGTGAACCGCCTTTTGTTGAAAATAAACCGCCAAGCGGGTGGTGCGGGCAATCAACGGTACCGCGCGCGCCGGATCAGGCCTGGGTTTCCTGACGTTCCATCTGCTCAAGCATCTTCCTGGCGCGCTTACATTGCAGCTGATCGCGCAGCGGACTGTTGGGATCGACGTCTTTCTGGCAAACAACGCATTTGTCAGCGCCCGAGATTGCATTCAGGCCACCGCAGCTGCCCTTGATGGTTTTGCCCATCAGCATCACGCCCAGCGACATGCCGACCATGATGATCAGCAACAATCCAAAAGCCAGTATAAAGGTGGTCATCCCGGTTCCTGTGTGTCAATCGGTTCCCAGCGCGTCTTTGAATGCGCTGCTTTGTACCGTGATATAAGCGTCTTCACCACCCGATACATCCCGAGAGATGAAGAACACGGCAAGTTGATGTTCTTCGGCCAGTTTCAGACCCTCGTCCTGACCCAACGCAAGCATCGCTGTGGCCCATGCATCCGCCATCATCGCATTTTCGGCCAGCACCGTGACCGAGGTAGTGCGGTGCGTGATCGGACGTCCTGTCGTTGGGTCAATGATATGAGAATAGCGAATGCTGTCCTGCTCAAAGAAATTCTTGTAGTCGCCAGATGTCGCCATGCCCTGGTTGTCGAGTGGAACAACTAATTGAATGATCTGCGCGCCGGCCTCGGGCTTTTCGATACCGATCTGCCAGCTGTCGCCCTTGTCATTGAAGCCTTTGGCAACCAGATCGCCGCCAATCTCGACTATGTAGTTCTCGATCCCAGCATCGGCCAGCGTCTGTGCAACCGCGTCGATACCGTATCCCTTGGCAATGGCCGACAGGTTGATACCTACGGCAGCATTGGCTTTCGCCAGGGTCCCAGCTTCACGATCCAGGGTCAGCAGACGCCCCTGCCCAACCTGGTCGAGCGCCGCCTGAATGTCCGCATCTGCAGGCACCGGATCTTCGGGCTTGCGCGGGCCAAACCCCCACAGCTCGATCAAGGGGCCCAGCGTCACGTCGAAAGTGCCATTGCTCTTGTCGTGCACCTCGTTTGCAGCCGCGATGACAAAGGCAAACTCATCAGAAACCGATGCGGGTTCGGTGCTGTCAGAAGCGGACAGGACCGAGACCTCTGATTCAGGATCCCAGTTGGACATCCGGGCGTTGACCTCGGCCAGCGTAGCTTCGACAGACACACCGAGAGTGGCCTCATCCAGATCCTCGCCGATCGCGGTGATATTGAAGGTGGTTCCCATCGTCTCGCCCGACAGGCGAACCACGTCGGGTTCTTTGTCGAACAGACAGCCGGAAACGACGAGTATCAGGGCCAGTGCAGACAATTGGCGCATTGGAAACCTCCTGGGAAAACCGTGACCGGCATATGCCAGTGGCCCCATTCAGAGTCAAACCGGCATCAGATCTTGAGCGGCAGAAAGCCCAGCACAAGCAACCCCAGCGCGGCTGGCACCCCAAACAACCACGCGCGTCTTTGCCAGCCATCTTGCTGCAGCTTCCACGTTTTGCGGAAATTATGGCCACACACAACCACAAGGACAAAGATCAATACGGCCACAGGTGGGGTCAGGTACAATTGGGTCACGAGACCGGATTTCCTTGTGATGCGGCGAAGTTGCGCCTGTTTGTGCATTTGCACCCTATACAGGTTCTGTCCCTGCGGTAAGGTGGAGGTATCTGCCAATTCCGGTAAAGGAGGAGACCGTACATGGCCCCAAGCTCTTACCAGCCCCCAACGCGTGGCGACAAGGCCGAGACCCACACCTATAGCCAGTCCGCCGAGTCGAACCTGTCACATACGCAGACGACGGTGGCCAAGTTGCTGGAAGGCAAAGGGGATGCGGTGATCGCGGTGCGTCCAAACGATACGATTCACGCTGTGGTCGACATCCTCAAGGCAAAGCGGATCGGGGCGGTGGTGGTGACCGACCAGAACGGCGCTTTGCAGGGCATCCTGTCAGAGCGTGATATCGTGCGGCGCATGGCTGATACGCCCGGTCAGACCTTGCCGCAATCGGTGCAGGACCTGATGACCCGCGATGTGCAGACCTGCGCCCCGGACGATCTGTTGATGGATGTGCTGAAAACCATGACAGAAGGCCGGTTCCGTCACATGCCGGTCCTCAGCGATGGCAATCTCAGGGGCGTCATCACAATCGGTGATGTCGTTCATTTCCGGCTGAAAGAGCTGGAATACGAAGCCCTGCGCATGAAACAGATGATCGTGGGCTGATCCCTCACGCGGCATAATAGCGGGCGAGCGCGCCATAGGCCCGCCCGTTCCGCTTTGTTGATGTGCCATTTGATTTCAGGTCAGACATCACAAGGCCCGAAACATGCAGGTTGACGCTTGCAAACTCGCGCAGCGCTTGCTGCACCTGTGCCCGCGTGGTTGTTTCAACCGCAACCGTCATCAGAATTGCATCTGCCAGCTGCCCGATCACCCGGGCATCCGGCACCGCCAACACCGGCGGGGTGTCGATCAGAATATGGTCGTAATTGTTGCGAAACCCCTGCAGCAGATCGCGAAAACGCGTGGATGAGAACAGGTCGGCGGCGCTGCTGCGGCTGCTTTCCCCCATCAGCACATCCACCCCCAAACGGGTATCGGTGCGGACCACATCCTCAACGTGGGCCCTTTCAGACAACAAAGAGACCACACCCCCAAGCGGGTTTTCGGGAAAATACTCGTGAAACGTCCGGCAGCGAATATCTGCTTCGATCAGTAATACGGACCGGCCCAGCCCGGCCAGATTATGGGCCAATGCAATGGCTGCTGTGGTCTTACCCTCGTTCGGTAGAGACGAGGTGCATAAGATGACCTGGGGCGGCGTATCCCGTTTCGGCAACAAGAGCGAGGTACGCAGATTGCGGACCGCTTCGGACAGCGGGGCAGTCGGATTGGCGGTCAGATATCCGACCAGCTGACGCCGGTCCCGAATTGGGGCTTTGGGCAGGTGACCCAGAACCGGCACGCTGGTGGCGGCTTCAAGCTGTTCTGCGGTTGGGATCGCCGATCTACGCTGATGCCTAAAAACCACAAAAGCCGCACCGACACAAAGGCCGATCACCATACCCAACACGGTCATACGCGCGGTTCGCGGCATCACCTTTTCGCCGGGTATCGCGGCCGAAACGATCCTGCTGTCCGCGCGTTGCAACCCCCGGCGCAGGACGGTTTCCTTCAAACGGGTCAGGAAGGTTTCATGCAGCAATTCGGTCGCCCTTGCGTCACGTTCAACCTTTCGCAATCGGGCCAGTACAGCGGCCTGTTCCTCGAACTCGACCTCAAGCGCGGCCAGCATATCTGTCAGGGCACCCACCTGTTGCCCCGTCAGGTCCATGTCGCGATCAGTCTGATCTCGCAGGAGCCGCAGGCGATTGTCGAACCCGACCGTCTGGCCCTGCTGCGCGGGCCCCAACAACGCTTGCAGCCGGGCGTCATCAATCTGCGACAGAAGGACGGCAGACGCGTTCGACACAGTCAGGGTCTCCAACATTTGCGCCCGATCACCAAGCATGTCTTGCCGCCGTTGCAACGACACCAACTGCGCCCGGGTCTCGTTCAACCGTTGAATCAGAATGTCGGCATCCGGGCTGCCGAGACTGGCGCGCAGGCGCTGCGCGGATGCCTCATGCGTGTCGATATCGGCCTCGAGCGAGGCCACCCGTTCCGAGAGCCAGTCGACCGAGGCATCGATGTTAAGATGCTTGTCATTGACCTGACCCTGCACATAAAGCTCTGCCAGCGTATTGGCCAGAAGGGACGATTTAAGCGGATCATTGCTGCGTGCTTCGATCTGCAGGACGTGTGAATTGCGGATATTCGTGATGCGAATCGCCTTTGAAACACGGGTGGCGATAGCATCCGAGTTCGCGCCCGCCCCGGTATCAGGCGCATCAAAAAACAGCAGCCCCGCACGCAGCCGTGTGTTGAACTCGGGATCCCGCACAAGATCGAGCCGGTCAACCAGATCCAGCATCATCTGATGTGATCCGATCACCTCCATCTCTGTGGTGATATAGGAAATGTCGTTGGCAAGACCCGGCACGACAGCCGATCGGTCAATCGGCAGATCATGCGAGGGCGTCAGGATCAGTGTCGCGTCAGAACGGTATTGAGACTTAAGGATGAAAAGCGCCGCCGCCAGCGCGAGGATCAGGCCCGCTGCACCGCAGGCGGCAATCAGCGCCCGACCCGCCCAAAGCACCCCGACCAGATCCAGAAGATCCGCCGGGCTGTCTGCTCCCACCGCAGTCGGTTTGGGTTTCGCCATATCTTGGGGGACTATTCTGTTCACGGTAATCTGGCCTTTCTGCACATGGATTAGCTGTGGACCGCGTCACATACCTTTGAGGCTGAGCACGGTCTGGATCGTCCGCCAGAAAATCCACACCTCCTGACCCAAGCCGGGGCTTTGGATGTAGCGAAGATCGGCCCGCACCTTGGCGGCAACTACTGCGCGCCCTTGCGCGTACCCTATTTCGGTCTGCGCCAGCCCGCTGATGCCCGGACGCACCTGATAGCGGGCCAGATATCCCGGAATATGGCGACCATAATGCCGCGCATGCTCGATGCAATCAGGCCGTGGCCCGATCAGGCTCATCTCGCCTTTCAGCACATTTATGATCTGGGGCAGCTCATCTATACGCGTGCGACGTAAAACCTGCCCCAGGGCTGTTATCCGATTGGTTTCAACGGGATCAAAAGGCCTGCGGGAGAGGCATTTCAGGGGTGTCATCGAGCGAAACTTGTAGGTCACAAAAGGCTTACAGCCCCGCCCCATCCGAATCTGAGCAAAGACAACCGGACCT
Source organism: Ruegeria sp. AM1 (assembly GCF_056540745.1). NCBI lineage: Bacteria > Pseudomonadati > Pseudomonadota > Alphaproteobacteria > Rhodobacterales > Roseobacteraceae > Ruegeria > Ruegeria sp. AM1. The sequence continues at coordinate 35,685 of NZ_JBQFXH010000011.1, forward strand.
CGGTTCAGTGCCGGGTTCAGCACCATCAGCAATAGAGAGACAAGAATTAACAGAGGCAGCAACGAAAGCGACAAACCGATATCCATGGCGCGTTTGACCGCAAAGAACATTTTGATCTGTCGGGACCTTTGGTCCGGCGCTGCGTTGACACGTTGCGATGTTGAAATTCCAATATCCACAGATGCCCTCCTTGATCCTGAGGGCATGACCGTGCTGGCCTGGCTACCCCTGGACACAGCACAAGGGTCGCTTCAGACTGGTAAATTCTCGGTTAACGTTAACAAGAGCTTAGCGCCAAAATTGGAAAAAGCCCGCGCATAAGATCCGCTTATGATAGCAGTTTTCTCATAAGCCGTCTGACCTCAGTCCCCGGTGGCTATGAATCGAATGTTTCCGGCGGATATTTCGGCGGCGGTCAGTTGCCCGGTGGCGAACGCACCCGTGTCGATGGACACAATGCGCTGACGGATGCGCGGGCTTGAAACAATAGTATGTCCGTGAACCACCCATTGCCCATCACGCCGCGGCGCGCTGCGGAACTGCGGATGCCCCCAAAGGCACACCTGACGCGGCTGCGCATCAAAGGGACATGATGGATCAAGCGCGGCATGAACCACCGTGACATTTCCGCTGGTCCAGGTCAGCGGCAGGGTTTTCAACCACTCCAAGGTCAGATCACCGATCTGGGCGCGTAAACGGTTGGCGACCTCGACGGCGGCCTCTCCCATAACGACCTCGTCGACGTCATTGAGGCCAAAAGACGAAAGCGTCTGCAGCCCGCCATTTTGCAACCATAAGCGCCCCATGCGCTTGGGGTCGTCAATGAACCGCAAAAGCATCTCTTCGTGATTGCCCAGCAGGCATATGGCGCGGTGATCCCGGTTCTTGCTGAGATGCCGGAGCTGGTGCAAAACCTGCGCACTATAATCCCCGCGATCAATATAGTCGCCCACAAAGACCAACGGACAACCGGCATCCAACCGGGGCAGCAGAGCCTGCAACAGGTCCAGCCGGCCATGGATGTCGCCAACCACGATGAAAGGGGCCTCTGGCGCCAGATCGGACAGCGCAACCTCCCGATCCTGCTCCGACGGCCTGCCGGTGAGTTTGGTGATCCATTCCCTAAACATCGTTTCAGCTCAGTACCCTGACCAGCCGCTGGCGGCAATCACCAAGTGGATCGGGCCCATCGCAGGCTGCCGAACCCGTAAACAGAGAGTCAAACAAGCGTTCGGGCAACTCCGGGCGCGGCGCGCCTAATGTGGCCGCCGTCAAACAACAGGAGCTTCTTATGCCCTCCATCACTTTCAAGCCATCCGCAGTCTGGGCTGCACATAATCGTCATACCGCTGCAGCCGATCAGGACGTTCTGCTCAGCAGCGCGGGCGGCGCCCCCGTTCGCTTTGAGATCACAACAGACGATACTTTGCCTGCGCTCGACGCAGCGCTTGGTCATACGGTGCAGCCCGGCCGTTCGGTGGCCATGCAACTGAAAACCGGGGAACGCCTTTGGCTGGTGGGCGACGACGCCCAGGCAACATTGCTGATCGGGTGAACGATGACACCAGGAGGACGCTTTGAAGGAGGCCGTTTCGCAGATAGCGGCCGCACCCGGGGCCATATGGACCCCTGGGCCAGCTACGCAGCCAACGGTCTGCAACCGGACGTCGTGTCGGACTTTCGGTCCGGGGCATACAGGGGGCTGGATAGCGGCCCCGTCAGTTTCGACCAGATGTTCGCCCTGTCGCGCACGACAGAGGCGGCTTACACCAACGCCGAGGGTATCCTGTCGCTGGCACCGCCGGGCGGCCCCCGTTTCGATCATGTCTGGCAAGACGGCCAGTGGGTCTGCCGGGGATTGCTGATCGAAAGCGCGGCACGTACAAACCTGCTGCGGCATTCGCAAGGCTTTGATCAGCCCGTCTGGTCGAAAAGCCGTGCAGTTGTCGCTGCCAACGATCATCAGGCACCCGATGGCACTCATACCGCCTCGCGGTTGACCAGCACCGCCAGCACCTTTGACGGCGCAGTGCGGCAGACGATCAGCTATGCGTCCGGTGACCGCCTCAGCTTTGCGGTTTATGCCAAAGCGGGCGACCGCCCGTTCCTGTTTTTGCGCGAACGCACAAAAGGCTTTGCCAAGGATAGCTATTTCGATCTGGCAAACGGCGTGCCAGGCACCGTGAATTCGGCGCATTCGGCGCAGATGACACATGTCGGAGGGGGGTGGTACCGATGTGCGATATCGGTGACTGCGACGCAAACGGCAGCAACCGGTTTCGAAATATACAACTCGCAGGATGACCTGAACACCGGCTCAACCCAGCCCGGGTTCACATATATCTGGGGCGCGCAGCTGGAACAGGGGCCCGAGGCGTCGTCTTATATTTCGACCTCAGATCAACCCGAAACCCGCTCGGCCGAGGCCGTGTCTCTGCAGGCGTCACAGATGATTGACCCAAGCCTATCGGGCGGTGTGTCGCTGGCACTGGCCGGACGCGAGCGCCTGACCCCGGAAGGTGGGCAGGCTGTCCTGATCGACTGGTCCGCAGGCGTTGACGATTACGTCAGGCATAGCGTCAGCCCGGGAACAGGCCAGCTCAGCCTGGATCAATCCTCTGCCACCGGTGCGGTCCAGATAACATCGGCCCCCGGTGCGATCGCCGAAGGGCAGGCTGCACCCTACTCCATTGCATCGCGGCACCTTTCGAACCAGGTTGAGGCGGCGCTGGACGGGGCCTTGGTCAATGCAGCATCTGTGGATGCCATCCCTGACCTGACTGCCGGAACATTGTCGCTTGCGCCTGACTATATGGGCCACATCGCGTTGTTCCGCCTCTGGCGGGGCGATATCGCATCGGCGGGGTTGCAGCAGGCAAGCGGATAGACGCAGCTCAGACCGGCACGGGTTGCGGGATTTTGTCGACAGCGTCTTCTGGCACAGTCGTTCGAACCTCGCGACCCATCACGCTGATCAACAGATGCAGCCGTTGTTGCGGGGCCAGGTCTTCAATCCGCGAGATCAGACCGGCAAAGGGTCCGGTAAATATCCGGACCGTATCGCCATGTTCGAGCGTTTGGCCCTTGTTAATAAGACCGTTGTCGTCGCACCGACAGAGCAAACCGGTCATGAATGCCGCCGGCAACGCGCACGGAGGCCGCCCCGGTTCCGCCAGAACACGCACGACACCGCGCGTTGAGTTTAAAACCTGCAGGTTCCGCGACCCCGCGTTGCTTTGCACAAAAAGATACCCCGGAAACAAGGGCCGGGCTTCGGTTTTCAGGCGGCCTCTTCTCTGAAACGTTTCCAGACGGGAGGGGGCAAAAACGCCAAAGCCCTGCTGCCTCAGATTACGCTCGGCAATCAGGCGCATATTGGGGCGCAATTGTACCGCAAACCAGTTCTCGCCCGTCGGCACCCCCACAGCGGTCGCATGACCATCCGCTGTCTCTGCCTGAGTGTGGGACACATCCCGTCTTGTCTGACCTGTATTCATTCCACGCCCTCGCCTTGCTGGTTCGAGCGTTGGGGGAATTGGTTAACAATATCCTAAGACTTGCGAGGCTCATGCAGATGGCCCCGCCGGGCGATGTGGTCGGGCAACAGTCGATATTAGCGATTGAAATCTGATCATTTGCGGATACAGTTTCCGCCATGACAAGCGCACCCCAGAAGATCGACCTCCGTCTCTTCCGGTGCGGTAGCCGTTGATCAATCATTTCCAAGAATATGTCACAAAATAAGAACTCAGCCGGTGCCACCCCGGCACGTGTTACAGGTAAACAAATTCGCGCGGCACGCGGCGCTTTGAACTGGTCCGTGCGGGATCTATCAGAGCGATCGGGCGTTGGGGCAGCGACCATCACACGCTATGAGGCCATTGATGGTGTCCCGCAATCGCGCAAGGACAATCTGCGCAAGATCCGCGATGTTCTGGAAGATCAGGGCATCCGTTTTGTAAGTGATCGCCGCACCTCGTACGGGGTGCTGTTCGACATTATGATGCCTGCGACCTGATCCCGCACATATGAAGATTTCCATCGTCACGCCGGTTCTGAACCGGGCCGAGACAATCACAGATGCCCTGTCTTCGGTGTCAGCGCAAATCCATGACGACATCGATCACGTGGTGCAGGATGGCGGCTCGTCCGATGGGACGCTCGAGATCTTGCGCAATTGGGTGCGCGATCCGGCGATACGATGGCAGTCACAGCCTGATCGCGGCCTCTATGATGCGCTGAACCGCGGCATTTCGCGCTGCCGGGGCGAGGTTATCGGGCTGCTGCATTCGGATGACATCTTGGCGGACGCAGATGTGGTGAGGGATGTCGTGGATGTTCTGGCGGATGATCGGTTTGATGGCGCCTATGGCGACCTCGAGATGATCTCGGCCGCCGGTCGGGTTTTGCGGCACTGGCGCGCGGGGCCGTTCGACGCCAAAAGAATGCGTTGGGGCTGGGCGCCGCCGCATCCAACCCTCTATCTGCGCCGGGACGTTATCGAGCGGTTGGGGGCTTATGATTCCAGCTTTCGGATTGCCGGTGACTATGATGCAATGCTGCGCTGGATTTGGACCGGTGAGATCCGTTTGGCCTATATTCCACGGGTGTTGGTGCGCATGCGCCATGGCGGGGCCAGCACCGGATCTCTGTCAGGGATTCTGACCAAGTCGCGCGAGGACCTCAGCGTCATCCGAAAGAACCGGATTGGTGGGATAGATACGCTGATGGCTAAGAACCTGCGCAAGCTGGGACAGTTCTCGGCCTTGGTCCGAGGGCCGGGGCGGTGACATCCCGCCCGCCATTCGCTCGGCAGCAAAAGGTTGACGCTTTGCCCATTGCGGCGGATATGACGACCGGGCTGCGGGAAAACCTCTTGACCTCTTGGGGCGGAAAGGGTCCCTGATGCCAGAAGTGTTTGAATTGCGTTTGAGGGTTTCATGAAACGGGTATTGGTTACGGGTACGGCGGGCTTTATCGGGTTCCATCTGGCAAAGCTGTTGCTGTCAGAAGGGTTCAAAGTGCATGGCTATGACGGGATGACAGACTATTACGATGTCGCCCTGAAACACCGCCGGCATCAGATGCTGCTGCAGACGCCGGGCTTTTCGGCCACCGAGGACCTGCTCGAAAACCACGAACGCCTGATGCAGGTCGCGGATGAGTTTCAGCCAGAGGTGATCGTCCACCTCGCCGGGCAGGCGGGTGTGCGCTACAGCCTTGAGGAACCGCGCAGCTATATCGACTCGAATATCGTTGGTACTTTCAACGTGATGGAGGTCGCGCGGCAGCATAAGGTGGATCACCTGCTGATGGCCTCGACCTCTTCGGTCTATGGTGCCAACGAAGAGATGCCGTTTACCGAGGTTGAAAAGGCGGACACCCAGCTGACGATCTATTCCGCCACCAAAAAGGCCAATGAGGCGATGGGACACTCCTATGCGCATCTATGGGACCTGCCGACGACGATGTTCCGGTTCTTCACCGTCTATGGTACCTGGGGGCGGCCCGATCTGGCGCTGTATAAATTCGTAGATGCGATTCTGGATGGTCGTCCGATCGATATCTATAACCACGGCGATATGTATCGCGACTTTACCAACGTGAACGATCTGGTGCGTGGCATCAGATTGTTGATCGACGCAGCCCCAATTCGCCCCGCCAGCGCCGATGAGATCGAAGAGGGCGATAGCCTCTCGCCGGTTGCACCGTACCGGGTTGTGAATATCGGCAATGGGGACAAGGTGCGCTTGATGGATTTTGTCGAAGCCATAGAAGAGGCAGTGGGTCAGAAAGCGATCCGCAACTACATGCCGATGCAGATGGGTGATGTGCCCGCGACCTGGGCCAATACCGATCTTTTGCAGCGCCTGACCGGGTATCGCCCGCAGACAGATTTCAAGGATGGTATCGCGCAATTCGTCAAATGGTTCCGCGACTACCACGGTAAATGAGCAAAGGCGGCTGAATGCTGGAAACGAACCCCAAACTGCGCAAGATCGCTGTAATCGGTCTGGGCTATGTCGGCCTGCCGCTGGCGGTCGCCTTCGGCCAAATCGGCCGGGTTGTGGGGTTCGACATCAATCCCTCACGCATTGACGCGCTGCGTCGGGGTCAGGACACCACTCTGGAGGTTGAGCCAGAGGATTTGGCGGCAGCCTCAGGGCTGACCTTCACCACCGACATTTCCGATCTGGCCGATTGCGACACCTATATCGTGACGGTACCGACCCCGATCACCGCGGGCAAGCGGCCTGATCTGACACCGCTCTTGCGTGCCTCCGAGACGGTGGGCAGCGTGCTGAAACCGGGTGATCTGGTGATCTACGAATCCACCGTCTACCCGGGTGCCACCGAAGAAGACTGCGTACCGGTTCTGGAGCGCGCTTCGGGCCTGCGATTCAATCTGGACTTCTTTGCCGGGTACAGCCCGGAACGGATCAATCCGGGCGACAAAACCCATCGGATTGCCGATATCTGCAAGGTTACATCCGGCTCGACACCCGAGGTGGCAGAGCTTGTGGATGCACTTTACGCCCAGATCATCACGGCGGGCACCCACAAGGCCGAAAGCATCCGCGTGGCCGAGGCCGCCAAGGTGATCGAGAACACCCAGCGCGACCTGAATATCGCACTGGTGAACGAGCTGGCGATGATCTTTGGCCGTCTGGGGATCGACACCGCAGCTGTGCTGCGTGCGGCGGGTACGAAATGGAACTTTCTGCCCTTCCGGCCGGGCCTCGTGGGCGGGCATTGTATCGGCGTCGACCCCTATTATCTGACCCACAAGGCCGAGGCTGTCGGGCATCACCCGCAGATCATCCTTGCCGGGCGGCGACTGAATGACGGGATGGGCGGCTATGTCGTCTCGCAACTGGTCAAGCGCATGACGCGCGACGGCATCGATGTCAGCGCCGCGCGGGTTCTGGTGATGGGGCTGACCTTCAAGGAAAACTGCCCCGATCTGCGCAATACCCGCGTCGTCGACATTGTTACGGAGCTACAAGATTACGGCGTCACCGTCGATGTTCACGATCCTCATGCCGATGCGCAGGCCGCGCGTGACGAATATGCGATCAATCTGGTGACAGAGCCTCAGACCGGTGCCTATGACGGTGTGGTTCTTGCGGTCGCGCATCGGGAATATCTGTCGATGCCCGCTGCCAATATCCGCGCATATGGCAAGGACCAGAGCATTCTCTTTGACGTCAAATCCTGTCTGCCCAAGGACGTAAGCGATCTCAGGTTGTGAGCCGCTGACCTTCTGATGACGGTATCTCTGAAACTGTGAAACCAATGACCGCACGGTCCGAGGCTTTTTGGGTTGCGTTGGGACAGGCCTGTCTGCTGTTCGGAGCCCTGATACTCGTCCGGGTACAGACGGAGCTGCTGAGCCCGCTGGAGTATGCGCGTCTGGCGTTGGCGATGACCGTTTTCAGCTTTGGTCAGGTCGCCATATTCGGTGGCCTGAATCACACGATCACCCGTTTGTACGCGCTGGCCGGACGGCGCGGCGCGCGCGCGGCCTACAGGCGTATCGCGCGCAGACGGTTCGTACAGATCGCCACGGCATGGTCAGCATTGCTTGGCACAGCGGCGGCAACGCTTTGGCTTGCCGGTTGGGCGACGTGGTCCGCGTTGCTTGTGCTAGTGCTGCTTTATTCGCTGCTAAACGGCGGCCTCAGCGCCCTGATTGCCATGAGCAATGCCGCCCGCCACCGCCGCCTTGTTGCGCTGCATCAGGCGAGCGATGCGATGTTGAAGGTTGCGCTGGTCCTACTGGTTGCGCAGGCCTTTGCCCCCTCCGTGGCTATGCTGTTCATTGCCTATGCAAGTGCAAGTCTGATCGTCCTGATCTCACTGACATGCTGGGTGCGCCACTCTCTGACCCCCTCTCCTGCGAATGACAGCGACATCGATGGCATATTCGGGAGGTTTTCCAAGCCGATATACCTGTGGTCACCCTTCACATGGGGTCTGCTTGTGGCGGATCGCTGGGCGCTGCAGACATTCGCGGGTGCATATGCGCTCGGCCTCTACGCGGTGGCGTCTCAAATGACCCTCGGGCCCGCACGGATCACGATGACCGCGTTGCTGCGCTATCTCTCGCCACGCCTGTTCGACCGGCTGGAGGCAACGGGGGCTGAACCCGCAGACGGATTGCGCCGGGCCCTGATCTGTGCGCTGATCCTGACCCTTGCCGGGTTTGCCATCGCAACACTGTTCCATGGCTGGATATTTTACATTCTGGTCGCGCCAGACTACCGCGCGGCGTCCCCTCTTTTGCCATGGCTCGTCCTCGCAGCCGGGCTGGGCGCAAGCGGAGAGCTGGTGGTGCTGCGCCTGTTTGGCGCCATGAACAGCGCCGCCCTGATCCGGCCCAGAATCGCGACGGCGGTGCTGGGTATCCTGCTGATTTTCGGCGGGGCCTGGAGCTTTGGGCTTTGGGGTGTCGTTGCGGCTCAGGTCATTCAATCCGGCGCGTTCCTGATCTGGGCGCTCAGCTGTGCGGGCTTCTGGAAAGTGCAGAACGCGTGATCACACTGCCGCTGTTTCAGGTCAGCCTGATCCTGATGCTGAGCCTGTGCGTTATACGCGATGCGCTGAGGCGCAGGCTGGTATCCGCCTGCATGCTGGCAACGCTTCTGCTGTATTCCGGTTATCTTCTGGCCATCGACATTACCGGCCAGATTGCGCAGGTGCGCGTCTTTGCCGATCTGCCCGCTGAATTTGTCGCTGCCAACTGCACCATTGTCGCCAGTTTCACCCTGTGGTTTCTGATCGGTGGATGGGCTGTCAGCCGGATTATTCCCGCGCCCACTAAACCTGCGGATACGGGCAAGAGCGTCCTCGGGCCGCTCTTTCTGGGCGTGGCGCTGGTTGCGCTTTCCGCCGACGGCTGGTGGCTGATGACCCCCTATCCGCAAAACAAAGGCGCCTTTCAACTGATACAGCTGGGGGGCGCAGGCGCCGTGGCCAACCTGCTGATCCTGATCGCGCTGACCAATGCACATTATGCCAAGCGGCAGCTTGGAATTGTGCGCTGCTGCTTTTGGCTGGTGGCCCTCCATTATGGCCTTGCCGGAGATCGCGGGTCATCGGTCTTTCTGCTGATCGGAGCCTATGGCATTCACCTTGCCAGCCTGCCGCGCCTGCGGTGGCACCACGCTGTTCAGACGATCTGTCTGGGCGCCGCTTTGCTGATCGCGCTGGAACAAATCTCTTACCTGCGATCCTGGGGGCAACAGGCACCGTCGCAGGGCGGTTCATTTCTAGAGGAAATCGATCTGTTGCCGCAGTCGGTGGCCCATATGTTCCACGCCATCTCGATACATCAGGCGGGGTATCAGACATTCGAGGGCGGAGCGATGGATTTCCTGGCAACCCTCTGGATACAGGTCATCCCGTCGGGCCTGCTGAACGCGCTGGGGGTCGATCTGTATAACGGCCCTATCATGCTGTCGGATTTCGTGATCCATGGCGGCGGATTCTTCGTTCCGGCTGAGCTGTATTTTGCAGGCGGGATGCTCCCTCTTGGCCTGACAGCAACCTATTTCGGGGCGTTGGCCGCCCTCGCCGACCGGATCGCATCGCGGCGCGGCGACACCCTGATGATAACCGTTGTCCTGCTGGTTGCTGCGTCAAGCGCGTATACAATGTTCTATGGGGTGCAGGCGGTTAATCGAATGCTGACGCTGCCAATTGTGCTGCTTCTGCTCAGGTCCGTTGTGCAGAGATCGCTGCAACGCCTCAATGGGCGGGGCGCATGGTAGCGGCCCCTACCCCTATCAGGGATGCGCAAAAGCTGCGGATGCAATGGCTCGCGCGCGGATTGGCCAGCCATGCCACGCGAATTTATGCGGGCTCACTGGGCCGCGCGCAGTGCGTTGCCATCTGCGGCTATCCGCGATCGGGAACCTCGTGGATCAGTGCAGTGCTGGGGCAGTATTATGCCCTCCCCGTTCCGCGCCACTATGCGCGCCCGCAGTTTTACCCTCAGGTGTTGCATGGCCACGATCTGCGCCTCGGGTCGATCCGCCGGGTCTTTTACGTGATGCGCTCGCCCTTTGATCTGTTTCCGTCTCTGTTCGTCAAACGATATGGCATCAACACCCCCTCAGAAGAGGCCCGAGGCCAGTTCACTGCGTTCCTCCGGGCCGAGCTGCAGACCCCGTTTGAATCACCTCTTTGCTGGGCTGATCATGTTGCTTTAGCCTGCCGGAAATACGGCCCTGCCTCTGTTTTGACCTATACATGTGACCCGGATCAGATGGCGCAGCAATTGACGCTGCGCATCAGAACGCTGGACGGGTACTGCAATACAGACAGGCTGCTCTACCTCACCGCGCAACGCAGCACCGGGCCCAACGCGCCAACCACGGTCACCTCTGCTGCGGCACGCCGGTTCGACTGGTTCACCCCTGAAGCTCACCGCTTGATCCAGGCAGAGCTTAGCCGCCTGCACAGACTATGCCCCGATCTGGATCACGGCGCTTTGGGCAAGGAAGAGGTCAAAGGTTAATGCGTGTCCTGCATGCCATCCCATCAATCGCCCTGCATCATGGAGGCCCAAGCCAAAGCGTCGCCGGGTTACTGAATGCCATGGCCAACCTGCCAGAAAAGCAGGCCCAGGTGTCGCTGATTTGCGGCCAGCACATGCAGGAACCTAGATTGTCCAACATACAGCGACATGAACTGCGGTACTGGCTGCAACGGTACTGGTGCCCTGCCCCGGCTTCGATCGCGGACATGCGCCGCACCGTCGGATCGGCCGATATCGTGCATGTGCATTCCTATTGGAACGGCATGGCGGCCATGATGATTTCCTTGGCACGACACGCAGGTAAATCCGTGGTCCTGTCACCGCGCGGATGCCTGCAGTCCGGTGCCGTACACCGGTCCTCTGCGCGCATCAAACAACTCTTTGCCGTTGCGGGGGGGCGTCGGCAACTGGCCGGGCTGTCCGGCTGTCATTTCCAGACCGAGGATGAGGCCATCGCCAGTATCGGGGTCGCCGGTCTGCCGTCGATCATCGTGGACAACGGGGTCGCATCACCTGCCCCTGCACAGTCGCGGACAGAACTGCGCGCGCAGTTGTTTCCGGAAACGCACAGCAAGCTCAACCTCGTGTTCCTTGGGCGCATGGCGCGGATCAAGGGGATCGACCTGCAATTGGAGGCGCTGCACCGGCTGCGGGCGGGGGGGCACGACGCGGTGCTTCACCTTGTCGGGCCTGACGGGGGCGATCTTGCACGCTTGCGAGCCATGGCAAGTGATCTTGGGGTGACCGACAGCCTCTATGAACATGGCCCTGTCTACTCCGAGCGCAAGCTTGACTGGCTGTACGCCGCGGACGCGGTGCTGATGTCGTCTGAATTCGAAAACAACTCGAACGCAGCGTTGGAGGCCATGGCCGCAGGCGGCAGACTGATTGCAACCGCAGGGTCTGTTGCCGATGCGCCCGTCAAGGCTGGTGCAGTGATCCGGGTACCCCGGAACGCAGAGGCTCTGGCCCGCGCAATCGCCGGGACCGGACCGAGCGCCATGAGAAAGAACGCGCGCGCCTACGTTCTGAAGCATCACGACTGGACCAGTCGTGCAGCCCTCATGATCTCATTCTATGAAAGCCTTCTATGATTGATGTTGCCGCAAATCGTGCCGCACGCAAATATCCGTGCCGTATTCAGGTGGCCCGGGTACTGTGGGGATGCGCCACGCCTCTGTTCCGCCTGAGCCCGCGGCCTTGTTGGGGGCTCAGACGCCGTTTGCTGCGGCTGTTTGGGGCCCGGGTTGGCGACAACGTACATATATACCCCACGGTACGGATCACGATGCCGTGGAACCTGTCGCTGGGATCAGACTGCGCGGTCGGGGATCGCGCAATCCTCTACGCGCTCGGCACCATCACCATCGGCCCGCGCGCCACTGTCTCACAAGGTGCGCATCTCTGCGCTGGCACACATGATCACCGCCATCCCGACCACCCGCTGCTGACCCCGCCGATCAGCATCGGCGCCGACAGTTGGATTGCTGCCGAGGCCTTTGTCGGGCCTGGCACAGACATTGGCGCCGGGGCAATTGTGGGCGCCCGCGCCGTTGTGATGAAATCCGTCGCCCCTCATAAAACCGTTGTCGGGAACCCCGCGAAAGTGCTGGAGTGATGCTGACCGTCATCCTTCTGACCCGCGACGAAGAGGTCCATATCGCGCGCGCAATCAGGTCCGTTCAGAACCTGGCCGAACGCATCGTGGTGGTGGACAGCGGCTCAAGCGACAAAACCTGCGACATTGCGCAACAGCTTGGGGCCACAGTTCTCAAACGCCCGTGGCGCAACTATGCGGATCAGTTCAACTGGGCTCTGGATCAGGTTGTCTCTGACGCTGACTGGGTCTTGCGGCTGGACGCCGATGAGATCGTCAGCGCCACGCTGGTCTCGGAAATCAGGAACAGACTACGCACGCTCGACCCTGATGTCGCGGGCGTCTATGTGCCTCGATATATGAATTTTCTCGGAGGACCCGTGCGACGCGGCGGCTTGTTCCCCGTGCAGGTTCTGCGGCTGTTTCGCGCCGGGGCCGGGCAATGTGAAAACCGCTGGATGGACGAGCATATACGGGTCAAGGGACACACCGTTCGCTTTGCGGGGCATATTCTGGACGACAACTTGAAGCCGTTGACCTGGTGGGTCGGGAAACACGATGCCTATGCCAGCCGCGAGGTTGTGGACCTTTTGAACCTCAAACACGGTTTTCTGCCCCGTGACAGCATCGCGGATATCCGCGCGGGACAGGCCGGGCGCAAGCGCTGGATCAAAGAGAACATCTATGCGCATCTGCCAGCCGGTTTGCGGGCCGCCGCGTATTTTCTGTGGCGATACATCATCCGTCTTGGTGTTCTGGACAGCCCACAGGGGCGCCGCTTTCACCGCCTTCAGGGGTTCTGGTATCGCCGCCTTGTCGATGTAAAGCTGCGCAAGGTTCAAACCCATATGCGCCGGCATGCGGTCGATCCGCCAACAGCCATTCAGGCCGTGCTGGATATTGATGTCACATGAAAAAACCGGCGCACATGGCGCCGGTTTCTTTGTCTCTTACCCGCCAAAATCGTCGAGCATGATGTCTTCGCGGTCCACACCCAGATCCAGCAGCATGTTGATCACCGACTGGTTCATGATGGGCGGGCCACACATGTAGAACTCACAATCCTCGGGCGCTGGGTGGTTCTTGAGGTATTCCTCAAAGAGGACATTGTGGATGAAGCCGGTATAGCCCTTCCAGTCATCCTCGGGTTGCGCATCCGACAGCGCAACGTGCCATTCGAAATTGTCGAACTCTTCGGCCAGCGTGTCGAAATCTTCGACAAAGAACATCTCTTTCTTTGACCGCGCACCATACCAGAAGCTGATCTTGCGGTTGCGGTTCTCAAGGCGTTTGAGCTGATCGAAGATATGGCTGCGCATGGGTGCCATACCGGCGCCACCACCGATGAACACCATCTCTTTTTCCGTCTCACGGGCGAAAAACTCGCCAAACGGGCCCGAGATCGTCACCTTGTCACCCGGCTTGAGGTTGAAGATATACGACGACATCTGGCCCGGCGGGATACCCTCGGCCCCCGGCGGGGGTGAGGCAACCCGGACGTTCAGCATGATCATACCCTTTTCATCCGGGTAGTTCGCCATCGAGTAAGCGCGTTCGATCGGCTCAGACACAGTGGATTTGTACTGCCACAGGTTGAAGCGGTCCCAATCCTCGCGATACTCTTCTTCGACGTCGAAGTCGGTGTACGACAGCTGGTGTGCGGGCGCTTCGATCTGGATGTAGCCACCAGCGCGGAAGTTCACATCCTCACCTTCGGGCAGGTCCAGCGTCAGCGCCTTGATAAAGGTTGCGACGTTTTCGTTCGACCGGACGGTACATTCCCATTTTTTGACGCCAAAGACCTCTTCGGGGACTTCAACCTCCATGTCCTGCTTGACGGCAACCTGACAGGACAGGCGATCACCGCAAGACGCTTCGCGCTTGGTGATGTGGCTTTCTTCGGTCGGCAGGATCGATCCGCCGCCAGAATGCACGCGCACCCGGCACTGCGCACAGGTACCGCCGCCACCACAAGCGGAGGGCACAAAGAGTTTCTCGGCCGCCAGTGTTTGCAACAGTTTCCCACCCGCCGGAACCGAGATGGTTTTCTCGCCATTGATGGTGATGTTGACGTTCCCCGTCGACACCAGTTTTGACCGGGCGGCCATGATGATGGCCACCAGACCCAAAACAATCAGAGTAAAAAGGATGACGCCTAAGCCAAAAGTTTCCATTGCGCCCTCCTTACAGTTTCACGCCCGAAAAGGACATGAAGGCCATCGCCATCAGCCCTGCGGTGATGAAGGTAATGCCCAGACCCTGCAGACCATCGGGAATGTCCGAATACTTCAGCTTTTCGCGCACACCCGCCATCGCGGTGATCGCCAGCGCCCAACCAAAGCCCGACGACAGGCCATAGGTCGCAGCCTCGGCAAAGTTATAGTCACGCTCGACCATGAATAGCGAGCCACCCAGAATGGCGCAGTTCACCGTGATCAGCGGTAGGAAAATCCCAAGCGCGTTGTAAAGCGGCGGGAAATACTTATCCAAGACCATCTCGAGGATTTGTACCATCGCCGCGATCACACCGATATACGAGATCAGGCCAAGGAAGGTCAGGTCCACATCCGGGAACCCAGCCCAGGACAGGGCGCCTGGTTTCAGCAGGTAGTTCAGCAGCAGGTTGTTTGTGGGAACGGTAATGGCCTGCACGACCATGACCGAAATCCCCAGCCCCAGCGCTGTCGAAATCTTTTTGGACACGGCGATGAAGGTACACATCCCCAGAAAGAAGCTGAGCGCGAGGTTTTCGACAAAGATGGCCTTAACGGCCAGTGAGATCAGACCTTCCATCAGTGGGCCTCTACCTGCTGAATTTTGTATTCACGTTCTTCGACCTGGTTCGGCTTCCATGTACGGAAACCCCAGATGATCAGGCCAATGATGAAAAACGCCGAAGGTGGCAGCAGCAACATCCCGTTCGGCACGTACCAGCCGCCATTGTTGACCGTCTCCAGAATGGTCACGCCGAACAGCGAGCCGGCGCCGAACAGTTCGCGAATGAAGCCAACCATCAGCAGGATCAGGCCATAGCCCATCCCGTTGCCCAATCCGTCAATGAACGATGCGACCGGAGGGTTCTTCATCGCAAACGCCTCAGCCCGGCCCATCACGATACAGTTGGTGATGATCAGGCCCACAAAGACCGACAGGGTTTTTGAAATTTCAAACGCATAGGCCTTGAGGATCTGGTCCACCAAGATCACCAGCGAAGCGATGATCACCATCTGCACAATGATCCGGATCGAGCCCGGGATCTGGTTGCGCAGGCAGGAGATAAAGAAGGACGAGAACGAGGTCACGAAGATCACCGCCAGCGCCATCACCATCGACACCTGCAGCGACGAGGTCACCGCCAGCGCCGAACAGATGCCCAGCACCTGCAAGGTGATCGGGTTGTTGTCGACAAGCGGGTCGACCAGCATCTCTTTCTTGGTCTGGGACATCAGAGCTCTCCTGCTTGCAGTTTGGCCAGAAACGGAGCGTAGCCCGCATCGCCCATCCAGAATTTCACAAGGTTATCAACACCCACCGAGGTCAGCGTGGCGCCTGCCAGCGCGTCGATATAGAAATCAGGCCCCGCAGCGGGCTGCGACTTGGCCACCGTGATCTGCAGATCGCCTGCATCGTCGCGCAGCTTTTTGCCATTCCACAACGATTTCCAGCGTGGGTTGTCCACCTCGGCCCCAAGACCCGGCGTTTCACCGTGCTGATAGAATTGCAGGCCGTAGATATCGTTGCCGTTATTTTCCAGCGCGATAAATCCATAAAGCGTAGACCACAGGCCATAGCCATGCAGCGGCAGGATCACCTTGTCCAAGCCACCGCTCTCATCGCGCAACAGATAGATGACGCGGTATTTTGACTTGCGACCGATACCGGCGGGATCATCATCCAGCGCAACGCTCAAGTCCGGATCGCTGGCAGCGGCGATGTCATCAAAGGTGGTCGGATCAAACTGATCATCGACAAAATCACCGGTCGACAGTTCCAGCACATGCGGCTCGAAGGCGGCAAAGGCTTCGGTGACATCGATGCCCGGTTCATAGACACCTGCCACCTGCAGAACGTTCACCTGCTTGTCTTTCAGCCGGTTGGTTTCCTGCACCGGGCGCAGGCTGACCGCAGCGGCAGACACGACCATTGAGGCGACAAGGCAGACGGCAACCGCGACAAAAATCGTCTTGCCAACCGAATCCGGCGAGGCCGCCAGAAACTTGGCAATCGCGCCTTTGGTTTCTTGAGGTTGCGGATCAGACATGGCGACGCGCCCTCCGTTTGATATTGGCTTGCACAACGAAATAGTCGATCAGCGGTGCAAAGACATTGCCGAACAGGATGGCAAGCATCATGCCTTCGGGGAAGGCCGGGTTCACCACACGGATCAACACAACCATGACACCGATCAGCGCGCCATAGACATAGCGACCGACATTTGTGTGGCTTGCCGAAACCGGTTCGGTCACCATGAAGGCCAGACCAAAGGCATAACCACCCAGAACGATATGCCAGTACCACGGCATAGCGAACATCGGGTTGGTGTCTGAACCGATCAGATTCAGCAGCAAGGTAAAGCCGATGGTCCCGGCCAGACAGCCCACAATCAGGCGGTAGTTCGCAATCTTGGTCATCAACAGGAAGGCCAGACCAATCATACAGGCCAGCGTCGAGGTCTCGCCAAAGCTGCCCTGAATGGTGCCAAAGAAGGCGCTCGCCCAGGTGATCCCGTCGGCCGCAAGCGCCTGCACGCCTTCGGCCGCCGTAACACCCAGCGCGGTGGCGCCCGAGAAGCCATCAACCGGGGTCCAGACCGAGTCACCCGACATCTGCGCCGGATAGGCGAAATACAGGAACGCGCGACCCACAAGCGCCGGGTTCAGGAAGTTCTTACCGGTGCCGCCAAAGACTTCTTTGCCGATCACAACACCAAAGATGATGCCCAGGGCCACCTGCCACAACGGCGTCGTGGCCGGCATAATCAGGGTGTAAAGCATTGAGGTCACAAGGAAACCTTCGTTCACCTCATGACCGCGCACGGTGGCAAAGATGACCTCGAAAATACCACCTGCCACCAGCGTGACGATGTAAATCGGTAGGAAATAGAGCAGCCCGTGCGCCACGTTGGCGAAGATACTGGACGGGTCCAGCGAGATGCCAAACATCTGCAGCAAGGCAATCCGCCATCCGGTCGCCGCATCCGGCCCAAGCGCGGCGATGGCCGAGTTGGCCTGATAGCCGGTATTGAACATCCCCCACAGAATACAGGGGATTGTCGCAATCACGACATAGGTCATGATCCGCTTCATATCCACGTAAGACCGCGCGTGCGGTGCAACGGTGGTGACGGTTTTCGGAGTGTAGATAAAGCTTTCCACCATCTCGTAGATGGGGAAATACTTCTCGTACTTGCCGCCCTTGGTAAAGTTCGGCTCGATCCGATCGAAGAAGCTGCGCAAACCCATTTGGATCAGCCCTCCTTTTCAATCTTGGTCAGGCAGTCGCGCAGCGCCAGCCCGTATTCATATTTTGCCGGACAGGCAAAGCCCACAAGGCCCAGATCCTCTTCGTCCAGCTCCAACGCGCCCAGTGCCTGCGCAGTGTCGGTATCCATCACGAGCAGCGCCCGCAGCAGTTGGGTCGGCAAGTAGTCTTGCGGCATCAGCTCTTCGAACGTGCCCGTGGGCACCATCGCGCGGCGCCCACCGTTCAGGTTCGAGGTGAAAGCATAGAGTTTCTTGGCAAAGGCCGAGCCCAGCACCGGCTGCACCGCATATTTCGACGGCATCGGAAGAATCCAGCCCAGCGTGTGCTGATCATGGTCTTCGCGGATGATTGTTACCTGACGGGCAAAGCGGTTGAGATACGCAAATGGTCCCTCAGCGTGACGGCCCGATAGAACAGAGCCGGAAATAATCCGCGCCGGTCCATCAAAGTTGACCTCGTCACGGGTCAGGTCCTCCGTCGAGGCCCCCATGACGGTGCGCACAAGGCGTGGCTGGCGTGCGCCGGGACCAGACAATGCGACAACGATGTTAGGGTCCAGATGGCCGGTCTGCATCAGACGGCCAATGGCGATCACGTCCTGATAGCCAATGGTCCAAACCTGCTTGTCACCTGCAAGCGGCTCCAGAAAATGAATATGCGTCCCCGCCAGCCCCGACGGGTGCGGCCCTGAGAAAGCTGCCGCCTCAACGCCCGGCAGGTCAGCACCGGGTAACGTGTCGCCATCCTTCTGGCACAGATACGTCTTGCCCTCAGTCAGCGTCGAGACAGCCTC
The DNA here is from genome assembly GCF_056540745.1 of Ruegeria sp. AM1. Taxonomy (NCBI): domain Bacteria; kingdom Pseudomonadati; phylum Pseudomonadota; class Alphaproteobacteria; order Rhodobacterales; family Roseobacteraceae; genus Ruegeria; species Ruegeria sp. AM1. The sequence continues at coordinate 54,102 of NZ_JBQFXH010000011.1, forward strand.
AAGCCCCTTGGCGAAAGCCTCTCCCGCATCCGAGACAATCAGCGCCGCATCCCCTGCCAGCGGGTCAGTGTCCATGGCGGTTACGAAAATCGCAGCAGGTTTGCTGCCGGGCTCGGGCATCTTTGAATAGGGCCGTGTGCGAAACGCGGTCCAAAGACCCGCCGCGCAGAGTTTAGCGGTCACACCTTCGGCGGTCTCAGAATCACCAACTGCCGAGAAATCTACGCCGGTGTCATTGGCATCTGACACCGCGATGACGACGCTTTGCAAAACGCGGCGCGCGCCACGGTTGATGGCGACAACTTTGCCGCTGAGCGGTGCCACCATCATCGCGTCCGGCACGTCCTTGTGGCAAAACAGCGGTGCGCCCCGCTGAACCTCATCGCCTTCCTGCACCAGCATGCGCGGCTTGAGACCAATATAGTCTCCGCCCAATACGCCAACGCTGGCATAGTCCGGCCCCGGCTGGATTTTCTGTTCGGGCGCACCGTCTATCGGCAGGTTCAGCCCCTTTTTCAGTTTGAAAGTTTGCATGTCGCTACGTTCTTCCAAGCCTCTTTCCTACGCCAGCTATTCAGGGTTCCGCAGACGGAAGATGAATAGCGCGAAACCCATGTTTGTACCCGTGCGATTGCATCAGATACCAACAGGACTCTGCATACGTTTTTCCAATCCCGGCCCGTTTACGCGGGGACGAGCCTAAACGCAAACCTGTAACCGTTCAAATTTCACCCCAAAGGTCACTTTTGATCCGCGACAGGACCTGACGACACAATTTCCGGGCAAAATTTGCCTGTCGCGCCCCTGTGGCATCCAGTGTAAGCAACCGGAATGACACATCCTGACCTCGAGATTTTTCTGATCGCCACCCCTGGCCTCGAAGCCGCCTTGTGTGCTGAGGCAAAAGAGCGCGGATTTGCAGGCGCGCAGATCGTTTCTGGCGGGATCAGCTGCCGCGGCGATTGGTCCGAGGTCTGGCGGGCCAATCTGCAGCTGCGCGGGGCAAACAAAGTCCTCGTGCGCATCGGCTCATTTCCGGCAGTCCATCTGGCACAGCTCGACAAACGTGCGCGCAAATTTCCATGGCAGGACTTTCTGCGGCCCGACATCCCCGTCAAGGTCGAGGCAACCTGTCGCAAATCGCGTATATATCACGCCGGCGCAGCGCGTCAGCGGATAGAAACTGCGATCAGCGAAACACTGGGCGCGCCAATCTCGTCAGAGGCAACTTTGCGGGTGATGCTGCGCATTGAACGCGACCTCTGCACCCTGTCACTGGACAGTTCCGGCGAGCCTCTGCACAAACGCGGACATAAGGCAGCCGTCGCAAAAGCACCAATGCGCGAAACCATGGCGTCCATGTTTCTGCGAGAATGTGGCTTTACCGGGACCGAGCCGGTGCTGGACCCGATGTGCGGATCGGGCACCTTTGTCATCGAAGCCGCCGAGATCGCCGCCGGGCTGCAACCGGGCCGCTCGCGCAGCTTTGCCTTCGAGGATTTCGCAGGGTTTGACCCTGCCCTCTGGCAACAGATGCGCGCCGAGAACGCCAGCTCGCCCACTGACTGTGTATTTTCAGGCTCTGATCGCAATCCCGGCGCAATCGAAGCCGCGACGGTAAATGCCGATCAAGCGGGAATCGGAGACATCACGCGCTTTCAGCAGCGCACGATCAGTGACATTAAGCCTCCGGCGGGCCAAACCGGTCTGGTTATCGTCAACCCGCCCTACGGCGCCCGGATCGGAGATGAAAAACGCCTGCGCTCGCTCTATGGCAGCCTCGGCAAAACCCTGATGTCCCGCTTCAAGGGTTGGCGTGTCGGGATCGTGACCAGCAACCCGTCTCTTGCCCGAGCAACCCGTCTTCCCTTGCTACCAGCAGGTCCCGTGGTCGATCACGGCGGCACGAAAATCCGGCTCTACCGCACAGACGCGCTCTCGTAGCACTGCCCGACGGAATGCCCCCGATTGCGCAAGAAACCCCCTTGCGCATCCAGATTGCCGGGTATAGATCACCCGCCACGGTCGGAGTGTAGCTCAGCCTGGTAGAGCACTGTCTTCGGGAGGCAGGGGTCGGAGGTTCGAATCCTCTCACTCCGACCAAATCAGCAACTGTCAAATGCAGAGATGTTTTGCCTTTTGACCAATTAACTTACCTTTTCGCCAACTAAAGTTACCTCTGGTTGCCTGAAGTGTTGCCAGTTCAAGTCTCAATTTTTGAACGAACGGCCCATTCCTGCCGTTGCCCGAGGCTTTCTGTCTCTTATCAAATCGACCTAAACTGTCCCACTGGCGCTGACGTCAGACAGCTTAGACCCAGCTAAATGGAACGAACGACCGCTTCTCTGGCATTGCGATGATCTCATCAACGCCATCGAACGGTCTGTTCCAGATGTCCGCGACGATGGTGACAGCGACATGTCAATGTGGTAACTGGCGCCATGATCTGAACGTTTTCCATCTATCCGCACTCAACACGGACGTTTCCGTGACCATTGAGATGCGCGTATGAAAGGAAAACACATGAAACTTCCAGATCTCCCCCCAATTCAAGGCAAACGCTTCGACATCGAAACGCTTCAATACAAGGCCATTAGCCTGATGAAACAGGCGGATGAGGGTCCGACTTTCCTGCGCCACGCAGGGCGAGTGACCTACGTCGTCATGACCGAGGAACTGTTCGACGCGCTTTGGCCAGACCCGCGACGCGTTTGGAGCATCTACGAAACGCCACTCCGCAAGGAGCGTCTCCTATTCGAGGCTTTGAACAGATCACTCGCTGAGAGTGAGGAAGACGGCAGTTAGAAATTTGGCGCCAGCCCGGGCGCTGCAGGTCCGTCACAGCGTCCGGAATTTCGCAACCCATGGATGTTTGGCGCCGCCATAACGAAACAGGAACGTCGCAGTATGGGTGTTATGTGAAGCGATCTCTGGTTGAGTGATCAACTCACCTGCAGGTCCAGCGCACCACCACTTCAATCCACCTGATTGCAGCAATTGATCCTGTTTGCAGAGAACGTCTGCAACGAGCCCATCCTGTGAATTCGATTTTTTCGCTGCGCGCGCTCGCAGCACAGATTTTGCCGCGCAGGCATCATCTTGAACACGGCAGTGCGGCGTAAAGACCGCCCATTCTTGCCGGGCGCAGGGAAACTTCGTCAAGCAATGAGCTAGACGCGGGACGAACCTGCCGTTCGAAACGGCGGCATGTATGTTTGCTTTGGGATGTCAGGCAGCCATAGTTTTTACTATTAGCAACATCGCTCCGATGGAGGCGATGGATAGCATCAAGATTCGCCCAACTGCTTGTGTCATGAACCTGCGACTCCAGCGCCCTAGGCCATAGCCGATCAGAAGCCCTGGCAGCAGCATCAATCCATCTAGTGCCAACCTTCCATTGAACGCGCCCACCCAGGTCAAGGCACAAAGCGAGGTGATGTAGGAAAACGTGAAGACCAGCGCCATAGTGGGCCGCGTTTTTTCCAGCGGCTCGTTTTGATACATGATGACCAGCGGTGCGCCCGGTATCCCCGAAGTAGACCCCATCACGCCCACGGCCACGCCGCAGATCGAGAGGTTTCGCGTCGTGAACGGCAGCGCTCGTGCAAAGATCGAGATGAAAACGGCCAGCAGGATGAGGACCGCGAATAGGATAGCCAGCCTGTCACCTGGGATCCGGCTGAGGATCGCCGCGCCTATCATCGTCCCGATCAGGATGGTTGGGGCGAGCGTGGCGATTTCGCGGCGCACAACATGGGATCGTCCGTCTCCGAGCATGAAAATCGACAGAAAGAGATTGATGAACAACATCGGCCCCGGCACGAAGTCGATGCTCACGAGGGCAAGCAGGGGAGCAGCAATCATCGCAAAGCCCATGCCAGTGGATGTCTGTACCAGAGCGGCAATCACGACGGCGCAATTGGCTAAAATGAATGCGTCCAGCGCGTGACTGATTTGCAAAAAAGGCTCCGGATTTGATCTTCTGTCCCTTGATTCTAAGCGTCTGCTCCGCTGCCGACAAATCAGAATAGTTGATTTTGTGAGATAGAAATTCTAAGCCATGTCAGGGCATCAAACCAACAAAGGCCGCATATGAGTCACAGACTTCCACCTCTCAACGGATTGCGTGCTTTTGAAGCGTCTGCCCGACACCTGAGTTTCAAGATCGCGGCGCGTGAACTTGGTGTGACGCCCGGTGCGGTGAGCCAGCAAGTCAAAGCCTTGGAACAAGCCTTGGGCGTTGCGCTGTTTCGGCGCCTACCGCGTGGTCTTTTGCTGACAGATGCAGGCGGCACATACCTGCCGGAGCTAAGCAAAGCGTTTCAGGTCATTTCGCGATCAACCGAAGTGATTGCACCTGCCTTGACCGGTCGAAAGCTTCAGATTGGCATTGGTGACGATCTGCGGGGCTATCTGCCCGAAGGCTGGCCTCGTGGCTTCGCTGACCTTTACACTCACATTGCGGAACCCGCGTCGTCAAGCGATCCAGAGGACGTCCGCGCAGGGAAACTGGACGGGCTTCTCCTTTTGCAGCAAGTTTATGCACCTGGGCTAAGCAACGAAGCAGTCGCAATGATTGCAATGGGCAATGATCAACAGAATATCTACTTTGTGTGTTCCGTAGGACTGGCCGGGTGCACGCAGTCCCGTGCTTTGGCAAACGCGCTGGCGACAGCCTTTTGCCCTGTCGCCTGACCGAAGGACAAATGTTCTACGGGCGTGCTCAAACTGATGCATACCGTGAGCAGACTTTCCTCGACATAGCAGCATTTCGGAGGTTTGGGCTCTACATGATGCTTCGCCGCTTGATGGACCAATGGCCGGGATCGGATGGCGCAACCGCCCACTTAATCTGCACCGAACGGAGAAGGATGGGACGGAGCGGACATTGGTGGAAGCAAATACTTCGGTTAACCGACGTGTAATTTGTTCAGATGAACAAAGCATACTCTTCAAAATCGGTCGAGCGGTTATCTAAGCCCAAACCTTTTGATCTTTGCGTAAAGCTGGCTTCTGGAAATGCCAAGTTCCTGCGCGGTTTTAACTTTGTTGCCACCATTTCGTTTTAGGGCACGCCTGACCAGTTCGGCTTCGTATTCGGCGAGTTGTGGTGAGAGCGCACTGTCTTTGGGCGGTCGTCCTGCGGCTGTGCGTGCGGCGCGTTTCGCGCGGGTTCTGCGCGCCTTTAGAACAGCGCCACGTTGCATAAGCGCCTTGGCGATAGTCTCTATCAACATCTCCATCGGGCACGGTTTTTCCAATACCGTGACTGCCCCTTCACGCATCGCACTCACTACGGTCACTGTCTCGGCAAAGCCTGTCAGGACAATAACAGGCAATTCCGGGTCCACAGCGCTGGCTCTGGCGATCAGGTCAAGCCCGGTTTTCCCAGGCATCCGGATATCGGTGACCACGCATCCCTCAAACCCAGGTGCAAGGTGGTCTTTGGCTTGGATATAGGAAGCACACGCGATCACCCTATATCCGGCGATCGCGAGCCGCGACTCCAGCGCTTCAAGCACATCCCGATCATCATCGACCAAAAGCACATCATTCATCGTCGCATGCCATCGCCAGGGTCAAAACTCAGGATGACAGATGCACCACCCTCAGGGTTAGAACCGAGATGGAGCGTTCCGCCGAAACTTTGCATAATGTCCGCTGAAATCGAAAGCCCCAACCCAAGTCCATTCCGATCCTCTTTCGTGGTTTCAAACGGTGTGAGCGCTGTTTTGGCGTTGGAAAAGCCCGGGCCATTGTCGCTGATCTGAATTTGGGGGCCGGTGAAGTACCCGATGACGACAGCGCCGGTGCCATCCTTGGCAACTGCGTCAAAGCTGTTTGCCAGCAAGTTCACAATAATCTGCTGCAAGCGTGGCGATGTGGCCATCCCCATTGGCGGGTCGTCGGGAAAACGATGCTCCACAAAGATACGGCTGCGCTTGGCCTCATGGTCAAGAATATCAATCGCCGCTGTGACCGGTTTTGAAAGATCTGACAGGACCGGAGGCTCGTCATCCTTTCGGGCAAAGCTCTTGAGATTGTTCAATATCTGGCTCATGCGCCGACAAACCCTGAGGGCTTTCTCCAAAGAGGCGCAGGCCTCCGCTGGCAATGTACCCAGTTGACATCGCAACGTATCCAAACTGGCCTCCAAAGCAAATAGTGGCTGCGATAACTCATGGCTGAGCCCTGTCGCCATATCATTTAGCACCTTGAGTTTCGCGGTCTGGACCAGTTGAGACTGGCTTTCTTTGAGAGCCTGTTCGGTGTGCTTGCGCTGTTGAATCTCGTCACACAGGTCTCGCGTACGCTCTGTGACCCGCGCCTCCAACATGGCGGCATCTTCAGACAAAGCATCTATCTTCATCTGAGCCAATGCACGTCGCCGCGCCGCGCTCAGAAGAGCAAAGAATACCGACAGCGATATTGCCAGACCGAACACAAAACCGATCCCGGAATATCCAAGAAGCACGCGCGGATTTCGTTCGAGAGAAAGGCGTGTACCGTGCACCCGCGAAGTGACAGTTTCGCGTAACAGCCCCCATTCTGTCTTGGTAAAGCGACGGTGTGCGAAGAGTGTTCTCCCATCAGATGTTGCAACGACAAGGCTGTCGGGCAACGCACGCCAAGTCTGTGCCAGATCTTCAAAGGATTGATAGGACAAAACAAATCCACGCCTGTCCCGGTCCGGACCAAATACCGGCTTTCCCACCTCAAACACCCATCCAATGGCGTCGGTCTTAATAAACCTCCGCGATAAAGCGTTGGTTCGGAGCGTCTGGCGCAAGGTCTCCGGCAGGGCCGTCAAAAATTGCGCATCTTCGGGATTGCGCAGTCCTGCGGCAATGACATGCCCCCCTCTATCCGAGACAATGATCGCCGCGCGAGCCGTTTCAATCGTCAGCCGACCGAGCACATCCCGGTCTGGTGACATGCCGTTATGCGCACCAAGGGCCGCATGAACGTCACTGTGCCCCGACAACAGCGAGGCCACCCGCAGATTCTGGGACAGTGCATTTGAAAGCTGATTATCCAAACGCACCGCCTCTCTGACGATTTCAGCCCTTTCACGGGTATACCCGTAATAGCCGGCCGCCGCCGTGGACATGCCAACGACAACGGTACAGGCCAACACATTGATCCATTGTCTCTTCATCCGGCAAAGACTACCGCGCCGTTACAAACTCAACAATTGCGGCTTCAACGTCAGCCTTGTCAGGCCCGTAGAACAGAAACTGGGCGTGGGCCTTGCCCGGAATGGTCATCAGAGTTTTGGGTTCCAATGACGCCTCATGCAGCGCCTGCACTTTTTCAAACGATTTTTCACCCTTGGAAACAATGAACAGTTTGTCGACCGGCTGATCGTCCATCGGGTTGCCACGCACCGGCGACATCAACACCACGCCGGTGACATTGTCCGTCGCCACAACCTGCTCCATCGTATTCAGAATGGATGCAGCGCCGCTGCTCCCGCCAATCAGGACAATGTCGTTGTGCCCCCGGCGCGTGAGTTCTTGAATCGCGCGACGTATTGGATTTTCGGACTTGGCGCTGATCGCCACAGATGCGATGTCTTCTTCCTGCAATCTGGTTGCAAGATTTTTCCAGCTTTCTTTGTTGAAGATAAAACCGGGCACAAAAACCACAGCCTTATCCCCGTCCGCTGGGTAATATGCGGCGTCACTCATATAGAACGCGCTGTCCGTCCCGGTTTCCAGGGTCTCCGGTGACTGCGCTGAGGCCGTGCCTGCGAGCGCGATACCGGCGGATAAGATCAGGTTGAAAAGATGTGAATTCATGAAACGTCTCCGCTGTTTTAGGTCTGTTTACGAAGTCTGAGCGGGGAGCGTTTTTTCCTCAAAGCAAATTGGCGACCTATCTGGGTCTCTTTTTTGCTTAAATATCAATGCCTGAAGGCTCGTGTATTTTCATATGCGAGCTTTGTGTCCGATTTTTCGTAAAATGACTGCGGCATTACTCCTCATCTAGTTGGTCCGAGAACAAGGCGCATGTGCTTGAGAAACTTTAGGTCAGGGCCAAGTTGATGGAACCAGACATTCATCCGTGTTGCAGCATCGGTAGGAATGGGCTCTCAGCCGCCGACTGCGGATGCAGCAAATTCAACGGATTCTGCACCCGGAACCAGCCATAGGACGATCTGGCCAACTCTCTGGTTTCGCCGCGTTCTTCGCTACACACTGCCGTTGGTGTCTGAAAAGCCGAGGTTTGACCTCGAGGCGGCTAAACCGGGTGTTGAGCCCAAAACGACCGATACTGCGCGTAAGACGGATGACAGCTAATCCTCCAGCTCGTCAGCTAACCACGCAATAAGCGGGTCTGTCATTGGGTGACGATTTCGGCTTGCACTGTGAAATACGGAAATCTCTGTCGGGCGCTTCAAGACTTGGTTGCATGGCCTGATCAATTTTCCCTCAGCTATCATCCCTTCAGCCGTGCGTCTCCATCCAAGTGCAATACCTTGACCTGCAACAGCCGCTTGCAAGGCCACTGGATAGCTGTCGAAAGGCACAAGGCGCGGGCGCTTCGGGTGCCGGACACCGACACCTTCGAACCAGTCGCGCCAATCCGTCCAGTCTTGCGGGACAACAGAATGTGACAGGAGAGGAAATGCCGCTAGATCTTCCGGCTGCATTGGGAGAATCTGATCGGATACAAGCGACGGAGCGCAAACAGGGAAAATATCGTCGGCTGCTGTGAAAGCCAGACGTGCCGAACCAGACGCGCGACCCGATGTTTGTATAGCGACGTCAAAGCCTTCCGCTGTTTCTGTCAACGGCTTCAGGGAACTGACAACACGCAGTTCAATTCCCGGATTCTGCTCGTGAAAACCGGCCAGACGTGGCATGAGCCAATAGAACGCCTCGCATAGCTGGCAATGAAGCACCAGTTCACTCGATTGCCGTTTGCCTTGAAGCAGCGCAATCTCAGCGGCGACTTCAGAAAGAGCATCTCCAACCACCCGCCCAAGACGTCTGCCCGCATTCGTCAGGAACACCGCTCGGTTCCGGCGGTCAAACAGAGGTATCCCCAACTCTTTTTCCAAGAGACCAATCTGTTTGCTTATCGCCGTCTGGGTCATCCCGAGTTCGTTTGCGGCCATGGAAAAACTCTCATAGCGTGCCGCAGCCTCAAACGGTCTCAGGCGTGACAGGGGCGGTAAGCGATGGGTTGAACTATTCATAACTTGAACTCATGGAAATTAAACGAAAACTCCTTTTTCATAAATGAGATTACATGATTTGGGGGGGGACATCGATACATAGCGAGCACTTCGGCAAAATATGGCAGACTCCACACACGAAAATCACGTACGCGGCTCGATCCTAGCGATTGTTGCGTCTGTCGCGGCTCTGTCACTGGGTGATGCCGTTATCAAAGCAACGAGTCTGTTGTTACCGCTATGGCAGATGTACATTCTGCGTTCTGCCCTTGTCGTACCCGCCCTGTGGTGGCTGGTGCGCAGACAGGGACCGGTGACATTGCATGCACCAATGTGGATCGCGGTGCGCAGCGCGCTTCTGGTTTTCATGTGGCTAAGTTATTATGCGTCTTTGCCTCTTATGCCGCTGTCTCTGGCCGCAGCCGCCTATTACACTGGCCCGCTGTTCATCGTCGCGCTTTCCGCAGGAGTTGCGCGCAGGTGGCCTACAGGCCGCGCGATCCTGGCTATCATTTGTGGCTTTGTCGGCATGTTGATGATCATCCGGCCCGAAAATTCAAAATTCGAAATCGTGACCCTGCTCCCAGTCGTTGCCGCCTTTCTTTATGCCTGTGCGATGGTGTTGACATCGGCAAAATGCGGCGAGGACAGCCCCTTTGTTTTGGCCCTGGCACTAAACGCGGCATTCATTGTCGCTGGTGTAGTACTAGGTCTTTTCTCAGGCCACGAAGGATTGCTTATTCTTGGCCCATTGCAACCGCTTGATCTGGGTTTATTCGGAACCATCGTGGTTCTAGCCGCCCTCATCCTGATCGGGAGTGTCGGCGCGGCCTATGCTTATCAGAAAGGGCAACCAACGACGGTCGCCGCGTTCGACTATAGCTACCTGGTGTTCAGCCTTCTCTGGGGGGCGTTGTTCTTCAGCGAGTTACCCGGCATCATCGGCTTAATAGGTATATTCATTATTGCGTGGGCGGGTTTTGTGGCTCTGCCATCGAAGGTCGACGGACAAGAATGACAGAGTGGAGTTAATTATGACCATTGAAACATGGCTGGCATACGTGGCTGCCTATACAATCATTTCACTTATCCCCGGCCCAAGTGTTTTTATGGTGTTGGGCCAGTCCCTGTCACGCGGTTTAGGCGCGGCATCATTCTGCATACTGGGAGATTTGTTCGGCGGAATAGTTGTAATGACGGCCTCGTATATGGGTCTTGGTGTCATTCTGGCGGCATCCAGTGAAGCTTTCTTCCTGCTCAAATGGGCTGGCGTGGCGTATATGGCATGGTTAGGATTTGGGCAGATCAAGGCTGCGCGGCGGCTTCGTGAGGCAGATCTGGCGGAGCAATCCTTCACCGGGCACCGATCTGCCAGTTTGAGAGCGGGCTTTCTGACGGGAGTTCTAAACCCGAAGGCTATTATGTTCTACGTTGCTTTCCTGGCTCAGTTTATGAATCCAGCTTTGCCCATAACGCCCCAGTTTTTGATCCTGGTGCTGACATCCTGTGTCGTCGTGTTTGTCGTTCTGATGGGTTATGCGCTACTGGCGGCACAAGCGCGCCGCAAGCTCAAGAGTCTTCACGCGCGGAAGTCGATGGGTTACGCTGGAGGCACATTCCTTCTGGGCGGCAGCGCATTGATGGCATCGACGCGGTAAGCCGGTGAACTTCGTCCCTGTTCCCGGACATCGGGGTAATTTACCCCTGTCAACGAAAGGAGCATGGAATGGGACAATCGAGACGGACGTTTACGGATGAGTTCAAAGCCGCACCTACACAAGTCCGGTTTGTCCCGCTGATCGTGTATTCGTCTACCTGCAGATCTTGCGCCTGCAGCGAACGGCCGGTTTGACGGGCCGCAGCTCGGCGACGGAAGAGCACGATGAATGTCTCTTATGGGCCGTCCTCGCGGGACGTAACCGTGCTCCAGGTTGAGATTCTGCATCAGCCCTAGCGGCGGCAACGAACCCGAACCGGAAGGCTTCGGTTTTCGCCGTGTACGTCCGCAGCACGAAAATCGCTGCATCTGCTTGGTTCTTAGCAGCAGTGTCTGGAAAAACTCGGGTACTGATCCAGTAATCGTAAGCGAGGGACCGCTATCGACGAACCAAACACAACACTGAAAGTCACCTGCCATGACCGTAAACGGATGCTGCAAATCCACACACCGCTCGGTCAAATGGCAAGCTAGTCCGCATCTTCCCAATTCATACGTGACGAAGCGAAGGGCGGATGTTCGTCGCAATACAGAAAACCGCCGAGTACACCTAATCCTTCCAGAACTGTTTCCGGGCTTCTTGTATGGCCTCACTGTTAGAAATTCCAACGTCGCTGAGCCGGCGCTTGTCTAGATTACGCAATGCCCTGCGGGTGCGAAAGTTTCTCATCCATCTTGAAACTTTTGACCGGATTGTCGACAGCATTTCCTCGCGTATGGAAGCAGATCGTGTGGTCTTGTGTGTCAGTGAACGCATAATTTTTCCTTTCGCACACCTTGTTGAATTCCTATATAATATGCTCAAAACAGTGGGCTCAAACGATCAATTGTTTTGAGTTCATAAGGAAAAGTTATTGAAATGCGCAACTATTCCCTCAATGGGCTCCGGATGTTCGAAGCGGCGGCGCGGCATCTCAGCTTCACGGCAGCCGCAGACGAGCTTAACGTCACCCAAGCCGCGGTTAGCCAGCAGATAAGACGGCTAGAAGCGGAGCTAGGCGTGAAGCTCTTTGTGAGGGGGAAAGGAGTATTGTCGTTGTCAGCGGCTGGTCAGGAACTTTCCGGCAGTACGAAAGTAGCTCTGGGCTTGATCACGAAATCCATTGCCCGGATCACCGAAACCGAAACTGATGCAGTGTTGGTTATTTCCACGCTGGCATCTTTTGCATCCAGATGGCTGATCCCGCGATTAACGAGGTTTCAGGAGAGGCATCCTGATATTGCGCTGCATGTGCATACGTCAGGACAAAAAGTGGATTTCACCCGAGACGGGATCGACGCTGCAATCCGATTTGGCGCAAAAGAAGAAGTTGGCATCCACCGTGAGCTAATATTGCAGGATTCGCTATGCCTTGTAGCTTCTGCTGACGTCGTCAAATCGGTCGGCGGCAAGATTGAAAACCTCTATCTTCAGCCGCTCATAGTAGATGGAAGCCGTCTGTTGGATGAAAACTCAATCGACATTACCGGTCTTGCAACAGAACAGGCGCTCGAGATTTTCAAGCTGAAAAAGGTGAAGCTTGATCTTCGCGTATACAAGCAAAGCGACAGTGTCGTATTGGCCGCGCTGGCCGGACAGGGTGTGGCCCTGACCAGGCTATCACTTTGCACTGGTGATCTGGATCTCGGCAGGCTGCATTTGGTTTCTGATTTCAGGTTGCCTATGAACGTTGGGTATTCGTTGGTCTGCCCTGTGAGTCGCGCCGAGGACCCTAGATTGCTGGCGTTCAAACGCTGGATGCTGGACGAGATGTCCGTTGACGAACAATCCTGGGGATGATTGGCCAATGGGTGGGCCGACAGCCTGGTTTTTTAAGAAACCAACATTGGTTCGCATCCAGTGAATTCACGCTTTGTCACGCGACCCGCTGGTCTAATCAGTTTGCGGCGAAAGGGCGGTATAGATACAGGTCTTCAAACCAGTTTTGAATGACCGCTCTAGCGACCGAGACCACAATGCAGCAATGATCGTGCTGCGAGAGCAAATAAATGCTGCCTCAGCAATGGCCGCGAGTGCATAAGTCCGGTTTGTCCCGCGTTGCAGCCAAACAGTTCCCCAAAATTGAACGGCTGCATTGTAGTTGGCTTGTCAAGAATGGTGAATCTTTATCCTGAGCTGGGTCACAAAAGGCAACTTATCTTGGCGGCGATGGCAAGTTAGCAAAAGCTACTAAGAGATTTTCATATAACTACAATGGGTTAATCTTTCCGGAAAGGCAGAATAGCTCTGCATTTCACAGCAACAAAACCGCGTTGTTTACCTGACCACTTTGCGCCATCTCGCAGTGTGATCCATACGCCCAACGACAGCAAACAAGTTGTTCGAAAAGCGGCCAGGTCTCAGGCTCTGAAAACCGCGAATGACTGGTCAGGTCTCTTGATGCGCGAAACCTGCCAGCACCGCTTCGCATGATGTAATCAATTCGTTCAGTTCGACGCTGTAATTCTCGGCACCGCCCTGCAGCAATGTCTCAACATTTTTCGCCATGTCGGCCAGATCAGCTTCGCCAAAGCTTGAAACGCTCCCGTATAGCCGGTGGACAAGAAACGCGATTCTGTCACTGTCGCCCTGTTCCTGGGCCATTATCAGTTCGGAATGGCACTCCCTCAACGCGGCTCGAAACGTCTTAAAGACCTGATCCAGCTCTTCTTTGCTCAGGAATTTCCTAAGACGCGCCTTGGTATCGTTTGGCTCGGCCGACACATACGGCACTTTTGAAGGTCGTTTTCCCATTGAGGCACGGATCGCACCGTAGAGCACCCGCTCATCCAAAGGCTTGGAGACAACCGCATCAAACCCCGCCGCAGCATATTCATCGAGATCCTCAGGCATCACATTTGCGGTCACCGCGATGGTCGGGATTGCCTTATCAGGCAGGCGGCCGTTCACTATTCTTTTCAGCTCCTGCGCCAGTTGAACACCCGTCGTGTCCGGAAGGCGGATATCTGTCAGCACGCAATCTACGTCCTCGGGTCTGAACAGTTTTTTGGCTTCCCCACCATTCGAGGCCGCGATGACCGAATGACCATCCCGCTCGAGCAGGCTTTTAAGTATTTCCATACTGGTGGGATCATCCTCGACGATCAGCACATTCTGCTGCTCACCCACGGTGCTTGCCAATCCGGCACCCTCAGATTCGGGCATCGGAACCGGTGCGGCCTGAAACGGGACCTCGACCCGGAAAACCGTCCCCTCGCCCAGGCCGCTTTTGACCGACACATGCCCTTTGAGAGAGGACACAAGCCCCCGGACGATCGAAAGCCCAAGGCCCGTGCCGCCGATCTTGCGCGCATCAATGTTCGACGCCTGAGTAAAGGGCTCAAAAATATCGGCGACTTCGTTTTCAGGCACACCAATACCTGTGTCGCTAACCGTAAAGGCAACAGACTGTTTTGATTGCTCAAATGACAAAGTCACCGAGCCCTCTTGCGTGAATTTTACCGCATTTCCGAGAAGATTTAGCAGGATATGCCTCAGGTGACCGCTGTTGCCACTCAGATAAACGCCATCATCAAACTGCGGAATGATGAGCCGAAGGTTTTTCGAACGCGCCAGCGGGCGCAGCACTGCCTCAAGATCTTGAAGAATCTCAGAAAGGTTGAAGGGCTGGAATTCGCGATCTTCCGGCTTTTCCTCAAGCCGGGCGATATTCAGCACATCATCGATCAGGTTCCGCATCGCCAGACTGGAACGCTCGATCTCGTCCAACCTTTGATCCAGCGAGGCGCGGTCCTGCTGCATCAGCTTGATCAGTCGGATGTTCCCGACAATGCCGTTCAACGGAGTCCTCAGTTCATGACTGGCCGTCGCCAGAAACTGTGACTTTGCCTCGCTGGCTTTCTCAGCGTCCTGGCGCGCGGTTTCGAGATAAACACTTTGAACGAAGTTCGCGCGCAGCGTCCGTTCTGAAAAGAACTTGGCATAGAGGCCGATCAGGACAACCGAGAAAAGGACAAATGCCGGACCGATCCAGGTATCAATAGCGCTGCCCCCGGTCGAATTCTCAAAAACCAGATAGTAGGACACCGGTACAAACAGCAAAAGCTGCAACGCCGCAGAATGAGAAAAAACAAATGGCAAAAACACCGTTCCCGCAAGGCTGATCAGCGAAAACCGGTACAGGAAGTCTCTGGATTCATGTTCGCCCGAAAATGCGAACGCCGACCAGATAATCAAATACATCAGCGACCAGCCCGTCGAGATGATGACAGGCAAGACGCGCGCAGGAAGCCGGTGTGAAAAGAAGTAAAGCCCCGTTATGAAAGAGATAATGACCAGTCTTGCGGCCCACACCGCAAGATCCTGGCCTGAAAATGTGCGATCTTTGATGACAAAGACCTCGAGGAACGCAAAGACGATATAAAAGGATGCACCGAAGAGCAACGCGGTCCGGAACTGACCGCGCGTAGATTCAAAATACCACTCGCGGTATTTGTTCTCGATGCCCTTATCAACAAAGTTCTGGGTAACCGCGTTGATCGGTTCATCATATATATACGCGCGTGGTTTCAACTTCGCACCAGCCCCAGCCGATATCCGACACCATGCACAGTTACGATCACCTTTGGCCCATCAGGACCCGTCGAGAGTTTTTTCCGAATTTTGGCGACCAATGCGTCTATGGTACGCTCTCCGGCGTCATGATCCGGCGAAAGCGCCACAGCATCCAGCAGCACCGCACGGGACAAGACCCGTCCGTTGGCGTTGACGATCGCCATCAATACATCGAACTCGGCGCGGGTGAATGGAATTGTTTCCTGACGTTCCGACCAGACCTGCCGGCTGTCCAGATCAATCTCCACTTCGCCGAGACGCACCTTGGCATCCCTGCTGGGTGCCCGCGTATGTACACCTGTCCGCCGCAGAACCGCATTGATGCGCGACAAAAGCTCATCGGGGTCGAACGGCTTGGTAATGTAGTCGTCGCCGCCAATGTCAAGCCCGCTGATCTTGTCGCTAGCGCTGCTTCTGGATGAGATGAAAATAATCGGCGGTTGCGCAGATTTTGCACGCATGGAACGCGCCAGAACCAACCCGTCTTCGTCAGGCAAACCAAGATCAAGCAGAGCGATATCCACGGTTTTAGACGCGAGCACCGCGCGCGCATCTGCAACATTAGATGCCTGCAGGACGTTGAAATGAGGCCTGAGCAAAGCTGCCGTCAAAGCAAGCAATGACGGATCGTCTTCTACCAGCAATACATTCAGCTTTTTCAAGATCCAGTCCCCAACAGTGAGTGTCCACGGTTCAGCTTGTCAGATATGCGCTGCCTGCGGCGACCCTACCCCTTTCTGGAGTAAGTGTCGCGTAACCCACAAGCCTAGCGTGCGCCAAGCAAGCAGCTGTTAATATTTCATTAACATTTGCGTTGCTCCACGTTGACAATAGGTAAGTAACGTCCACTGCAGATACCCTGTTTTTGTGGTGCACATATGTTGAATACTTCATTTGCAATAATCGAGCCTGTTGACGATCCAGAGATGTCAAAGGCGCTTACACCCTGGGATAATCACGACACTTTCGGCACCCGGGACATCATCAGAGAAGATAAGGTTGCCGACCAGAACGTGATCAGAAACTTTCCCGCCCGCCGCGCGGCGGCCCGACCAGATCAGGACAACCGGATCGATCGGACATTTGAAGAAAATATCTCTCACGCGCAGACCAGTGGCGACCGCCTTCTGGTCACGATCTTGATGAGTGATGTCGTGAACTCAGCAGGTGTGCATGCGCCTCTCAGTGAGGCGCAATCGAAACAGGCGATGGACGAGCTGGAAATAGCGTCGGTCAGAACGGTCCTCAAACACGAAGGCACGCTGATCGGTGATGGCCTACTGGCTGCCTTCCCGCGTCCCAGCGCCGCGATTGCATGTGCCCGGGAATTGCAGTCCGAAGCGGGTAAATCCGGCCTAACGATCCGCGCAGGGATCCATTCGGGCGAATGCCTGTGCACCGCCAACACCGTGACAGGGATCGCTGTAGCGATTGCGGCCCGTGTGCTAAGCGAGGTGCCCGGCGGACAGGTCTGGGTTTCACGCACGGTGCGCGAGCTGGTTCTTGGATCGGATCTAGAGTTCATCAACATGGGCTCGAAAAAACTAGAGGGGCTATCCGACGAATGGACTCTCTATCAGCTGCTGGATGGGGAAGTTACGTAACGCCCTCATCAAAAATGGTTTTCACCTCTGATCAGTTTGCAATCCCGCGTTTCGCGCCTTGGAGGATGCAGATCGCAGACTTGACCAGAGGAGAAAGATGGTGATGCGCGGGTGAACGGTTTGTTTTGTTTCTAGAGTGCGCTTTTACGTTCGCCGTTCACCCTGCGCAGCACAGTCCACAATGGCCACGCTTTTACGCTCAGGAAATCTCTCATGGGCGTAAAAACAACGATCATGACGATCCCGAGTGAGAACAGGCACCAGATGGCTGGCATTTCCGTTGGGCTGTCGGTTGTCATCCACGCCAGCGCGGGCCCGATAGCTAGCTGAAAAGCAGCCAGTTTCCACGCCCCAAACAGCACCGGAACCAGAAACATCACGGCGAAATACACCGGGAAATTCAAACGGACCTGCTCTCCGAATATCACAGCCGGAAGCCGCTCTCCCAGATCATTCAGCGGAAGATGCCAGCCGATATGCCAACTCTCTTTCTTGACGCAGAGGTGGTCGCTGCACAAAAGACGGCCGGGTCGACACGGCCCTGCCCAATCAAAGGGATATATCTGCAGCAGCAGGTAGGCCCCGGTCAGCGCACCGATGGCAATCACAACGGGCGTAAGTGTTCTGCGCACATCTGATGGCACGAAATACAAGGCCAGAATACACGCGAATAAAGGCTGAAACGCGATGTGGATATAGGCCAGCAGGGCTGCGATCTGGTTTTGAGGCAGCGCGCACTGACCTGCAACCGAATACGAATAGCCCTGAAGCACTTCAATAGCAGTGAAATACAACAGCGGCGACCAGAGTAAAGCGCTGTCACCGCGATGTATCGCCTTTGCCGTGGCAACAACGCCCACTGCGGCGATCGTATATGACGCTGGTCCGCTCCAACACATTGCGATATCAACTTCTAAAACCTGCCAAATCGGGATCAGTATGCATTCGTTGAGCCGCCGAGAAAGACCTTTTTTAGTCGATGAGGTTCTCGATGACTTTGCGAGGTTTGACTTTCCGCTGAAAGACATCTGGCTCAGCGCCGCCCGGTTTCACTATCAAAACCTTGAACCCGAAATTGCACAGTTGCCCGCCGGGGCGCGGGTGCTCGAGATCGGGTGTGGTGCAGGAATCCTTCTAACCATGCTAAGCCAGCGAAACCCGGAGATGCACCTTGAGGGTATCGAACCTTTTGCTGAAGGGTTCAATGCGATGGAGAATGTGCTGCAACATGCCGTTGATCTCGGAGGAGAGATACACCGCTGTTCCTATGAGGATTACGAGACCACCGCAGCCTATGATCTTGTGTATTTGGTCAACGTTCTGGAACACCTCCCGGACTGGCGGCACTTTCTGGACACCGTTCCCCGCCTGCTGAAACCGAATGGGCGCTGTCTGGTGCTCTGCCCGAATTACGGCTTTCCTTACGAGCCGCATTTCAACATTCCGGTTCTCAGATCAAAAACGACAACCGGACGTGTTTTCAAACGCCGCATCGGCTGGGTCGAGAACACTTATGGCGTTCACGGGCTATGGAACAGCCTGAATTTTGTGCGGCTGTCCGAGATCAAGCGACATCTCTACGGCTCGTCCCTCACGTTGAAGATACGCCACGAAGTAACCGACAGGATGATCGACAGGTTCGCCACAGACCCCGTTTTCAAGAAACATCTTGGCGTCTTCAATATGGTCGGGCGCGCCACGAAAGCGGCTGGCGTGACGCGCCTACTGCGTTTTGGAAGCCTGGAGAACTTTCAACCCTACATGTTTTTGGAAATGTCCCTCAGGTCGGAATAGAAATCAGCAGATGCCGATCAGAACAGGGTTCTGTTGCGACCGAAACCAAAGCCGGTCTCAGCCGGTTGGCGGAATGACTGCCCCATGCTATGTTTCAGAAAGTTAAGATACAGCCCTTTATCCATTGCCAGGTTTTGAACAACGAGCAGCATGACCGCGATCAAAGTTCCCCGCGATTTTGCAAGGGCAGACAATTGGTCAGCCTGCAAAGCCCTGATGATCAGTCTGGCCATTGTTGTTCTTGGGCTATGGGTCCCGGCCGCCTTTCCCCAATCCGTGCTGTCACTGATTGTCGGAGCGCTGCTTTTTGCTGCCGGTATCCTGAGACTTTACTCGATTCAGCATGATTGCGGGCATTACAGCTATTTCCCCGACCGGCGGCTGAACGACCTTCTCGGCAACGGGTTGTCCATTTTCTCGGGCATTGCCCATAGCGTACTGCGGTACAATCACAACCTACATCATATGCATCTGGGTGATCTGGAATACCGGGATGTCCACGAAGTATTTGTCATGACACGGCGCGAGTACGAGGCCGCACCGCTTTCCAAAAAGCTCTCGTATCGCATCTACCGTCATCCGGTGACACTGTTCGTGCTGGGGCCGTTGCTGATCTATTTCATTCGGTACCGATGGCCCAGAAATACGGTGAAAGTCAGCATTCGGGATGTTTTGCTGCAGAACCTGGCCATGTTTGTGTTCTGGTATCTGGTGATCACAACACTGGGCTGGTGGTCTTTCTATGCACTGATCCTGGGAAGCGTCTTTGCGGGCAGCTTTGGTATCTTCGTTGTCTATGTGGGCCACAATTTTGAAGAGACCTATTGGCGAGACACCGGCCACAAGAACACACATGCAGCGGCACTCGACGGGGCCAGCTCATTGCGGCTGGGGCCTCTCGTCGATTTTATGCTGCTGAATTTTGGCTTTCACGATCTGCATCACTACAACGCAAAAATCCCGTCCTATCATCTCAAGACATGCAATTCTGAAATCGCTGAGAACTGGAATAAGGCCGCGATCAGTTTCAGGGACGCGCTGGAATGTCTGCGATGGCGGCTGTGGGATGAAGATGCAAATCGCATGATCCCATTTCCGCAGTCTTTCGCCGATGACCTCCGCACCAGACAGCGTCTGCCCGCGCGGTCAGATCAGCAATAAACAGACAGAAAACCCTGTGATCAGGTCAGATCACCCGGCTCCAGCGCGCGCCGGATGCGATCCACCAATGCGCGCTGGACCACAGCAAAGCGCGGTGTGTGTGCAATTTCTTCCAGCGTAGCGACCCAGATCGGAACGTCGATTTGCGGGTCATCCGTATCCGATCTGCGCAGGTGGGAATCGCTGTCACCGATAAAAGAGGGCAGGAATGTCTTGCCAACGCCCGCAGCAGCCATCTGCTGGAGCACCAGAAAACTGTCCGCTCCGCTGATCATGTTGCCGGCGCCGATATGTCTGTCCAGCCATTTGGCCGGCAACGACCGGCTGAGCGCCCCGTCGAGCCTCATCCATTTGTGGTCAGAGGTCGATCCATCATCATAGACGCCAAATGACAGCGTTCCTGCGCGTTCTCCGACCAGCCCTTCGCCAAGCTCTGTCGTGGGACGCACGGCAATATCGGCAGTCAGCCTTGTGAGATCGTGATGGTTGTTGCCGCTTAGCAAAACCAGTTTCAGATTGGGGTATTGTTTGGCGACCGCATTCACGATCCGGGGCAGCACAAGCTGACAAAGACTGTCGGTCGATGCGATGCGCACATCCCCGGCGGGTGACCGGTCTGCCCCCACAATCGTGCGCTCCAACGACAGCACCGCATCCTCAATGTTCTTCATCGCGGAAAGAATTGCGGCGGCCTCTGGCAAGGCGGTGTAGCCTGACGGGCTTTTCTGGAAAATCTGACAGCGGTGTCGCCGTTCAAAGGCAGCCACCCGACGCAGAACCGTTGCATGCGTGACCCCAAGCGCAATCGCCGCCGCGTTCAATGACCCATGACGGCTGACGGCAAGTGTAAAGCGGATGTCGTCCCAACTCTCCTTGTTCATATTTTAACAAGTAGCGCTCAACAACAAACAATTACAAGAAAATTTGTTCAAGCTATCATACGGCCTATTGAACAGGGAGCACCACCATGATGAAGAAATCCTCAATCTTTGCGGCAGGTCTTTTATCTGTAGTCGCCATTGGCGCTGCCATCGCCCATGAGGGCGACAACCCAGCCGTCAAAGCAAGAACATCAATTATGCAGCTATATGCTTTCAATCTTGGCACTCTTGGCAGCATGGCCAAAGGGGAAACCGACTATGACGCAGAGGCGGCAAGCAGCGCCGCAAACAATCTGGTCGTTCTGACCCAGATCGATCAATCCGCAATGTGGCCCGCTGGCTCTGACAACGCGTCCGACCCATCCAGCCGCGCCTTGCCAGCGATATGGGAAAACTTCCCGGATGTCGCCGCCAAAGGTCAGGCGCTGGCCGATGCCGCGCTGGCGATGCAGGACGCAGCCGGACAAGATATCGAGGCCCTGAGAGCGGCAATGGAACCTCTTGGCGGAGCCTGTTCGGCATGTCACAAAGCTTATCGAGCACCAAAAAACTAAAGGAGCGCTGATCCGTGCGGCGCATCACTCTTATGGCCGCCGCGTTGGCGCTTCTGGTTGGGTTGGTTGGTTTGGTACTGACCCGGCCGCAGCACCTACAGCAGACATGGCTGGACGGTGTCACCCCCAACCTCGAGAGGGGTGAAACCGTGTTTTATGCGGCGGGATGCGCGTCTTGTCACACCGCTCCTGACAGCGAAAGCTCAGACACGCCTGTCCTTGCAGGTGGGCGGCGGTTCGAGAGTGATTTCGGCACCTTCATTGCCCCCAACATATCAAGCGATCCAGAGGCCGGAATTGGATCCTGGACTGCGCTGGACCTGGCCAATGCGCTGATCCACGGAACAGGGCCCCGAGGACAACACTATTATCCCGCCTTCCCGTATGGCGCGTATGCCAATATGGAAGCCGAAGACATTGTCTCACTCCACGCCTTTCTCAATACGCTTCCGGCGGACGCGACAGAGAACCGCGCTCATGAGGTGGGCTTTCCCTTCAATATCCGACGTGGACTGGGCGGCTGGAAACTCCTGTTCATGCAGCCAGGCTGGGTCGTCGAGGGCGAACTGACCGAGCAACAGATCAAAGGTCGATATCTGGTCGAAGCGCTGGGTCACTGTGCCGAATGCCACACGCCTCGCAACCGACTGGGGGGTCTGAAACGCGAGCTTTGGCTATCGGGTGCGCCCAATCCCGGCGGGAAAGGTCGCATCCCCGGCCTGACGCCCGCTCAGCTCGACTGGTCTGAAGCTGACATCGCGGAATATCTGAAATCCGGGTTCACACCAAGCTACGACAGTGCTGGCGGCGAGATGGCCGCTGTCATCGAGAACACATCACGGTTAAGCGACGAAGACCGCCTGGCAATAGCGGCCTATCTTAAAACGGTCCCGGCACCAGCGGGTGAACTAGTGACAGAATGATCTGCAGAAACTGCAGGACGTTTTACCGGAAACCTGCAGAGTGGCACACACGCATTCCCCAGCAGGCAATAGGGTAGCCTGACGCCGCGGGATCGTCACAAACCGGTTAAAGCCCCCAAAACTAATGATATTGAACCACCAATGCAGTAACGTGACACCGTCAATATTGGGGATAACGACAACACTTAATAGGGAGACACAATCCTAATACCTTATTATTTCTACCTTAAATCATCACGCCAAAAGCAACTTTAAGTAGAATCATCGTCTCGACAATCTGTAACCCTCAAAAACTGCACAGGATTTTATGTGCAGCAGATGGATTTAATTGAGTTTTTTGTTGCCCCGCTTGCGGCTGTGACTCTGACCGTTTGACGTTGACGTCGACGGGTGCCGTCTTTGTATTTCTTCACTGGGCAGAGAAGAGATGACAGCGGCGCAAACCGTCCCGAACTGGTTCACCCGATTGCCCAAAGCCGCCGCCGACATAGTGTTGCACTACCTGCGCCTCAACCCGGTTCTGCGTGCGTTGCCCGCAGAAACAGCCGAAGCTTTGGCCTGTCGCGCGCGGCTGCGCACATATCAAAGGGACAAGCTGGTCTATGCCGAAGGCGATCCGCCTGACACGGTTCGGCTGATCGCCAATGGCTCGGTCGATAAAATCCTGATCGGAGAGAACGGGCGTGAAATGGTTTTGCGCAGCTACCGCGCACCGGACGTCTTTGGCCTGGCAGATGTCCATGACCACCAGCCCAGGCAGGCGACATGCATCTGTGCGGAAAAAACCGTGATTGTCGAAATTTCGGCGCGGGATTGTCACATAATTCTGAACCTCGCACAGCTTCAGGGTCCATTGCTGAACCGAGCCCGCAGCGACATACGGCATCTCGAAGAGATGGTGCGGCGGCTCACGATTCTGAGCCTTGAACACCGGGTCGCGTTTTATTTGCGGGACCAGTTGGACCAGACCACCTCGCGCCCGGACAAGAGGGTTGAGATCCGGGTGACAGAAACGCAGCGAAAAATCGCAACCAAGGTGAATGCCACCCGAACCCGTGTGAATATCACACTGCAGAACTGGGTGAAGGCAGGTGACATTTCATATCGCGACAGTCGAGTGGTCATCAAAGACGCAGAGCAGTTTTGGAAGCGCTACTTCACCGACAGCTAACCGCACATCGCGGTTACATAGGTAACTGACCCAGTCCGGGTATCGGGATGACTCTGCCTCAAACAGGAGGCGGACATGACCAGACACCAAAAACCAGCCCAGCAAACGCGGCACCGGGACTGTTTTGCGCAGGTCGAAGCCATCTGGCGCAAACATCACCGCGCCTTCCTGCGGCGCGCCCGGCGCTATGCAAATGGCGACAACGATCTGGCGGACTCTTTTCTCTCGCGCGCGACGCTCAAGGTTTTGAACTATGCCGCGGGTGCAGACCGTCCGATCGAAAACATAGAGGCCCTGTTTTATCTTTCTCTGAAACACATCACCACAGACCACTGGCGGAAAGCGGCACGCCATAGCCGCGAACAGAAAGCGCTGGAATTCGAGTGGCCGGACGGAGCGCTGCACGACACGCTTGATATGCTGATTGCGGCGGATGAATTGCTGCAAGTGGCGCGCGCAAGCGCACAGCTTACCCAGCCCCTTCGGCAGCTTCTGGATATGCACGTCGTCAAAGGCCTCAGCTACCGTGAGATTTCGGCCTCTCTGAACATCTCGGAACCTCTTGCCCGAAAGCGCATGCAACTGGCGCGCCGCAAGCTGCGCGGGCTGACCCAGAACAACACCCCCGCAAAGAAGGTGACGACAAAAGTTCACGTCTCGCGACGTGGCGCGTCAAAACCTTTGAACACCATATTTCCAAAGCAGGGTTAGACGATGCCAGATAACAACCCGAAAATACCCGTAAATTCACAAATCACCGATGCAGTGACGCAGACCAACGTGAATGTTGTCGCCTCGTCACCCGCCGAAGCGCTTGGCGTTCTCTATCAGATGGCAACCCATTCGGCCGGCCTGTCGATGCAGAACTCGGTCTCGAGTCAGCAGAACCTCAACCAGATCGCAAACGCGGTCGTGGCAACGGCCGTACGCGAGATACTGGCGATCTCACCCAGCGGCACCACCGAAAGCAGCACAAAATCCACCTCTACCTCAGGTACCGAATAGGCCTTTGATCCGGGAGTTTTCGCATGTCTATCTTTTCCAGAAAAAAACCCGACCAGACGCCTGCACAGGACGGGTCGGCGGAACCGGCCAAAGACGCAGCAGGCGGCTTGACCAACAAGCTCGAAGACGAGCTCAAAACCATTGAAAAAACCCTGCTCGACAAGATCGAGGGCCCTGCCGAACAGGCGTTCGATAAGGCCAAGGGCAGTGTTGAGGCCGATCTGAAAGCCGGTGAAGCGGCTGTCGAAGATGCCCGCAATGACACCAAAAACGCCGCAGAGACCGCAGAGACGGCCCTGAAGGACGAGCTTGAGATTGTCGAAAAAGCCTTCGCACAGCTGGATACGGGTGAGCCGCCAGCGCCACCTCATAAATCATCTCTGTCCCGGTACCGCGATCTGCAGTTTGCGCAGGCATCGGCCAATCTGGCATCTGCGCCCAAAGATGGCACGCCAGCCGCTGGCGGCCCAACGTCCCCTCCTGTTGGAACGCCGTCCCTGAACGATGCGGCGACGCAATCGGTGCAGTTCTCGAACGCGGAAACCGCCGGGTATGCGCCCGCCATGATCACCACCCCAACGGATCAGATGATCGGACAGGCCGCTGGTTTGGCAGCGCAGGCCTCGGCCCAGTATTTCGACAGCATGACCAAGGTGGTCATGGCAGCGCAGTCGGTGATCGTGAAGAAGCTGGCTCAGGACGTGGCCGACGGCAACGAAGGCGAGGCCGCACTGGATGGTCTGGTTCTGGCCGAAACCGAAATCCTGCTGGCCGGCGCCATGGCCGTCGCAGCCGCCGGAGGCGCGATGGAGGCAGAGGCCGCCAGCTTTGGCATCTCAAAAATCAACAGCAGTCTCTCGGGCAAGAAAGCACCGTAAAGTTTTGACAACAGGAGAATAACTGCATGTCTTTTCCAGCTAAAAACGACCTTTCCCAATGGCGTGTCGGCACCGATTTCGGAGCAACCCGCGCCGCCATCCGTCAGATCGACAACGTCTATCTGGGCCGCATTCTGGACACGACTTTCAAACAGGGCGGGTCACTGTTCACTGTCGGCAAAACCATGCAGGACATCTGCACCGAGGCCGCAGACGTTGTTGCGCAGGTGGAAGCCAACGACGTGAACAACCTCGGGGAGTACAAATTTGCCGACAACAGCTCGCTATGGGCTGGATGGGACAATGATGGGCTTGGCGGCAGCAAGCCGGTGCTTGAACAGATGCGCGGTCTCGCCCGGCTGCGTATCTACCGTGGCGACACGCTTGAGAACCCACTGGCCATTGGAGATTTCCTTCGGTTCTTCGCGGATCTGTTTGAGGCCTATAAACGTACTGTCGTACGTAGCGCGGGCACAGAACTCAGTAAGTGGCTGGAGACCTTACAAAACCCTGCCGCATTCAACAAAACGACCAATCGCATCCGGGTCCGGCGCAGGGACATCCTGGAACAATGGCCGGATGTCGGTGCTGCGCACTGGTATCTGCCGCCCGAAGATGTGCTGGGCGCGATCGACCGCCTATTTGGATATTACGAGGTTGGCGACATTTCGGGATCAACCACTGACGCATTGGGCGCGTTGGCAATCCTGATGACTTGCAATGCCAAGCAACTTGGTACCGTTGATGACGCAAAGCCAAATGTTGGCGCTTTGGTGAATGACGGGCGCGCCTTTTGCGCTTTTGCAGGGATGGTGATGCAAATGCATCATTCGCTGCCCGAAGCCATGATGGCCATCAATCTAATTCCTCCTGCATCTTTGCCGAATGATTCAAAAATCAGTCGAGTCTATTCGCCGATGCTGACCAATGCCAACTTTGAAGGGATAAGTGACGATTATGCTGCCTGGCAAAGTGCGCGGAACATTGCGCTGGCCCCTATAAGCGGACCGGCAGACAATATAGCTTATACCTTGATATCTTTGCAGGATGTCTACCAGATGCCGAACAGCCCGAGCGAAGTCTTTGAGTTCGGAATTGTAGCCGCGTTAGATGTCAGTGGTCGTGCGATTGCAGAGAACGATAATAATGCCGCGATTTTTGGGTCCAGCTTTTACAATGCGATCGTCAGCGGCCTGATGAACCCGGGCCCCGGCCCTGCAATAACACTTGAACGCCTGTCGCGCAGCGTGCTGGCGGCCGGACCACAACAAGTCATCATGAGCAACTTCAACCCGCCCATGGCCCCTGACCGGATCAAGACCAGCGTTGTCAAAGCCATTTCCGGCGGGATGAACATCAAAGAGACCGCTCTGGGTGGCGTCACGAACTACGTCAACGCGACTCAGCTGTTCATCGATCCGCTTTACGGCGCCATCGGTGCTGTGCCCGCCTGAACGTCAAACAGCCCCAAAAGGAGAATGCTATGGACCAAGAAATTCGCAGAATCCGCAGTGATATTGAACAAATTCTGGGCCAGGTTCTTGCCGACTGGGCGCAAACGTTAAGTATCCCCGGCGATGACATACCGCCCGAGTTCTCGGACCTCGCATGCGAGCTGAGCGTCGCGCGCCATGCCATGATCAAAGCCACAAGACTGGTCGAACAAGAGGTCTTTGAAGCAGATATCGAGGTGGAAGATCCCGATGATGAGGTGTTGCGCACCATCAAGATCGACGTCGAGGAAAAAGACGTAAAGCGCAAACGCCCAACCAAGGGGCGCAAGAAATGAACCCCTGGGATGAAAACGCCGCAAAGGTGCTGGAAATCGGGCGAGTCTGGCTGGGTCGGGAGTTGCGCGAAGACGAGCGTCAGCAATTGCTGGATTGGGCACGAAGCGCTCATCTGGGCCCGCAGCCGCAGACTCCTGCTTTGTCGCAGCCTCCGCCCGGCGGGATGCTTGCGCAGGCCGAAGCGGTCATTGCCCAGGGTCAGCGCGATGCGCAGGCGGCGATCACCAATTCCCTGCGCGCCGCACGGCAGATCGAAAACACCCGAACGGGGGGCGGCCCCCTGCCCGCCGACCAGGAAGCGCATCTGACACAGGAAATGCTGAACGCCGTCAAACAGGCTGCCGAGCTGGAGTTCACGTCATCGCGCGCTGCTCAGCCATCGGCCAGACAACAATCTCGGCGCACTCTGGATCACATACTCGAAGAGCTGACAACACTGATCGTCACAGAGGTCGAGATGAAGGTCGCCGCACAAATTCGGGACGCCGCCAATGTCGCCGAAGGCCATATCGAAAAGATTGCCCATCGTCAGGCCGAGAAGCTGGAAAAATTCATCAAGACCATGCGGGACGACATCCAAAAGGACGTCTCGGCCGCCATCGAACAGGCTGTCACAAAAAAGATCGGAAAATAGCCACCGGTGTTCACAGGTCCGCCTGTGATGCGTCTAACTATATGACCCCAAACCCAAAAAGGAGATTTCAATGACAACGGTAAACGCCCAGATCACAGATGCTGTGACACAGACAGATGTTCAGGTTGTCGCAGACGCTCCGGCTATGTCGCTCGGCAATGTCTATCAGGCGATGGCGCATTCAACCGGCATTCTGTTTGAAAACGCGGTAGCCGCACAGCAACAGCAGAACACGCTGACGCAAGCTGCGGCCAACCAGGGTGTCATGCAGATCTACAGCCTGGACACAACCGCCACCGCCGGCGCCAGCGAAAAGATCGGACAGGTTGGCGTCGCCGATAATCTGAGCGGCCTGATGACTGTCCTGAACGCCTTCAGGAACCCCTGATAACCCGTGCAGGTTTGTGGCGCGGTCGGACACCATGAACTGCTTTTTCCATCCGATCATTGGTGAAAAACAGAATTTCCAAGGAGATCTCAATGACATATCCAACCTATGTGAATAACCAAATCACTGATGCGGTGACCCAGTCAAATGTCAAAGTGCTGGGCGAGGCCCCCGCGATGGCGCTTGGCACCGTCTATCAGGCGATGGCGCATTCAACCGGTATCCTGTTTGAAAACTCGGTATCTGCAGCGCAGCAGCAGAACACGCTGAGCCAGGCCGCCGCAAACCAGGGCGTCATGCAGATTTACAGCCTCGACACAACCGCCACCGCCGGTGCCAGCGAGAAGATTGGCCAAACCGGTATTGCCGACAATCTGACGGGGCTGCTGACCGCGTTGCGCGCCACGTCTCAGAACCCGTAAGGCAACTTCAACACAGATTAGCCCGGTTCTGCCGGGCTAGTTACCGTGGGTCAGGACCCATCGCTTCTGCTTTTAGAAATCGAGACCGATATCGATCGATCTGTAGGAATGGGTCAGCGCGCCCGAAGAAATATAGTCAACCCCGGTCGCAGCAATCCCGGCGACCGTACCGCGGCTGACATTTCCTGACGCCTCGGTGACCAGCCGTCCATCCACCATCTCAACGGCTTTGGTCAGCGTCTCGTTGGACATGTTGTCCAGCAAAACCACGTCGGCACCCCCGACCTCGAGCACCTCAGCCAACTGGCTCAGCTCATCAACCTCAATCTCGACCTTCATCATATGCGAGGCCCGTGCTTTTGTTGCCTCCAGCACCGCGCATACGCCGCCCGCCGCAGCGATATGGTTGTCCTTGATCAGGATTGCATCGGACAGAGAAAACCGATGATTGTACCCGCCGCCATGCAGCACCGCCTGTTTCTCGACGATGCGCAGACCGGGTGTGGTCTTTCTTGTGCAGGTGATGCGCGCATTTGTTCCCTGCGCTTCGGTGACCAGAGCAGCCGTCGCCGTGGCAATACCGGCCAACCGCCCGACAAAATTCAGGGCGACCCGCTCGGCGGACAGGATCGCGGCCGCGCTGCCGGTGATTTCCATCAGCGTGTCACCCGGTGTGCAACGCTGGCCTTCGCTGACATGCGTGGTGATCTTCAGCCCCGGATCAATCAGACGAAACGCCAGCGCGGCGACCTGCATGCCCGAAACAACGGCATCCTCCCGCGCGTTCAGCCGCGCGGTATAGGTGGTTTCGGCGGGGATCACGGTCAGCGTTGTGATATCACCATTGGCACCCAAATCCTCCATCAGCGCGGACCGGACCAATGGTTCCAGGATCATGTCGGGCAGTGTCGCAAAGCTCATGCATCTTCCTTTGTCATTCGATCCCGCAAGGCCAATGCCTGATCCAGCGTCAGAAGAGAGCGTTGGCCGGTACCCGGGATGGGTTCAGGGAAATCTGACCGGTAATGCGCCCCGCGGCTTTCTTCGCGCATCAGCGCGGCTGCGGCGATCAGCGTTGCGGTCGCGGTCATATTGAGGAATGCAGGCGAAGCTGCCTGATCGGCCTCGAGGACGGCGATATCCGACAAGGCCCGGCGCAGGCTAGCCCCGGTCCGGACAACGCCCACATGTGCGGTCATCGTTTGGCGCAAAGCCATCACCACGCGTGCATCGGCCATCGCCTTGCCGGGTTGGAACCGGATATCAATCTCTGGTGCTGCGCTGATCGCGACCTCACCCGCAATGTCGCGCGCGCAGGCGCGGGCAAAGACCAGCGCCTCGAGCAACCCGTTGGACGCAAGGCGGTTCGCGCCATGCAGGCCGGTCGATGCGGCCTCACCACATACCCACAACCCGGTCAGCGAGCTACGCCCCGCCAGATCTGCAGCCACGCCGCCCATGTGGTAATGCGCCGAGGCTGTTACCGGGATAGGCTCGGAAACCGGATCGACCCCGTTGCGCAGGCAAGCCTTGGTAACTGCTGGAAACTGCGTGGCAATTTCTGCGCCTATTGCAGCCCGCGTATCAAGCGTCGGACGCAGCCCCTGCTGGGCCTGCAGATAGACTGCCCGGGCAACGATATCGCGCGGGGCAAGTTCGGCGTCGGGATGGATCTCTGTCATGAAACGCTGGCCGTTACTGTTGACCAGCACTGCCCCTTCTCCGCGCAGCGCTTCAGTGGCCAACGGCGTGGGATCTTCACCGACATCGATTGCGGTGGGATGGAACTGCACAAATTCTGCATCGGCAATCCGCGCCCCGGCCCGGGCCGCCATGCCTATCCCCTGCCCCTGGATGCGCGCCGGGTTGGTGGTCTGCGCATAGAGGCCCGAAGACCCCCCCGTGGCCAGCACATGCGCAGCCCCGCGCAACAGGATCGGCGCATCAGAAGAGGTCGTTCCTGTCAGGAAAACACCCGTCACCTGCTGACCGTCGCTTTCCAGCCCGCTTGCCTGTACCGCTTCGATGACCTGTATGGACGGGGTGCGGCGCAGCGCAGCGATCAGCGCCCGCATGATCTCGGATCCGGCCTGATCACCCTTGACCCGCACCACCCTTGCGGCGGAATGGGCGGCCTCGCGCGATTGCACAAACCCTCCGTCGGGGGTTCGGTCGAAGCCGGTGCCCAACTCTGAGAGGTCCAGAATATGTTCGGGCGCGGCGCGGGTCACAAAATCGGCAACCTCGCGCAAAACCGCGCCTGCCCCGGCGCGTATTGTATCATCGGCATGTGCCTGGGGACTGTCGCTGCGCGCCATTGCCGCTGCAACACCGCCCTGCGCCCAGGCCGAGCTGGCGCCAGACCCTATTGGATCGGGCGAGATCATAACGACAGGATGCGGAGCCAGCTTGAGCGCGGCATAAACAGCAGCAAGCCCGGCCCCAATAATGACCACACGAGGCGTTTCGATCACCTGCATCCGGCGCGTCAGAGCCCCAGCTTACGCGAGAGGTCAATCATGCGCTGAACCGAGAGGCGGGCCTTGTCCGCAACATCCGGATCCACCTCGACCTGCCCGGTCATCGTGTCGAGTGCAAACAGTACTTTCTCGAGCGTGATTTTCTTCATGTAGGGGCACATATTGCATGGACCGACAAATTCGACCTCTGGTAACTGATCAGCAATATTCGACGCCATCGAACATTCAGTGATCAGCAGTGCCTTTTCCGGCTTTTCGTCGGTGACATATTTGATGATGCCACTGGTCGAGCCCGAGAAATCGGCCTCTGCCACAACGTCGGGCGGGCATTCGGGATGGGCAATCAGCCGGGTACCCGGGTTCCATTCGCGAAAATCGCGCAGATCGCTGGCGCTGTACTGCTCGTGCACGATGCACGACCCTTCCCACCAGACGACGTTCTTTTGCGGTACATCGCGCGCGACGTTCTGCGCCAAATACTGATCAGGCGTCATGATCACCGTATGACTGTCCTGCGCGGCCACGATCTGGGCCGCATTGGACGAGGTACAACAGATATCCGAGGCCGCTTTGACCTCGGCCGTTGTGTTTACATAAGACACAACCGGCGCACCGGGATAGCGACGGCGCATGTCTTCGATACCTTCGGCGGTGATCGATTCCGCCAGCGAGCACCCAGCCTCCATATCCGGCATCAAGACCGTCTTGTCGGGGCTGAGTATTTTCGACGTCTCAGCCATGAAATGGACACCGCATTGCACGATCACATCCGCCTCAACCTCGGTAGCTTTGATGGCCAGCTGCAGGCTGTCTCCGCCAAAGTCCGAAATGCCGTGATAAATCTCGGGCGTCATATAATTGTGCCCCAGAATGACCGCGTTCCGCGTGGCCTTCAGATCGTTGATCGCCTTTACATACGGGGCAAAGATCGCCCAATCCGCAGGCGACACCACACGCGACATGCGGGCATAAATATCGCTCATGCTGGCCGCAAGCTCGGGGGACGGCGACAGGTCATATTTTTCGGAGAGATGCGCGCGCTGCGCGGGTAAGTCGAACACGGGACTGATTTCTGCCTGATGAACTCGTGCGGCATAGATATGGCGTTTGTCACCGATTGACCACAGCCCAAACAGGCAGATTATTCCCAAATATTGATGTTTCGTGGAATAAACGGTCCTTTATGCCCATAAGAGGTCCCGAAAAAACGGGGATTCTCTCATAGCTTTGATCGGCGGATCAGGTCAGCAAGGCCTGATCGCCTATATTTGTGGCACGGCGCGTCGACATTGTTTTGGCATCTTTGCCTGCAACCGTCAGCGAAAGATCCTTGTAAAAACCCTTATTGTCGAACCACCAGCGGTGCGAATACACCCTCTTGCGTTTTGATTTGGGAACATCACGCAAGTACTGTTCATTGCAATAGATGTCCCAGTGCCCTTTTGCCGTCAGACTGGGCATACCGACATGGCCAGCTCGGTCCCGACCGCCGTTTATCAGGCCACCGGAAAGGGCCAGAACCTTGTCCCGGCCGCTATAGTAGTTCGTGAAACGTCTGCTGCGTTTTTTCAGAACCAGGCCGCCCCAGGCGCCCTTTTCCAGCCACACTGAATCGACGTCCGCCGATGCAAACATGACCTGATCCGCCGACCAGTTGCCGCCGGATCCTGCAGAATCTCCAAAATCGGAAAATGCCCGCAGCACAACCAACGCGCCCATCGAATGCGCCAGAATATGCACCTTGGGTTTTGAAGGCATTGCAAGCATTGGCAGCATTCCGTCGCCAACAAGATGAGGCGCCACGGCCTTGGCGTCTGACCGGTCGCGATCATAGGCATGCACCGAGCCGTCGCTGGGCCAGTCAAAGGCAACCACAGCGCCCTGATACCCTTTGGCTCGTAGATTGGTTTCGATCTTGGCCAACCGGTCCAGCATGTCTTTCTGAGACGTGTTGAACCCGTGCACGTATATCAAGACCGAGTTGTCGCCCCCGTTCTGGCGCACAAGGTCAAGCCACTTGGCCCGTTTCAGGATACTTCCCTTGCGAATACTGCCATCTGCGCTTTGCCCGGTAATATTGACATATCGCGTCTTCGCCGCAGGCTTGAGCGTGAATTTCTTCTTTTGTGAATTGTAAGTCCGGCGCGAAAAAAAGAGAGCCATGTAAATTACTCCTGCAGATCAATCCGGCAAGTGTCGCATGTTTTGCGGCTTCCTGCAAAAGCGCACACAGAAGGAGGTAGCTGCACGTACTTGCTGCCTCCTGACCGCCCACTAAGACTGACCACGTCCCACCTTAAGCGAAGCCTTGCCGATCAGTTCGGCTGGCGGGCACATGATGTTGGGGCATCTGCAGCCCCTGGCACGATGGCTATTGTTGCGAAATGCGCTAAACTGGTCGCAGGTATCCCAAACATTCCCGTCAAGCCCTTATTAGCTTGCGCATTTCTCAGATGCCTCCTAGTAGAACCGAAATTCCTGTCGGTGAAATAAAGATGTCAATTAAGACGATCATTCTGAGCTTACCCAATGATGCTGAGCGTCGTCGCTCATGCGAGCGCGAGTTGGAGAGTCTTGGTCTGCAGCATGAATTCACCGATGCCGTTTGCGGCGATGCAATAGAAGATACCGAGTTACACCAGGTTTACGACATCGACCAAAACCGCAAAAAGTTCAAACGACCACTAAGCCGCAGCGAAGTTGCATGTACGCTGGGTCATCGCCGAATCTGGCAGCAAATCGCGGAGTCAGATGAATATCTGGGGCTGGTTCTGGAAGATGATGCCACCTTTGTTCAGGATCCCCGGTCTTTTTTGCAGGCGATCGAGCAATGCCCCGAATGTTTCGAGGACATCATGATCAAGCTGGATGGCGTGCCCCGCAAAAACATGCAGGTTCTGAAAGCGGTCGCCGATCAAAGCCTGGTGCTGTCTGATCATCTGCCCCCCAGAACCACAGGCTATATAATTGGCCGCCGCGCAGCTGCCAGGTTGGCCGCGACCAGCGCCGCAATTGCCCGTCCGGTTGACATCGATCTGAAATTCTACTGGGAACACAAGGTCCCTATTCTGACCCTCAGCGAACAGATGGTTTCAGAACGCCAGACACACACAAGCAATATCGAAGCACATCGACGGAAGGCCAAAACAGGTTCACCTCTGCACAGACTTGTCCGCAACCTTGCCTATCAGGTCAGCTATAATTACGGGCGATTAAGCCATCCTCTAAAGCCGGACATGATAGAAGGCCTAGCCCCCTTGTTGCAGGCGCAAAAACAGGTCCGGAACCACATATGAGACGGAATCTGGTGGTTGTCCGCGCAGGCGGAAAGTCCTTGCACAACAGGTGGCTGGAAGTCGCTTACCAAGATCGCAGCTATGATCTTATGATCAGCTATTTCTCAGACGAGGCATATGCTAGTTTTGCGCCCGAGCCCGGCGTTGAGGCGGTATTGGTCAAAGGCGGGAAATGGGACGGGTTGCACAATACGCTCGTTGACCGGGACCTTTCGCAATATGAGTATATCTGGCTTCCTGACGATGATCTGGATATCGGCGCACAGGACGTCAATCGCCTGTTTGCATCTATGCAGTCCTATGGCTTGCGTATTGCGCAACCGTCGCTGAGCCCGGACAGCTATTTCTCTCATTTCGTGTTCAGCCAATGCCCAGGCTTCATACTGCGATACACAAATTACATCGAGATCATGGCCCCCTGCATGCATCGCGACGTCCTGCTCAGGGCTCTTCCTTTGTTCAAAGACACGATGAGCGGTTACGGGCTGGATTATATCTGGTGTCGTTGGGCCGAGGCGGGCGCCTTCCGTACCGCCATTCTGGACCAGATCGCGATGCACCATACCCGGCCAGTGGGCAAAAACCTCAAGGCGGCAATGGCCGCTGCGGACAACCTCAGCTCAGAGGAAGAAGAGGCCGTGCTCAAGGAAATGTTCGATTTGTCACGCCGCACAGTTCCTGTCGTTTTCGCCGGGATACTGGAGGGCGGGCAGCCGATCTCGGGCCGGGTGCTGACGGGATGGCGTATGTGTCGGAACTGGATATCGGGCCTGTCGAGATTTCGCAGCGCTGCAGAAGCACGCGCGGGTATTCTCAAAATCGCGCGCCGCCAGCTGATCAAACCGCTAGATATGACAACAATCTCATTGAACCCCGGTAAAACACAACGTTGATCTGAGCCGGATTACATAACCTGCACAGCAACATGTGCATCTTGGAAATCGGGTGTTAGCCCTGAAAGCAAATGGTGTCTGAATGAAAACGGGACGATTTTTGATGGTTGGCGCCGGCTTGTCCGGTGCCGTGATTGGCCGCGAGCTTGCAGAGCAGGGGCACGATATCACAATTGTAG
Source organism: Ruegeria sp. AM1 (assembly GCF_056540745.1). Classification (NCBI taxonomy): domain Bacteria; kingdom Pseudomonadati; phylum Pseudomonadota; class Alphaproteobacteria; order Rhodobacterales; family Roseobacteraceae; genus Ruegeria; species Ruegeria sp. AM1. The sequence continues at coordinate 89,611 of NZ_JBQFXH010000011.1, forward strand.
ACAGTCGCGATCATATCGGCGGGAACTGCCACACCGAGCGCGATGCCGACACCGGCGTCATGGTCCATGTCTACGGCCCGCACATCTTTCACACCGATGACGAAGAGGTGTGGCAATATGTGAATCGCTACGCCAACTTCCTACCTTACAAGAACCGTGTGAAAACCACTTCTCAGGGTCAGGTCTTTTCGCTGCCGGTGAACCTGCACACCATCAACCAGTTCTTTGGCAAAACCATGCGCCCGGACGAAGCGCATGACTTCATCACGCAGGAACAGGCTGATACGTCGATAACCGATCCGCAGAGCTTTGAAGAGCAGGCAATGCGCTTTGTCGGCCGCGATCTTTATGAGGCGTTCTTCAAAGGCTACACAATCAAACAATGGGGCTGCCATCCGTCTGAATTGCCGGCCTCTATCCTCAAGCGCCTTCCCGTTCGCTTCAACTACGACGACAACTACTTTTTTCACAAGTTCCAGGGCATGCCCGAAAACGGGTATACCGATATGATTGCCGGAATTCTGGACCACCCCTCAATCACCGTCAAACTCAACACCACCTTCGAGCGCAGCATGAGCGAAGGGTTTGATCACGTGTTCTACTCGGGCCCTCTGGACGGATATTTCGACTATGAGCTGGGCAGGCTGGGCTATCGCACGCTGGACTTTGAACGCTTCACATATGATGGCGACTATCAGGGCTGCGCCGTGATGAATTACGGCGAAGAAAAAGTCCCGTTCACGCGTATTACGGAACACAAGCATTTTGCGCCTTGGGAAACCCATGAAGGGTCGGTGTGCTACCGCGAATTCTCGCGCGCGGCGGGCCCTGATGACATCCCTTATTACCCGATCCGGCAGGTAAAGGAAAAAGCGCTGCTGAGCGAATATGTCGAGCTTGCCGAAAAGACGCAAAACGTCACCTTTGTCGGGCGTTTGGGCACATATCGCTATCTGGACATGGATGTCACAATTCGCGAGTCGTTGGACACCGCAAGATCTGTCGTCGCAGCGCTCGGCGCGGGGCAAGCACTGCAGCCCTTCTTTGTTTCAACGCTCTGAGGCGTTGAAACGGCGGCGCGGCAGCAGATCAGCGCACCCTGAAAACAAGTGATGAGAGGCACCGGCCTCTCATCACTCACATCATATAACCCCTCAGTTCCGGCTTGGCCTTTCCTCAGAGCCCTTTAGGTCACAACAGGAAAAGGTCATCTTCCAGCAGGGTGACGACGTTCAGATACGTTTCCGCCTGAGCCATGTCCCCCGAGTCGTGCAGTTCGACCTCAGCGCCAGCAATCAGATCAGCGACCTCCAAGCTGAACTCATCAGCGCCGATCCCATCCCCCGCATTTTCTTCCGAGGCAAAGATAAACTCTAGCGCATCTTCAATCAGATCTCGCTGCAGCGTATTGACTTCAGGCTGAGACCCCGCGAGTTGCTTGGCCCCGATAGACGGATGGGCAATCGACGGCAAAGCGTGACCAGTAGTCCCATCATTGTTGATATCGACGCCGTAGAACGCCTCGACATCAATGACATTGCCCACAAGCGCACCCGCGGTCTGTTCGCCCTGGCTGTCCAGCGTCCACTCGAAATACGTCCCGTCCGTGTGTTGCCACAAGACGCGATAGCCGCCGCCATCTGCCTCGGCCTGGATCGCACTCCAGCCCGCGATGCTGGTCGGACCCATCGCAACGCCGTTCTGCGTGATCTCGACGCTGCCGTCGATCAGGTACATGCCGCGTGTCGAA
>NZ_JBQFXH010000012.1:0-79773 GCF_056540745.1 Ruegeria sp. AM1
CTTGATCATTCCAATGATCTGTTCGTCGCTAAATCTGCGTTTCATAGTCCATCCTTTGCTTGGACGGATTACTAACACCTCAATGGCCTGATTTCAGGGGGCTGGGTCAGTTCAAATCCTGCTCCCATAACCAACGACCTGCAACGTTGCCTTTTGATTTTGCGAAATAGATGGTGCCTCAAGAGGGACTCGAACCCCCGACCTTGTCCTTACGAAGGACCTGCTCTACCAGCTGAGCTATTGAGGCGGTTTTCAACGCCCGCTGCGGCGATGTGAGCGGTCGTTTAAACCGTCATCCGGGCCGATGCAAGCCTTACGCAGCAGCTGTGCCTATGCGCGTTTTTCGCTGATGGATGTGACACCTAGAACAGACAACACCTTGTCCTCAATCTGTCGGGCGTCCAGTCCTGCGACCTTGTACATGTCTGCCGGGCTGGACTGATCAATGAAGATGTCAGGCAAGACCATCGAGCGATATTTCAGCCCGTGGTCAAACACGCCTTCATCCGCCAACAACTGTGCGACATGGCTGCCAAACCCGCCAACGGCGCCTTCTTCGATGGTGATCAACGCCTCGTGGTTGGTGGCGAGATCCAAAATCAGCTCCCGGTCGAGCGGTTTGGCAAAACGGGCATCCGCGATCGTGGGCGTGATGCCTCGGGCTGAGAGAGATTCGGCCGCTTTCTGCACCTCAGCCAATCGCGTCCCGAAAGACAAAAGCGCGACGCGCGCGCCTTCTTGAATCATGCGGCCCTTGCCGATCTTAAGCACCTCACCCTGCTCTGGCAGGTCAACGCCCACCCCTTCGCCGCGTGGATAGCGGAACGCGATGGGGCCGTCGTTATGTGCGGCAGCGGTGGCTACCATATGCACCAGCTCAGCCTCATCTGCTGCGGCCATGACCACCATGCCGGGCAGGTTGGCCAGATAGGCGATGTCGAACGATCCGGCATGGGTTGCACCATCCGCGCCCACCAGGCCCGCGCGGTCAATGGCAAAGCGTACCGGCAGGCGTTGGATCGCTACATCATGGACGACCTGATCATAGCCGCGCTGCAAAAAGGTTGAATATATGGCGCAGAACGGTTTCATCCCTCCGGCGGCCAGAGCAGCGGAAAAGGTTACGCCGTGCTGTTCGGCAATTGCTACGTCAAAGCAGCGTGACGGATAGCGTTCGGCAAAAAGGCTGAGCCCCGTTCCATCCGGCATCGCGGCGGTCACCGCCACGATCTTGTCGTCACGCGCTGCCGCCTCGACCAATGTCTTTCCAAAGACCGAGGTATAAGAAGGCGCGTTCGAGGGCGCTTTTTTCTGTTCGCCGGTCACAACGTCGAACTTGGCCGTTGCATGGCCCTTGTCTCGGGCCTGTTCGGCGGGGGCATAGCCTTTGCCCTTTTTGGTCAGCACATGGATCAGGATCGGCCCGGTTGCCTTGGCTTTGACCATGCGCAGAACGGGCAGCAGTTGCTCCATATCGTGGCCATCGATCGGGCCTAGGTAGGAAAAGCCAAGCTCTTCGAACAAAGTGCCGCCGACCGCCATGCCTTTCAGCATTTCCTTGGCCCGTTTTGCGCCCTCGCGGAAAGGTTCCGGCAGAAGAGAGACTGCGCCCTTTGCCGCAGCTTTCAGATCGTGAAAGGGCTCTTCGGCGTAGATACGAGACAGGTAGTTTGAAAGCGCGCCGACAGGTGGCGCGATGCTCATCTCATTGTCGTTCAGGATGACGATCAGGCGTTTGTTCAGGTGGCCTGCATTGTTCATGGCTTCAAACGCCATGCCGGCGGACATCGAACCATCGCCGATCACCGCGATTGCATCGCCCAGACCTTCGGGGGTCACGCCCCCCAGATCGCGCGCCACGGCAAAACCAAGGGCGGCGCTGATCGACGTGCTGGAATGCGCGGCGCCGAACGGGTCATAGGGGCTCTCGCTGCGCTTGGTGAAGCCGCTGAGCCCGTCTTTCTGACGCAGTGTGCGGATACGATCGCGGCGCTCGGTCAGGATTTTGTGCGGATAACACTGGTGACCAACGTCCCAGACGATCTTGTCGCGCGGGGTGTCAAAGACCGCATGCAGCGCGGTCGTCAATTCGACAACACCCAGTCCGGCCCCCAGATGGCCGCCGGTCTCGGACACAGCCGAGATCGTCTCGGCCCGCAACTCCTGTGCTATCTGCTGTAACTGAGCGTCCGAAAATTGCTTGAGATCCGCAGGGCGGTTCACAAGATCCAACAAGGGCGTATTCGGGCGGTCAGACATATGGCGCGTTCCTGGCTTAGCTGTCCCGGGCAATAACGAACCGGGCAGCCTGCTTCAAGGTTTTCGCCTCAGATCCGTACCCATCCAACGCAGCACAGGCCTGATCGACCAGCGTTGCGGCGCGAGTTTTGGCGGCCTCCAGACCCAAAAGCGAGACAAAGGTTGCTTTGCCTGCCTCAGCGTCCTTCTGAAGCCGCTTACCGGCTTTTTCGGCGTCCCCTTCGACATCCAAGATGTCATCAGCAATTTGAAAAGCAAGACCAAGAGCTTGGGCATATTGGCGCAACGGGGATGGATCGGCTTTGGAAAGCCGTGCACCAGCGCAGGCAGACCACTCGATCAAGGCACCTGTTTTGCCCGCTTGCAGCCGCGTTATCTGGTCCAGCGTAAGCGGACTGTTCGCAGATTCGGCGGCGATATCCAGCGCCTGGCCCAGAACCATACCCTGCGCGCCGCTTGCCTTGGCCAATGTCAGAGCCAGATCGGCGCGGGTTTCCGCATCACCGGCCTCGGGCCGCGCGCACAGCTCAAAGGCCAGCGTCTGCAGCGCATCTCCGGCCAGAACTGCGGTGCCATCGTCCCATTTCACATGCACGGTCGGGCGTCCGCGCCGCAGATCGTCATCGTCCATACAAGGCAGGTCGTCATGAACCAATGAATAGGCATGCAATGCCTCAATCCCCGTCGCAGGCCAGATCGCACGGCCTGGGCCAACCCCATGCAATCGCGCGCTTTCCAGCACCAGAAAACCGCGCAGACGTTTGCCCCCTTTCGTGGCATACGCCATGGCTCGGGTCACATCGAGATCGTCCAGCGCCCCCAGAACCAGATCAAAATGGCCCTGAATCCGCGCCGCATCCTGCGCCAGTTGTTCGCGAAACATTTACTGACCTTCGACAGGCGTGGTCCCTGTTGGCTGCCCACCGGCATCCAGCGTGATGGCGGCCACTTTCTCTTCGGCGCGCTTCAGCTCATCCTCGCAGCGTTTCTTCAGGGCTGCGCCGCGCTCGTACAGTGCGATGGACTGATCCAGCGCCACATCGCCGCGTTCCAGCTGGCCGACCACGGCCTCAAGCTCTTTCATCGCCTGTTCAAACGTCATCTGCTCAACGGGAGTATCGGTCATCGTGCTGCTTTCATCAGTTCTTCCACATGGGCGCGGGTCGCCTCGGCCAGTGCGTTCAGATCATAACCGCCTTCCAGAGTCGAGACGATACGCCCATCGCACAGCTCGTGGGCGATCTTACACAATTCTGCGGTCACCCAGGCAAAATCCCCGGTGGACCAGTTCAGGTTGGCCAGCGGGTCATACTGATGCGCGTCGAACCCGGCCGAGATGATGATCAGTTCGGGACTGAAGGCGCGCAGGCGCGGGAATGCCTGCGTTTCATAGACGGCCCGCATCTCGGCCCCGCCGGAACCGGGAGGCAAAGGTATATTCAGGACGGTGTCATAGGTGCCGGTCTCATCCACGCGCCCCGATCCGGGCCATAACGGCATCTGTTGGCTGGTGATTACCAGCGCGCGCTGCTCATCCCACAGCAGATCCTGCGTGCCATTGCCGTGATGGACATCGAAATCAACCACCGCGACCCGGTTCAAACCATGGTGGTCCAGCGCATGTTTGGCGGCCAGCGCGGCGTTGCCAAACAGGCAAAACCCCATTGCGGTGTCTGTCTCGGCATGGTGCCCCGGCGGGCGAATGGCGCAAAAGGCATTTGGCGCCTCGCCGCCTAGCACCATGTCTACGGCGCGCACCACCGCCCCTGCCGCGCGGTAGGCCGCATCGACCGAGCCCGGCGACATAAACGTGTCGCCATCGATCTGCGCAAACCCTTCAGCCGGGCGCGTGCGACGGATGTCTCGAACATAGCTCTCGGGATGGACCCGCAACAGATCATCATCGGCTGCCAAAGGGGCCGTCACCCGGTTCAGCTCAAGCGCCTCAAGCGCATGCAGAATATGCTCCAGCCGGGCCACCCGTTCGGGATGACCCTCAGGCGTTACATGGCCCAGACAATCGGCATGGGTCAAAAGGGCGGTTGTCATCGGGGTCCCCTGTTCATCTGGCTGCAAACATCCTCGCCGAAGGCTAAGCCTCCGCGCAGAGGCTCATTCAATCCGGCGCTAGCATATATCCGGCGCCCCGAACTGTCTGCAAATAGCGCGGCTGTTTCGGGTCCTGCTCGATCTTGCGGCGCAGGCGGGTGATCTGAACATCTACGGCACGTTCCTGCGCCTGTCCTTTGTCACGGCCCAGATCCTCGACCAGTTTTGCCCGGCTTATGGGTTCGCCGGGCTGGCCCGAGAAGATCTTCATCAGCTGGCTTTCTGTGGCCGTCAGGCGGACCGGCTCTTCGCCCTGCCACATCTCGCCCCGCTCGATGTCATAGCGGATGGGCCCCAGATGCAGAATCTTTGATGCTGCGTCCTGGGCCGGCGTTTCCGGCATCCGGCGCAGAATGGCGTTGATGCGCAGCAACAGTTCCTTGGGTTCGAACGGTTTTGCCAGATAATCATCGGCCCCCGCCTCAAGTCCCGCAATCCGATGCTCGGTCTCGCCCCGCGCGGTCAGCAACAAAATGGGTGTCGTATGCGTTTCCCGCAGCGCCCGCGTCAGGCTGACACCATCTTCGCCCGGCATCATGACATCCAGCACCATCAGATCGAAATCCAGCCCCGACAGGACACGGCGCGCATGGGCCGCATCACGGGCGGCCGTCACCAGAAAGCCATTGCGCATCAAGAACTTCTTGAGCAGATCGCGAATGCGCTCATCATCGTCAACGATCAGCAGATGGGCATCCATATCGCTCATGAGGTTGTATCCCGCAGTTTGGTGTAAGCTCGGCGCATGTCGGCATCCATCATCGCCTCAAGGACTTTACGAAATCCTGCCACTGCCTCGGGGCCGGCATCCTTGTAAGCAGCACGCATGCGCGCCCGCTGTGCATCAGACAGTTTGGATTCCAATGACTTCCCCTTCTCTGTCAGAAACAAATGGCGTTCCCGTTTGTCTACCGTCCCGACGCGGCTTTCAACCAGCCCGTCCTCAATCAGTGTTCTCAGGACTCTATTTAGAGACTGTTTCGTGACGCCAAGGATCGCTAACAGGTTGTTTACCGTGGTGCCGGGCGCGCGATTGATGAAATGAACCGCCCGGTGATGGGCCCGCCCATAGGCCATCTGGGTCAGAATGCGATCCGGATCGGCGGTAAAGCCCCTGTAGGCAAAGAACATCGCTTCGATCCCCTGCCGTAGCTGCTCATCCGTTAGAAACAACAGGCTTTCGCCACCAAAGACCGGGGCGGGGCGGGTTTCAGACATATTATGCCTCATTCGTTACTCGGGCCAACTTTATGTCAGCGTTGTTGACATTCCAAGAGCGTGCAGGTATCGAATCGCAGTTTTTGCGCAAGATTATGTCCGTTTCGGACTTATTTAGCGCAACAATCGAAAATTCAACCCGGTTCAGGAGGTTTCGCATGGCGGGGTACGATGATCGTGATGGCACCATTTGGTTGGATGGCAAGCTGGTCCCATGGCGCGATGCCAATGTCCACATCCTGACACATGCGATGCACTATGCCTCGTCCGTGTTCGAGGGCGAACGTGCCTATAGCGGTAAGATCTTCAAAAGTCGCGAACATTCCGAACGCCTGATTGCTTCAGCCGAAGCGCTGGATATGCCGATGCCCTATTCGGTCGACGATATCGAAGCCGCAAAAGAAGAAGCGCTGGCCGCCAGCGGGCTCAAGGACGCCTATGTCCGCGCTCTGGTCTGGCGCGGTTCGGGCGATGACATGGGCGTCGCGTCGGCAAAAAACCCGGTTCGGATGGCGGTCGCCGTCTGGCCGTGGGGCGCATATTACGGCGACGCCAAGATGCAGGGTGCCAAGCTGGATATCGCTGAATGGAAACGTCCCAGCCCTGAAACCATTCCGGTTCACGCTAAGGCGGCGGGTCTCTACATGATCTGCACTATCTCGAAACATAAGGCCGAGGCCAAAGGATGCTCGGACGCGCTGTTCATGGATTGGCGCGGCTATGTGGCCGAGGCGACCGGCGCCAACGTGTTCTTCGTCAAAGACGGCGAGGTACACACCCCGTTGGCCGATTGCTTCCTGAACGGCATTACCCGCCAAACCGTCATCCAGATGCTGAAAGACAAAGGCGTCACCGTTCACGAACGCCGCATCAAGCCCGAGGAAATGGCGGATTTTGAGCAGTGTTGGCTGACCGGCACTGCCGCCGAGGTCACGCCGGTCGGCCAGATTGGCGACTATACGTTTGAGGTCGGTGATCTGACCCGCGAAATTGCCCAAGATTACGAGCAGTTGGTTCGCGCCTAAAACTCGGATCAAACCCGCATTAGCCCCCGCCACGGCGGGGGCTTTTTGTTGCCTGCCGTGCATTTCATGTTGCAGATCGTCCCGCTGGCTGGACGGTCATGCAAATCCGGATAGGTTTGAGGGATGTTAGATCTGCTCAGCGATATCCTCACCCGCCTCTCCCTGCGCGGTACTTTCTATTTCCGCACCTCGTTCACGCCCCCCTTTGGCATTCAGGTGCCCGGCTTTGAAAATGTGGCTCGGTTTCATTTTGTTCAGCGGGGTGAGCTGAACGTCTATGTCGCGACCACAGGCGAAACCATCCGGTTGCGGCAGGGGGATTTGATCCTGATCCCGCATGGAGCGGCCCATGCGTTGCTGTGCAACGAAGTGTCACCCGTGGATGCGCTGCCCTTGGAACAGGTTCTGGATGCGGCGGGGTATAAGGGGGACGGAGTGCTTGTTTATGGCGGTGGCCACGAAGATCGGGATACGCAGCTGATCTGTGGCCATTTCTCGTTCACCGGGCCGGCAGGGCGTCAGGGTACGGGGCATATGCTGATCGACCGGTTGCCCGCCCATATCCTGATCGAGAACTACGGCGAAGAAGCGGGGGCCTGGATTGAGGCCACATTGCGCATGATCGGCTCTGAGGTTGCCGGTGCGCGGATCGGCGGCGATCTGATCGCGCTGAAACTGTCCGAGGTGCTGTTTGCGCAGGCAATCCGGGCGTATCTTGAGCATCAAAGCACCAGCGACGCAGCCCTGGCCGGGTTTGCAGATCAACGCATCTCGCGCGCGTTGACGGCGTTCCATCAGGCACCTGCGCAAGAGTGGAGCGTTGCGACGCTGGCCAAAGAGGCAGGCATGTCGCGGACAGCCTTTGCCCAGCTTTTCGTGGAAAAGATGGGCACGACGCCCATGCAGTATCTCACGGATTGGCGCATGCAGATCGCCTGTCACGGGCTGACCGAAAGCCGTTGGAACGTTGCGGATGCGGCGGCCGAGGTGGGCTATGCCTCTGAGGCAGCGTTTTCGCGTGTCTTCAAAAAGCAGATCGGCCTGTCACCTGCCGCCTATCGGGCCATGCATTGATACACCGACGTTCTTGAACGATCAGCAATGTTTTGCAGACGATCTGGGCTGCACCGTCCGGCCTGCGCTTCTTATTCTTTAGTCATCTCATAGCAAAGAAAGGAAGCCTTATGTCTCTTCGTTTTGTTACCCGCGCTGTTCACGCCTATCTGGATTATCCCGTTGCAATTGCCCTTATGGTTCTGCCCTTTGTGTTGGGGCTGGGTCAGTCGAACCCATTTGCGCTTTGGCTGTCCGTTGCCACCGGGGCAGCCGCCTTTGTTCTGACAGTTCTGACGGACCACCATCTGGGGATTTGGCGGGTGCTGCCCTATAAGTTTCATCTGGCCGTTGATCTGCTGGTTGGCATTGTGTTTCTGTCAGCGCCCAGCCTGTGTGGGTTCTCGGGTCTGGATGCGATATTCTATTGGATGAACGGCGCTGCTGTGGTTGCGGTCATCTCGCTCAGCGCGCCGGAAGAGGACGTAACCGCGTGAACCGTTGATCCACGAACTGTCATGAGATCATCGTGATAGTTTCAAAAAACTGAGCCGCTTGTTTTACAAACAGGCGGCTCAGTTGCGCTCACCAATCGCGTGGCCCCTGGCGGCCACCAGACAGGAGAGCCCCAATGACCAAGATCCTACGTCCCAATCGTCGTGCCTTTCTTGCCGGCAGCACTGCATTTGCCGCGTCCTTGTCGATGCCCGCCATCAGTCGCGCGTCGTCACGCCCGGTGTTCACCCATGGTGTGCAATCCGGTGACGTTGACACCACCTCGGGCATGATCTGGACCCGAACTGACCGCCCATCGCGGGTGATGATGGAGGTTTCCACCACCGAAAGCTTCGCAGATACCCGCAGGTTGCCCCCGATGGATGCGATCCCGAACAGCGATTTTGCTGTGAAACGGCTGGTTGACGGACTGCCCTCGGATCAGGATATTTTCTACCGGTTTGTGGCCGCTGATCTGAGCGACATCAACGTCACGTCAGAGCCTATTGTTGGCCAATTCCGCACCGCGCCGACCTCGCGCCGCAATATCCGCTTTGCGTGGTCAGGCGATACCGCAGGTCAGGGCTGGGGCATCGATGACGATGGGATGCGCACCTATGCAACCATGGCGCAGCACAAGCCCGATTTCTTCATCCACTCGGGCGACACGATCTATGCGGATGGTCCGATGCAAGACGAGGTTGAGAAAGACGGTCAGGTGATTTGGAAGAATTCCACCTTGATCGATGAAAAGCGCAAGGTGGCCGAAACGCTGGACGAATTCCGCGCCCAATGGAAATACAACATGATGGACGATCATGTCCGCGCCATGAACGCCATCTGCCCGACTTTCTTCCAGTGGGACGATCACGAGGTGGTCAACAACTGGTCGGATGCCAAAGACCTGATCTCGGATGACCGGTATTCCGAGAAATCGGTGCATATTCTGCAATCCCGTGCGGGCCGCGCCTTTCATGAGATGACACCGCTGCGCATCACGCCGGCAGAGCCGGGCCGTGTCTATCGCAAGATTTCTTACGGGCCGATGCTGGACGTCTTCTTTTTGGACCTACGCAGCTATCGCGGCCCGAATGGTCCGGCGATGGAAGACCAGATCAGCGATCAGTCGCGCATTCTGGGCGCTGAGCAACTGAACTGGCTGAAACAGGAGCTGACCAGCTCGCAAGCAACCTGGAAGGTCATCGCGTCAGATATGCCGATCGGTCTGATCGTCTGGGACAACTGGAAAGAACAAGCCGGCGCTGAGGCGATCTCAAACGGCGACAGTGGTCCGGCCAAAGGGCGTGAGCTTGAGATCGCCGATCTGCTGCGCTTCATCAAAACAGCAGGGATCACCAACACGGTCTGGTTCACGGCAGATGTACACTACACTGCGGCGCATTATTATGACCCTAACAAAGCACAATTCCAGGATTTCGAACCTTTTTGGGAGTTCGTGTCAGGGCCGCTGCACGCCGGAACCTTTGGTCCGAATGCGCTGGACGGAACCTTTGGGCCTGAGGTGAAATTCGTCAAAGCCCCGACCGAAGGACAAGGCGTCAACCTGCCGCCCAGCGCGGGGCTGCAATTCTTTGGGCTGGTTGATATCGACGGCGCCACGCAGCAAATGACGGTACGCTTGATGGATCGGGCGGACACCGAGCTTTGGTCAGTTACACTGGATCCGCAAAGCCGCGCGATCTGAGGCACCAAGCATGCAGACAAGGCGCCCCGGATTGTTTTCGGGGTGCTTTTTTACTTGAATTATCTGACTAAAAAAGTCAGATAATAGCTAACGCCAGATGCGTCGACATCAAGCCATCAGTTTCGAGGCGGCTTTGCGCGCATAGCAAACACAATGTGAGTGCGCGCCGCCGTCTCGGAAACGAACCGCAAGGATAGGTGATATGCGCGATTCGATAGATCGGTTGGCTTCTTTGCAGAGTACATCTGCCATGGGTGAATCCACCCTGGACACAGATATTGCGGCCTATCTTGACCAGAAGTGCTGCGACAATCCCGGAAACCGCTGCGATGAGAAACAGCAGGCGCAGCCGACGATCAGAAATCCACGCCGCGCTGGGCTTTGATACCGGCCTGAAATGGGTGCTTCTCTTCGGTCATCTCGGTGACCAGATCGGCATAGTCCCGCAATGCCTGGGGCGCGTCACGCCCGGTGAGGAAAACGCTGGTGCGATCCGACCGCGCCTTTAGCCCCTCGATCACCGTTTCGGGCGACAGGTATTCGTAGCGCAGCGCGATGTTGATTTCGTCCAGAACAACCAGATCATATTCTCCGTTGGCCATCAGTTCGCAGGCTTTGCCAAAGGCCGCCGTCGCTGCGGCAATGTCGCGCTCGCGATCCTGCGTGTCCCAGGTGAATCCCTCGCCCATCGTGTGCCATGTCACCAGATCACGCTCTTCGAAAAATCGCCGCTCGCCGGTCTTCCACTTGCCCTTGATGAACTGGACCACGGCCACTTTCTGGCCCCAGCCAAGCGCCCGTATCACAACGCCGAACGCCGCCGAAGACTTGCCCTTGCCCTTACCGGTGTTGATCAAAACCAGCCCGCGTTCCGGATCGACCGCTTCGGACACTTTTTTGCGGTGCTTGGCCTGCACCTGCTGCATCTTTTCCTTGTGATCCTGCGCGTCGCTCATGGGGCATCCTCTTTGATTGCTTGGGCCAACCTAGGGGAAGTTCGCAAAAGGTAAAGTCACGGTTTGTGATCGCTCAGCGACCGGGCCTTGCCGCGCTCCAGCCCAAGCTGATGTTCACGCCAGATCACAACCACATTGCCGGCAATGACCAGCGCAGCGCCCATCAGAATGGCACCTGTTGGCAGCTCATCAAACCAGACATATCCGATTACAATGGCAAACAGCATCGTTGCATAGTCATAAGGCGCCAGCATCGAGGCCTGTCCAAAACGATAAGATGAGGTCACCAAAATCTGAGCGACACCGCCGATCAGGCCTATTGTGACCATAATCAGAGCCTGATTCAGTGTGGGCATGGTCCATCCCCAGAACGCCGTCAATGCTGAGAGCAACGTGGCCGTCATCGAGAAATAGAACACAATCGCCGCCGGATGATCCACCTTCACCAGTTGCCGGATGTGGATCTGAACAAAGGCGCGGGCGATAGTCGCCCCCAATACGCAGAGCGCACCATTGGTCGCGGCGATCTCCATCTCAGTGCTGCCAAGCCGTGGCCAGATCATGATGAGGACACCCAGCAGGCCCAGCGCGACCGCGCCGATCCGGATCATGCGGATGCGTTCCCCCAGCATCACCGCTGCAAGAATCAGCGTAAAAATCGGCGTGGCATACCCGATGGCGGTGACTTCGGGCAGGGGAAGCAGGCTGAGTCCGGTAAAGGTCAACCCCATCGCAGAGGTGCCCAACACGCCGCGCCAGAAATGACCCATTGGTTTTTTGACCACAAAGCCCTGCCGCAACTCGCCGCGCGCGATCAGCCAAACGATGATGACCGGAATGGCAAAGAGCGAGCGGAAAAAAACCAGCTCACCAGGAGGAAACACCTCGGACAGCGCCTTGACCAAGGCGGACATAGCCGTGAACAGAAACAGGGCGCTGAGTTTCAGTATCACAGCCAACAAAGGTCGATGCGATGTTAAGGATTTTGCCATCGGCGCGACCTTGCGCCTTTGGCGCGCAAAGATCAACGGCCTCAGTCGAAATGGAGCGGTGGCGGGCGTATCGCACGCGCTCAGGCTTCCCAACTGGGCCCTTGCCGCGTGTGCGCGATGTTGTTGTAAGCTTACCAATCCCCCGGCATCGTGTCTGCGACACCGGGAAGGGCAAAGACACGATCTTTCCAGGCCTCAAGATGATCCAGTTTGCTGGCCGGGCCCTCAAAACCCAGTTCCGCCAGCAGGTCTGGTTAGGTTTCTGCCGCCCGCTGTACCAATCTGATCTCAGGCCAGGACACGGCGTCCGCGGCAGAGGGGGTGTTCCCGGCCAAAAAGGTGCGCCCGGCCGAAAGCCTGGTGTCAAGAAACCGCATTTCGCTTTGCACTCGTACGGCTGCCTTTTGCAACATGTCCCATTTGGGCGTGCCGCGATCGGCAAGCGAGGCGCCCTGAAAGAACACCGGCGTGAGAAAATCCGTCGCAGCCTGACGCAGGTATTGACGCGATTCCATGGTGGCCTGCCATATGCACGCCGCGTGTTGTTCGGTGCTTCCAAACAGAGGGCGCTTGGGGAATTTGCGATCCAGCCAGGCCAGAATGGCCATGGAGTCGCGCAGCACAAGCCCGTCGCTTTGCATCACGGGGACCGTGCCACGGGGATTGAGCAACAGGAAAGGTTCAGATTTGTGCTCGTTCCGGGACAGTTTGAGTTCGTGGATTTGTGCCTTTTGTCCCTTGAAGGCCAGCCCCAGCAGCACGCGCCAGCTGCGCGGTGAGCCGCTGATTGTTATCAGGTGCAGTGTCATGATGCTCTCCCTGTTTTCCAGAGAGTTAATGGTCAGACTCTCCGGCGCAAGAAGGCAGAAAAACCGCATTCAGTTTGACAAAAATGACTTAGTTTCAAGGCCCTGACTCGGTACACCTGTCCGTACTATCCATGGAAATTCTGCCTTCTTGCCGGGGAATGCGGGCGGTCTTATTTCGGTTTCGGCTCCGAAAGCCAGAGGTCGATTGAGAGAGACTAAAGCGATGAAAAAGGAGAGCTACGAACGCACCATTCACGTGACGGCCACGCCGCAACAGGCGCTTGCGGCGCTCATCACCGGCATGAGCCAGCGGTGGACCAGCGACGCCGGCACCTTTGAAAAGGCGGGTGATGTCGCCAAAATCGGGTTTAGCGGGCGCAAAGGCTATTGGACTTTTAAGGCGCGCACCGTCGAGCGGACCGCATGGAATTGGAATGTACCGAGGCGCTGCACATTCACGAGGGCATGCCCAAAGAGATCGAGCAGGAGTGGTTGGGCACGCGCGCCATCTGGACGATCCGGCCCAGAGACGGCGGTACGGACATTCATTTCCTACATGAGGGTCTGACCCCCGATTTGCACTGTTTCGATATCTGCGAGGCGGGGTGGGACATGTTCTTTGTGGACAGTCTGCAGGCTTATCTAGACACCGGCACGGGCAAACCGCATGTGTCGGGGCGGGGCCCATTGATCCCGCCCGCGGAATTTTGCAGAGATGGACCCGAGCCACAGCCCCAGCAGAGTTGTGCGCAGAAAAATGAACCCGCCGGTCAGCAGGAACCACAGGGTTAGATCATCAATCCGGACCTTTGCCGCGATGCCGAACAAGGTCAAAGCAGCCGCGAACACACCCAGCAACCACGCGACCTTCAGCGCGTCCAGCCCCCAGGCGAGTAGGCCAAAGTGATACAGAGGCGCATCCATGCGGGTGAAGACGTCGAGGTTCAGAAAGTGCTGCTCGAACAAAACGGCATGCCACAGGACTGCAAAACAGGCGGTGATCAGGAATGCGCCGACAAAGGCCAGCATCTGCGGTTTGGTCCATTTTTGCAGGAAGGCAGAATTTTTGGGTATAGTGCGAAAAAACATACTATTGGGATACGACTCCATGGACGGCGTAGCAAAAACAGAGAAACCGGGGCAGCTTGCCGAAGGGGAAGAGCTGTGTCCGATGCCTGATATTGCCAAGCTGATCGGGGGTAAGTGGAAGCTCATCATCCTGCAAATCCTGATCTTTAAGGGCACCAAACGGTTCAATGAGTTACGGCGGATGATCCCGGGCGTGACGCAAACGATGCTGACCAATCAGTTGCGCGCACTGGAAGGCGACGGCCTTGTGTCGCGCAAGGTCTATGCCGAGGTGCCGCCAAAGGTGGAATACACGGCCACGCATCGGGCGCTCGATCTGGAAGAGATGTTTCACGCGATGCACAAATTGGTGGCTTCGGGCAGACGCATAGGCGCCCACCCTAAACGGTTAGTCCACGATGTGACCGGCCGAATTGTTCAGCATGGTGCCCGCCATGAACGCCGACAGATCGGATGCAGCAAAGGCATAGACCGCTGCCGTGTCTTTGGCTTGTGGTAGCTCTTTCAGGGCGGTTTTGTTTTGCTCGATGAAATCTTTCATCTCGTCAAAGCCGATGCCCATGTTGGCCCCTATGGTTTGGAACGTATAGGCGATGGTTGGCGACTCCGGCATCGCCTCAGAGCGCACGCCAGCCGGGCCATATTCGTGGGCCAGCGACCGCATAAGCCCTTTGGTCGCCGCATGCGAGGCAGACAGAGCCGGGCACCAGGGCGCGCCGACTTTAGCCAGGGTAGATTTGTTCATGATGATGACGCCGCTGCCTTGCTTTGACATCTGCCGATACGCGGCTTTTGCGGTGACAAACTGGGATGCGGTATCCACGGCCATGGGCCTCAGAAACTGCGCGACTGAGACGGTATCGGCAGGTTTCCCATGATTATAGGTTGCCAGATCGATGCCAACCATGTTGACCACAACATCAATTGACTCGGCCTCTGCTGCCACCTGATCGATATATGCGTTGACCGCATCTTCGTCGGACGCATCAACAACGGCCAGATCGCTGATCTGCGGGATAGCACTATGGGACGATTTGAAAACGGTCGCGCCTTTCTGTTCAAACCGTGCAGAAATGATGCGACCCAAATGGCCGCCCGCGCCAAATACCAATGCGTTTTTACCTTCGAGCAAGATTGAGATCTCTCTTTCGTTTGAAGTTCAAGAACGCGTTGCCAGGGGGGCTGATCGCCATGACGTTTGGGCTCTGGGGCAAGGTAAGATGGCGGTATGAAGCCGCAAGAAGGTAGAATTTCCATGTATAGGCCTAAAAATGATACTGTACGTTCAGGCGGAGCGATCTGACCAATCCGATTGGCATGGCCTTTGTGGACAGGATCGACAAATAGTTGTACTATACAACTATGCATCAGGCACTGACCACCAACCGTATCGACAAAATGCGTTCCAGCGCGCGCCGCATCGTGCGTGCGCTTGGTTTCATGCAAAAAGGGTTGGCTGGAACGGATTTGTCGCCCTCAGCCGTTCATACGATCATCGAACTGGGCTATGGCACAGTTGCGACCGCAAGCGATCTGGCCGCCTTGCTGCATCTGGAGAAATCGTCGGTCAGCCGCCTTGTGCAAAAGCTGAAGACCGAAGGTCTGATCCGGGCCGTGCCCGACCCTGCGGATAAGCGGTCGCGCCAACTGGCACTGACCGGCAAGGGGCTGCAGCTTCTCAGCGACGTCGATGATTTCGGACGGCAGCAGCTGACATCGGCATTTGATCAGGTAACGCAGGAAGACCTCGACCAAATCGAAGCCGGTCTTTCGCTGTTTGATCAGGCTCTGTGCGCAGAAAACCCACGCATGTCGCTCGGGACCAGCGATGTCGAGCTGTGGGAAGGGTACAGGCCGGGTGTCATTGCATCGGTCGCAGGTCTGCACGCTGCCTACTACTCTGCCAATTATGGGTTCGGTGCCGTCTTCGAAAGAAAGGTTGCGACAGAAATGTCGGATTTCATGGGCCGGATAGACCGCCCGCCGAACACCACCTTTTCCGCGTATCGTGGGGACACATTGCTGGGGTCAGTGTCGCTGGACGGTGAAGACTTGGAAGAAGGCGTCAGCCATCTCAGGTGGTTCATCGTCAGCCAGGAAGCCCAGGGCATGGGGATTGGCAGCCTGCTTCTGGAAAAGGCCACGTCATTTGCGGATGCTGTACACGCGGACCTGACCCAGCTCTGGACGTTCAAAGGGCTGGATGCGGCGCGTCACCTCTATGAAAAACACGGCTTTGCGCTTGTCCGAGAAACCCCGGGCAAGCAGTGGGGAACGGAGGTCATCGAGCAACAGTTCGAGCGCAAGCGGGCCGAGCCCGCCTAGCCTGAGACACCCAGCACGCTTTCGGCGGCTTTTCGTTCAATGGCGGTCAGAGCTGCCTACTCGGGCAGGATCATGCCTGGCAGCGAGTTGACCGTCATTGTGTCATCTGGCCGGAAATGGATTACGGAGCGGATCGACTCGCCGGCTTTCAGCAGATCGAAGGCCGTGTTGATCTGGTTATGGTTCATGTGATGCGTGATATAGGGATCGACGCTGAATTCGCCCCGCATCCATTCATCGACCATCCCCGGCAGCTCGCTGCGCCCTTTCACGCCGCCAAAGGCGGTTCCGCGCCAGACCCGCCCCGTGACCAATTGGAAGGGGCGGGTAGCAATTTCCTGACCAGCGCCGGCGACACCGATCACCGTGCATTCACCCCAGCCTTTGTGGCAAGACTCGAGGGCGGCACGCATCAGGTCTACGTTGCCGACTGCCTCGAACGTGTAGTCGAGCCCGCCACCGGTTATCTCGACCAGGACATCCTGGATCGGCGCGTCGTAGTCTTTGGGGTTGACGCATTCGGTCGCGCCCAGAGATTTTGCCAGAAGGAATTTGGCTGGGTTGACGTCGATGCCGATGATCCGCGACGCCCCGCTCATCACGGCGCCCTGAATCACCGCCATGCCCACAGCGCCGAGCCCGAACACCGCGACCGTTGCGCCCGCTTCGACATTGGCCGTATTACGCACGGCACCCATGCCGGTGGGAACCGCGCAGCCCATGACCGATGTCTTTGACAGGGGCGCGTCTTTCGAGATCTTGGCTACCGAAATCTCGGGCAACACAGTATATTCGCTGAAGGTGCTTGTGCCCATATAGTGCAGAATCTGCTTGCCCTTATAGGAAAAGCGCGACGTCCCGTCGGGCATCAGCCCTGCACCCTGGGTTTCGCGGATCGTCTGACACAGATTGGTTTTGCCAGATTTGATATAGGGGCAGTTCGGATCTTCGGGGATGTAAAGCGGGATCACGTGATCGCCGGGTTTGACCGAGGTGACACCTTTCCCGACCTCTTCGACCACGCCGCAGCCCTCGTGCCCGAGAATACAGGGAAACAGGCCTTCGGGGTCCTCACCAGAGAGCGTGAACACATCCGTGTGGCACAGGCTGGTTGTCACGATCCGGACAAGGACCTCGCCGTCTTTCGGGCCTTCCAGATCGATCTCTTCGATCTCCAGCGGCTGGTTTGGAGCCCAGGCAATGGCGGCGCGAGTCTTCATGGCAACATCCTCATCTTTCAGTGCAGGCGGGTGTGGGCGTAGTCAGCTTCGTCATGCGGCTCAGAGACCGGGTCCAACACCAGAACCAGACGGGTCTCTCCGCTGCCCTCGATCGGCGGGGAGCGGTGCAGCAATCCTGAGGACGGGGTTTCAGGCCAAAGCGTTCCGCGCAGCAGGATCGGCGCGCCGGTCTGGACGGTGAAGACCCGCTTTGGGTCGCTTCGGTCCGGGGACAGACCGTATTGGGTTCCGGTGCCGCGATAGGTGCAGACCAGTCGCGCGTTCACGGCATCAACGTGGAATTTGCGACAGGCATTGGTGGTTACAACATCCAGCCGCAGGCGCAGGAACGGCGCTGACATCAAGTCCGAGAAAGCATCCGCCAATGCTGCGACATCGGCCACCAGCCAGTTGCGTTCTGGGCCCACTGGCATCTCTGCCATGCCGCAGAGATGGCGGACGGTATCCGTCACCGCGTTGGGTCGAAGGATGACACGTCCGCGCGGCAGTGCGTCGGGCTCAAGAGTGTCCAGCCAGTTCTGAACGTCGGGCGGTGTCTGGCGCCTCCAGATCGCAGCGGCACATTCAGGCCGCAAGAAGGCGGCCAGCGCCGTTGGGTCCTCCACAAAGCTGATGCCCGGAGCGGTGCCCTGGACCGTCTTTCGGACGAAATTCATGCCGCATCCTCCACACGACGCCAGAGCGGGAACGGATCGGGATAATCCGGCAGATCATTGGGGCCGGTGGCGGCCAAAGCGGGGACAAGGCAACGATCCAGGCGATCTTTCAGCCGGGGCCAGTCGATGCCGGCACCGATAAACACGATTTCCTGACGACGATCACCCCAGGGCTCTTGCCAATGGGCCTGCATATAGGTGCGGGCGTTTTCATGGGTGGGGCGACGCTCTTCCGGAACGCTTGCCCACCAGGTGCCCAGCGGCTTGACGCTGGATAAGGCCCCGGCCAGCGAGAATTCGGCAACCCAATCGGGGCGCGTCGAAATCCAGAAATGGCCCTTGGCCCGGATCACGCCCGGCAAGTCGCCGTTCAGAAGATCCAGAATGCGTTCGGGGACAAAAGGCAAGCGGGCGCGATAGACGTAAGAGGCGACCCCGTATTCTTCGGTCTCGGGGACATGATCGGCAAAGCCATATAGCTCTTTCGCCCACATCGGATGCTCATGCGCCTTTTCAAAGTCAAACATCCCGGTGTCCAGAATTGAGTCGGCCTGCACGTCGGAATGATCTGCTTCGATGATCTTTGCATCCGCATTCAGGCTGCGGATGATTTTGCGGGCGGCATCCACCTTTTCGGGCCCGGCATCGCTGACCTTGTTCAGGATCACCACATCTGCGAACTCGATCTGGTCGGTCAGCAGATGGACCAGCGTGCGCTCATCCTCTTCGCCCATGGTTTCGCCGCGATCCCGCAGAAAATCATGAGACGAGAAATCGTTGAGCAGGTTCACCGCATCAACAACCGTTACCATCGTATCCAGCCGCGCCACATCGGACAGGCTGTCACCATATTCATCCCGAAAATCAAAGGTGGCAGCGACCGGAAGCGGTTCGGAAATGCCGGTGGATTCGATCAGCAGGTAGTCGAAACGACCTTCTGCGGCGAGGCGGCGCACCTCATCCAGCAGGTCATCGCGCAGGGTGCAGCAAATACAGCCATTCGACATCTCGACCAGCGTTTCGTCAGTCCGGCTCAGCTCGGTATCCGCGCGGACAAGATCTGCATCAATGTTCACCTCGGACATGTCATTGACGATGACCGCAACCCGACGTCCCTCGCGGTTGTTGAGAACACGATTGAGCAACGTGGTCTTCCCCGCTCCGAGAAAACCGGAAAGAACCGTGACGGGTAGACGAGTCTCTGGCATAGAATGCCTCCATAACCTGCTTTGCAAGTCTTGTAACTTACGCAGTTACTAGATGAATGCAACAAATAAAGTTACATAAAGCCCCGTCTTGGAGAAACCCCGCATATGAAGCGAAACAGCCGCCTGTCTCTTGCCCTGCACACCCTGAGCCATATGGCAGGAGAGCCGGAGCGGACGCGCACGTCTGCCGATATCGCAGATCATGCCGGAACCAATGCTGTCGTGGTGCGCCGAGTTCTTGGCCGGCTGCGAGAGGCCGGGCTTCTGACGTCAGAAAAGGGTCACGCTGGTGGCTGGCGACTGGCGCGGCCGCCCGAAGACATCACGCTCGCCGATGTTTACCTCGCGCTGGATGAGAGCCTGGTGGCCACCGAAGACCCAGTGCAGGTTTCAGAATGTTCACTGGAACATGCGCTGCACAAACAGGTTTCCAGTGTTCTGAAAGACATCGAACAAAGCCTGATACAAAAGCTGGGCGAAACCTCAATTTCCGAGGTGCGTGGCGATTGATGGGTCTGTGAAAACCTCTGGCTGCCGAGGCTAGCTCAGGTAGACTCCGGCCCGTTCGAGATGCTTTGCCATTGCCAGCGTGTATTTTGACAGCGGACGGCGCTGGTCGACGACAATCCCGCATGTGTTGCGCGCGATGGTTTCTTTGACTTTGATTTCACACAGACCCTGCGCCATCGCGTTATCAAGCAACTCATGCGGCATGATGCCGATGAGGTTCAGGGCCTTGACCAACGTGATCGAGGACAGAATGGAATAGCTATCGATGATAAAGCGGGGCGATGTCAGCCCCGCAGCTTCGAAGGTCTTCTTGATGAGCGAGCTGGCGACACTGTTGCCGTCCACTTGCGCCAGTCGGCCTCCATCAGGTCTGTCAGGCTTGTCGCGTGTTTCAGCGGGTGATCCTGATTGGTCACCACGACAAGGGGAAAGTCCATAATCGGGGTTTGCATGAACGCCGCAGTGTTCAGCGAGGGCACAACCGGACCGACCGCAAGGTCGGCTGTTCCGTCACTCAATTGATCGCCTGCGCGGGGGAACACACTTTCGCGCACATTCACGATGACGTCCGGAAATTCCTTGCGAAACCCTTTCAGTGCCTTTGCAGCAGGCTGATCGATGGCGCGGGCGAAATGGCAAGGTTGATCTTGCGATCAAACCTTTCCTGCATGTCAGAGATATTCTGTTCCGCCTTTCGCAGTTCGGCAGAAATGACCCGAGCGTGTTCCAGCAGGGTTTTGCCGAACTCTGTCGGGACGACCCCTGATCGGTCGCGGACAAGCAGGGGGGTCCACAATGGTTTTCAAGCACGCGGAGCGATTTGGACAAAGCTGGCTGCGAGACCCCAAGATGCGCCGCCGCGGCATTGATGCTGCTCAGCTCTGCAATCGCGATAAAGCCTTTGAGTTTCTTGATATCCAATCGATTGCCCCCGTCAGCATAACCATTGGTTATAATTTCGGCGCCTAAACGACATAGCCCCGTGCAAATTGGTGTCTAGCATAGAAAGAAAACGGAGCCACAACAGGGATAAGCATAATGCGCAGAAAAGACCTGATACCACTCGCGGTACTGAGACGAACCTGGTGATGAATGTCTTCGTGCCTCAGCAGCAGTTCTTGTATTCCGAGCTGATCGAATAGAGCGAGGACGGCGCCGAAGTGACTGATGGCCGCGTGTCGATCACCGTTCCCGCAGGCGCCTCGCGCCGCCAAATCAGCAATATGGCGCGGTCACGTCCGGCGTTGCTGACATTGCCGTAACTGCCAATACTTTCATCCAGCGCAAAGAGCCTTTGATCGCTATGTCGATGCTTCCCTGGCTCATTAACAGCACAGAAGACGCTTCAGTTGCCTTGTGGGACGCCTATGAAACCGATCTTGCCGACAAGGGCCTCTATGACGATGCCGAGCTGCTCTCGCTTTTTCATTTCGCCGGAGGGCAGGCCTATACGCTTGATGAAACGCCCATCAATTCAGTTGCCGATCTGAGAGATCGTCAGATGTGGGCGCTGCTGGGCTCGGCGGCCAAAATTCTGTTCGAAGAGCGGATCAGCCCCGTGACAACACCCGCAGTTCAGATCAGCGAGTCGGTCCCGAGCGGGGTGGTTGACGGCATCTTTGGCCTGTCCATGGAAAGCGTGCGCGACTTTCGGATTGGAACCTATGTGAAATCCGCAACCGAATTCTCGACCTGGGTGTCCTCGATCAGTTTCTCGCTGCCATTGCCGGGCTTACTGCCTATGACGTGGTCTTGCGCAACCTGTTCAATCGGCCTGTACTTGGGGGTCAACGAACTGAACCAAGCGATGCTCGCCATTCTGCTGGGATTTGGGTTCATTATCTGCGTCCACCAGCGCGGCCATATCCGAGTTACGCTGTTTGAAAATCTTCTGGTGCGGGTTTTGGGCGACCGGGTCTATCGCGCCTGAATTCTGATCGGGAACTTGTGGCCACCTGTATTCTGGCGGCGTTGATCTGGCGCCATGCCGTGCATCTGCTGGACAATTATGAGTACACTGCTGTGCCGGACTTTTCCATTGGCGCGATTTTTTGTCGCCTTGGCCGCCTTGTTGAACAGCGCCGCTGTTCTGTTGTGCCTCGAGCTGCCCCGATTTTGGCGTGAGGGTGTGTGATGCTGCTCTCTCTCTTAGGTATATTGGCCCTGCTGTTACTGGCCTTTTCCGGCGTGCCGATGGTCATCTATTGCATTTTTGTGCGTCAGGACATCGGCAAGATGCTCATCGCCGGTGTGATGCCCGGGCTTTTGATGATGAGCCTTTTCATGCTGTCGATCGTTTTCTGGGTGCGGCTGCGACCCGCGCATGGCGGCAAGATCAACTTCATGTCCCTGCTGGAACGCTTTGCTGCCATGGAGTGGACCTGGGCCTTCCTGCTTTTGTTCGCGGTGGTCTTAGGCGGCATCTACTTCGGCATTCTGACCCCGACCGAGGCGGCTAGCGTCGGCGCCATAGGTGCGTTCCTTTTTGCGATTTCGCGGCGCGCCGGTCTTTGCGAAATTCGTCAACTTGGCAGGGCTGCCCCTGCAACTGTTTGCCTTTATCGAGGCACAGGACGTGAGTACGCTGACGGTTATCGCCTTCATCGCCGTGGTGTGCGTGTTGATGGGCATGGTGTTTGACCCGATTTCGATCCTGGTGCTTGTGGTGCCGGTGTTCCTGCCCATTCTCGAGACCCGCGATGCGGATCTGATTTGGTTTGGCATCCCGATGATCATTCTGATCGAACTGGGTCTGATCACGCCGCCAGTTGGCATCAACGTCTTCACCGTCAATGCCGCCGCCCCGAGCTTGAAACCGACCGGCTTTGCGAGGCCGCGCGGGCAGCGAACATCGATGTGGTGATCGGGGTTGTCGAACGCGAACCCAAGACCGATGGCTCGGTCTATTGCACGATCCTGATGATTTCCAACGAGGGTGAAATCCTCGGGCCGCAGCTTCCACTTGGGCACCGGGGCCTCTTTGCGCTCGGCTGGCACATGCTGGTTTTCGCTCAGCATTTCCATTTCAGG
The DNA here is from genome assembly GCF_056540745.1 of Ruegeria sp. AM1. Taxonomy (NCBI): domain Bacteria; kingdom Pseudomonadati; phylum Pseudomonadota; class Alphaproteobacteria; order Rhodobacterales; family Roseobacteraceae; genus Ruegeria; species Ruegeria sp. AM1. The sequence goes on from NZ_JBQFXH010000012.1 coordinate 22,681, forward strand.
GATGTACCGCCCGCAATTCAGATAGACGTGGTCCGTTTTCACCTCGATCAGCCGTTTGGCACCGGGGAAACTGCTCATCTCAGGATGGTCGTCAAACAAAGTGGTTTTGCCATTGATCCGCACCCGCAGATAGCGCGCAGAGGTTTCGGCATCGAATTTGATGAACAGCCGTCCCACGTTTGGATTCTGCTGGATGTTGCCTAGAGATTTGTACATCCGGTTGCCGTCGTAATCCGGCAAAAGCAGCGTGTCGGGACCGTGATCCGTACGAACCCGTTGGGGCCACCCTTGAACGAGCAATCGGTATCGTTGCCGGATGACGTTGCCAGAAAGAAGAAGCTGCAGTCTTCGATAAAGGCGCGATACTCATCGGTGATCGTGGTGCTGCCAATCTTGTCGCATATTGCATCCGCAACTTTGCGACCGCCATAGCGGTCCTGCAGCGCGCGGCTGCCGGTGTCATACATAGTCATTTCAGGGGTCCTCTGGTTTTGAGACAAAATCCTGCGGCGCGGTCCCGCGCATGGCACGGGTCAGTTCTTCCGGCACTTCGCTCCCGTCTTTGAGAAAAGGTAGGATTCCTTTGCGTAGGCTTTTGCCCCGCATATTGATGATATCGTCGTCCGACCGCGTGACGCGCTGCGCTAGGCGCCGCCCCCATTGCGCAAGGTGCTGATAAAGTCGCTCAATCTCGACCTCATGAGCGGTCGAATCCCCAAGATCTGTCAGCTCCGACGGGTCGTTTTGCAGATCAAACAGCATCGGGCGGAAACCGCCTTCGAAATGGATCATCTTCCACCGGCCGTCGAACACCATGAACATCCTTGCGTCCCGCGGCTCCAGTCCCAGCTGCTGGCAATAGGGCGTGACCGAGTAGTCGTATTCGCTGATGACATAGCTGCGTGCCGCGTTGGGTTCGCCGTGTAGGTGGGGCGACAGGCTGAGCCCCTCCAGAATATGATCCGGCACGATCCCGCCTGCGGCTTCAACGAAGGTCGGTAACAGGTCGATGGCTTCCACAAGGGCGTCACAGGTTTGTCCGCGGGTGGCATCTGCCTCGGGACGGGGATCATAGATGATCATCGGAACTTTGACCGAGGGATCATGAAACATGTCTTTTTCACCAAGCCAATGGTCGCCCAGATAGTCGCCGTGATCGGATGTCAGAACGATCATCGTGTCCTGCAGGCGATCGGTGGCTTCCAGATGATCCAGGATCCGCCCCAGTTGATCGTCACATTGCTTGATCAGCCCCATATAGGCCGGAATGACCTTTGCGCGCACGTCATCGTCCTGAAAGGCTTTCGCGATTTTCCCACCCTGATAAGCCGCCAATACCGGATGTGGATGTGACAGTTCTTTGGCGTCGCGCAGAGCCGGTTGAATGGTCTCCGGGCCGTACATGTTGTGATATGGTGCGGGTACGATGTAGGGCCAGTGCGGTTTGATATAGCTTACATGGGCGCACCAGGGGTCGTCGGCCTGATCGATGAATTTGAGCGTCTCTGTCGTCAACCAGGGGGTTTCGCTGTCTTCCTCGCGGATATTGGCCGGCTTGTCCGCGTTCTGAAACATCCAGCCCGAAGCGATTTCCCCATCCTCGATGCCCGCATTGGCGTTCACGCTCCAGGGGTTCTCGGCAATATACCCCTTTGATCTCAGGTATTCGTTGTAGGGGGATCGCGATGAGTCATAGAACCCGTCGGGGCCTTCGGCCCAAAGCCCGTCATCTCGTATCCAAACATCAAAGCCGCATTCAGCCTGACGGGCGCCAACGATGCTGTCCGGCGCAAGGCCCAGACGCGCCATCCCTTTGGTGTCGACCCGCATATGCGTTTTACCTACCAGCCAGCATTGCATGCCCAGCTCGCGCAGGTGATCGCCCATGGTCATTTCACCCACGCGCAAAGGAAATCCGTTCCACTGCGCACCGTGGCTGGAACAATACCGCCCCGTATAGAAGCTCATCCGGCTCGCGCCGCAGACCGGCGATTGCACATAGGCGTTGGTGAAACGGACACCCATCTTTGCGACGCGGTCAAAGTGAGGGGTCTGAAGGTGGCGATGGCCTGCGCAGCTCAGATAATCAAAGCGCAATTGGTCATACATGATGAATAAGATATTCATTGTTCGTCCTGCATCATTTGGGAAAGCCTCACAAATCAGGAACGGCTTGGCAAGAAACGCAAAGCCTAGGTTATAACCAGCGGTAATTCCCGATTGCGCAGGCCGAAGCAAATGGCTTCCAATCGTCGCGACTGGTCCCCAAGTGTTGTTCCACGATCTGAGCGGCCGGGTTTCGTTGACGGAACCAACCGCGACGCGTGAATCCCCGCTTTCAAAAATGCAGCCTTTTCGTAAGTTGCAGTGATTTACGCTAGACGACCACAAGAGTGCGAGATGTCACCGCGCGAGAAATCGGATGCACGTAACAATCTGCAATTAGACGATATGTTCGGAGGTTCTTTCGGCTGCAAGCCATCAATATGGCCCATAGTCGACAGTCAGCACAGGGTCCAGCCCATTTGCCTAAAGCCGAGGCTACGCTTCAGATTCTTTCGGCGAAAACGTCAAGTTGCAGATATAGCTTGCGCAATATCCAAGGCTAAAGTTTCCAATCAGCGAGTTAAGTTCTTTTTCCATGGCAAATCCTCCTATCAGTGACATCGGTCCGACGCCGAAAGCTCCAAATGCGCAGAGGATGCCGGTCGCCAGAAGCAAAACAGCAATTGTTGACTTAAGTTTATGACGTTTCCCACACGGCGTTTCCGCCGAAAGAACCCGATGGTGACGATTTGGGGGTGCCAGAACCAGCTTTCAACCGCTGCGTGACGGTTGACGGTCTATCGGGAAAAAAACTGCAACGCGGCATAGCTTCTTAGGATGAGCAGCAGGTATGGGCCTCTATCTTTGCCATAGCAAATAAGGGTCGTATGGGTATTCATGGGCTTGTGCGCCTTGCAGGTTTTCCATAGGCAGCTTCGATACATCTCAGCTACTATGGTCCACCAATGCCTTCAAGAAAACGTCTGACTTTCTCCTTCTTTGCCTCCCTGTTTTGCGCCAGCGTGATGCTGTTTGAAGATATCGGCGAGGCAATGGGAGTCGCCTGGATCGACGAATGGGATGATATCCACGTCTGGGAGGTCCTGATCATGCTGTCGTTGTTTGGGGCGATCATGGTGCTGGGCAACGAGGTGCTCAAAATGCGTCGCTATCAGGAGACGCTGGAGGACAAGGTTGCCCGGGCCTCCGGCGCGTTCGAAGATCTCCTGAATGCCTATTTCGAAGAGTGGTCTTTTTCGGATGCCGAACGAGATGTCACCCGGCTTTTGATCAAGGGTTGCTCGACAGCTGAAATGGCAGAAATCCGCAATGCCAAGGAAGGGACCATCAAGGCGCAGACCAATTCGATCTACAAAAAATCCGGATATGCCGGCAAGGCGCAATTGTTGAGCGCGCTGCTGGAAGATCTGACCGATGGTGGATCTGTTGCCTGATGTTCGGGCTAGGTCTCAAGCGTTTCTGGAAGGGGAAACAAGGTCATAGCAGGCGCCAAGTCTCAACATGGCACAATGCCCATAAAAATAAGGCATAAACCAAAGTTCTAAAGCTCTGCTTCGGCCATAATCCTGCCTCTATTAACCCTTTAACCGCTTTCTGACGCGTGCCTAAAAGGGGGCCGCAATGCGAGCGTACTTCGGAGCAAACCGAAGGCGCGGGGAATGGAAACATAGCCAGGTGAGATGGGGTTTTATGCTGACCGAGCAGAAGAAACGCGCGATTGCGCGCGGTGGTCGTTTGACGAAATTCAAGGGTAAGGTGGCAAGCGTTGCGCCATCGCTTTTCTGGGGCACAGTCTCGGTTGCGGCGCTGTCGGTCGGCGGCGCCGGTGCCGAGGTTGTCTCGACCGCGCGGACCGCACCTTTGGTGAGCGCGGTGGACGAAGACCACACGATCACAAGTACCGGGTCGATCGTTGTGAACCCGCTGTCGGGCGCGGGGCTGGTTGTTGTCAATGTGCCGGACTACACTAGTGACCTGACCAATGACGGGCTGTTGTCGTCGCCGGAAGGGATCAACCGGACCCGTGCCGCGATTGACATAAACGGCGACCTGTCCGGTTCGGTTCTGAACTCGGGCACAATCACCATGGGCGCTGCAATAGGCGATTCCGCGAACCTGGCAGGTATCGATGTTCAGGGGGACGTTGACGGGTCTTTGCAGAACACCGGTACAATCAGCATAGCAAACTCTGCCTTGACCTTTGGTACGGCTGCGGGCGTCCGCACGGGTGCAGTGATTGGTACGCTATCCAACTCGGGCACCATTGACGTTGACGTGGACACAAGCAGTAGCGCCGTGGCGGACGGTATCCGTGCGACACAGGTTGATGGGACGCTGACAAACACCGGCAGCATCACCGTCACAGCGCAGACGGATGGCTTTTCAGCCAGCGTCGACGGCATTCAGATTGACCAGGCCGCGGGTCAGGTCATCAACTCGGGCCCGATAGATGTTGCCGCAACCAGTCGATCCGGTAGCGCGAGCGGAGACGGTATCGAGATAAACGATCTTTCCGGCAGTCTGACCAACAGTGGGGCGATCCGGTTTCAGGTCGTCGGCAACACGCATGCCAGTGCTGATGTGATCGAAATTCTGGGGCTTTCAGGTCATCTGGAGAATAGCGGAGCGCTGACGGTTGATGTTACCGCGTCAGATGGCGGTGCGTTTTTTGATATCGTCGAGATCACCAGCAGTGCTGATATTACCGGTTCCGTGAATAACACCGGGGCGCTGAGCGGGGTCGCGACCGGTTCAAGCGCTTCCGTCGATGGGTTTGATGTCAGTCAGCTGGCGGCGGCTGCCTCATTCGTGAACAGCGGTTCCGTTTCCGTACAGGCGACGGCCACGACAAGCAGCGCCTATGCCGACGCTTTGGATTTTGACAATATTTTTGGAACTGTCACGAATTCTGGCGCGTTGGACGTTCGGGTGGACGGCGTTACTGACGCGGGCGCACGCGGAATAGAAGCGATCAGCATTGATGGCTCTCTTGCAAACAGCGGCAGCATTGCCGTCCGCGCAGAGGCCACCAGCGGGAGCGCAAATGCAAGCGGCATTCAGGTGGATGACATCAGCGGGAACCTGTCGAACACCGGAACGCTGACGGTTACGGCGCTTTCTACATCGGGCGCCAGCGCGACAGGTATCGAAGCCGGTGATGTGATGGGTACGCTGCAAAACAGCGGGACAATGACCGTCACGGCGACCGGCAGCAGCCCGACGGCGCAGGGTATTCTGGTGCAGGATATTGGCGGCTCGGGTGTCGTCGACAATGCCGGAGACATCGTGGTCAGTGCTCAGAACGCCTCGAGCGGCGAGGCTTATGGGATTACCGCCCACAGCGTCGCGGGCACTCTGAACAACTCGGGTACGCTGGACCTGACAGTATCTGCCACAAGCCACGCAACCGCCTATGGGATCGATGCGCGAGATGTATCGGGCAACCTGACGAATTCGGGAACCATCCGAATGAACGTGCAGGGTTCCAGCATCGAGGCCAGCGGCTTTCGCATGTCGAACATCTCGGGATCCGTGGCCAATAGCGGGACGATCGCAATCACTGCGGACGGATCAGATGCGCGGGTGCAGGGTATCTCGGCCAATACGGTGTCCGGCCTCCTGCAAAACAGCGGAACGATCGGCATCAACGCCAACAACGCGACCACTGCCAGCGTCCAGGCCATCCGTGTCGGCAACATCTCGGGTCAGTTGCAGAACAGCGGAAACCTGACCGTTTCGACCTCGGCAACCTCATCTGCCTATGCGGTTGGTATCAGTGGTCGCGACCTCTTGGGGACGTTGACGAATACCGGAACGATTACCGCTGCGGCTGATGGAACCAGCGCGTTTGCCGAAGGGATCAACCTGCGCGATGTTTCGGGCACGTTGGAAAACAGTGGCAGCATTCAGGTTCAGGCTGTGGGCGGATCGTCGGCACATGCCAACGGCATAGACCTGCAGGACATCACCGGGCAGGTCACAAATTCTGGGTCGATCCAGGTTTACGCAGAAGGTGAGTTCGCTTTCGCAGATGGTATCGAGATGGACGACGTCTCGGGGCAGTTCCAGAACTCGGCCACCATTACGGTTGCAGCGGCCGGCAGTTCCTCGGCTGACGCAGCTGGCCTTGAGATTGACGACATCAGCGGTGGGGTCAGTAATTCAGGCAGCATCCAGGTCAGCGTCCGCAACACCGGATCTTCGTCCGCCTTTGCTGCCGGGATTGAAATGGGTGCGATCGAGGCCGGCGGCACATTCGCAAACTCCGGAACGGTCTCAGTCGCGGCTGAGGCGGGCGGGTCGTTTGGCGGCGGCGCGTTTGGCCTGTCCGGAGACGACGTCGACGGGACATTCACCAATGAGGGAGACGTTTCGGTTGCGCTGCAGGGGCAGGATGGTTTCTTTGCCGAGGGCTATGGCATCGACCTGGGCGATATCTCTGCCACGGGCGCGTTTTCAAATTCCGGTGCGATCCGGGTGCAAACGGCGGCACAGAACATGTTCTTTGCCGGGGCCTATGGGATCGATATCTCAGATGTCGAAGGCAGCTTTCAAAGCGCGGGCAACATCAGCGTATTGCTGAATGTCGATGACAGTGCGCAGGCTGAGGCATTTGGCATTGAGCCAAACGATATCCTGACCGGCGCGTCGTTCATCAACAGCGGTTCTGTGACCGTGAATACGATCACCCAGGGTGTCTTGGACGCCGAGGCATGGGGTATTTCTGCCAATGACGTCTACGGGTCATTGGAAAACAGCGGCAGCCTGAACGTTGCGGTATCAGGGGATGGAAGCGCCAGCGCGTATGGTCTGCATGCCGAACAGCTCTCGGCAGGCGCGGTGCTGACACATAGCGGTTCGATCCAGGTCGCCGCCGAGGGTTCTGCCGCATCCGCCTATGGTCTTTGGGTCGAAGCGGCGCAAGGCACGGTCAATGTCACCGGCGATATCGCGGCCACGTCCTCTGGCGAAAGCTACGCCGTATTTCTGGGCGACGGGGGCGGCACGCTGAATGTCGAGAATACGGCCAGCGTCGACGGGCTGATCCGTGTCAGCGACCACAACGTCAACCTGATACATGTGGGGGGCCGAGGTGTCTACCGCTTTCAGGATGACGACACCTTGCAGGGCAATTTCACCACAAGCGTCACCTCGGCTGGCCAGGGCTGGTTTGTGGACGGTGAGGGGGGATCGGCGCCGGTCTACGCATCTTATGATGCGGATGACGCGCAACCGAACCTGGACCAATCCTTTGAGATTGCGGGCCTGTCCTATGACCTTGCCCGTCAGCTGCAAGGCTCTCCTGATCTGAACAACAGCGGTGAGCGGACTGTCCTGAGTACAAGCGGAAGTGGCCCGATCGAAGGGGTTCGTCCTTATTTCCTGATCAGCGGCAGCCAAAGCGACGCCGACGCGAGTGCCGACACGGCTGCGCTGTCCTCGAATATGTGGAGTGTCAGTGCCGGCGTGACGCGTGACCTGGGCGCGGGCCTGCGATTTGGGCTTGGGGCCAGCTACCTCGAGAACAACGGTACTTTCGGCGTGGCCTCATTCGACACAACAGGTGTCTATTTCAGCGGCATCGTCGCCCAGAACTTCGGCTTTGCCGATCTGAGTTTTGGGTTGGGCTATGGTCAGTTCGACCACACCGAGACCCGCTCGGTCAGCGGCTCTGACGCAATTGGGGACTATTCCAGTGACATGTTCACGGCTTTGGTGGCGGCGCAGCGGGACTATGCGCTGCAAAACGGTGCTGTGTTCACGCCACAGGCGAGTTTCCTCTATGGCCGGCAGGATTTGGATGGGTACACGGAAACCGGCACCTCCGCCAATGCAACGGTCGGAGAGCGTGACGTCTCATTCACTGAAACGCGGCTGGGCGGGCGCTATGCGACTTCTCTGGCAGACGGAACACTGTCGGCATCGCTTGCCGCCGTTCATCGTGATGCGGATGCGCCATCTGCTGTGGATGTAACGGTGTTCGGCAATACGCTGCTTTTGGCCTCGGGCGGCAGCGGGGCAGAGACCTTTGGCGAGCTTGGTTTGAGCTATCAAAAGGTATTTGATCATGGCGGGGTCCTGAACCTTGAGGCCCGGTCGACCTTGGGCGCAGATGTGTCGACACAGGCGATCTGGGCATCATACGAATGGCGGTTCTAGTCCGTCGCTGAGCGACGCAAAGCACTGCTCCAAAGGCCAGTCTGTGGACCGGCCTTTTTCGTACTGGCGGCGTCGCTCAAAACCGGATTGCAGTGTCACCAATCGTATCGATCAGGGGCTGCAGCTGCGTTTCATAGTTGCGCCACTTGGCTTTTGACGAGCTGTACAGAGGTTTGCGAACCTGTTGAACGCTTGCCGTGCGCACACGCCGCTTGGATTTGTGGAAATCCAGACAGGCGTCATCCCAGTCCAGCCCGCAATGCGCAATCATCCGGCGCGCTTCGTGTTCCAGGTCGTCGACAAGCCGTTCATAGTGCAGGGTTATGAATGCATCTGAGGGCAGAGTGCGTTGCCAATGGTCCATGAGGCGGACGTAGTTGTTGAAATACCGCCCAAGCTCGATCAGATCATAGCTGTGCAACTGGCTGCGCTCGAACAGTCTGGTATAGCAGGACAGGCAGGTGTCAAAGGGATTGCGCGCAACGTGAATAATCTTGGCGTTGGGCAGGATGCCATGGATCAGCCCAATCAGCTGAAAATTCGCCGGCATCTTGTCCACAACATGTGGCGCCTCAGGTGCGTGTTGTTCCAGAACACCAACATAGCTGTCAGCACGACGTTTCAAATCAGCATCTGAAAGCGCGACGAGTGCCTGGGGCACCTCTGTTTGCCGGTCGCCTACCTTGCCGAACTGATGTTGCAGATCGTTCAGCTCACCGGCCCCAAACACGCTGGGATGCGCATTCAGAATGGATTCGGTCATCGTTGTGCCGGAACGCGGCATGCCAACGACAAAAATCGGGCGGGCACTGTCATTTGCGCAAGCCCGAAGGCGATCGATCATCCGGGCGTCAAAGGCATCGATCATGGACCCCGTCAGCTGGTCCAAATCATCGGCATCGTAGTCAATCAGTTTCCGCTTTAACCCCGCGCCGGTGTCAAAGTGACGAAACGCTTGGTCATAGTCTTTCAGGTGTTCGAAACATTCCCCGATCGCAAAGTGAAATGCGATCGCTTTCTGCGGAAGCATCCCGGTGGCCTCGGGTATTTTCCTTTGAAGGGCCTTGAACACGGCACTGTCCGGTGTCGCCTTTTCCAGTTTGGACAGCGCGATCAGGGCGTTCAGATTGTCGCCATCCAGTTCGGCGGCATGTTCAAAATGCGCGCGGGCCCCCTCAGAGTTGCCCTGCTCCAGCTCGAGATGCCCCAGCGCCAGACGGCTGGCCGCCATGTCGGGTTTCAACTCGATGGCTTTGAAATAATGCGCAACCGCGCTGTCGATATCGCCGAGATGGGCAGTGACCAAAGCAAGCTGGTGAATGGCCGTTGCCGAGTCAGGATCAAGGCGCACCGCCTGCTCGGCCTCGATAAGGGCAAGCTTTGGATGGTTCTTTTCGAACAGAACCTGCGACAGGCCAACATAGCTGTCCGCTTTGTCTCGATCCAGGGTGATCGCGTTGCGAAAGGTGCTTTCGGCCTTGTCCAAATCACTGTCCAGCAGAAAAATTCGGCCGAAATTCCGGTAAAGCTCTGCATCTTGCGGAAAATGTTTCAACTGCGTCTCGGCAAACGCGCGCGCCGCCTGGAGTTCTTCATCCTCGATCAGAACCGAAAGCAGATTATTGACGGTTTCAGCAGAGCCAGGTGCGATCTCCAAAGCTTTCCGATAGAATACTGCCGCTTTCTTTCTGTCACCCTGGTCCCTTGCAACACTGCCAAGGTTGTTCAAGGCCCGGTCGAATTCCGGATCCAGGGCCAAAGCCCGGTTTTGCGAGGCTTCGGCCTCAGCCAGATTGCCCTGATCATAATATGCAAGGCCCAGGTTGGAATGAGCCGCGGCATTGCCCGGAGAAAGGGCAACAGCCCTTAACCCCATTTCCACGGCCTGCTCTAGTCTTGCAGCCGAGCGCAGTATCTCGGTGAAGTTTGCAAGAAAGCTTGCATCGTTCGGCTGAAGGCGCACGGCCTCGGCCATTGCGAGCACCGCGTCTTCGATTTTGCCGGAACGAAAGGCAATCAAGCCAAGCATCTGGTGTGACAATGCGTGTTGCGGAGCGGCCTGAACGATGTTGGAAAAAACTGCCTCTGACGCCCGATAGTCGCCTTTGTTGAAATGCGACACGCCTAACCGGACAGCGTCCTCCAGAGGTATCGTACGGGCTTGTGTCATGTGGTTCAGTTCCGGCAAAAAAGAGAATTACGCCCAACATTCCAGGCATGTTGACTACACTCTGCTGGACAAATCGGGTTTAACATCCATACCTGCAACTTCAACAGCCTTACCGATCAATTGGCACCCTCGTTCACAAACGCAGACATAAACAACAGTTAGATAAGCGCGCTGATGACGACTCAGCGTTTGCTTTAGCTGGCGTAATTGGCAATGCTGCCGGCGCTTCAATCCGCTCGTAGGCATTGGTTCGAAGATGCCCGAAGTTTAGACTGACGGACGCTGGTGTCGAAATTCACAAGACGAAACTTGTGCATAGTGCGGGCCGCTACCCTTCGACAGATCGCCGAAAGAGTTCCTGTCCGTAGTCGGAAGACAGTTTCCCTGCTTTCAGCAAGTTGACTGCAGCAGTTTCCTGGATACGGCCCGACCTCAGAATTGCCAGACGATCACAAAGAAAACTGACAACAGGTAGATCATGTGTGACCAGCAGGAAAGTCAGCTGTTTTTCTTCGCGCAATGATTTGAGCAAGTTGAGGATTTCGGCCTGCACACTTACATCCAGCGCGCTTGTCGGCTCATCAAGCAATAAGATGGGCGGTTGCAGCATCAAGGCGCGGGCGATGGCGACGCGTTGACGTTGGCCACCCGACAGTTGGTGCGGCAGGCGAAATCTGAAGCGCCGCGGCAGGCCAACGGCGTCGAGCATCGCCAGAACCTGCTTGTCTCTGTCCTGAACGCCATGGATCACCAGCGGTTCGTTCAGCGTGTCGTCAATGGTTCGACGCGGATGCAAGCTGCCATATGGGTCCTGGAACACCATCTGAACCTGGCGTGCCCTGTCACGCGCTGACAACGGGCGTTGCCCTGCAGCACCATGGGCGAGCTGCAGCGCGCCCGTGAAATGGGCCACCTGCCCGGCAAGTGCTTTCAATATGGTCGATTTTCCGGACCCGGACTCTCCTACCAGGGCAAAGCTTTCACCAGCCGCGACATCAAACGTCACATCCTGCAACACAGGCGTGCCGCTGAAGCTGACACAAAGATCTTTGACGGAAATCATAGCGCCCCCCGATCCAAAATCGGCAATCGGTTGCGGTTCTCATCAATGGTCGGCAGACTGGCCACAAGTCCTTTGGTATAGGGATGGCGCGCGTTCAATAGCTCACCAGAGGCCAGCTCTTCAACAATTTCGCCCTGATACATCACCAAGATACGGTCGCACCATCGTGCCACCATGTTCAGATCATGCGAAATCATGATCAGCCCCATGCCCCGATTGGCGACCAGATTGTCCAGAATTGAAAGCACCTGACCCCTTACAGAGACATCCAGCGCGCTTGTCGGCTCATCCGCGATCATCAGGGCGGGTTCCAACACAACCATCATCGCAATCATGACCCGCTGCCCCATTCCGCCTGATACCTCGTGGGGGTACAGGCGTGCGACGCGCTCGGGGTCGTTGATCTGTACGGCGTGCAATGCCTCGATCATTTTTGAGCGGCGGTCGCGTTTGGACCATTTGCCATGTACTGCCAGGGCCTCTTCGATTTGGTCGCCAATCCTGATCACCGGGTTGAGGCTGAATTTCGGATCTTGCAGGATCATCGACATTGCGGTGCCGCGCTGGCTGCGTCGCTCTTCGGGCGACAGCGCCAGCAGGTCTTTGCCTTCAAAAGACAGGCGATCCGCGCTGACCTGACCGGGGCGGGGGACCAGGCCCATGATCGCCTTCCCTGTCATGGATTTTCCGGACCCGCTTTCGCCCACGATCCCCAGTCTCTCACGCCCCAGATCAAAGCTCAGGCCGCGCACAACTTCGGCAGGGCCGTGGTCCGTTGGGAAGGTCACGCGCATGTTTTTGACCGACAGCAAGCTCATCCCCGGTTCCTTTGTTTAGGGTCAAGCACATCGCGCAAACCGTCGCCGAATAGGCAAAAGCCCAGGGACACAATCACAATCGCAAAGCCGGGCATGGTCGCGACCCACCACTGGTCCAGAATAAAGGACCGCCCGCGCGAGATCATTGCGCCCCATTCAGGCAACGGCGGTTGCGCGCCCAGCCCAAGAAAGCCGAGCCCTGCAGCGGTCAGGATGATGCCCGCCATATCGAGCGTGACCCGCACAATCGTCGATGACAGGCACAAAGGCATCACGTGCAGCACAATGATGCGCGGCCGTGACGCCCCCTGCATACGGATCGCATCCAGGAATTCGGCATTGCGAAACGTCAGCACTTCGGCGCGGGCAATCCGTGCATAAACGGGCCAAGCCGCAATCGCGATTGCAATGACTGCGTTTTCAATGCCGGGTCCAAGGGCCGCGACAAAAGCAAGCGCCAGCACCAGCCGTGGCAGAGACAGGAAAATATCCGTCAGTCCCATCAGAATGCGGTCGACCCAACCGCCGAAATACCCTGCAACCGTACCGATCAGCAGGCCCAGCGGGGCCGAAATCACGGCGACGAGTATGACGATCATCAGCGTGATGCGCGCGCCATAAATAACACGGGACAGGATATCCCGGCCCAGTTCATCCGTGCCCATCCAGTGGGCCTGTGACGGCGGCTGCAGACGGTTCGTCAGGTCGCCCTCGACCGGCGAATAGGGCGCCAGCCACGGGGCGAGCGCGGCAATCACAATCAGCGCCAGAATGATCAGCAAGCCGATGGTCGCAAGCGGATTGCGCAGCAGGTCGCGCGCCAGTCGATAGCTGACGCCAAGCCGCGCCTGCAGCCGTGTTTCCGGATCGTCAGATAGCAGCCAATCGCGGGTCATCATGCTTTCGCCCTCGGATCCAGCAGGCGGTACAGCGCGTCGGACCCCTTGTTGATGCCAACAAAAACCGCACCAATTGCCAATGTCGCCCCGAGCACCGCATTCATGTCGGCGTTCAGCAAAGCCGTCGTCAGGTAATTGCCAATGCCCGGCCAGCTAAAGACGGTTTCAATCATCACCGATCCCTCCAGCAACCCTGCATAGCTGAGGCCGATTACCGTGATCAGCTGTACGCGGATCGGGCGAAAGGCATGCCGCCACAGGATCAGCCGTTCCGGTACACCTTTGACACGGGCTGTCGTAATGAACTCCTGACCCAGCTGTTCGAGCATGAAACTGCGCGTCATGCGCGAGATATAGGCCAGAGCAAAAAAGCCCAGGATGACTGAGGGCAGGATTATATGTGAAAAGGCGCTGCGGAAGGCTTCCCAGTTGCCGTCAAGCGCGCTGTCCAGCAGCAACAGACCCGTTTTTGTCGGCACCATGCCGTCCAGGAAAAAGTCAATCCGGCCGGGGCCGCCGACCCAACGCAGATTGGCATAAAATACAACCAGTCCAACCAGTCCCAGCCAGAAGGCCGGAATTGCATAACCGGCGAGCCCTACGACGCGAATGACCTGATCCGCCAACCGACCCTGTCGTGCGGCTGCAAAAACACCCATTGGCACGCCGAGCGCGACACCGATCAGAATGCCCAAGGTGGCCATCTCAAAGGTGGCGGGAAAGACCCGTGCCAGATCCTCGCCCACCGGGCGCCCGGTTGATACCGAACTGCCCAGATCGCCCTGAAGCACCTGCGCCACATAGCGAAAGAACTGAACCGCGAGCGGATCATCCAGCCCCATCGCTTCTTTTGTGGCGTTGTAGGTTTCAATGCTGGCGCGATCCCCGACCACGGCCACGACCGGGTCGATCGGCACGACGCGGCCAATCACAAATGTAATTGCCAGCAACCCCAAAAAGGTTACCACCAGGGTCAACACAAATTGCAGGACAGCATAGGTGCGGTTCAAAATTCACTCCCGTTTTACCCGCTATAGCAAAAATTTTTGACTCATCAAAATTTCTTTACTAGCGTGAAAAAAATATTGGAGACTGCATGTCCGAACTGTCCACGAAACCCGCCCAAGTAAAGCCTCCTGCCTTTGGTGGCCGGATCAGGGATTTGCGTCGCAAAGCCGGGCTGACATTGCAGGCGCTTGCAGATCAATCGGGGATTTCGGTCGGTTTTCTCAGTCAGGTCGAGCGTGATAAGGCCACGCCCAGCCTGGGCACGTTGGCCAGCCTTGCCGCCAATCTGGGGGTGGATGTGGACTTTTTCGTCTCGACGCCAAGGCCATCGGACAGTGTGACCCGTGAAGGCGAGCGGCCAAGGTTTGCACTGGCCGATTCCTCTCTGTCCTACGAGCACGTCTCGACCGCTTTGCCCGGCGGGATAATCTCGACCCTGATCGTGCATGTCCCCGAAGGCTATACGTCTGAAATTACCGCACATGAAGGCGAAGAACTGGTCCTTGTGCTGGAAGGTACCCTGCAACAGACCCTGGATGGCACGCCGTTCATTCTGCGCGCGGGCGACAGCATGCATTTCATGGGGGATACCCCACATGCATTTTCAAACGTGGGCAGGGGTCCGGCCAAGCTGCTCTGGACGGGTACCTCGCCCCGGTTTCGAGGCCCCAAAGCCAGCCGCGACAGCACATAACAATACCAACAGGAGAGTCCCATGAAACATTTTCCAAATCTGACTAGGGCCCTTGCGGTCAGTCTTATTGCTCTGTCCACGTCGTCGGCGATCGCTGAAACACCATCCAACGCACTGGTTATTGCCCAGAATATCGATGACATTGTCACCATTGATCCGGCGTCGGCCTACGAGTTCAGCTCTGGCGAATATGTCGCGAACACCTACGATCAACTGGTGCAGTACGACGCCGAAGACACCACGAAACTCGCCCCCGGCCTGGCGGCGAGCTGGGACGTCGACGCCGCTGCAAAAATCGTAACTTTTGAGCTGCGCGATGACGTGAAATTCTCGTCTGGGAATGCCCTGAAAGGCTCTGACGTTTTTGAAAGCTGGAAGCGCGTTCTAGTGCTGCAGAAAGCGCCGGCGTTTATCCTTGAGAACCTCGGCTGGTCTGCGGATAACCTTGACGAGATGGTCACCGTTGACGGAAACACCGTAACTGTGCGCTGGTCCGGCACGCTTGCGCCGTCTTTTGTATTGAACGTATTGGCCGCGCGCCCCGCTGCCATTGTCGACATCGAAACCGTCATGGCCAACGAAGTTGACGGTGACATGGGTCATGCCTGGCTGAACCAAAACAGTGCGGGCACCGGCCCGTTCACATTGGCACGTTACGCGCCGGGTGAAATGCTGATGCTGCAGGCCAACGACAATTATTGGAATGACGCCCCGGACATCGAACGCGTCATGATCCGCCACGTCGCCGAAGCCGCAACTCAACGCTTGCTCTTGGAAACCGGCGATGTCGACATGGCGAAAAACCTGACACCGGATCAAATCGCAGGCCTGTCCGGCAACGCGGACATAAAGGTTGAAACCTACCCGCAAACGGCCGTTCATTGGTTCAGCTTCAACCAGAAACACGAGCCTCTGACAAACCCCGCGCTGTGGGAGGCCTCTCGCTATCTGGTGGACTATAACGGGATGGCGGAAAGTTTCCTAAAAGGTCAGATGGAAGTGCACCAAGCTTTCTGGCCCGAAGGTTTCCCGGGCGCGCTCACCGATACTCCATTCAGCTACGACCCCGAAAAAGCCAAATCTATTCTGGAAGAGGCCGGCGTAGAGCTGCCGTTGACGATCGAACTGGACGTGATCAACGCGGCGCCATTCACCGATATGGCGGCCAGCCTGCAGCAGACCTTTGCGCCCGCCGGTATCAACTTTGAAATTCTTCCGGGCACGGGCGCTCAGGTGATCACCAAGTATCGTGCGCGCACCCATCAGGGCATGCTGCTGTATTGGGGGCCGGACTTCATGGACCCGCATTCCAACGCCAAGGCCTTTGCGTATAACGCGGACAATGCGGATGACAAATATGTCTCGACGACCACATGGCGAAACGCGTGGATGCCGCCAGAGGATGTGAACAAAAAGACCAAGGCGGCCCTGGCGGAACAAGACCCGGAAATCCGCAATCAGATGTATGTCGAGCTGCAGAAATCCATGCAGGACGAAGCCCCTTTTGTGATCATGTTCCAGGCGGTGAAACAGGTTGCAATGGCTGATGATGTCTCGGGCTATGTAAATGGCGCGAATGCGGATTACGTCTATTACCGCCTCGTCGACAAAGACTAAGATCAAAACCCCGGGCGCCGCGCGTGCCCGGGGATGAAAGAGCTATTACATGACCCCCTCAGATTTTTTTGCAGCCCTGCACGCATCTGCACAGACGGCCTGCGGCGCACGGCTTTTCACCATTACTATTTTGAATCGCGCAGAAGGGGTGGCCTGGCGCGCTTATACCTCTCATCCAACCGACTACCCTGTCACCGGCACCAAGCCGATGACGCCAAACAACTGGTCACGCCTCGTGCTTGAAGAGGGCCAGACCTTCGTGGCCAACAGCACTGATGCGTTTGCGCTCTACTTTTCTGATCATGCGCTGATCAATGCCCTGGGATGTGAGGCGGCGATCAACATACCTGTCAGCGATGGCACGCGGGTGCGCGGAACCGTCAACATCCTGGACAAAGCCGGTCATTTCGACCCGGAGTGTGTCACCAACTTGGAAAACCTCGTTGAAAGCGCTCGGAGTGAATTGCTTCAAGCTTTCGACACCCTGACGCAAGAGAGGACCGCATGAGCCGCATTCAACGACTACAGAATCGTATGCGCGAGACGGGCACTGACCTGACCGTTCTCGCGCCCGGCGCACACATGGCTTGGCTGCTTGATGTGCGCCCGCATGCGGATGAACGCGCTCTGTTGGCCTGTGTCTCAAAAAGCAAAGTCGCCTTTCTCATGCCAGCCCTTGAGGCCGGCAGCGCGCGCGCTCAAACAGATCTGCCTTTCTTTGAATGGGCTGATGCTGATGGTCCACATCAGGCCTTTGAGCGGCTGTTGGCCTATCTGGGGGCCGAAGAGGCGGAATCAATTGTTCTGGATGAAGCCATGCGTGCAGATCACGCGGCACTCGTGCAGGATCGCCTTGTGAATGCCGCGCGCAGTTTCACCGACACCACAATTGGCGCCCTGCGCATGCGCAAGGACGCCGAGGAATACGGGCTTCTGAAACGCAACGCGCATTCTGCAGATATCGCCATGCAGGCAGCGTGGGCGGCCATTCGTCCGGGCATGACCGAGCGCGACGTAGCGGAGATTGTTGAACAGAGTTTCGCCGCTCAAAACGCCCGGCTGGGCTTTGCCATTGTCGGCGCTGGCCGCAACGGCGCGTTTCCGCATCACCAGACCGGTGACGCCATACTAAATGAGGGCGATGCAGTGCTGATTGACATCGGTGCAGAGCTCGACGGTTACGTCTCTGATATCACGCGTATGGCGGTCATCGGAACCGAACCCGACGGGTTTTCAGAGATCCACGGCATTGTGGATGCTGCAGTTCAAGCTGCATTGGTCGCTGCAAAGCCCGGTGTCGCTGCCCACGTGCTGGATACGGTCGCGCGTGCTGTGATAACTGAAGCAGGGTATGGCGACTATTTTGTGCATCGTACAGGCCATGGATTGGGAACCCAGTCCCATGAACCGCCCTACATCACCTCATCAAGTGAGACGGTGCTGGAGGAAGGCATGGTATTTTCCATCGAGCCGGGCATATATCTTCCGGAACGGTTTGGTGTCCGCCTGGAAGAGATTGTGATGCTGCGCAGCGATGGCCCCGAGATTTTGTCCGATCTATCCAGGGCTACAAATGTAGTCCCAGTGTAATCGGCGAGAAACCTAGACCTCAGCAGGTCAGGACTTGTTGCCTGGCTACCGTCGATCACGCGCGCCTTCGCGTCTCAGGCCAGGTGTTTCTGCAAAAGCCGATGTAAGAGTAACTCGGTAAGGCTATGCCAATTGCTTTAGCCGGGGCATCAGATCCAAGAGTTCCCGTGTGTACGGATGCTCTGGAGCTGCAAACAACGCGTCCGTCTCTTGAACCTCAAGCAGTTTGCCATGACGCATCACGCCCACCCGATCACACATTTGACGCACAACCGGAAGATCGTGGCTGATAAAGAGCATAGTTAAACCGAGGTGATCTTGCAGGTCTTTGAGGATGTTTAGAATCTGCGCTTGAATGGACACATCCAGGGCGCTGGTCGGTTCATCGCAGATCAGAAAACGAGGCTGCGTTGCAAGTGCACGCGCAATACAAATGCGTTGACGCTGCCCGCCGGAAAATTCATGGGGATACTTGCGCCACGCATCCTTGGCCAGCCCAACCCAGTCAAGCAATTCGCGCACACGCGGTTCGATGGCGGGCTTGGGCAGAATTTTGTGATGATGGATTGGTTCGGCCACCAGATCCCCGACCCTCATGCGTGGATTGAGGCTGGAAAAAGGGTCCTGAAAGATCATCTGAATTTGGCGGCGATAGGCTTGCAGGGCGTCTGCGCCCATGGCGGTCACGTTTTCTCCGTCAAAGAATACTCGGCCACCGTCAACGGGGTACAATGTGCCTATCATCCGCGCGACAGTGGACTTGCCAGAGCCGCTTTCGCCAACAAGGCCAAAAACCTCACCATCCCGAATGTCGAAACTGACCTGATCGACGGCGGTGAAATAGCGGCGCTGCGATGGCAACAGCCCGCCCTTTTGTAGGAACGTCTTGGTGATCTTCTCGACTTCAAGCAGCTTGCCGGACTTTGACAAATCGGTCTTGTCCCAATGCGCCGCCAGATCATCAATCTTGAAGGTTCTTTCCCGCTCGCCATAGCTGACCAGCGGAAAGCGTTCTACTTTGGCATGAGGTCGCGGCACCGCGGCAATCAGCGATTTGGTGTAGTCATGCGTGGGCGCGCCGAGGATCTGATCGGTGGTACCGCTTTCGACCACATGGCCGGAATACATGACTGTGACCGTATCAGTGGTGTCAGCGATAACACCCATATCGTGCGTCACGAGGATGACGCCCACCTGACGTGCCTTTGCCAGCTCCTTGATCAGGTCCAGTACCTGCGCCTGAACGGACACGTCCAGGGCTGTTGTGGGTTCATCCGCGATCAGAACACTGGGTTCGGTACACAGCGCCAGGGCAATCACGACCCGCTGCCGCATCCCGCCGGAAAACTGATGCGGATACTGATTGAACCGGTCCGCCGGGTCCGGGATGGAGACGCGATCCAGCAGCGCAATGGCCCGCTTTTTCGCCTCTGACGCAGACAGACCCAGATGCAGTTGAATGGTCTCGACCAGTTGCTGACCCACTGTGAACAGTGGATTGAGCGAGGTCAGCGGGTCCTGAAAGATCATTCCGATCTCTTTTCCCCGGATTCTGCGCTTGTCCTCTGCATCAAGCGCGTCGATCCTGCGGCCGTTTAGCCAGACCTCGCCCTCGGACACATGGGCCGGAGGGTCCAGCAGGCCGATCACGGCGTTGCCGGTCATGGATTTGCCAGCACCGCTTTCGCCAACAACTCCGCGGATTTCACCGGGGTGTAGGTCGTAGGTCACATGCTCTACGGGCTTGAAAATGCCGTGGCGGGTCGGGATTTCCACTGTCAGGTTGCGGATCGAAAGAACGGGATCGGTCATTTCAGCCTCGGATTCAGAACGTCGCGCAGCCAGTCGCCCAGCAGGTTCACACTCAGCGCCAGCGCCAGCAGGGTGCAGGCCGGGAAGAACAGGATCCACCACTCGCCCGAGAACAGGAAACCCTGCCCGATGCGGATCAACGTCCCCAGCGAGGGTTGCGTGGGGGGCGCGCCAACGCCCAGAAAGCTGAGCGTCGCCTCGGCAATGATCGCCAGCGCCAATGAGATCGTTGCGATCACCAGCACCGGTGACAGCACATTGGGCAGGATGTGTCGCAGCATAATCGTCAGCGGGCGCTGTCCGATAATACGCGCGGCGGCGACATAGTCCTTGTTTTTTTCGACCAGTGTCGCGCCCCTGACGACCCGGGCGAACTGCACCCAGTCGGACAGGCCTATGGCGAGGATCAGCACCCAGATTGCCATCTGGTCACGATACTCAACCGGCGTGACACCTTTGGCGATACCAAAGATCAGCATGGCCAGAAGGATCGACGGGAAAGTCAGCTGCACATCGGCCGTGCGCATGATGATCGTTTCAGTCCAGCCGCCGAAATAGCCCGACAGCAAGCCCAGAACGATCCCCAGCACCATCGCGAACAGAACGGCCGCCACCCCGACAAACAGCGAGATTCGCATTCCGTAGAGGATTGTCGAGAACACATCACGCCCCTGATCGTCCGTGCCCATCAGGAAGCTTTCCCCGGTAAAGGCATTGGGCTCCATCGGCGGGGTGAATCCGTTCATCAGATTGAGGCTCGACGGATCAAATGGGTTTGTCGGCGCAATCAGCGGCGCAAGGATGGTGGCAAGGATAAGGATAAACGCCACAGTGGCCGACACCATAGCCACGGGCGACCGGCGAAAGGCGTAGAACTGATCGCTGTTCAGAATGCGCGTCATAAGGCTCATGCGCTGACCCTCAGGCGCGGGTCGATGAAGGCATAGAGGATGTCGACCGCAAGGTTGATGGTGACGAAGATGACCGAGATCATCATCAGGTAAGCTGCCATGACAGGAATATCCACAAACTGGATCGCGTTGATGAACAGAAGGCCGAGGCCCGGCCACTGAAACACTGTCTCGGTAATGATCGCGAAGGCGATGATTGCCCCCAGCTGCAGGCCGATAATCGTGATGACAGGAACCATTGTGTTCTTAAGCGCGTGGCGAAAGTTGATGGTCCGGTCGCCCAGACCGCGGGCACGGGCAAAGCGGATGTAGTCCTGTCGGAGCACCTCCAGCATTTCGGACCGCACCAGCCGCATGATCAGGGTCATCTGGTAAAGGCCCAGCGTGATTGCGGGCAGAATCAAGGCTTTAAGTCCGCTGCTGGTCAGCAGCCCGGTGTTCCACCAGCCCAGATCCACAACCTCTCCGCGCCCGAAGCTGGGCAGCCACCCAAGCTCGACCGAGAAAATATAGATAAGCAATATGCCGATCAGGAAGGTGGGCAGGGATACTCCGATCAGTGAGGCCGACATGATGAAGTTCGCCGCCAACCCGTCTCGTCGGATTGCTGTAAACACACCCAGGGCGATGCCCAAAACAATGGCAAACACGGCTGAGACCAGTGCCAGTTCCAGCGTGGCCGGAGCACGCTCGGCCAGGATTTCCGCAACCGCACGGCCCTGCCGGAAGCTGACGCCGAAATTCCCCTGTGCCGCCTCCTGCAGGAATTTCACATATTGCACCGGAAACGGCTGATCGAGGCCAAGTTGAGCGCGCAGGCGTTCCACGTCTTCCATGGTCCGCTCTTGCCCCAGCATATTGTCGATCGGATCGCCAACAAAGCGGAACATGGAAAAGGCGACAAGGCCCACGACGAACAGAACCAGCGCCGACTGGGCTACACGCCTGATAATGTATGAAAGCATTTAGTTGACCGTGACCCAGCGCAGAAGGAAGAAGTTGTCGGGCCGTTGTGTCAGCTCGATATTGCTGCGTGCACCCCAGACCAGCGGCTGGACATAGAGCGGCACATAGGCCACGTCATCCTGCAGAATACCCGCGACCTCATCCAGCATGGCCTGACGTCTGGGCTCATCAATCTCGGACTGGATCATCGGCAGCAATTCATCCACGCGGGCGTTGGAATAGCCGCCAAAGTTCCACGATCCCAGCTTCTTTTCCTCGTTCGGGGTCGAGGCGAGAAAGCGCACGGGATGTTCGGCATCAAATGTGCCGGGCGACCAGCCCAGCAGATACATGTCGAAATTGTCGGCGCGCAGTTCCGGCCAATAATTCTGCACCGGCATCGCGTCGAGCGTCACAGTTAATCCAACCTGCGTCAGCATCGCGGTGATCGCCTGGCAGACGGATTCGTCGTTCAGATACCGATTGTTAGAACACTTAAAGCTGACCTCGGCCCCCTCTGCGCCAGCCTCAGCCAGCAGGGATTTCGCGCCTTCAGCATCATAAGCATAAGGGTCTGCGTTCGCCGCAGAATACCCTCGCATCGCCGGGCTGACCAACTGGCTTGCCGCTTCGGCATTGCCGCGCATAATGGTCTTCAGGATGGCCGGTACATTCACCGCCTTGGCAACCGCCTCGCGTACGCGCGTGTCACTGAAGATGTCGGATCCGCCTTGCCCGGCTTCGCTGGCGCCTGCCTGCTGGTCAAAACCCAACATGATAACACGCGCTTCGATGCCCTGAATGACCTTCACATCTGGATTGCCTTCCAACCGCGCGACATCCTGAATGGGCACGGGATTGATGAAATCCACATCCCCGGACAAAAGCGCCGCCAGCGCGGTCGCCGGGTTCTGGATGGGCACCAGTTCGGCACGTGTCAGGTTGTGTTCCGCGTCGCCCCACCAGCCATCGAAAGGTTCCAGCACGGTGCGCAGGCCCGGCTCACGCGCGGTGATACGGAACGCACCGGTGCCGTTTGCGTTCAGTGTCGCGTAGTTGCCGGCCTCTTTGTCGGGCAGCGCTGCGTCGTTCGCCTCGGCCCAGCCGCTGTCCATGATCATCCAGTTGGCGATGCTGTCCGGGAAGATCGGGTTGGGCGCGGTGGTCATGACATCAATGGTGTAGTCGTCGACTTTCACCACCTCGCGGACCGGCGCAAACCAGCTGCGGGTGTCTGAACTCTCGTCCGAAGCGCGTTGATACGAGAAAATCACATCATCCGCGTTAAACTCGGACCCGTCATGAAACGTTACACCCTCGCGCAGCTTGAACCGCCAGCCCGCGCCGTCACCGATGGTTTCCCAACTGGTCGCAAGCGCCGGTTCGATGGTCATATCCTTGCCCCGCCGAACAAGCCCTTCGTAGGCATTGTTCAGAAAACCCAGCACAGGGGCAGAGTTAACCGCATGAGGATCCATCGTCTGCGGGTCTGTTGTGACGGCAAAGGTGAATTCTTCAGCTGCTACAGGTAAGGCAAGCGCGCCCAAAAGCGCGGCAGTGGTCAGACGTTTCATGATAGCTCCCACTTTTTGGTGGCGGGCCTCGCATCCCGAGGCCCGCCACGTTTCTTAATTCAGGCCGAAATGTTTGACCATTGGCTGATCTTCGGGATCAACGTTGATGTCCAGATTTTCTGCCATGCCCCAGTTCAGCACCTGATGGTGGATCGGGATATACAGCTGTTCGTCCTGCACCACACGCCAAATCTCGGCGATATCCTGATCGCGCGCGACAAGATCGGTGTTCGACGCCAGCGACTTGATCTTGGCGTCCAGCTCATCATTGTCGTAACCGGTGCCGTTCCACGTGCCAATATCGCTTTCGCGGCCATGAACCAGGAAGTTGAAGATGTATTCCGAGTCATAGGTCGGAACGCCCCAGCCCAGCATGTAGAAATCGGTCTTTCCGTCAGTGATCAGCGGGAAGTGCTGTGCCTTCGGCTTGGCATCCAGATTCACCGTGATGCCGATCTGACCCAGCATCCCGACAGCAGCCTGACAGATGCCTTCGTCGTTGATGTAACGGTCATTGGGGCAGTCTAGCCGGATCGAGAACCCGTCGGGATAGCCCGCTTCGGCCAACAGGGCCTTTGCGCCCTCGACATCCGTGCTGCTTTCACCGTCCATCTCGGCGGTCCATCCGTTGACGAAGGGCGGTGCGATCATACCGGCAGGTTGCGACTGTCCGCGCATGACCACCTGCTTTATAGCATCGCGGTTGATCGCCTTAGACATGGCCTGACGCACGCGTACATCGGCGAGGGGGTTCTTGCCATCGACATTATCCGCGTCGATATCATCTCCGCCCTGATTCATGCCAAAAAAGATTACCCGGTTCTGTGGCGCTTGTTTGACGACTAGCCCATCCACGGCATTCACCCGGCCGAGATCCTGCACTGGCATATCCTGAAGGAAGTTCACCTCACCCGACAGCATCGCCGCAACGCGGGTTGCGTCATTCTGGATCGGAGTATAGATGATTTCGCTGATCGCCATAGGGAACTGATCGCGCCCCCAGTAGTCCTCGTTCCGCTCCATGACCGTTTTCACGTCAGGCTCGCGGCTGACAAGTTTGTAAGGGCCGGTGCCATTTACATTGGTGGTCGCGAAAGTGATCTCACCACCTTCAAAGTCCTGAACGTCGACGGCATTGTTCGCCTCGGTCCATCCCTTATCCATGATGAACAGATCCGTCAGGTTCGCCGGCAGGATCGGGTTCGGCCCATCCGTCACAATCTCGACCGTGTGGTCATCAACTGCACGCACCTCGACGATCGAGTTGATCAGCTCTTTCATGTCCGAGTTCGGCTGTTTCGCGCGATTAACGCTGAACACCACGTCTTCGGCTGTGAAATCGGCGCCGTCATGGAACTTCACGCCCTGGCGCAGGTTGAACACCCAGACATTCGGATCAGACTCGCTGGGGGCCCAATCCGTCGCCAGCGCGGGCTCGAAAGCACCGGAGGTATCGCGGATGATCAGAGGTTCATACATCTGGTGGCGCACAGTGTGCGTGGGCCCTTCGTTTTGCGAATGCGGATCGAGCGTCAACGCATCCCCCGAGCGCGCCCAACGTAGGGTTTCTGCATTGGCCAATGACGTCGTCGTCATCAACAGCGCAAGCGCGAGCATGTGTTTTTTCATTATTTTCTCCCATATTGCAGTCGTTTAGCTGCATTGAATTCGCGATTCTGTGTCGCAAATTTCTGTGAACGTTGTGGGTGTGAATAGCATACCAACTGCGAATGCATGTCAATCGTTCAACGCAATGTTGAGCCGCCGAACATATGCAACCGGGCGCTTTGGGGGACAGCGATCCTGCTAAAATACATCGCATGCAGGCGATGGCGTTAAACACGCGGCGGGGTGGGGCGCGAAAAGGTGCGGTTCAGCCATTTGGCCACGTTCATGACCAATGGCAGACCTCGCGCAACAGCGCCAATGTTGGCGTTGATCAGCGGAAATTTTGCCCTGTTCAGATTGACGACGTACTTCCTCGGGCGTGCTTGTTGCCAGTGAACAAGCACGGGGCGGATTTGGAGCTTGTGAACGATTTAGACCGAGGAGTGCGGCGCGCGCAACGAAGCGAACAGCGTTTGCCTTGAACCAGCCATTCGAAACTAGTGCGGCAAAGGTGTCGAAAGAGCCCATTGTGTTGAATGCTTCGCAATGCGCGAAGGGCCGCTTTGCGAAGTTTCATCGTTTCAACTGACGCGCGACGTCAGTAGTCTAAAAGGGGCAGGTTTCTTTGAAGGTAGCGTGAAGCATGAGACGGATTTTTGGTATTGCACTGAGTCTATTCTTACTCGTTCTTGCGGGAGCCGCTGGCTACGGCGCCATTGGATATTGGGACGCCATTCGTCAGGCAGATGCGTACGCAGCTCGCGCGGACATTTTGATCGCCGGCGGTCGCGGGCCAGATGATCTGGGCATCGAACAACTCAGGCAGCTTATCTTGGTGCAAGACCCGGGATTTATTGACCATGCTGGCGTTGATTTCTCTACGGCCGGGGCGGGATTAACTACGATCTCTCAATCCCTGGCCAAGAGACTAGGTTTCGAAGAGTTTCGCCCCGGAATTGGGAAGATACGGCAGACAGGCTTCGCGATGGGTCTTGAACGACAACTCACCAAAGATCGGATACTCGCGCTTTGGCTCGATACCGTCGAGATGGGGCGCGGTCCTGAAGGGTGGATGACGGGTTTCTTTGAGGCAAGTGAACGCATCTATGGCCGAGCACCCTCTGAACTCGCGGATCAAGAGTATCATCGTCTATTGGCTGTGCTGATCGCTCCGGGACGGTTCCGGCTTCTTCAAAATGATGAAGAGCTGGACGACCGCGCTTCGCGTATCGCAAGGCTCGCATCCGGTGATTGCAGGCCAGAAAGTCAAAGTGATGTTTGGCTCGACGGCTGCGTGTAGAATTTGGTTCGCCAAATTGACCCTTATTTCATGAACTCGGATTTGCTCACAGCGGACATTCGCCTTGAAGCGTCAAAGGTCCGCTCCGTCCGCGATGTGTGAGTTCAAGCGACACCAGATATTGCACTTGCAGCGAATGACCGCAAAGCGGGCTGCGAGCGCAGCATGCCGATGGGGCGCGCAAGGTCGCTTTTGGACCGTGAAGCTGATCCTTTCTCATAGAAAGAACACTAAACACATGCTTTTATTTCCAAATTCCTACGTTGCGTTGCACAAGACTGGCATTGTCGCTGCACCTAGGCCCGTTCTTTGATATGGCGTGAAGCCATCACATCGACCACTTTCATCTTCACCAAGTCACAGCCGCGCAACTTGCAGTCGATGGCCATGTTACGAGCGCGAGATCGCGATGGTTCTCGGCCAGTTCAAGTCGAACTCGGATCGCCCAGACGTGCTTTGGCTTTAGCGGTCACTTCTGGCCGAGAATGCGTCGCTTGTTCCAGGCTGGGTTAAGCGCGCCAATGGCTGGTGAATTTGGTGTTTCCATGACTGATCCTCCGATCCGCCATGCCCTTCCAATGCGACAAACCGACGTTGACGAGGCAACATATCAGTGGATTGCTGCGCTTCCTCAGAGGTCCGCAGAGAACCCATGTTGACCAAAGCTTCAGTTCGTTTGAATGGTGGCAAAGGCTGTACAGACAAATGTACTTGTCGTATCAAAATAGGCGAAGCCTCTCTCGTATGGTCAAAATTGTTTGTCTTTCAAGCTGTTCCCTTATGCGACTACATCCCGTTGGCAGCCTTGGAAAGATAGGGTTTTTTGATTGCTCAGCTCTCAAAGGTAAACAGGGTACTGAGTTAGCGTTACCTGGTTCCGAGAACTACTTATCCTTTGCAACTTCTCTCCCAGCACTTCCAGAACATGTGGAGGATAATGGACCTGCAGTCTTCTTTGAGGAGGCTATGGCCTGCTATGAATCTCGTATTGAAGAATTTTCAAACCTTTGCGGTTTGGCAAACGATGCCTCCTCGCTTTCAAGGCCAGTGCTCTTGGATAGGATTGGCGATCGACTGACTGAAGCTCTAACGCCCCCCAGCCGCAAAATGAATAGATATGGTGATCCAGAAATCTGGGAGTCGCCTTCTTGGAATAGCGTGAGGATCGACCTTGGTCTCTTTATAGGGGAGCAATTGATCCAAGAATTTCCAGAAGCCAACCCGAAATGGATCGCCCCTACGTCTCGATGGGAACCGCGCGGCCCATGGGATTACCCTGTACTAAAGATGACGGAATTTAGAAAAACGGCCAGCCATCCAACAGTTGATCCATTAGAACAGAGTTTGCGTTCTTTAGCGTTGGACGCTTATGTCAATCGGCAGGATGAAGACTTCAAGAGCGGTGGATGGATGGAGATCTGCGCAAGGATTTTCGAGCAGAATGGTTTTGATCACGACGCGTATGACCTAAGAGATTTCAACCCTAATCAACTTCGCTTAGCAGCGACAATATCAGACGACCAGATCATCACGCATGTATTCCATAAGGCAAAAGAATATCTCTCAATTCAATGGCTGAAACGGTTCAGTCCAGAAAACTTGGATCCTTACTACTTAGACACGCTTCTATCACTGGGTGATTGCTTACGCCTCAACGACTGAACATGGTGGGCGACCCTGCGAGCAAACAATATTCCGTGTTAAAAACAAGCATATTGGCTCGCTAAAAAACATTCGGCGAACCAGACATTCGTGCAGCCGCCGCGAACGGCAGCGATTTTCCGCAAATCGACTGTCCAAGCCTGACTTTTTTGCTCCCGCGTCGCCGCAAGTCCGGTTTGAGCCCAAATATCATGATTGCTGCAATGCGGCTAATGTTGGCTTTGTCGATACCAGCTTTGGTCTTAACGCATATTGACCGACGAATACGCTCACGAGGACAACCATCATTCCGATGCTTTGCGGAATACTCAGCGTTTCATCTAGAATAAACCAACCGAGTAGTGCCGCGCTCAAAGGGCTGAGAAGACCTAATATAGACGCCGCAGTGGGTTGTATGATGCGGATACCGCGCAACCAAATAATGTAGGTTAATGCGGCACCAATAAGTCCCAGATATGCGAGCCCTAAAACGTTCGCTCCGTTGATAGTTGACCAATCTGTAGGTGCAAAAGGTGCGAAGGGCACTAAGAGCAAGCCGCCAGCCGTCAATTGCCAGCTCGTAAAGGTCAGAGCGCTGACCGGCGGCTGCCATTTTCGACTCAAAACAGTGCCGAGGGCCATGGACGCCGACCCGGCAATGCCAGCAACGACACCCCACATATCCAGCTGTGCTTCGGGCGTTAGGACGAGGAGTGCGACCCCAACAGCGCCCGCCACGACTGCGAAGAGTGAAAGCATTTTGATTGGTGATCCAAGCAAGAAACGTGATGCGAAGATGACCACAAACGGCTGCAATGCCCCCATCACGGCTGCAACGCCGCCGGGCAAACGATATGCGGCAAAGAAGAGCAGCGACCAGAATATCGCGAAATTTAACGCGCCCAAAACGAACATCTTCCGGACCCAGTGACCGTGGGGAACTTGGCGAACCAGACACAAAAGAAGAAGGCCAGCAGGCAGAGCGCGCAGGACAGACACGGTCAGCGGATCAAGGTTGGGCAGGAACTGTGTGGTGACAATGTAACTGCTGCCCCACACAAGTGGGGCCAGTGCCGTTATGGCAAGTTCATGAGGGCGGGGCATGGGGATCTCCGATTTATCTTGACGTAGAGGTAAATGCATTTAACTTGACGTCAAGATAAAAATCTATTCAGTGTTACAGCATGTTCGATATTGAAGACATCAGAGCGCAGTGGGCGAAACAACGGCCTGACATAGACACCGGGCCAATGGGCGTGATTGGCAGGGTGGTTCGATTGTCGGCTCTCTACAGCGAAGAGATGGGCAAGACCTTTGCGAAACACGGGCTGAGCGCGGCGAGTTTTGACGTGTTGGCCACGCTCCTGAGGTCGGGACCGCCCCATGCGCTGTCGCCGAACCAACTGCTTGCGACGATGATGGTAACGTCAGGCACAATGACGAACCGGATCGACCAGCTTGAAAAGGATGGTTTCGTGGAGCGCGTACCTAACCCGGAAGACAAGCGCAGTGTCCATGTGAAGCTCACAGCGAGCGGGATCAGGAAGATTGACGCCGCCGTATCGGACCACGTTGTTGTTCAGAAGCAACTGGTCGAAGGGCTGTCCGAATTAGACCAGTCTGAGTTGAACACCAAACTGGACAAATGCTTTACCTGCCTAGCTAGGGATCAGATTCCGACGTGAGGAACGCCTTTGAGCAAATCCGAATTTCCGCCAATCCCAATGAGGGACGATAATCTAGATGCACGCAACTATCATTTTGTCGAAATAGACGCCTCAGACCCTCGCGGAGCAGAAGCACTGATTGACATTGGCGAGCACGGCGTTTCCGTCTTGCCATACTACTATGTTTCAGATGGTTCTAACGCCCCGTACGGTCAAAGGATTGATGGCAGTCTTTCTCGCATGTGGTGTCGTGAAGGCCTGCTGCCGATGCTTCGATCGGCAAACCAAAAACTGTCAGCGTTTGGGTGTGAACTTGTCGTCTACGATGCATATCGCCCAATAGCCACTCAAAGAGGGTTGTGGGCTTGGGCTTTGGAGAAAGTCAGAAGGCACCATCCGGCTCTTTCTCGCTCCGAGCTGGAAGCTTTGACCAGTCAGTATAGCTCGGACCCGAGAAGATTTGACCCGGGGGATGCGACCACGTGGCCGATACATTCATCCGGGGCCTCAGTTGACGTCATGCTGCGCTCGCTTGACACGGGCAAGGAGCTGGATCTGGGGGCTGCATTTGATGATCTGAGCCCTGTGGCCCATACAGACCAGCTGGAGCGGGCACTCAACCGTGGCCTTATTCGGCCTGACAATGCCGCTTTGCTCAACCGCCGCTTGCTATACTGGACCATGACTGAGGCAGGATTCGAAAATTACCCTTCAGAGTTTTGGCACTTTGACTTTGGGAACCAGATGTATGTGCTCAACGCGCGAGCCAAAAACGCTAAATTGAGTCGAGCTTGGTACGGCTATTGCGAGCCTCCGACTTAGTCAGATTAGAAGCGCCTAAGGTTCGTATCCTTTCCGGGCTTAACTCGGCGTTGCACACGGGCGAGCTGCGAATGGGAAACTTTGCAGCTCGCCCGACTTTGCAGGAAGAGCTTGAGTCATTTAAGACCGAGATCACGTCGGCGGGTCGTACCGTGATAGACTCTGGAACAAGTTTCGGACATGCAGACATTGCAGTCAGTGCGGCCCTCGCATTCTGGCTGTCAGATCATCGTTCCGTCGGAACGATGATCGGCGAAGTGCCACTTCGGGGGTAGGGCCGAGCCGTTGTCTGTTTTGATCGCGCCGATCCCAACTGCAGGCATTGGATCTGATTCACTGCCGTAAACAACCTTTTCTTTGGTTTTGTCCTGGGTAACCATTCGAAGAACTTTCAAAGTTGCTTCGTGGCCTGGCTTGTCCGTCAATGCCCAGCCCAGTGGCATACGCGTGGCGACATCTAGTGCAACAATCAGCCACAACCAAGTTTTGATGATCTCTTCAATTTCCTCGACGGCAATCTTTTCTTCATCGATAAAGCGTTCCCACCACCCCTGTTTTTGCAGACTGTCATCAACCACAACTTGCACTCGTCAATTTCAAGCAGCTCAAGGATAACAAAGCAAATTTGCATTGCTGACGCGGTGTTCACCAACCTTGCGCCAATAAACAGGGGCGTTTCTTGGACCACCCAGCAACGGTGTGTCTTTTAGTACTACCGAAAATCTGTTGATGAGCATTTGGTCGAATGCATATTCCAGACCGTGATCAAAGATTTCTCCAATCACGTATTCTCGCAACGCCAGTGACAAACACGTTGGAAGCACGACAGTCACCGCCTCTCGACCAAGGACAGCGAGAGGCTTGAAGTGCAGAGCTGTTTCAGAGGCACGCTGATTTCCGACTTCGTCCCAAATGACGGGGTCTATGAGAAATGGAGCGATGTCGTCAGGTTGAACACCTCTTGCATCCAACACCTCAAACGGAATGCGAGTCCTTTGAACCAATGCATTCCGACTCGGCAAGTGACGACTGGACAGGGTCCTTTGCGGGTCCTCATCACCTGTCTGATATCGTGAGATTCGGGCATTCTGACAAACGATATCGGAAACACTGATCACTGCATCGACACGTCTTTTGATTGTTGCCCAATGCCCTTCACTCGGCATTTATGGGCCTTTTTCTTTCCCTTGCAATGTCTCTATGCCAGCACTGCAGGTAGTTCCAAACGGAGGCAGTTTGCCCGGTATTTCGGAACGGTCATGAGGCTGGAAATTAAGGGAACCGCGATCTTGGGATCGTAACTACCTAAACTCGAACGAGTACTTTGTCTTCTATTGCCACGTCATCCAAGGTCACAGAAAGAGAAGACCATTTTTGCTGCTCGTATGAATGTCTTTTGTCGCAAAAGCCGCCATTCGTGTCCAAGAGGTGAGACTACTCAAGCCGAGCACTGGTCACAAAGTCTTTTACGAACATCATGTCAAAGCAACCCATTGTAGTAAAAGATAATCCCTCTCAGAACATGCCGGTCGTCAACCTTCGATTTGCCATAGCGCTTCGGAAAATAAGACTTCATACGCTCCATAAGTTCGTCAGTCAGCCAGAGTAGATTGCTCACGATAATCCCCTAACACTCAGCGGCTTGAATCATGCAATCGAGATAACGGCGGCAAAATTGAGGGGTACAGAGCCCAACAATCTAGAACGCCGTTGTCACAACATTCTCGTTAAAGTAGAAAGATATCATGTCCATATGTTCAGCGATGCATCGAAATACGGTGTACATATTGCGAGGTCTTTCTCATCCAGAAAAGCGAAATTCCATGGGTCGAAATTCCAGCGGGCAGCTTTCTTCAGGGGTCGCGTGCGAAAGACGTGCGATCCATGCTAGCAGGCTTTCGCGGGATTGACCCATCATTGTTCACCAGCGAAATCGGGCAGGTCGAAACTCACGTCGACAGTTTCGCGATTGCGAAAGATCTCGTGACGAATGCCCAATATCGCAGCTTTGTTGAAGACGACGGATATTTGCGCAAGGCTTATTGGACAGCCGAGGGGTGGGCATGGCGCAGTCGCAATGAAATCAACGCGCCGCGGTTTTTTTCCAGTCCGGGGTGGGAGACGGATAACCATCCGGTCATCGGCGTCAGCTGGTATGAGGCCGACGCATTTGCCAACTGGGCTGGTGTCCGCCTCCCAACTGAGCCGGAATGGGAATGGGCGGCACGTGGCCCATCTGAATACCTCTACCCATGGGGCAATGAGTTCGAGTTGGGTCGGTGCAATTCTGCTGAATACTGGATGGAACGCATGCTGGTGGATCATCAGGACTGGCAGACTTCGTTTTTCGAAGCTACCCCTTGGCGAACCCGCGTGCTGACGACTGCAGTTGGATCGTTTCCACAAAGTAACAGCCCGTTTGGTGTGTTCGACATGGCGGGCAATGCCTTTGAATGGGTGCAGGACTGGTTTGCGCCTGACTGGTACGCGCAAGGGCCGGAGCGATCTGCTCATGGGCCTCTGGCTGGGCAAGAAAAGGTCTGTCGCGGTGGGAGTTTCGGCTATCCAAGTTGGTGCACACGGACAACCGATCGAGGGCATCACCTACCGGATCACCGGGCCTTGGGGCTGGGCTTTAGACTCGCGCGTGATTTCTAGACCTGGCCAGAAGAAGCACAGCGCTTAACCCGATCTCCACGAGGGAGGCACCAAGCAGGATCTGCGATGCCGCGAGAAACGGCAGGATCAACAACAGGAACACTAGGCCCAGCATCAGGAAAGGTTCTTGAATGCCGTAAAAAGCTGCGATCAGTTTGTTGCGTCCGTCGGCTTCGGATCGTGATTGCAGAAATGAGCGCATCACAATCATGTATACCCCTCCAATCAAACCCATGGCCGCCATGGATCCGAAGATCAGCACCGGGTTATCCGTTAGAACAAAGGCCAACAGGGCAACGCCATCGAGTGTCAAAAGCGCCATAATCAGAGTGAGCGAAGGCTGCATACTGGTCCAGATGAACAAACCCGCGCTGAGCAATGCACCAGCCCCGAGTGCGGCCATCAAGAATGCGAAGAGCGGCACCTCGAACCCCCGCTCTTCGATGAAGTAGGTGAAAATCAGCGGGCCCTGCATGCCCAAGACAATCATCACGATTGCCTGCACCGAAAAGAAAATCTGCAGATCGCGTTCGTGCGCCACGTGGCCCCGGATGGCGCGCAGCAGATCAGGCAGATTGGTTGCGGATGCTTCCGTCTGCTCGTCGACCCTGACCTCCGGCGGTAATCTTGTGAAAATTAAAACCGGGATCGCTGAGACGATGGCGGCAATGATAATCAGAATACGTGGATCAACCAGTGCCAATAACGTGCCGGCTACAAGCGGCGTAATCAGTTGTAAAGACTGCAATGTGGCACCGCGCAATGCGTTGGCAGCTACGATTTCGTTTTCGCCGTCCAGATACCCAGTCTCTATCATCGTTTCACCAGCATTGACAAAAACGCCAAGGCCAGTGGCGCAGCCAATCAGCAGCAGGAAAATCGGCAGCGATGAACTGAACGCCGCGACACACAGGATTGCGCCATATAGTGTGCATGCCCACGCCAGCACGGGTGCCCGTCGCTTTACCCGTGTAAGGTAACTGCCCGCGGCGAGACCCAAACCAAATCCAAACGTCGCGTTGATCAGCGCGAGAAGTGTCAACGCCAACAAGGTGCCACCAAGCGCGTTCACATTGGCCAATGTACCGAGTTCCAGAGACCTGCGGACAACTGCCAACAGGAGCACGGCCAACAACAGTGACCGCCATGTACCCCCTGAGAGCAGTTTGATAGTGATCGCGCGACGCGTTTCGTTTTCAGCCATTCAGTTTCTTGGTAGTCGTTGCCTTAAGCGCGATCATCGGTAAATGGTGGTCAAACACCTTGCCAAGTCTCTGAATCGCCTCATCCAGGTTTTTAGGTGTGATACCATACTCCTTGCAAAACGCGCCCAAGGTAAATTGCCTGTTCACCGGTAATTCAGATTTCGTTTTCAGATCGATGCCAGTGAAAGTCACATCGTCAAGATCAGGCAAATGGCTCCGCAGCGCGTCTTCCAAGATGCGCGCAGTGTATTTGATTTGCGGGCAATGCGTGCAGGTACCGGTAAAGCGCAAGGTCACGGAAGTCGCATCAGCACTTTCCAGTTCGGTCTTGCCACCGTCATGATACTGGCAGCCGCAAATCCGTTTCACAATGGTTTCGGAAACGTCACTTACATGCTCTGCATTGTAACCTACTTTGTCCTCGTCGGCGCTTGCTTCGGGACTGCGCAGGAACGTCGCAATAGCGTCATAGGACATGAACCCGTTGGCCACGTAGACGGAATCGAGGTCACGATAGTTTAGCCGTCCGTCGCGCATCAGTGAGGCGATGGTCCAGTCGCGTGTGACATCAGGTTCAGGCGGTTGTTTTTGCGCAGCTTCCACAGCCCCCTCCTGAATTGGCCGAGCGTAATTCCGCCACGCTCAGTGGGGCCATGTTCTTTTGCTCTAGCTTGTTGGCATGTTTGATGAGGTATCGAAAGAAGTGGTGCTTCTCGAGGAATGGTTTGGTGCAGTACCGCATGTGAATGTCCTGCCCACGGATGGCCGATTCAAACGCGCATCCTCCGGCGCAAACCGGGACGTAGGGGCATTTCTCTTCAAAACATTGCTGGACCTTCTTGCCGGTATCCATTTGCCGGTCGTATGTCGCCTGATCGTAGCTTTCTTCAAACACGGTGCCGACGGCGTGTTCGGTACGGCCAACAAGGCTGATGCACTTGTATATGTTTCCAGAGGGACCGATGATCACACCGTGATGGGACGAAAACATGCAGGGCGTTGTGTGGGCCGTATCATCGGTGACCCGCAGCCCGCGATCCTTGCATGCTACGGTAAGCATCGCGTATGCATCTGCCATCTCTTCACTTTCAGGTGGAATGACTAGATCGGGTGCATGGGCAACTTTTGATCCCTCCATTTGATGCGCAATGGCCTCAAGCTTGACCGAGATACCCTGAAGTGACGGATCAGCGACCACGGCATCCAACAACTCTTCGATGTCGTTGAGGTTTTGTCGATCAAAGTTCACTTTCAGGGTTACGGATTCGATATGCCGGGCAGCGATGTGAAGGCCTCTCAGGCTTTCGTCATAAGTTGCCGCTCCGCGCTTGGTAATTCGGCGTATGTTGTGGATCGGTTCCGGACCATCGAGTGAAATTTGAATTTGGGTCAGCCCCTTTTCCGCAAGGGTTCCAGCCATCTCATCCGTCAGCAGGACACCGTTCGAAGAAGTATAGAACGTTCCCTTGATCCCGTATTTGTCGCGCAAATCCTTATGACCGTCCATGATCCTATAGAGGATTTTAGGGTATAGAAATGGCTCCCCTCCGAACAGGCCGGGGCTTATGTTGGTTACACCGTCCTCGACAATGCGGCGTTCCATCCAGTCAATGCACCGCTCCACTGTTTCCGCTGACATCGTCTTGGCAGTCACACCGTCCTCGTAGCAATATGTGCACCCGATATTGCATCCGGTCGTGACAGCAAACAGCGGAAAGATGGATTTCTGACCAAACCGAACAGCGTTGAAATTGGCCAACCAACAGTTTTGCTCATCCATTGCGTCAGGCACGACAATGCCCAGCGTTGCCAGCCGATCAATGGTCTGGGTATCGCCATTGACCACATCTCCATCGAGTGTTGCGACGACGGTTTTCCATCGCGTGCGCGGTACCAGCAAACAGCGATGTGAGGCCGTGTTATAGATCAAAAGTTGATCCTCTATGCCGCGGTCGGCGAGATCTTTGACAACGGTGAATTGGCTGACTTTCCACATAGAGTTCTCCTGCGATGTCTTGACCTAGCCGGCCATTGGTTTGATTTCGAGGCACACGACCCGGCAATCGGTGCAGCGCTCGATGTCTGAAAAGGGACGCCCGTTGAGGTCGCGTTTCCATTCGCCAAGGCTGAAATGTAACGACGGTATCAAGATCAAGTCCGGCGCGCCGCAACGCTCGACCCAGTCATCGATGAACCGAATGTAATCCTCGACAACCAGAAAATCGCCCAACACAATTGTGCCGCCGAAATAATCGTTTTTGGGCACTTCTACTTTCAGATCGATATCATTGAACTCACCCGAAGCCGTGATCATATCATCGACAATTGGCTGCATCAGCTCGGAACTGCAGATCAGAACGCTCTTGGCACCTGCGGCCGCAATCTCTCTCTTGATGTCTTTAAGGCAAGAGAATCTCAGATTGTCGGTTTGGATCTGGCCCCATGCAAACCCGGGCAATCCTTTGAGCCGATTGTATAGAAAAACCCCCGCCGATCGATCATCGAGGTCGAAAATCTGACTGGTATCGTTACCCGGGTTGCGCAGTCGGAATCCACTGGGGGTGATCGGCTGGCCATTGGATTCGAGTTGCACCGCCTCAAGCAGCGCGCGCAGGTTATTGCTTATTGCCTCAAGGCGCGGCTCGAAAATCTTCACGGCATCAACGCTTTGATGCGCCACGGTTTGTTTGGTCGCGGCGTCGAGATCCGCGTCTTTCAGAATCTTCATGTCGCCTCCGTAAAAAGTCCGAACCAGTCGCGTTCCGGGTCAACGATGACACTTTGGGGTTGGTCGGGTAGTTGCTGGCGGCCACGTTCCAGTACGATCTGATGCCGTGTTACCGTCCCGGTCGCGCCGTGCGTTTCAACGCAGACCGGAGAGCCCGGTGTGGCCCAGCCCTTCAATTCAATTATTGCCGTTCCATTACCAGAGGTGTCTCTCTGCCATGCGACGTCAGAAACCAGACTAGCGTCGTCGCGGACCCACTGATTGAAGAACCAGCGCAGGCTGTGGGGGGCAATCCATGACGCCAGCGCTTCGACTTCGTATCCCGTCATCCGGCCTGTGCGTTGTGCAAGCAAACGCAGAAATGTGCCAAACGCCGTGGTTCCAAGGAGCGTTCGCAACATGTGAATGACGTATCCGGATTTTGCACGGTACATATCTTGAGCCGCGTGATCCTGCATTTGCCGCAAGGCCTGAACGGAGGTCATCGCCAGTTCGGGGCGGTCTTGGGTTTTGGCGTGGATGCTGCGGCGGTATCCCGTGATCAGACCAGCATCTTCGGCAAGGTGTAGCCCATATTCAGCTAGGCCTTCCCGCCACCAGTCAGCACAGTCTTCAAAGGTAGTTTTGCGGTTCCAGAAGACATGCGAAACCTCGTGGCACATCAAATTGACGCCGGATGGGTTTTGCACCACAGCGACCGGAGCGCGGATTACATCATTTCCGGCATAACAGAACTGCCCCTTAGTCCCGTCTATACAAGCCAATGTCGGCAAAAGCTCGGGCGAGGGCATTTCGGTTACTTCTGTCCAGAGCGATAGCACTCGCTCAAAAAGAACCTGTGCGCGCGCAAGTTCGATCCTGATTGGCACCGGATCGGTTTGCGAAAGGAATGTCATGGCACCCCGTTCCGAGACCTTTGGCAGCGCGATCAACAAGGGCGCATTGGGTTCATCCGGGTCACCCATGCTAGCTGCGCCCCAACCGGGTGGGACAGACAGATCAAGGTCGTATTCGGCGGAGATGTGGCTATCGAAAACAGGCAACCAGCCGGATGCACCTGCCAGTTCTATGCGATCGTTGGTGATGGCAACTGCGCGCCCTTTGGGTGAACCCGAAAGGCGCAATTCGACGCGGTTTGATGGTTTTGTCGTCACCTGATCCAACCGTCTGCCGCCCTTGCGCGCAATATCGACCGAAGCAGTGCAATCCAGCGCCGGGTTGATTTGGAACGTCAGTGCGTGGGGCACGTCGCAGGTAACCACCGCGATAAGATCAATACCACTTGCTTCGACGTCTCCTTGCACGGCAATCTTCACGGAGAGCGGCTGCGTCACGAATAGGCACGGTTGAGCGTCGCGCCTGATCTGAGCGCGGCGAAGCGCGGCTGCGCTTGCGCGCTTGTCGCCATTTTTCGCACAATACTTGGCCCATGCCACATGCCCCTCAAACCGGTGCGCGGCAGCGACCAGCGCTGAATCGAACTGTTCCAAGGATGGATTGGCGCTCGTTTTGGTGAGCGCCATGTTGAAAATCGCGAGCGGGTCGCCTTGCTCTGCCGCCGCCGTCATTAACCTGTGCGCCCTGCCCTTAGCACCCATGCTGGCATTCATCACAGCCCGTGCATTGAGCGCCAAAAGATTGTTTGGCACTTTGCTCAACACCTCGCCAAAAAGCCGATCGGCATCGGCAAGCCGACCCTCGCGCCAGGCAATCTGGGCGCGGACAACTTGGACTTCATTCTGATAGGCAGGCAGCCGCGCCAGAGCTCCGAGGATCTTTTCGGCCTCGTCCCCACGCTCGAGGGTGGACCATGAAATGGCCAGTTTGAGGCAGAGGTCAGGATCCTGTCGTGAAGCGGCAACCTGTTGCCAGATCGGCAACGCGACGTGATAATGGCCATCGACATGCAACGCTTCTGCGAGCGAGGCGGCCCATGTCGCCTCAAAATGATCGGCACGGCTACGCGCTGAGGGATGAGTTAAAAGGTGATCGCGTTGCATTCGACGACCTCTGTTTTGACACCAGTACGCCGCTCGATATCTGTCCACGGCACACCGTTCAGGTCGCGCATCCATGGCGACGAGGCAAAGGGCGACGAGGGCACCAACACGAGGTCTGGCCTTCCGTTTTCGGCTACAAATTCTTCGATCGCAGCGACAAAGTCCTGAACCACCAAAAGATCGCCAACATTGATCGAACCGCCAAAGAAACGATTTTCGACTACGCGTACATCAATATCGAGCCCTTCGAACGCGTTAGTGCGCGCGACCATGGATTGTAGGATTGGCTTGATCATCTGGGATGACAGCATCAACACTTTGTGGGCATCGTGTTTGGTTATGATACGCCGCGCTTCGCCAAGCGCAGAAAAGCTCAGCGTATCGGTCAGCACCAGACCAAACAGGAAATCGTTGAACTGTGCGATGTCGGCATAGGGGTAGGTCTGCATGCTGGCGGGGTCATAGCGATGCAGGTCGACTGTGAACTGTTGCCCGTCACGTTCGATCTCAAATTGGAGGATTCTGTCCGGGGCGTCTTGGACATGTCCTGTGCGACCACTCACACCCGGCGGGCGGTAGCCGCCGGTTTCCGCTGCACACAGCTTCCGCAGGCAGGAGACCAGATGCAGACGTGATTTGATCTTGTGACCGCTGACGGCCAAGATCACGTCTCCACGCCGCAGCCCTGCCCGCGCTCCCGGAGAATCCACAACCACACCATCAAGGATCGCATCAGTGCTTTGCTGAACAAAGGAATTCGGCTCGATAACGATTGGAATGTTGTAGCGGTCCCTCAGCTTTTCGACCGCCTCCACAACGCTGGGCCAGAATGTACCTGTCGAAAATCGCTCGAAATTCCCCTCGAGGTATCGTGTGTATCCGCCAAGACAAATACGCATGAGCGCCGCGCGATGCTCATCTGCAAAGGCTATTGTGCGCTCCATGTCGTCGATGGATATGGACGGCCACATCACCACATTCGCCATGTAGGGAACGCGATATTCACCCAACAATTGGACCGCGTCGCGGACTTTCTGGCCGTGCCTGTCCCACAGCACATTTTTACGAACATCGTCGTCCACAGAATAAAGCGAGAGGTTGAAAAACATTGGCTTCATATCTGCCAGGGCCGCAACGGTCGGCTCATTTAGAAACGAACCATTCGTCACAAATGAGATGAGTTCGGTCGGACTAACCGCACGCATCTGTTTGAGATACGCAACTGCATTCTTGTTCATAAAGGGTTCGTTGATCGACGTTCGAACAGAAAAGATGCCAGTCTTGCGAGCAGGATCGTAGTGCTTGAGCCTCGTTTCAATCTCAGTCTGCGTGGCCATCCGTGGTGCATTCTGGATGGGGAAGTTTTCGGGGTTCCCCTTCTCGTAGCAAAACTCGCACGAATAATTGCAGACAGAAGATAGGTGCCAGAAAATATCGGAAAGGGATGAACCATAATCTGCCCACTGGGCGATGTCTTTGAGGCGAAAGCCGTCTATCTCGACGGGTTCGCCGTCCACTTCGATTTGAATGATTTGCAACAGGGCCTGCAATGATCGTCTAATCTGATCGATCCGTGCCTCTGTAAGCAAGATCGAGTCGATGGACTCGTAGCCGCGGGGCACGGTCCGATTTCGTATGTGCCCCTGTTTACGCGGTGCTTGTGATTTGGATGCTTTCGTCGTGTTCGGGGGTGTTGTTGTCGC
Organism: Ruegeria sp. AM1; assembly: GCF_056540745.1. NCBI lineage: Bacteria > Pseudomonadati > Pseudomonadota > Alphaproteobacteria > Rhodobacterales > Roseobacteraceae > Ruegeria > Ruegeria sp. AM1. Next base: position 63,340 of record NZ_JBQFXH010000012.1, read on the forward strand.
GTTGTCGGTCACTGTCTCTGGCAAGAATGTGTCACTTGATCTGCCATCTTGAAATTCTAATCCTTCCGGCGATTTCTCCATCTCGGATCGTCCTCAAAAATCGGGCATATGGTTTTGCGATCACGCATGAGTCTGAACCCGTCCACCTTGACTTCGGTGTCGCCAATGTAGGGAACGGACAACTTGAGCAGCTCCTCCCATTGTACGCGGATGTACTCCAGCAAGGGATCGTCGCAGACGCTTTCGAACGGTTTTTCATCCAATCGAAAGCGCCAGACGAAGTCCTCGGACTGTTGCGGACCGTCAGTGGGCTTGGGCGAGGTAACTCGCTTTGGGTTGGACATGCCAATAACGGTTCTGCAGTTGACGCCGTTAGGCGGATTTCTTGAGATGGGCGGTCTTGTCGGCGGTGACCTTTTCGGCAAGCTCAAACAGCTGTTCGGTGTCCATTTCAACATGGTCAACGACCATACCGAGCAAATTGCCCAAGTCTTCCTGGTCCAGTTCATAAAGCTTGATGACATCAGCCACCGATGCTTCGAACCGGGTCTCGGGTGCGCACACACGACAGCCACAGGCCATCAGGTCAACGTCGAACCCATCTTCAAGTTCGGAGATTTCACCGAGGAAGTCTGCCTCGGCAGTTGGAGTTGCTTCGACTTTTGGTGCTTCGACTTCATCTCGTGGCATTTTGATTTCTCCTTTTGCTGCGATCAGTCATATCCAACCGGACCCGGCACTAAGGAAATTCTACCGTGGGTCAAAATAGATTTAAGTTGAATACAACCATAGGTTATACCCAATCAAATTTCTGTCAATTCTGATCTCTGGTATTTTTTTATCTTTTAAAAACAACAATAAAATTTCCGTTTACACAGTCTCTGCGCAGAAATCTGCCGACAAGATTACAGCTTGACTTGGTGATCTATTCGAACGGAATCGCTAAAATGAGAATCGTGAGTCACGAGCAGAATTGCACCGGAATATCCATTCAGAGCGTGCTCCAGCGCTTCTATGCTTTCAATGTCTAAATTATTCGTCGGCTCGTCGAGAATGAGCAAATCTGGCGGTTGTAAACCGCCAAGTGCGCAGGCCATTCCAACCATCAACAATTGCCCCCCACTCAACGATGACAGTTTGCGGTGTGCCTTTTCTGCGCGGAACAGATAGGTCGCCAGAACCGCATGTGCGTCTTGTTTCGTTGCGTTCGGATGCTGCGCCAGAAAGGCGCCCAGAACGGTCATTTCAGGATCGTCGCTTGCAAAGGTCTGATCGAGCATCGCGACCGTTCCTGTTCGTTCGATCTGCCCGGACGTCACGTTCTGCCGACCACTGATGATATGGAGCAATGTCGACTTGCCACGCCCGTTCACACCTGTGATCTGCCACCGTTCTCCACGATGAATTTCAAAGGTAATGTCGCGCAACAATGGCTGTTCGGGATCGAAATGGAAGGCCACGTCCCGGCATGCCACAACGGGCCGCTTACCGTGGCGTTGCCCGTGATCGAATTGCAGATTTGGCACGGGATTGCGACGCGCTGCCTCTGCCGCAGCCTGCGCCACATTCAGCGCTTTTGCCACGGCAGCCGTGCTGTGTTTGTCCTGAGCGCCCGAAGAGCTTTCGGCTTTTTCTCTGCGCGCAGAAATGGCCGTCTTGCTATCACCGCCCCGCCTTGCGTCCCTCGCACCGGCCCTGTCCTTGCGAGCCTGTGCATCTTCTTGACGCCGTGCACGAGCTTCCGTCTGACGCAGGGCCTCCTTCGTGCGCTTAGCCTGTTGGTCCAGTCGCTTTTCTCGCGCGGAGCGTATGTCTTCGTAGGCAGACCAACCTCCGGCATGAACCGTGACGGATTTCCGTGTTAGTTCCACGATTGCATCCACCTGCTCTAACAGGTCCCGGTCGTGGCTCACAACCACGGCGATTCCTTGAAACGAGACAAGCATATCGAGGATGAGTTGGCGACCTTCAGCATCAAGGTGGTTCGTCGGCTCATCGAGCAGCAGGATGTCGGGCGCGTTCCATTCTACTGCGGCCAACATTACACGCGTCACCTGACCACCACTGAGCGATACAACAGGTGTCAGTGGTTCCACGCCATCCAGACCAAGGCGGGAAAGAGCCTCTCTCACTCGCCCTTCAAGCGCCCAGTCAACGTGGGCATAATCCAGATCCGTATCACCAGCCAGCGCCCGCGTCAGTTGATCAAAAGCAGGGCGCAGGCCCATCAGGTCAACTACGTCAAGCGTGTTTGCGTACTGCTGGTTTTGCTCCATGTAACCAATCTGGCCATCCACAAAAACAGAACCTCGTTTTGGTTCGATGACCCCCCGGATCAATTGCAGAAGGGTTGTTTTCCCAACACCGTTTCGCCCAACCAAACCGATGATGCCACGCGACAGTGACAACGACACGTCCTCAAGCAATAGAGTGCCGTCCGGCAGAGCATAAGAGACGTTGGACAAGACGATTTGCATACGGCGCCGCCCCTATTTCTTCTGCGCGGCGATCCAGAATGAATCGCCTGCGTCCTCGTCGCCATAGGTGTCCGAGGACAGAATTTCGAAATCCGAATGCAACCACTCCTGGATTTGCGGCAAAGGTCGATAATGGCATGTCCCGCCCAATAGTGGCTTTTCGCCCGCTCCGTGCCAGAACGTGTGCAGCGCGACACCACCGGCGTTCAGAATGCGCGCCTGCCGGCCAAGGGACTGCTGCACTTGAACGTCGTCCAGATGTTGAAAGACTTTGTTGGAAAACACAGCGTCAAACCGGCGATCTGTCATGATCGTCGCTGCATCCAAGCTCAGAATGTCTTTGTCTGGAAACCGTTTCTGGCAAACTTCGCGTAGTACGCCCGAATGCTCGGACCCGGTCATGTCAAACCATTCGGACAATGCGGAAAAGGCCCCGCCCGCACCCATACCAAGCTCCAAGACCCTTCCACCTACCTTCAGATGGTGCCGTGCGGCGGCGATGATTGGTTTCGGCACCTGCTGATACGTCGCCTTTGCATAAAGCAGCGCAAGCCGTCGGTTATCAAAGAAACTGGTCATGGGGATGGTCCAGACCCTGTTCGTATTGCGAGAATTTCCTTGCCCGGCACACGATATAGTTTAGTAATGGACTTGGACGTGTCAATAACTCAACGGGCCGGGCAAGTAGCGCGGCACTGGTGTTTTTATGACAGCAATCCAATCCTTGCCAAACGCCGCCAAAGCCGAGGTTGTTCCGATCGTGTTGGTCAAGGCGCACAGCCGGTGCAACATCAATTGTACATACTGCTACATGTATAATCTTGGCGATCGAAGTGCGCTTCAAAAGCCCAAGCGCATGTCGGATCAAGTCGCTGCATCATCCATCGCCCGCATCATTGAATATGCACAGTCCCTTGATGTAACCCGCGTTCAGATCGTTTTTCATGGCGGAGAGCCGTTAATGGCAGGCCAGCGATTCTTTCGCTCATTTCTGGATACGGCTCGGTTGGCGGCTGATGCTGCTGGTCTTGAATTTGTGTTTACCGTTCAGACAAACGGCATACTGCTGGATGATACGTGGTGTCGCCTGTTCGCAGAAAACGGCGTGAGGCTTGGCGTTAGCATTGATGGCATCCCCGAGGTGCATGATCGGTTTCGTGTGACCCATTCAGGCAAAGGGACTTATGCGCAGGTCCGCAAAGGGTGGACACGCGCGGTTGAACATGGGTTGGACTCGACAGTTTTAACCGTTGTCGATCCCCAAAGCTGCCCAGACGCCGTCTTTCATCACTTGGCAGGATTGAAAGCCACACAAGTCGATCTTCTGCTGCCCGAGGCATGGCACGATGCACCGCCTGATCGAGATGGCGGCGAAACCCCGCACGCAGACTGGTTTATTCGCTTCTTTGAACTGTGGCGGTCTCAGGCACCCGCCCCCTTTCGCGTCCCATTTTTTGATCGCGCCCTGCATCGCTTGCTGTTTTTCGACGAGACGTCGCAGGCCCCAATTCTTGATGAGCGGCATACGGTCATCGTTGATACAGATGGTGAGATATCATGCATGGATTTGCTGCGCGGTGCCGTACCCGGTGCATCGAATACCGGCTTTTTTGTCCACGCGGACAGGTTCGTTGACGCCATAGCCGGTAATCCAGTCCGGCAGCGATACGGAAATGACAAGGTCTTGCCGGAAAAATGCAAAGCGTGTCGGTTGCGACCGGTATGCGGCGGTGGAGCAATCTCGCATCGGTTTCGACAGTCGAATGGATTTGACAACCCGTCTGTGTATTGCCCGGACTTGACCAAAATCTTCGACCACCTACACGCTTGCTATAAACACAGCGCGAAAATTGATCTGGCGCGACTATTGGGGCTGTTTGGCGGGCAATCACCGCAGCTTTCGCATCCAACACCGGTCGCAATATAGTCTCGATCGCGCCCACGGACTGCGTGGCCGAAGTATGTCCTGGGCCGCTGCCCTGACCTATTGGGTGGCCTTGGCCAGCTTCACTCCGACCAAGCCTCCATCTAGCGATCGATGGTCTTTTCGGGACACGCCCAACCGCCGTGCCGCGTCGGACCTGTTGCCGCTGCACAGATCAAGCAAATGCTAGGCCGCTGAACCACGAGATCTAGGTTTTCGATGGCCTGTGCGCCCGTCACACTGTCGTCGCCCAAAAACTCTTCGAGGAAAGTGCCCAAAATGACGGAAAGCTCGATCAAGTTGCGCAGTTCGCAGAGATCAGCAGACAGCAAATCGCAGCTTACCCCAATGTCCGAGATTCAGGGGGTGACCATTCGGTGAGCGATATATATTTGGGTCGCGCCCGACAATGGAACGCTACCGGCAGCCAGATTCTAGATCTCAGTGTTTAGGACTGTTCTGCTTTTCATATACGACGAATTAACCTAAGAGCCTTCGCGAATCCAATTCGCGCGCGCTGCGAATGTCTGCGTTCTTGACTTCTGCATTGGCAATCGAGGCCAGACGTCAGCGAAGAGCCGACCTAACATCGCTCGGCTATGCTGATTTTTTCCAGTATTAGGTTGTCTTCTGCAGACTTGCGGGCCACCTTCAGTTCCGTAAGTTAAGCGCAGACATTAGCGAGGGCATGGAATGAGTTGGGCCGAATATCTTGACACACACCAGTTGCGCTTTGTCGAAGAGTTGTGCGACTTCATTCGTATTCCATCGGTTTCAGCCAAACCCGAAAACGCGGGCGATGTTCGAAAGGCCGGGCAGTGGGTGGTTGATCGGTTGATTGCAGCGGGAATGGAAAACGTTCAGATGATGGAGACAGCAGGCCATCCGGTGGTCTGCGCCGATTGGCTGCATGCCGGGCCCGATGCACCTACCATTCTGATCTACGGCCATTTTGACGTTCAGCCTGCCGAGCCATTCGAGCTCTGGTCGTCGCCTCCGTTCGAGCCGACGATCCGTGGGGATCGACTCTACGGGCGCGGGGCGACCGATGACAAGGGTGCCATGTTTATCCCGATCCTAGCGGCAGAGGCTTTGCTAGCGGAGACCGGGAAGCTGCCGGTCAATGTGCGGTTTTTCTTTGAAGGCCAGGAAGAAATCGGATCCCCCGACCTTCCACCCTTTATCGAGGCAAATCTTGACCGGCTTCAGGCTGATATGATCTTTTCTGCCGATGGGAGTCAGTGGGATACCGAGACGCCGCAACTGGTCCTTGGTCTGAAAGGGCTCACCTCAATTGAGATCTCGGTTCACGGCGCGAAATCCGATCTGCATTCTGGCATGCATGGCGGCGGCGTCGCAAACCCTGCGATGGCGCTGGCCCAGTTGCTGGCCAGTATGAAATCGACCGATGGTCGGATCACGGTGGATGGCTTCTACGACGATGTTGTCGCGTTGACCGATGAAGACCGGGCCGCAATAGCGCGAGTGCCATGGGATGAGGCTGCTTATCTGGCTCAGACCGGAGCCCCGGCCACGTTGGGCGAACCAGGGTATACAACACGTGAAAATCTGTGGGCACGTCCGACACTTGAGGTCAACGGGCTGACCAGCGGTTGGCAAGGGGACGGCACAAAGACCGTTTTGCCCGCGTTGGCCTCGGCCAAAATAACTTGCCGACTGGTCGCCAATCAGAATCCCGAAAAGGTCTTTGATCTGATCTCAGCCCATGTCGAAGCTCACTGCCCGCTGGGTGTAACCGCTCAGGTATCGCGCAACCCCGGGCGCGCGGATCCGTTTCTTGTACCGGCCGGCCACAACGCAACTGCCATCGCGGGTCAGGTTCTCGAAGAGGTTTACGGCAAACCCGCTTACAAAACCCGCGTTGGCGGATCGATCCCTGTGATGTCGACCTTACTGGACGAGCTGGGTTTGCATGCGGTCATGTTTGCCTTTGGACACGAGGATGAAAACCAACACGCCCCGGACGAGTTCTTCCGTCTGCCAACCTTCAGACGTGGCCAAACGGCTTACGCCCGGTTGATGGAACGGTTGGGCGAATAGTGCTAACAGCCAACACCGGTTCAACCGTTTTCACAAGCTTCCGACATCACTGCATAGGTGCGATCTATGACATGCCGCACCTCAGCAAGAAACCGATCTTCATGATGCGTGACGAGCCATTGATCATGTTCCAGATCTTCGATCAAAGGTGACACTGGTTTCAGGCCCGGCTGCGTGTTTCCAATGAAAGTTGGCAGAACCGCTCGGGCAATACCTGCATTTGCAAGCTCAAGCGCATTTTGTGGCGCCGTCACTTCGATGGCGTCGTCCTCTTGCGAATGTTCTCTCACCCATCTGGCCGAGGGTGTTTTGGACATGACGCGCACCCAGGTCGAAATGCCTTCTTCCACAGCATAGACCGCAAACCGAACCCGCCCGATCTTGCGACCGGCCAAGCCGATCTCTTCTGGCCGGTGGTTTCGAATTCCAATCGCGGCTTCCCGGTGTCCGATGTTCAGTAGGTCTTCTGATGAAATGAAACGCAGCCGGACTGGCATTGATCCCTTAAGTCTTCCGACAGCGCCAATCAAAATTCTTGTTACCCAGGTCCCGGCGGAAATTTTGACCAACGGTAGCGCGGTAGCAAGGCCGCTTTCCGTGACAGGTAGGACACGCGCTTCGATGCTTTCGACTTTTTTCAAAAGCGCTTGTCCGTCTTCGGTCAAGTCATACCCTCGCGGTTTACGGTGAAACAGCTCGCTTCCGAGGTTGCGCTCAAGCTCGATCATGCGCCGACCCAGCGTGGGTGGGCTCTTGCCGGTCTGTTCAGCTGCTGGCCCAAGCCCGCCCGCTCTGGCAACCGCAAGGAAAAGCCGCAGGTTGTCCCAGTCAAAGTTACTTTCATACATGAAATGAAGATTACATTCTGTGTTGTTGATGAAAAGACTGTGATGGCGTTTTTTCTGAAGGATCAGCTAGGAGATCCACAGATGAACTTTCTCGAAACCGAAATCTCACCCCTTGGCATGGGGTGCTGGCCGATTGGTGGCAAAATGTACTGTGGCGAGCAGTCGTTGGGTTACACCCGATCGGACGACGGTGCCTCTATTCGTACGATCCACGCGGCACTGGACGGTGGGATCACACTTTTTGACACCGCTGCCGCCTATGGCGCTGGGCATTCGGAACGTTTGTTGGGCAAAGCGCTAAAGTATCGACCCGACGCCCTGATTGTCACAAAGATCGGGGTTGGGATCGATGAAGCGAGCAGGCAGATTTCGTTTGACCCCTTCACCCCGGATCAGGTTGGACCTGCTGTAGATGGGTGCCTGTCGCGGCTGGAACGGGATCGGATTGATCTCTTGCTGTTGCATGTGAACGATATGCCAATTGATGAGGCCGAGGCTGTGTTTCACGAACTGGACCGTTTGAAAGAGGTCGGAAAAATACGTGCCTACGGTTGGAGCACCGACTATTCCCAAAGCGTGCTGGCTGTTTCATCCAGGGATAGCTTCAAGGCGGCCGAATACGTGATGAACGTTTTTTTCGATGCGCCCCGAATGCAGCAGGTTGTCAAAAAGGAAGGACTATTATCCCTAATTCGCTCGCCCCTCGCGATGGGGTTGCTCACCGGCAAGTACGATCGAAATAGCGTTATGTCGCCAAATGACGTGCGCGCATCCGGTGAAAACTGGATGGAATACTATACCGATGGAAGGGTAAACCCTGATTTCATGCAAAAACTCGATGCGGTTCGGGACTTGCTGACCACAAATGGCCGAACACTTTTGCAGGGGGCTCTGGGATGGATTTGGGGCCAATCTGAAACATACATACCGATTCCGGGCGCTCGGACAGAAGAACAAATTGAAGGCATTTCAGGAGCACTGAACTTCGGTGCCATGCAGGTTGAAATAATGAACGAAATAGAAAGCTTAATTTCGCGTACCCCTGACGAACCAGACCGCCCCAGGTAGCTCGAAGAACTGTATCAAAACTTTGCACCCGTAGCGAATGTCGGCAATATGGGCTGCTAAGGCAGCATTTCTGTTCTCTGTTCAATGACCGCTCAGGGCCGCGTGTTCACTAAGGACAAATTTTACCACTGCCGCCAACTTAGCCCCATTGTTGTCGCGATAGCTTCAGGACACCCTGCCTGAACACGGCTGCGATAAGCGTGAACAGATAGCCCGTTTTCGGGCGCTACTACCTCCCATTCATCATCAGGATCATGAGCCATTTCCCGCACAACTTCTGTTGCGGCCCTTTCACCCGACCAGCCTCGTTTGAGCCGTTGTCTGAAAGTTTGGAATGCAATCCCATTTTCTGCTGCAACCGGCCAAGCTGCAAGGCCCTTCTCGACTTGCCGCTTTGCCGATTGTCTGGCCGCCCAAAAGGGCAACAGAATTGACTATGAAATTTTCCGTTTCCAAATGGTGTGAGAAGTTCGCATTGAGTAATCTTTGATCACATGTAAGCGCTCGAGACCACGAGGCAAGCAATTTGCGCCTTCATTTTTCAAGATCGAAATTGGCTTCTGAATCTCAGATATGTTGGTTTAACCGAGCAAAGATTTCAGGCGAACAGCGAACGTCCGGAAAGCGGTTTGCAATCGCAGAAACCGAACGACGATTTCAATGTCCGCTAAGTGCTGCTCCTAGTTGGGAGAGACCGGTTTGCTTACAAGATGCGGCGCTTGTTCCGATTTCAGGAATGAGCCCTCTTCTGACTTCGACATTCTCGCCATGTGCACTTGCAGCGCAAAATTCGCTGCGGATGCAGCGGTTGCGGTGCCGTTATGCGGCAGCAAAACCGGCCATTTGTGTAGCCAGAGCCGCGACAACGGGCCGCGTGTCACGAAGGGAGCGTCCTAAACCATCATGCGCATGCTCAAGCATACGCCCCTGAACTGTTTCATCATGTGGCTCTGCTCAGCAAACCGTCACAGATAGATCGAAGTCTTGCTACTACCCAAATAAAGCATGAGCTGCACGGCAAGATTGCACACTGATTAACTAACTCAACCAGCGAGAATCTGCTAAATTTCCGCCAGTCTGCTGGCCTTGTTGAAGTTTAGCATGGTTCCACTGATCCTTCTGCACAACTCCCGAAGGACAAAGATGCAAATGACATATTCAGGAAGTAAAACCTATCGTGACGTTAAGACAATCATCCTGAATACATCGCCCTTTGAAGATCAAATTCTCAGTATAAACACGTTGGCCAGAAATCTGCAGATCAGCCCAATCCCAGTCCGTGAGGCGTTGTTTCAACTTGCGGCGCGCGGCATCATAACATTTCACCAAAATCGTGGTTTTTCCGTACAGCAGATCAACCACACTGATCTGATCAGCGCCTACAACACAATCTTCGCGATCATTCTAGACGCGGTCGACCAACAGGGCGATTTCGAACTGGCGCTGATGGCAAAAAAGGCACGGGTGTTGGATGGAGGTCATGAAACCTCAGAATCAGAAAAAAGCGTTGCGGATAGCTATGAGCATCGTGTCAGGACCCTTTCCCAATTGGTCTGCAATCAGGCCAATCAGGAAGTACTGGGTATCCTCTTTGACAGGACAGAACGGTTCCGGCGCAGTTCGCTTTTGCATCGGTCCGACGTGGTCGATTCAATGGATATGTTGGACCGGATCGAAACGGCGATGCAAGACGCCAACCCTGATAGTATTCGCCGACATTTAAAGACGTACCGGGCTTACCGAAAGGAACGATTGCTGGACGAGGTCGTGATTATGATGAATGCTGACGCCCCGCAATTCGTAGGTGTTGTCTGATGCTCAGCTCGCCTTGGTGTTCTGGGCTTGTGCCCCTTCGATGCGGATGGTCTGGGCTGCGATGGATGCAAAAACATCGTCATGGGTGATAACGATGATCTTGAAGTGCTCTGACAATGCCTTCACTTGCTCGCACAGGGCATCTGCTCCTTTGGGGTCCAATGCGGAGGTGGGTTCGTCAAGTATCAGCACTTCGGCGCGGCTCCAAAGGGCCCGGGCAAAACCGACCCGGCCACGTTGACCGCCCGAGAGATGCTGGCCGCCCTCCCCAAGATCGCGGTCTTCAATGTTCCTCAGCTCACTTTCCGAAAACCCTGCTTGGCGCAGGAGATGATCAATGTCGGATTTGGACATTCCCACTGTACCAAGTGTTATGTTTTCGAGCAGCGAGCTATCAAAGATGTCGGGAACTTGAGTCACATAGAATATCTTTTCCGGGTCATACCCGCTGATGATCCGCCCCTCATATTCCTGCAAACCGGCCAAAGCACGCCCAAGGGTTGATTTGCCAGAGCCACTCGGGCCTACAATCGTAGTTACCCCTGTACGCCCGATGTTCAGCGACAGCGCCTCAATCACTGGTGCTGCATCATAAGATATCGTGACATTCTCTAGTTCAAACCCAACCTCGGCGTTCGGCTCCTTAGAAAGTGGAACACGCATCTGCGCGGTTGGTCCGGTCAACATCTCAAACAATTCTGCTGCACTGGACAGACCCTGAACGAAGATTCTGTACGCCCCGGCGAAATTCAACATCGGTTGCACGATCTGCAAAAGCAAACCATTCACCAGAACAAGAAGAGGCAGAGCTTCAGACAAGCTCCCCGCAGAATTCAAAACCAATCGACATGCGAGATAAACGAGTGATCCGATTAACGCGCCTTGGATAATTCCCATCAAGATCCCTGGGCGTAACGAATGCAATACCTCTCGAATGAACCGGTCGGTCGCTATGCGATACCGATCAATGGCCCATTCAGTGCGCCCGAACGACCGGAGCGTCTCGAACCCATGAATGTTCTCACGCAAAATCTTGAAGTTTACCGAAGCGGTCTGGAACCACTTTCTTTGCAACGCGTCGATCCGCTCTGAAAAACGGTAGGTCACAAAAGCGAATATTGCTAGTGTCCCCCCAGCCAGCGCTGCGAGCGACCAGCTGACCTTGACGCCAACAATCACCACCAGCGCAATGAATTCTAGGGTAAGCGGTGCGATAGAGAACAGGAGATTGTACAGCATCGATCGGATACCCCCAAGCCCGCGCTGGATGACGATAGCAAATTCGCTAGCGGTTTTGCCCCGGACATGTGGGAACGACAGGATAAAGTATTGACGTAAAATTTTCAGAGCCAGGGCTTTTTGCAACTCCTGTTCAAAATACACGTAGACGGCAAATCGCAGTTCTTCGAACACCCTCAGGCCAAAAAAGACAGCGCCGTAAAGGGCTAGAAGGCCGAAGATCGCAACTGATCCCGTCTGAATCCTAGTTACGACTTCAGCGAAGATGAACGGCGTAGCAATGCGGGCAGCAGTCACTAGCATAAATAGCGCTACGGCCAAGGACAGCGCAACCCAGCCACGTCTGGGCAACGACAGGTCTCTTCCCAAAAGCACACCGAATGTTCGTCTCACGAGCTCACTCTAACCAAAAGGCACAGGCTCGATATTAACGACCTTGGCAAGATTGAAACCGCGCAGGACCGAGCGTGTCGCTGTAGGATAGCTAGCATACGACGACATGGTCAGAAAACCATTCAAGGCCACCGTCTGACAAAGATGCAAAGACATCGAAAGCCCAGGGAAATCGAGGCGTTGTTCTGACAAAAGCACCTTTAAATCCTCTAAAGAAAATGAGGCCATCGGTTCCGCAAATGCATCGGTGCTGAATGCCGCCGCCGCTGGCAGCATGTCATACAGACGCACAACTGTATCTGCTGTGTTGTGACTGAAGTAGTCATCCGTTACACCCAGACTTTTTTCACTCTTTAGTTCGAAAACCGTCCGCCCGGTGTGCAGTTGCTGCATCAGTACATACGCTTGCCACAACTCCAATAGCGCCTTTTTCATCGCGCGTGATCCGTCTTGATGTGCCGATGCGCCGGAGGCAAGATAAACAGGCCCGTCTCGATTGAGAATAAAAGCGAGGTATACACGATAAGGCCGAATTAGGCTGATATCGACTACCAGCAACTGACCGGCATTGCGCATTATGGCGCAGCACCGCGAAAGCCGTGCGCCGATAGGTGCATCTGGCCCAATCTCAAAGGACTTGCGCACATATCCTCCGTACCAAAACGCGGTCAGTGCTTGGCGTTCACATAGTTCAGCCAATGCCGCGCTGCGAGCCCTTTCAGCGGATTGGTGAAAGGCGCTACCAGAACTATCTCGTTTGGGAAAATGCACTGTATCAATATGCGGACCCAGAGCAAAGGCAACTGATGGGAAATGGCGGGTGCGACCGGTTCCAAGTTCCGTAACAACACTGGCTAACAATTCGGTTGGGGGATCAGGTTGATCGGCGGAGTGCAGATTGATCCAGTCACGCACGTCAGGATCAAACTGGTTGATCGCCATGGGCTGTTCGGCGCTGCTCGCGCGATCAGCAAAAGCTAGCTGCCGCTCCAAAGCCTCACCCGCCGCGCGGATCATGGTTGCGCGATCGAATCCTGTGCTACAACTGATCAGCGTCTGCCCAACACGGATGCGAGACATGGCGGGCAATGCAAGATTTGGCGATATATCATGGTTCCGCCGGGGGAAAACGGCTCCGATCATGAGTTTACCCGTCCGAACAGTTGGGCGATCAGGGGCCATGCCGCCCTGGGGTCGACACCCATCGCAACGCTAAGCCTTTCATCGTCAAAGCCGCCCCATGTGCGTTGACGCAAACCAACGGCTTCTGCAGATAGGGTCGCGGCATGAACCATTGCACCCGCTTCAAGCAAGATCAGCCGATAGGCGCGTGCACCATACTTTGCAAATGGAATATTCGGGAGAGCAGCATAAAGAACAGCGAAATCATAGCCGGCCCAGTCGCTTATCCCCTCTCCGAACAAGGGTGCATGAAGATCGTCAGCCCCAAGGACCATTGCTTCAAGGCCCTGCGCCTTGGGCAAAACATGGTAGGTACCGGATGGGACACCATCAACATTCCGAGCATGTATAATGACTTGCACGGAATAAAGCGCTCCACCGCTGCCATAGGGGCGGATGACACGTCCATCACGTTCGTACTCCATGTAGCTGCTACCCAATATCTGCCTGAACGTTGCCAGCCCAAGTGGTGCCGAAGCTTCAAAGGGCGGTGCAGAGGCGAGACGCCCCCCTGGATCAACCGGGGTTCCTAAGACCATCTGTTTCCCTCCAAAAGTCAGTTCGGCAAATTCGCTTGCCGAGAGTTGCTCGGACGTAAGTGTGGGGAAACCGGGGGTACCATTGAGCAATCTGTCGCCGCGGTTGTGCGACGCGCTGTGAAACAGGCGTGTAGCGTGGAACGCGTCTTCGCGCAGGGTGTCGTTGGCGATAGCAATGCGAAGATCTTGCATCCTTAGTCTTCCCCAGTTCCATGAGGTGTGCGCAAACAATCACATTGGGGCGAAAGGGGTACGAGGATAGGGCGAGCATCCAGCGTTAAAATCGATATTGAAAGTCCGGAGTGCGCCTGCACCGGACCGGTCAGGCGTGTACCAGTTGCGCCCACCCTTTGTGCCACGCGATATGCGTGGCACAAAGCAGTCGCAAGTGTGTCTTTGGGTAGATGGATGAACGGCATCTGTGCGGCCCCGCCCGCCTTGAGTTGAGCAGCGACGTCTGACAACCCCATCAAAGTGTCGCCTCGGGCAAAGGCGACGCGTTCCCACGCGAAATCAAAGTGGCAAAGCGGGCAAGGATGGCCACTTTCTGGCTCGTAAGGAGGCGTGATGATAATGTCGGTGCTGCTTCGAAAGACACAGATGATGCGCCGTTCCGTGTTGTCTTGCGCCCCTTGCTGGCGCTCCAAAAAGCGACTTAGCTGGCTTTCGACCTGATCGGGGAAATCATCGGTCAGGAACACACCGATATGAACGCTGACGGGGGCACCTGTATGCACCGGATCGTTTTGGCCATACAGGGTATCACACAGCATTCGGACCTGCGGATCTTCAATATGCCAGACTATCTGGGCAAGGGGCAGTGTGCTTTGCGATAGCAGGCCCGTCACATCGGTCAGATATTCGCGAACATCCTCTGCATCGGCTTTGGACAACATGGCGACCTTGTCGTCGAGGTCGGCGGCGCTGAGCGTCTGTTGATCGGAAAGTTTCTGGACAAGTCGTGACATGAAAGGGTCCGTAATCTGAAAAAACCCGTTTTCTGTATCGATGGCTACACCGTCCTCGAGGGCGGTGTAGCCGAAATTTCGGATGACATAGGTCAACTTATCCTGCCGAGTTATTGCAGGCCGCGCAGTTGTCAGGAGATTGGTTGCTGTCAGCAATGCTGAGCTGGTTAGCTGGCTTTTTGGTCAGTTGAGTCCCAAAACGATTGTTCATGATAGTCTCCTCTGAAGGTTACTGCCGATGCGCTGTTGCACCGGCTGTCTCCGACCCTAGAGGCAGCCCAACCCATATATGAATGATATATTTCCGCGTTGTGTACCGGCCCGCCTCCGAATTTGCTTTGTCGGCCCCAAAGCTCTGACGGTTGATTTAGCAGTAATTCTGGCACCCGGTTTCAAAGTGTGAACGGCGGGCTTCTACCACGTCCTAAATGTTCAGAAACGATGCCACGAAAGTGCCGTCTCCGCTCCGACAAGACAGATGCCAGCGAATGACCGGAACAGTGACGCATGCGGTGTCAACAAGAAGGATATGCTGGGCGAGCATTCGTGATCCAAGCAAAAGGCGAGTGTGTCCGCGTCTCACCAGTTCATTTGGTGAGCAACGAAAGTCGATCCATAACAGACCGACCCTCGGCGCTGATCTCGGCGAAGGTGCTAGGAGAGCCCAAATTACCGGATTTTTGCAGCATAGCGAATGTCGGCTACCAAAATAAGGGACTAGGTGCCGCGTCCGGTTGTTTGCTCAGCGCGGCGCCGATCGTCACGTCAAGGCCGCGCAAAAGCCGCGACGCGTTCATAGGAGCCGTCATATCCCAGCTTCACCAAATCAGCATGCATTTGCTTGATTGTGTGCCGCTCTTTGCGTGACTTCCGCGTTTGGATCAGAAGCCAAGCAGACAACCGATCCGCATAGGGATCCAGTTTGCTTGGAAGCTTTGGCGTCTTGAACCGCGGCTCCGCCGCGCCTTCGCGAAGATATTTCTTGATGGTGTTCCGAGATAACCCTGTGCGACGGGCAATCTCTCTGATTGGCATTTTATCACGCAATGCCCAGCGTCGAATGACACTCAAAAATCCCATGTCGATCACTCCATATCTCCCCGACAAAAAACCGTCAGGGCAGTAAGTTCACATGGGTCAATTCTCAGTGACAATTTAGGGGCATACCGGGTCAGTTCTCAGTGACAATCAACAGCTGAAATCGCCAAAAAGAGCCTGAGGTTGTAGAGAAACATTATCCGTTTTTTCCGAATTATGTATTCAGATAACCTTATTTATCTCGGCATGGCGGCGAAGTAAATGTTCCGCATACTTTTAAAACCAAGGAGAATGGAACGTGTCCAAACTAACGATTACCGGAAACGTCCTGGTCAAAGACGATCATATCGACTTCGTGAAGGCAGAGTTGAAAAAGTTGATCCCAATCACGCGTGCCGAGGCGGGATGCATTCAATATGACCTGCATCAGGACAACGAGAATCCGAACTATTTCATGTTCTTCGAGAACTGGGACAGCCGCGAGCTCTGGCAGGCGCACATGGGTGCTGACCACTTAAATGCCTACATGGATGCCACAGACGGAATGATCGAAAAATTCTGGCTGCACGAACTCACACACATCGCATGAGTGAGGCTATTTAAATGAAACACTCCCTCCTTAGACAGCTACTTCTGGGTTCGATGTTGTCGGCCGCTGCGCTCTCGCCTGCTATTGCCGAAACCGTCGAAACTGAAGTGGTGGCAACCCATGACACACGCTACGGCGATCCGTTCTTCTCCACCGATGGTCGCATGTTCCTGAGCATGTCACCTGACCCAGCCCCTTGATCCGGGCCGTTTGGATGTAGAATCCGTTCCTGTTTCTTTCTCGTGTTTAGGTTGCGGTCAAGGCCTGCTGAGCGGAGCCGTTGCGTAGCTCAA
>NZ_JBQFXH010000013.1:0-54310 GCF_056540745.1 Ruegeria sp. AM1
ACGCGCCATCTGGGCGTCGGTCAGCCAAAACAGATCAGACATGTTCACCGCTCGTTTTTCGAACCGTGAATCACGCAACCTCGCAGAAATCAATGGGTCCTGACCCTAGCAACACTGTTGGAATAACCAACCGCCATCGAGAAACTGTGTGATCATGAAAGCCGGCAGCGTTTGCCAAGTGTCGTTTTTTTTGTTCAATTTGCGGGCATGGAGTTTCTCGAGGTTAGTCATAACACCCTTCTTGTTGCCATGTCTTGCTTGGTGGCATTGGTCGCGGGGTTCACTGGCTTGTCTTTGACACGCGAACTTGGTTCAAAACCTGACTTCGAGAAGAAGGCACTGATCACTCTGGCGGCAATCGCGCTTGGCGGTGGGATATGGGCGATGCACTTCGTTGCCATGCTTGGGCTGCAAATGCCGATCCTGTTTTACTACGATGCAGCGATTACGCTGATCTCAGCCCTTACGGCAATCCTCATCGTCGGTGCTGCGCTGATCATCCTGCATTTCACGCATCGCAACCGTTTCACGGTCTCCTTGGCGGGGGGCATTGTTGGTGTAGGCGTCCTTGCCATGCACTACATCGGGATGGCCGGGCTTCAGTTATGCCGCGCGGTCTACACGCCTATGGGTGTCGTTGGGTCTTCCCTGGTGGCAGTTTTGCTCTGCATTCTGGCCTTTGGCATCGCCTATGGACAAAGGACCAACCGGAACATTTTTCTCGGCACGTTGTGTTTTGCTGTCGCGGTGGCGAGCGTCCATTTTCTGGCCATGGCCGGGACCGAATTTGTAGCGATTTCGGATGGTGCCGAGTTTGGCCCATTGATGAGTAATGAAACGCTTGCCCTTGGGGTCATCTTTTTCAGTTTTGTTATGTTCGGGGCCTGCCTTTGGGTCGGTGTAACATATCTGCCCCGCCCGGCAGACGACCCTGTGCCGCCTCAGGACAATGATTTGCCCGAGACCGAAGCGCGGCTTTTGCAAGTCCCCTGCGAGCGTGATGGCGGCAAGGTCTTCGTGTCAGCCAAGGATGTTGTCTTTGTCCGGGCGGATGCACATTACACGCAGGTCTACACGCAGGACGAGCGGTTGTTTTGTGTGTGGTCTGTGACGGAAGCTACGAAACGGCTTGGCCCACTGGGTTTCCTGCAAACGCATCGTAGCTATTTGGTAAATCCCGGGCATGTCGTCCGGTTTGAGCGGACGAAAGACAGCGGCAAATGCGTGTTTGGGGGACCTGAGACTCCTCCCGCGCCAGTGAGCCGTTCTAAGTTAAAGACAATACAGGACGCTTTGGGTTCGCAGGTCGGCGCAATTCGTGCGACCTGAGGCGCATTTCGTGCAAAATGCCTGTTTTTCGTTGATTTTCTGAAGCCTCGGCATTCGGGTGTATGCACTCCTACCCTCCAGCAAGTTGCATCGCTTCAGGGAGGAGAGCCGATGATACCAGCGGCATTTGAGTATTACAGACCCAAAGATATGGCAGGCGTTCTGTCTATTCTGGAAGAACATGGCGACGATGCGCGCGTTATGGCGGGCGGTCATAGTCTGATCCCGATGATGAAGCTGCGGATGGCAAATGTGCCGCACCTGATCGACCTGCAGGATGTGGGCGGTATGTCTGACATTGCCATAACAGCCGAGAGCATCCGCATCGGCGCAATGGTTACGCAACACGACATTATCGATAGTGACGCGCTTGCCAACGCTGCACCCATCATGCGTGAAGCGGCGTTGCAGATCGCGGACCCGCAGGTGCGCTACATGGGCACGGTTGGCGGCAATGTGGCAAACGGTGATCCGGGCAATGATATGCCGGGTCTGATGCAGTGCCTCGATGCGACCTTTACGGTGATCGGCGCTGATGGCGAACGGGACATTCTTGCGCGTGAATTCTACGAAGCCGCGTACATGACCGCGCGTGAGGATGAAGAGGTTCTGACCGCTGTCACGATCCCAACTCCCAAGGGCGGTTATGCCTACGAAAAGCAAAAGCGCAAGATCGGGGATTACGCGACCGCCGCAGCTGCCGTGCAAATTATGAAAGATGGCGGCTCTTGCGTGTCGGCATCAATTGCGATGACCAACCTCAGCGATACGCCAATCTATTCCGACGCTGCTGGCGCGTCACTGGTCGGCACTTCCGTCGATGACGCCGCGATCAAAGCCGCCATAGCCGCAATGCTGGGCGATATCGACCCGACCGAGGACAACCGCGGCCCCGTCGCATTCAAAAACCATGTCGCCGGTGTGATCCTGCGCCGCGCGATCAAGCGCGCCTGGTCACGAGCGTAAGAGGTACCAACATGTCGAAAAAACAACACTGCACCATCACCGTGAACGGCAAAGAAGAGGAGTTCCTCGCCGAGCCGCGCGAATTGCTGATCTACACGCTGCGCGAGCGGCTGAATATCACAGGTCCTCACATTGGCTGCGAAACCTCGCATTGTGGGGCCTGCACCGTCACGATTGACGGGAAATCGGTGAAAGCCTGCACCATGTTCGTCGCACAAGCCGACGGCAAGGAGATCACCACCATCGAAGGCATTGGCGGGCCCGATGATCTGCACCCGCTGCAAAACGCGTTCAAGGAACATCACGGGCTTCAGTGCGGCTATTGCACACCGGGGATGATCACACGTGCGACCAAACTGCTGGAAGAGAACCCCAACCCGACCGAAGAAGAAATCCGCTTTGGCATGGCTGGCAATATCTGTCGCTGCACCGGGTACCAGAACATTGTGAAGTCTATCCAGGCCGCAGCCGCCGAGATGTCAGCCGCGAAGGAGGCCGCAGAATGAAAGACGAAGTAGCAAGCCGCGAAGATCGCGTCGCCAACCTCAAAGGCATGGGATGCTCGCGCAAGCGGGTTGAAGATGCACGCTTCACCCAAGGCAAAGGCAACTATGTCGATGACGTCAAGCTCGACGGGATGATTTTTGGTGACTTTGTGCGCTCGCCGTACGCACACGCGTGGATCAAAAACATCGATACGGCTGCAGCGCTTGAGGTGCCGGGCGTTTTGGCTGTCCTAACCGCCGCCGACCTAGAACCGCTGGGACTGCATTGGATGCCGACGCTTGCGGGCGACAAACAGATGGTTCTGGCTGACGGAAAAGTGCTTTTCCAGGGCCAGGAGGTCGCCTTCGTCGTGGCCGAAGATCGCTATGCTGCCGCTGATGGGATTGAGGCGGTCGAGGTCGAATACGAAGAACTTGAAGTGCTTGTAGACCCGTTCAAAGCGATGGAATCCGATGTGGTCCTGCGCGAAGACTTGGTTGCTGAAGACGGGTCTTTACCCGATGGTGCACATGGCCCGCGCAAGCATCACAATCACATTTTCACATGGGAAGCAGGCGACAAAGAGCCAACCGAAGAGGTGATCGCCAATGCCGAAGTGGTCGCCGAAGAAAGCATGTACTACCACCGCACCCACCCGTGCCCACTCGAAACCTGCGGCTGTGTGGCTTCGATGGACAAGGTCAACGGCAAGCTGACGCTTTGGGGCACGTTCCAAGCGCCGCACGCCATTCGGACAGTTGTGTCTCTGATTTCTGGAATTGAGGAACACAATATCCGGGTCATTTCGCCCGATATCGGTGGCGGTTTTGGTAATAAGGTCGGGGCCTACCCGGGCTATGTCTGCTCGGTCGTCGCCTCTATCGTGACAGGCAAACCGGTCAAGTGGATCGAGGACCGGATGGACAATCTGATGACGACTGCCTTTGCACGCGACTACTGGATGAAAGGCCGGATTTCCGCGACCAAAGAGGGCAAGATCACGGGCCTCCACTGCCACGTCACTGCAGACCATGGCGGGTTCGATGCCTGCGCAGACCCAACAAAGTTCCCGGCCGGTTTCATGAACATCTGCACGGGATCCTATGACATCCCCACCGCCTTCCTTGAGGTTGATGGCGTCTACACCAACAAGGCCCCCGGCGGCGTCAGCTATCGCTGTTCGTTCCGTGTGACGGAGGCCGTGTATTTCATCGAGCGGATGATCGAAGTCCTCGCGATTGAGTTGAACATGGACGCAGCAGAGCTGCGCCGTATCAACTTTATCAAGAAGGAACAGTTCCCGTACACGGCGGCGCTTGGTTGGGAATATGACAGCGGCGATTATCACACCGCCTGGGACAAGGCGCTGAAAGCCGTCGATTACGAAGGGCTGCGTAAAGAACAGGCCAAACGGGTAGAGGCGTTCAAACGCGGCGAAACGCGGTCGCTGATGGGCATCGGCCTCAGCTTTTTCACCGAAATCGTGGGCGCTGGCCCGGTTAAGAATTGCGATATCCTTGGCCTCGGCATGTTCGATAGCTGTGAAATCCGCATTCACCCCACAGGGTCTGCGATTGCGCGGCTCGGTACCATCTCTCAGGGGCAGGGTCACGCGACGACATTCGCGCAGATTCTCGCGTCCGAGATTGGTCTGCCTGCGGACAGCATCACCATCGAAGAAGGCGATACCGACACCGCACCCTACGGGCTGGGTACTTATGGTTCCCGTTCAACCCCGGTTGCGGGGGCGGCAACGGCGATGGCTGGCCGGAAAATCCGCGCCAAGGCGCAGATGATCGCGGCCTATCTGCTGGAGGTCCACGACGACGACGTCGAATTCGATGTGGACCGGTTCGTCGTCAAAGGCGCGCCCGAGCGGTTCAAGACGATGAAGGAAATCGCCTTTGCCGCCTACAACCAGGCCATCCCGGGGATCGAGCCGGGTCTGGAAGCGGTCAGCTACTACGACCCGCCCAACATGACCTATCCGTTTGGGGCCTATGTTTGTGTCATGGACATCGACGTTGACACGGGCGTGACCGACATCCGCCGCTTCTATGCGCTGGATGATTGCGGAACACGGATCAACCCGATGGTTATCGAAGGTCAGGTGCATGGCGGTTTGACCGAAGCGCTGGCCGTCGCACTGGGGCAAGAGATTGCCTATGACGACATGGGCAACGTGAAGACCGGCACGCTGATGGACTTCTTCCTGCCGACGGCATGGGAGGTTCCGAATTACGAGACGGACTTCACCGTGACACCTTCACCGCACCACCCAATCGGGGCGAAAGGTGTGGGCGAAAGCCCGCATGTGGGCGGTGTGCCCTGCTTCTCCAACGCGGTGCAGGACGCGTTCCGAGCCTTTGGGAACCGGCACACCAACATGCCCCATGATCACTGGCGGATCTGGAAAACCGCCAATGAACTTGGCTTGCACGGCTAGGGCATAACAGTGGGGCGCGCGGTTTCTCCCCCGCGCGCGCCAACCACGGAGACTTCGATGACTTGGAATACCCTTCAAACTGCGCTGGTGGCGCATAACTATGTCGCGTCTGACGATCTGTCGGTGGCGCTGCATCTGGCCTTGTCGCTGGAACGCCCGCTTTTGCTGGAAGGGGCGGCTGGCGTTGGCAAGACCGAAATCGCCCGTACCCTGAGTTTGACACAAAACACCAAGCTGATCCGATTGCAGTGCTATGAGGGGCTGGACGCGTCACAAGCCATTTACGAATGGAATTACCAGCGCCAATTGCTGACCATCCGGTCGGCGGCAGAGGATGGCGAGACCGGCAAAGTCGTGGAGGACCGGATATTTTCCCGCGATTTCCTGTTGGAACGCCCACTTTTGGCGGCGATCACTCAGGACGCGCCACCCGTCCTTTTGATCGATGAAATTGACCGCGCGGATGAGGAATTTGAGGCATATTTGCTTGAGGTTCTGTCGGATTATCAAGTGTCTGTGCCTGAGCTTGGAACGATCAAAGCCAGCTGCAAACCCATCGTCATCCTAACATCCAACGGCACCCGCGACCTGTCAGACGCGTTGCGACGCCGCTGCCTTTACGCCTATGTCGATTACCCCGACCGCACGACGGAGCTGACGATCCTCAAAGCACGCTGCCCTGAAGTTGAGGCGCATTTAGCCGCTCAGATCATTGGTTTCGTGCAAACGCTGCGTGAGGAAGAGTTGGAAAAGGCCCCCGGCATCGCCGAGATGCTGGATTTTGCCGCAGCCCTCATGGGGCTTGGCATTGCCGATCTGACCGATGATCCGGCTGTACTGCAATCGGCGCTTACCACACTACTCAAAACCCAAAGCGATCAGGCGCAGATCACCTCTGATGTCGCAGCACGTATCGCAGGGAGGGCTGCATGAGCCGTGTTACGCGCTTTGCGTCCCGCGACCCGGGGCCAGCCGCGCGGGTTGTGGGGTTCATCGCGCATCTGCGCGACAACGGGTTGCGTTTAGGCGTGGCGGAGGCGGACCTTGGCCTGACCGCGTTGACCCATGTGAACGCTGCCGCCCCCGACGAGTGTCGTCGCGTGTTGCGCGCCATTTGCACTGGCTGCAAGGAAGAGGCCGAGCGGTTCGACGCGCTCTTTGACAGCTATTGGATGGACGCAGGGCGGGTTAAGAACCGCATCATCCCCAAGCCGCAAGCGACCTTGACCGATGATGTCCACAGCTCTCGCGATGGTCAGGGCGAGGATGCGAGTGCCAGTGGGACATCGATGACGCCAGATACTGAGGATGGCGAGGCGGATAGCGACGGCACGGGCAAACTGATCGCGACGGAGCAACGCAACCTCAGCCGCCGTGACCTGCGTGATCTGGTCCGCGCAGAAGAGATAGCCGAGGCTGAGGCTGTTGCACGACGCATGGGGGCGGCGCTCCGCGACAAACGCTCCCGCCGCCGTATCGCGGCCCGCAAGGGCGACCGGCTGCATTTTCGCAAGACGATCCGACGTAGCCTGTCTACGGGCGGCGAACCCTTGCGCCTTCTCCGCAAACGTCGGCCAGACCGTACCCGCAAAATCGTGGCGCTGTGCGATGTGTCCGGATCCATGAGCGTTTATGCGCAGGTTTTTCTGGCGTTCGTTGCGGGGCTCATGCGCGTCGATAAAGACGCCGACGCCTACCTGTTTCACACCCGCCTTGTGCGGATCACCGAGGCATTGCGCGACAAAGACGCGATGCGCGCCATTGGACGGATGTCCTTGATGGCAGACGGGTTTGGGGGCGGGTCCAAAATCGGGCCATCGCTGCAACGCTTTGCGGACACGTATGCAAAACGGTTCGTGGACGGACGCTCCGTTGTGCTGATCCTGTCAGATGGGTGCGACACTGAACCGGCCGACCACCTCGCTGCCGCTTTGACCAAACTCAAGAAACGCGGTTGCAGGATTGTCTGGCTCAACCCGCTGAAAGGGTGGCGGGACTATGCACCTGTGGCGGGTAGTATGGCCGCCGCATTGCCCCACCTTGATCTGTTCCAAGCGGCCAACACACTGGACGATCTGACGGCTCTGGAACCTGAATTGGTGGCGCTATGAGCCCAGCAGAGATCCTTGATACCGATCTGGCAAATGCCGCACAGCACATGCGCACGCGACAAGTGCCTTTCGCCTTTGCTACAATCGTGCGCACGGCTGGTGCGACAGCCGCCAAACCGGGGGCCAAGGCGCTGCTGAGTGCCGACGGCACCATTGTGCACGGCTGGCTCGGCGGCGGATGTACGCGCGGCGCGGTGAAACGCGCGGCAATTGAGGCGCTGCAAAGTGGCGCGCCGCAACTTATCTCGGTCGCACCAGAAGACTTGCTTGCTGAAAAAGGTATTGCCCCCGGTGACACCGTTGATGGCACGCACTTTGCTCGCAATGGTTGCCCCTCGCGTGGCACCGTCGACATCTTTATCGAACCTTGCCTGCCCATGCCTGCGCTGGTGGTCATGGGCACATCACCGGTCGCGCATGCGCTCAGCACGCTTGCCCCGCAGTTTCACTGGTCGGTCTCATCTGCTGTTGCGCAGGATGAAGACGCAGCACAGAAATTCGTTGTGATTGCTACGCAGGGTCAGGGCGATCTTGATGCGTTGAAGTCCGCGCTATCAGCGGACGCTGCCTATGTGGCTTTCGTCGGCAGCGGTCGGAAATTTGCGACACTTGCCGAAAAACTTCACGACGCCGGGATCGGTCCAGACAAAACCCAGACCGTTCACGCACCCGCAGGGTTGGATCTGGGCGCTGTCACACCAGAAGAAATCGCGCTCTCGGTCCTTGCGCAGTTGCTACAGGTGCGTCGTGCAGAGGCGGCAATTGCAAATGGGTAGTGTCGCCGCAATTCTCTTGGCCGCTGGTCTGTCGCGTCGCATGGGTGTGCAAAACAAGCTGTTATTGCCAGTGGCAGGCAAACCCATGGTGCGTCATTTGGCAGAGACTTACCTACCTGTTCTGACAAAACCGCTAACAGTTGTCACCGGACATGACGCTGACGCGGTGTGCGGTGCACTTGCGGGATTATCGATTGAATTCGCCCATAATGAAGACTTTGCAGCAGGCCAGCCCGGTTCTGTGGCAGCCGGTCTTACTGCAGCGCCGGATGCAGATCTGTTGCTCATTGGCTTGACAGATCAACCGCGCCTCTCCTCAGAAAACCTGATGCAACTTGTGCAATGGCACGGCGCGAATGATCCCAAGAAGATCACCGTACCAAAACGCGGCATCAATCGTGGTAATCCTATCGCTATCCCGCGTGCCTTGCGCCCGCGTCTGACCGAAAACCCCGAACGCCAGGGCTGCATGCGTCTAACCCGTGACGAACCGAACCTTGTGCAATTCGCCCCGCTTGCTGCTGATGGCTTCTATGCGGATGTCGACACACCGGACGACTACGCAGCCCTCACTCAAATAGAAACGGAGACCGCAGAGTGATGCCTATGATCAAACGGCTGAAAGCCCTCTGCAAGAAGCTGAAGATGACGCGCGAGCAGGCCGACAATATCCGATTTCCCTGTTGCTAAGAAAAGGACACCAGAAACATGGAACTGAGTGACGAAATCACCATCAACGCCCCAAAAGACCAAGTTTATGCAGCCTTGAATGATCCGGAGGTGCTGAAACAATGCATTCCGGGCTGTGAAGAGCTGATCAAGCATTCTGACACGGAACTGGAAGCAAAGGTTGTGCTGAAAGTTGGCCCGGTTAAAGCAAAGTTTGGAGGTAACGTTATCTTGGACCAAAGCGGCGCACCGGATGCGTTTTCGCTGACCGGTCAGGGCAATGGCGGTGCGGCAGGTCACGCAAAAGGTGGCGCTGATGTCACCCTTACAGCGGATGGCGACACAACAATCCTGCGCTATAAGGCGAAAGCGGAAATCGGCGGGAAGCTGGCCCAATTGGGTAGCCGCCTGATCCAAAGTACTGCAAAGAAGCTGGCAGCCAAGTTCTTCAAATCCTTTGCAGATGTCGTCAATGAAGACGTCGCAGCCTGAGGCTGGCATCTATGCAGAGCGTGTGGCTGACATCGTTGACGTGGCCACACGCCTGCTTCAGGGCGATGGGCAGTTTGCTTTAGTCACGTCTCTTTCGATCGAGGGTGGGGCTGCGCGCGAAGTCGGCTCACTTGCCATTGTGGAACCCGATGGAACGATGACGGGATATCTGTCCAACGGGTGTATCGACCGGGACATTCAGCATCGCGCGCTGATGGCATTGCAGGCCAAGCACAGGGAAGTTGTCCGCTACGGCGAAGGTTCGCGTTATCTTGACCTGAAACTCCCCTGCGGCGGGGCGCTTGAACTTTTGATTGATCCTGCACCGGACCGCGACCAGCTGTTGAAAGCAAAGCAGGACTTTGATGCGCGCAGGCAAGCGACGCTCCGCTTTATCGGCGGCCAGTCTAACGAAAAGAACTACAGCTTTACCTATGAACCACGCGTGCGGCTTTGCTTGGCAGGACGCGGCGCGATTTTCCGGTCCATGGCACGGCTTGGCCATGCTACAGGATATGAGGTCGCCCTGATTTCACCGGATACCGATGACCTAGCCGCCACGCAGTATCTCTCAACGCAGACTCCAATCCATCTGACGTCTTTTGATCAAGCCTTGGACCTCAGCGGCCTCGACCAAAGAACTGCGTTCCTGACCCTTTTCCATGATCACGATTGGGAACCCCATCTGTTGCTGAAGGCGTTAGGGACAACTGCAGGCTTCATCGGGTCGCTCGGCAGTCGGCGCACCCACTTGATGCGGTGTGAAACGCTTATTGGTTTGGGTGCTAACGAGACTGAAATCTGCAAGTTGAAAGGCCCAATTGGGTTGGTCGGATCACTGAGGGATGCCTCGTTGATCGCCGTTTCTGCATTGGCCGAAATCGTTTCGACATTCCCTTCGCAGCTTGCAGCGGTTCAGACGGCAAGCTCAGGCGTTTCTGATGAGAGATTAGCTCAGAAGGTGTGAACGAGATCCTCACCACCCTCCTCAACGTAAGAAAATTGGCCGTCTAACCCCTCATCAAGTGTCAGCATTTTCATAATATCCAATAGCTAATTTAGCGGTTTGGGCTTCATCGCGGCGATGGGAATGCCACGCATGCAAGCAAATGCTGCGTCAGCAAAAGCTGCAGTTGCACAAGTCCGGTTTGTCCCGCTTTTCAGTCGCCTGAACCAGCTGCAGCGATGCGTTCGCAGCCAATGTCAGAAAAGCAGGCTGCGAATGCAGCATCGGCGGCCCACGTCCAAGGTCGGCTCAGGGCCGTGCTTCTGAGGGCCTGCAAACATCCGTAACATCCATTTCAACTGCAAAACTATTCGGGGTTTGGGGTGAGGGCTGATGCAAGCTTTCGTACTAACTCGTCCATTCGATCCGGAGAATAAGTGTTGGTCGCCGCAGCAATCACCAACTCATCCTCGGGCACTATGTAAAGAACCGCGTACCACAATGTGTTTGACCCATTGTGCCAAATTGCTGTGCGCTTAGAGCCGGTTGTTTGGATAACCCATCCGAGGCCGTAACCTGACGAAACCGGCGTTTGCATCGTCTGACAACTCGTGAGTTCTAGAAAGTCTTTCCGATGTCCAGCGCATGCCTGAAGGTGCAACTGTCCCCACTTTACGAGATCCTCCAAATTCAAATGCAGTGTTCCCGCCGGACCCATCCAACGAGGATTGTCTGACGATGGGTTTTGGGGTGGGACAGGCATTGGAAGCCCTAACATTGATTTATGCCCTCTAGCGGCACCTGGCCTTACCGGCGCACCAAAACCCAATGATCTTAGGCCGAAAGGTAAAGCAATTTCTGTCCGAATGAGCTCTTCCCAGGTACTTCGGGTAACCTCTTCGACAACGAAACCTGCAAGAACATACCCGACATTCGAGTAGGAGAATTCGCCGCTCTGCTTCAATGGTTCATTCCACATCGCAGATAGGGCCGCAAACCGACCGGCGGAAGGTTCGTCGTTGAATGTCTCTCGCATAACTTTGTTTGGTGGGTTTGCAGGTAGACCTGCAGTGTGGCTGAGTAGTTGCCGAAGATTCAGCGATCTCCAATCCGGATGCATACTATCCTTATGGGACGCCAGGTATTGGTCGACCGGGGTATCGAGGTCCACAGCACCCTTGTCGACCAATCGCATCACCAACGTGGATGTAAATGATTTGCTGATAGATCCGATATGCCATGGAGCGTCATCTGCGACGGCCGTTGACCCATGAATAGTGGTGGGTCCCGAAGTTTTCACACGCGGTTCGTTTTGCCCAACGGTATAAGCAACCCCAAGTCCAAATTGAGGATTTGCCTGAGCCGCATTTTTGAATATTTCGCTTGGGTCGCTTTGCTGTGCGCTCAAGGCTGCAGGCAAGACCACGCCAAGTGCGGCCAACAGCAGAATTTTGGACTTCCAAATCTTGGACATCCTGTAAAGGTGCGCATGGAACCTGCTAAATTCAATTGGTTTGTAGCGAACATTTTGACAGCGGGGACAGCTGCGGCACTTTGATGCAACCTCGAGTGGCGTTAAGGGGGACATTCACGGAGAGCTGCTGGTCAATATCGTCCGAGCAACGAAACGCGCTGACGCGCCAACGGGAACGGTCGGCTCCTGTATCTCGTGTTCTTGGACCGATCATGCTAAAGAACAACCCAGCGGCAGCGCGGCCGACAGCCATCAGTTTGGTCAGCACCGATTGAGATTTCGGGCGGTTCATTTGTTTTGGGGGATAAAATGGTCAGCTTACGACTTGTGGTAGGTCTGACATTAGGTGTTTTGAGCTACTGGAGTTCTGAGCTTAGGCTCATGACCCATTGATTTCCGTTTGGCTGCGTGCTTCATCGCGTTCAAAACGAGCGGTGAACATGTCTGATCTTTTCTGGTTGAGCGATGAGCAAATGGCGCGTCTGGCGCCATTCTTCCCAAAGTCCCACGGCAGACCTCGCGTTGATGACAGGCGTGTCTTGAGTGGGATTATCTTCAGCAATCGCAACGGGTTACGGTGGCGCGATGCACCGAGGAAATATGGACCACACAAGACGCTCTATAATCGTTGGAAGCGATGGAGTGACAAAGGTATCTTTGCCCAGATGTTGGTCGGCTTGGCTGCCAACCACGGCGAAGAAAAGACGATCATGATCCCCTCTCGGGACATTGCTCCGCAATGCCCTGCCGGGCAATGGATGCTACGCGTCTCAACGCCCATCGCACAGCGTCCAGTCTTGCGGTGAAAAAGGGGGGCGTGGACGTCTGATCCACTGCCCGGCAGGCGCATCCAAAGGATGCTGCCGAGAGGGGGCGCACTAAGGGTGGCATGAACACAAAGTTGCATGCGGTTTGTGACAGATGAGCCATGGTGCGCCATTGGTTCAAGCACAATGGCGAATGACGCCCTTTGAATCTGTTTGTCACTGCGGGTCAGGTCAGCGACTACATTGGTGCGAGGACATTGATTAGCAGTCTGCCAAATGTCGAATGGTTGCTGGGTGATCGCGGCTATGATGCAGATCGGATCAGAGAAGCGTTGAAAGACAAAGGGATACGCGCGTGCATCCCAGGCCGCAAACAGCGCAAAACAGTTGTCCGATACGACAAGCGCCGCTCCAACGCCGCAATCGTATCGAGATCATGTTTGGCAGATTGGAGGACTGGGGCTGTATGGCGACACGGTACGACAGGTGCCCCAAAGTCTTCCTCTCAGCAATCGCTCTCGCCGCTTTGGTCATCTATTGGCTATGCGTCCTGAGCCTAGAGAGCGGCGCCCCTTTGCAAAACCGCTGTGAGGATAGGTTTGGTGATCTCATTGATCTGAGATTTCTGTGGATAAACAACGCCCAAGTGATTTGGCCGTGCGATCATGTTAAATCCAGAAGAAGGGACCCCTTTTCCGGGGCCTCATCGTGGAGTCGCCATATTCAGAAAGGCTGTTTCATGGCCGTAAAAAGATCACAGCAACACTGGCGACCTGTCTTTGGGCGAGTACATCGCTTGCAGATGGTGGCGCTGCACCACAGCCGTCAACCACCGCCGACATTCTTGGCTTCCAGGTTGGCATGACCTCACAAGATGCACTGGCTCTGATGCAGCAGCTTTGTCCCAACAGCCGCGCAGGTGACGGAGCGACGACATCGGCAGAGCGGGCAGCGCTATACAGATACCATCGCGCTTCACAGTCAAAACAACGGACAGACTGAGAAGCTGGTCTTGTTTTTCACTGGGCATTTTTCGGCAAGCGAAAGATGCGACACAATCTGTTAGACGCCAGATTGTGGATACGAAAAAGCAGATCGAAAATCTGTTGGATCGCATCATGAGCGCCAGCAGTGACTCGGTGATCAGAGCCTACGAAAACAAGATATCTCAGCTAGAGCGGGATAAGCATCGCTTGACAGAAAACCTGATAAATCAGGTGCCACCGAAGGGTAGGTTTGGCGACATGCTAGAACTCTCCCTGCAATTCCTATCAAGCCCTTGGAAACTATGGGAAAGCGGTGATTTTATCCTGCGCAGAACACTGCTCAGATTGGCTTTTACAAGCGGGTTTTCATACCATCGAAATGAGGGAGCTAGAACTCCTGAAATTTCCTTGCCATTCAAGGTTTTAGGTGTTTTTCAGGGGGTGGAAATTTAAGTGGTGCTGCTGGAGAGAATTGAACTCTCGACCTCTCCCTTACCAAGGGAGTGCTCTACCTCTGAGCTACAGCAGCGCTGTGGGCGGGTGATTAGACTCAAACGAAACGCGGCGCAAGGGTGTCTGGACGGTTTTTTTCGCCTCCTGTAGAGAAAGACCATGGCAGAGAAAAATTCACCTAAAAAACACGGCAAAACCGGGGATACGCGCGAGGATCGGCTGAAGGCCGCATTGAAGGCCAATCTCGCACGGCGCAAGGCGCAGGCCAAGGCGCGCGCCACATCCGAGACCAAGCCGGAACACGACGAGGGATAAGAGCAGATGGATTCGATTCTTGTGACGGGCAATGGCCCGCTGAACGGGCAGATTCCCATTGCAGGGGCCAAGAACGCGTGTCTGACGCTGATGCCGGCCACCCTGCTGAGCGAAGAACCGCTGACGCTGACCAATGCGCCACGCCTGAGCGACATCAAGACCATGACCGCCCTGCTGCAATCGCTGGGGGCCGAGGTGTCTTCGTTGCAGGCTGGGCAGGTGCTGGCGATGTCCAGCCATGACCTGACCAGCCACACCGCGGACTATGACATCGTGCGCAAAATGCGCGCCTCAAACCTGGTGCTGGGGCCGATGCTGGCGCGGCTGGGGCAGGCGGTGGTGTCGCTGCCCGGTGGTTGCGCGATTGGCGCCCGCCCGATGGACCTGCATGTCGAAGGGCTTGAGGCGCTGGGCGCTGAGATCGAGCTGAAAGACGGCTATCTGCACGCCAAGGCGCCGGGCGGGCTGAAAGGGGCAGTGCATGAGATGCGCTTTGCCTCGGTGGGTGCGACCGAGAATATCGTGATGGCCGCGACGCTGGCCAAAGGCACCACCGTGCTGAAGAACGCGGCCCGCGAGCCCGAGATCGTCGATCTGGTGGACTGCCTCCGCAAGATGGGCGCGCAAATCTCGGGCGAGGGCACGTCTACCATCGAAATTCAGGGCGTCGACCGGCTGCATGGCGCAACTCATCAGGTTGTCACAGACCGGATCGAATTGGGCACCTATATGCTGGCCCCGGCCATTTGTGGAGGCGAGGTAGAGCTGCTGGGCGGACGCATGTCTCTGGTTGAATCCTTTGCCGCCAAGCTGGACGCCGCAGGGATCAATGTCGAAGAAACCGACAAAGGGCTGAAAGTCGCGCGCAAGAACGGGCGGGTGCAGGCCGTGGATGTGGTGACCGAGCCGTTCCCCGGCTTTCCGACCGACCTGCAGGCGCAGATGATGGCGCTGATGTGTACGGCCGAAGGGACCTCGGTGCTGGAAGAGCGTATCTTTGAAAACCGCTTTATGCATGCGCCTGAACTGGTGCGGATGGGCGCGAATATCGAGGTGCATGGCGGCACCGCGACCGTGACCGGCGTTGAAAACCTCAAAGGGGCACCAGTGATGGCGACGGACCTGCGCGCCTCGGTTTCGCTGATCTTGGCGGGTCTGGCTGCCGAGGGGGAAACCACCGTCAGCCGGGTCTATCATCTGGATCGCGGGTACGAGCATGTGGTACGCAAGCTCGAAGGTGTAGGTGCAAAGATTGAGCGGATAAAGGGCTGATGACAGACGCAAGTTTTGAAGACGGGCGCGAAGCCCCGCTGAATCTGGGTGCGGAAGATACCGATGATCTGCAGGTGATCTCAACCCTGACGCAGGATGCGGTCTTTCCCGTGACCGAGATGACGTGGCAGCCGTCCCAGCGCCGCTTTGGCCTGTTGCTCAACCGGTTTCGCTGGGAAGACAAGGATGCTGCTGCCCGCCGGGGCCGCGCCTTTGAGCGAGTGCAGTCACTGCTGGTGTTTGACTCGGTGCTATCCGTGGCCAGTCAGGGCATCGACCGAAGCGACAAGGATATGATCCTGTCGCTGTTATCGGTTGATTTTGAACCCGGTGAAGACGGCGCAGGGCAGATTCTGCTCACCCTCGCGGGCGACGGCGCTGTGCGCCTGATGGTCGAGGCCATCGATGCAACGCTCAAGGATGTGACGCGCCCCTATCAGGCCCCGTCCAAACACGCCCCGCATCACCCGGATTAAGATGCAGAACAAACGCGGCATATCGCAGGCATTCCACACGGTGCCTGACGGTTTGCTATTGCGCCGCGCCACCGTGTTTGACGTCTTTGACCTCAGCCGCGTTCTGACCCGCTCGATCCGTCTGCTGTGCCATGCGGATCACCGCGATGACGCGCAGGAGCTTGCGCGCTGGACTACCAACAAAGACCCGGCCTCGATCCGCAACTGGATCACCTCAGGTGCGGCGATCTGGATGGCCGAACGGGCAGGGCAGGCGGCAGCTGTCGGTGGATTGGACGCAACCGGCAAAGTGACCCTGCTTTATGTCGACCCCGATCACACGGGGCGGGGCGTGGGTGCGGCCCTGCTGACGCAGCTTGAACGCGAACTTGCCGGCGCAGGGTGTATCGAGGCTCGGCTAGAAGCCACCAAAACCGCCCACGGTTTTTATCTGTCACAAGGCTGGCAGGACGCGGGCGCGCCGCAGATGTGGCATGACATCGCTCAGTTTCCGATGCGCAAATCGCTGCACCTGCCGGACTGAGGCTTGAGGCCGCATCGCGCGGAGGATATGACCCGCACAAACGCCCGGAGATGCTGATCATGCCCGTTTTCCTCGACACCACGTCGCCTGACTTTGAAACCGCCTTTCAGGCGCTGCTGTCCGCCAAGCGCGAAGACAGTCCCGATGTGGATGCCGTGGTCGCCCAGATCATCGAAGATGTGCGGACCCGAGGTGATGCTTCGGTCATCGAGCTGACGTCCAAATTCGACCGGCTCGACCTGACGCCCGAGACCATGCGGTTCAGCGCCGATCAGATCGCGCAGGCTGTGGCAGAGGTGTCCGATCAGGACCGCGCCGCGCTGGAACTGGCCGCAGACCGCATCCGCGCCTATCACGAAAGGCAGATGCCTGAGGATCAGCAATGGACGGACGCCGCAGGCGCTACGCTGGGCTGGCGCTGGTCGGCGGTCTCGGCTGCCGGGCTTTATGTGCCGGGCGGGCTGGCCTCTTACCCGTCTTCGGTTCTGATGAACGCGATCCCGGCCAAGGTGGCGGGTGTTGGCCGGCTGGCCATTGCAGTGCCCACGCCGGACGGGCAGGTCAATCCGCTGGTGCTGCTGGCGACACAGCTTTCGGGCGTGGATGAAATCTATCGCATCGGCGGGGCGCAGGCGATTGCAGCGCTGGCTTATGGCACCGACACTATCGCTCCGGTCGACAAGATCACCGGCCCGGGCAACGCTTTTGTCGCTGCCGCCAAGCGCCGGGTCTTTGGCAAGGTGGGCATCGATATGATTGCGGGTCCTTCGGAAATTCTCGTGATCGCCGACAAGGACAATGACCCGGATTGGATCGCGCTCGACCTGCTCAGCCAGGCGGAACATGACGAAAGCGCCCAGTCGATTCTGATCACCGATGACGCAGGCTTTGGGCAGGCCGTTGCGCAAGCGGTCGAGAAACGCCTTGAAACGCTGCAACGCCGCGCCATCGCCGGTGCCAGCTGGCGTGATTTCGGCGCGGTGATCACCGTGCGCGATCTGGACGAGGCGGCGGAACTGTCGAACCGCATTGCCCCCGAACATCTGGAGCTTTGCGTGGCTGACCCGCAGGCGCTCAGCCTTAAAACCATCCACGCGGGTGCCATTTTTCTGGGCCAGTACACGCCCGAGGCCATTGGCGACTATGTCGGTGGCCCCAATCACGTGCTGCCCACCGCCCGATCGGCGCGCTTCTCGTCTGGCCTCAGCGTCATGGATTTCCTCAAACGCACCACGCTCAGCCAGATGACGCCCGAGGCCTTACGCGCCATCGGCCCGGCCGCTGAACAACTGGCCACATCCGAGAGCCTTGAGGCGCACGGCCTGTCAGTGACAGCGCGCCTGAACCGGTTGAACGGGTGATCTGACGCAAAGGCACATGGGCGCGCGCATTTCTGTGCGTTGCCCAACCAATTGCGTTGTTATAGGTCTGTCCTGACGTGAAAGACTGTGACCTTACCGATGACCCGCATTTCGCATATTGAACTGGACGACCGTAACCTGCCCCCGCCGACCCCCGAGATCGAGCAGGAGCGCAAGGTCGCCATCTATGATCTGCTCGAAGAGAACTCGTTCGCCTTGCCCGCGCGCGATGATCGGATGATCCCCGACGGCCCGTATCACGTGCAGCTGTCGATCCGCGACAAGCGGCTGGTTTTCGATATCGCCACCGAGGCGAGCGAAAAAGCGGCCGAGTTCCACCTGTCCCTCGGGCCCTTCCGGCAGGTGGTCAAAGACTATTTCCAGATTTGCGAAAGCTATTTTAACGCGGTGAAAACCCTGCCGCCCAGCCAGATCGAAACCATCGACATGGCGCGCCGGGGCATCCACAACGAAGGCAGCCGCGTGCTGCAGGAGCGTCTGGACGGCAAGGCCGAGATCGATACCGACACGGCCCGCCGCCTGTTCACGCTGATCTGCGTGCTGCATTTCGGAGGCTGACGCGTGACGCCCCTGCCACAGTCGATCCTGTTCTGCTGTGACCATAATTCGGTCCGTTCGCCCATGGCCGAAGGCATCATGAAGAAATTCTATGGCACCGGCACCTATGTGCAATCGGCGGGCGTCTACAATGATCTCGAAATCGACGGCTTTTGCATCGCAGCCTGTCAGGAGATCAACGTCGAACTGTCCCGCCACCGGTCCCGCTCGTTCGACGAGATGCAGGAATGGGGCGATGACCTCAGCTCGTTCGATCTGGTTGTGGCGCTGTCACCCGCCAGCCAGCGCAAAGCGCTGGAGCTGACCCGGTTCTTTCATCTCGATGTCGATTACTGGCCGATCATGGACCCGACCGGCATGGGGGAAACCCGCGAACAAAAGCTGCACCACTACCGTCAGACCCGCGATCAGATCATAAAGCATCTCAAAGACCGCTGGGGCGAACCAACGGAGATCGCATGAACCAGACCATCCAGACCTATTTCGACGCGTTCAATGCCGGGGATGTCGACGGCATGTTGGCCTGCCTGTCCGACGATGTGGCCCATCACGTCAATGAAGGCCAGATTCGCACCGGCAAAGAGAAATTCGCGGCCTTTTGCGCCCATATGAATCGCTGCTATCGCGAAAACCTGACCGATATCGTGGTGTTCGAGGCTCAGGGTGGCACCCGCGCCGCCGCCGAATTCATCGTCAACGGCACCTATCTGCAAACCGATGAGGGCCTGCCCGAGGCGCATGGTCAGACCTATCGCCTGTCGGCCGGGTCGTTCTTTGACCTCAAGGATGGCAAGATCACCCGCGTCACCACCTTCTACAACCTCGCCGACTGGACCAAACAGGTGTCCGGTGCCTGAAATCACCACCGTCCGCCCCCTGACTGGAGCGGCGCTTGAGGCCGCGTTGGACGATGTCGCCCGCCTGCGGATCGAAGTGTTCCACGCATGGCCCTATCTCTATGATGGCGACCTCGCCTATGAGCGCAAATACCTGCAATCCTACCGCGACAGCGACCGCGCTATCGTGGTTGGTGCATTCGATGGCGACAGGTTGGTCGGTGCCTCAACCGGCGCGCCCCTGACCGACCACGCCGACGATTTCGCCGCGGCGTTCGACGGCTCGGGCCTCGACCTGAGTGACATCTTCTACTGCGCGGAATCCGTCCTGCTGCCAGCCTATCGCGGCCAGGGGGTTGGTCACAAATTTTTTGACCAGCGCGAGGCCCATGCACGCAGCCTTGGCTTCTCCAAATGCGCCTTCTGCAGCGTCCGCCGCCCCGCCGACCACCCGCTGCGCCCCAAAAACTATCGCCCGCTGGACACCTTCTGGCGCGCCCGCGGATACGCGCCGCTGCCCAATGTGATTGCAGAGTTTTCGTGGAAAGACATCAATCAGGACAGTGAAACGCTCAAACCGCTGCAATTCTGGATTCGGGACTTGTAGCGCCTTGCTGCGTCCCAGGTGCGCTTCTGTTGCTGGCAATCCTGCCGCTTACGTCGCCACCACGCATCCCCAGCCGTCGTAAACACCACCCAGGTCCTGGGCCAGTTGCTCTAATTCAAAGGTAACTGGGTCAAGGCCCGATGGGCGATCGACTTTCTGGACCAGAAGGCTGAAGGTCTTTCTGAGAATACCACTTTTGGTGATCTCGACCGTAAATCCCTTTGCTCTCACAATCTTTTCGAACTCTTTCGCGCTTTTCTTGCTTTGAAAAATAACCATATGGTCGATCTCACGCGGCACGCTCAGGTCGTCACCAGACTCTTCAAGCGCCTCCAGAACCCGTCGGTTCTTGATCTCGTTCATCGCAATTGCGTTGGGATAGAGGTTCTCGAAATAGGTCTCCCACGCTGCATCCTCAAAGCTAAAGTTGTCTTTTTCATACTCTGGAAAGGACTGAGAGATTTTGTCGTAAAGCGCGGTAATACCTGCGTCGGCGCTGCCATAGAAATACAGTTTTCTTTTGCCGTCGCCCGTTTGCCGGGCGATATAGATCAGCTTTTTATCCCGATTCACGTCAATCAGATCTTCGATCTGGTTCAGAGGTTCAAATTCCTCATTCGTTGGCATGCCGGTATCGGGATTGGGATGCCTTAGTGACAGTTCAATACAATAGAAATGGTTCAGCCCGTGGATCGGGGCACTTTCATAAAGTGCGAGATTGACCATCGTGAGATGTGGCCTGTCATCGATTTCGCAGGAATAAAAATCCCAATGCTCGTCGGCGGATGGGGGTTGCATTCAAGGCTCCAAGACATCGCGTGTTTGTTCAGCTAAGCAGTCCGGGATCGACGGTCAACGTACATCCGCAGTACTGCAAAAGCACCTGATCAAAACGCGTGTTTTGCGCATCGGATTTGAGATCGGATGTTGTCGTCAATTTGTGGCCTCCGCAAAAGCATCCCCATGGCCTGAACCGGCCATGGGGCACAAAACAAAGCAATCTTTACCAACGAAACCTGTTAACCGGCCTTCAGCGTGGAAAGGTGACCAAGGCCAAGCGCATTGACCGTGTCCGCCTGCACCGGCGCTGTCGATGCGTTCACCGCGTCTGCGCCAAAGCTGTTGCCCACCACTACCCGTGCGGGGCGTTGACCGGCGGGCTTGGCCACCAAATCCGATACCGCGTCGGCGATGTCCTGTGGGTTCGGTGCGTCTGCGCCGGACAGCATGGTCATGAACTGCTCGAACATGGCCGTCGGGATCGTTCCGATTTCGCCATAAGCTTTCACTCGCTCTTGATCCTCAGGCAGATCAGCGCTGGCATACATCTGGGTCGGATAGGCGCTGGGCTGGATCAGGCTCACGTCGATCCCAAGCTGGGACAGCTCATAGCGATAGCTGTCGCTCAGCGCTTCGACGGCGAATTTGCTGGCCCCATAAATGCCAAAGAACGGAAACGTCACGCGGCCCAGGATCGACCCGATATTCACCACAAGGCCCGCGCCCTGTTCGCGCATTGATGGCAGCACCGCACGGGTGACACGGTGCAATCCGGTCACGTTTACATCAAACAGATTTGCCAGCTGCTGATCGGTGAAGGCCTCGGACACCCCGGCCGAGGCGATCCCGGCATTGTTGACCAGCACATCGATCTGACCGCTGGCTGAAAGCACGTCGGCGACTGCGGCCTCGACCGATGGGGTGCTGGTCACATCCAGATCAACCACCTTCAGGCCCCGATCCCGCAGCGCCTTGGCGTGTTCGCTGTTCTTACCCGCCGTGTCTCGCATCGAGGCAAAGACCCTATGGCCCGAGCCCGCAAGTGTATCGCAAATTAGCCGTCCGAACCCGCTCGAGGCTCCGGTCACCAGGATTGCCTTGGTCATGTCATACTCGCTTTTTTGTTCAATGCTTAGTCTGGGCGCCGCGACCGTCGCGTCGCCTCTGGTTCGAATATGATTTGTGCGCTAGATATAGGAAGTCACAGATATAGAACATCACCTATGCCAAAGCAGCACAAATGGAAAACCTGACCTTGTTACGCCTGTTTGTGCAGGTGGCCGAGCAGGGAAGTTTCTCTGTCGTGGCGCGCCGGACAGGGGCGACCCCTTCGGCGGTGTCGCGGCAAATCTCGCGCCTCGAAGAAGATCTGGGCGCGCGGCTGCTGCAACGTACTACCCGCCAGCAGGTTCTGACCGAGGCCGGAGAGGTTTATCTGCGTCATGCCCGGCAGATCATCGAAGACGTGGATGAGGCCCGGCGCGCCGTGTCGCAGCTCAGTCATGCCCCTTCGGGCGTGCTACGCGTCACCGCCGAGGCCGATCTGGCGCACACGCTTCTATCTCCGCTTTTGCCGGGGTT
The DNA here is from genome assembly GCF_056540745.1 of Ruegeria sp. AM1. Taxonomy (NCBI): domain Bacteria; kingdom Pseudomonadati; phylum Pseudomonadota; class Alphaproteobacteria; order Rhodobacterales; family Roseobacteraceae; genus Ruegeria; species Ruegeria sp. AM1. Next base: position 22,232 of record NZ_JBQFXH010000013.1, read on the forward strand.
TCTGGTGAAATACCCGGATTTGCGGGTTCAGTTGGTCACCTCTGCCACGGTGGAGGATCTGGTCAGCCGGGGCATCGATGTCGCCATCCGCGTTGGCCAATTGGAGGATTCACAGCTGATCGCCCGACGGCTGACGGTCAGCCGGTCGCTGTTACTGGCCAGCCCCGGCTATCTCGCACAGAACGGCACGCCGCAGCACCCGGACGATCTGAGCGCCCTGTCCTGCCTGTCCTTCCGGGTGGGTCAGGATCGAAACATCTGGCGTTTTGCATCGGATAGCGGCGCGCTTGAGGTTCCGGTGTCCGGCCGCGTTCAGGCCAGCAGCCTAGTGTTCCTGCGCGAAGCCGCCAAAGCTGGCTTTGGCATCGCTATGCTGCCAACCTGGGCGGTGCGGGGCGATCTGGATGTGGGCACGCTGGTTCCGGTCCTGCCCGGCTTTCCCCTTGATCCACCTGCAACCCCCATCAGCGCGGTCTACCCAAGTGGGCGCAATCTGGCTGGCAAGGTGCGGGTGTTTGTCGATTATCTCAGCGCCCATACGGCCAAACAATTTGAATGAGTGCCCGCCCCAGCAGCGCCGCGTACAATCCCGATTGGCAGAGGCGGGGCGGGTGCTCTAAGGTGCGGTTGTGTAAGATCAGGGCAAACTGCGTGCGCCGTACAACATGGGGTCGGAATAGCAAATGAGCGGTTTGGAAGTCCTGTCTGCTCGGTCGACGAACATCTTCCTGAAAATCACAACGTTTTCCGCCCTCGTTGGTGCGGCCGTTGGGGGGATGCGGGCGCAGGGCGACACTCTGGCCGCAGATACGCTCCTTGGGGCGCTGATTGGCTTTGTGATTTCCGCAGGCTGCGTTGGTTCAGAGTTCCTGCTGTTCTCGAACCCTGAACGCCGGGTAACCCGTCGCCTTAGACCCGTTGCCCTGATGGCCCTGCGTGGTGCGGCTTATAGCCTGTTCATCGTCCTCGGCCTTGCGCTGCCCGGTTTGCTACCAGACACGCCTGCCTTTTGGAGAAACCCGGCCTTCTTCGAAATCTTCGCCATTTCAGCGGTGATTGCTTATGTGATTTCCATTGGTTTTGAAATCACAAGACTGCTGGGAACCGAGGCTACCAAGGCGCTGATCTGGGGTCGGTACCGCGAGGCGCGTCTTGAAAACCGGGTGATCCTCTTTGCTGACGTCATCGGCTCGACCGCTTTGGCGGAACAGATCGGCCAACTCAGGTTTCACAACTTTCTCCGCGACATCGCGCAGGATCTGGCCGGACCGGTTGAGCGGTCGCGGGGCGATATCCACAAATATGTGGGCGACTCGGTGATCGTCACCTGGCAGCTGGCACCGGGGCTTGCCAATGATGCCTGCCTGAGCTGTGCTCAGGACATGAACCGGGTTCTGCGCGCCCGCGACGCCTACTACGTTGAGACCTATGGAACCACAGCGCGGCTGCGGTCGGGTATCCATTGCGGCGAAGTTGCTGCGGGCGAAATCGGCGACTGGAAGAAAGAGATTGCCCTGCTGGGCGATCCCATGAACACAGCCGCCCGGATCGAAGGAGCTGCCAAATCCTTGAAGGTCGCAATTGCCCTTTCGGATGATGTGGCGCGCAAGCTGAGCGCACAGGCCCAAAGCACATTTGCCCGACTTCCTGACTTCGCGGCCTCGGGGAAAAGCGAGAACCTCATCCTGTGGTCCGCACCGGATGAGGGTTAACAAATCGCAACTGGACGGACAGGGCGCATGCTCTAAAGTCGCGCCAGGGTTTCTTCCGGAGACGTCACCATGAAGGTCGCAACCGCCGCCTATGATCTCGACTGGCTCGACAGCTGGGCGCAGTACGAAGACAAGCTGCACCGCTGGGTGTCCGATGCAGCCGGGCAGGGGGCTGAGTTGCTGGTCTTTCCCGAATACGGCGCGATGGAGCTTTCGACGCTGGATGGTGCCGCAATCGCCGGTGATCTGGAACGATCGATCCGGGCGGTCTCGGATCGGATGGAAGATGTACAAAACATACATTCCCGCCTCGCGAGTGAGTACAAATTGTACATTTTGGGTGCATCCGCCCCTGTTTTGGAGGGCGCCGCCCGCCCGGTCAACCGCGCCATGTTCTACGCCCTGGATGGGCAGAGCGATCATCAGGACAAGCAGATTATGACCCGGTTTGAGCGCGAGGATTGGGATGTCATCCCGGGCGGTCCGCTCAAGATTTTTGACACCGCGCTGGGCAAGATCGGTGTGTTGATTTGTTACGACAGCGAGTTCCCGTTGCTCGGCCGTGCGTTGCAAGAGGTTGATCTGATCCTTGTGCCCTCGTGTACCGAAGCACTGTCCGGCTATTGGCGTGTGCGCATTGGGGCGATGGCAAGAGCATTGGAAAATCAATGTGTTACCGTGATGTCATCGCTTGTGGGCAACTATGACTGGTCCGAAGCGGTGGACCGAAACACCGGTGCGGGGGGCGTGTTCGGCCCGCCCGACAAAGGATTCCCGCAGACCGGCGTATTGGCCGAAGGCCCCCTGAACGCGCCCGGCTGGACCTATGCAGAGATCGATTTATCCGCAATCGCAGAGGTCCGTACCGATGGTCATGTGCTGAACCGCGCCCATTGGACCGAGCAGAATGGTCGGACCAATTCGGTCACAATATCCCCGCTTTAGGCAATTCCGCCCTTGAAATAGCGTAAAAATAAGCTCATTTAGGCGCACATCCTCGTAGATTCTGCGAGTGCAACGTAAATGTGGAGACAACATGGCCAAGGAAGATACGCTCGAATTTCCCGGTGTCGTGAAGGAACTCCTGCCTAATGCGACGTTTCGGGTCGAGCTGGAAAACGGCCATGAGATCATCGCACATACGGCAGGCAAGATGCGCAAGAACCGCATCCGCGTTCTGGCCGGCGACAAGGTTCAGGTCGAGATGACCCCTTACGATCTGACCAAGGGTCGGATCAACTATCGCTTTAAATAACGCCCTATCCATGGCGTTTATCCTCGGATCGGGCAGCCCAAGACGGCTGGACCTGCTGGCCCAGCTTGGCGTGCAGCCCGATGCTATTCGCCCCCCCGACATTGACGAAACCCCGCTGAAGGGTGAGCTTCCGGTTCCTTATTGCAACCGCATCACTCGGGAAAAAGTGCAGGCTATTCAGTCGGATAGAGATGATATCACGCTCTGCGCTGATACCACCGTTGCGTTGGGCCGCCGAATTTTGGGTAAACCCGAAGATGCCGGACAGGCCGCCGAATTCCTGCATGCGTTGTCGGGGCGGCGGCACCGTGTCATCACCTCGGTCGCCATACGGCGCGGCGATCGTGTCCTTCAGCGCGATGTGGTATCTCAGGTCAAGGTCAAACGCCTGTCGGACGTGGAAGTAAACGCCTATCTGACCACCGGCGATTGGCAGGGTAAGGCCGGGGCCTATGCGATCCAGGGGCCGGCGGGGGCCTTTATTCCTTGGATTTCCGGCTCATTTACCGGCATCGTTGGGCTGCCATTGTCTGAAACGGCCGCCCTTTTGCAGGGCATCGGCTATCCTTTGTATCGCGAGGCACCATGAAGGGGCGCACCATCGTTCTGGACCATATCGACAACCGCGAAGCTGCGGCTTTGATGGTGGATGGCAAGCTGGACGACTTCCTGATCTCTGATGATGCCCCCACACCCGGAACGATCTACCGCGCCCGCGCGGACCGTCCGGTCAAAGGGCAGGGCGGCATGTTCCTGACAACCCCGGATGGCCCTGCTTTTCTCAGGCAAGTGAAGGGTTTGGCCCCCGGGGCCGCGCTTCTGGTGCAGGTCACTGGCTATGCCGAACCGGGCAAGGCCCTGCCGGTCACAGATCGTATCCTGTTCAAAAGCCGCTATGCGATTGTTACGCCCGACGCGCCGGGCCTGAATATCTCGCGCAGCATTCGCGATGAGGACGAGCGTGATCGTCTGCTCGAGATTGCTCATGAGGCGATGGAGGGCAGCGACTACGGTCTGATCCTGCGGTCTTGCTGCCAAGGGGCCGAGGCCGGTGACATTGCCGATGATATCGATGCGATGCTGGCTCATGCGGATCAGGTCATTCATGACCCGGGCACCGAGCCCGAGATGTTGCTTGAAGGCGATGGCCCTCATGTGCTGGCCTGGCGCGACTGGACCGATCCAGCCGAGGTGGTGACCAGCGCAGGAGGGTTCGAGATGCACGGCGTCCTTGATGCGCTGGACATCGCGCGCGGAATTGCCGAGCCGCTGCCGGGTGGAGGCTATCTCTATATCCAGCCAACGCGCGCGCTGGTTGCTGTGGATGTGAACACTGGCGCCGATACGTCGCTGGCCGCTGGAACCAAAGCAAATTTTGCCTGCGCCAAGGCGCTGGCCCGCGCGCTGCGTGTGCGGGGTCTGGGCGGGCAGATCACCGTGGATCTGGCCCCCATGCCCAAGAAAGACCGCCGCGGTTTCGAGGCCGCCCTGCGAGCCGCCTTCAAAGCGGACGGTATCGAGACAACACTGGCCGGTTGGACGCCGTTGGGCCACTATGAGCTGCAGCGCAAGCGTGGCCGTATTCCTTTGTCAGAGGTGCTAAAATGAGCTGTCCGATTTGCCATGAGCCGACGCTGGCCAAGTACCGCCCCTTCTGCTCGAAACGCTGTGCGGATGTCGATCTGGCCAAATGGCTGAACGGGTCTTACGCGGTGCCGTCGCAGCGCGAAGAAGAGGTTGAGGGCATTGAGGAACACACCGAAAGCCATCCGCCGCGCCCGCATTGAAAAAATGTCAAAAAGCCTCTGGACACTGCCTTTGGCAAGTCATAGAAGGCCTCCACCCAACGGCAAAAGCCGTTCCCGTGCCCGGGTAGCTCAGGGGTAGAGCAGTGGATTGAAAATCCTCGTGTCGGTGGTTCGATTCCGCCCCCGGGCACCACAACAAAAATTACCAATAAAAATCAATGACTTATGATTGTGCAAGAGTCGAAAAAAGACGTAAGAATGACGTAAAGCACAACTGGAATTAATTATTAAAATCAAGGCGTTACAAGGCGTCCTGTAATCTTCGAAAGAAAAAAGACGTAACACGGAAATTTAGTGTATTCAAATCAATGCCTTAAGGGTATTTGAGTTTTTGGCCCCTTACGCTGAACTAGTGATCTAGTTCAAACTAAAAAAACCGGAAATTGCTTTCTGTTTTTGATGAAACGCAATTTCGCCAAGTAAATGCTGGCAGGCCAGATTGTCGTAGCGGAAAAACTGAAAGCGAACAGCTTCGATCCCCAGGTTATGTGCGGTAACCGCCCAGGCAATCCCTGGGCGCTACCAGCTATACGAAAGTGGGATGCTTTAGGCGCACCGTGTTCTAGAGGTTTAGTTCCTTAGAAAAAGCATTAGCAACACTTTCGGATCGAATGTAGTCCCGAACTTTTTCCCGAGTATCAAGCTTAGCCTCGGCCACTAACTTATCCAGGACAACCGCCGCATTGGTAAATTTGCTGACCAAGGATTCCTCATCAGCGGCGATATCGATGATACTCTGTGCCACTTGGTCTTGCCGTTTTCTCGCAGATGAGAAGACTTTGTCAGTTTTTGCGTTCTCTTTTCCAAGCATGAACAGAACGTAGTATTTATAAATTCCCCACGATCGATCTACGCGGCGGTTACGAATCGCAAAATCGAGTTTATAGCTCGCAAAGGCCGCTGCGTGATATAGGCGGACGCTGTGATCTGGTTGGAACAACATGCTTGAGTATTCTTTTCTTATGCCACGGTAGTCACGTGCCGCTCGATGTGGCTGGAACATGAACATTGCCGCAACTGACTTGATCAGTTCGTTGGGCTTGAATACTCGCGTCCTCTCAACAGTCTCTGTTCTGTATTGGTTTTCTCGGCGCTCAATAAAAACTCGCTGATCATCCGGTTGTTCTCTGCAGAACTCCTCCAAGTCCTTCATGAACGGAGTCAAAGCCCAAAACTGATCTTCTTTGACTTCATTTTGGCGATTGGTACCGACGATCACAGTTGAAACGAATTCCGGGTCGTCACTCACTATCAGCCTAAAAGGTACGTGTACTCCGTCAGCATGGTTTCCAGCTTGGAACAAGATATTGCTGGTCTGGCAGCCATTTACAATTTGGTAGTCCTCAAGGTCAAAGCTGTCGCCTTGTCGACCCACGTTTTTTGCCACGACGGTGACACCATTATTCTTGAAGACGAACGAGTGTTTCTCTCCGTTCTGCAATTCTTCTAGGATGCCCTGGTTGATTTCTGACTTGTCATTGAAGTCTCGAACGTTGTCGAAGAAAACCGCCCTATTTATTCTTGGCTGCGAATCTTCGGAATGCTTCACAGTCGCTAACTTTACTAATTGATCCGCCGCGACGTATCCCAAAAAGGCCTGCTGAACGCTTGGGTGAGCTGGCAATGTAATAGGTTTGGTTATTTCTACTCGTTCAGAGTTTGAATTTGTAGCAGAGCGATAACCAGCTTGAAGATCTTTCGCGCCTACCAACTTGAACTCGACAGCATCAAAAATATTTAAGTCTCTAAAGCGAGCCAAATTTGCGTCTACTAACTTTTGTATTTGGTCGCTGACCAATCCCGTCCCGGTTGTGACGTAGAAGAGATTCAAAGTTGGGTTTCTCTTCAAAGCGGCTTCATAGATGACGTCCTTTGCTGCAATGAGATCCGACAATTGGTCCGAAGGTTCGAGAAAGCTTCCATCAAAAAATGAAAACACCCCATCGAAAAACTTGGACATATCTCCGTAATTTGCTTTTTCGCTTGTCTTTGCTTGAAAAAACCCAAACTCGACCGAGTGGTTCTTGCCGGAAGATAGTGCTTCAACCGCCTCATCCGAGTTAGTGCAGAGTTCACCCTGAACTAAGATTGTGACACCATCTAGACCAAACTCGTCGCCTTGTAGGTGTGCTTTGAACGGATCAACGTTGTCGGTTAAAAGCCCATTGGAAACTGAATAGATCGAAAAGACTTCAAATAACTCTGATTCAGGAAGGTTCACGCTAGTGTTGGATTGTGAGAAAGCTTTTAGTTGAGCTTGAACAACTGGGTTCATAGTGTGTGTCTCTGCAATTATGTGTAGAAAAACACTGATAGCGATCGCCTTGAGATGCAAGTGGTGAGGCGAGCAGAGTCATGCGACAAAAATGTGGGAAAGGGAAACGTAGAACAGTGACTGTTATTGGCTTTACGTCACCCAAAAGGTTGAGGATCACTGTTTGGCTAAAAAGACGTAAGATCGACGTAAAGCTTGAAAACTCGCCCTGTAAGTGGTTAAAATTTAAAGAGCTAGAATCCGCCCCCGGGCACCATTTAATCAGTAAAACTAGCGGTTTGTAGATTTGGCGTGCGCAAGATGATGTAAAGCACGATTCCTTGAATTAGAAACGAACCGCCGATCTTCTGTCAGGCAATCCACGCTTGAACATATTAAGACTTTTGGTGCTAGGTCTGCTTTTTAACCCGCCAGCACCGCCTCTTGTGCCGGAGAATGATGGTGGGATCTTAAGAGGAAACAGAAATCCACTTATGAACCATCTAACTATGTGGGGATCGTGGTAGCGGAGGAGGGACTTGAACCCCCGACACGCGGATTATGATTCCGCTGCTCTAACCAACTGAGCTACTCCGCCACGGTGAGAGGCGATTTAAGCGAGACGAGTGAGAGGGTCAAGAGGGAAATCGGCGGAGCGTCGAGGATTCTTCCAGCTTTCAGTTATTCAGCAAATCTGCATTTTCTGCCCCTTTGCTCAGGCCATTTTTCGGATGAATGCGGCGCATTCATCCGGTGCAGTGATCAGGATCATATGGCCTCGGTTTGCAAGCTGTTCGAAGCTTAGGTCAAAATCCTGCATCGAGGCTCCCTGTTCGGATGGGGACAGAATTGGATCACGGTTACCAAAGAGTACACCGCCGGTCACCTGCAGGTCATCATATCGACTGCACAGGCCATCAATGCTCAGCTCAATGCCCATCACATCCTGCGACCCGGTGATGAAGGCCGAGGGGCGCAGGCCAAGTGCGCCCCCAGCCCGGTCGAGGAAATCGCTGGGCGCTGCCTCGGGAGCAAAGGCTTCGTGGATGACTTTGGGGGCAGTGTACTGCGCCAGTGGTACAGCCAGCGTATTCCCGATGAGGCTGCGCAGCCACCCGGTGCGTATTGCGAGCGGTTTGAAAATCGGGGGCGTGGCGGGCATCCTGTGCGTCAGCGGGGACAACAGCGCCAGTGCTCTTACGTCGTCAGGATAGTCCAGCGCCAGGGTCAGCGATACCGCGCCCCCAAGTGAATGGCCCACAAGCACTATATCTCTGACGTCTTTCTTGGTCAGAAAGTCATGGATCATACGCGCTTGCTGCGGCAGGGTGGCAAGGTCGGCAGTGTCGCGCGTTGAATACCCACAGCCGGGGCGATCCAGCGCAATAACGTGAAAATCATCTACCAATTTCTCTGTCAGCGCATAGGTGAAGTGTTGCAGCTGTCCGGTAAGTCCGTGGATCATCACGATGGTTTGCCGGGCCGGGTCGCCCTGTTCGACATAATGGATGCTGCCGCCTTCTACGGTCAGCACATGACCCGTCATTGGCACGGCTCGGCGGCCCTTTTGGGTCAGCCGACGGGTCCAGAGATGTGCCCCGAACAGGAGCATCCCAAGTAGCAGAACGATCGTGAGAACTATGGCCATCCGGGTCATCTCCGGTCTGAGCTAACGGTGTAGAGAATAACTGGATCAGTCTGATTGTGAACCAGCTTCGCATATCATGTCGAGTGGTTGAGCGCGTCTAGCGCTGGGCGGGGGAGGGTGTCGAGCAGGCGAAACACTTGGGTCCGGCAAGCCGGGCCCTGCCAGTCGGTCGGATAGAAGCTTGGCGGCAGGTCGGGCTGGCGCAGGACGATGCGGCGCCATCTGTGTACGATCAGCGTCCGCAGCGTGGCTATCTGGGCAGGGGACCCGGTCCAGTTTAAAGGGCGGTCCTGCAGCACGCGTCGCAACGCATCATGCAGCGTGCTGCAGGCCTCGCGCATTTCGGAGGGGCACAGGCGGTCCTGCACCCATTTGGGTGTCTCCCGGGCCGAGATTTCGAGGGCCAGCAGATCTTGGTGGTCGGTCGGCGCGGCACCGACCCCCAGGGCCAAATTGCGGCCAATGGGGGTATAGTCGTGGCTCAGCATCGCGTCTTCCAACATGCGCGTTCCTGCACCTTCTTCGGCGATCAGCAGGTGCCACTGCTCAGGAGCGATGGGATCACGTGCGTAGATGCGCGGCGTCACCCGTGCGGATTGGGTGCGGCCAAAGTCGGTCAGGTAGTGCTTCGAGACCCGGCCCGTGCGCTCACTTTCGATCCAGCTATCCTTTCGCAATCGATAGGTGGCCACTCTGATAGCTTCGGGCTTGATGCCCATCGGTTCGATGATCCGGGTCAGGGCTCCGCCCGATATCTGTGCGGTGGGGTCCTGTGCCAGATCACCAAACAACGAGATGATGATCGACCAGACCCGCTGGTTTTGCGGGTCTGCCAATTCGGATACAGCAGTTTCAAACCACTTTTGGTCACGGGTCATGCGACCAGCTTAAACCGTTCGGCCAGATAAGAAAATCTCATTCAGCCTACCGGGATCAGTAGGCGTTCATGGTCAGTAGCTCGTATTCGGCCACCATCTCGTTGTCCTGATTGGTCAGCGTCACGTGCCAGCGTATTTCGCCATAGTCATCGGTGCGTCCGGTCTTTTGCTTGACCGTCAGCCGAACCTTGATGCTGTCGCCAGCTTCGACCGGTTTCATAAAGCGCAGTTTGTCGAGACCGGTATTCGCCAGAACCGGGCCTTCGTCAGGTTCCACGAACAGACCGGCTGCAAAGCTGAGCAGTAAGTACCCATGTGCGACGCGCCCCGGGAAGAAGGGGTTTCGCGCGGCCGCCTCGTGATCCATATGGGCGTAGAACGTATCGCCGGTGAATTGTGCAAAATGTTCGATGTCGTCCAGCGTGATCGTGCGGGACGCAGTGTGCAGTGTCTCACCAATGCTCAGATCGCCGAATTTGCGGGTGAACGGATGGGCGGGGCCTTCGACCTCGGGGGCGCCGGGAACCCATTTGCGGCCAAGCGAGGCCAGCATACGGGGCGAACCCTGCAGGGCGGTGCGCTGCATATAGTGTTGCACACCGCGCACGCCGCCCATTTCTTCGCCTCCTCCGGCGCGACCGGGACCGCCATGCACCATATGTGGCAGGGGCGCCCCATGGCCGGTTGCTTCCTTCATCGAGTCGCGGTCGTTGACATAGATGCGTCCGTTATAGGCGGCTGTGCCCAGTACAACCTCCTGCATCACGTGGGTGTCATGGGTGATCAGGGAGGTGACCAGAGACCCTTGCCCGCGATTGGCAAGCGCAACCGCGTGGTTCAGGTCGCGATACCCCATGATCGTTGAAACCGGACCAAAGGCCTCGGTGTCATGGACGCGCCGGGCTTGATCGGGGTTGGCGCAGTGGAACAGCATGGGCGGAACGAAGGCACCCTTGTCCGCGTCCGCCCCCTCGACCTCAAAGACTGCGGGATCGCCAAAAACCCGTTCGGCTTCTTGCGCGATGATATCCACCTTGGCTAGAACATCTGCTTTTTGCGCGTTTGAGACCAGCGCCCCCATGCGCGAGTTTTCCAGCCGGGGATCACCGATTGTGGTCTTGGCCAGCCGCGCCGACAGCGCGTCGATCACGGCTTCTACCTGCGCGTCGGGGGCGATGATGCGGCGGATGGCGGTACATTTCTGCCCGGCCTTGGTGGTCATCTCGCGTGAGACCTCTTTGACGAATAGGTCGAATTCCGGTGTTCCCGGTGCCGCATCGGGACCAAGGATCGAAGCATTCAGGCTGTCCTGTTCCGCCACAAACCGTACCGAGTTGTTCAGGATGACCGGGTTGCGGCGCAGTTTCATCGCTGTGTCGGCAGAGCCGGTGAAGCTGACGACATCCTGACAGGTCAGGTGATCCAGCATGTCGCCCAGCCCGCCCGAGACCAGTTGCAGCGCCCCTGCAGGCAGCAGGCCGCTGTCGATCATGATCCGCACCGCCAGTTCGGTGACATAGCAGCTGTTGGTCGCCGGTTTCACAATGGCCGGTACGCCGGCAAGCAGCGTGGGGGCGAGCTTTTCCAGCATTCCCCAGACCGGAAAGTTGAAGGCGTTGATATGTACCCCGACGCCATGCAGCGGCGTGCAGATATGTTGACCTAGGAACGTCCCGTTCCTCGACAGCTGCTCGACATCGCCATCCAGATAGACATAGCTGTCCGGCATCTCGCGCCGCCCTTTTGAGGCAAAAACGAACATGGTGCCGATGCCCCCATCGATGTCGATCAGGTGGTCACTTTGTGTGGCTCCGGTGTTGAAGCTGAGATCATAGAGCGCCTGTTTATGCCCCGACAGATGTTGCGCCAGGGCCTTGAGCATCTTGGCGCGCTGGTGAAATGTCATTTTCCGCAGGGCAGGCCCACCGGTATTGCGCGCGAAATCCAGCATGGCCTGCACATCAAGCGCGGCGTTTCCCGCAGTTGCAAACGGCTCGCCGGTGATCGCGGATGCGATGGTGCGCGCGCCAGTTCCGGGGGCGATCCACTCACCGGCGGCAAAACTGGAAATCTGTTGGAGAGACATTGGATGCTCCTTTTCTGTCACGCAGCCGCGGGCCGCATGTGTGGATCGGTCTGGTGTGCGTTCACACGGACGGACCGGTTTGGTGTTAGTGACCCAGTGCGCCCATCTGCTGAGGCAGGTACAGCACGACGATTGGGACCAACACGATCAGCGCAAGCCGGAAGATGTCGGCAACCCAGAACGGTGTGACGCCGCGAAAGATCGTGCCGGTAGAGACATCTCCGACGACACCCTTCAGGATGAACACGTTCAGGCCAACAGGCGGTGTGATCAGCGAGATTTCGGTCACCACCACGACCACGATGCCAAACCAGATCGGGTCGTATCCAAGCGATGTGACCAGCGGGAAAAATATGGGCACCGTCAGCAGCAACATGGATAGCGATTCAAACACGCAGCCAAGGATGATGTAGATGCCGAGGATCATCAGGATCACGACGAAGGGCGAAACATCATAGGCCGTAACAAGCGCGATCAAAGCTTCGGGCAGGCCCGCGAGGTTGATGAAATTCGAGAAAATCTGCGCGCCGATCAACACGGCAAACAGCGCCGCTGCGGTAAAGCAGGTTTCTTTGAGCACCTCGAATGTCGATCCAAAGGTCAGGCCACCGCGGAAGAGCGCGATCAGGAATGCGCCCGCCGCGCCCATGCCCGCAGCTTCGGTTGGTGAGAAGGTCAGGTTCAGCGGCTCGAAATCGAACACGCCATAGAGCCCCCCGATCACCAGGAAAAACAGCAGCAGCACGGCCCAGACCGACCCAAGGGCGCGCAAGCGCTCTGTCCATGTTGCGCGCTCGCCAGCAGGGCCTGCATCCGGGTTGCGCCAGACGGTCCAGCGCACGGCGAACAGATAGAACAGGATGCCCAGAATGCCCGGAATGATCCCGGCCATGAACAATTTGCCGATCGAGGTTTCGGTCAGCAGACCATAGATTACCAGAATGACGGATGGCGGGATCAGAATGCCCAGCGTGCCACCGGCCGCGATCGATGCCGTCGACAGTTCATCTGTATAACCATAGCGGCGCATTTCGGGCATCGCGACTTTCGACATGGTTGCCGCCGTTGCCAGTGACGAGCCGCAGATGGCAGAGAACCCTCCGCAAGCTGCAACCGTGGCCATGGCGATACCGCCCCGGAAATGACCGAGAAAGGCGTTTGAGACCGCGTAAAGCTCGCGCGCCATGCCGCCTTTGTTGACAAACAGGCCCATCAGGATGAACAGGGGAACAACGGACAGGCCGTAATCCTGCGCGGTATCAGTGATTTGACGGCCGACCATCGACATCGCGGCCTTTAGGCCGCGCTCATCCAGGATCGATCCGCCGCGCTCATAAGCAAAGCCCAGTGTCCCCACCAGCCCCATCGCAAAAACGATAGGCAGGCGCAGCAGCACCAAAAGTAGAACAAGCGCAAATCCAATAAGTGCTGCAGTCATTGAGTGGGTTCCGTCAAAGCGTTAGGGGCAAACAGGTGCAAAAGCCCGGTCACGATCATGACCACAGCGGTCACGGCGACCGATGCGGCAATGAACCATCCGATCAGATATGTCGGGATTGACAGGTATTCGGTGACATCGCCATAGTCGCGGGCGCGCTCTGCCAGTATCCAGACACGCTGAACCGGCCAATACAGCATCAGACCGCTTGCAAGATAGATCACGGCGTCCCGAACGCGGTTCAGACGCAAACGGTTGAAGATGCCATCCGTCAGGTCAACCGCGATATGTCCATTGGTCGCCGAGATGACCGGCAGGACCGAAAAGACCAATATTGCCATCAGGATACGCGTCAGCTCGGTCGCGGCTTCGATCGGGCTGTTGAAGACTGACCGCAATATGACATCGCAGAACGTCATCACCATCAGGATGAACAGGGCAACGCTTGCGACGATAACCGGCAGAATGCTGGCGCGCCGTACAAGCTGGATGAGAGGGGTCATCTAGCAACTCCGAAGAGAATGGCTGGGGGCGGCAAGAAACGGCCGCCCCGCGCGTTGCGATCAGTTCGAAGACATTTCCGACTTGATCATGTCATAGGCAGATTGCGCATCCACGCCTGCCTCGTCCACTTCGGCAAGCACCTTTGCGCGCACCTCTGCGGCGATGGCTGAGAACTTTTCCAGGTCAGAGTCGGTCGCGGCGTTGATCGCGTTGCCGTCCGTACCTTCTGTGGCTTCACGACCGGTGGCGTCGATTTCGTCCCAAATCTTGCCGATTTCGCGGCTCAGGGGTTCGCCAAACACCTCTTCGTCCAGCTTTTTCTGCAGGTCCGCGGGCAAATCGGCGAATGTATCTTCGTTCATGATGAAGGCAAACGATCCGCGGTACAGGCCCCCCGGCATCTCATAGACGTTGGGGGCAACTTCGGTCAGCTTGAAACCCTTGCGCGATTCAAACGGCATGACAACACCGTCCGCAGCCTTTGAGGCCAGTGTTTCATAAACCTTGGGCGCCGGAACTTGAATGCCGGTTGCACCCAGCGCCGATCCCACATCGCCGCCAACACCGCCCGGGATACGGACCTTCAGGCCCGAGACCTCGTCCAGATTGGTGACAGGGCTGCTGGAATGCAGCTGTGCAGGGCCATGGGTATGCAGCGCGATCAGTTTGACGCCGCGATGCTCGTCCGCCGCTTTCAGGTGCTTGTCATAGGCGCGCCAGTAGGCGACCGATGCCTCTTCGGCCGAGCCTTCGTAGCCAGGCAACTCAATCAGTTTCGTGGTCACAAAGCGCCCCGGCTGATAGCCATGGAAGATGATCGACGCGTCTGCTGCCCCATCCATGATCAGATCCATCTGGGCCGGGGGCGGGGCGATGCCCAGCTTCAGTTCCGCAGTGACCTGCCCATCGGTGGCCTCTTCAACCATTTCGACGAATTTGGGCCACATCTTTGCGTTGATGCCATGTGTGGGCGGTGCCCAGCTGGAAATAGTAAGTGTGTAATCCGCTGCAAATGCAACGCTGCCCGTCACGGCGATTGCGGCTGACGCCAATAGCGATTTGATCCCGATGAGCTTCATGACTTGTTCTCCTCCTCCAAAACATGAGTCTTGATTGCGGTAATGGTCCTTTTTGTAACCATCAACAGGCCGTCACCTGGATTCGGTGACAGGGTTGAGAAATTTATTGACCAACCGTTCGGTTAATGCAAGAAGTTTGTTGAAACAATTGCAAAGCGAGCTGGCCATGAGTGACACGATTCTTGCGCAAAGCCATGGGGATTGGGTGGAGATTACGCTCAACCGGCCAGATCGGCTGAACAGTTTTACGGATGAGATGCACCACGCTTTGCGCACATCGTTGCAGGATGCATGCGATGCCGGGGCCCGAGCCATCCTGCTGACCGGAGCAGGGCGCGGGTTTTGTGCAGGTCAAGATCTGGGCGATCGGGACCCGTTGAAAATGGATACACCCCCCGATCTCGGACACACGGTTCGTACGTTTTATGCACCGCTGGTGCGGCTTATCCGATCTCTTGAGTTCCCGGTTATTTGCGCGGTGAACGGGGTTGCCGCCGGAGCGGGCGCGAATCTGGCGCTCGCTTGTGACATTGTGCTGGCCGCGAATTCGGCCAAGTTCATTCAGTCCTTTGCCAAAGTCGGCCTGATCCCCGACACTGGCGGTAGCTGGCACCTGCCACGCCTGTTGGGCGAGGCGCGCGCAAAGGGGCTTGCGCTGACGGCGCAGCCTTTGCCAGCCAGACAGGCGGAAGAATGGGGGCTGATCTGGAAGGCAATTCCGGATGACCAATTGATGGATGAGGCGCGTACGCTGGCGGCACAATTGGCCAGCGGCCCGACTCTGGGGCTTGGGTTGAGCAAACACACGATTCAAGCTGCGGCCGTCACGACGCTGAGTGACCAGCTTGAAATTGAAGCGGACGCGATGAAAACCTGCGGCGAAAGCTCGGACTATGCTGAGGGCGTCTCGGCATTTCTGGAAAAACGTGCGCCACAGTTTCAGGGCAAATGAGATGACGCCGAAGGACCGCGCACAGAAAGCCGCTGCTGCCATGTGGGAGCAGGATAATGCGTCGAAATGGGCGGGCATGGAGCTGCTCGACGTCGACGAAGGGGCCGCGACCCTGGCGCTGACGGTTGCGTCACATCACTGCAACGGGCACGGCATTTGCCATGGCGGGGTGACCTTCATGCTGGCGGACAGCGCCTTCGCCTTTGCTTGCAACAGCCGCAATCAGTCGACCGTGGCCCAGCACAATGTGATCAGCTTTATCGCGCCCGGTCAGTTGGGCGACCGCCTGACTGCCCGCGCGACCGAGCAGAGCCTGACAGGACGTAGCGGCATATACGATGTGACCGTGACCAATCAGGATGGCCTGAAGATCGCCGAGTTCCGGGGATTTTCCCGCGCGATCAAGGGCACCCTGTTCCAAGAGACATAAGGCGAGGAGGACGCCATGAAGGACCTGACCCCGAACAAAGCAGAGCTTGATCCGATCGAAATCGCCTCGATCGACGAAATCCGCGCGCTGCAACTGGACCGTCTGAAATGGTCGCTGCGCCATGCATATGACAATGTGGCGATGTACCGGGAGCGGTTCGATGAGGCCGGCGTGCATCCCGACGATCTGCAGAGCCTCAGCGATCTGTCCAAATTCCCGTTCACCTACAAGAATGATCTGCGCGATAACTACCCCTTTGGCCTGTTTGCGGTGCCGCGCGAACAGATTGCCCGCCTGCACGCGTCCTCGGGCACGACGGGCAAGCCGACGGTTGTGGGCTATACTCAGACGGATATCGACAACTGGGCTGATCTTGTCGCCCGATCACTGCGCGCCAGCGGATTGCGCAGGGGCGACATTGTGCACAACGCCTATGGCTATGGCCTGTTCACCGGCGGTCTGGGGGCGCACTATGGCATCGAACGCCTTGGCGCCACGGTGGTTCCGATGAGCGGCGGGCAGACCGAGAAGCAGGTCAACCTGATCACCGATTTCAAACCTGACGGGATCATGGTCACGCCGTCTTATATGCTTAACATCCTTGAGCAGTACCACAAGGTCGGAATGGACCCGCGCGAAAGCTCTCTGTCGGTGGGAGTATTCGGTGCCGAACCCTGGACCGATGCGATGCGCAAAGAGGTGGAGCAGGCCTTCGATATGCATGCGGTAGACATCTATGGCCTGTCAGAGATTATGGGGCCGGGTGTGGCCAACGAATGCGTTGAAACTAAAGACGGCCCGGTGATCTGGGAGGACCATTTCCTGCCCGAAATCATTGACCCGCAGACGGGTGAGGTGTTGCCCGACGGCGAAATGGGAGAGCTGGTCTTTACCACTCTGACCAAAGAAGGGCTGCCGATGATCCGCTATCGCACCCGCGATCTGACGCGGTTGCTGCCGGGCACCGCCCGCTCCATGCGGCGCATGGAGAAGATCACCGGACGGTCGGATGACATGATCATCCTGCGCGGTGTCAATGTCTTTCCCAGCCAGATCGAAGAGCAGGTCATGGCAACCGGCGGCGTTGCCCCGCATTATCAGATCGAGCTGTATAAGGCAGGCCGGATGGACGCCATGCGGGTGTTTGTCGAGGCGTTGCCCGACGCCGCCGATGAGCTGAGCAAAACGGCGGCGGCGCGGATGCTGACCAAGCGGATCAAGGATGTGGTTGGCGTTTCGACCGAGATTGTTGTAGGCGAACCCGGCGATGTCGAGCGCAGCCAGGGCAAGGCAAAACGCGTAGTCGACAACCGAAGCGAGGAGTGAGGTTTGGCCCGTACGATAGCAAAGGACCACGCAGAGAAACGCACGCAGATCCTCAAATCTGCGGCACGGGTTTTTGCGCGTGAAGGGTTTGACCGGGCATCGATGACGCAGCTTGCGCGTGAATGCGGTATCTCGAAGGCCAACATCTATCACTACTACGACAGTAAAGATGCGATCCTGTTCGATATTCTCGAGACCTATCTGCGCGAGCTCAGGGATCTGATCTGTGGTCTCGAAATCGAGAAGCTGACGGCACCTGAGCGGCTGCACAAGGTCGTCACCGAGATATTGCTGGCCTATCAGGGCGTGGATGATGAACACAGGGTTCAGACCAGCGGTATGTCTGCGCTGCCGGCCGAGCAGCAGACTCTGTTGCGCGGATATCAACGCGACATGGTGGATTTTCTAAGCGATATCATCGCGGATATCGCGCCGGACGTTTTTCAAGACGACCGTGCAAAACTGCGCTCGGCGACGATGTCTGTCTTCGGCATGCTGAACTGGTATTATATGTGGAACACCGGCGCAGACGCCGAGGCGCGTCGGCACTATGCGGCACAAGTCAGCAATCTGACACTGGCTGGCGTAAAAGGGCTCTGACGCTTTTGTGCAGAACGCAGGCCATCTTTGCCTCGGTTCGGAGATTTCTCTGAAACGTCATAGTGGTGCGCGCCATATAATGCAGATCCAAACGTCCCAAGTTGCTGCCTCAGACCTGCCGTTCAGAGTGTCCTGAGGATCGACACAGTAGCGGACAAACCTGTCGTTTGAGCCGTGCTTGCCAAGATACGCTTCATGCGTTTTGAACGAATCTCTAACTTGCGGACAAAAGCTGACTTCAATAAGCTTTCGCCTTAATAAAATGAGTTCTGGTTTGGAGCATTTGTGCCGCAAGAAAGCACCGACATAGATGGGGGGAAATCAACCTGCCAGTCCAATGACCTTCAGACCCCACATTTCTTTCACTTTGTTTTGCTAGAAGGATTTTCGTCTCTCTCACTCAACTCTGCGCTAGAGACACTCCAGAATGCGAACCTCGTTGCAGGGCGTTCCTTATATGGCTGGCAGTTTTGTGGCCTCACAAGTGGACCGGTTGTTTCAAGCATAGGTGTTGCAACTGAGGTCAGTGCAAAGTTGAGTGACGTGAGCGTGGCGGAAGATATCGTAATTGTATCCGGCGAGAACGTCTTTGATCTTGATCTTGGGAGCCTGAAGATTTGGGCTGGTCGCATGGCACGCGGCAGGACCCGTGTGACCGGACTAGGTACGGGTGCCATCGCGATGGCGAAAGCCGGGTTGTTGGGAAACGCTCCAGCAGCTCTTCACGCGTGGTATCGCAAAGGATTTTCAGAGCAGTTTCCAGACGTTGAGCTGAGCAATCGAACGCATGTTTGTGAAGGCTTGCGGTGCTCCAGTTCCGGTGGTGTATCCGGGATAGATTTGTTTCTCGACTTTGTAGCACTAGAACACGGAGAAAAGTTTGCTGATCAGGTCTCCGAGGCGATGTGTTACACGCCCTTGCGGCAAATTCAAAAATCAATTGATATCGCGACACCCAATAGCCTGACCATTCTTCATCCAATTGTTTCTAAAGTCATTGCCGAGATGGAACGCACAGTTGAGGAACCCCCATCTCCTGCGCAGCTCGCGCAGAATGTCAACATTTCTACGCGTCAACTTGAGCGGCTTTTCAAGCGCTACCTTGGTGCATCGCCCAAGCGGCATTTCATGCGACTGAGACTGCGCGAGGCCTACCGACTTCTGGTGCAATCTCGTGTTCCGATTACCGAGGTCGCTCTCGCAACTGGATTTTCCTCGACCAGTCATTTTTCAAAGTGTTTTCGTGCAGAGTTTCAGCGCACTCCGTACGAGTTGAGGGGAAAACAGTCTACCTGAGCTTTAGCGTTCGGAACAGATAGCTTAGTCTCGAAGCCACCTCCACATCATCAAAACGGACATCGGCGCGAAGCGTAGTATCCGAAACTTTGGGTCATACCGGACGTTCTCCGTGGTGCATCATTCGCGGAGTTCTACAATCGAAGTTGGAGCGTTCGATTAAAGTCTATAGGACCAGTTCTTGACGGAAAGCTTGAAGTTTCTGACGTTCTGCAACTAGGCCGCAGAGATTTGATTTGGCATCCATGGCCCGCTCTGTTTCACTGAAGCTGGAGGAACGCCATGCAGAAACCGGAAAGTTTCGAGAAGTTCTATTTTGCCAAAGTAGGTATGGGCGAGGCTTGTGGCTGTGCCGAGCGCATAATCGATGTCTATGAATTCAACCGTCAGTCCGGGGCACAGGGGTCATCCGAACCCATTTTGGCCAAGCCAAAGCGCAGGTCGTGGAAATCGCTGGCTCGTAAATACGGTCTGATTGGGCGCCCGCTTCGGCCCTGATCTGTTAGGGCGCGCGCAGGTTCAATTGCTGCAACAGGCCGCTCGCCTCCGCCTCCCAGCGCGTTTTCATTTCGGTCCCCGTCACACGGCGCAGTCCCATCTTGCGCAGCGTCTCAGTCTTTGCCGAGCTACCCGTTCCAAAGCTGGCCGCCACACGAGGCCACCAATAGTTGGCCGAGGCCTGCATCTGCGCGGCTTGGCCCTGCTCTGAAAGCTTTTGCGCCCCTTCAAGCGCCAGTTCCCCGTGATGCGTTTCAATCGGAGTGATCGTGCGGAAGGCTTCGGCCAGAGGTTGATAGGAGATCATCGAGAACTCAGCCAGCTGGATCACCACCGCGCGGCTCATCAGCAGGTTCATCATCACCGCATCGACCCAGCCCTGGATCGGATAGTTGAAGACCGCAAGGCGCATGTCGTGCTCGGTCCGGGTGGCACCGATATCGGCATCGCGCTCCAGCCGTTCGGTCCACGGGTGGTGGTTGGCATAGCGCTCGGTATCCGCGCCGAACTCGCCCATGATGTTCAGAACGCGATCCGCGCTGTCGGTTTTCTCAAGCACGATCTTCGCGGCGGCGATGCGTTCCTTGATGCCCGGTCCCTGATTGATGATGTCGGCAAACCCGGCAGCACCGGCAAGCTCGCTGTCCACAAACGTCGCCATCAGTTTCAACAGCTCGGCCCGATAGCGCGGAGGGACATTTGCCGGGCTGGTCAGCACGCCGCCCGCCTCCAGATAGCTTTCGATCGTCATGTCTTCGGCCATCGCGGATCTCCTTTTACTGGTCGTAGTCGACGACAATTTTGTCGGTCAGCGGATAGGCCTGACAGCTGAGGACATAGCCTTTTTCGACCTCGTAATCCTCAAGCGCATGGTTGGCCACCATTTCAACCTCGCCCTCGATCACGCGGCAGCGGCAGGTCGAGCAGACGCCAGCCTTGCAGGCATAAGGCGCGTCCATTGCATTCTCAAGCGCGCCGTCGAGGATGGATTGATCCTTGGGCATGGTGACAGTTTGCGTCGCACCATCCAGCGTGATGGACGCAGTGGTCTGGTTGGCCTGCGAGGCCCCATCCGCCGCCGCTGTTGTTCGCTTGGCGCGGCCCGGCTGAGCGCTGGCAAACAGTTCAAACTTGATCTGGCTATCCTCCAGCCCATGCGCGCGCAGCGCAGCAGCGATGCCCAGCATCATAGGTTCGGGCCCACAGATAAACGCGGTGTCGGTGTTTTCGACATCTATCCAGTGTTGGAACAGTTCGGCGCATTTTTCCTGCGTCACCAACCCGGTAAACAGATCAATATCCTGTGCATCCGCTTCCAGAATATGGATGACATTCAAACGCCCCATATAGAGGTTCTTGAGGTCCTCAAGCTCTTCACGGAACATAATCGTGTTCACGCCTTTATTTGCGTAAACCAGCGTAAATCGGGACTGCGGTTCGCGCGCCAGCGTTGTTTTCAGGATCGACAACACTGGTGTGATGCCCGAGCCACCCGCAAAGCCCAGATACTGCTTCTCTGCTGCGGCATCCAACGGGGTAAAGAACCCTCCCATCGGCGGCATGGCCTGTATGACATCGCCGACTTTCAAGTCAGTGTTGGCCCATGTCGAAAACGCCCCGCCATCGACCCGCTTGATGCCAACCTGAAGGGCCGCATCATCTTTACCTGCGCAGATCGAATACGAACGGCGCAGTTCCTCACCATCGAAATCACGGCGGAACGTCAGGTATTGGCCTTGCGTGAAGTCGAATTCATCTACAGCGCCATTTGTCGGCTTCAGCGTTACCACGACCGCGTCGCGGATGGTCTTGTGAATGTTGGTGACTTCCAGATCGTGAAAGCGCGCCATCAGGTCCTCCCTAGATGCACTTGAAATAGTCAAAGGGTTCCAGGCAATCGGTGCAGCGCCAATGCGCCTTGCACGGGGTCGAGCCGAACTGGCTGACCTTTTCGACGGCCTTGCTGCCGCAATGCGGGCAGCGGTCGGGTCCGCCCGCCGGTTGCGGCGGGGCAATCCCATATTCTTCCAGCCTCTCGCGCCCCTTGTCGCTCAGCCAATCGGTTGTCCAGGCCGGAGCGATGCTGGTTTCAATGCGGATGTCGTCAATCCCGCGATCCCGCAGCGCGGTTTCGATATCCATACTGATGACCGAGGTCGCAGGGCAGCCGGAATAGGTGGGTGTGACGGTCACTCTGAGGGTGTCCGCTTCCCACCGAACATCGCGTACAATGCCCAGATCCACCACCGAGATCACGGGGATCTCGGGGTCGGGAACGGCGTCGAGCCAGCCCCATATCTGATCTGTCGGGACGCGCGTCATCGTCTTACCAGCTTGCTCCGGGGTAGGCGCGCTGCAGCCACTGCATCTGGGTCAGAAGATGCCCCAAATGTTCCGTATGCATCCGCCCATCACGCCCGCCCTTATGGGCAAAGCGGCTGTCGGGGATGCTCAGGGTTGCGTCAGACAGGATGCGTGAGACCAGCTCATCATACTCCCCACGCCAACCTGCCGGATCGGGCGCAATTCCTGCGGCCACCATCTGGGCGTCAACGTCATCGCTTGCGAACATCTCGCCCACATAGGGCCAGAGATAATCCAGCGCGGCCTGCATCCTTGCATGGCTTTCTTCGGTGCCATCGCCCAGTCCCACAACAGTGTCGCTTGAGCGTTCCAGATGATACGTCACTTCTTTGCTGGCCTTGGCGGCAATTGCCGCGACCCGTTCATCCGACGACGTCATCAGGCGGCCCAACATGATCGAATGCCAGGCATCGAACAGGAACTGGCGCATCATGGTCTGGCCAAAATCACCATTTGGCAATTCGACCAGCAGGGCATTGCGGAAATCCCACGCATCGCGCAGAAAGGCCAGATTATCGGCGCTTTTGCCGCCGTCGATTTCGCCTGCAAGCCCCAGCCACATTTGCGTCTGACCGATCAGGTCCAGCGCCGTGTTGGCCAGTGCAATGTCTTCCTCCAGAACCGGCGCATGGCCGCACCATTCGCTGACGCGATGGCCGAGGATCAGGGTGTTGTCACCCATCCGCAGCAGGAATTGCAGGAACGCCTCATCGCGGGTCATCACATCGCCCCCACTTCTTCGGGGATGTCAAAAAAGGTCGGGTGCCGGTAGACCTTGCTTTCGCTCGGCTCATACAGGGGACCTTTGTCGCTGGGTGAGCTTGCGGTGATATTGTTGGCCTCGACCACCCAGATCGACACGCCTTCGTTCCGGCGGGTATAAACGTCACGGGCATTCTTGACAGCCATTTCCGCGTCTGGCGCGTGCAGCGAGCCGACGTGGCGATGGCTCATGCCATGCTGGCCGCGGATAAAGATTTCCCAGAGGGGCCATTCGTTTTTCATTTCTCAAATCCTTCTGTCTGAAGGCGCGATACGCCTGCGAGCGTTAAATCGGCAGATGGTTACTCGGCGGCCACGGTCTGGCACTGCGCGCTGCGCCAGCGAGTGGCCGCGGGTAAATGGCTCCAGCCGAAAGCATGATCTGAATTGCCGTGTACGTTGAGATGCTCAAGGCGTTGCATGGCTTCGCTCACCGTAGGCTGACTGCCGGGTGCAACATGCCACATGGCAAAGTGCATGCTGTCGAGCACATTGAACCATTCCTCACGACGCTGATAGAATTGGCGGTGAATGGTGCCCCAGACAAACTGTTCCAACGCCTTGACGCCGTTCCAAACCGAGACATTCACAATCACACGCGGGTCATTCATCACCCGAGTGTCCGTTGCATTGCCGCTTTCATCGACATAGCGCCACTGAAACCCCGCCGAACGCTCTGCAATGCCGTTGACCCGGTCCAAAGCGTTCATGAAATCGGCGACCCGGTGATCTTCTGCATCGTATTTGAGACGAGCGATGTTGATCTCTGCGAGGTGTTTCATTCGGCGGCCACCTTGTGTTGAGACTCCTTGCGCGCATGGGCCAGCAGGCCGTCACGCACCCATGCGCCATCGTCCCAGGCCTTGTTGCGTGCAGCCAGACGGTCGACATTGCAGGGGCCGTTGCCTTTGATGACGTCGAAAAACTCGGACCAGTCGGGTTCGGAGAAATCATAATGCCCGCGCTCTTCGTTCCATTTCAGGTCCGGATCGGGGACCGTCAGGCCCAGATATTCGGCCTGCGGCACGGTTTGGTCGACGAATTTCTGGCGCAGCTCGTTATTGGTGTTGATCTTGATCTTCCACGCCATTGATTGCGCGGAATGGACAGAGTCCTTGTCAGAAGGCCCGAACATCATCAGCGACGGGAACCAGAACCGGTTCAACGAATCCTGCGCCATTTTTTTCTGTTCCGGCGTGCCTTCGGCCATCTTGCGGATCGCGTCATAGCCCTGGCGCTGATGAAAGCTCTCTTCTTTGCAGATACGGATCATGGCGCGGGAATAGGGGCCATAAGATGTCCGCTGCAACGGCACCTGATTCATGATCGCGGCCCCATCCACCAGCCATCCGACCGCGCCGATATCGGCCCAGTTCAGCGTCGGATAGTTGAAGATTGACGAGTATTTCATGCGGCCGTCCAGCAGCATTTCGGTGATCTCGTCCCGGCTGACGCCCAGCGTCTCGGCGGCGCAGTACAGATAGAGCCCGTGCCCGGCCTCGTCCTGTACCTTGGCCAGCAGAATCGCCTTGCGCTCCAAAGTGGGCGCACGGGTGATCCAGTTACCCTCGGGGAGCTGGCCGACGATTTCGGAATGTGCGTGCTGGCCGATCTGGCGGATCAGGGTGGCGCGATAGTCGTCGGGCATCCAGTCTTTGGGCTCGATCTTGATATCGGCGTCAATCTTGTCCTGAAAGGCGCGTTCCTGCTCGGACATATCTTCTCGGGATTTCACACCCGATCCGGCGGTTTTGATCATTTGAGCATACATGTGGGGTCTCCTCCCTTACACGCGTTCAAGAATAAGCGCTGCACCCTGTCCGACGCCGACGCACATGGTACACAAAGCATAGCGGCCACCGGTGCGTTGCAGTTGATAGGCTGCGGTCATCACCAGCCGTGCGCCGCTCATACCCAGCGGGTGGCCAATTGCGATGGCTCCACCGTTAGGGTTTACGTAGGGTGCGTCATCAGCAACGCCAAGTTCACGCAAGGTGGCCAGACCTTGCGATGCAAAGGCCTCGTTCAATTCTATCACATCCATCTGCTCGATGCTGAGCCCAGCGCGGGCTAATACCTTGAGGCTGGCCGGAACCGGACCGATCCCCATGATCCTAGGTTCTACGCCTGCAACAGACATGCCCACGACGCGTGCAATGGGCGTCAAGCCGTTGCTGGATGCGGCGGCCTCATTGGCCAGCAGAATGGCCGCCGCCCCGTCATTCACACCCGAAGCATTCCCGGCTGTCACGGTCTTATCGGAGCCGTTTACCCCCTTGAGACCAGACAGTTTTTCCGCACTTGTTCCAGGGCGAGGATGCTCGTCTGTGTCAACCACAATCGGATCACCTTTGCGCTGTTGGATGGTGACCGGCGTGATCTCATTGGCGAAAACACCTGCGGCTTGCGCTGTGGCCCAGCGGGCCTGGCTGCGCGCGGCAAACGCATCCTGATCGGCGCGGTTGATACCATAGTCTTCGGCCACGTTATCAGCGGTTTGCGGCATCGAGTCGGTGCCGTACATGTTGTGCATCTTCTTGTTCACGAAACGCCAGCCGATGGTGGTGTCGTAGACCGCGTTTGATCGGGCGAAGGCACTGGTTGCCTTGGGCATCACAAAAGGCGCGCGTGACATGCTTTCGACGCCACCCGCAATCGCCATATCGTAGTCGCCCGCCTTGATGGCGCGCGCCGCCATGCCAACCGCATCCATGCCGGATGCGCACAGGCGGTTGATCGTTGTACCGGGTACGTCGGCGGGCAAGCCGGCCAGAAGGGCCGCCATCCGCGCCACGTTCCGGTTGCTTTCACCGGCCTGGTTGGCATCGCCATAGATCACATCGTCCAGCTTGGCCCAATCCACCTGCGGGTTGCGTTCTTTCAGTGCAGCGATCGGGAGCGCGGCCAGATCATCGGTTCGGATCTGGCTTAGTGCGCCGCCATAGCGGCCGATCGGCGTGCGCTGAGCGTCGCAGATAAAAGCGTCCATGCGTCAGATCCTCCGGTCCTGGGTCGAGCGTCATTAGGTGACCGCTTGGTCGGGTAATATTCCAATTGGCGATTCGCGGCAAGAAAAATGTAACATAATTTGGGAATCTTTTGGATTTCGGTAACATATAATTGCGCCGCAGATGTCACCCTTACTGACTCTCGGATGCTACGCGCCGATCCCTAAAGCGTTCATTTTGTACACGTTGCGCTTGGGCTTTTGAGTGTTTTGTACAAAATGGATCCGGGCGCGATAGGGACTGCGTTTGGTCGAGTTGAATACGAAAAGTGATCGTAGACCGCCGGGGGCAGTATCACTCGTCTGCTGCTGTGGCGTTGGGGTCGGCCTGAAAGCTGGCGTGTTTGGGGATGTCGTCGGCAAGCCGAAGCCAGGGCACAGCGCTGCGTGTCACCACATGTGCATCCGGGGCATAGTCAGATGTCTCGGCTAACGTGGCGGCGTGGATGTGGACCTCGCCTGGCCATTTGTCGGATCTGA
The DNA here is from genome assembly GCF_056540745.1 of Ruegeria sp. AM1. NCBI lineage: Bacteria > Pseudomonadati > Pseudomonadota > Alphaproteobacteria > Rhodobacterales > Roseobacteraceae > Ruegeria > Ruegeria sp. AM1. Next base: position 48,609 of record NZ_JBQFXH010000013.1, read on the forward strand.
AATACAGTCTCGTGCCGCATTTGGGACAGAACCCGCGATACGTTCCGGGCGTACTTTCATAGTGATTGATTTCACCACCCCATCTGACTGTTTCAGGGGGCAGGCCCACGAATGCAGTGAAAGGAGATGAGGTCGCCTTTTGACAATCCGCGCAATGGCAGGACAAGCGGCGCGTGACCGTTCCGGTCGAAGACCACGTCACCGAACCGCACATGCATTGACCTTGCAAGCTTGTCATCCTGTGCCTCTTTCATCCATTTTTGCAACCGTTTTGGTGAGGCTTCGAACTATACTCGCATCCTGCGCCCCACGCCAGAAAACCATTGTTTGTAGGATCGAAAACCGCTTCACTCGGGCATGCGCTTGCCGCGTGCGCGAACGGTGAGTTCATTTCTGTAGAAGACACACGTCATGAGCGTGCGTCGTGAGAGCCTGAGCACGACCCGCTAAAACTATTGCTGCGCGACGATATCGCAATGGAGGCCGCCAGATGAATATTCCTGCAACAATGAAAGCCATGGTTCTGACCGGCCATGGTGATATGGATAAATACGAATGGCATGAGGACTGGCCAACACCGCAGGCGGGGCCCATGGAGGTGCTGATCCGGGTCGGGGCCTGCGGGCTCAACAACACGGATGTGAACTCACGGACCGGCTGGTATTCCAAAGCGGTCGACGAGGCGACGACCGGCGGAGCCTATTCGGATGTTGACGAAGACAGCAGCTGGGGCGGGGCCGCGTTTTCATTTCCTCGGATTCAGGGCGCAGATGCGGTTGGTACGGTTATTGCGGTTGGCGCGGGGGCTGATGCGGGGCTGATCGGCAAACGGGTTATCGTTTCCGGCTGGATGCGGGACTGGGACGACCCCATGGACCGCAACAAGGCCGGCTATTTCGGATCGGAACGTGATGGCGGGTTTGCCGAATATACCAAAGCGGATGTGCGCGACGTGGCTGTTGTCTCTTCTGATCTGAGCGATGCCGAACTGGCGACCTTCAGCTGTTCGTATGTCACGGCGCAAGGCATGGTGGATCGTGCGCAGGTCGGTGCCGGAGATACCGTGCTGATCCCTGGAGCGTCAGGCGGCGTCGGCGGAGCCCTGATCCAGCTTTGCAAACTGCGCGGGGCGCGCGTGATCGCCATGGCCAGCGCGGCCAAGCATGGTGAGGTGGCCAAGTTCAATCCCGATCGCATTCTGCCGCGCAGCCCGGATGATCTGAGCGCTGCATTGCTGGGCGAAAAGATCACCGTGGTGGCCGATGTCGTGGGCGGTGCCCTGTGGCCCAGGTTGATCGGGCATCTGGAGCGCGGCGGACGCTATACCTGCTCAGGTGCCATTGCAGGGCCCATCGTAGAGCTTGATCTGCGGACGTTGTACCTGAACGATCTGACGTTTACCGGGTCGACCGTGACGACGCCCGAGAACTTTCGGGATGTGGTGAAGTATATCGAAAACGGACAGATCAGGCCGGCGCTGGCCGCGACCTATCCGCTGTCTGAACTGCGCGAGGCGCAGCAGGCTTTCATCGACAAGGTGCATACCGGGAATATCGTGGTGATCCCATGATCTTCGGTGACATATCGGTGAGGGTGCTTGACTGAAATTTGACTCTTTGGTCAAAATCATCCGAGCAGATGGCAGGAGCGTATCACATATGGACAAAATCCTCTCAGAGGCGGATTGGCGCGCGCGCGCCCAGGCGGTCCTGCCCGGCGGCGGGCTGGGCAATTTCGATCCTTCGGTGTTCCTGCGCGAAGGGCGGGGCAGCCGGGTCTGGGATGAAGATGGCCGGGAATATGTCGACCTTCTGATCGGATCGGGGCCGATGCTGCTGGGCCATGGTCACCCCGAGGTGCTGGACGCCATTGCGGATCAATTGCCCAAAGGTATGACGTTTTTTGCTAATAACTCACGTGCCGTCGAGCTGGCCGAGGCGCTTTGCTCGGCGGTTCCGTGCGCCCGGCAGGTCCGTTATGTCGCGTCGGGGGGTGAGGCGAATATGTATGCGATCCGACTGGCGCGCGCGTTCACCGGGCGTGACAAGATCGTGAAATTCGAAGGCGGCTATCACGGCATGTGCGCCGAGGCGCAGATGAGCCTTGCCCCCGACCGCGAAGTCGATTTTCCGCAGCCGGTACCGGACAGCGCAGGCATTCCGCAAAGCGTTGAGGCCGAGACGCTGATTGCGCCGTTCAACGACCCGAACTATCTGCGCGCGTTGCTGGCCGAGCATGGGGCGCAAGTGGCAGGCATCCTTGTCGAGCCATTGCAGCGGATTATCCCACCCGCACCCGGTTTTCTGCAGATGCTGCGGGACGAGGCAGATAAATACGGCATCGTATTGATCTTTGACGAGGTGGTCACCGGGTTCCGCTTTGCCTATGGCGGGGCGCAGGAATTGTACGGGGTCATCCCCGATCTGACGGCGTTGGGCAAGACCATCGGCGGCGGGTTCCCTTTGGGCGCGGTGGTCGGGCGGTCCGAGATCATGGCGCATTTCGACAAGGCGGCTGTGGGCACTGATGGATGGCTGATGCAGATCGGGACATTGGCGGGCAATCCGGTTGCTGCCGTGGCCGGGATGAAGACGCTGGAGATTTTGCGGCGTGAGGGGCAGTTTGATCGTCTGCGTGAAAATGGCCAGCGGCTGATGGACATGGCCACTGCGGCGCTGAACGCCCATGGCATCGCGCACCGGATCGTCGGTGACAGAACCCTGTTCGAGATCGTCTTTACCACCGATGAGATCCGGACCTATCGGGATATGTCCCGCGCCGATGCAGCCAAGGCGACAAGGTTCAACGCAGTGCTGATGCAGAACGGGATATTCAAGGCGGCGGGCAAAACCTATCCGTCGCTGGCCCTGACCGACGCGGATTTCGCGCTATGCGAGGTGGCTTATGCCAAAGCGGCCGAAACGATCGCCGGGATGTAGAGGTCCGCGTGTCAGATGGCGCGGGCGAGCACCAGACGAATGATGTCTTCGCGGCCCATGCCGCGCGCGGCGAGGTCCTGATCGCTCAGGGCTGCCAGGGCTTTGATGTGACTGACTTGTGCATGTGCCTCGCCCATCTGGCCGAGCGCTTCCAACAATCCGTGAGCTATGTCGCCCAGCACCGAGAGCAGGTGCGGGATCGTCGGGCGGTGTGGTGTGGATCGGGCCATGGGGTGCCTCTTGCGTATGAATGCGCCGGTTTTCTACGCCGGGGCAGCGCCGGCAACCAGCGCTGTTTGCGAATAGCCCTTGTGCGTTTCATGCAAGTCTGAGGCTGTAGAGTCGGGCATGCGGTGCGGCATCTTGTTTGCGCACATTCATTGGGGGTTGCACATATGTGCCGATACATTCAGTTTGTTGCGGAATTTTGTTCTGCATAGCGGAATTGTTCGAGGCAGGGGAGATAAGATCGATGTCCGAGGCTGTAGAATATGAGCGGGTTGGCGATATTGCGGTGCTTGCGGCCAACGCTCCGCCGGTCAATGCCCTGGGCGTCGACATGCGCCGCGGACTGCTGGCGGGCGTTGAGCGCGCCGAGGCCGACGGGGCCAGGGCGGTTCTGATCTACGGCAAGGGACGGACGTATTTCGCCGGTGCAGATATTCGCGAGTTCGGAAAACCGCCGCAGGAGCCGTGGCTGCCTGCCTTATGCGCGCGGATTGAGGCGTCACCGTTGTTGATCGTTTCGGCCTTGTACGGCACCGCGCTGGGCGGCGGGCTTGAGGTGGCGCTGGCCAGTCATTACCGCATAGCCGTTCCCGCAGCCAAGGTTGGTTTGCCAGAGGTCAATCTGGGCATTCTGCCCGGTGCAGGCGGCACCCAGCGCCTGCCCCGGCTTGCGGGGGTTACGGCGGCGCTGGACCTGATCACGACAGGGCGGCACGTGCGCGCCGATGAGGCCTTACAGTTGGGCGTTCTCGACCGGGTTCAGGAGGGCGATCCGCGTGAGATCGGCCTTGCCTATGTGCGCGAATTGCTGGCAGAGAACGCCCCGCGCCGCGCGGTGGGTGAGATGCCCGCGCCCGAGCCTGTGGATTTCGACACCGTCTATGACGAGGTGCTGCGGAAGGGGCGCGGGCAGCTGTCCCCGGCGGTTGCCGTGCGAGCCGTGCAGGCCGCCTGCGAGGCCGAGAGCTTTGCGGCCGGAATGGCGCGCGAGCGGGAATTGTTCACGGAACTGATGGCCTCAGATCAGCGCGAGGGCTTGATCCACGCGTTCTTTGCAGAACGCGCCGTTGGGAAATTGCCCGAACTGAAGGATGTTGCCCCCCGCGCGGTTGAGCAGATCGGCGTGATCGGAGGGGGGACGATGGGCGCTGGCATTGCAACAGCGGCTTTGCTGGCCGGGTTGCAGGTGGTTCTGCTGGAAATGTCGACCGAGGCTGCAACCGCCGCCAAGGCGCGGATCGCAGGAAATCTTGCGGGCGCTGTGAAGCGTGGCAAGCTGAGCCAGCCTGATCACGATGACATCCTGGGACACCGGCTGACGCTTGCCACCGACTATGGCGCAATGGGCGATGTTGATCTGGTGATAGAGGCTGTGTTCGAAGACATAAGCGTTAAGAAACAGGTGTTCACGCAACTGGCTGAGGTCTGCAAGCCCGGTGCGGTTCTGGCGACCAATACCTCTTACCTGGATGTCAACGAAATCGCAGCGATGACCAGACGGCCCGAGGATGTGATCGGGTTGCATTTCTTCTCTCCGGCCCATGTGATGAAGCTGCTCGAGATCGTGGTGGCCGATCAGACGGCGCCGGATGTGGTGGCGACCGGGTTTGCGCTGGGCAAGCGTCTGGGGAAAGTGTCGGTACGATCCGGCGTGTGTGACGGGTTCATCGGGAACCGCATTCTGAATACCTATCGCATCTGCGCCGAACATATGGTTCTGGACGGGGCCAGCCCCTATCAGATCGACAAGGCGCTGACAGATTTCGGTTTTGCGATGGGGCCTTTTGCGGTCTACGATCTGGCGGGACTGGATATCGGCTGGAGCAAACGCAAGCGTCAGCGCGCCGAAGGAATGCATCCGCAGGCCCGCGACAGCACCTATGCGGATAAGCTGTGCGAGGCGGGGCAGCTTGGGCAAAAAACCAGGCGGGGATATTATGTCTATGAGGCAGGCAAGCGCGGTGGCGCACCCAACCCCGAGGTAATGCCGCTGATTGAGGCGGATCGCATCGCGCAGGGCATTTCGCCGCGTGTCTTCACGGATGAAGAGATCGTTCGCCGCTATATGACGGCGATGGTGAATGAATCGGCGCGGGTGGTCGGCGAAGGCATCGCGCGCCGTCCGTTGGATGTGGATGTGACGCTGCTCTATGGGTACGGGTTCCCGCGCTATCGCGGTGGGCCGTTGAAGTGGGCCGATCTGCAGGGGCTGCCTCAGGTGCTTGCCGATATCCGCAGCTGGGCCAAAGAGGACGCGCATTTCTGGCAACCTGCACCATTGCTCGAAAAGCTGGTAGCCGAGGGGCGCAGGTTCGAGGATCTGAACCGGGACACCTGATGTGACATATGGGTTGTGCTTCCGTTTGGGCGGCGTGGAGGTGTCCCTCTGCAGAACCGTTCAAGTACATCAGGCGCTTTTGCAATTGCCAGCGTGAACTGTGTCGCGTGGTGACAGGGTGCTCCCGCGCCCGCGCGACATTGGCTGCGCCAATCCCGCTAGCGGCCTTGGGCCCGGCATCGCGCGCAGCGCGATGC
>NZ_JBQFXH010000014.1:0-54390 GCF_056540745.1 Ruegeria sp. AM1
TTGAGCTACGCAACGGCTCCGCTCAGCAGGCCTTGACCGCAACCTAAACACGAGAAAGAAACAGGAACGGATTCTACATCCAAACGGCCCGGATCAAGGGGCTGGGTCAAACTGTTTCGAGCTCTTCAAGAGCTATGGCGTGGCTTTTACGCACGATCATCGGGTAGATTTTGAGGGACCTCAAGATGCTGCATCAAGGGTTCATCTGGGGCTTCGATGCGGCGCAAAACGGCTTTTGCCAAGAAGGTTCCAGCCGCGCCGGCATCTTCGAATTGGGTCAGAATACCGGGCCGAAATCGGGACAGGAACGGAATCGCTTCTTTTGAAAAGAGATCGAGTTCTTTGCCGACTGACAGCTTCTGCTGTTCTGCTGCATACACGCAGGCCATGCAACTTGCGGAAGAGGCGCAGATTACCGCGTCGGCTGCGATACCTCTCTGATTCAAGAATGGCATCATGGCCTCTTCGATCTGGGCGGTAGGGGAGTCGCTTGTCGCGTCCTCGACGATGTGTATGGTTGCCCCGACTTTTTCGGCCTGAGCCTTTGCTCCGGCGATCAGCTCCATTGCATAGAATTGGTTCGGAGGCGGCGCCAGAAGCGCAATATTTTTTCTACCTCTGGAGATCAGGCGGCTTACCGCGATGTGTCCCAAAGCGCGGTTGTCAAAATCGTAATAGTCGTGCTGGCTTGCGAAATCGGTCCGCCCATGTGTGGCAAAGGGGAAGCTCTGTTCCATCAGGTATCGAACCCGAGGATCTTCAGGCTGCGTTTGGTTCAGGATGATTGCGTCAGCCGCTTTTGTTTCGACGATGTTTCGGATTGGAGACATCGGATCTTCATCGGGGAAAACTGGCGTAATCGTAAGGTTATAGCGTGTACCTCTTAGACCTGCTGCCACTGAGTTGATCAGCTTGGCCGTCAGATTCATGACATCTGCTTCTGTTGAAAGAACAAGCGACACAACATAGCTACGACCAGTCCTCAATCGCACACCCGCCCGATTCGGAACGTAGCCAATTTCCTTTGCAACTTCCTGAACCCGCGCTCGGGTCGAGGCCCCGATATCTTGCGCTCCGCTTAACGCGCGGGAAACTGTTGGAACCGCCAAGCCGGTGATATCAGAGATGGTTTTCAAAGTTGGTCGTTGGTTTTTTTTGTTCATTTTCAAAGCCACCAATTCTTTGTTCACGCCTGAACTACCCTACTTCACCATAGATATCCAAACGACGCTTGCAAAACAACCTAAAACGTTTTAGGAAAATCTATAACGTTTTAGATTGGGAGGATCTGATGAATAAGGTGAAACACTTTTTGGCGGCTTCGACTTTGCTATGTGGCAGCGCTGCCATGGCTGAGGGGGTCAAACTGGAAGTGACACACTGGTGGACCTCCGGTGGTGAGGCTGCCGCTGTGGGCGCATTGGCGGATGTGTTCAGCAGCAAGTCTGACAATGAGTGGGTCGATGGCGCAATCGCGGGCGGTGGCTCGACAGCCAGGCCCGTCATGATCAGCCGGATCACTGGCGGCGACCCAATGCATGCCACTCAGTTCAATCATGGCCGTCAGGCCGAAGAGCTTGTCGAGGCTGGCTTGATGCTGGACCTCACCGACGTCGCCGAGGCAGAAGGTTGGAGCGACACGATCAACCCAGTTTCCCTGCTCGAGAGCTGCACATACGATGGAAAAGTATATTGCGTGCCGATCAATATTCATTCCTGGCAATGGATGTGGTTGTCGAACAAAGCGTTTGCAGATGCGGGTGTAGATGTGCCTGCCGATTGGAACGAATTCGTTGCGTCTGCGCCAGCGCTCGAAGCCGCCGGGAAGGTTCCGTTGGTCGTTGGGCAACAAGATTGGCAAGCTCGCGGTGCATTCACTGTTTTGCTTGTCGCGATTGGTGGGCCAGACTTATGGCGAGAAATCTATGCCAATAAAAATGCCGATGCCGTGCGTGGTGATGCAATGGTTAAAGTGTTTGAGGCAGCAGATACCGCGCGCAAACTGAGTGCAAACAGCAATGTTGGTGATTGGAACCTTGCGACTGCTAAGATCATCAATGGTGAAGCTGGCGCGCAGATCATGGGTGACTGGGCGCAGGGTGAGTTCGCTATTGCCGAAAAAGTTGCAGGCGAAGACTACACCTGTTTACCTGGACTGGGTGTGAACGAAGTAATCTCGACCGGAGGGGATGCATTCTATTTCCCGAAACATGACGATCCGGCGGTTACCGCAGCTCAGAAAGAGCTCGCCTCGACTATGTTCTCGAAAGAGGCGCAGGTTGCGTTCAACCTCAAGAAAGGCTCGCTGCCCGTGCGAGGCGACATCGATCTGGCCGCGGCCAATGATTGCATGAAGAAGGGTCTCGAAATCCTGGCGGCTGGGAATGTTCTGCCTTCGGCCGAACAGGCGATCTCGTCAGATACTGAACAGCAAATGCGTGACCTGTTCATCGAGTTCTTCAACAATAAGGACCTGTCGATTGCCGACGCGCAGGAGCGTATGGCACAACTTATCGAGCAAGCTGACTGATCAGCGTTTGATACGTTTGATCCAGTGGTCATGCCGGGAACCCACGGCATGACCCCTAGTATCGGAATGACCTGAATGCACACCCAAAGGCCAAATGCACTGTTTCGCAATATGACCGCAAAAATTGCGGCCTTGCCGATGATTGCGGTCGCCCTTTGCGTTTTTGTCGGCTGCACGCTTTGGACGGTATACTACTCTTTCACAAAATCCCGGATGCTGCCCAGCAGCAAATGGGTAGGGCTCGACCAGTACGAGCGTTTGTGGAACACGCCCAAATGGCAGATCGCCGTTGAAAACCTGTTTATCTTTGGGTTCTGCATGATGATCCTAAGCCTTGTGATCGGCTTTACGCTTGCGGCGCTTCTTGACCAAAAAATTCGGTTCGAAAACACCATTCGCACCATCATTCTTTATCCGTTCGCATTGTCCTTTGTGGTCACCGGGCTGATCTGGCAATGGTTGTTGAATCCCGATTTCGGTCTGCAAAAGATCGTGCGAAACCTGGGATGGACAAGTTTTGAGTTCAATCCTTTGTTCGACGCCCAGATCGTCATTTATGGCTTGCTGATCGCGGCGATCTGGCAAGGGTCCGGCTTTATCATGGTGGTGATGCTGGCCGGGCTACGCGGGATCGATGAAGAAATCTGGAAAGCCGCGCGCGTTGATGGGATCCCGAAATGGCGGACGTATGTTTTCATCATTATCCCCATGATGCGTCCGGTTTTTGTGACCGCGCTGGTATTGATCGCCTCGGGCATCATAAAGGTCTACGACCTTGTAAAGGCTCAGACAAATGGCGGGCCCGGAATTTCTTCCGAGGTGCCGGCAAAATACGTGATCGATATGATGTTCGGCAATCAGAACCTGGGTCAGGGCTTTGCCGCATCTACGATGATGCTGTTGTCTGTCGCCGTCATCCTGATCCCGTGGGCCTATCTTGAATTTGGGAAGAAGAAGCATGTCTGACGCCGGATACATGACGGACACAGCTGCCCGCGGCCCGAAACCCCGGCGCGTTGTTTCGAAGGGGAATGTGATCCTGTGGTCATCCCTTGCTGTGATCCTCGCCTACTATGCACTGCCGCTTTACATTATGGCTGTGACCTCGCTGAAGGGCATGCCCGAAATCCGCATGGGCAACATCTTTGCCCCACCGGTCGAGATCACGTTTGACGCCTGGCACAAGGCGGCATTCACCGCATGTACGGGGCTGAATTGCGAGGGTCTGTCGCGCGGGTTCTGGAACTCGGTTCGCATCCTGATCCCCTCGATCATCATGTCCATAGCGGTTGCTTCGGTGTCCGGCTACGCCATGGCCAACTGGAAATTCAAAGGGTCCGAAGTGTTTTTTACCATCCTGATTTTTGGGGCCTTCATACCCTATCAAGTGATGATTTATCCCCTTGTTATCGTGCTGCGCGAGATCGGTCTTTTTGGGTCACTCTGGGGGCTTGTTCTGGTTCACACGGTGTTCGGCATGCCGATCCTGACGCTGTTGTTCCGCAACTACTTCTCATCCCTTCCAGAGGAGCTGTTTAAGGCGGCCCGTGTCGATGGCGCAGGGTTTTGGGGCATTTTCCTGCGGGTGCTGGTGCCCATGTCCCTGCCGATCTTCATGGTTGCCCTGATCCTGCAGATCACCGGTATCTGGAACGATTTCCTGTTCGGTGTGATCTACACAAGACCAGAGAATTACCCGATGACCGTCCAGCTCAACAACATCGTAAATGCGGTGCAGGGTGTGAAGGAATACAACGTCAATATGGCCGCGACCCTGCTGACCGGGATCGTACCGCTGACCATCTACTTTGTGTCAGGCAAGCTGTTCGTGCGCGGTATCGCAGCCGGAGCGGTCAAAGGATGAAAGATGAAATCAAACTCAATCTGGCTGAGGGCATCACTATGACTACTCAAGAGCCCTCTGTCTCAATTCGCGATTTGGATCTGAGCTTCGGCAGCGTCGATGTCCTCAAGGGCCTGAACCTGGAGATCGCACCCGGAGAGTTTCTGGTTCTATTGGGATCGTCAGGTTGCGGCAAGTCCACCCTTTTGGGGTGTATCGCCGGGCTTCTCGATCTTTCGGACGGGCAGATCTTCATCAACGGCAAGAACGTCACATGGGCCGAGCCCTCGGAAAGGGGCATCGGCATGGTTTTCCAAAGCTACGCGCTTTACCCCCAGATGACGGTTGAAGGAAACCTCAGTTTTGGCCTGAAGAATGCCGGCGTCCCTCGAGGCGAGATCAATGAACGCATCGCCAAGGCGGCGAAGCTGCTTCAGATCGAACCACTTCTCAAACGTCGACCCGCCGCACTGTCTGGTGGTCAAAGGCAACGGGTCGCAATCGGGCGCGCGCTGGTGCGCGATGTTGATGTGTTCCTCTTTGATGAGCCTCTTTCGAACCTTGATGCCAAGCTGCGTGCAGACCTACGAGTTGAAATCAAGGTACTGCATCAAAAGCTTGGCAACACTATGATCTACGTGACCCACGATCAGGTCGAGGCCATGACACTTGCCGATCGTATTGCGATCATGAAGGATGGCCGGATTATGCAGCTCGGCTCGCCTGATGATGTGTATAACTGTCCCGAAAACAAGTATGTTGCCGAGTTCGTCGGGGCGCCTGCTATGAACTTCCTGGACGGTACAATCACTGGCGACACGCTGACCGTTGGCGGTTTGAACATGGACCTCAGTTCCTACGCTTTCCGTGACGCCAATCAAGGCGATCAGGACGTCATCGTCGGAGTTCGCCCGGAGCATATCATGTTCGGAGGTGACTTCGCACGGGCTGCTGCCACAACCACCGTGACGGCTGAAATTGTCGAGCCTATGGGGGCGGATACGCTGGTCTGGACGTCTTTTGCAGGTCATCGGTTCCGCGTTCGGATCGATGGGCAGATCAAGATCACAACGGGCTCTCAAATGGAGATCGGCTTTAGCGCCGACACCCTGAACCTTTTTGATCGCAACACCGAAGTGCGGCTTTAGGAGCAACCCTGATGAATAAAACAGACCTAGCAACTTCGGTTGTTCCAGACGCGGCAAACCAAACGACGGCGCCAGGTTCATTTAGTGCCCAATCCATGTCTGATCCGAAGACACTGGCGGCGCGTTTTGGGAAAGATTTTCTTTGGGGCGTGGCAACGGCGTCCTATCAGATCGAAGGCGCAACGCGTGAGGATGGGCGCGGTCCAAGTATCTGGGATGCGTTTTCCAACATGCCCGGCCGGGTGTATCAGGGCCACAACGGCGACATAGCCTGTGACCATTATCGCAGGTGGGAAGAGGACCTTGATCTGATCCAGTCCATGGGGGTGAAAGCGTATCGCTTCTCAATCGCCTGGCCCCGTATATTTCCAAATGGCCGCGGAGAGGTGAACGCGGCGGGTCTCGATTTTTATGACAGGCTCATCGACGGTCTGGTCGCGCGCGACATCGAAGTATTTCCGACCCTTTATCACTGGGATCTTCCGCTGGCTTTGGCTGGCTACGGCGGTTGGACGGACCGCGACACAGCGCAGGCATTCGCCGAATATACCAGCGCGGTCGTTCGGCGGCTGGGCGACCGGATCGACGCGTTAGCGACGTTCAACGAACCCTGGTGCTCTACCTTTCTTGGCCATTGGATCGGCAAACACGCCCCGGGCGAACGCAGTATCGACGCCGCACTGGCAGCGGTTCATGTGACCAACCTTGCCCATGGTCTGGGCGTTCAGGCCGCACGGGCAGAACGGGCGGATATTCCGATGGGTACGGTCCTTAATGCCCAATCGATTTACCCGGCAAGCTCTTCCGAGGAAGACAAGGCCGCCGCAGAACGCTCTTTCCAGTTCAACAACGGTGTCTTCTTCGATCCGCTCTTCAAAGGTCAGTACCCCGAACTGGTGATGGAGTCCCTCGGCGAGAAACTGAAAATACAAGAAGGCGATCTTCTCACAATCCAGAAACCGCTCGATTGGTGGGGTTTCAACTATTACTTCCCGGCGACCGTCAGGGCTGCAAACTCAGTTGACGAGCGTGGTGGGCTTACAGGTGTTGGTGCGATGGGCAAATTCCAAGCCGATCAGGACGAAGCCGCTGTATTCCTCAACCTTCAATCGGTGCCCAGTTCAACAAGCAACGTTCGCACAGATATCGGCTGGGAAATTGAGCCCCGCGGGATCAGAGATCTGTTGCTGCAGGTCTACGAACGCTATGATTTACCGCCGGTGTATATCACCGAGAATGGAGCATGCTACAACGTCGAGCCTGATGCCGATGGCCAAGTCGACGATAATGATCGCTTGGACTACATTTCAGCACATCTCAACATGCTTGCGGATACTTCAGATGAAGGTATCCCACTCAAAGGCTATTTCGCCTGGTCTTTGATGGACAATTTTGAGTGGGCCGAAGGCTATCGCATGCGCTTTGGTCTGGTTTTTGTAGACTACGTCTCTCAGGAACGAACAATAAAGAAAAGCGGCGACTGGTATTCTTGTCTTGCGCAACACCATAGCGAAATGAAATAGAGCCCACTTTTGGTATTGTTGGGAGCGATAGCCAACCCCTCTGACACGAGGGGTTCAAAGATGAAATGGGGCAGCGCCGGTTCTCTGTTTATTTGACTTCTGACGATGCTTCAAAGACCAGTGATGTTTTCAGTTTGTATTTCAACAGTTTGATTTCCCCGCAGAACGTTAATTCATCACCTACCAAGTCTCACGGTCGACGCGAATGTCTGGTTCGACGGGCTGCGACGCAGCGACGAAATGCTTCGACTATGGCTCTGCCAGCTTTTGTAGCTGCTCAACCACTAGGTTTAAGCAATATCGAGACTGTTTTTAGGTTGATCCCGCGCATCGAAATACAGAACTTGCTCGGAACTTCATCGCTGACGTTCGAAACCAGATCAAACATCAAGACTGTGTAGAATGGCAGTTATGGGGATCTCTGGATTCAGAAAACCACCATTTTTGATAGAGACGGGCAAATCAGTGATGCCCGCCAAAGTTTTTCCAGAGCCCGTTTTCCGACGAGTTAAGCAGACAGTCTTTCAAACCTGCATGTAAAGTGGCGCATCAACGCCGGTTGTTGCGTAATGCGAAAACCGCTCAGACCATCTTTAATTGTCGCAAGCTCCTCAAAAACTTCGATCAAGTAATCTGCGTGGCTTTGTGTGTAAGTTCGCCGCGGGATAGCAAGGCGCACAAGATCCATTGCGGCGGGTGCCTCGGTGCCGTCAGGGTGTGCCCCAAACATAACCGTTCCGATCTCACATCCGCGAATACCGCCAAGTTCATACAACGCAACCGCCAAAGCCTGTCCGGGATACTGCAGCGGCGATATGTTCGGTAGCCAGGAACGGGCGTCGATGAATACAGCATGCCCTCCTGCAGGTTTGACGACCGGTACACCCAAGGCATCAAGACGCTCAATGATGTATTCATTCGTGCGGATGCGGTACCGTAGGTAATCCTCATCCACGATTTCTGAAAGACCCTGAGCCAGTGCGTCCAGATCGCGTCCTGATAAGCCTCCGTAGGTGGGAAAACCCTCTGTCCGGATCAGGTGATTGCGCGCTTGTTCAGCCAACCCGTCATCATTCAGAGCAAGCCACCCACCGATGTTTCCAAAAGCATCTTTCTTAGCACTCATCGTCATGCCATCCGCCTCCGAAAAACAATCGCGCACGATGTCTGGGATGGATCGAGATTCCTGTCCCTCTTCGCGTTGCTTGATGAACCAAGCGTTTTCCGCAAAGCGGCACCCGTCAATGATGAAAGGCTTGTTGTATTTGCGGGCAAGCGCTGCGGTTGCCTTGATATTGGCGAGACTGACAGGTTGTCCTCCCCCGGCATTGTTGGTGATCGTGATCATGACGCAGGAAACACTATCGTTGTGTTCCTGCAGGTAGGCTTCAAGACGGTCCAGATCCATATTGCCTTTAAAGGGATGCAAGCTCTGCGGGTCCTGTCCTTCTGCAATCACAAGGTCATGACCAGCGGCGCCAGATGCTTCGATATTGCCGCGCGTGGTATCAAAATGCGTGTTGTTAGGAATGCTGCGCCCTTCACCACCATATATCGAAAACAGGATGGCCTCCGCCGCCCGACCCTGATGGGTTGGTATAATATGTTTGAACGGCATGAGTTCACGGACCGCATCGTGAAACCGGTAGAAAGACGGTGATCCGGCGTAGCTTTCATCGCCGCGCATGACAGCAGACCACTGTGCGGCACTCATAGCGCCGGTGCCGCTATCGGTCAGAAGGTCAATCAGAACATCGTCAGAGCGGAGGGCGAACAGGTTGTAACTGGCATCTTCAATCAACGCCCGGCGTTCGTCCGGTGTCGTGACGCGAATTGGTTCGACAGATTTGATGCGAAAAGGTTCGAAGATAGTATACATCTCAGGGCTCCTGAATACGGCCCCAATACATCGTGGCAACACTTACACGAAAGGGCCGAAGCGCCGCGGTTGCCCGTGCCGGACCGCGCTCAGCGCCCAATCTGTTGCATGAGCGAAGCTATCCGATTAAGCGAGGCTGTCAATTGCGCATTGATGAAACATCGGCGGATGGGTGAAGCATCGGGTCGTTCTTCTATGGCCTTTCACTGGCTACCCTTTCATCGTCTGTTTAAGAACCGCAAGGAAGGCCTGGATTTTCGCAGAACGATGCAAATCGATATGTGTGACCAGCCAAAGAGGGATTTTCCAATCGTCAGCGTTTGGCAGCACGCGGCGCAGATTCTCCACAGGGCGTGTGCCCAATTCCGCAACAAAGCCAATGCCCATACCGTTGGATACAGCTTTCTCGGTGACGCTGAGGTCACGGGATGACAAAACGATGCTTTTCTCTGGCACAAATTGCGCGAACCAGCGCGAAAACGGCATGCCCATGCCGCGTGTATCCCACCGTACGACCTTGTGATCGGCAAAGCTATTTTCGTCGTTCGGGCATCCAAAAGCGTCGAGGTATTGCGAGTGTGCGTATAACCCAAACTTCAGGTCCATAAACGGCCGTACTACGTTGTCTGGGTCCGAGGGTTCGGGACCACTGCGCATCGCGACATGGGCCGCGCCATATTCCAGCTTCAGGACCTCGGCGCTGGCAAGATATTGCACATGGAGGTTCGGATTTTCCAACTGGAACCGGACAAGTGCGGGCATCAAGAGACCGGCGACATGTTCGTGCGACGTCACGATGAAATCTCCGGAGAGGTCCCCGGATGCATGACGCGCCCGCGCTGCCAATTGATTGAACTGATCCTGGGTTGCGCGGGCGACATTCAACAGGTCACGTCCAACTTCAGTCGGCTCATAGCCCCGGCTATGGCGGTGAAAAATCTTTGCGCCAAGGTCCCGTTCTAACGCTTCAATTTGGCGAACCACGGTCGCGCGATGCAAACCAAGCGCCTCGGCGGCGGCGCTTATGGTTTTGAGTTCAGCCACATAAAAGGCAGTGCGAATCTCGGCCCAGGTGTTCATCAGCCATCTGTACAATTTTTCACCGCCATATGCATAATGTGTGATCTTTTGTACATCAACCCATAAGCCTATGTTCTGGTCGTCAAAGCTTGGAGGACGGTACATGAGCACAATGATTGGTGAATGGTTGGACACAGAAATCACCTCGCGCCCATATACGGCGCTGATTTTCTATCGGGGGAAGTGGTGCCCGTTTTGCGAAGGCCAAATTCGAGAATTGAATGGCAGTTTCCTGAAAGATATTCGAGCGATTGGGGGTGAGCTGTTCGGCGTGACGTCCCAATCTCAAGGTGGTGTCGATCTTGCGGCCTTGGAATGGGGCCTGGATTACAAGGTTGTGTCTGATATCGAAAACACCCTGGCGCACCGCTTTGACATCGCGGTCTCCCTTAAGGAGATGCCCGGTGAATACCCGAACGGCATGGCGCAGCCCGGTGTCGTGATACTGGATCAGACCGGCAAGGTGATGGTGCGATGGGCCATTGACCCGCAAGAGACCAACGGCTTCGGCGCGCTTGGACGCCCGACACCAGACGTGATCTGGGCGGCCTTCACGGCAGCACGCGAGGGCAACGAAGAGATCAGTTTTAACGGCCCGACCGTCGACCCGGAATTTCTGAAAGCAGGTTACCCTGCGGCCTATGCCGCCTTCGATGCCTGGATGAAGGCGCGCGCGTCCTGATCCCGTTTCAAAGAAAGGAACACAGAATGACATTCACCGTTGCAGTATTCGGCGCAACCGGTGCCCAAGGCGCGCCTGTGGTGACAGAGGCTCTGGCCAAAGGCATGAGGGTTCATGCTGTCGCGCGGAATGCCGACAAGATCAGCGCCATGCACCCGCAGGCCAAAGCCTGCGCTGCAGACCTGAATGACGAAGAAGCCATTGCGGCCGGTCTGGAAGGTGTCGACGCGGCCTTCCTGCACTTACCCATGCCTGGTAGCCCCGATGACGTTACCACCTGGATGGGCGCATTTATGTGCGCTGCGCATCGTGTGAAGCTGCCGCTTCTGGTGTATTCTACCAGCGGTCCAGTGGGTGAGCGCTATCCATCCTCCGTGATCATCGACGCCGCGACGCAGGGACTGGAAGCTGTGCTTGCCTCTGGCATCCCGACCGTCGCCCTGAAACCGGCCATCTACCTGGAAAACCTGTTGCCACCGTTCTTCCTTCCGCGGATGCGCAGCGAAGGACTGGTGGACTACCCACCGCTCCCACAGGCAACACGCGTGCAATGGACGTCACATCTCGATCAGGCACGGATCGCGGTTGCGGCCCTTGCCCGCCCGGATCTGGCGGGTCAGTCATTTGACATCGGCTCGCCGGGCGCTTTGACAGGACCGGAGCTGGCCGAGGCCCTGGGCGCTTGGGTCAGAAACGATCTGACCTTTGCGCCGACGACACCTGAGGCGTTTGGGAACCGCATTGCTGATGTGCTCAACAGCCCCGGGGCTGCCTTTGCACTGAATGACAGCTACTCTGCGATGGCTTCAATGGGGTCGGACGACCTTGTGATTGACACAGACGCCCTTGAAACCCTGTTCGACGTCAAACTGACCCCAGCCGCAGCGCATATCGCCAGCTGGCCAAAATCTGTAGGTTGAATATGGCAAAGCTGTCTTATGTCTATGACCCGCTTTGCGGCTGGTGCTACGGCTTTGTCCCGGCTCTACTGAAATTTGTAGATGTGCATCCCGAAGTCGAGATTGACGTTGTGCCGGCAGGTCTGATTAAGGGGGATCGGGTTGGGCCTTACCGCGACATGTTGGACTATATCTCCGGCGCTGCTCCGAGGATGACAGCCGTCACCGGGCAAACGGTCGGAGAGGCGTTCTTTGACATGATGCGCATGCAACCCTCGCCGCTGAGTATTTCCGCCCCGCCCAGTTTGGCCGTACTCGAAATGAAGTCTCTCGCCTCGCCCCAAAACGTGTTGCAGTTTGCCGAAGCACTCCTGGTCGCGCATTTTATGCATGGGCGAGATCTGAACATCGCAGCAACCTATGATGATTTATGCGAACGGTTGAATTTGCCGCACCTCAACACAGCAGACATTGTTGCAGCGACCGAAGACCACCCGACCGTGGCAAAGTCCTATAAACACGCGTGTGATCTGGGTGTCAGCTCTTATCCGACATCAATTATCTGGGATGATTCCGGACAAACCCGCGGGGCAATTACGTCGATCTATGACCCGGATAAATTTGTACAAGCGTTTAGGACAACACTCGAAGGTTGAGCATATCGCAAGGCGCAGGATTTGAGACTTGCGTTTATAACACCCCCGGCTCAACGGTTTTGCCGGTTCGTCCCCCAGCGGCTCATCTCCGCAAGGATCGGATAAAGCGTCTCGCCATCTCTCGTAAGAGAATACTCAACACGCACGGGAACTTCGGCGAAGACCTCCCGATGGACAAGGCCGTTCTGTTCCAATTCCCGCAGTGATCGAGTGAGCATCCGATCTGAGGCGCGTGGCACCAAGCGTTGCAGCTCCGAATAGCGTTTGGCCCCCATCATCAGATGAAACAGCAACACGGGTTTCCACTTGCCGCCGATCATGGCGACGGCAACCTCTACCGGACACTCTTCGACGGATAGATCGAGATCAAATTCAAATGCCATTTCGAGCCTCACACCGCACTTAATTACATCTTTGTAAGTAGCACACAAAACTGCATGTAGATAGCTAAAACAAGAGAAGCTATCTCAGGTGCAGAACTCGCCTGATCGAGGCTGGAACTGCAAGAGGAAACAAAGAATGGACAATACTGAATTGGAGAAGGTACGCGCGAACCTGTCTGCCTGGCTCAAAGCGTTTAATGCCAAGGACAGCAATGCGTTGTTTGCGCTCTACGATCCCGAGAGCATTTATGCCAATGCGGCAGCCCCGCTGATGCGGGGCGTGGCTGAGATCAGACCTTGGTATGAACAAGCATTTCAGCAGGTTGAGGGAACGCTCCAATACAAAGAAGAGGCGGCCTTCGTAGAGGGATCCATGGCGCTGCTGGCCGGCATTTACTATTTCGAGCCGCCAGCGGGTGTCACCCCGCCTGCAGACGCGAACCTGACGGGTCGCGTGCTGCTTGCCTATCGCCGCAATGACGCCGGTGAGTGGAAGTTGCTTTTTGACATAGACAACACACCGCCGGACGTCACGCCCGCATCCTTCGCCTGAACTCCATTCAACACCTCCGGAATAATCAAATGACCACACGCAAGATAGCAGAGCGCCCACACCAGATTGTCGAACGCGTCGCAGAATTTATAAAAGAAGGGGATATGGAAGGCGTCGTCTCGATGTTTCACCCAGAGTGCCGGATCGCGATGGACCCGGACGGCATCCCGATGGAGGGCCATGCCGGGGTCCGCGAGATTTTCAGGGATTTCGTGACCAACCGGGTCAATCTGAAAGGCACCGTCTCTGGCGAAATGATTAACGGTGACACCGGAATCCTGCAGGGCGCGTGGACGGTTGAAGATCAAAACGGCAACACGCTTGGCGGCGGCACCTCGACCGAGGTTGTGAAGCGTCTCGATCATGGCGGATGGACTTACTTCATCGACTGTCCGGTCAGTGTTCCAAAGCCGGATCGCCAGTAATTACCCCGACAAGAACCTGACACGCGATTGAACCATGGCTTCAATCCATACTCAAAAAAGGACATCGAAATGAAAGCCGCTATCTATCGCAAAACAGGCACCGCACAGGACGTGCTGGAAATTGTAGAATGGGACAAACCTGAACCAGGGCCAGGGCAGGTTCTCGTCCGGGTCCATGCCTCAGGCGTTAATCCAACCGACACCAAGGCACGGGCAGGCATCTTCCCGATCCAGGGAGAGTGGTCACACGTGCTTCCCCATCATGATGGCGCCGGTGTAATCGAAGCTGTTGGCGAGGGTGTTCCGAAAGAGAAGGTTGGCCAAAGGGTCTGGCTGCATGCGGTGCAATGGGGTGGAACGGATGGCACTGCGGCGGAGTATGCCGTGACATCTGCGGAAAATGCGGTACCGCTTCAAGATACGGTTTCATTTGAGGCAGGTGCAACCTTTGGCGTGCCTTTTCTGACCGCTTATCATGCGGTCACAATGGATGGCCCTGTCTCCGGCAAGACCCTGCTGGTGCAGGGCGGTGCCGGTGCTGTCGGCAATTACGCCATACAAATCGCAAAACAAAAGGGCGCGACGGTGATCGCGACTGTGAGTTCACCCGAAAAAGCTGAGGCCGCACAAAATGCAGGGGCCGATCATGTGATAAACTATCGGGAGGAAGAGCTTTTAGAACGGATCGCCGACATCACCGATGGGACTGGTGTCGATCACATTGTAGAGGTCAATCTTGGGGCAAATGCGCCGCTGTTGCCGGGTATAGTAAAAAATGGTGGTTTTGTTGCAGTCTACGGTTCGGATGCATTCACGGCAGAGTTCCCGATGGTCGGCGCAGTCATTCAACAAATGAGATTTGGCTTCTTCATCGTCTTCATGCTCCCCTGTGAAACGTTAGACCACGCCATCTCCGAACTGACGCAAATGCTAGAAGATGGGAAGATCAACGCACCCATTCATGGTACGTTCCCGCTGCAGCACATCGCCCAAGCCCATGTGGCCGTCGATGACAAACACACCATCGGCAACGTGGTCGTGACGCTTGCGTGAGCTACGATTGCAGCGCTTAAAACTAAATTTCATCAACAAAAGTCAGCGTTGCTCAGGGCAGATCGCAAGCAGGGTCATCCCAGCGAAGAGTATTAGAACGATATCGATACCGCGCCAAATCACCATCGAAGTTCATATAGGCGGAAGACGTGTCTGACCACCTAGCGTCAAAAGGTTCATTAACTCAGGACTAGAAAACGGCGGACTGTCTGTTCGCGAAGTAATGAATGCCTGCAGTGTCTCGCAGTCACTAATCTATAAATGGCGCTCGGACGTTCGGAGTGCAGGAGGCCAAAAAGCCGAAATACGTGACGAAAGGGCCTTCTCAGAGATCATTGTTGAGGACGAAACGTGTGGACCGCTAGTACATTCTGAGATCGTTCTGCGAAGCGAGCAGCTGGAGATATACCCGCCAACCATTTATCCAGTATCTGACTTGATTCAAGTCATCCAAGCTCTATCAAGATTTCGCCGTCAGAGAACTTCAAACTGTACCTGGCATCCACGCCTGTCGACTTTCGCAGAGGTATGGATGGATTGGCGGCAATCGTACTGAATGAATTTGATCTGAACCCTTTAGGCAGCGTCATCTTTGTCTTCCTTCCAAATGGGCTGATCGGATGAAAATCATTGTTTGGGGCGGCACCGGCCTCGTCATGATCTACACAAGGATCGAAGGGACCGGTTTTGTTTGGCAAAGAATGAGTGATGGTGTCATCACTATCAAAAGATCACAATTTGAAGCACTGTTCGAAGGGCTTGATTGGCAACGAGTTGTACCTCGGCATGTTAGAAATCCCGTCGCTGTATGACACAAAAGCAGTCGTTCTTTTGCGCTGCGGCGAATGGCAAAAAACGAGCCCATTCTGCCGGATACTGCACAGGGGACTAACGTCAGCTTTGCAGTTGACTAAACAAGCTCCTAACTTGGGACTATTGGGCCTATGTAGTCAGAGTGATTGAAACGGCTTTTGAATACACTCTTGGAAGCCTTTACTAATCGACGAACGTCTTGAACTGCAGCAGATTTCTCTAAGCGTGCATTGTGGGACACCAGCGCGAGACCATTTCCAAAGAAAACGGTCTGACGATCAAGCCCGATCAGAAACAGTTCGCCAGCATGGACATTGAATGAGCGCAGGCCAATCATCTCGTGCAATTCCTTTGCCGTAAAGATTTCCTTTGGGGCCTCGTGAGCAGTTTCCGTACTGGCTAGATTTTGCCGCCAGATCAGCTGATCGGGCCCACACCGCACATCGGCGTAGTTGCCAAAGAGTGATTTGGGTATGACGATATGTTTTCGTCTGACGTCGGGTGTAGGTTTGAGCTTCGTCACGGATTCAACATGAGCATAGCCCTGATCCGGCGTCATCACTTCATCGCCCGGTTTCAGTTCATCCAGAAACCGTTCGCCTTTGTGACTTGCGATGCAGAGATCGCCTGGCAGACCGACATTGATCAGTTCTGTGACGTCCGGACTCACGCCCTGTACCGATGCAACCGGGCTTTCCAGTTTGAGGCTTTTCAGAAAGGTTATGATGCTTTTCATTCGGTCACCACGCCAAACAAGTGATTGATGTAAATCCCTTCAAACTCCACTGCATCCCGCCTGATTGTCGCCTTCGATGGTTCTCCCGGCAGGGCACATCGGGGCCCACAGTTATCGGCCAACGGATTGGAAGGTTCGGCGAATGTCGGGCCCGATGCCAAGCCAGCCCGCCGTCACCTTCTCAAGATGCGAAGTGATCCTTACTTTCTGTGTCTGACCGTTGGCTGCGGCTTCATAAGCCACCGCTCCCACGAGTGCCGGAAGGGCGGCCTCAATATGTGTAGGCCCGGCAATTTGCATGCGGGTATTGGTGTCGAGTACCTCAAGTGTGTAGCGGATGTTGTGAACAGCTGATGGCGCGAAGGCTACGGCGCGTGGCGTGATTGCGTGGAACTCTTCGACAGTTACGACCAGCTCTACCTGTTGGCTGCCGTGCAGCGATCGAACGGCCCGGCTGATGCCTGTCTCGAACAGCGCGGCCACCTGTGCTTTCCGATCACCGATCGGTTCGCCAAGCCAAACGATGTCAGCTTCAGGGGCAAATGAATTAGCGTTTGAGACCTTCAGTTCGTCGGGTACGTTGACGGAGATCGTGGAAACCCGCCAGTTCTGGCTGACATCCTCTGACA
Organism: Ruegeria sp. AM1; assembly: GCF_056540745.1. Taxonomy (NCBI): domain Bacteria; kingdom Pseudomonadati; phylum Pseudomonadota; class Alphaproteobacteria; order Rhodobacterales; family Roseobacteraceae; genus Ruegeria; species Ruegeria sp. AM1. The sequence goes on from NZ_JBQFXH010000014.1 coordinate 16,833, forward strand.
ATGGCTCTCCATAATCTGTCTCCCATGTTCGGGTACAGCCCGAAACGCCAAATGCGGCAAGTAAGGTGAGGAATACAATTTGCAGTTTCATAATTTTCACAAGTCTTTTGATTTAGCGGGGTTGGGCCAGGGGTGGCGCGCCGTTGGTGCACTCGCAGACACGCTGACAGAAACCCCGACGCCATCGATCAGTACCCTTGCGGCCCGGTCTGTGACGATCGCGTAGTATGAGAGCCATTCACCTTGCAGATGCCGCGCGATTTTTGCGGTCAATCCAACACTGAGCGCGTCGACCTCGATGCCCTGTTGGCAGGCTGGGGACACCCAGCACCCGGCTGCATTGGGCGAATATGGTGATGCGATCTTGCGAGGTTGAAAACAGATCCCATTGCGGCATGCGGTGGCAACGACGCGCCTTACAAACAGAAAACTGCCGTCATCTGCAAGAAGCTGATCGCCGGGTTTCAGGGACTGGACCCTTGAGAAATCCTGACGGGTTGCCACCTCCGTATCTGCGAACAGGCAGGGAACGATCCGGGGATCGAAACGTGTCCATCCGCGGTGGTGGGGGAAGAGGTTATGTTCTACGGAACTCGGTTGTAGATCCGCTAAGCGCGCTGGGTGGCAGGGCATTTGTTACTCGCAAAGTGGTTGTTGGACGAACATTGGGTGACTGGTTAACGTCAACGACGGCCAAGGAGGGTCAGAGAAAAAGCCGCGCGAGACCGAAGGGATCGGTTTAAAGATCTCGCGCGGACCAGGGGAGTGGGATGTTGATCCCCTTGGATTTGCTCCTTTGCTGCGCGAATTGGGCGCTAGCTACGTTAGGAGAGATGGCTGTCATCGCCTTTGACAGGGAAGGGTCTTTGACCTGAGCGAGGTTCTTGTTGTTCTTTTTGAGCCTGGCAACAAATGCCTTCGCGCGTCTGCCCTCGGGCACATAGCGCGCGGGTGTGTATCGGTCCGCTCCCTCTGGTCCCAGGATCTGAAGCAATTCCAACCGGGCGAAAGTGTTCATAGCGCGCAGTGCCATGGGTCCGGGCAACAACGATTCTGCCACCGCTCCCTCTGCCTCGATCAGTTCGTGATGATCAAACAGCACATGGTAGTAGTTGATGGCATCTCCGTCAGTCACCTCCTCAATGCCGGCTAACCCGACCAGTTTCTTGGCTGGAAGCAGGATCTCCGCGCATCCAAACATGCGCCGGGCCACTTCGGATCGAATAAGAATGCGATGTTGGGGGGAGACGAAAAGGGGTCTTTTGGGCGTACCCTGACCAAATGTGCCCGCTGGTATCCTTATAGGCGCGGATTTGCCCTGCGCTGCCTTGCGGCTGGAACCGATCCATCGGACAATTTGCGGGCCGTGATCGACAGTTTCGACGAGGTCACCCTTTTGGATGCGTTCAATAGGCCGTTCACCCTCAGAAGTCCGGATCAAGGTGCCCGCAGCAAAACAGACAACGCCCCCATAGCTCTCGGTGATTGCAAAACTGGTATTGGTCCGACCGTCCGAAAAACCTCCGCCCAGAGTAACGCTTTGAATGTTTGCGCCCGCCAGGTTCGGATTGTTGCCTGCAAGATCGTGGATAAACACGTCGCCATTCTCAGCCTGCAGCAGAAACACAGGTACATTATTGAAGACTGTGCCATCCCCCAGCGTGATCGTGGCACTGAAGAAAAGAGTGGTTGCATCCAACGTGGTGGTGGTGGTTGTCGTGCCATCGAGGCTGTACCGTAACTCTTCAGCCGTGTTCCCTTGATCGTTGTCTTCGACCAGGCCATCATTGTCGATGTCGTCGAGCGTGACATTGACCAGGCTCATGTTCGAGCTGTCATAGGTGGTGTTCAGCAGGTTAACGCCGGTTGTCAGGTTGAGCGGATTATCGTTCTCGTTATCGATGTCTCCTTCGAACGTATCCATCTCTTCGAAACGTCCGAGGTAAAGAATGTTGAATGCCTGGGCGACCATCAGACCAGACCTCTGGCGCGCAGCGGGCTGTGCAAACGAGCGGGTGACCTAAATGAGTCGGCTCCGTTTGTCGGCGGTGTTTCAGGTATGAACGTCGTTTTAGTCATGCAATTTGTCCGATCACGCTGGAAAATTTCCGAGGGAATTCGTGTGTTGGACTTCTGAAAATCCGAGCAATATCAGCCAGAACAAGCCGATTTACGTGAAGCGGCATGGATTTTACGTGAGTGGCTCCTGTATCTTGCACACTTAAAAAGTACGCTGTTTGATGTGCATTATTGTTGAGTACCGACTAAGCGCCGATCCATAGGCCATCAGGAGCAACGCCGCTTGAGGACATCACTGAAATCGCTTCTGCCGACGCAGTTCAAATCTTGGATGACGAACAAACCGGCGATTGCTGCAACCACAACGATCGCTTTGGCAATGACCTTTGCGCAGCCATTCACCTTTGACAGGTATCCGTTCTACATTGATGCGGCCTACTGGTTCTTTAATTGCTTTGCCGCATATTTTCTGACGGTTGTTCTGATCTACGGGTCGCGTGAGTGGTTCTGGCTGCAAACGCTCAGGATCAGGGTTCGGGAACTCGTGGGAGCCACGATCTTTTCCGTTATCTATCCAGCGTTGCTCTTTCTGCAGGATCAGTTCCTACCGATCTTCGAAGGAGACGTTCCATTCTGGCTTTACTTTGCCTGGGTAGCGCCCATCGTTATTGGAACGCAAGTTTGCCTGCTCGCATTGCAAAAGGATGTCGAGGATCAGTTGGAGCAAGCAAATCCCAAAATGCCTGCTTTCTTTGAACGTCTCAACCCGACCATCGGAACTGACATTATTCGGCTCGAGATCAAGGATCACTATGTCGAGGTTGTTACAAAAATGGGAAAGCAGATGATTTACATGCGGTTTTCTGATGCTCTAAGTGAACTGGATAGCGTGGCCGGTCTTCAGGTCCACCGATCACATTGGGTGGCTTTCTCGGGCATTGATGAAATTGAACGTTCTGGCAGCAAAATAAAACTGCATACCAAAGATGGAGCAATTGTGCCCGTCAGCCGATCTCACAGAGGTGAACTCAGATCGACCGGGTTACTGTCGGAGGCTTATAAGACATCGTTGGTCGACGCTGACCGTTGATCGCCGCAAGAGACGACAAATACAAAGGCGTTTGGTGCGGTTTCCTGCAGCTCTTCGAACGCAGCTACGGCATTCAATGTCGGGCTCGAAAGGCTAGAGGCACTTTGGTGTCGATAACTGCGACCACTTATTCATCGAGATTACTAGAGGGTTCGCCTATGCTCTGATCAGCCTGCCATGCCAGCGCAAAAAAACCAGAGTGATGGATTAGCGGCTACCGAGGTGTTTACGTTGCTTGATCGAGAACCGATAGCGGCCATTTGCGCAGCCACAGCTAAAGTGCGCTTCGTCCCGCGCCTTACCGGTTCATGCCGCGTGCAGCGACAGTCGATCCATATCAGACCGGCCCTTGGTGCAGACCTTGGCGAAGCGGCCAGGAGAGCCCAATCTGTGAATTCGAAATACTCGCTGCACGCACGTAGCACAGATTTTGCCGCGCGCGGATCATCTTGAGCTCGGCGGCGCGGCCTAAAGAGCGGCCACTCTTGCCGGGCCCAGCAAAATTTCGCCAGGCAATGAGTGAGACGCGGGACAAACTTGCCGTTGACGATTTTCGCTCAAACGGCCGCTTTGTGTACTCTGCAACCACTGCGGAAAGAACTTTGGCGGATAGTGCGTTTCAGCTGCAAAGGAGAGAGTGACACCCATCGTTCGCCGAAACGGACATAGAAATTTCTGCTACATAAGGCTCATCAGAAATATGATCAATTGTAAATAAAATTGACAGTTGATAATCTCTAGGTGAGCGCTAAGATCGGTTTAGCAATAGACGCCCAGACCGCTGGTCAGATAGGAATTGAAAGGAATGCCGTAGCATGAACATTATCATGGTTCTCGTCGACAGCCTGAACAAGGATTGCCTTTCAACGTACAATCCCGAAACGCCGTGTAAAACGCCAAATGTCGCAAAGCTAGCGAAGCGTGGACATATCTTCGAAGACCATTATGTCGGTAGCCTGCCCTGCATGCCCGCGCGACGTGAAATCATGTCGGGTCGCAAGGAGTTCCTCTGGCGTCCTTGGGGCGGTATGGAAGTGTTCGACCCACGAATGCCAAAGGAAATCGCCAAGGCCGGGTACAATACCGCGATGGTCACCGACCACTACCACTATTGGGAGGAAGAGGCGAACGGGTACATGCAGGGGTTTCAGAATCTTCAGCTTGTGCGCGGGCACGAGGTGGATGGCTGGAAGCTACCGGACCCCGAAGCTGAAGACCCGCCGTGGGTCAAGAATGTCATGAAGTATCGCGCCGCTGAGCATATTCGCCAATACGCTGCAAACGTTAAGGATTTCAAGGGCGAAGAAGACTACTTTGCACCCAAAGTTTTTCAGGGTGCGATGGATTGGCTTGACGAGAATGCCCAAAAGGGACCGTTCTTTTTGCAAGTCGAGTGTTTCGACGTACACGAACCTTTTGAAGTGCCTGAACCCTACGCCTCGATGTACACAGATGGCGACAAAAACGATTTCAACGTCTGGCCGCCGTATCAGGTCTATGCCGATCTTGAGCGCTTTATGTATGAGACCACGCCCGAGGAACTGGACTTTCTGCGCGCCCAATACTTGGGCAAAGTTACGATGATGGACACTTGGCTCGGCAAATTCATGGCTAAGATGGATGCGTTGAATCTGTGGGACGATACGATGGTGGTTTTCACTACCGACCACGGTCACGATCTGGGCGAGCGGCGCGCCTTTGGCAAACAATTCCCGCACTATGATAGCCACGCCAATATCCCGTTGATCGTCTGGCATCCTAAGGCACCTGGCAGCGGCCAGCATGTCAGTGGGTTGACTCAGACAGTCGATTTGTTTGCCACACTGATCGAAGCTGCTGGGGGTGAGGTACCTGCTGCCAACCGGCACTCGAAGTCGTTCCTGCCCATGATCAGCTCAGGTGCTGATAGCCCGCATTGCGCCTTGATCTACGGTACATTTGGTCAGGGGTTATGCGTGACGGATGGGGAATATACGCTGTTTCGCGCACCCGTCGAAGGGAAGCCGCTATTCACCTACTCCACAGCGATCTTTCGTCCGCTGATTGTCGACAACCCAGTGGATGGTCGTGTTGGAAAACCGCCCGAACCGCCTGCAGAACAGGGCATGTTTGACCCGTCTGTCGACTTACCGCTTTGGAAAACACCGATCAGTATCGATCCGCGCACCTATGAGTGTTTTCTCTACAATCGCGCGCGGGATCCGGGCCAGACGAAAAACCTTTGGGATACAGAAACCGCGCAAAGGAACCGCATGCTGCGGCTGGCGCGGGAGCTGATGGATCAGGAAGGATATCCTGCAGAACAGCTGGAAAGACTGGGCATGACGGATGCGGAGCTAAAAGCTGCTTAGGCCAGACCGCTACCGATTTATCGGTCAAACGCCACTCTGAACCCGCAATTCGAGGTGCCGTTATCGGACTGCCTTCCCGAGCGTGCGGCAATCCGATAACGCCAGCACGAGCTGTGGTGACACAGGAAGGACCCGCCTTTTAGAACGCGCTCGTTATCGCGTTTGGCAATCCTGTTGCGCTCATTCGCCTGAGAACTGACCGATCGAATGCGAAACAGATCCTCGCACCACTCCCACACATTTCCCGCCATGTTGTACAGCCCTGCGTCATTCGGCGGGAAGCTGAGTGCCGGCGCCGTGCCGTAGTACCCGTCAGCCTCTGTGTTGTGGTCGGGAAAGCGGCCCTGCCAGATGTTGCAATGCCAGGTATTGCCGTCATCTGGTTCGTCTTCGCCCCAGGGATAGCGCGCTTCGTGCGAGCCGCCACGTGCGGCATGTTCCCATTCAGCCTCGCTTGGCAAGCGTCCACCCGCCCAGTCGCAGAACGCCTGCGCATCGTTCCAGGAAACATGGACAACCGGGTGATCCGCGCAATCTTTCCAGCCGCTGCCGGGGCCCAGTGGTGCCTGCCAGGTTGCGTCATCCATCGCGTTCCACCACGGCAAATCCGGCGGTTTCGGACCTGCGTCTTGGTCCACAAGGCCACGGAACACAAAGGACCACCCATAGCGTTCGGCGTCCGTCTTGTAACCCGTCGCGGCCACGAAGGCTGCGAACTGCGCAAATGTCGTGGTGCAGGATGCCAAGCCGAATGGTTTCAAGAGCGTTTTGCGGATTGGGCTTTCGCCGTCTGCCTTTATCTCGGGCCGCGAGGTGCCGATATGGCTGCGCCCGCCATTGAACCAGACAATGTCAAAATCACTCTCCATGAACGGGTCCCGGAACGCCTATAGCGGTACTCAGGATATCCGCGCGCGCGGCCAGACGAAAGCAGATTTGGCAACGTGCTTCCCGGGTCACCATTGGCTGGTCAAAGCGCCTCGGCCTTGACCAGAGAGTGCACATCTTCAACCCGAGCCGCCTCCAGATCACTTTCGGTAATGCCAAAACGCTGACCCATCAGGTCTTCGATCCCGTGGACCATCGCCAGCGCGTCCAGCCCGTAGTACCGCATCAGATACGGGCGCGAACCGCCATGGGCATAGGTGTCTTTCAGTCCCAGCCGCACCAGGCGCTTGCCGACCCCTGCGTCTGCCATGGTCTCGGCTACCAGCGAACCGATGCCACCCTCGGTCACGTGGTTTTCCAGCGTCACTACGCCATGCTGTACCGACCCGATGTGATCCAGCAGCGCCTTGTGGTCAAAAGGCTTGATCGTGTGCAGATGCAGATGCCGGATCGACAGGCCCGCGCGCGAAAGGGCCGACCGCGCGCGCATGGCCTCTTCTGTACAAATCCCGGCAGTGACCACCAGAATGTCATTCCCGGTTGACAGCTCGCGCATTTCGCCAACCCTGATCGGCGTCTCGAATAGGCGCGGCACAGACCCACGCAAGACCCGGCACCAGACCGGACCATCAATGCTGTCGGCGGCTTCACAGATACTTTCCACCTCGGTGGCGTCACCGGTCTCCAGGATTGTCATGTTCGGAATCGACCGCATGACCGAAATATCCTCGATCGATTGGTGGGTCATTCCGCCCGGAGTGGTGACGCCGGGGAGAAACCCCATAAGACGAACCTTGCGCCGCGGATAGGCGATCGAAGCCATCAGTTGATCGTAGGGACGCCTGTACATGAACACGCCGAATGTGTGGATAAATGGCCGGAAACCGGCCAAACCCAATCCTCCGGCAAAACTCATCATGTTCTGCTCTGCCATGCCCAGGCTCAGAAACTGATCCGGGTAACGATCGCGAAATCCATCGACCTCACATGATGAGGTCAGATCCGCCGACAGGCACAGAATGTCGGTATTGCCAGCCGCGAAAGCTTCGAAAGCCTTGGCATAGGGTCGGGATACCATTTCTACCATATCGCGGGTTCCTCAGTGCAGATAGTCAACAGGGTCGACACCGAGATCGGCGGCGATGGACTGGTTCATGCGGGCTCGTTCGTCTTCGGATTTGAAGCGTACGTAGTGCAGCCGCGGAAAACGTTCCTCAAGGATCGACATCGTATGGAACGGGTTTGTTCGGGCGAGAATGATCAGCGGTTTGCCATCATGCGGCTCGCGCACCGCATCGCGCATCGCGCCGATATCGTGACCGTCGATTTCGACGCAGGCCGCTCCGAAGTCTAGGAATTTGGTGCGAATATCCCCAACTTCCATCACGCTGGACATGGCGCCGTCGCATTGCTGGTCGTTCACATCCATGATGGCAAACAGGTTGTCGATACCGTGATAGGCCGCGGCTTGGACGGCTTCCCATGTCTGGCCTTCCTGCACTTCACCGTCGGACATAAACACCCAGGTGCGCCCGGCGTCGCCACGCAATTTGCGGCCGTAGGCCAGACCGGCACCCGTTGAAAGGCCGATGCCCAGCGTGCCATTGTGCACTTCCATGCCGGGGCTATGCTCTGCGCCAATCATTTCGACGCTCGAACCGTCCTTGTTGAACATCTCCAACCCCTCGGAGGCCATGCGGCCAACCTCGATGAGAGTTGCGTAGGCGACCAAAGCATAATGCGCCGGCGCGATAAACAACCTATCAAATTCCGGTGTCGCTGGCCCGTTGTAGCCTGCGCCTGTGTGGTAGTCTGGATTCGAAGGCGACGGCACGCCTTCGAACGGCTTAGGGATTAGGGGCAACGTGGGCGAACCCAGATTTAATTCTTCATTATATAGCCAAGCGAGCTGTTCCCCGGCAGAGCAAGCCTGTGACAGATACCCGCCGTTGTTTCGCATGGAGTGTTCAAAAACACGACGCCTGATTCCAAGCGCGACCTCTTCCGTGGTCTTGTCATTGCGCATTGCGCATGCCTCCTTAGTGAAATACACGGTTGCCCAATGAAATATCATATGACATATTATTTTACAAATGTAAAAAATAATGTCTAGGGATGGCAATGGATAGGCGTCGTAAAAATCCCCGAATGACCGTCGCGCATTGGGGCGCCTACCGTATCGAGGAACGCGATAGCGGGGTTGCCCTGCATCCAAATCCAGAAAACCCTTCGCCTGCGCGCATCGGAAACGGCTGGATTTCGGCGGCCACAGACAAAAAAGCCCGCATCCTGCAGCCGGCAATCCGCAGGGGCTGGTTAGACGGTGACGCAGGCCAAGACCGATGCCGGGATGCCTATGTGCAGGTTCCCTGGGACCAAGCGTTGGACATAACGGCACGCGAGATTGCACGCGTGGTCAAGAAGCATGGAAATCACAGCATTTTCGGCGGGTCATACGGCTGGGCCAGTGCAGGTCGGTTTCACCACAGCCAGTCGCAGTTGCGGCGATTCCTCAATATGATCGGCGGTTACGTATCAGCCCGCGATACTTATTCGCACGCGGCGGCCGAGGTGATCCTGCCCTACATCACCGGTATGCCGTTGAAGGAGGTCGAAGAAGGGCTGACAAGCTGGCCGTTGATTGCAGAAAACTGCACAATGATGCTTGCATTCGGTGGTATCTCGGGGCGGACCTCTCAGATCGCATCCGGCGGGACCTGGGCGCATGAGGTTCAGGACTGGTTGCACCGCGCCGCCAGAAACGGGATGCGAACCATCTGTGTATCACCGCTCGACAACGACCACGATGTGGTCCCGGCTGAGACTTGGTTGCCAATCCGTCCCGGCTCGGACGTGGCGCTGATGCTGGCGTTGGCATATGAACTGATCCGCAACGATCTTCAGGACGACGCGTTTCTGCAGCGCTATACACATGGGTACGACCAATTCCGGTCCTACGTAATGGGCGATGCAGATGGTGTCGCAAAGTCGCCAGACTGGGCGGGGCCATTATGCGATCTCAATCCATCGGAGATCTCCGAACTGGCCGTCATGCTCTCGCGCGAGAATGTCATGATCTCAGTCGCATGGGGGCTACAACGTGCCGATCACGGCGAGCAGGTCGTCTGGGCCGCACTCGCGCTTGCCTGTTTGCTTGGTCAGATCGGTCAGCCGGGCACTGGATTTGGATTTGGATACGGATCAACGACACCACCCGGTCGACCGCGGCGCTTCATCCACTGGCCATCGATGCCGCAGGGCAGGAATCGGGTGGATGATTTCATTCCGGTTGCACGCGTCGCAGATATGCTGCTGAACTCTGGTGGTCACTACACCTATGACGGCCAGACCCGTTCTTACCCCGATATCCGGCTGGTCTATTGGTGTGGCGGCAATCCGTTCCATCACCATCAGGATCTGTTGCGGCTGGAAAAGGCTTGGATGCGCCCCGAAACGGTGATCGTGCAAGACCACAGCTGGACCGCAACCGCCAGGCGTGCGGATATAGTACTGCCCGCTACGACGCCGCTGGAACGCGACGATCTGTTTATCAATCGGCGTGATCCCAACCTGATCGCAATGCGCCGCGTGCTGGAGCCAGTGGGTCAAGGGCGACACGATCACGACATTTTTTGCGGTCTGGCAGCCCGACTTGGAATAGAACAAGATTTCACCGAAGGGCGCGACGCAGCCAGTTGGCAGGAATGGCTGTGGCATGAATGCCGCGCAGTGGCCAACAGCGAAGGTATCAATCTGCCGGACTATGAACACTTTCTAGAGGCAGGGCATTTCGAACTCCCTGACAGCCATCAGACACGCATCCTGTTCAGCGACTTTATTGATGATCCGGACGGTAACCCGTTGAACACCCCTAGCGGCCGGATTGAGCTGTACAGCGAGGTGATAGCGGCGATGGGCCATGCCGACTGCCCCGCTCACCCCGCTTGGCTGGAGCCTGTCGAGTGGTTGGGCGAGGCGGCGGCCGACCAACTGCACTTGATCTCGAACCAGCCCGCAACCCGCCTGCACAGCCAGTTGGACAATGGGCTGACCAGCCGTAGCGACAAGATCGAAGGTCGGGAAAAGTGCCGTTTACATCCGGCAAGGGCCGCGTCACTGGGACTGCAACAAGGTGATATCGTGCGAATTTTCAACGACCGCGGAGCTTGCCTGGCAGGTGTCGAATTGTCTGAGCATATGCGGCGCGACGTTGTGGTTTTGCCAACAGGGGCCTGGCTGGATCTGCAAGAGACTCCGATCGGACGGCTCGAGGTGCATGGCAATCCCAACGTGTTGACCATCGACAAAGGGGCGTCGGCGCTTTCGCAAGGCAACATCAGTCATACAGCACTGGTGCGGGTTGAGAAATGGGACGGGCCCCTGCCTGAGATACGGGCATTCGACCCGCCAGAATTTGTATCGCGGAACACTTAGGGTGCATGAGGTGGCTCATATGGAACAGCTTTGGCTGGGCATCGATGCGGGAACGACCGCGATAAAGGCTGGCGTCTATCAGCGCGACGGAAACTGCGTGGCAACCGGCGCATGCCCCAGCGCGGTCAGTAGTCCGCAACCGGACCAATCACAGCAAAACATGGAACAGGTTTGGGACGGTGTGTGCACTGCGGTCCGCGCAGCGCTGCAGGAAGTTGATCCGGCCCGGATCGCCAGCGTCGGGATCGCCGCGCAGGGTGACGGGCTTTGGGCTGTAGATGGCGCCGGCGCACCGGTTGGTCCGGCAATCCTTTGGAACGATACACGCTCGGCTAAAGTGCTTGAGAGGCTGAGCGCGGATCAACAGGCAGTGATCAACCGCACAAGCCATACGTCTCTTTGGCCAGGCACTTCCGGTACGATTCTTCGGTCACTCATGGACACGGCACCCGATCAGGCCGCACGGATCAAGCACGTGATGCATTGTGCAGGTTGGGTCGGCTATTGTCTGACAGGTGAAATGGCGGTGGACTATTCGGATGCCACTATTCCCTTTCTTGACCTGAACAGCCGCACCTACGCCAGCGCAGCCATGACGGCACTTGGGGTTGATGCTATCAAGTCTGCTTTGTTGCCACCCAAGTCGGCAGAAACACGGCTTGGTGAGATCAGCACAAGTGCTGCCAGCAAAACTGGCCTGATTGCTGGAACGCCCGTTTCAGTGGGAACGCTCGACTTGTCGGCAATGATTGTCGGCATGGGGATGGATCAGCCCGGCGATACTATGATGATCCTCGGGACAACCGCAGTGGTCAATATTCTGACAGACCAGATTACACCTTGCGATGCGCCGGTCGGCGCGACGGTGTTACACGTAAACGGGGAACTCATGACCCGTGTTCTTGCCCCAACAACCGGAGCGGCCGCCTTTGACTGGTTCTGCGCCTTGCATCCTAAGACGCTTGGGGGTGAAACCCCCGCCGAGATTGCATCCAAGCTGAACGCCTTGGCCGAAGCGGTTCCCCCGGGTTCGAACGGCGTTGTCTTCCTACCCTATCTCAACGGTGAACGTGCGCCCTTTGTCGAGCCAGATGCAAGCGGTGCCTTCTTTGGGCTGAAAGCCGTGAACACTAAGGCGGATATGGGTCGCGCAGTGATGGAAGGCACGGCATTCAGCCTGCGCCATTGTTACCTGGCCGAGCGAGGGCACCTTCCGCAAGCACCGATCCGATTGACAGGGGGGGGCGCTAAGAATGCGCTCTGGTGTCAGATCATCGCGGATGTCATGCAAACCCCGATCGAAGTCAGCGCAGCATCGGATCACGGGCTTTGGGGGGCAGCATGCCTTGGAGCGGCGGCAAATGGTCAGGGCGAGGCCTGCGTGCTTGCGCGTCGAACCGAGGAAGCCTTGACCTATAAGCCAGACCCCAAGGCGGCTCGACCTTATGAAATCGCATTTGGCAGATACGCGGCACTATCCGAAACCTGCCAGACCCTTTGGGCCCAGCAAAAAGGCAAGGACCAGACATGACCAATATGATGAAAGCTGCAGTATACCATGCGTTGGACGATATCCGGCTAGAGGAGCGGCCTATTCCGGAAATCGGGCGTGACGAGATTTTGCTCAAGACGCTGGCCTGCGGTCTTTGCGGTGGCGAGACAATGGCCTGGTACAAGAAAGCCGAGCCTAAGGTATTGGGCCACGAACCGATTGGCGAAGTGGTTGAGGTCGGTGCGGATGTTGTTGACTACAAGATTGGCGACCGGCTGTTCATAAATCATCATGTAGGGCGGATCGACAGCCACTTGTCGCGGCGCGGCCATTTTACCCGCGATCCGTTCTACGCTTCTATGAAGCTCGATCCCGGTGGGGTTTGTGAATACTACAGAGTAACAGCGCAACACTTGCGCATGGATGCCCACAAGCTGCCCAAAAACATCTCGACCGAGGCGGCCGTGACCATCGAGCCATGGTCCTGCGTTCTGTCCGGTTTGAAAGTCTGCAATATCCAGCCCGGCGATACCGTGGCTGTTGTGGGCGCTGGGTTCATGGGGCAAGGGTTTGTGCATCTCGCACCACTTTTCGGGGCGGGCAAGGTCGTCGCACTCGATTTCTCGGATTGGCGTCTGACGAAAGCACGCGAATTCGGCGCGACACATACAATCAATCCCAAAACCAAAGACGCAGTCGAAGCGCTGCGCGCTGCAAACGGCGGCCGTCTGGCCGATACGGTAATCGTTATTGCACCGTTTCCGCAGGCCTGGGCCGATGCAGAGGCGTTGGTCGAGGTAGGCGGGACGCTACATCTGGGCGCGCCGCTGGCACCCGGAACCGATTGGGTGCGCGAAGGCAGCCGCGCCTATTTCGACCAAATCACGATCACGTCGCGTTACAGCTCGGATCACACGGATACCTACAGCTATATCCGTCTACTGGAAGCGGGCCGGATCAAAGCGGATGAGGCAATCTCGCACCGATTTGACATCTCGGACAGCGCAGAGGCTTTCGAGATGCTTCGAAAAGCTGAGAAGTCATTGAAGATTGTCGTCTACCCCCATGGAGTTCCCAAGGAGGCAGCCCATGCTTGAGGCGCTGAAGGAAGAGGTTTGCGAACAAAACCACGAACTGCCGGCCAATGGGTTGGTGGTGGGATCAGGCGGCAATGTGTCGGGGCGCGATCCCGAGACGGGCCTCGTAGTCATCAAGCCCTCTGGCGTGAAATTCAAAACACTGACGCCCGACACGATGGTCGTCGTTGATATGGATGGCCATGTCATCGAAGGAGATAAGAAACCGTCGGTCGATACTGGGGTACATCTCTACATCTATCGCAATCGCGCTGATGTGTTCGGCGTTACTCATACCCATTCGCCCTATGCGACTTCGTTTGCTGCGCGCGGTGAACGTATTCCTGCGATACTGACTCCGATCACACATATTCTGGGTCGCGACGTGCCTTGTTCGCGATACGCCACGCCGGGTGAAGTCGACACTGGTCAAGCGGTGATCGAAGCAGCTGACGGGGGCTATGCGGCCCTGGTACAGGCACATGGGGTCTTTACGATGGGCAAATCGGCCAGCGAATCGACATCGATTGCAATGTATTTGGAAGAGGCTGCAATGACCACGCATCTGGCCATGTGCCGCGGCCCCGTCGAAGAGCTGTCGCAGCAGGAAATTGATCGCTGCTTCAATTGGTTCCGCAAGAACTATGGTCAATCCGGGCAAAAAAACGTAAACGCATAAGATGCGCCGCGACGATCCTAACCGCCAGAAAGACAAAGACGCTCTGCTCGCCAATGTGGCTTTGCTCTACTATGGCGAGGGTCTTACTCAGAGTGAAATCGCTAAACGCCTCGGTGTGTCACGGCCCACCGTGGTGAACATGCTGCGCGACAGTCGCGATCGTGGAATTGTCGAGATTCGGGTGGCTGGTGAGGTGCTGTCAGGCTCGAACCTGTCTCGAGCTTTGTGCGATCAATTCGGGCTGCAGGACGCGTATATTGCCCGCTCACGCGACGGCAAGCGGCAGGCGACGCGCGCGGAAACCTTGCCGCAAGTCGCACGGGTTGCGGCGATGGCGATGCTAGACATCGTTCGGTCTGGCGATACGGTCGGTGTCGCATGGGGTGAGACGATCAAGGCTACTTCGCTGGCCATGAGCCGCAGTGATTTAAGCAACGTGACGGTGTGCCAAATGATCGGTTCTATGGTCTCTGATCGGGTTCCGACATCAGAAGACTGTACAATCCGTATTGCCAATTGCCTGAATGCCGAGTGTTTCACGCTGCATGCGCCGGCAGTGCTCTCCTCGACAGGGCTGGCGGATCAATTGAGGTCCGAGGCGACAATTGCTGCCCAACTCGACCGACTGAAGACCTTGGATGTGGCCGTGTTCTCGGTCGGCAATACTCACAGCGATACGCATCTTGTTGCTGCGGGGATCGCGGACGGAGATGAGCTGTCGCATGCTGTTTCGGCTGGGGCAGAAGGGATCTTGTGTGGCCGTTACATCGACCGTAAGGGTCAAGACATGAGCCTGCCGCCCGAGGATCGATTAATCGCCATTCAGATCGCGCAGCTGCGAGAGGTAGAGCGCAAGTTTCTAGTCGCTGCCGGAGAGGATCGCCTCGGCGCGGTCATGGCGGCAATTCGAGGTGGATTAGTTACTCATCTGTGTGTCGATGACGTGCTGGCTAAAAAGCTCTTGGCTCTGAGTTGACATCACCCGCTGTGCTCTTGGATTTCGTCAATAGTCAGCGGCGCTAGAGGGAAACTCCGCAGGCAATTAAATCTGCCTTATGACAAAACAATTGACATTTGTAAAATCTCGGCGCTACAATTAGCCTAATGGCCCAACTGAGGAGAATTGGGCGCTGGCTGTTGATGTCCATAGGGAGGATACCATGTCGAATTCCAAGGTTAGCTATGTTTCCAGGCGCAGCATTTTGAAGGGCGGCGCTGCGGCGACCGCTGCTCTGGCGGCGCCCAGTTTCTTTGTAGGCAAAGCGCATGCAGCAAACGAAAAACTGAAGATCGGTATCATTCCGGCCTATTCATTTGGCATCTATTGGCTGATTCAAGATCAAGGTTTCGCTCCAGGTGTCGAAATGGAGTTCAGTGTCTTCCCCTCGGGCCCGCCCGCGATTGAGGCAATGGTCGGCGGGTCGGTTGACGCGATCACGGTTGGATCGGTCCCACCTCTGGCTGCAATGGCGCGCAAGGTTGCCGATTTCCGCGAAGTTTCGATCTGTGGCGATGCGTCGGGCCTGTTCACCATTGTTGGCGCGCCGGGACTTTCGTCGCTTGCCGATCTGGAGGGCAAGCGGATCGCCGTAACTTCGGGGTCTAATTTCGACTTCTTCCTTGGCGTTGCGCTGGAGCAGGCAGGGCTGGCCGACATGGATCTAAAACGCATCAACATGGAGCCCATCGACGCACAGGCCGCGCTAATCGCCGGCGCGGTGGACGCCACCGTACCGCTGGCTACTTCGCGTGAGTTGATCTTTGACAAACTGCCAGGGGCCAGCATGCTTGTGGATGGATCGAAAATGCCGCTGGATGCGCGCCCGTCGATCATGGATGTCTTTATGACCACGCAGCAGACCATGGATGCCAATCAGGACGCGCTAATCGAGGTCGTTTCGGCCTTCCACAATCAGGGCGTCGACATGCTGCGCAATGACAACGAAGGCGTCGTCCAGCGCATGATTGCTTGGCAGGAAAGCGTAGGCCGGGCCGGTGTGACGGCCGAAGAGGTCGAACCGCTGCTGAATGGTTACTTCTACTTTGACACCAAAGAGATAAAGGATATCTATGCGCAAGGCGTGCTGTATAACGCTCTGGCGGTGCAATCCGAGTTCCTGGTCGCCAATGATCGCATACCAAGCATGCCGGATCTCGACGCCCTGATCAGCGACCAGATCGTCAGCAGACTCTGATATGGCACTGCTCGACCTCATGACCTCGAGGCGCCTGTGGCTGGGCGCCTTGTCGGTGGCAATGGTATTCGCCGCCTATATTTGGGTCACGAACCTACCGGACAATAACCCGGCGCTGTTGCCACCGATCTCGGACATCGTGAAGTCCTTTTTCACCAATCTCGAGTCAGGCAGTCTGATCACTGCGTTGGGGGCCAGCTTGTTCCGGATTTTCATGGGTTTTTTTATCGGCACGACGGCGGCGCTGGTAGTGGGCTGTTTGGTGGGCTGGTACAAAACGATAGAATATCTTGTCGATCCGCTGATCGAGGCGCTGCGCCCGATCCCGCCCCTGGCTTATATCCCGATCATTATCATTTGGTTCGGGATTGAAGAATTCAGCCGTGTTCTAATCATCTCGATTGCCTGTTTCATGGTCTGTGTGGTCAACGTGATCGCTGGTATGAAAAACGTTCCGCAGGTCTATGTGGACGCCGCCTCGACCATGGGCGCAAGCAGGTTTCAAGTGTTCCGAACGGTTGCTGTGCCTGCTGCAACACCGTTCATTATCACTGGATACCGAATTGCGCTTGGCGCGGCTTGGACTACGCTGGTGGCCTCGGAACTGCTGGCGGCGCAAAACGGTCTAGGCTTCCTGTTGCAGGAGGGGCGACGTTATTTCCTTACCGATCAAGTGATGATGGTGATTGTCATCATCGGCACCTGTGCATTCATCATGGACAGGATCTTCCGCCGAATTCAGGCACATCTCATGCAATGGTCGGAGGCGCGGGAATAATGCCAGAGATTAAAGTCGACAATCTGACTCACACCTTTGGCAAGGGTTCTCCAGGCGCGCTGACCGTGCTGGAAGGGATCGACATCACCTTTGAGTCGGGAAGCTTCAACTCAATCATCGGCACTTCGGGCTGTGGTAAGTCCACGCTTCTGAAAATGATGGCAGGGCTTTTCGACCCTTCGGATGGTCATATGACGTTGGATGGTGAGATCATCAAGGGTACCAATCGTCGTCGCGGCATGGTGTTCCAGCAGGATGCGGTGTTCCCCTGGATGACGGTCTCCAAGAACATCTCATACGGCCCACGCTTGCGTGGGGCTTCCAAAGCAGAACAGGCCGAGATCGAGGCAAAATGGACCGAGATGGTCGGGCTCAAAGGTTTCGAGGACCGCTGGCCGCGCGAATTGTCGGGCGGGATGCGCAAACGCGTCGACATAGGCCGGGTCTACGCCAACGACCCTGATGTTTTGCTGATGGATGAACCCTTTGGTGCGCTGGATGCGCAGACCAAGGAGCGGATGCAGTCAGACTTGCTGGAGACCTGGAATCAGACCAAAAAAACTGTTGTCTTCGTGACCCATGACATCGAAGAGGCGATCTTTCTGTCCGACAAGATCGTCGTGATGTCCGCGCGTCCGGGTCGTATTCACCATATCGAAGAGGTCGCCTTGCCTCGCCCCAGAACAGACGAAATGCGTCTGACCGAGGATTTTCTGGCCATCAAACGCCGACTTTGGGGTATGTTGGATCACTAGAGGCAGACCTCACAATGATTGCGCCTGGGTGTCAGAGCCGATAGCAATGAATCAAGTTTTGGCGTGTAAACTCTGTTGCCCGATGTGTGAACTCGAAGCAGTTGAGCATTTGATACTGCGACGAATGCCGCTCAATCGGAGGGCGGCTAAAGAATTGTCAAACTCTGTCGAGTAATAGGTTTGGACCGCCCGTACAGTGTTCAATTTCGGCTGTACGCGCTTATTTGCGATTAGTGCAGATTGCAGCATCAGGTAGATGTGGGCTCGGACCGGCCCAATGCATCTGCGGCGTTTCCCAGAGAACAAGCAACCGGACAACGGCCATTCAAACTACCTGTAAAATCCTGGCGTCAGCACGGTGCTGATGTCTGCGCCTGGCGGGAGTATTGGAGGGCAAACTATGCTAAGAGTCCAATTTCCCGCTGTCACTCCAAAAAGAAGAGCTTGGAACAAGGGCTGGATCATCGGCCAGAAACGACCGCTATTGCCGAAACAGGTCTGGGCAATCGGCGTGCGGCTCGAACTGGCGGGCAACTTGCGCGACCTTGGCTGTTCAACGTGGCAATTAATAGCAAGCTTCGCGGATGCGATTTGGTCAAACTGGCTGTCACTGACTTGATGAGGGATGATCGCGTTCGCGAAAGGGTGTCGGTGATCCAGAGCAAAACCAAGCGACCCGTTCAGTTCGAACTCTCTGAAAACACGTGGGACACTATTGCTGCGTGGATCAAATCACCGGAAATGATTGGCTGCCGTTTCATGTTTCCCAGCCGGTTTCACGACCGCCCGCATATCTCAAATCGCCAATATGGCCGACTTGTGCGTGATTGATGGCCACGATTGGGCTGGAACCCAGTGGACACGGCACCCATTCGCTGCGCAGGACTAAAGCTGCAGAGATTTACCGAAAAACCGGAAACCTTAGAGCAGTTCAATTGCTGATTGGACACACAAAGGTCGACAGCACTGTCCGATACCTTGGCGTCGAACTCGAAGATGCGTTGAGCATCGCCGAGCAAATCGACATTTGAACCACGTTAGCGGGCGGCACTTGTCGTTCGCCAATCTGGACCGGACTTACATTAGCGGTGCAGCAGTGGTTCGGACTGAGCCGATACCTCCCTTAATCCGCGCTCCACAAGTTGCGGTGAAGCGCTGAGAGCAAATATTGACCGCTTTCAAGATGGACCATTCCGGACTTTGCCGATGCCGTAAAGCGCTGCGGTGACGCTTCGTATGACCGGACTTTCGCCGCAGCTGCATGATCCAGGTTTCCAGAAACTCACGGACTGCGGATATTCCAGATGTTGCAGGCGCATTCTCTCGAAGATAGCGTGACTCGGAAAACGCATTTTGGAAGGCGCTAGTGTACCATCTGTTAATAGCCAGCATCTGAATCTTGGATATCACACTCAAAACCGCAAAGAAAGACAGGACATGCCCCCGTCCAGCTTGGCGCAATCGGTGTTGTCGATCTCAACCACCTCATATCCCGCACGATCCAGCATCTCGGCGGTGCAGGGGAAGCCGGCGGCCATCAGCACCAGATTGTTGAAACGGATCGCGTTGGCGGCGGCTTCTTCGCCGTCGGCCACATGCAGCACGCGGTAGCCGTCGAAACAGCCAGACGCATCCAGCCGCCGGGTCGATAGGATCGTTTCCGGATCCATCAGCGAGCAATCCGTCTTGAAATGCAGAACATCCTCGGGCGTGAACACTTCGCGCACTCTATGTCCCCAATCGGATGTGATGCGGGCGAGTTCGGCAACGCCCTCGGCATCCGTTCGATCTGATCGGCCCACCAGAATTTCACGTCCGGTCACCAGAATATCCCCGCCCTCGATATGGCCGGGGCCTTCGATCTTGCGGACGGTGTCGTAGCAGCTGTGCAGGGTAGGGGCCATTTCCACCACTTCGCCCAGACGCGAGGGCGCGCCCGGTCGCATCAGTACCGCACCTTGCGGCAGGCACAGCGCGGTGTCCTCGACAAACTGCGCATCAGGGAAGGCGTCCAGCGGGCCAAGTTCGATCACCTCCGCTCCGGTGCTTTTTAGTGCCGCCACATAGGCCGCGTGCGCTGCCGTCATGCTGTCGAAATCCGGGTTTCCGATATCCTCGGCCCGCAACCCGCCCGCAATGGTCGGGGCCGGGCGGCGGGTGATGGCGCGGGAAAACTCATAGGTCGGGTCAGGCATGGCTTACTCTTTCCGAGGTTCGAATATCGGGGATTTCACTTCGATCATGGTTGGCCCGGTGGCCTCTGCGGTCTCGCGCAGCGCTTGGGCAACAGCCTGCGGTTCCTCGGATACGCTGGTGAACGGGATGCCAAACGATCTGCCGGTTGCGGCAAAATCGGGGGGCGAGGGGTCGCAACCAATCACCGTCACGCCCACATCCTCCATGGCGGTCGCGATCTCGCGATATCCGTGGTTGTTCCAGATCACAAAAGTGACGGGCAGGTTTTCGTCCACCGCCGCCATGATCTCGGGCAGCGAATACTGTGCGCCGCCATCTCCGGTGATGCAGATCACCCGCGCCGAGGGGTCGGCGATGGCCGCGCCGATGGCCGCCGGAATGCCATAGCCAAGCGCGCCATAGCCGGTTGCGGCGTTGAACCAGCCGCCGGGGCGGTCATGATCATAGTAGAGATCACCGGCATAGATCGGTTGCGTGGAATCTCCGACCATCAATGTATCCGGTGCGGCATCGCGCATCGCAGACAGGATGTCGACTAGATGGCGATAATCTGGGCCGATCTCCTCCCACGCGCCAGCACGCGCCTGAGCCGCCCTTGCGGCGCCGTCGCTTTGCTTTCCGGCAACGTTCAGCCCATCCAGAATTGTGGGCGCGATCTCTTCAACGTCGCCATGCAGCGCAATTTCGGCCGCGTGCCGCGCCAGTTGGGCGCTGCACCGATCCACCCGGATCAGGCCAGTCAGCGCCGCCGTCTGTCCGGTTGCATACATGTCATAGTCGGTCGGCCCCAGTTCGGTTCCCAATGCCAGCACGCAATCGGCATCTTCGATCAGCGCGCGCACCGCGCCTAGGCTGGGGCTGGCTGGAACCGTCAGGGGATGCCCGTGCATCAGGCCGCGCGCGTTGGTGGTTTGCACGACCGGCGCGTCCAGCTCCTCGGCTAGCCCGAGCAAGGCAGCCTCGGCCCGTTTGGCCCCGCCGCCTGCCAGAATGACAACCTTCTGCGCCTCAGCCAGACGTTTTGCGGCCTGCGCGATCTGTGTCGCATCCAACTCCGGCCCCGGACCGGGCGCAGCGCCGGGCGCTTTGACATAATCAGTGGCTGCAACGTCCAGCGGAACCTCAATATGCACCGGACCGGGCCGACCTGCCGTGAAACACTCAAACACGCGGTCCAGGACCTGGTCCAGGTCAGTGGCCTCGGTGATTTGTTCGGACAACAATGCAACGGTCTTGGCCAGCCCTTGCTGATCCGGCAACTCGTGCAGATGCCCCATGTTCCGGCCCAGCGACGGGGTGGCGTTGACCCCCGACACAACCAGCATCGGCACCGAATCCGCCCGCGCCTGTGCCATTGGCGTCAGCGTATTAGTCAGGCCCGGCCCGGTGATCACAAAGGCCACGCCCGGTTTGCCCGACACCCGCGCATAGCCATCGGCCATGAAACCGGCACCCTGTTCGTGCCTGGGCGTCACATGCCGAATGCCCGAGGCCGCCAACCCGCGATAGAGCTCAACCGTGTGCACACCCGGAATACCAAACACGCAGGTCACGCCGCGTTGCCGAAGCTCTGCGACCAGAGCTTCCCCCACTGTCAGTTTGCTCATGCAACCTCGCGCGGTGTTGTGTTGGCGTGCTGAATGATGCGGGTGAGGACGGTGGTAAATTCAGTGTCGCTGATCGTCAGGGCCACCCGCACCCAGTCTTTCAGACCGTCCCCGAAGGCCGAGCCCGGCATAACGGCCACCCCGGATTGCAGCAGGTCCCAGGCATAAGCCTCGCCGTCCAATCCGGTGGAGGCGACATGGATCAGCGCAAACATCCCCGCCTCGGGCCGATGCACCGTCAGTTCGGTTTCGGCCTCCAGCCGGTCGGCCAGCATATTGGCCCGGCTTGAGAACCGCCGAGCCATGCCGGGGGCCACTGCAGACCCATCGCGGATCGCCTTTTCGGTCATATCCGCAATAAAGGGCTGGTTGCCGAACAGCATGGTCTCGGAATAGGGCAGCAGCGCTTCGCAAAACGCTGCCGGACCCACGCACCAACCGCTCCGGAAGCCGGGGGCCGCGTGGGATTTTGAAATCGACGACACCGCGATGACCCGATCCGCCAGCTTGGGATCAGAGAGCGGAGAGACAAAGTCGGCCCCCTCAAAAACCAGCTCTTCATAGACCTCGTCGGAGATGATCCACAGGTCATGCTCAATCGCCAATTGCCCGATTGCGGCAAGCTCGGATGCGGTCAGGATCGCGCCGGTCGGGTTATGCGGCGTAGTCAGCAAAATGGCGCGGCTGCGCGGGGTGATCCGGGCGGCGATATCTTCGGCCTGCATCCGAAACCCGTGCTCGGGCCGCAGCGGCACTGGCACCATCTCGGCCCCCGACGAGCGCACGACGCCCTCATAGGTGGCATACATCGGATCACCGACCAGAACCTCATCCCCGGCCTCGGCCACGCCTGCCATGACCGCAAACAAAGAGGTTTGCGTACCGGGAAAACACAAGAAATTCTCGGGTCCGAACGTCCGCCCGCGTGTGGCTGAATAGCGCGCGGCCAGTGCATCCAGCAGGCCCGCCTCACCACGCCCGTTCGAATACCCGGTCCGCGCCGCACGCAGAGACTCCACGGTGGTTTCGATCAGCGCATCGGGGACCGGAACATCCGGTTCCCCAATGGTCATTTCAACGATATCCGCTCCGGCCTTGATAAGCTCCAGCGCTTTCAGATGAACGCCCCATTTGGCGCCCCCCAGACCCGCTAAGCGTTCTGTCACGGCTGTGGTTCTCATGATTGCTCCACCTCTTTAGTCAATGGAATTCCGACGATTGCGCTGACCGATTCCAGCCCGATCTGCGGCAGCTGGCCTTCCGAGAACGCATCCGGCAAAGCTCCGCCCTCAAGCCAAAGGCCGTCGATCACCGCGTTGCAGGCAATGGCCAGCCCAGTGGCCTCGGCCGCATCGACCGAACGCCCACATTCTTGCAGCGCGGCGACGATCAGCGTCTCTAACTGATCCCGGAAATAGCTATAGGTCCGTTGGTGAATGCGCTGCATCTTTGGATCGTGCTGCACCTTGTTGATAAAGCCCGCCCACAAGGCGACTGCGCCTGGGTCAACGATGGGTGGGCGCAGCGATGCGTCAACGAAATTTACCAACCGAGATACCGCGCTGCCTTCACCGGACGAGGCCGCCGTCTGGTCGGTCAGCGTTGTCATATGATGCTCATAAGCGGCCTGAACCAGCTCTTCTTTTGAGGAGAAATAGTGCCGGATCAGCCCCTGCGTCACGTTTGCCCGCGCCGCAATCTCACGCACGGTGGCTCCGCGAATGCCGACCTCGGCGATCAGGTCCAGCGTCGCGTGGATCAACGCCTCACGCCGAAACTCGGCAGATTCGCGTCTGAATTTTGGGCAGGCATCCTGCACGTCGGGCGCATCCATGACATTAAGTTATTATACACTTGCATAATTGCGAGATTCGAGGCTTACTTCAACCCGAAATCAGAAGAATCTTGGATATGGACACAGCCAAAGCCGTTACTCCCGTAGACGATGCCACCGTGTTAGAAGAGGCGATAAAGGTTGAAGACCTGCACAAATCCTTCGGCCTGCTGGAGGTTCTGAAAGGCGTCTCGCTGACCGCGCACAAAGGGGATGTTGTTGCGATCATCGGGGGCTCAGGCTCGGGCAAGTCCACCATGCTGCGTTGCATCAACTTTCTGGAAAACCCCAGCTCGGGCAAGATCACCATCGGGGGTGAACTGGTTGAAATGCACGCCGATGGCAGCCCTGCCAACCGGCACCAGATCGAACGCATCCGCACCCGGCTGGCCATGGTGTTTCAACAGTTCAACCTGTGGACCCACCGCTCGCTTCTGGAAAACGTGATCGAGGTGCCGGTGCATGTGCTGAAGGTGCCCAAGGCGCAGGCCATCGCGCGGGCGCATGAGTTGCTGGAGCGGGTCGGGCTGGGCGACAAGGCCGACACCTATCCGGCCTATCTGTCCGGCGGCCAGCAGCAGCGCGCCGCCATCGCGCGGGCGCTGGCGGTGGACCCGTCGGTCATGCTGTTTGACGAGCCGACCTCGGCGCTCGATCCCGAGCTTGTGGGCGAGGTTCTGACCGTGATCCGCGATCTGGCTGCCGAAGGCCGCACCATGCTGCTGGTCACACATGAAATGAAGTTCGCGCGCGAAGTCGCCAGCCATGTCGTCTATCTCTACCAAGGCCGCATTGAAGAGCAGGGGCCACCTGCCGAGGTCTTTGGAAATCCGAAATCCGAGCGATTGAAGCAATTCCTCAGCTCGGTGGCCTGATCCAACAAAACTCAACAAAATCAACTGGGAGTCATAGAAATGAACATCAAGAAACTGCTCGCATCCAGCGTTGCCGCCGCCATCCTTTCGGCAGGCGTCGCCAGCGCCGAAGAGGTCAAGATCGGCATCGCCGCCGAGCCTTATCCGCCCTTCGCCTCGCTCGACAGTTCCGGCAACTGGGTCGGCTGGGAAATCGACGTCATCAACGCGGTCTGCGCGGCGGCTGAACTGGAATGCGTGATCACTCCGGTCGCGTGGGACGGTATCATCCCGTCGCTGACCGGCCAGCAGATCGACGCCATCATGGCCTCGATGTCGATCACTGAAGAGCGGCTGAAAACCATCGATTTCAGCGATCCGTATTACAACACGCCTGCAGTCATCGTGGCCGACAAGTCGATGGATATCGAAGCCACGCCCGAGTCACTGGCAGGCAAGGTGATCGGCATTCAGGCCTCGACCATCCATCAAGCCTATGCGCAGGAGTACTTCAAGGATTCCGAACTGCGCGTCTATCAAACGCAGGATGAGGCCAATCAGGACCTGTTTGCGGGCCGTATCGATGCCACTCAGGCCGACAGCATCGCCATGGCGGATTTCGTGAATTCGGATGCGGGCGCGTGCTGCGAGATCAAAGGCTCGGTCAAAGACGATCCGGCCATCCTCGGGCGTGGCGTTGGTGCGGGTGTGCGCAAAGGGCAGGAGGATCTGCTGGAATCGCTCAACAAGGGTATCGCAGCCATTCTGGCGGATGGCACACATGAGAAAATCACCTCAAACTACTTCTCGGCCAGCATCTACTAAGCCGCTGCTGTGACCGGACTGTTGGATTCACTTGGCCTGGCGCAGAGCGCAGAGCTTCTTTCGCTCTCGCCGCCGGGATGGGGCAGCAATCTGCTGCGCGGATTGTCCCATTCGCTGCAAATCGCCTTTGGCGCTTATGCGATGGGCCTGGCGATCGGATTGTTCGGCGCTTATGGCAAACTCTACGGCGGGAAGGTCACGCGCGATCTTCTCGCCATCTATACGACCGTGATCCGGGCTGTACCGGAACTGATCCTGATCCTGATCCTGTATTACGTGGGCTCGGATATCATCAACAAAATCTCCACCGCTATGGGCGGTGGCCGGGTCGAGGTCAGCGGCGTTGGCGCAGGCATATGGGTGCTGGGCGTCGTTCAGGGCGCTTACGCGACCGAGATTCTGCGCGGTGCCATTCAGGCGGTTCCACCTGGTCAGATCGAAGCGGCCAAATCCTACGGAATGCCCGCCTTCATGACCATGCGCCGGGTGACAATCCCCGCTATGATGAGCTTCGCCGTGCCGGGCCTCGCCAATCTGTGGCTGATCGCCACCAAAGACACAGCGCTTCTTGCGGTCGTGGGCTTCAACGAACTGACGCTCGAAACCCGCCAGGCTGCCAGCAGCACCCGCGCCTATTTCACCTTCTTCCTCGCGGCAGGCTTTCTCTACCTAATGGTCACGCTGTGCTCTGGGGCCGTGTTTGGGCGGGTCGAGAAATGGGCCCGTCGCGGACAACCCTCTCTGAACGGAGGGGGCAAATGATCGATCTTAAATCCCTGATGCAGCCGCATCGCATTGTGATGATGCTGATCTTCGCCGGCATCGTTGTCTGGTGTGCCTTATCGCTGCAATGGGACTGGATACCCAAATACGCCCCGCTGGCGCTTCAGGGTATCTGGACCACGATCTGGCTGCTGGTTGTCACCGTTGTACTTGGCTTTCTTCTCGCCGTTCCGTTGGGATTGGCGCAAGCGGTCGGCCCATGGTATCTCGCGGCCCCCGCAAAAGCCTTCTGTACTATCATCCGGGGTACACCGCTGCTGTTGCAGCTTTGGCTGCTGTACTATGGTCTCGGATCGCTTTTCCCGCAGTTCCCTTGGATACGCTCATCCGAGCTTTGGCCCTATCTCCGCCAAGCCTGGCCCTATGCGGTGCTAGCGCTCACCCTGTCTTACGCGGGCTATGAGGGCGAGGTCATGCGCGGTGCCTTCAAAGGAGTGGCCAAAGGCCAGCTAGAGGCAGCCAAGTCCTTCGGCATGCCCCGCCTGACCATGTTCCGTCGCATCTGGCTGCCGCAGGCGATCCGCAATGTCCTGCCGACGTTAGGTGGAGAAACCATCCTGCAACTTAAAGCGACCCCGCTGGTGGCTACCATCACCGTGGTCGATATCTATGCGGTCTCGTCCCGCGTGCGCTCGGACACGTTCATTATCTATGAACCACTGCTGTTGCTGGCGGTGTTTTACATACTGGTCGCGGGCCTGATCGCACTAACCTTCCACTGGTTAGAAGTGAGGGTGTTGGGGACCGGAAAGATATGAAATCAGTTCTGATACCTCTATCCGTAAGACGCCTTCGTCCAAAAGAACTTACCTCACTGTTCACTTGAGGAATACGTGAATTAGTATGTTTGGAACGACGATCTAATTACTTTCTTTTTTGTAGAAAAACCTTATTTGGTTTTTCCCTAACCCTGCGCGTATTTCAAAGGTGATGACTTAATGAAGAGATCATAATTTCGATAGCTCTCTTAAGATATATCACGTTTCTTGAACTTCTGCTTTGCCAGTTTTGAACATCAAACCTCTCAACACCAGCGAATGGCTCCTCTCCGCCCGAGGTGTTTTTGCCTCAGTTGCAAAGTGCACAATGCGGCCGTTCGAATGGAAAATACTAGCGGCAGGTTTGTCAGTGTCGAACTTGTCTGAACAAGCCGCGGCGAAAGCCCGGACTCGGATTCGGGCAAATCAACGTTGGCGAAAGACTGCTCCGACGACATCGGATGCAACGCAGCGACTACCATGCCGCACATGCGATCGGATGCTGCGTCGGCAACATGTCCGAACATCGATGTCGGAGAAGCCCTGCGAAGCTGACACGAACGCTGGCCGCGGCGAATGTCCAGAGCGAACCCATTTCGACAAATGCTGCGCAAACTATGAATGGCCACGTTTCTGGATCCAATTTTCATCAAAGCCGATTTGGAAGTTGGCTCCAATCTAAGGATAAGTGATCGATTGAAGTGCAATCCGATAAGTGTTTTGAATAGCCATGACCTTCGAACAACTTCGTACTTTCCTTTGGGTTGCCCGCTTGGGTGGCTTTCGCAGAGCCTCAGACCGTCTGCATCTATCACAGCCAGCGGTATCGACACGTATTTCCAATCTAGAAGACGAGTTGGAAGCCAAGCTTTTCGAACGTGGGCCGGGGGAGCTTGTACTCACTAAGAAGGGCCAGCAACTTTTGGGCTATGCTGAGCAACTTCTTTATGTCGAAGAAGAAATCAAAAACCGTGTTGCTAATCCAGCCGAGACCGAAGGTCTGTTCAGGCTGGGAGCGTCAGAAACGATCGCACAGGCATGGTTACCATCCTTCATTCAGGCATTCAGTGCACGGTTTCCGAGAGTGAACATCGACCTCACAGTAGACATTTCGCTCAATCTACGCGCAGCAATTCTGGAGCGTCGTCTCGACCTGGCGTTCTTGATGGGCCCCGTCTCTGAGTATTCAGTGAAAAATGTTGCTCTGCCAGCATTCGATCTTCACTGGTATAAGTCCAAGAACTTGGGCGAGGTTGATTTGGCCGAGATTCCGATCATCTCGTATTCAAGTCAGACCAGGCCATACCGTGAATTGACCTCGGAATTGGCAAGACGGGTAGGGCCAAAATCTCGCGTTTTTACCTCAGCATCTTTGTCGGCAAGCCTGAGAATGATTGCAGCGGGAATCGCAGTTGGACCACACCCGCGGATACTTGCAGTTCCCTATCTGGAAGCAAACGAAGTCGAAGAGTTTGACCCTGGATTCGTCCCACCGCCCTTGGAATTCACGGCGTCATACCTTGCTGAACCACGAAGCTTTCTTGTTGAAAACAGTGCAGAAATCGCCCGCGACGTCGCAACCATGTGGCACAAGTCCCATCCCAAATAATTTCAAAAAATCTATCACTACAGATAAATAATGATAATTTGAATGAATACTCTCTTTGTGTGAACCTTTGGTGACATGCACATGGAGAGAATATGTCTAGTCATCAGGCAGAAGAATTCGACGCATCACTCCTATCGAGTCAAAGCATCCGACAGCGCATTCGCGCCGGCTTATATGCGGAAAACACAGCAGGTCTCGCTCCAGGAAAGCTGCAATGCAACCTTGCCATTCTCCCTGAAGCTTATGCACTGGATTTTCTCCGGTTCTGTCAAAGGAACCCTAAACCATGCCCGATCGTTGGTGTCAGTGAGACTGGGGATTCGATGTTGCATACCCTTGGGCAAGATATCGACATCCGTACTGACGTGCCGCGATACAGGGTATTCCGAGACGGCGAATACTCGGAGGAAGTCACCGATATCTCTCATATCTGGGCAGATGACCTTGTAACAATTGCCTTGGGCTGTTCTTTCACATTTGAAAACGCACTCATGCGGGCCAACATACCAGTCCGTCATATCGAGATGGGCCGGAATGTTCCAATGTTTCGGACCAATATCGATCTTGCGCCCGCTGGACCCTTTGAGGGGAAAATGGTTGTGACGATGCGACCTTTGCGCGAAGACCAGATCGACGAAGCAAAAGCCATCAGCGCGAAGTATCCACAAGCCCACGGCGCCCCCATTGCCGTGGGCGATCCTTCATCCATAGGCATTTCTGATCTCAGCCAACCCGACTACGGAGATCCTGTTGAAGTCAAACCCGGCGAGGTGCCGGTGTATTGGGCTTGCGGTGTGACGCCGCAAAACGTCCTTCGCGCTGCAAAGCTACCCGTCTGCATCACTCACGCGCCCGGACACATGCTGATTACTGACGTGCCCGAAGATGCAGAGACTACAATCTATCAAGAACTAAACCAACAAGGAGTGAACACATGAAACGTACGCTGACTATGCTCGCTGCAACCACGGCTCTTGCTGTACCCGCTTTCGCTGAAGACCTTTCGGTCGTCGGAAGCTGGTCAAGCCTGCCTTTGCACAAACAGTATGAAGCGCCTTTTTGGTCCGAGACTTTGCCGGGTGCCGGGGATTTCCACGTTGAGTTGACGACACACAACCAGATGGGTCTGGGACTGTCAGAGATTTACCCGCTTCTTGGCCAAGGCGTCTATGATGTTGCGATGACGGTTGCAGACTACGCCGTTGGCGATGCTCCCGAGCTTGAAGGTCTTGATGTGCCGCTTCTGGCGCTGACCGCTGATGAAGCACGTGCTATGGTCGATGCTGCGCGCCCGATGGTGTCTGACATCTACCGTGACCGTTTTAATGCGGAAGTCTTGGCAATCGCACCGTACCCGCCGCAGGTTGTTTTCTGCAACGCTGAGATCGGCAGCTTTTCCGATCTTGAAGGGTTGAAAGTTCGCGCCTCTGGCCGCATGACCGCTCTTTTCCTCGAAGCTCTTGGTGCCGAAGGTGTCAACGTGTCTTTCTCTGAGGTGCCGGGCGCGCTTCAAAACGGCGTAGTGGACTGTGCTGTAACTGGGGCCGGCTCGGGGTATTCCGCTGGTTGGTGGGAAGTCTCAACCCATCTTCTGCCAATTCCCTTGGGCGGTTGGGATCACGTTGTTACAGCCATGAACGCTGACAAGTGGGATGGCCTGAGCGCGGACGATCAAGGTCTAATCCGCGAACAGATTTCGGCAGGGTTTGAAGAACCTGCCTGGGCCAGCGCACAAGACGCTCTTGTCAACGACATCGCCTGTCTGACCGGCAACGGCGAATGTGCGGCTGGTGACGCACGCGACATGGCTCTCGTCGAGATTTCCGATGCGGACTTTGAAAAGGCGCGCGGTATTCTGATTGGTGAAGTGCTTCCCGATTGGGCCGAACGCGCAGGCGGTGATTGGGCGTCTCGCTGGAACGAGTCGGTCGGTCAGGTTGTCGGTGTGACCATCGAATAATCAACGCATCAGACTAGGGGACGTTCAATATGGAACTGGCGTTGATCAATAGGCTCCGAAAGATAAATCATACAATAGCGATTGTGGTTGGCCTTGGCCTTTTGGGAATGGCAGCCTTTGTGGTTGCAGATATTGCTCTTCGCCAGGTCCATGCATCCTTTGGCGGATCTGAAGAGTTGGCAGGCTATGCGATGGCACTAGTCAGCTCATGGGGTATGGCCTTCGCTTTGTTGGAACTGGGCCATATCCGCATCGACCTCTTGAGATCGCGCGCTCAAGGTACGCTACGCGCGCTCTTCGACGTTTTTTCAATGATCATCATGTCAGGGGTTGTGGTCACAATTGCCATCAAATGCTGGCCGGTCGTGGAACGCGCGGTCGAAAATGGCAGCAGAGCAAACACACCCCTCGCAACTCCGTTAGCCTGGGTTCAAGTCCCTTGGTTTGCGGGTTGGGTCTGGTTTGCCATCATGGCGTGCCTCGTCACGCTCGCAGCAATCAGTCTGTTCGTGCGTGGCCGGGGAAGCGAAACAGAAACCTTTATTGGCGCGTTTGCGGAACAGGATACCTTGAAATGATCACCTATGTTTCTGCGGGGTTGCTGGCACTTCTCGCCCTTTCGATACCCGTTGGTATCGTGCTTTTCCTACTTGGCTTTGGGGTCGACCAGTTCTTTTCGAACTTCCCGCTCAGCCGCGCATTGGGCAACATGGTCTGGTCATCGTCCAGTTCCGCCACATTGATTGCGATCCCGTTCTTTGTCCTTCTTGGTGAAATCCTGGTGCGTTCCGGCGTTGCGACTCGCACCTATGCCGCGCTGGACCGGTGGGTCAGTTGGCTGCCGGGCGGCTTGGTGCACGCCAATGTCGCAACCGCGACGATGTTTTCAGCCACATCGGGCTCGTCGGTTGCGACCGCAGCAACTGTCGCGACTGTGGCGATGCCGCAGGCCGAGAAACTAGGCTATGACCCGAAGCTGTTCTCGGGTGCTATCGCCGCTGGTGGTACACTTGGCATCATGATCCCACCGTCGATCAACCTGATCGTCTATGGTTTCCTGACGCAATCATCGATCCCGCAACTGTTTCTGGCTGGTCTTATTCCTGGGCTAGGGCTGGCGTTGGCTTTCCTCGTGATTACAGCCATCCTCTGCACGATCCGTCCTGAATTGGGTGGAACCCGACGGGTGTTCCCGTTCCTTCAAATGGCGCGCGCGCTCGTTGACCTTGTGCCGATCCTCATCCTTTTTACTCTTATTGTGGGTTCCATCTATCGCGGATGGGCCACACCAACTGAGGCCGCAGCCGTTGGCGTCGCGGGCGCATTACTGATCGCGCTGGCTTTCGGCGGGGTGAACTGGGCAATGATGCGCGAAAGCCTGTTGGGCACAATTAAGGTCACCTCAATGATCATGCTGATAATCATCGGCGCGTCATTTTTGAACTTCACGCTGTCCTCCGCCGGACTTGGCCGTGAGCTGACAGCTTTCCTCGAAGGTTTGGGCCTCTCCCCTCTCGGCTTCATCATGGTGGTTGTGCTGATCTACATTGTCTTGGGCTTCTTTATCGAAACCTTGTCGCTGATGGTCGTGACAATCCCAATCATCGTGCCGATGGTCCTGGCGCAGGGCTACGATGTGATCTGGTTCGGCATTTTGATGATCGTCTTAATCGAGATGGCATTGATCACTCCGCCGGTTGGGCTGAACCTCTACGTTGTCCAGGGTGCCAGGAAGTCGGGCAATCTGAACGAAGTCATGCTCGGGGCTCTGCCCTACTGCCTGACCATGTTGGCAATGGCGTTCGCTTTGATCGCGTTCCCGCAAATTGCGCTCTGGCTGCCAGCCGCCCTCGAATAGCGACCAAAGCAAATCGAGTTAATCTAAATGCTGCGGCCAAACGGCTGCAAATGAAGGAGAACTGTCCGATGTGGCAATTTTGGGTAGATCGTGGTGGCACGTTCACAGATATTGTAGCGAAGTCCCCAACTGGCGACTTAAAGACCCACAAGCTCTTGTCGGAGAACCCGGAAGTCTACAAAGATGCTGCGGTTCACGGCATTCGCGAATTGCTCGATCTCGAAGCTGATGCGGCTGTGCCAGGCGGATTGATCGACGCTGTGAAAATGGGCACGACAGTCGCGACAAATGCACTATTGGAGCGCAAAGGCGAGCGGACGGTCCTGTTCATCACCAAAGGCATGAAAGACCTTCTGAGGATCGGGTACCAAAACCGTCCCAAGCTTTTTGATCTCAACATCCAACTGCCCGAGTTGCTGTACGAGGACGTCGTTGAGGTCGAGGAGCGACTGGACGCCCAAGGCAACATCCTGTCACCGCTCAATTGCACTGCCGCGCGCGAGGCTTTGTCGCGGGCCTATGGGAAGGGATATCGTTCCGTCGCCATTGCGCTGATGCACAGCTACCGTTTTCCCGAGCATGAACAACGTCTGGGCGAGATGGCTAAGCAGTCCGGCTTTGATCAGATTTCCCTAAGTCATGAAGTCAGCCCGTTGATTAAGCTGGTGGGCCGTGGCGATACCGCTGTCGTCGATGCCTATCTCTCCCCGATTTTGCGCCGCTATGTCGATCAGGTTGCCGACGCGCTTGGGACGCATTCAGGCGG
The DNA here is from genome assembly GCF_056540745.1 of Ruegeria sp. AM1. Lineage (NCBI taxonomy): Bacteria > Pseudomonadati > Pseudomonadota > Alphaproteobacteria > Rhodobacterales > Roseobacteraceae > Ruegeria > Ruegeria sp. AM1. The sequence continues at coordinate 49,640 of NZ_JBQFXH010000014.1, forward strand.
GTGTGAGCGGCTGATGTTTATGCAGTCGAACGGCGGCTTGACTGATGCGCGGCTCTTTCATGGCCGCGACGCCATTCTGTCTGGCCCCGCCGGCGGGGTGGTTGGCATGGTCCGGTCTGCAGCTGAGCTGGGTTTTGAAAAGCTGATTGGTTTCGACATGGGCGGAACATCCACCGACGTCTGTCACTACGCCGGGGAATTTGAGCGTTCGTTCGAAACTGAAGTTGCGGGCGTGCGGATGCGGGCACCGATGATGTCCATCCATACTGTCGCGGCGGGCGGAGGCTCGATCCTATCCTACAGGGACGGTCGGATGCAGGTTGGCCCGGAAAGCGCAGGCGCAAATCCGGGCCCCGCCGCCTACCGCCGTGGCGGTCCGCTGACTGTCACAGACTGCAACGTGCTTTTGGGCAAGCTGAACCCCGATCACTTCCCGCATGTCTTTGGGCCAAACGCCGATCAGCCGCTTGATCAAGACGCAGTGCGCCAGAAATTTGAGACCCTGGCAGCAGAGATTGGCGACGGCAAATCGCCAGAAGAACTCGCCGAAGGGTTCTTGCGCATTGCTGTTGAGAACATGGCCAATGCAATCAAACAGATCAGCGTTCAGCGCGGCTATGACGTAACCAAATACACGATGAATTGTTTTGGCGGCGCAGGTGGTCAGCACGCCTGTCTTGTGGCCGATGCCTTGGGCATGGAGAGCATCTTTATTCATCCCTTTGCAGGCGTTCTCTCTGCCTTTGGCATGGGGCTGGCGGATGTACGGGCGATGCGCGAACAGCAGTTTGAGCGGCCCCTCTCAGATACCGGCACGAATGACGCACTTAATGACATGGCGCAAATCGCTGGGAACGAGGTAAAAGATCAGGGGATCGACCCCATCGACATCACAATCTCTAAACGCGTACAAATCCGCCCTCGCGATGCGCAGCAAAGTTTGGAAGTGGTCTTCGGCACACCTTCAGACATGGAAGCGGATTTCGTCGCAGTGCATCAGCAGCGGTTTGGATTCGCGCCAGATACCAGCGATTTGATCATTGATGTGCTGATCGTTGAAGCCATCGGGCAGACTGGCGAACAGGTGAGCCTGCCTGATCCGCAGGACACGAAGTTGGACAAGACAGCGGTCTCTGTCTGCTTTGATGGAACATGGCAGGATGTTCCCTTAGTGAACCGCGCGAGCCTGGCTCTGGGTCAAACAATTGAAGGGCCCGCCATTCTGACCGAGCCCACAGGCACCAATGTGGTTGAACCGGGCTGGCGCGCCACCTGTGCTAAGGGTGGCAATCTGATCCTGGAACGGGCTGTGCCGATTGAGCGTGCCGAAGCGATAGGAACCTCGGTGGAGCCGGTAATGCTCGAAGTGTTCAACAACCTGTTTATGTCCATTGCCGAGCAGATGGGGGCGACGCTGGCCAACACGGCCTATTCGGTGAACATCAAAGAGCGCCTGGATTTCTCCTGCGCCATCTTCGACCAAAACGGCGATTTGGTCGCCAACGCGCCGCATGTGCCCGTACATTTGGGGTCCATGTCGGAAAGCGTACGGACAGTTTTGCGCGAGAACGCGGACAAAATCCGACCCGGCGACGTGTTTATGATGAACAACCCCTATAATGGCGGCACTCATCTGCCTGACGTCACGGTGATCACGCCTGTTTTTGATGAAGACGGACGAGACATCCTCTACACCGTCGCGTCGCGGGGACATCACGCGGACATTGGGGGAAAAACACCCGGATCGGCACCACCTGACAGCCGCACAATTGAAGAAGAAGGCGTCGTTATCGACAATTTTCTTCTGGTGGAACAGGGGCAACTGCGAGATAGTGAAACCCGCGCGCTTTTGTCCTCTGGCACGTATCCATGTCGGAACGTTGATCAGAACATGGCCGATCTTGCAGCGCAGATTGCAGCGAACGCCACCGGTGTTGCTGAGTTGCAGAAGATCACGCGACAGTTCGGGATCGAGGCGGTTCATGCCTATATGGGGCATGTTCAGGACAACGCCGAAGAAAGTGTGCGGCGTGTTCTGGATGTCCTGAAAGATGGCAAGTTCAGTTATCCCATGGATGACGGTGCCAAAATCGAGGTGGATATCCGAGTCGATAAGGCCAATCGCTCCGCAAAGATTGATTTTACGGGCACATCACCGCAAAGCCCGCTCAATTACAACGCGCCAATGGCGATCTGCAGCGCTGTCGTGCTCTATGTGTTCCGGACGCTTGTTGGCCGCGACATCCCAATGAATGAAGGGTGTCTCAAACCGCTTACGTTGATCGTGCCGGAAGGGTCGATGATCAATCCAACGTCTCCAGCAGCAGTGATCTCTGGAAACACAGAAGTGAGCCAATCCATCGCGGATACGCTCTATGGCGCGCTTGGAGTCATTGCGGGCAGTCAAGGCACCATGAACAACTTCGTCTATGGCAACGACATCTACCAGAACTACGAGACGATCTGTGGAGGTACAGGAGCCGGAGACGGCTTTCATGGCACCAGCGCGGTCCATAGTCATATGACGAACACGAGGATGACCGATCCTGAAGTTTTGGAAACGCGCTTCCCAGTCCAGGTCGATGAATTTTCCATTCGTCAGGGCTCTGGTGGCCTCGGGCGGTTCGTGGGTGGCAACGGGATTGTCCGGTGCCTGAGATTCAACGACGTGATGACAGTGACGACCCTGAGTTCGCACCGGAAGGTGCCGCCCCAAGGCACTCAAGATGGAGGCCCAGGAGCCACTGGAGAAAACTCTGTTCAGCGTGCAAACGGTGCTATTGAAATCCTTGAGGGTAACGACCAAGCGGAATTGGAACCCGGTGACACCTTCATCATGAAAACGCCCGGCGGCGGCGGTTTTGGGAACCCTGACCTATGAAGTTTCATCATTCAGGCTCTGAAATAGACCTTGCCGTCGAGCACCTTTACGTCGCCGGCTGGACTGGTCGAAATGCCGATGCGGTGCAGCATCATATCGACGAGCTTGCCGAAATTGGCGTGGCACCCCCTAGCGAGGTGCCGCTCTACTACCGAGTTTCCAGCAGTCTTCTCGTTCATTCGGACACTATCGAAGTGCTTGGCAACGAGACATCGGGCGAGGTTGAGCCACTCATCATACAAAGTGCTGGCGCCTTGTGGCTCGGCTTAGCATCTGATCACACTGACCGCAGTTTGGAAACACATTCAGTCGCAGCATCAAAGCAGATTTGCGCGAAGCCCGCCTCCAAGGGCGTTTGGCGATTGTGTGACGTTGAAGCAGACTTGGACACCTTAATACTGCGCTGCTCAATCAAAGAAGACGGAAGCTGGGTCAGCTATCAAAAAGGCACGCTCTCGAACATCTTACCGCTGCAAAAACTGATTGGCGGATCTAGCATGGGCGACAACTCAGCGATGCTCTGCGGGACTCTTGGCGCAATCGGCGGTGTCCGTGCTTCTCAATCCTACAGAATGGAACTGGAAGACCCTAAGCGAAACCGGCGGCTCACAATGGAGTATTCGATCCGTTCGCTGCCCATAGTCCTTTAGAAGAACCAACAAAAGGAACTGCATTTTCAATGCCTAGTAAGTGGTTTTGGTTATCCCAATGCCGCCATTGGCGCAGTCGCAGCGAAGGGGCCAGGAGAGCCCAAAGTACCACTTGCTTGCTGACGTTGTACGAACGACAACTACCGGATAGTCTTCCTGTCTTACATATCTGAGTAAGGACGCTCCTTTGCGCTCATATTTTCTTTGCGGCACACCGAGAAGCGGAAGTACACTGCTTTGCAATCTTCTAAGCGACACCAAACACGCGGGCCGACCAGACTCCTATTTTCGAAAGAACTCTGTCGCAGAACGGTCGGTTCAGTTTCAGATTTCTCATCTTTCAGGGCCAGATTTTGATCGTGCTTATCTCACTTCGGTCATTGATACCGGACGATCCAAGTCAAATGTTTTTGGTCTAAGGATAATGTGGGATACATTCATTGAGTTAGACGAAATACTCGGCAGAGCTTTTCCAGGCCATGTCGATTTCCTACAACGCTTGGAACATGCTTTCGGAAGTGTAAAATTCGTTTTTCTGACCCGCCAAGATGTTGTTTCTCAAGCTGTTTCCTTATTGAAGGCCAAACAGGATGGACTTTGGCACATGGCAATAGATGGAACACCTTTGCAACAACGGCCAAGCAAGCGCCCGCTCACTTATGATCGAATAGCAATAGGTAAGCTTGTCGCCGAAATGGAGGATCATAACGCTGGCTGGGAATCATGGTTTCAGGAAAATAGTATTTCTCCGATGCGACTGACTTACGAGCATTTGGCTGAAAACCCAAATAGGGAGTTGAAGCGTGTTCTTGACTACATCAATGTTCCGCTCAAATACGCTGAAGGAATACAACCGAAAACGGCCAGAATGGCAGATGAAGTCAATCAAAAATGGGTAGATCGATATAGAAGTGAAACAGGTTAAGCCTCGATTGCTCTGATCAGTCGTATCCCACTTCGAAGCGGCCATTGGCGCAGCCGCAGCTAAATGACGCTGTGTCCGCGCAACTAACTTCCAGGAACGTCTCGGCGAACGGCGGCACTCCGGATCGTTGATAAGCCGCTACTATTCAGATTGTTGGTTTGGTCTCTAAAGCAACTGACTGAGGATGACCCAGCCCCCTGAAATCAGGCCATTGAGGTGTTAGTAATCCGTCCAAGCAAAGGATGGACTATGAAACGCAGATTTAGCGACGAACAGATCATTGGAATGATCAAGG
>NZ_JBQFXH010000015.1:0-53765 GCF_056540745.1 Ruegeria sp. AM1
CTTGAGCTACGCAACGGCTCCGCTCAGCAGGCCTTGACCGCAACCTAAACACGAGAAAGAAACAGGAACGGATTCTACATCCAAACGGCCCGGATCAAGGGGCTGGGTCAAGCTGACTTGAGGCAGGTCGGGTCTCACGACCGACCTCGCCTGGCAGCCCGCACTTCCAACGGAAAAAGTCCACACATTGCACCCAATAGATTGCGGCTAGTTCCGCATGGTCGCGAAGGTTGACATTCGTGTTGAATCGCAAGTTTTGCAACCATTGGATGTTTACCGACATCGCAACGAAACGGGAACATTGCTGAACAAGTGTTATGCGTCGTTCAATTGTGCTCACCGCTTTCGTGAATGCAGCTTGTCGCTGGTGCAAAAGAGTCACTCTGCTCAGGTTTGTCCATATTCGGGCGCTCACCCCAAAAAATACTTCTGCGATTGCAACCCACGCACCATTGGCGTCTTGAGCCACAATGACACTCACCACGCCTTATCCGGCATCCGGCAATTTCGACAAAAACGTCCATTTTTAGCTCGTAGAAGAGGTGTTCAGGTTGGTAAAGTCGGAACCAATGATTTTGGAATACGGGCCCCAAAATGCCTGATCACTTCGAGTGCCAAAGTCTGCCCACCCGCCACTGCTGCGGTGGGTGTTTTTCCGGAGATTCTGGCCGCAAGGTAACCCGCGTTGAAAGCGTCTCCGGCACCAGATGTATCGCGAAGTTCATCTGCATGCCGGGTCGGAACGTTGTGTCGGCCCTCCGCACCGATGCAGACTGAATCAGTACCGTTCTTAACGATCACTTCGGAAACACCCAGCGCACTGATCCGATCAATCGTTTGGTCTGGAGAACGATCCCCCCACAATCCGGCTTCATCATCGAAGCTAGGGAGTGCGATATCGGAGACGGCGAAGAAGTTTTTCATTGCCGTACGCGCTTCGTCCGGGGAAACCCAAAGCACTGGACGCACATTTGGATCAAACGAAACACGCGTGCCGGCAGTTCGCGCTTTGCGAAGGGAGCTCAGCAGCCGTTCGCGAGAATCGACATTGAGAATGCCTAATGTAATCCCGGACAGATGGATCAAACCCGCACCTGCGAAAGCCTGGTCCAACCAACTTTCATCCCTGGCCAGCAATCGCGCGGCTGACGCCTCGCGCCAATAGCTAAAACTACGCTCCGCCTCATCGAGTTCGATCATGTAAAGGCCCATGGTCCGATCTGGAACACGACCGACATACGCAACGTCAATGCCGTCCTCGCAAACCATATCGACAAAACTGTCCGAGACAGAGTCCGTGCCCACCTTCGTGACGAACCCAACTTGTAATGACAGATCAGGGATCTGTGACATATGCCATGCGGTATTAAACGTGTCGCCCGCAAAGCTCCGATGGTAGGTGTCATCGCCGATCACCGCCATCTCGATCATGGCTTCGCCGACGGCCAACATCCGATTCGAACTGAAGGCTAACATGAGGACAACGGATTCTGCTGGTGGAAGATACGACCGGTTAACCAAGCGGGCCAGTCTCTTTCAAAGAACGTTCGCATGCCGTCGTGTTGGCGGTTGGCGCGCGAAGAAATTGATATGCTGACGCCATCAAACTGCGCGATTAATTGCTGCTGTTTGTCTGCATCCCTTTCCGCGCGAAAGCGCGCGTCGAAAAGTGGTCCATGAATGGTGTCTGGCAATGCGTCACCCTTGTCGTCGCAGATCGCCCGCGCCCCGCGGCTGCCGCCACCATGGGCGATATAGAAGTTGAGGGCCGCCAATACTGCTTCGGAGGCCAAAGCCATTTGCTGCCATTGCAGCACGCGTGCGGCCTCGGACGGGCGTGAGATGGCAATGCCGTGTTCGCATATTTTGGCGTTCAGGGCATTTGCGTCATCAAGCGCCGTTGCCACCTCTGTCGGGGCGCAAAGAATACCGGCTTTGTCGCTCATCCGGGCCTGAACTTCGGTTCGAACACTTTTGACGGATAAGGGACTGTCATGAGCGAGTACCTTTTGGATTTGCTGAACTGCATTGGTCGCGGAACTTGTAACGTCTTCAATGAATGTCGAAGCGCCCACAGCACCGATATGTTCCGCGATACGTGTACCAAAAACTTGACCAGCATTCAGTGCTGAGCCACCCGGTCGCGTTGCGCCATGGGTGCCTGCTGCCTCGCCCACGGCATAGATGCCGGGTAAATTGGTCCGTCCCCAGATATCGACTGCAATCCCGCCATTCATGTGTTGATTGTTAACGGCGAATTCCAGAGGATCCGTCGTGATGTCGACTTTGTAGCGCTTGTATAGTTCAATCGCGAGCGGGTTCATATGGCGCAAACGATCAATCGGCAGCGCGTGATCTGCACCAGCATCGCGCAGATAGGTCGCCACGTCATTGTCCAGCCGATCAAGGCTGAAATCCTGATCGATGGTTAGAGGATTACGGTTGAAATCCATGAAGACCCGCCGACCTTTCTGGCCTTCACGGAAGATCGCGAGGTCTATGAGACTTGACTGGAAATTGAGCATCCGGCTGGCGTGGAATGGCCATTGGTAGCCCTTGCGGAAGATGTTCGAGGCCATCTCTTGCGTGGTGCGGTAGTAGTCCGCAAGGAAATGATGCTCTGTCCCGTCCTCGTCCGCGGAAAAGATGTGCGGGATCACCTGCACATAGGTACCAGACAGGTTCCAGGGGAAGCCCTCGCGCCGGGTGCCGATGCCAAACTGGCTTTCTGTGATATTTGTCAGAGCCAACCCCGTCTCGAGCGCAAGTCCAAGGGTACCAAAGCAGCCATTCGGAAAGACGCTGTCACGATACAGCTCGCCTGGGCCGCCAGCAGCCAGGACAAGGGCGGAACAAGCATAAATCGTCAGACCATAAGAGTTCGCTTCGCTTGCGTCCTTTGATCGGATCGCCATTACGCCGATGACACGCTCGCCGTCTTTCAGAACTTTCACGACAGTTGTCTGATTGAAGAGTGGAATTTCAAGGCGGATTGCTTCTTCCGCCAGAACCTTGACCATCAGCCGGGATGTGCGCGGCCCACAGGACGTGGCGCGTCCCACTTCGTCATGGTCGGTCTGATAGCGCAGCGTACCACCAAGACGGTCCTGTGGCAAAGGAAGGCCTAGATATTGCAGCGATGCCATGGCGCGGATCGACCCCACCGCCTCGATGTACGCTGTGTCTTCATCCATAGCACCGCCTGCGCCGATAGAGGCCGCCATGTCAAAGAAGTCGTCACCCTGATCCTTGGTGTTCGCTGTGTGCAGGGTTTGCTTGTCAGATCCAGAGCAGGCCGATGTCCCCCCCCACGCGCTCTGGCTGAGAACCGCAACATCAACATCGCGGCGCTTCATCTCAACAGCGGCGCGCAGACCTGCGGCACCGCTGCCCACCACAACGGCACCCACGCGGTGCAACGGGATCGTGAAATCACCAACAACTATAGTCTCTGTCGCCTCGGGTTCGGAGGCGAGCCGCGGCATGACCACATCGGTCAGTGCATCAAGAATGTCTTGTGGGACGGAGGACGCCACTTTGATCTTCCTTCACTGCTCAGATGTTGACCCAGGCGCGCCGCTTTGAGGAAATCATGCATGCATCCACGATTTGACAGATGTGATGACCGGTCTCGAAGGTCGGCCACATCTGCGTACCGGTTGTGATCGATTTAATAACCTCGGCCGCTTCGATGATCTTACTTTCGTTGTATCCCAATGCAAAGTTGGGCAGAGGCAGGAAGGCGCCATAGGTTGGATGTTCGGGGCCTACGTCAATCTCACGGAAACCCCGCCGACCGGTCGGATCATCATTGGAGTAAAACCGAAGGCGATTTATCTCATCGAAGGTGTAGGCAAGACTGCCCTTCGTGCCATAGATTTCATAGGTTTGCATGAACTTACGACCAGTGGCGACGCGGCTGAAATCGATGTTACCTTTTGCGCCGTTCTCAAAGGTGCAGAGTACATTGGTACCGTCAGGGTTGGTGACATCGCCCCATTCGGTCTCGTCTGTGATCTCTGGTGCCGCGCCACCAAGGCCCGACCCCTCGATCTTGGGCCGCCTTGGGGATGTAATGTAGCTGTCGGCGATCAACGATGATACGCGTCCGACAAGAAAGTCCATATAGCTGAAAACGTGGCTGCCCGTGTCGCCGATGATGCCGGTTCGGGCTAGATCGCCATCGGCGCGCCACATATAGGGAGCGAGCGGGTCGCCAAAAACATCGATGTGCTGACAGCCCTTAAACAGCTTGATCTCGCCAATCTCGCCCGCCTCGATGATCTCTTTGGCGCGGTCATGGATCGGATTGCGCGGGAATGCGTGACCAACGCGCGTGATGGCGCCCTTTTCCCTGGCTATTTGCACCAGTTCACGCGCCTGTGCTGCCGTATCTGCCAAAGGCTTTTCGCAAAAGACGTGTTTACCGGCGAGAAGTGCTGCCTTGGCGACCTCGTGATGCAGGTTATCGGGCAGGCAAATGTCGATCAAGTCGATCTCAGGGTCGTTCACCGCGTCTTGCCACCGGTCCAAAAGCTTCGCATCTGGCGCGGTAGACCTAAGCTCTGTTGCCGAGTTCGTATCAGTCACAACAAGCGCCGTTACGCGAGCCGTGCCCCACTCCGTTCCCAAAAAATGCGGAAACGTCTGATAAGCCATGGTGTGCACGCGACCCATCCAACCTGCGGCACCTAAAACGGCGACTCTCACCTCTTCCATAGTGCTCTCCTATTTATCTTTTTTTGATACCGCTTGAAGCCCTAACTACCAGTCGAACGGGGCTGCGTGCGGATACCGGCGGGGCTACGCCATCCTTGATCCATGCCGTAATCTGCTGCGCGGCAGAGGCTGCAAAATCGGGGATATTACAACTTATTGTCGTCAAAGGAGGATAGCTGTCCTGCCCGTCTTCGATATCGTCGAACCCGACAACCCGTAGGTCGCGACCTGCAGTGATACCAAGATCCGGGCAAGCCGCCAGCACACCCAGTGCCACCAGATCATTGAAGCAGATGACGCCGTCAACGTCTGGGTGCTCTGCCCGCAACTGCGCCGCTGTGACTTTGCCAAACGAACGAGTGGACTGCCCAGTAAGGGTCAAAGGCGCTTGACCATGCGCTTCTAGAACCTCCATGTAGCCTTGCATCCGTTCATGGGTGACGGGCCGCCCTTCGAGCCCCCCGAGAAAAGCGATCTTCTTGCATCCCTGTTCGATCAGATGTTCGACTGCGATGCGCCCGCCCGTCACATAATCCGGGGCCAGCACCGGGAAGGTGCCGCCAGTTCGCTCGAGAGTACGAAACACCTGCAGTGTTGGCGTGTTTGCCGCATCCAGCACCGCCAAAGTCGACGCGTCATCTCCATAAGAGGGCGATATGATAAAACCCGACACGCCATGCTCCACAAGCGATGAAATCATCTGGCGTTGCAGCTCAGGATCTTCATCCGTGTTGGCCAGCACCGTGGCAAAGCCGGCATGAGCCAGTTGCATCTGAAAGAGCGCTGCGAACTCTGTAAAGAATGGGTTCCGCAGGTCGTTTATTACCAGCCCCACAAGCCCCGAACTGGCGGATCTGAGTGTCGCGGCGGATCGGTTATAGACGTAGCCGATATCTTTCATCGCTTGACGCACGGTTTTGCGAGTAGTGTCTTTGACCGACGGTGCGTCTTGTAGCACAAGACTGACCGTAGACTTCGACACTCCGGCATGTTTGGCGACGTCAAGAATGGTGGGGCGCTGTTTCATTGTGACTCCGGTATGATGACCCATCTGGCCTATACGTTGAGATCGAGGACGAGAAGCCCGTCAATTCCACCCACCGCATTGTTCACTAATTGCCCGCCAAGCACTTTGTGTTCTTCGTTGTCGGCGTAGGTTTGTAGAGCATCCCAACTGTCAAAATCGATGACAAATCCATGCATGTATCCACGTTCGATCTGTTCGGGACTTTCTGATCGTCCACCGGTGAAATTCTGCGCACCCGGCAGTTTGTCGGACAGTGCGGCAAGGCGATCATAGATGCTGTTGATGGTGTCCTCGGAGGTTTCCGGCTTGAATTTGGTCAAGACAATATGGCGGATCATAGGTTTAGTCCTTGGTCTTCTTTGATCATGTCGGCAGCTTTTTCACCAATCATGATGCAAGGAGCGTTGGTGTTGGACGAATTGACGTTGGGCATGACTGACGCATCAGCTACACGTAGCCCGTCAATGCCATTAAACTGCAGCCGAGGGTTGAGTACTGCCGCATCGTCAGCGCCCATTCGGCAGGTGCCGGCGCAATGATGTGACGTCTTGGAATGCAAGCAGATAAAGTTGAAGTAGTCCTCATCCGTGCGCACGTCTGGACCCGGTAAGCGTTCCGCGAGGATGTACTCGCTCAGCGCGGATTGCGACAGGATACCCTGCACGAGCTTCAGGCCCCGAATCGACATCTCGCGATCATACGGATCAGAGAGGTAGTTCGGGTCGATCAATGGAATGTCAGTGGGGTTATCCGACTTGAGCCGCACGGTGCCGCGCGACCGGGGCCGCAGATGGCAGGCGTTCAACGTGACGCCCCCGTTTGGCATTGCTTCGACACCTGCCTCGATCCCCGTACCAAGGCCAAGGTGCATCTGTATATCAGGGGACCGAGCGTCTTCGTCAGCATACCAGAACCCACCCGTTTCAAAGAGGCTTGAGGCCACCGGTCCCTTGCGTGTCAGCAGGTATTGCAGACCTGCAAAGGCGCTCAGATGTGGCTTAGCAAAACGGTCGTAGGTGTGCGGCCCGGTAACTTCACAAATGGCGTAGAGGTCGAGATGGTCCTGCAAATTCGAACCTACGCTGGGCTGGTCATAGACGACATCGATGCCGATGCTTTGCAGGTGCTCTGCCGGTCCAACCCCCGATAGTTGTAACAGACGAGGTGAACCAATGGCCCCAGACGACAGGATTACCTCGCGATCTGCGGAGATCACTGTACCGTCAACCAATTCGACCCCTGTTGCACGGCCATGTTTGACCACGATGCGGGCCACCTGTGCCTTCATTTGGATAGTCAGATTGTCCCGCCTCTTGGCTTGCCCCAGAAAAGCCATAGCAGCCGAGGACCGACGGGCATTCTTCTGAGTCAGTTGGTAGTATCCTGCGCCATCCTGTTTCTCGCCATTTACATCAGTCGTCATTGGAATCCCAACTTGACCCGCCGCCTCAATAAAAGCGTCGCAAATCGGCAGAGGTGCGGCGGGCATGGAGACGCCTAGCGGCCCGCCTTTGCCATGATAGCGACCGGAATAAGTATCATTGTTTTCAGACTTCTTGAAGTAGGGCAGCACATCTTCATAGCTCCACCCCTCACAGCCCATCTGTCGCCAATCGTCGTAGTCTTGTGCTGCCCCACGTGTATAGATCTGCGCGTTGATCGCAGAGCCACCGCCAATGACCTTGGCTTGGGTATAGGTGAAAACCTTATTCTGCATCGCCCTTTGGGGCGTGGTCGACCACCCCCAGGACCCGATGCCCTTGGTCATCTTGGCAAAGCCAGCGGGCAGGTGAAAGAACGGATGACGGTCACTGCCACCTGCCTCGAGCAACAAGACGCGCGCGCTTGAATCTTCGGAAAGGCGCGCAGCGATCACCGATCCGGCTGACCCGCCGCCTATCACTATGAAATCATATCCCCGAGGCATTAGGCAGCAAACTCCGTCTCTGCGATGTGACGCCCCGCGCGCAGTGCAAGGGCCGCAACGGTCAACGCCGGATTGACGGCAGCTGAGGTCGGCAAAACCGACGCATCGACAATGAAGAGGTTCGGATGATCATGGCTGCGGCAATAGCTGTCGACCACACTGGTGGTTGGGTCACTGCCCATGCGGGCTGTTCCACACTGGTGCGATGGGGTGCGGCGGTCGAATGGCTTTGACACCACTATGGGAAAACCGGCGCATCGCAGGACGCGCTTCAGTTCTTTGACCAGCCGCGCGTGCGCCGCCAAGTTGGAGCGTTGCCAATCGAGTTTGATCTTCCCATTTCGCAGTGTAACCCGACTATCTGGATTAGGCAGGTCTTCAGACATCGCATAGAAATCGAAACTCCGCGAAGCGATGAGCTCTGCCAAGCGGCTGGGAAGGTTCGAACTGGCTGCCAGAATAGGCCCCGTAATCTTGCCCAGCATCTGCACATTACCCAGTGGTGGCCTCTTATCTGTGCCAAGATAAAAGTCGTTAAGCATCAGCGTCTTTTGATATACACACCGGTTCTTGCGGAGCGGATGCAGAGCCAGAACGGCCGAACAGTTGTGATTCATAAAATTACGTCCCACCTGATCGGAACGATTTGCAAGCCCGGTAGGGCAATTGTCATTGGCTGATCGCAACATAAGTGCTGCTGATTGCACCGCACCTGCGGCAACTGTGATAATCGGTGCAGTGAGTGTTCCACCTTGTGCCAACATGACACCCGTCACGTGACCGGCCGCGTCACTTATCAAGGACTGTACCTCACATCCCGTCCTCAAAGTCACGTTTTTATGGACTAGCGCGCGGGCCAAGCCGCAGGTCTCGGCATCCATCTTGCCGTTGCAGGTGTTGGGATAGGCGTCCCAAGTCGTCCGCCCAGATGCAAGCCAGGTCGATATGTCAACTCCCAGCGGGATATGCGACGGAGCCAGCCCGACCTTTACCAAACACGTTCTCATGTCAGCCAAATCCGGCTCGTCTGGAACGGGCGGATGGGGATATTGACCAGAATGATACGGCTCGGTCGGATCTTCCGCGGCGTTGCCGCGCACCTGATACAGATCTTCCGCAGCCTGATAGTCGGGTTCAAGCGCATCGTAGCTAATCGGCCAGCCTGCCGTATCGCCGCCCGGATGACTGACCACACCAAAATCCGCTTCGCGATAACGAATAAGCGCAGCACCATAGAACTTAGAATTTCCGCCCACGTTGTAATAATTTCCTGGGTTGAACGGTTGGTCCTGTCCATCCAGCCATTCCTCATCAGGGCGAAACACGCCACGTCCAAATATCGCGTTTGCGTCGCGATCCTGCGGCGACGGGCGCAAATGCACCCCCCGCTCTAGAATTATGATCCGCTTTCCAGTTGGTGCCAAAGCTGCCGCCAGCGTTGCGCCTCCCATGCCAGATCCGATGATTAGAACATCCGCATCCATCAGGGTACGATCCGCATTTCTGTTTCAGGATCAAAGGCCACCGCTTTTTCCATGTTCACAGCGAAGATGAAATCTGCACCAGGACGCACATCTGCATCAGAGCGCATCCGCGCAATCACATCCTCTCCCCCCAATGTCATCGTAACGAAGGTATCTGACCCAGCCGGCTCCGTAACAACAATCCGGTTGGTCATATGCGCGATGTTAGACGACTTGCGATCTGCGGCGTCTTCATCAGTGAGCGTCTCGGGCCGGATCCCTAGCATTATGTCGCGACCATCCCATGCCGCCAGATTGTCCTGGCTGAAGGGAAGTGATACGTTTGAGCCGTCATGCAGCGCGACTACAGCCATGGGTCTGCCGTTCTCGACCGCAACTCTGGCGGGCACCACATTCATCGCAGGTGACCCCATGAAGGTCGCCACAAAGATGTTGGCTGGCGTGTCGTAGATTTCCTGAGGCGTGCCCAATTGCTGAACATAACCGCCATACATGACCGCTATTCGGGTTGAGAGCGTCATGGCCTCGATCTGGTCATGGGTGACGTAGACAATCGTTGTACCCAGCTTCTGATGCAGTTTCTTGATCTCCGTCCGCATGTCGACCCGCAGCTTGGCGTCGAGGTTGGACAAAGGCTCATCAAACAGGAACACGTCGGGGTTACGGACCAGTGCGCGGCCCATGGCGACCCGCTGACGTTGACCGCCAGACAAGGCTCCCGGCTTACGGTCAAGCAGCTGCTCGATTTGCAATAGCTCGGACACCTCTTTCATGGCCTTTTCACGTTCAGGTTTTGGCGTTCCGTGCATTTCCAGCCCGAAGGTAATATTCTGGCCCACGGTCATGTTCGGGTAGAGGGCGTAGCTTTGGAATACCATCGCGATATTGCGTTTGGATGGGTGGACCCCATTCATCACCTGATCCTTGATGCGGATCTCGCCGCTTGAAATCTCTTCAAGCCCCGCAATCATGTTGAGCAGCGTGGATTTGCCGCAACCGGACGGCCCCACTAGGACGAGGAATTCGCCCTCTTCGACGGAAATGTCGACTTTGTGCAGAACTTCAACCGACCCATAGGACTTGGTGGTGTTGTCGATATCAAGAAAGCCCATGAGATTATCCTTTCACGGAACCAGCCATCAGACCGCGCACGAAATAGCGGCCGGCGACGATGTAGACGAGAAGTGTTGGAAGGGCGGCAAGGATCGCGCCAGCGAAGTGTACGTTGTACTCCTTCACGCCATGGCTGGCCTGTACCAGATTGTTCAGAGCGACAGTCATGGGTTGGCTTTCGGCTCCGGCAAAGGACGCACCAAAGAGGAAATCATTCCAGATGTTGGTGAATTGCCAGATAATCGAAACCACGGCGATTGGACCAGACGAGGGCAGTAGAATGCGCCAAAAAATCTGGAAGAACCCGGCCCCGTCAATTTGCGCCGCTCTGATCAGTTCGGTCGGGAAGACGGCATAATAGTTACGGAAATAAAGTGTTGTGAAACCAATTCCATAGACCACATGCACCAGTACTAACCCCCAGGTGGTGCCAGCCAACCCCATCAGCCCCAGCATCCGGGCCATCGGGATCAGTACAACCTGAAACGGTATGAAGCACGCAAACAGCATCAGACCAAAAAGGATCGTATCGCCCCGGAAGCGCCATTTGGTCAGCACATAGCCGTTCAGCGCGCCAAGCACTGTCGAAATAGCCACAGCAGGAACGACCATTTTGATCGAATTCCAGAAATACGGTGAAAGGCCAGTTGGCTCGACTCCGATCTGGGCCGAGGACCACGCCTTGGCCCACGGCTCAATCGTGAAAACCTGGGGCAGGTTCATCATGCCGCCACCGGTAATCTCATCAAGCGGCTTAACCGAGTTCACGAGCATCACATAGAGCGGCAGCATGTAGAATAAGGCAAAGAGAACCAACACCAGGTAGATCAGTGTGCGAACTGTCCGGCCTGTGCGGATCGCCGTGTCTTGCGTTGCAACGGACATCACTTCTTCTCCCGCAATTCGGCATAAAGGTAAGGGATCATGATCGCGGCAATTGTTATCAGCATGATGGTCGCTGACGCCGCACCAATCCCCATTTGGTTGCGGCTGAACGTGTAGGAATACATGAAGGTTGCGGGCAACTCAGTTGCCCGGCCCGGGCCACCCCCGGTCAACGCGATGACAAGATCAAACGTTTTGATAGCCAGGTGGCTGAGGATCACGAATGCGGACAGGAAAGCTGGCCGAAGTTGCGGAATAATGATCCGGCGATAGAGGTTCCAGTTCGACGCGCCGTCCATCTGTGCGGCCTTCAGGATTTCATTATCGATACCGCGCAGACCTGCGAGAAACATCGCCATTACGAACCCGCTCGTCTGCCAAACCGCGGCAAGGACGACGGTGTAGATCGCGAAGTCACGGTTCTTGATCCAGTCGAATTCAAACGTAGTCCAGCCCCAACTTTGCACCACGTTCTCAAGGCCAATGCCCGGATCAAGAAACCATTTCCAAGCCGTACCTGTGACGATGAAGCTCAGCGCCATGGGATAAAGGTAAATCGTACGGATAAATCCTTCGCCGCGGATTTTCTGGTCAAGGAATATAGCCAAGCCTAGCCCAAGTGCCGTGCAAATCCCAATGTAGAGCACAGCGAAGATGCCCATATTGGTGATGGAGATTTCCCAATGGCTCAGGCGCCAGAGTTTGGAATAATTCTCCCATCCGACCCAACCATAGGAGGGCAGCAAGCGACTGTCGGTGAACGATAGGTAGACCGAAAAGAAGATGAAGCCATAGACGAAGATCAAGACCATGGCTAATGACGGTGACAGAACCAGCTTGGGCAGCCAAGTCTGTAGCCGCGTCTTGAAATCGGCATTCGCTACCTGAGCCATGACGCTAACCTCATTGCATTGTGCTTGGATGGTATCCTTCGAAAAGCAGGGCGGCAAAGCGCGCCGCCCCGCTCTGGGAGGAACCGCTTACTTTGCGATCTCGACCGCGTCGACCAGTTCCAGAACAGCCGTCTCGCTATCGTAGTCACCGTTGAAATGCGCGGTCACGACGTCATAGATGGCGTTCTTGACGGAAGCCGGGTTGGCGTGACCATGAGCCATAGAGCCAAACAGGTTGCCGGAAGCGGCGGCGGCGGCCAAATCGGCCATGCCTTTCTTACCGCAATCGTCGAAGGCTTCGTCTGACACATCTGTCCGCGCAGGTACCGAACCTTTGACGACATTGAACGCTGATTGGAATGATGGCGACAAGATTGCCGTTGCCAATGCGGCCTGTTCATTTGATACCGCCCCCCCCTGGTCAAACATCATGAACTGGTCAGCGTTGAAGGTGACTTGTTCGGAGGTGCCAGGGAACCGGAAGCAAAGGAAGTCCTCTCCAGGTACTTTGCCCGCGTTCAGGAACTCGCCCTTGGCCCAGTCTCCCATCATTTGAAAACCAGCTTCTCCATTGATGACCATGGCGGTCGCAAGGTTCCAGTCGCGGCCTGAGAAGTTGTCGTCGACATTGGCTCGGATCACGGACATGCGGTCGAACGTTTCTTTCATCGCGTCACCGCCTAGAACTTCCGGGTCGAGATCGATGAAAGCAGCCTGATAGCCGTCGGGCCCAAGAACCGACATGGCAACACCATCAAAGACGGTGGCCTCTTGCCAAGCCTGACCACCATGCGCGACGGGTGTGATTCCAGCCGCCGACAGCGTGTCCATAGCTGCAACGAAGTCTTCCCAAGTCTCGGGTACTGAAATGCCATTGGCATCCAGAACCGCCTTGTTGGCCCAAACCCAGTTGGTGGAATGTACATTCACCGGAGCGGAAACCCACCGGCCGTCGACTTTCGCAAATCGCTGAAGGGCTGCGGGGATAACATCGTCCCATCCTTCTGCTGCGGCAACATCGTTCAGGTTCGCCAAGGCACCTTGATCCGCCCAGTCGAGGATGTCGAAGCCAAGACCTTGAACCGCGGTCGGAGCGTTGCCCGCAGTCACACGTGCGCGCAATACAGTCATTGCCTGCTCACCACCACCACCTGCGACCGGCATGTCGGTCCAGCCAATGCCTTGGCCTTCAAGGTCTTCCTTTAGGACGTTGAGCGCTGCGGCTTCACCACCTGACGTCCACCAGTGCAACACCTCCACACCATGGCCATCAGCCTGCGCGGCTCCGGTGGTCACGGTGAGTGCCAGTACAACGGCTGTTTTTGTTTTTAGAAGTGAACGCATAGTGTCCTCCCTATCTGCGTTGCATTGTTTCAGACGGTTGCTAGTCGCCTGATGTGACCCAAGGTGCGCGGGTATCGCGTCCAACGCGCATCACCAGCGATTTCACCTCAAGGAATTCCTCATATCCGTAGCGGCCAATCTCGCGCCCCTGGCCGGATTGTTTGACGCCGCCGAACGCAAGTTCAGGATATCCGTCCATCCAGGTATTCGTCCAAACCGTGCCCGCATGAGCCCGTCGTGAGAATTCAAGGCAGGTGTGTATGTCGTTGCTCCAGATACCTGCTGAAAGGCCGTAGTCGCTGTCATTTGTCAGCGCGATGGCCTCTTCCAGCGTCTTGAACACCAGAACGGTCAGCACCGGGCCGAAGACCTCCTCACGCGCAATCGCCATGTCCGGCGTTACATGGCTAATCACGGTGGGTTGGTAGAATTGCGAGCTGCGTCCTTCGACCTGGAGTGTGCCGCCTCCGATTTCCAGTTTCGCACCCGCACTAAGCGCATCACGAACAAAGCCGTCGATTTTTGCGTTGTGCTCTGCGGTGACAATCGCGCCTACTTGCGTGCTGTCATCCATAGGATCGCCAAATCGCACCTGTTTGGATAGCGCAACTAAACGGGCAATAAACTCTTCGGCTATATCCTCGTGCACAATGACCCGGCTGGAGGAGTTACAGCACTGGCCCACGTTGAAATAGACCCCAAAAGTTACCGCGTCCGCAGCATTGTCCAGATCAGCGTCGGGCATGATCACCTGCGGGTTTTTTCCACCAAGCTCCAGCGCCAGCTTCTTGAGCGTGCTGGATGAGGCCTCTGTGATCAGCTTGCCCACCGCTGTGGATCCTGTGAACGTCACCATATCCACGTCTGTGTGGGTCGACATCAGACCGCCAACAGGTTGCCCGTGGCCCAGCACGATGTTGCAGACGCCCGCAGGCAGGCCAGCTTCAATCAGTAGCTCGCCCATCATCACGGTTGAAGATGGCGTCATTTCTGACGGCTTCACAACAACTGTGCACCCAGCTGCAAGCGCAAAAGGCAGTTTCTGACTAAGTATCCAGAACGGAAAATTCCAAGGCGTGATGATCGACACGACGCCAATTGGATCTTTCACAACAACGCCAAGCATTTCCTCACCCAGCGTATTGTGGCTGTCTCCATGGGAAGTGCGCGCAAGCGAGGCCGCAAAACGCCAAAGATCGGCCGCCCCGCTAACTTCGCCACGGGCTTGAGAAATCGGCTTGCCACTTTCCAGTGTTTCCTGAACCGCAATGCGCTCTACATTTGCCTCAATCAGATCAGCAACTTTCAGCAGAACACTCGCGCGGTCCTTGGCGGAAATCCGGCTCCAAATCCCGGCATCAAATGCACGGCGTGCTGCGGCAATGGCGGCCTCTGTCTCAGCCTCACCACCGAAAGCCGAATGGCTTACAACGACATCGTGAGAGGGCGAAACGCGTTCAAACGTCTTGGCGCCTTCAATCCATTGGCCGTCAATTAGATGCCTACCCTTAAAGGCAGGCGGAAGCTCATAGGTGGTCGCGATGTTGATGGTCAGGTTGTTCATGTTGTTATTGCCTGCTAAAATCAGGTGAACGTTTTTGCAGGAACGCCTCAACGCCCTCACTCCGGTCTGCGCTGGCCCCGGCCGCTGCAGACCCAAGAGCTTCGATCGCCGCCGCGCGGTCTTCTCCCACAGCACCGTGGATCATGGCTTTGGTGATTTCGTTTGCACGAGGTGAGACGTCTGCAAGATCGTTGGCGAACTCCAACGCCACCATCATCGGATCGTCCACAAGACCCGCTGCAAACCCCAGAGCCATTGCGCGCTCTGCCGAAATCCGCCTTCCAAACAGCGCCATTTCCTTGACAATCGGTTCTGGCAACAACCTGGCTAATCGCTGGGTGCCAGACCAACCCGGTACGATACCAACCTTTGCTTCGGGCAAGGCAAGTGTCGCGCGCGGCGTCATCAGCCTAATGTCACAACACGCGGCCAATTCCAGCCCGCCGCCAAAAGCATGGCCGTTGAGCGCCCCGATTGTGGGTTTGGACAGACGCGCCAGACGGTCGAATACCCGGTGACCGTCGCGCACCCAGTAGCGTGCGAAGTCGGTCGAGCTGAGCGCACCCCATTCCGCAATGTCAGCACCGCAGCAAAACGCCCTGGGTCCCGCGCCAGTCAGGATCAACGCGCGGACATCAGGCGACCGATCAATCTCGGCCAGATGGGAATCGAGTGCGCGCAGCATCGATGTCGTAAGCGCATTCAGCTTGGCCTCATTGGCCAGCGTCAGCACGGCAAACGGGCCTTCCTGCGAGAGTGTCACTGCGCTCATAGAACCAGTCCCATCGGCGCTTCGGACAACAGCTCCTTTGACATCCAGGTGGCATTCTCTGCCACCTGGATTCGCCCTTGCGAGGCCTCAACGATATGCCGCTGAGGGTCCACGCCCGGCATGATCTCCGTCGCCACCGGACCGTTCCCAGTCAGACGCATCACGCAGCGTTCAGTGATGTAGGTGACACTCTGCCCCTGCTCGTTTGCGCGTTTGCCTGAGAAGGTGACATGCTCGACCTCGTCCACCATTTTAGCGAATTTGCCCGGCGCCTCGATATTGATGCCGTTCTCTGTCAGGCCGATTTTAGCCCCGGCCTCAAACCAGCCGGAAAAAATGATATTCTTGGCCTTCGCGGTGATATCAACAAACCCACCGCAACCTGCCGTCAGATAAGGTTTCTTGCCCAACTTCGAGACATTAACATTGCCTTCTAAGTCAACCTCAAGAAAAGACAGGAAGGACATGTCAAATCCAGCACCTTGAAAGTAGATGAATTGCTGAGGCGACGGCACATAGGCATCCGCGTTAGACGCACAGCCAAAGGCGAAGCCAGTTAGAGGAACGCCGCCCACTGCGCCCTGCTCAATTGCCCAGGTCACAGCATCCGGGTGACCTTCTTCCAGCAGCACGCGCGGCACCATGGCACTGATCCCGAAACCCAAATTGGCCGTCATCCCACGTTTCAACTCTTGTGCAGCACGGCGGGCGATGACCTTTTCCACCCCATGCTCGGCTAGGGAAAAGCTGTCCCATGGGCGCATGACCTGACCCGAGATTGCAGGATCATGAAGCGTTTCAGTTGTCTGCTTTTGGTCCGGGTCGACAACAATGCAATCTACCAGATGCCCAGGCACACGCACGTCGTGCGGCCTCAGCGAGCCATTCGCCGTCACCCGTTTTACCTGAGCAATGACCAGCCCGCCGTTGTTGCGCACGCATATCGCCTGTTCGAGCCCGCCCAAGTAGGCGCCCTCATGCTCATATGTCAGGTTGCCACGCTCATCCGCGGTGGTGGCGCGGATAATGGCAACACTGGGCACTACATTTGGGAAATGCAGCCAAGTCTTGCCACCAAATTCTACGCGGTCAACGATTGGGGAGGCTGCACCGCTCTCATTCATCGCGCAGCCTTGCCGCTTAGGATCTACGAAGGTCTCAAGACCCACCTCGGTCAGCACTCCAGGACGGTGCGCCGCAGCTTCCCGGTGCATGTCGAACAAGATGCCCGATGGAACATTATAGGCCGCGACCCGATCCTCAACGATCATCTTCCAAATCTCGGGCATTTCAACGCTAGAAGGGCCGGATGGGTAGGAGCCGGCCAAAACGCGGCTGAGGAGACCATCTTTGGCAATGTGGTCCATACCTTTGACGCCGTAGACATCGCCGGCCGCAATGGGGTGCAATGATGTAATTTTTCGGGGGCGGCCCTCTGTCTCAAAACGCTCACCGATGGCCGCGAGCACAGCATCAGGGCAACCAAGTGTGGATGACGACGACACCGTCAGCACAGCGCCGTCTGCAATACGCGCAACTGCTTCTACTGCTGGTATGACCTTGCTCATGACCTTCCCTTATCGCCCATAAATTGGAACGTTCCATATCTATATTGGAACGTTCCAATTTCAGCAAGAGAAATTTTCCTTGGGGAGTAGTCTTTGATTTTCAATGATTAGGCTCAGGACACATAGCCAATAGATGACCAAAGCGGCGAGAGCGATTGCTGAGAGGAAGACTTTGGGGCACCTGCCGTACCGTGTCGCCATACGGCGCCAGTCCTTCAATCTGCCACACATAATCTCGATACGATTGCGGTGTTTGTAGCGGCGCTTGTCGTATCGGACAACTGTTTTGCGCTGTTTGCGGCCTGGGATGCACGCGCGTATCCCTTTGTCTTTCAACGCTTCTCTGATCCGATCTGCATCATAGCCGCGATCACCCAGCAACCATTCGACATTTGGCAGACTGCTAATCAATGTCCTCGCACCAATGTAGTCGCTGATCTGACCCGCAGTGACAAACAGATTCAAAGGGCGTCATTCGCCATTGTGCTTGAACCAATGGCGCACCATGGCTCATCTGTCACAAACCGCATGCAACTTTGTGTTCATGCCACCCTTTTCGCATGTGCGGTACGTCGAAAACCGCACGTTCCGGACGTTCAGTACCACGTGGCAAATGGCAGGTGAGCGGACTTTCCCGACTTTCGCAGCGGCTGCACCAATGACGGTTTTGGATAATGGGCGGCGTCACAAACGGTCGATTTTGGTATCTTCAAAGAATACAAGTGGAAGGTGATCTCAAGCGGAACGATCACATATGGACTGCAGCTCTAGTCGCCGCATTCAATGGTATTCTCTAGCCCGAGCGTCAAACTAGCTTCTTCGTCGAAACGTGCTGCTTCAAGCTGCTCGCCGCTGATAGTCGCTCCCGCGCAGGTTGCAGTTGACAAATTTCGCACCTTCGGCCTGAAGGCCGGTCGCAACAATTCCAACCATCTCACATCGATCGAAGCTGGCATTGAGGAACGACGCCTCGCGGAGATTAGCTTTGGCGAACTTTCCACCTTCCACGACGATACTGTGCGCCCTCATCTTTTCCGCTTGGACACCACGCATTCCGCAGCGAAAAAAGACGCTCTGTGCAACTGCGCGCCACGAAATGAGCCTTGATCAAAATCAGATTGCTCAGCTTTGACATCGCGAAGACTTGCTCCATCGAAGTCAGAACTCTTCAAGTCGCAATGATGTATCTGAGCTTCGTTAAGGCGTGCCATAATCGCGGTAACGTGGCCCGTCGTACCGGTAAGGTCTACCTTTTCAAGGTTTGCACGGGTAAACACTACGCCCGCGAGAGACGAACCGCGAAACGCCGCTTTCGTCAAATTTGCTTTGCCAAAAGTAGCACCATCGAGCGCGGCCTTTCGAAAACGCACACCGCCTAGCTGTGCACGTTCAAACCGGCGACTAGCAAGGTCTACTCCCTCTAGATCAAGCTCTGAAAGTATCTCCTTCGGACTTTGCACCAAAACAGCAGCTATGACCTGTCTGGTTCTTTCGAAGAGCCGACTAACATCATAGATGGCATCGCCTGGCGAACTAGCTTCATCATCTGAAGGCAGAGATGCCTGTGCGATCCTGTTCAGCTGCACTAGGTCTGGAAGGGCGTCCGTACCAACGCTCAGCAGTGCAAGGCGCAAGCCGGCCTCCATTTCGTCGCTGAACTGCCCGAGCGACATTGCTAGCAAGCGTGTCGTCTCTTTTGGGTAGAGAGATAGGGCAGGTGTTGTCCACACTCGAACGTCGGGATCGTCGGTCTCTCCAAATCGCGACATCAATGCAGATACATGGGCAGCACGGCGTCCTTCTTCATCTATCCGCTGTTACTCGATACGGCGGCGCTCGATTCCGGCGGCCTCGGTACGTGCAACGCGACGCTCTTCCAACAATTTGAGAACCGCCCAGATGCCCGCCCCAAGTATCATAAACACAGCAAGCAACAAGCTCGCAGCACCTGTAAGCGCTTCAATGAGGTCTGGGTTCAAGAATCCATTTTAAGCCATGCAAGCAGTTTCGCAACAGACGCGTCCAGATGCCATCGAAAACGGTGAAGTCAGATCAAACCAAACTGTCTGCGGGAGTATGAAATGGGGGTGGCGTGTTAGTTGGTGACGCAAAGACCAAATTCAACCGATGTCCAACGTTGGGGGCGCCTTCTGATGTCGAACGTTCACTGCTTTTCTGGTCCAATTATGACGGTTGGGTCAGGTTCGTGTGACGTTCAACAGGAATGTCGGGCGACACATAGTTTTGCCATTGTGGCGCGGCTAAAGCATTGATTTTCAACCAACTGGAATTTCCTCCGCGCACCAGTTTTGCCATTTGCGACTCAAAGGTCTTCCATCGTATCAAAGCTGCCTGATGGCTGCCATTGGTCTCAGGCGCAGAGAAAGCCCGAAATGAGCCCAAACTGTTCATTGGCCCGGTCGGAGCGAAAGTCTGCTTTGCTGCCCAACCCATTAATGAGGTTGGTCAAATACATTGACTAATAGCTAATTAACTATGTAAAAGTATATTATGACTGATCGCCTCGAACAATCCAAAGCTCTCGCCAACGGAGCTCGACTTTCCATTCTCAAGTGGTTGTCCGAGCCCGATAGGCACTTCTTGCATCAAGTCACAGGGACGCCTTCTGAGATCGGTGTTTGCGTAACTTTGATCACTGAGAAATTGGATATGGCGCAGCCTACAGTTAGCCGCCATCTGGAGCTGTTACGCCGCGCTGGCTTTCTATCGGTCACCAAGATTGGCAGGTGGTCATTTTACCAGCGGAATGAAGCTGCGATCTCTGAGTTCAAGGATTGGGTCAATGAACATCTTTGAAGAGGCTGATGCAAAGCTACTGCCCGGTTTCAAACGCGAGGTAGCGGAGGCTAACAGCAAACATGTAATGACGCTGACGGCTGGAAACGGACCGGCGCTGCTGATGTTGCATGGTGATCCGCAAACGCACTTATGTTGGCATCATCTAGCCCCGCAGCTCACTGACCGTTTCACCGTAGTGTTAACTGACATCCGGGGCAGAGGAGAAACACACAAGCCGCCGCACATTGCCGGTGAAAATGCGTACACCAAGCGCGCAATGGCGAATGAGCAACGCGCTGTGATGCGGGCGCTAGGGCATGATACGTTTTCTCTGGTTGGGCATGATCGCGGTGCACGGGTGGCACGGCGGTTGGCATTGGATCATCCCGATGCGGTGACGCATCTCGTCGCCATGGATATTGTTCCGGCGCTCGACTTTTATCAGGCATCAAATGCCGAAATAGCTCAGGACTATTTCTATTTCTCTTTTCTGACTCAGGACTATCCTGTTCCAGAGAAGCTGATTGCGAGCGATCCTGATGGCTTTCTCCGTTTAATACTCCAAGGATTGTCAGACAGGCCTGTGCCATATGATCAAATGGCCATGGAGGCATACTTGACGGCCAATAGCGTGCCAGACGCGATCACGGCCATGTGTGAGTGCTTTCGCGCTGGTTACCATATTGACCGCTATCATGATGCTGAAGACTTAGAAAAAGCGCGTCAGATTACCTGCCCAACTCTCATCATGTGGGGAGAGAAAGGTGTGGTTGGAAAGCACTTCGATATGGAGCGTATCTGGCGCAAGTGGAGTGTGGATCCGATCTTTGCGTCGATGCCTTGTGGTCACTTCATTCCTGAAGAGGCGCCAGACGCTGCATTAACAGCAATCGAGCAGTTCTTTGCGACGCCTGAACAGAACAACTCCAAAAACTTAAGGTGACATATGCACTATATCAATCTTCCCGGTATTGGCGGATCAGACGAAAGACACTGGCAAACCATTTGGGAGACCGAAGAAACCGTGTTCAGCAGGATCGCAGTAAAGGACTGGAACGCGCCGGACCTTGATGAATGGTTGTCGTCCGTTGACGATGCGATCGAAAAGGTGAGCGGCGCATGCATTTTGGTCGCCCACAGCCTGTCATGCCTTTTGGCCGCTGAATATATCCTGGAGAAGCCAAGGCGAGTTAAGGGGGCTTTTCTTATCGCGCCACCAGACCCTGAGTCGCCCGTCTTTCCCAGAGAAGAAGCCGCCGAATTTATAACAATTGGCCAAGGTAATCTCGAATCCCCTGCACTGGTTCTTGCCAGTCAAAACGATCCCTATGGGGACTTAAGTTATGCTAGGCGGCGAGCGAGCGAGTGGAATGCGTCTTTGATCGAACTCGGATACAATGGCCACCTGAATGATCTTGGCGATTGGGCGGATGGTCGAAGGCTATTGTCAGCGTTTAATGCTGGTATCTCCTGATCAATCTACCCTAAAGCTGCTCGACGTCGTTGGAAAACGTCATAAGACCAGTGCGTCGGTCAGCTTATGGTCCAGCTGTGGTTCATGTGCGTCGTCTATAAGCCGCAGCCTTGGCTCGATTGCCACACACTTCCATACTGCACCACCGTCGCTTGTGGTTCTTGCTCACGTCGCGAAAGAGTAAGGTACAGTCTGGGCCCTCGCAGTTACGTACATAAGAAAAGTTGGCTTCCGCAATCAACTCGGCACAAGCCACCGCAAGCCGCGGAAGAAGATCGGTAGGCCTATCTAATTTGTGCACCAACTGAAGTTCGAACACGGGAGCGTCGCTTGAAGTGAGGCGCAGAGTTTGTTCACCCTCAGAGATCATGCGATTGAGCTTCGCAATGATCGGGTGATGTTGATCGACATGCCCGGCTTCACTCGCTTCGACGATGAAAGACCGGAACTCTTCACGAAACACCCGGATCTGTTCGGCTGCCTTGTTGAGCAATGATCTAGATTCTGGCTTTCGCAGGCCTGCGATGTCGGCTTCTGTGACAAGTCCTGATTGCACCAGCCAATCCAAAACGTCCTCGCCCGACTCAAGCCACTCAAATTCTTCTGCCTTGGGGGCCGCGACCGAATTCAGGAAATCCAGGGCTGCACTATCTGCGATGAAGAACGGTTCCGGGCGTCCATCAGCCATTTAGATTGAACCTCCACGTATGACGTCTGGTGAATTGGGCAGCCAAACCTGATAACCCTCATAATTTGTTTTTACAAGTTATTTTCGCACGCACTCTGCACAAGACAATGTGACTTGCTCAAACGCGCCGCCGTCACCTAAGAATAACTATCTAAAACATATTATGAAGGTTACTCACCGATGCCCTCCAAGAAACAAACGATCCCAATCGCAACTGCATTATTGCTTTCTTTGTCCGCTCTGACAGCATCTGCAGGCGAGCCAAACCATCACATTTCCTACAACACAATCGAAGTCGGAGATGTCTCCATCTTCTATCGTGAAGCCGGACCAAAATCGGCGCCGACGATTTTGTTGCTGCATGGCTTCCCTTCCTCATCTCATATGTTTCGGGATCTGATTCCGGAATTAGCTGAAGATTTTCGCATCATAGCACCGGACTATCCTGGCTTTGGTCAGTCGTCTGCGCCGGATGCGGGCGCGTATGACTATGATTTTGCGACGCTCGCAAACACTATCTCTGAATTCACCGAAGAGCTGGGGCTGCCGAGCTACACACTCTTCATGCAGGACTTCGGCGGTCCCGTTGGATTTCGCTTGGCGCAGGCTGATCCGGATAAAGTCGATGGCATTGTCATTCAAAACGCCACCATCCACGCAGAGGGCTGGAATCCGGATATCGTTAGCCAGTTTGCACCCTTCTGGGAAAACCGGAACGCCGAGACGGAAACACCCATTCGGAGTTTTTTCGCGCCGGAAACAACGAAGTGGCAATACACACAGGGCGCAAGTCTGAAACATCGCATTAATCCCGATGCATGGATCATTGATCAGGCTGGACTAGACCGACCGGGCAACCACAAGGTGCAATTGGA
Organism: Ruegeria sp. AM1; assembly: GCF_056540745.1. NCBI lineage: Bacteria > Pseudomonadati > Pseudomonadota > Alphaproteobacteria > Rhodobacterales > Roseobacteraceae > Ruegeria > Ruegeria sp. AM1. The sequence continues at coordinate 23,133 of NZ_JBQFXH010000015.1, forward strand.
GTACCTGTGGAACTATCAAGATAACGTTGCCAAGTACCCGGCTTGGCAATCCTATTTGGCCGAGAACCAGCCAGACACACTCATCGTTTGGGGACGCAATGACCCGTTCTTTACGATTGAAGGCGTGGAGGCGATCCAGGCCCTTGTGCCCGATGCAGATGTCCAACTGTTCGATGCTGGACACTTCGCTTTGGAAACGCACGCGGAAGAGATCAGCGACGCCGTCCATCACTTCATGAAGCGCCAATCAAAACGATAGTTCAATTTGCCCTAAAGGAACCAAAGAATATGACCAAAATTCTTCATATTGTCGCCTCTCCGAGAGGAGACGCGTCGCAGTCCACACAACTGGCTGAAGCCTACCTTAAAACATTGACTGAGTCAGATCCAACCGCATCCATCGATACATTGGAACTTTGGAAGGAGAAGCTTCCCGAGTTTGACGGTGACAAGGCCGCTGCAAAGATGACCTTTTTCGGCGTCGGAGAAATGGGGGATACACAGCAAACTGCATGGGATCAGGTTGTCGACATCACGTCGAGATTTACCGATGCTGATATCTATGTGCTTTCCGTGCCCATGTGGAATGGAGGTATTCCCTATAAGCTGAAACAATACATCGACATCATCACCCAACCCGGATTGCTGTTCGGTTTCGATCCGGAAGCGGGCTATTCTGGATTGCTCGAAGGGAAGCGTGCGCGTGTGTTTTATACATCTGGTGTTTGGTCACCGGGTACCCACCCTAAATACGGCAGCGATTTTCACTCTGAATATCTGTCATGGTGGTTGGATTTCATCGGCATCAAAGAAGTACAAGATGTGCGTTTCCAGCCATCACTTCTCACGGCTGATCCTGAAGGGAGTCGAAACGCGGCCCTTCAACATGCCAAAGAACTAGTCGTCGAAATGGCCTGACGGTTCTCATCGCTCAATAATATCACCCCTGCCGCCTTCCGCATGGCGGCAGGATCAGCCTCTAGTCACTGCCGATGAAGTTCAAGAAATGAGAACTCTCCAAAAAAAGCTCGACGGCTGGACGCTTATTCAGGGCCGCGGTGGCATCGTCATGAACGCGCTAAGTGCCCTCGACATTGCCGTTTGGGATAGAAACTCGCGTGCTGAGGAGTTGCCCCTGGCGAAGTTCATTTCCTCTGAGGCAAGCGACATCGTACATTGTTATGCATCTGGAGGGTACACTGGAGGTGCCACACAATCGCTGGAAGACGAATTGCACTCCTACATTGATGCAGGTTTTGACAGCGTAAAGATAAAGTGCGCTTTTGGCGCCTTCTCGGACGATCTGAACCGAGTGCGAGCGGCAAGACGAGCCCTTGGGGATCAGGTTAACCTTATGCTGGATGCTTACAATAGGTGGGAAACCGTTGAAGCGGCTCTCCCATCTGTATTGGGCTACAGCGAAGTTAGACCCTATTGGATCGAAGATCCGCTTGCTCCAGACTTGTTGGACGAAATGTTCGTCCTATCAGTGAATGGCCCGTTCCCTCTAGCAACCGGAGAATTCTACTTTGGGTCCCAACCATTTAAGTCGATGGCAAGGTTGGGAGGTGTCAAAGTCTTTCAAGCCGAGGCTCCACGATGCGGTGGGATTACAGAATGGCTGGAGATTGCATCTATTGCTCAAACGGCTGGCATTGAGATGAGCCCTTGTTGGTTCCATGACTTGCACGTTCATCTCGTAGCGGCGATAAATTGCGCAAAGTTCGTCGAGTACTTCCCTACCTTCGAAGTGCTGAACTTTGGCCTGCTGATAGACAACCCGGTAAGAGCATCGGAAGGCAAAATTTGTGTACCAACCGGACCGGGTTTGGGGTTCGACTTCTTGCCTGACCAGAAGGAAAAGTACTCCTTGCAGCGCGCAACAGAATTCAGTGTCGAAGACATCTAGGATCGGAAAGAGTGTGCGCCAAGCCCACGGCACCGTTCTGGTGCCGTAGGAATGCAAGTTAAGTCGCCAGTGTCTGAGCCATGTCTGCACATGCGCCGTCCAGCATCGGCTCCATATGGTCGCGCGCATCTGCTGGCAGTAAGTCCACGATCCAGTTTAATCGGGTATTGCCTTGACCTTCCTCCAACTGCATGGCGGCGACATGAAAATCCATGTTCAATGGTGAACTGGTGATCGCATACACCACACGTTTCAACTTGTGATCCACGCTCACTATTTTTTCAGTCAGCTCGCCGCCGCCCTCCAGCGTGCAAACGCGAGAATCACCTTCTTGTACGCTGGACGCGAGGAAGCTGATCAAATCTGAGATACGGCCTGTGTCTGAGACCTTTTCCCAAACTTTAGAAATAGGGGCGTTGATCGTGATGGTTTTTGAAATTGTCGTCATATTAGCTTTCTCCATATCGAGACAAGTGTCTAGATACTCTTAAGCTAGACACTTGTCTAGTAATAAGTTACGTTCTTCGAAAGGAGACGAACTTGGCGCGTGCAAAAAAATATGATCGAGAAGTAGCCGTCGAAGCAGCCATGCTCGCTTTCTGGAGAAAGGGATACGGGGCGCTTGGCGTTCGTGAGATTGAGAGCGAAACCTCAATTAATAGATTTGCCCTGCAGACAGATTTCGGTGGCAAGCAAGGCCTTTTCCTAGAGGCTTTGCAAAGGTACTTGGAAATCTCGGATGAGACAGCACTGAAGCCTCTTAAGTCAGGTGGGCTCACTGCGTTGATCTCATTCTTCCGACAACTCGCCCAAGGAGAGGCCGAAGATCCTCGTGATGGGGGCTGCCTAATGGTCAATACAGTTATCGAAAACGCAAATTTGGGTATCGACGATGTCAGTGATCTCACAGCCAAACACTACAATAATATGCAACAGATGTTTGAACTGGCGCTTGGTTGGGCCCAGGAAACAGGAGAGCTTCCTCGCGACTTTGACTTATCATCCGCTGCTAAGATGTTGCTGACATTCGCCATGGGCGTCGAGGTCTATGTGCGAATGAATGGAAGTGTGAGTGCTGCTTCTGCACAGGTTGAGTTTCTTGTTTCCCAAATCGAAAACTGGCGGCTGAGAATGTAGCCGTTCGATCTTCTTTGCCGCGATGATCGGAGCGGTTTTCTTCGATGAAGGTCTCACCTGGCTTTCGGCTCTTGCGGGAGGGTCTGCTTGCCACAGCGCTGACCATACGCAATCAGGAACACCGGGATCGAACCTGATCGGCTAAGGTGCAGCTCGTTTTCTGACCTCACCGCGGGTCATCAGAGTTTTAAGGCATTCCAATCCGCCGAGATAAATGCCGACGCAACCAAATCCGATCAGGGTTGCATAAAGCACGCCCAGATCAGGGAATAGTTTTGTGACACAAGCCAGGTAGATCCCGGTTGAGAGAAACGAGACCCCGAACCCCTTGATCATCGCAAATGCCGCTGCCCGACCATGGTTTGAGTGCAAAATGACAAGCAGAGGGACCAGCGTCACGGGAAATGGCGAAAATACTCCGGCCCATTTGGGGCCAACGAGAGCGACCATCTCTGTCACAGCAATGACAACCAGCGAAGCCAGCAGCATTCGGGCGAGCAGAACACCCGGAGTAACCGTGACGGATTTGCTTTTGGCGTGCGCAGGAATGGCTCTGAGCTGGAAGTTAATGATGCAGGTCGTGGCAAGCAAAAACAGGATTGCTGCAGCAAAACTCCATGAGATGTTTGCAACACCTGCAGCAACAACAAAGTAGACGATTAGGGCAAGTGCCAGGTTGGTCTTGAAACTGAACTCCCCGGACAGCCGGGAACCGATTGCAAAATAGGCATAGGCAAAGATCGGATTTATCGACAGTGCAGCTAGAGAATAAAGTGAAGAGAGCGACGCGAGAACCGGCCCGTTCTCTACGGCGATGAATGAGACAACGATAGCCGTCCCAATTGGAAACCCCGTGAGGATGCCCGCGAGCCTGGGGTTTCCACGATCAGCGATGAACCCAAGGATGAGGACACTGAGCGCCGAAACGACGATTTTTAGGAAAAGAAGGGACACGCATGGCTCCTGGCAGCGAATTTTGGGCCAATTAAAATCAGGCCGAAAGAACTTCAAAATTGCGAGACATATGAACCAAGTCTATCGTCTTGACGAATGGTGTTTTCCGCCCTTAGCCTGAAGAAAAACTTTAGCCTAGAGGCAGCCGATATATGCACTTGAACCTAAATTCGCTCAGGATGTTTGATGCTGCAGCCCGCCACTTGAACTTCCGGAAAGCAGGGGTGGAACTGAATCTCACTCAAAGTGCGGTCGCGGATCGTGTGCGTCAGCTCGAAGATGCACTTGGTCGCCCCCTGTTCGTCAGGCACGCAAGAGGTCTGGCGTTGACCGAAGAAGGATGTGCATACCACGCTCGGATTGAGCAAGCGCTCTCAATCATTGAGAGGGCGACTGAAGACATCGCCCATCAACCCGATAAGAGCGTGTACATCAGTGTTACACCGTCATTTGCTGCAAAGTGGCTCGTGCATAGATTGAGCGCGTTCAATGAAGAGTACCCAGATATCGATCTGCGTGTAGAGGCCTCCGACAGGTTAGCAAATCTCGGAGCCGGACAGATAGATTTGGCGGTTCGCTTCGGGAATTCTCCCGCCGTTCCAGGCAAGGAAGTTGAATTGTTTTCACCAATCAGGCTTTGCGCCGTCTGTACGCCGGCGTTGGCAGACCATATCGGCAAGGTTTCTTCACCTGAACACCTGTTCGAACACCGTCTGGTTGAAGATGGGCAAATGCGATGGCGTGCCCTCGCAGATGAATTGCAGGTCGTGTTGCAACACAAACCTAAGCAGATTAATCAAACATCGCTCGCAATCGAGGCGGCCAAGTCAGGAGCCTGGATTGCTCTTGTGCCAAATGTCCTAGTCACTTCCGAATTGAAATCGCAAGAACTGATAAAAATATGGCAGAGCACCAATGACGCGCCTGAAGCGTACCATCTGATCTACCCAAAGAACCCGACAGAAGCGCAGGAACGCGTTATCGAGTGGATGGCGGCTGCGGCCCAAAACCACTCAAACCAGGAAGACCGATGAGGTCGGGCATTCCAAACCAAATCAGGCTGCATACAAGAGAGTTGCGGTTCAATGCTGCGATCGTTAGCAGGATCTGGTGCCTCAACTCAATTTCGGGTGTATTCTGTACCCTTTGGCCAGCGGGCCGAGATAAAGTCCCACGAGTTCGGTGCTTCATCGATTTTATTTGTAAAGATAATGGAATTAGCTAACCGTTCTTATAATATATCATTGGATCATAAAGTAATGAAGATTAAAATATCACTTATAGCCGCCGATATTCTCAGAAAGCACTGTAGCGTGGGAGATTATATAGCTAGACAGATTGATTCCTTGCCTTCCAAAGCCGAAACCGTTTATTTGGAAATTCAACCTTCAGAATTGAGGAAAGCGGCTCGTCAATTAAGAGATTTCATGAAAGTGTCTCCGACATGCCATCAAGGCGTTTACACCACAATTCTAAATGAAATCGAATATGCTTCTAAACTCAGGAAGTAAATTTTTCGAAAATATATTTGTTACGCTTGATTGAAAAATACACAGTATAGCCAAAGTGAATTTATATTTCACTTTAGCAGCTGCTTACAATTTTGCGCCACTGCAGATACCATAGTCGCTGTACGTTTTAGCAACCTCTTTCTTTGAATTTTAGCGAACCGTATGTCTTAATATTCAAGCGAGCTTTCGGTGTTGTAGGGAGGCCGGGTAAGGCTCGATTCATTCGACCAGACACCGATGAAACAGAACATTAAGAACCAACGCGCCACACCATTCACGCGATCAGGACTAAGCCGTGTGGACGGATTTGATCAAGATGCTAAACGCAGTCAGAGCTGTTGGGGCTGCGCAAACGACGCCATGGGCGGCGCTTGTCTGTTGACCGGCCAGGGCAGGTTTGTTGGGCGGACAAAGGAAATGAAGGGACACCTGGTCTCCTAGAGCGAAGCCGGGGGCAGACACTCGGATCAACAGTGAGCCGCGCACCGCGCGGATCTCAACACAGGTACTAAGTTGGAGCCGACTGCCCCAAACCCCGTGGATATTTCTCGAAGGTGAACAAGCTTGGGTTGAAGAAACGTCAACCTTATCTCTTGAACTCAAATGAAGGGACCTTCGGAAGCTCCGATTTAAGTTTCTTACAATGAGTAACATTTGCACCCGTGGGACAATTCTGGGAATAGAAAAGCTCCGCCTGCCGGATGCTGCGTTCAAACCCTTGTCCCCTTGCAATCATCAGCCCTTGCAGCGCACAGCCCTCCTTGTCCCCGTTTTTGCACGCTTCTTCCGTCATCCTCGCAGTGCCCGCGAGATCGCCAGCGCTGAGCAGATACTCCGCATAGGGCCTGCAACCCAAGTCTGGTTCGATGTCACAGGCTTTCTCATAAAGAGCCATTGCTGCTTCAGCGTTCTTTTCGGTGCCCCCGCCGCGTGCGAATGCTTGTGCAGCCTGTTCACACCCAATTCCAGATCCTTGATCACAGCCAAGCTTGAAGTATTTCAAGGCCAGTTCCAGATCGCGTCGGGTACCAGAACCAACTTTATAGAAACCACCAAGTTCTGCACAGGCATCGGGATATCCAAGATCACAGGATTTCGCCGTGTATTCGAAAGCAAGAGCTTGATCCTCACGGACACCATCCCCCCACCTGTAACGGTCACTCAGAAAGATGCACCCGAATGCATGGCCAGCATTGCAGGCTTGTTTCAGGTATTCCATTGATTTTGAAATGCTGCCGGCGTTCTCAAACAGTCCCTGTTCGAATGCAAAGGACACGATGAAAGCCGCATGTGCGTCTCCTGCATCCGCAGCTTCTTTGAGCGGAATCAGATTGTCTCCCGCTATCGCTTTCTGTAGCAGTACTTTCTTATCCTTGTTCACCCAGTCATTCATCGGGATGGCGTTCCAGGGCGCAGAGTCGCCCTCCGCGAGCACACGGCCACCATGTGGTGCCTGAAGGGTAATAAGGAACATGATCGCAAGAAAAATGCGCATCGCCATGGCGTGCCGCCCTTCTGTTTAAAATGTTAAAATTGAATACATCTGCAATAGACTTGCTCCGATGAGCTATGTGACCGCAATAGTGTCACGGTGCTCCATCGCTTTCGCTTTTGGCCATCTCGCGCGCATAATCTAGACGCCGCCAATCAGCACTGGTCAAGGTGCCAGTTTGAAACATCTTCTCCATTTGCGAGGCGATGTCCGCCCATTTGACCGTGTTTCCAGGGGTTACTTTCAGACGCCAAAGAGAGACCCAAACATCACGTTGCGCTTGCACGTCTTCAGGGTTGTCCTTGGCGATCTTCTTTAGGATGTCATCCGCTCTTAGAAGGAATGGCAGTGCCTGTGCCGGATTGTCCTGACTTAGGTGTACATCCGCCAATTTGCTGAGGGATATTGAAAGATCACGCTGCGCAATTCTGTTGGCGGGGTCGTGCTTGAGCATTTTCTCCGCGTTCTCAACACTGAGAGAGTAGGCTTTAAGAGCTCTGTCGTGATTGCCCGAGGCCTCGCTGGCAAGGCCCACTTTGATTGTTGAATAAATGAAATCGTGCTGTAGCTGCGCGTTCGACGGGTCCTTTGTGGCCAGCTTTTCCGAGATCCCTAGCTCTCGCATGTAAGCCGCGTCAGCGGCGCTAAACTTGCCTTTGGCAAAATCCACATCTCCGATCCAGCTCAGCGCAAGAGCAAGATCACGTTGTGCCTGTGTGTCCGACGGATTCTTCTCGACCTGTTTTTCTGAGATCGCTTGACTACGCGTGAAGTTGGTTAAAGCTGAGTGCAGAAAGCCCTCTGCCAGAAAGATTTCTCCGACCCGCATGAGCGATACGGCCAACTTATGTTGAGCCTCTGCATCCGTCGGGTGGATCGCGCTCAGGCGCTCACTGATTTCCAGACTGCTGGTGTAGGCGATAAGCGCCCCGTCCAAATCTCCTTGACGCTTGCGCACATCTCCCAGATTGCGGAACGCGTGTGAAAGAACGCGCTGTGTCTGCGTCTCATCTGGATCCTCTGACGCCATGTGTTTTGCGACCCTTAAGGCCTTTGTATAGGCTGAAAGAGCTTCCACAAGGTCGCCAGCGGCGCTTTGCGTATCTCCGGTTTCGGAGAGCGTCTCATAGAGTTGGCGCAGCGTTCCTGTGATCCTGGTCTCAGTATCGATCCAGTGCATTTCGGAAGAGGACGCAGATGGCTGAGCGACGCGCGTGAGACCGCAATCTATCGGTTTCGGATCATCGAATTCGACATTCGTCACAATATGAACAACGCTGATTTCTGACCTTTCCTCCTTCCCGGTTGGCCGAAGAACCGAAACACCCAGCACCATCTTATCGCTGCCCAACAGAAGCCTCTGTCTTTCCTGCTCAAACAGGAATATGTCACCAAAAGACATACGTGCCGACCAGCCAGAGATCGACTTTGGGAGGGGAGACTGTTCGCTCCAACCCGGCGCAAGCAGTTCTAGGATTTGATTGTTCAGGTCGTTTTGTGATCTGGGGTCGGCAGGCTGGACTGTATGGTTTTTGAAATCCTCTGGTGATAGCTCGGCTTTCAGCATATAGGGGCCAAAAACCTCAATGTCGTCGACCTGATCTTCGGCATATTCCCACAAGGGGCGCAGCAGTTTATGCGCAAGAACCGTATCTTTGTCACCAAAGGGTATGAGCTCGCATGTGAACAGAAGGCTTGAAAGATCAATAGGGGTCTGTTCATCAGCCGCCGAAACGTGCGACGCAGAACAGCTCAGTCCAATCGCGAAGACTGTTGAAAGGGTAAGATCCCGCATAGCGCGCATAGCTCTAATACAGCGCTGTTGAAAGCGACATGGTGGTGTTGTTCATCAGGATGCTGTTGTAGGTATCGCGGACATGGCGGTCGTAGTCGCTTTCTTTTCCTGTCCGTGATGTTGATGACCCGCCCCGGCTGGCAAGGAAGGCGTCTATTTCAGCGGGCGTTTTGCTGGAGCTCAAAAACTGACGCACCTCTTCTTCATCGCCGGTCTCCAAAAACGTCTGTAGCTTCGACTGATCAAAGCTGACCTGCCCATCCCTGCTGATCACGATGAAAGACGCAGGATACTTGGTCAGAAAGACAAACATCTGCGCCGCGTTCTGTTTCAGGGCGGCCAAAAGCTCCTTGTCACCGGCTTGTTTGGCGGCTTCCTTCAGCGTCACAAGAACCACTGGCGCGTGAAATAGCCAGTCATAAAACGCATCCTTGTTAGGGCCAAGTTGAGCTGAATTCAGGCCCACTTCGTCCAGGTGTGTGGTCCAATACTGAACAACTTTTAGTTCTGCGGCTTCGGGTAGCTTCTTGTCATGAGCAAGTTCCCACATGGTGACGAAGTAGACGCCATAGGCCATGCCGACGTCGCCTTTGGTTAGGCCTACGCGATCTACCAAACCTTCGGCCGCAACGCGGGCCTGCATAAAGGTGTCGAAGAACTTTTGCTCCTCAGAGGGCGAACCCTGACTTAAGTCTCTCGCCATGTTGCGGGCAAAGGTGCCGCGCGCGCTTTCAGAGGCAATAACGCCAGAAGTATATTGTGTTTGAGCCGAGAGAGGAAGGATAGTTGCAATAACGATGATGGCAGACAGAAATACTCTAAACTTAAATTGAACCAGTTCTTTAAGATTTTAAGGGTGAATGCTTACCTGAAAAAGTAGCTAAGATGCTTAGCCTCGCTTCGATAGAGGTCGATTGCGAACTTGATGTGACATCTCTAATTCGAGCGAAAATCTGCTCAGCGATGCGGCGCATTCGGCTTGGAGGCATAGGCGAACAATACCAACTGCATCGCCCGCTTATGCCTCTCTTAAACCTCAGCTCAATTGTCCGCCATCAACCGGCTCCCGTGAGGGTTGTCGATGACCATTTTCCAGCTGCCGTCTGCTTGTTTGCGTAGGACGGCAACGCTGAGGCCTTCCTGCTCTATTGGTGTCCCATCGGGGCCTGTCGCCTTCATTTGCCAGGGGGCGATATGGATTGCGATGTCATCATTCACGATGACCTCGTGGCCGGAATAACTGAATTTCGGTTTTGCGCCGGACATGCCGGTGAACATGCCGTGTAGTTGGTCAGGGTCCGACACCCCTTCGCCCGGTTGGAACATGACGGTTGCGTGCACCTCGTAGGACGCCATGACGGTGTCGATGTCTCCCGCTTCGAACGACGTGGTCATAGTTTCTACTGCGGCCAATACGGCCTTTTCCTGATCGATCATATTGTCTCCTGCGTTTGAGAGGTTGGGTAAGCCAAGCAAAAGGGCGCAAGAAAGCGCCCACTTGAAAAAGTGGTTCATAGTTTTCTCCTGAACGTTGATCGTTGTGACTGGTCTTGAGGCTAGGGTGGGTCGACTATCCCGATGATAAGCTCGCCGAAATCTCTCGGAGAACTCAGACTCCCGGTCGCCCTTTGCAGCTTGGCTGTGCGAAGTTCTTCGCTAAGCGCTTCGGCCTGGTGTCGAACCTCCTGATATGTCGGGGCATCGGAAAAGAGCGATGCATCAGACGATTTGACACGGCTAAGTGCCACGGCGCTTGGTAACCGACGCGGGCAGGAGCATGGCGCACCCTGATCAACAAGACCGCAATGCGTGCTCGTGAACCCGATGACCTTTCCACGCGCTCTGCTCAATTGCTGCCGATAGGTATCCCGAGATACCCCGAGAATATCGGCGGCCGTTGTGTGATCAAATTCTAAGACATCACCCAGCACATAGGCGGCGCGGTGTTTGGCGTCCAGGCACATGAGCATGGCCATGGTACATTTGATCCGCAATTGGTTGAGCAGCACATGATCATCAGGCGCGCGGGCCTCTTCATCCGCAAGGCCGGACAGCAAATCATCAGCAAACATACTGAAGGTCAGGCCGGGGTCTCTTTGACGAACCTTCTTCTCGGTCAGCAGATAGTTGATGGCGATGCGATGTACCCAAGTGTCAAACCCCGCCTCTCCCCGGAACGTCGACAGATTTGTCACGACACGGATCAGGATTTCCTGGGTGGCATCTTCAGCGGTGCCAGGATCCACGACCATGCGCATGGCCAACCGGTGGACCTTGTCCTGACAATGAACAACCAGATCATGGAATGCATCCGCACTACCGCTCCTCGCAGCGTTAATCATTTGATCTATGGACTTGGCGGTCATCTCGCCTCTCTTTTTTGCCGTCATATCTATTTAGACAACCGGGAGAGGGAATGTGTGACAAAGAAAAAGAGATTTTTTCGTAGCGACCAACCGACCAACGACGCGCTGGCACCGCGGTCACAAAACTGACATCCGGTGTGTGTAAGGACCACACCGTTTGCATTGCTGCGGTCGATCTGATTCAAGCGTGGAACTATCTGTTATGAAATATAATAGATGGCCAAATGGGGAAGCCGACGGCCCTTCATACCGGTCAAGCAAACGCCTGACATTGTCGCGCGCCTTGGGCTTTGCCTCTGGTGTGACCGAGTCTTCAAGATCAAATTTCACGGCCTGCGCGCCGGATTGCGTAGCCCGCAGAAAACGCTCGGGCTGGTCGGCGGGAACGAACAGAAGGCTTCGGGCTATTGCAGCGGTGCTAGGCATCTGCTCAACCTCATCTCAGGACAAAGGGATTGGAGGGAAATTCGTCCGATGTGTTGATCCAGACGGATTTGGTTTCGAGGAATGCGTGGATCGCCTCTATCCCGTTTTCCCGACCAGTTCCGGACTTATTGAACCCGCCAAACGGCATCATGTAACTGATCGCACGATAGGTATTGACCCAGACCGTGCCCGCCTTCAGTGCCTCGGACATCCGCGCAGCCCGACCGATATCCCGCGTCCAGATCCCGGCGGCCAGGCCATAAATGGTGTTGTTTGCAATCTCGATTGCTTCCTGTTCATCCTCGAAGCTGAGGATCGACAGAACCGGGCCAAAGACCTCCTCCTGAGCGATGCGCATGTCGTTGGTCACACCGTCAAAAATCGTCGGCTCCACGCATTGCGCGTGTTCCGCTGGTTTGCCGCCAAGGATCAAGCGCGCGCCCTCTGCCTTGGCGATATCAATATACTCAAGAACCTTTTTGTATTGGGTAGGTGTCGTCACCGGACCGATATTAGTGTCCGGCACCATCGGGTCACCGATCTTCGCTGTTTTGACCAGGTCCAGAAGTTTATTAACGAACTGGTCCTTGATGCTGTTCTGTACCAGCAGCCTTGAACCTGCCACGCATGTCTGACCGGATGCTGCAAAAATACCCGAGACGGCACCAGATAAGGCGGCATTAAGGTTTGCGTCTTCAAATACTATGTTGGGTGATTTTCCGCCAAGTTCCATCGAGACACGCTTCATCTGCTTTGCGGCGGTCGCGTAGATTTCTGCGCCTGTTGTATCGGAGCCCGTGAAGGACACTTTGGCAACGTCCGGGTGATCCACGAGGGCGGCACCAGCCTCCTGCCCAAAGCCCGTCAACACGTTGAACACGCCCGGGGGAAAGCCCGCCTCAACGGTCAGCGCAGCAAATTCAAGAGCCGAAGCGGAGGTGAACTCCGAAGGCTTGATGATGACTGAGCATCCAGCCGCGATTGCTGGTGCGGCTTTCCATGCAATGAACAAGAGCGGAGAATTCCACGCCGTGAGGGCTGCGACCACGCCAACCGGCTCATATCGGGTGAATGCGAGATGATCCGGCTTGTCCAGCGGTACAACCGATCCCTCGATCTTGTCCGCTAGCCCACCATAGTAATACCAATACTCGGGATGATACTTGAGTTGGCCGCTCATCTCGCTCAAAAGCTTGCCGTTGTCGCGGACTTCAATTTCGGCCAGACGCTGCGCATTCTCGGCCACCAGATCCCCAAGCCTGCGCATCATTTTACCACGCGCACTTGCGGTCATCTTGGCAAATGGGCCGGATGTCATCGCTGCCTTTGCTGCCGCAACAGCTTTGTCGGCATCCGTGTCGGTTCCTCGGGGAATGCGCGCCCACGGCTCGCCGGTATAAGGGTTCACTGTGTCGAACCATTCCCCGCTGGAAGGATCGGTAAATTCACCATTGATGAAGTGTCGATAGGTTTTCATGTGGAGCACAGGCTTTCAGGAATTGAGTGTGGTTGCGATATGGTTGAGCCATCAGACGACCTGACGATCATGAAGGTCTGCGATCTCGTCCTTTGTGTACCCAAGTTCTGACAGAATCTGATCGGAGTGCTGCCCGATATCCGGGACCGCCGCCATGCGGGGCTCACATCCAGTCCCGCCGGGGGGGAGTAAGGCCGGAATGGTTCCTGCAGGCGTTGAGACGTGCCTCCAACGGTTACGCGCTCTGAGTTGTTCGTGATCCCAAAGTTGCTCCATGTCGTTCATGCGGGCATTTGCGATGCCCGCTGCATCGAGCTTCGCTGTGACATTTTCGATGGAGGCATTCTTAAAGTTGCGCTCTATCAACTCGGTGAGGAGCTGACGGTGTTCCGTGCGCAAGCTGTTAGACGCAAAGCGGGGATCAGATGCCAGCGCGCCCTTCTGCAAGACGATCTCGCAGAACGACGTCCATTCGCGTTCGTTTTGCAGACCCAGAATAACGGTCTGCCCATCGCCGACCTTGAAAGGGCCATACGGAAAGATTGTTGAATGGCTAGCCCCTGCGCGTTTTGGTGGCTCGGCACCGCCAAACGCATAATAAAGTGGGAAACTCATCCATTCTGATAGGGCTTCCAGCATCGACAGATCGATGTTGCACCCCGCTCCGGTCCTTTCCCGCCGCAACAAGGCCGCCAGGATATTCGAATAGGCATACATGCCTGCCGCAATATCCGCGATTGAGATACCCGCCTTGCTTGGTATGTCTTCTGTTCCGGTTGTCGACAAGAAGCCGGATTCTGCCTGAATAAGCAGGTCATAAGCCTTACGCGGACTCTGAGGTCCGCTTGCTCCAAATCCGGAAATGTTACAAACGATGATCTTCGGGTTGCGCGCACTCAGCGTCTCATAGCATAGCCCAAGCCGGTCGGCGGCACTCGGTGCCAGGTTCTGAACAAGGACGTCCGCCTTGGATACCAGAGACGACAGTATGCGCACGCCTTCGCTGCTTTTGACATCCAGAGAAAGGCTTTCCTTGGATCGATTGGTCCAGACAAAATGAGAGGCAAGGCCATTTACGCGCGTGTCATAATGTCGGGCGAAATCCCCAACACCCGGGCGCTCAATCTTGATCACGCGGGCACCTAGATCGGCCAGTTGTCTGGTGGCAAAAGGTGCTGCAATCGCGTGCTCCAGGCTGATGACGGTGATATCCTGCAGCGGCAACATCACAACACCTCTGCCGTCGCCGTCATGGCGAGCGTTCCATCCTTCCTGCGAGCCCAGAGGTCAAAGGTCTTGTCATCTTGCCCCTGCCTGCCGTGAACCGAGAACGTCTCATTGTCAAAGATCGTCGCCAGGGCGCGAAACTCAAACCGCTGCACATGCCCATCTGGATGCTCAGTGCGCAAAAGATCGAGCAACAGTGTTGCCAGAAGCGGTCCGTGGACAATAAGCCCCTTATAACCCTCTGAATTGACGCAAAATGGTTGGTCGTAGTGGATTCGGTGTCCGTTGAACGTCAGCGCCGAGTAGCGAAACAAGAGAACCGGGTCAGGCCGGACATCACGCGAAAAATCTGACGCTTTGGGCGCGCATTTGACGTCCGGTGGAGGAGCGTCTGCGGGCAGCGCTTCGCGATACACGATGTCATGCTCTTCCTCGATACCCAGCACATCGCCGTCAAAAACTTGATGACCTACGGTGACAAAGATCAGCCGCCCAGAGCGCCCGAACTTCTCCTGAATGGATTTGACCGCTGAGGTTTTTCTCAGCGTCCTGCCAATTTTCATTGGCGCGTGAAAGCGCAAACGGCTGCCCGCCCACATGCGGCGCGGGAGAATAACGGGAGGCAGAAAGCCACCAAGTTCCGCATGTCCGTCATAACCAGCATTCGACAACTTAAAGACCGGGAGAAAGTGCATCCAGTGCCACAACGGGGGCAGCGGCGTGCCATCTTCATAGGCCGGATCGTTCCTGTCCAAAGTGGCTGCAAGCGCATTGCTGGGAAACGCAGCAATCCGTTCCTCTCTGGTTTCTGTTCGACCTATCCAGTTTTCAATTTCGCCCACATCCGATCTCCAAACTTACGTATCTGGACAGATTGACATGTGCTCAGCGTTCTGCAAATTCGCGATCTTGTAAGTTTGCATTCATAACCAACGAACACAAAAATGAACTTTGAACTGATTGATCTGAGGCTGTTTGAACGTATCGCCACGTGCAAAAACCTGACCCGCGGGGCCCAGGAAGCGTTTCTGTCCCCGCCCGCTGCCAGCGCGCGCATTAAGGCGCTGGAGGAAGACGTGGGCCGCAAACTGCTCGTACGGGGAAACAAAGGCGTTTCTCTGACCGGGGCGGGAGAGGTCTTTCTGCGACATGCGCGGCTGGTGTTGCGGCAGGTCGAATTCCTGAAGGATGAAATGATCAGTCCCGATACGGGCCATATTCGCATTTCAGCAAACACCACAGCTCTGACCGAGTTCTTGCCCGAGATATTGGCAGACTTTCTTGCACAGCGGCCCGGTGTAACCGTGGATTTGCAGGAACGCCTGACGCATCAGATTGTGCAGTCCGTGCGGGATGGCACATCGGACCTAGGCATCGTGTCCGGTGAACCTGATGTTGGCGATATGGACCTCATCCCTTTTTCAACCGATCTGTTGAAGATCGCGGTGCCAACAGGGCACGTTTTGGCATCAAAAGGCGGCGTGTCGCTGGAGCAAACGCTTTCGTTTGAACATATCGGGCTGCATGACGGCAGCACGCTACTGGATTTTCTCCGACGGCAGCTTCGGCGAAGCGGATTTGACCAAAGCCTGCGCCTTCAGGTCCGGAGCTTTGAAGCCATGTGCAGGCTTGTTGAGGCAGGTGTTGGCGTCGCCATCGTGCCTGAATCGGCCGCCCAACGGCACGCACAGACAATGAAACTGACATTGCTTGATCTTAACGACGATTGGGCAGTGCGCAGCCGTTCGGTATTGGTCAGGGATCGGAGCGCATTACCTGTATCCATAGATGCGCTGATAGAAAACCTTGTTGAACTCGGTGCCGGCGGCAAACAGCTTTAGTGCTGCATGGAACCCATTTGAGAAACCATGAGACGCACGCTCCAGAGACAGCCGAGCAGGATAAGCAGCGCAATCTTCATAGCATCACTGCATGTTCAACAGCAGCTTGGCTGAAAATGCGATCAGGATAACGCCGGAGATTTTCCGAAACCTATCATACCGCCTCTGCGTTATAAAACGGCTCCTGAACACATATGCGAGCGCCGAATAGGTGGTGAGCGACAGGATGGACAGGCCGCAATAGGTCAGGATCAGGATTCCAGCTTGTGACGCCAATACCTGCCCCAGGTTCAGCACCTGGGGGAACAGCGCCATGTAAAACAGCAATGCTTTGGGGTTGGTCGCTGCCAGCAGAAATGCCTCTGCAAACAACGCGCGGGCGGGCACCGCAGCGACGGCCTGAGAGCTTAAAGACAGGGTCTCTCTTCTGATCAATAGTTTGACGCCGAGCCAAGCCAGATAAACCCTCGGCTGTCATCCATTGGATGAACGTCTACTCGAGCTTCTCAAGAAAACCTGTGAACGCGGCCCAAAGCCGCCGTCTGCCCATCGGTTAAACGCCGCATCGCGGCATTCCGAAAGCGGACACTCAGATTCCATGCCTTTGTGGATCGTAGCACTAAAACAGAGTCGGAAACGATCGCAGCTTGAGTTCACGTTCGACCAGTGTTTTGGGGTCAGTATTCAATCGGTCTGACACAACTTCCCAGACGCCGTCTTCCTGAATGGCCCTGAAAGCCCCAGATTTGAAACGTACCTCGTCGGAATTCCCAACGAAATCGGCAACTATTCCATCAATGCAAATTGTCCAGGCCCCCTGACGCATGCTTTGTAGTGCGAAATCAAAGGTGTGATTGACTATCGCACCGGCATCGACTGTGATGCTATCGTCCAAGCGCGGCGCATGAATGCCGGGCGTGATATCTTCCAGCGGGCATTCCGCGTCTTCCGGTTTATCGGTTGCTGAGACGTCAGGTGCAAAGAACATGATGTCCTGAGTGCCGGTGTTGATCATTGATACATGCAACGAATACGTTCGGAGTTCAGGATCAAGTTCCGCCCCACGCACGATCACTGCGAGCCCTCGTGTGTCGGTGGCCACCCCAAGAACGGAAAGACCTAGTGCGAGCAATGAAATAAGGATTGGGAATAAGTCTTTCGCGGCCACGGATTCTTCTCTCAAATAGCAAGCCTGTGCAGGCTATCATGGCAAAGGTCCTCTCAAACTACCTTTTTGGCTTGTAAGAGCATTTTACAACAACGACGGCCCAAACCTGCCGTTCGCCCCAACTCTCGATCCCTGCAGTACAGCCTTCCAAAGCGGACATCGGGGCAAGGCACCGCAAAAGACCGCTGAGAGCCCATACCCGAAGTCTTCAAGTTACGCTGCGCGCGCACGCAGCACGAAAATCGCTGCATGTGCTTGCTTCATTACTTTGCACAGCGACGGCGATAGCCGCCATTCGTTCACGACGCAGCGAGAATTGCCACTGCAACTCAAGGGTCGCGGGACGTCACCCCAACATTCTGTAAAATGACGTTGTTGCAAACACGAGCTTGTTTATAAATATGGCAAAACACTTGAGGCCAAAACGATATGATGCAGTACTTTGATCTGAGCGACGACCAGTTCGAGAAGGTTGTGGTCGCCATCGGTCAGAGACTGTTTGGACCGGGACTGATGGGTTTCGCACCCGGCAAGGACGGTGGGCGCGACGCAAAGTTCAAAGGAACGGCTCAATGCTACCCATCGGCGGCGGCGCCCTGGACTGGCTGCACGATCATTCAGGCCAAACACACAAACGGTATCAACGCCTCATTCAGTGATCCATCGGTGTGCAATCCTGACAAGCTTACCGGGTTGATCTGCGACGAAATTCCAAAGGTCAAGGCGCTCTATGAGAGTGGAGAAGCACAAAACTACCTTCTGATTTCCAACCGAAAACTCTCTGGCATTGCCGAGCAAAAGCTCACCAAATTGATCTCCGACCTGACCGGAATGCCTAAAATACCTTGAGGAGAACATCCGCTCCGCTGATCTGAAACTGACCCAGGATGAAGCTTCGGAGTTGGAAGGGACCTTGGACTCAATAGAAATACGCGGGCAGCGTTACACAGAAGAAGGCATGAAAGGGGTGAGCGCATGAGTGACGAAACCGCACGTCTGACCCGAGCTTTGGGAGTGCTTGAATCCCTTGAACCGGGAGCGCCTCGCAGAGTTCAGGACAATCTGGAGGACTTTGCACGAGGCACAACAGAACTTGTGCTGGGCTATGCGTTTGCGGACATCGTCAGTCGGCCAGGTATCAATCTAAAGACCCGTGAGATGCTGACCGTTGCGATGCTGGCCGCAATGGGCACAGCTCCGGGTCAACTCGAGTTTCACATGCGCGCCGCGATGAACACCGGTGTTTCGAGAGAAGAATTGGTCGAGATTGTGCTGCAAGTTTCGGTTTATGCCGGTGTGCCAGCGTGTATGAACGCAATTGCAGCAGCGAAGAAGGCCTTGGAAGTCTTCGACGGCGCGTAGCGGACACGACTTCTGCCTTCTTCTGCAAACCTGTACAATCAAAATAGTCATCGCGAGTGGAATAGAAGGCCAGTTTCTTCTGCGAAAAGACGACAACCGTGCTTAAAAAAGGTACGTTGAAAAAAGTGGTATTGAGGAAGATTGTATTCTGCGCCTTTAGAAACTTCTGGTCCTCAGAAAGCGCCAATGGCATTTCAGCTTTTTTGCTAAGGCTTGCGAAAAACTCAAGGTATTGGTTTCCGATTGCATCAGGAAGCAGACCTTGGCACAACCGCAGCGAAATAGCGCTTAGTCCGCGTCTTGTCCCTCTACGCGTGTTGCAGCGAAGGTGATTTACAGTGTGGATCTGCAGCTGTTAGCAATTTCATTGCAATGGGACTGGTCGGCTTGATGCGCCATCTGATGTTAAGCGTTCACCCTGTCCTGGTCGCACTACGACGGTTGGGTCAGGTTCGTGTGACGTTCGACACTAGCTTCAAATCATTGATGCTACGGCCCCTTTATGATGCAGTCACTGTATGAAAACCAGCCGATCCAAACCTTCAGACATTGTGGTGGTGCGACGGGCAAATGCTGCTGACGTTGCGACCATCGTTCACATGCTCTGGGATGACGAACAGGGCCGCCAAAGAGAGAGCGTCTTGCAAGATCAGGCCAGCACCTACCTTTCGGCCTTCAAACTGATCGAACGCGATCCCAATAACCAGGTTCTGGTTGCAGCGATTGATAACACCGTGGTGGGCTGTTTGCAGCTTACTGTCATTCCGGGCTTGTCGTACCGAGGCGTAAAGCGTGCATTGGTGGAAGACGTGCGCGTCGTGAAATCCCATCGAGGGCGCGGCATAGGCAATCAGATGCTCGCCTTTGCCGAGGCCAAAGCAACGGAGTTAGGGTGCGGACTGATCGAACTCTTCGTCCACGAAGGTCGAAGTGATGCTCATCGGTTCTATGAAAGAGCAGGATATTCCGGCGCACATCGCGGTTTCAGAAAGAAATTGGAAACGGGATAGGTGTCCGCTTGCGGTCATTCGCCGCTTCGCAAAAACTTTGTAGGTCTGGACTCACATAGCCGACCTTTTCTGCAGCGCGTCATCCTGCGGATCTGCAGCTTGTTGCCAATTTCATTGCAAAAGTAGTTTTCGGCCTGGTGCGCCATCTGATGTTTAGCGTCTACCCGTCCTGGTCGCACTGTGACGATTGGGTCAGGTTTGTGTGACGTTCCAGAGTTGGGTCAGGTTTCTGTGACGTTCAACAGAAGTGTGGAACGTCACTGATTTCTGACTCAATCGACTTCCAAAACCTCAACAAATCGGTGAATTGCGTCATTCAATTCTGACCCAAACGTCAAGCATTTCTGACCCAATAACGATAGCCGCCTTCGTTGACGCTGCAGCGAAAGGCTACTGAGAGCCCAAGGCGGTCATCAGCTTTTTTCGCTGTGTGCGCTCGCAGCATGAAAATCGCAACGTAAAGGCTCTAGGAGATTGCTCTATTGGTGTTGAGTTCGCCAAAGCCCTCATCAAATCCCGCTAGAAATGGATCACCGAAAACCCTGAAAAGCATCGCTGCTAACTAGGGTTCGCAATATGGATAGCTGCACACAGAACTTCTTGCACACACACGATTTTGGGCATCTTTAAATTCGCCAGATGGATAACAGAAAGTTTGCGCACATAGTAACTTCTGCTGCACGCAGAGAAGTACGAACCGCATTGGGCAAAAGAAGACGGCGAATAACCACCATCGAAATGCCTTCCATCATTCAGCTAATCCGCCTCTGAACTATGTCGATCCAATACATAAACTGAGGCCCGGGTTTCACTATACCGCGTATAGGGCTTCTTGGCCTGACTGCCGGAGAAAGCCACAGGGAGTATTGAGCAACTATGCCATTGATCACAAACGGAGATTTTTCAAACGGATTGACAGGTTGGACGGTCAGCGGAGCGGGCCCCACTGCGCCTACGCACGATCCGATCAACAACCGTGTCATCTTCGGAAATGGTGATAATGATGTACAGGATGGTGATCGATTAGAGCAGGAAGTAGGTCTTCAATCAGGTGAGGAATACACCCTAACATTTTCGGCTTCCGAAATTGGACCTAGCGTTGGAAGTTTTGGGTTGAACATTGAATTAATCGACGTGAATGGAAGTGGCAACACACAGTTTCTAGACTTCGTTTCTGTCAACAACGATGAAACGACCAACGTCACCATAACATTCACCTCGAACTTCGACGACCCAGTTCTTCGAATCCGTGGAGCATTTGGAAATGGAGGCATCGAATCGGTGCTTATCCTGGACGATTTCGTCCTGACCTGCTTCACCGCTGGAACAAGATTGATGACTAGTCACGGCGAAGTTGAAGTACAAGATCTGAAAACCGGTGACTTAGTCATCACTCTTCCAAAGTCTGAAGGTTTTCAGGAGTCGACGGGCGCAATACGCAGAGTTTTCCGCCAGTCGATCTCAGTTCAGCGGATGCAACGCAACCCAAAGCTGCGGCCCGTTTGCATTGCTGCGGGCGCGCTTGGGGATGGGCGACCAACAAGAGATCTGCTGGTGTCACGACAGCACCGGATGCTTGTGCAATCCAAAATCGCTGAGCGTATGTTTGGTATCTCGGAAGTACTAATCCCGGCGATCAAGCTCACGGTACTCCCAGGAGTGTTTGTTCAAGAGATCACCGAAGTAATGCAGTATTTTCATGTGCTGTTGGATGACCACGAAATCATCTTTGCAGAAGGAGCGCCGACCGAAAGTCTGTTTACGGGCCGCGAAGCTCTGAAATCGATCGGTCCCGAAGCTCGCGAAGAGATTCTAACTATTTTTCCAGACATTGAAAAACTGGACTACGATCCTAAGCCTGCGCGCTACATTCCTTCCGGGAGCCTGCAGAAAAAACTTATTGAACGGCATCTCAAAAACAACAAACCCCTTCATTTCTCCTAGGGCTTCAGTACTGTGCTCTTTTCCGCGCGTTTGCGTGTCTCCGACGGGAGTTCACCAAAGAACTCCCGATAATCGCTTGATAGCCAGCCGAGATGCCAGATATCGAACTGCGCCGCGATATCACCAATGGTTTGCCCCTGGTTCTCCTGCTTCAGCAAGGCTGATCGAAAACTGTTGAGCTTTACTGCTTTGTTGTATTCCAACGGACTCTGTTGAAAAAACTCACGAAAAATTTTCTCAAGAGATCTGCGAGAGACGCCAAGGCGATCCGCCAGCTCTTGTGGCGAAAAGTTTGTACCCAGGTTCTCCCGAAATTCTCGTTGAGCTGCTCCTGCCAATCGCGCCCGATGATTCCGCTTCTCTTGCTCCAAAAGCGAGGTGGCGACATAGGCATCTGATGCAATGCCAACCAGGAGATTGATAAGCGCCCGTTTCGAACTCTGCATGACGCCCGGAAAGGCATGTTGATCTTCACCTGAAGCGAGGCGCGCCAGAAACGCGACGGAACCTCGAAGGTGTTTGAGAGTGGTCGAATGCACAAAAAACTGCGTCGACATCCCAATGCGCTTGCAGACATCATCTCTTAAGTGAGCGTCACCGAGAGCATTCTCAAAAGTCACTTTGTCGACACTTACAACGCAGAACCCGGTATTGGCTTCGGCTCTGCAATCAAATGACTGCCCGGGTGGCATTATAAGAACATGATCACCTGTAAAGCTGACCCTGCCAAATGCACTCTCCAAATTCCCGTGTGTGAAAAAAGCAAACCCGTAGCGGTCTGGCGGAGATGCTCCCCATTGATCCATTCTTTGGTTAAAGGTTTCAAAGTAGAGACCAAGCTCTGAATCAATGTCGATCGTTTCAAATCGTCCCTTGTAAAGGCCCGCGCTCATTTGTTGATACTGCTGATCGTAACCCGCCAAACAGGCCGCTTGATCATCGATGTTATAAAAGGTGTGTGTCCATCGCTGCGGCAGTTGTTTTTCACCAATCGGATATGCTCGCGGCTCCTGATCCGTCATTGTTGGCTTCCTTCGCTGCGCCGCAGGCCGGATAGCGATAGGGTAGCGCCAAGTGCATGAGAAAGTAAAACTGAGACGGGAAGCGTCTCGCGAGCAGTTCTTGAAGTGTTTCGAGTCATAAATTTGGAATTTATTAATATACTATGAGCAGCAACTTGATCTAAATCAATTGGAGAAGCACGAAATAGTGAACAATTAAAGAGTTTCAGCCTCGATTGTTATCGGTAAATTTTGTAACGATTTTGTAAAAAGGTAATCATTAGTTTGGTAAAACCAAATATGCATTCTGGCGCTGCGCGGACTGATTTCGCAAATCGGATAATTCTGCAAGCCTCCCCTCGGATTTCTTTGGAATTGTTTGATGTCTTGGTCTCGCATCCCGGATAACGGTCCCTTGGACGAATCATTTAGACTCAAAATTGCGAGATAGATTTATTCGCCTCAGCATTTGCATCAGCGCAAAAAAGTTCGAGAACTAATGAGGAATGACGAGGTTAGAGAGTAACTACAAATAACAAGATTGGCCTATCCGTTCAGCCAAACCTAACTGCCCAACACCCCACCACCAACCAACCCAGGGTGCGCTTGCGGCGTATCCTAGCGTTGCACCGAAATTTGGCTACGGCCCGGCCCCCTCCGTTCGGTGCAACGCCCAAGCATAAGGAGACAGTCAGAGCCTCACAAACTCCGACACTTACCAAGGAATGGATTTGGTACGCGTCGAGATGTCGGCGCATCTCAGCTACATAACACCACTCACTTTTGCCACTCACTCGCGTAAACGTAGGAGGAACGAACATCCGATGCACAGCAAAGGTAGCCGCATTCACAACTGCTTCGAGCTTATCCGGATGCGGCACTGCCTTTCTTGAGACCGCCCCTGTTGAATTAGAAACACCCCAGGGGATGTGATCTGTCAGCTATATACCACGGGGTTAACAGTCTGGGATAGGGCTGTTTAGGCTCCTGATGGCATGTCAATTCCTGAGGCTGACAGACTTTGCGTTAACGAGGGACTACGCCAAAAAAATGGAAATTAACAACTGTAGGCTATTTCGAGAAGTTAGCCTTAAAGCACAAACAAGTGCGGCTAGGATTGATGAGGTGCCTGAACATGGCAACTGCAGGAACTGCAGAGCTTACCTAGTATCCAGAGAGGACCCTTTCTGTTGGAGATGCGGGACACGATACCCATACGAGACCAAAACAAAAAAACAAATACCCGCTCTTCCATTTTTTCTCATAGCGACGGCTGGGAGCGCTGTTTTAACATATCTCCTCTCCACTATGGGATTGATCAAGTGACACGCTTGGCTCAACTCAATGGTCGTCATGTGTAACCAAATAAGAGGCCTAGATTCTAAAACACTCTAGCTGATCGTAGTTGCTAAGTAACACAGCACCAAGGTAAAGGCATGAAAACTCTTCGCTATCAAATGAAGACCGCTGCTAGGCAGATTGCGCCAATACCAATAAGAGTTTTGGTGGTGTTTGGCGTGATAGGTAGTATCTCGCTACCGGGTTCAGAAACTACCGCTTCAGAGGCACGATTCCTGAAGGTAATTGCCGCATCGCCCCCTCCTTCGGGTGCTATTCACTTGTGTCAGCAATACAGTTGGGTGTGTTCCAGTAAGCGCTCTATTTCTCACAGCAGTCAGCATGAACTACAAATCATCAAACGGATCAATCATGAGGTAAATACTTCAAACCGAGAGGTTGGAGATCAGCGCCAGTATAGAACACGTGATCTTTGGACTTTGCCGACATCCATTGGTGGTGACTGCGAAGACTTTGCGCTGCTAAAAAAGAAAGAACTGATCAAAGCGGATGTTGATCCTAATAAGCTCTTGATTGCAACCGTACTCGACAAGCGTCGCAATGGGCATGCCGTTTTGGTGTACCGTTCTTCTGATGGCGATATGATCCTGGACAACCAGACGAACCGTATCAAACTATGGTCCGAGACACCTTACCTATTTTTAAGGATGCAGGATCCCAATCAGCCACGCCGTTGGGTCAGTGTTAGCAGTCGGAGCTGAAGGTGTCTGTCAGGGGGTTTGAGCTATTGCTAAGCAGTCTGTTTCGGTTGCTAAGCCAAAAGCTTAGGCCATGTAGCGTGCATTTTACTATTCGAGACGCACGATAGGAGGATGTTGGTTGGCCGACTACACACTTGCAGTCCTGCCGGAAAGCGCGATCACCATCACGGGTGGCGTGGGTCTGGACGGTGTAACCCAAGGCGATGGATCACATCTAGTCGGCGAGTTTATGACGTTGGGGCCAGGAGCGCTGACATCCCTCAATATCTCAGATGGAGGAACTGACACCAATTTTGATGACAACGATAGCAATCAGACGCTTGATGGAGCACAAACCCTCAATGGCGTAACCTATCCAGATAACACCCGAATAGAGGCCGAGTATCAGTTCACGCTGCGCGACAATGCCACGGGGGAAACCTATCAGGTAATCGGCGTCAACATCATAAATTCGGCACCTGCATTTGGCACAGTTGAGGGGTTGGCGTTTGTCGGTGACTTCCCACCACGCGGCGTTGCTTTGGAAGTCATTTCAGCGGCTGAAGGCCCCGGCTCTGCAGGTCAGCCGCCGATCGACGTTACAGATTTTGTCACCTGCTTCACGCGCGGCACTACGATACTAACAGATCGAGGAGAGGTTTCGATCTGCGGACTGAACCCAGGAGACAAGGTTCTGACCGCAGAGGGATCGTCATCTCAAATACGCTGGATAGGTCATCGCGAATTTCGTTGCAAAGCACTTCGTGCAAACCCCAAGCTTTGCCCAATCCGTATCACAGCAGGGTCTCTGGGGCACGGGCTACCGAAGCGCGACCTACTTGTTTCGCGCCAGCACCGAATGTTGGTACAGTCTAAGATTGCAGAGCGCATGTTTGGAGAAATCGAAGTTCTCGTTCCGGCGGTCAAACTGACTAACTTGCCAGGTGTTTTCTCAGATGAATCTGTCAGGCAAGTGGAGTACTTCCATCTGCTTTTTGACCAGCATGAGATCATCTACGCCGAGGGTGCACCAAGCGAAAGCTTATTTACCGGTCCAGAGGCTTTGAAAGCTTTAAGTTTAGAATCGCGAGAAGAAATCTTGACGATTTTCCCAGAAACTCGAGACCTGTCCTATCCGCTGGAACCCGCTCGATACATTCCATGCGCTAGACAACAAAAAAAACTGATCGCACGGCATCTGAAGAACAATAAACCCCTACTTAGTCACGTAACTTGGCCCAGTGTTTGAAAATCCAGATCAGCTAGGTTTTTAGCAATCTAGCGCGGTTAGCGGGTACGACTTCGATACCTAGTGGAACTAAGCTAGTGAAGAGAATGACACGCAGTGAGCAAGGGTTCCTAGGTTAATGGCAAAGCTAATACAGAAACACTCGATACTCGACGTGCTTCAATGCGCTGCCAAGAAGCACCCGATGCTGGGTTCGCTCCCGCTTATATGACGTTTACAGGACGAGTGTGCTGTCCAACTTAGCTCAGATCTTCGACACGTGCTTCAGGAGCATTACGTTTGACGGATTCAATACCGTTATCCCGAGCGGCCGCACTGGAATAAGTTTCGCTGGTCCCGACAACCTGCCCATTGCTGGCTTTAAGATTAAACATATACCCGCCAGATTTGGTTTCCTTACGCTCGTATCTGTCATCACTCGGTGCGTTTTTCTTAACTGATGTAATACCGTTTTCCGCACTGGTTTTTTGGACATAGCCTTCACTGGCCAGAATGACTTCGCCATTGCCTGCCTTCAGTCGAAACCGATATTCCCCAGCTTTGTCTTCAAAGACTTCGAACTTTCCGGGCATATGAAGCTACCTCATTATTTTGAACTAATAATTAGAACGACGTTGCAATGTTTAACAAGCGTTCACAAGGTAAAAGTTGTCGCGATTCTGCGATGTTCTCGATCATACCCAATGCAGTGAGGTGTCTAAAATCACGGTCAGGCGACCAATGCGTTTTGTTTTACATATGGCAACGCACCAAGTTGCTTATTTGTTTACTTTTTGCGAATATCGAGAGCCTATGTTTTAAGACTTTAGGACCTTCACCCATCGAACTCGATATCATAAGCTTGCGAACAATCAGCAGAGCCACATTCCGTCAAAATACCTCGAGCAACGGTCTGCCGTTTTTGTGGTGACGCATCGCAAGTTGCTTTATTTGTTTGCCCTTACTGGGGATGAACCGCGCCGGAACTGGCAAGAAGCCTGGCTCGCAGATTTCCGGAAAAAGCTTTTCGATTTCCGCCCGAGCTTCGGCTGAAATAGCTTTCATCGCTTCAGGTCCTGTAAACAAGCTTTCTGTTGGAGCCCCATTGGAATAGATGACTTCATGTTTATCGAAGAGTATGTGGAAGTACTCAACTTCGGACAGGTCATCAACAACGTCAATGCCCTCTATGCCAACCATCTTGATTGCCGGTACTAGTGTTTCGGTGATTCCAAACATGCGTTCTACAATTCTGGAGCGCACCAGAACGCGGTGTTGACGTGAAACCAAAAGATCTTGCCTGGGCAGGCTGCACCCCAACGCTCCAGCGGTGATACGAACAGGGCGCAACTTAGGGTTGGACTGCAACTCAACGGGCCTAACTTTGCGAGACCCAATCCAGCGAATAACCTGAGCTGAACCGTCCAGTGTCCGCACGCGGTCTCCAACTCCCAGAGTTTCTACCGGAAGCTCGCACCCACCATCTGCCTGTATCAACGTGCCGGCGGCAAAACAGACGATAGTATCGTCAATGCTGGTATAGGCAATCGTTCCATCGGAATTGATGAGTGAAAGCGTGCGATTTGTATTGTCGAACAGCCAAGCCGGTGGCGGGGAGGAAAAAACAAACAATTGCCCTGGGGGGTTACCCGCTGTCTGGGAAAACACCTCGAAGATGTCATCAAAAGTCTCCCCAGTATCGTTGTTTGTCATTCGATAAAGGCCGCGCGACCGGACAGTATCTCCTACGTCTAACTCACTGATGTTGGAAGCAATGATCCTCTGGTCACCGTTTGTTTCAAATGGCGGAGCTTGTTCAATATCGTCAAAAATCGTATCCCGAAAACCGTTGTCATCGCGAACGGTGACTGTGCCACCAAATTGGAAACCGTTCGTACCTCCGATGTTGGCAAGACGATATATTCCAAAATCAAAGTCAGGCATTTGTCGATGCTCCAATGATCTAGTGTTAATTCGAAATTAATTGGTGCTATTTCCTTAGATACTTGAGCGAAAACCTCCGGATGGCGCGGCTATCATGCTGTCTACGGTTCTATTGAAGCGCTCGCAGTCTTTCGACTGCATCTTTGAATCCAGTTAGAGACAAATCGGCTTGTAGTTTCTGACCATTGATACTCATCATAAGAACAGTGAGCGTTTGGGAAGACCGCAGGTTTTTCATTACATCAGCGTCTGCTGCAATATCAGCGACACACCCGACAGATTGCAGGCAGGTCGAAAAGGATCCCATCGGGAGATCGCCATTCCCGGTGGAAAACTTGACGCCTTCCCGGAGTTGTAGGCCAAGTGGTGTAATAAGGGTCAGCTTGTCGGGATTTGTGGTGAAAACAGCAGAAATGACCCTTTGTTGTGTGTCGGCTTGCCTGAGTTCCTGAGAAACCTGGCAGGTGCGTTTTGTGTCATCGCCCTCGGGCGCTTTGGCGGTTTTGCACTGCACCGCCCAGACACCGTAGGTTTCTGACAGCGCGTTGGGCTCCTGCGCGGACCCTGCACCAGTTGTCAGTGCAAACCCAGCGGCTGCAAGAAACAGACTCTTGAGGCCGGCACGCAGACCTATACGTAGTACCCATTCAGAACTCGATCTTGACACCAAAGCTGCCCCCCAGTGATTTACCCGAACTCAGACTGGATCCGAGCACCGAACCAGCCGTCATTTCGGCATAGATTGCTGAGCGGGTTCCATTGGAGGAAAACCATTCATAAGACCCACCAAGTCCGATTTCTCCCCGCCATGGACGGGATTCCTGTATCAGCGTAGTATCGTCTGACCGCACCGCTGTGGTCCCATCGAACAGATGGAATACATTGGCCGACAGGTAGATGCTGCTTTGCGCATCGCCGCGGCCAGGCGATCGATATTCCAGGACGCCGCCCACCCGAAGCTCCGAGGTCGAGCCATCTTCGAGCGAGACGATCTCACCATTGGCGCCGGTGAAACTGTCGAAATCCACGTCATAGTACATGTACTGCATTTCTGGCGTGATCGAGAATACATCACTCAACGCAATGGTCTTGCCGATCTCAAGAGAGGCCGCATAGCCTGAGCCGCTGTTGTCCTCAATCAAGGGTGCCCCGTCGAAAGACAGATCGCTTTCGAAATCCGCATATTGCAGCTGTGCGTCGACATACAAACCGGAATCGTCATACCACGTGAGGGTCGTGCCAACTCCTACGGCGTCGGTGTCGGCACTTCCACTACCAATCAACGAAGATCCGGACAAAGAAGCAGACCCATAAAAAGCACGGAACCCACCGACAAGGCGGCCACTACTGTACTCTCCGAGAAGTGTTTCCACGCCCATTTCATATTTAAACGAGCTGATGTCGTATTCGGAATCCGTGGCGCCAAGTTCCAGCGCGGTAGTTGAGGTGCTGAGGTCAAGGTCTGACCTGCCACCAGAAACCTTCATCCAAAGGCCGGCTTCTCCACAGTCACGGCTGTCCTGGTGGGTCTCGGTCTCAGGATGGATCGCATCGCTGCACAG
This sequence comes from Ruegeria sp. AM1, assembly GCF_056540745.1. NCBI lineage: Bacteria > Pseudomonadati > Pseudomonadota > Alphaproteobacteria > Rhodobacterales > Roseobacteraceae > Ruegeria > Ruegeria sp. AM1. The sequence goes on from NZ_JBQFXH010000015.1 coordinate 52,526, forward strand.
TGGGTCACCGCCAGCCAGCCACGCCCGCCCTTGAACGCGCTGGCTATGACCTTCGAGCGTGTTCAGAGCATTCAGGTTTTGCGGGTAGGCTTCATAGATCAGGTTCGACGGCAGGAACTGGCGCTGCAAGAACCACTGAGACCCAACAAGGACAAGCCCATATCCAACCCCGCCAAGATCCACGGTATCCCCCGCGAGCTGAAAATCGCCCTCAGAAGTTGCACCCTGAACGTCGACGAGGAGTATGTCATTGCCGGTGGCCTCCCCAGAAGTGATATCCGCTACAAAAATCGTAGTTCCACCTGCAACGACGTCACCGGCAATCACCAGTGTATCAGCAACATCGCCTGTGGCATCGGCGTCGAGCTGTAATGCACCATCACCGGAATAGTCGCCACTCACCTGAAGAACATCTCCGGTCACATTATCCCGAAGATCGATTGCTCCGGCATTGCGGATGCTTCCAATGACGTTGATCATCGACATGGAGCCAGAGGTGTTTTGGTACCTGCCACCCGCAAGTGTCACCAGATCACCGGTCAGATCGAAATCACCCCAGTTGCTGATGACACCACCAGCCCCCGCAATCATCCCGTGCCCGGGCCCATTGCCAACAGTCAAGGTCGGTCCAAATTCAACTGCGCCGTCCACAACGGTGATCGCTTCCCAGTTCTGGAAGGCAGAACCATCCACGGTGCCATCCCATCCATCGAACAGGACATTGTCGTCCGTTCCAGATCCACCATCAACCAGACCGGTTAAACCCGACAGATCCGCACTACCAACAAAGGTCAGCATGTCATCGCCGTCGAGCATGTCGATGGTTCCTGCACCGGTCAGAATCCCCGCAACATCGAAGGTGTCCTCACCTAGCGTAAAGGTGAACGTACCTTCCAGATCAAGCGTTGCGCCTGTGGTGACTGTCGCGGTAGTCACATCCGATATCGCAGCCCCGGCTACCACAGTCATTGTGCCTGAATTGGTGATACTTTCGATCTGAGCCGGTGCTGCACCACCCAGCACGTTAAAGGTACCACCATTATCAAGACGACCAGACAGGTTAAAATCTCCCGTCCCGTTTATCGTGGTGATGCCGCCATTGAGCATATCCCCGTTGGCATTGAGAACACCGTCATCAAGATTGATGGTGCCAGTGCCTGTGGTGGACAGCAGACCGGTTACGTTAAACGTGCCCCCGTCCTGATCCAGTTCACCCCCGTCTTCAATACTCGCCATGCCG
>NZ_JBQFXH010000016.1:0-44447 GCF_056540745.1 Ruegeria sp. AM1
TGAAAGATTGGCGGCGAGTGGCAACCCGATACGACAGGTGCCCAAAGGTCTTCCTCTCAGCCATCGCACTGGCGGCTACCGTCATCTATTGGCTATGAGTCCTGACCCTAGCTATAAAATGCCGTAGCTTTGCTTCGCCGGGGTTTACCTTCCTCCATTCACATTCAAGAAAATTGAATAGAGCGAGCTGGTCGCCGTTACAAAAAGCCGATTTAGCTTCGCGCCACCAAAGCAGACATTCGAGACAATTTCAGGAATATGCACTTTCCCGATCAAAACTCCTTGGGAATTGATGCAATGCACGCCGTCAGCGGCTGAGCTCCAAATACGGCCATCCCGATCCAGCCGGAACCCGTCAAAAAACCCGTTTGTACATTCGGCAAAAACATCGCCTCCGGAGAGAGATTTACCATCATCGCTAACCGAAAACTTGCGGACATGCGCGGGACCACCCGGTGTATGAGTACCACCAGTATCCGCCACAAAGAGCGTCTTGCCGTCACGTGAAAAGGCCAGACCGTTTGGTTTCATAAAATCCGTCGCGACCGCTGTCACCTCTTTCGTGTCGGGATCGACACGATAAACATGGCAGGCACCAATCTCGCTTTCGGCACGCTCTCCTTCATAGTCCATCATGATCCCGTAAGACGGGTCGGTGAACCAGATTGAGCCATCTGATCTAACGACTACGTCATTCGGAGAATTGAGCCGCTTGCCTTCCCAAGCATCTGCTAGAATGGTGATAGATCCATCATGTTCTGTGCGGGTCACCCGGCGGGTCAAATGCTCGCAGGAAACCAAACGTCCCTGCCCATCAACCGTATGACCATTGGAGTTGTTTGCAGGCTCGCGGAACACCGACACCGAACCATCCGTATCATCCCAACGCATCATCCGATTGTTGGGAATATCGGACCACACCAGATAGCGTCCAGCAGCAAACCAGGCAGGTCCTTCCGTCCAGCGCGCACCTGTCCATAGCCTTTCAACGCGGGCATGGCCGATGAAACAGCTTTCAAACTCTTTTTCGATGACCTCAAACCCGGTACCTTCTAAGACGCCAAACACTATTCTGCTCCTTCGCTTGAGGGGTTCTCCAATTGGTCCCCGGGCCGGACAGTACCCCATCCCATTTTTGCTCTTCTGTTACCTGGCAATGATGGGTCCGGCCCCCAAATCGCCTGATATGTATCATGTGCTCGGCCAGAGCGCTGCAGGAAAATGGCAACGGCAATCAAAAGGAACCAATATCCGGTGATCATAATCCACATCCAGCGCGGCGCGTTCGACAACCAAAGCCCGCTGAGGACAGCGAGCGCCGCCAAAAGCAGCGCAAAATATCCCAACGCGCGGTGAATATGCTCAAATGCGACTCGCCACGCTGTCATATCGTAGTGATCGCCAGACAGACTGCCATCGCTTGCGGGTGCCGTGGGGCCCCCTTTGCTGCCTCGGAAAATGCCTAAAATAACTTGTGTCGTTCCCAGACCAAGAACCGTATAGCCCAGAGTCGCATGCAGCCAAGCGTCAGGGCGCTCTCCTGTGTTAACAAGGACAAGCCCAAACCCAATGAGTGACAATACATAGGCAAAGGTCTGCCCTTTCCAGTGGCACACCCACCAGAACCGATTGTCCAACTCATGCGGCCAATTCTGACCAGGCAGGATCTTGAGGTAACGCGCTGCCAAGATCGCGGCAGGACAGATCACACCCCAGGCAATCACCATGCACCGAGCATGCCAAGACACGAAGAAACCGACGTCATGTCCACGCGTTGAATCGATAGGTGAAAGCAGCCAATCGATCATCAGCCCTTCACAGCCCCCGCTGTCATACCGGTGATGATCTGCCGCGAAGCCACAAATGTGAAAATGATCGGCGGTACGGCCAACAACATGCCCGTGGCCATGATCACACCCCAATCGATGTCATATTCGGTGATTGAGTTCACGATGGTGACAGGCACTGTCCGTGTCGATCTGCCAAGCAGGGCATTGGCCAAAAGGAACTCATTCCAGGCGATGCGGAATGTGAAGATCGCAGCCGCCGCAAGGCCGGGTTTGATGATCGGCAGAACAACCAGATAGAATACCTGAAAGGGGTTAGCACCATCCATACGCGCCGCTTCTTCCAGCTGTATGGGAACCTGTACGATAAAGCTCTGCAAAATCCAGATCACAAATGGCAGATTCATCGCCGTGTAAACCAGAATGATTCCGGCATAGGATTGATCCAGATGATACTGGAACGTCCAAATGCCAAATACTGGAACCAGCAACACAGCAGGCGGGACCATCCGCATCATCAATGTTGTCATTGAAACGGCACCACGGCCCATAAAGCGAAACCGGACCAGAGCGTATGCCGCCATGCAGCCAATCAGAAGCGTGATACCCGTCGAGATTGTCGCCACGATCAGAGAGTTGCGCAGAGCTCGCCCGAAGGTTGGATCGCAATACTGCACGTGATCCGGGTTGTACCACAGCACGTCGCACAAGACCGTTTCATAGTTCCTGATCGTTGGGGTGAAGAAAAAGGCCGACACGCTTTCATCATATATGTCGACATTCATTTTGAAGGACGTTGCCAGCATCAAAAGGATCGGCCCCGCTGACATGACTACCAGCGCAGCCAGCAAAGCATAGAAAGCCGGATTTTGTTTTTCGGTCTGAATAGCCATGATCTTCAGCTTTCCGTTTGCTCGGCGGCGGCACGCATTCTGGCGGCTCGGGCCTCTTGAACCTTGGTGTACATGAACATCCCCACGGTCAGCCCCATCAGCATCAGCAACAGGACATTCGACATCGCGGCGGCCTCACCCAGTTCCTGAAACTCCTGAGCGGTGCGGAAGATACGCAAGGCGATGATCTCGGTAGAAAGACCGGGACCGCCATTGGTCAGAACCAGAATAACCTCGAGCACTTTGAACGCATCGATCAGCCGCAATAGCAGGGTCACGATCAAAACCGGCATCATCAGCGGTATTTTGATCATGGTGATCTTCTGCCACTCGCTTGCGCCGTCGATCTCAGCTGCTTCCAATGCGGACCGCGGCAGCGACTGCATAGCCGCCAACGCGAGAATGAAAATAAAGGGTGTCCACTGCCAGACATCGGCAATTACAACAGCAATAAACGACCACGTGCTGTCCGACAGCCATGGAATACCTTCCTCAAACCCCAGGCTCTTAATCGTACGGTTAAAGATGCCGACCGTCGGGTGATACATATAGCGCCACATCAGGCCGACCACGATGGGGGCAATCATCATGGGCAGGATGAAAACAGTCCGCAGCATAGACATCCCGCGAATGTTCCGGTCCAGCAGCAAAGCCAGACCAACACCCAGTGCCATCTCCAGCGTCACCACGACGAAGGCAAACTTGATCGTGACCCAGAAGCTTTCGTGAAACGCGCTGTCATGCAGAAGATTGAAATAATTCTTAAGTCCAACAAACTCGGCCTGACCAATCCGTTGGCTGGGGCTCCAGTCGAGGAAACTGGCGTAGATCATATACCCGATCGGATAAAGCAACGCGAAGATCAGCACGAGCGCTGCAGGCGCAAGAAACAGATATGGGGTGAGCCGATTGGCCCGTGCGACAGCGCTCATGACAGCGACCCTTTGACTTGTTGGAGTATCGTCTTGGGAGGCAGCGCCCGAGCAAAACCTCAGGCACTACCTCGGGGAGAACCTATTGCTGCCAGGTGTAGTAGCCGGCGTCATCCATGATCGCTTTGCTGCGTTCAGCTACACCATCCAGCGCTGTCTGGATATCCAGATCTTCGGTCAGAACCTGGCTGAGCGTTGTCCCCAGATCAGCATTGATCTTACCCCAGACCGGGATGATCGGACGCCAGTCGGGATCAGCGTGTTTGAGCGCCTCGCCAAACACCTCAAGATGCGGCTGCTCTGCCAGTACATCCGGATCGGAGTGCGTCGAGAACCGGGATGGGTTGCCTCCGGCAATCGCGATTGCCTTGTCGGCCTCTTTCGAGGTTAGCCATTGCATCAGCAGGAAAGCAGCATCTTTGTTCTGGGCGTTTGTCGGGATACCAATGCCAAACCCACCGGTCTGACTGCCACGGCGCGCGCCTTCGGGATGCGGAGCCCAGCCGATTTGACCCACAACCTTTGATTTCTCGGGGTTGTTCACCTGACCTGCAAACACGGTGGAATCGAGGAACATAGCTGAATTGCCCTGCAGGAAAGATGCGCCTGCTTCGGCGAACCCGAAGGTCTCGGCCCCCTCTGCACCACAATCGACAATTGTCTTCAACGCTTCGGCCGCTTTGACCCCCTCAGCATTGTTCATAATCGGGTTCCAGTTTTCATCGAAGATGCGACCGCCCAGAGGAGCGAGGTGCAGCAGGTAGGCGTGCGATGCGTGATGCCCCGAGGCCGCGCGCGATGCCAACCCACCCATGCCGGGTTCCAGCTCGGGTATTTTACACGCCAGTTCCAGCAACTCGTCGTAGGTCTCAGGAACCTCAAGACCATGCTTTTCAAAGATGTCTTTGCGATACCCGAGGATTGATGTCTCTGACCCGAAGGGGATGCCAAACAGCGACCCGGTAGGTCCCGGTAGATACCCTTTGCTGCCGCCCGCGACACCGATGTTGCCGACATAGCCATCAATCAGATCATCCGCGTCATAGGCCGGATCTGCGAGCGCGGGATTCATGAAGTATTTGGCGAGGTTCTCCAACTGGTCGGCATAAACATAGTCAGCCTTGGAAAACACCACATAAGCGATCAGGTCATAATCGCCTTTGTTCTTGGTCAGTTCCAGTGTCTGCTTCTCGCGCATTTTCAGGTATTGAAGCTGGTCGACTTCCACGCGAATTCCGGTTTCTTCCGTGAATTGCGGCAGCACCTGCATGACCGCATCAAAATGCGGATGGGCCGGGAAGTTCACAACCAATGTCGTGCCTTCATAAGGTTCATATGGGCTGGCAGCGACCAACCCTGTCGTCAGCGCCAAGGCCGCGACGCCCACACCGGTTTGTTTAAGTAAGTTCAGCATTTGCTCCTCCCATGCTGGTCTTGGGCCGCTGTTAAAGGGCGACCTCCCTCTCGCGATCAAAGAGATGAATTGCGTCTGCGTTGACTTCGAACCGAAGAGTTTCACCCAAGGCGATGGGTGTGTCCGATTTCAGTTCGACCTCAACTTTTTGACCTGCGCAGTCACAGATCAGAACCGATTGCGCGCCGATATATTCCGACACCACAACCTTCAGGTCCAAACTGGCGGCTTCCGGGGCATCGGGGTTGTAGCTCAGGTCAGAAGGTCGGATACCGAGGATGACGTTGCTCAGGTCAGCGTCCGATAGTGTTTTCTGACGTTCCTGGCTTAGACCGATGGCAAAGCCTGCCCCGGTCACAAACAGCCGGCCACTTCGGTCTTCGACCGTCGCATCCAGAAAATTCATCGGAGGCGATCCGAGGAAGCCGGCGACAAACTTGTTGGCCGGGCGCTTGTACAGTTCTTCCGGTGTGCCTTGCTGCTGAATGTACCCGCCATGCATCACCACGATCCTGTCGGCGAGTGTCATCGCCTCGATCTGATCGTGGGTGACGTAGATCATGTTTTTCTGCACCTGTTGACGCATCAGCGCCAGCTCAGCCCGCATCTGCCCGCGTAGCTTGGCGTCCAGATTGGACAGCGGTTCGTCGAACAGAAAGGTACTGCTGTCGCGCGTCAGGGCCCGCCCCATTGCGACACGCTGGCGCTGTCCCCCTGACAACTCGCCCGGCTTGCGATGCAGATAATCGGTGAGACCCAGCATCTTGGCGACCTCGCCCACCTTCCTGTCAATCTCAGCTTTCGGGACTTTCTGCAGCCGCAACGCGAAAGACATATTCCGCGCTACGTCGAGATGCGGGTAGAGCGCATAGTCCTGAAACACCATGGCCAGATCACGGGCCTTGGGTTCCAGATGGCTGACCGGCTTTTCATCAATGAAAATCTCACCGTCCGACACCGTCTCGAGCCCGGCGATCATGCGAAGTGTCGTGGACTTCCCGCAGCCGGACGGCCCGACAAAGACCGTAAACTCATTCTCCTCCATCTCGAGGTCAATTCCATGCAGAACCTCAAAGTCCCCGTACCGTTTCACGAGGCCTTCCAACCGTATCCGGGGCATTGCTCCTCCACCCTTTGTTACCGGTCACAATATCAGTTATGTGACCGGTCACATAGTAAATTATATGCATCCTAATCAAAGGTTTAGAAAATTAAAGGGGCTTACAGCTTTCGCGAAACTCGACGCGCGGTGTCAGCGTTACGTGACGAGGCGAATCTGTTGGGCTTTCTTCCTCGCCCAAAAGCCGCGAAATAAGCTTGCCAGTTTGCCGCCCAATCTCGGTCGGATCAACAACAACGGTGGAAATCGAGGGGGAACTGAACCGCGAAACCTCAAAATTCCCAAACCCTACGACAGAGATGTCCTTTGGCACCGATTTACCAATTTGCAAAAGGCGGCTCTGAACACCAAAGGCCGCCATGTCCGACACGCAAAACACGCATTCTACCTCGGGGTATTGCTCCAAAATAACGTCTACAGCAGCGGCACCATTTTCGATGGTTAGCGGCGGCGTTCCCAACATGATCTGTGCTTTTGAGTCCAGCCCTGAACTGCGCATGGCCTGCTCAAAACCGTCCCGGCGTGCTGCGCCTCGGGTCCAGTCATCCTGTCCTTCGCCAAGAAAAACAATGTTCTTAAAGCCACGCTCAATTAGCGCCTTCGTCATGTCATAGGCGGCTTTGGAGTTCGAAAACCCAACCGTGTGCGCAATGGGATGTTTCGGTTTTTCCCAGATTTCCACGATGGGCACCGATACGTCGGCCAGCAAATCAAGCGTACGCTGTGTATGACCGTCGTATGAGAGAACGATCGCTTCCGGGCGGCGGCGCAACATGGTTTCGACCAACTGTTCCTCGCGCTCGGCCGAATAGTCCGTGTGCCCCAGCAGCAGTTGAAGACCCACCTTTTCCAGCTCTTCCGTCAGGCTTTGAACCGTCAACGCGAAGTGCAAGTTGTTCAAAGAGGGCAAAAGCACCGCCACAAAGCCGGATTTCTTTGTCGTCAGAGAACCCGCCATCTGGTCAGGCACATAATTCATCTGCTTGACAACTTGCAGGATATGGTCCCGGGTTTCTTTGGAAATAGGGCTGTTTTTCTTCAGTGCCCGACTGACCGTCATCCGCGAAACGCCTGCCGCTTTGGCGACATCTCGCATGGTGACATGTGTGCGACCGGGAATCTTGTTCGTCATGCAACTACCGCCTTTGGGCAGAAGTTAGACCACCTTGTTCCCGGTCACAATCTCAGAACGTCAGCCCTGCAATTCGCTGGGCAAAAGCGCCGCAGGCATATTCTGATAGCTTACAGGCCGCAGCCAGCGAACGATCCCCAGGGTACCAACCGACGTGGCGCGAACATCTGTGCTTGCCGGATAAGGCCCGCCATGCATCATCGCGGAACACACCTCGACCCCGGTCGGGAAACCATTGGCAAGCAAACGGCCTGCCTTTTCTTCCAGCACCGGCATCAGGTTGCTGGCAAGTTCTGCGTCTGCATCATCTAGGTGCAAGGTCAATGTCAGCTGACCCTCAATGCACTCAGCAACCGCCCGCAACTCGTCAATGTCGTCACAGCGAACGAGTATACCCGCCGCCCCAAAGACTTCGTGCTGCAGCTTTGGATTTGCCATCCATTCCTTGGCGCTGACCTTGAACAGCGCCGGAACGGCCGCTCGTTTTCCGGTTGCCGCCCCGCAAGACGTAACCTCGACCATCAGGTCGCGGAACTCGCGAACGCCTTGTTCGAAAGCCTCGTGGATACCGTCTGTCAGCATCTTCTGTTCAGCCGTATCATTCAGCGCGGCCACACAGGCCGATTCCAGCGTATCAGATTCAGGCCCGGCCAGCATGACAGCGACGCCGGGGTTGGTGCAGAATTGACCCGCGCCCATTGTCAGGGACGCGGCCCACCCTGCCCCGATCTCAGCAGCGCGCGCAGCCATCGCGGCAGGCAAGCAGAACATTGGATTGACCGAACCCAGCTCACCATAGAATGGGATGGGCTGCGGGCGCGCATGGCATAGATCATAAAGGGCACGTCCACCGGCCAGAGACCCGGTGAAACCAACCGCCCGAATCTCAGGATGCTGAACAAGGGCCGAGCCGACCTCCCGGCCTGAACCTTGCACAATTTGAAACGTACCTGGGGGCATACCGCAGATCTCTATCGCTTTTGCGATGGCCTGTGCCACCAACTCGGCGGTACCGGCGTGAGCGCTGTGCCCTTTGACGATGACTGGACAGCCTGCAGCCAAGGCCGAGGCCGTATCCCCGCCCGCCGTTGAGAAGGCGAGCGGGAAGTTTGACGCACCAAAGACGGCCACAGGGCCGATGGCTTTGTGCGTCAGGCGCAAATCAGGACGGGGGAGTGGCGTCCTGTCAGGTAATGCGCCGTCTTTGCGGATATCAAGATAGCCGGTTTCTTCAATCAGGTCGGCGAACATGCGTAGTTGTCCGGTTGTGCGCCCACGCTCACCCACCAAGCGCGCTTCGGGTAGGCCGGTTTCGGCCATACCGATCTGGGTGATTTCATCCCCCAGCACATCCATTTGGTCCGCAATCGTACGCAGGAACACGGCACGCTCAGCTCTGGATTTACCCGAATAGGTACGAAAATCGCGGCGCGCAGCGCGGCAAGCCTCGTCCACCTGAGCGGCTGTTGCCTGTGCAAAGCTTTGTCCGTCCAGATCGTCTGATGCGCGCAAGTTGTCTGATGCGACCCATTTGCCGTCGATCAGGTTTTGTCCAAGGATCATCTTATTTTCCCCATTTCAGGACCATTGGGTCCAACGGTTTCAAAAGGTCTATCAAACGGTCGCGAATGGCCGGTTGTAGCGGGTCAATCGGGTGGCGGCAGAATTCAGATCGGATAACTCCGCCCTCGACCATCGCGGCTTTGCACGACTGCCAGCCGCATTGGCGATTTTCATGATTGATTACCATCGCCACGCGCCCATAGGCAGCGGTGGCCTCTTCAATACAACCGGCATAGTGATGTGTAAGGACCGGCTTGATCTGATCAACGATCATCCCCGAGGTCATTGATCCTGTGGCTCCTGCATCCAGATCGGCCAAAAGGGTGATACCCTCTTCACCATCAAAGGGTGCTTCGATGGCGTCGCCACCTTCCGCAATCAGCGCGCGCAGCTTGTTAGCAGCGCGCGGACATTCGATCTTGAACAGCTTCACCATGTCGATCTCTTGTGCCATGCGCACCAGCAGCGGCACCGGCAGATCGACGCCCGACAATGGAGCGTCCTGCACCATGATCGGAATGCCAACCTCGCCAACGGCAGCAAACTGTTCAAACGTCTGTTGGGCGTTCCCTTTCAGCAGCGCCCCATGGTAGGGCGGCATCATCATCACAATGTCCGCACCCAGATTCTTGGCGAATTTCGCGCGTTCTACCGCGATCTGCGTCGCAAAATGGCTGATCGTCACGATCATCGGCACACGGCCAGCGACATGCTCAAGGCTAAGCCGTGTCAGGACAGCGCGTTCTTCATCCGAGATCAGGAATTGTTCCGAGAAGTTGGCCAGAATACAGATCCCGTCCGCACCCTGATCAATCAGGCAATCCAGAACCCGTTTCATCCCCTCCAGATCTAGCGTTCCGTCATCATTGAACGGCGTCGGGGCTACGGGCCATATACCAGTATAGGTCATATGCTATTCCGTAATTTCGAAATGTTTGAGGTGCTTATCCGTGATTTCGATGCCCAGACCCGGCTTATTATCATCCAGATCAATGAACCCATCGACTGCATCTGGATCACCTTCGAAGATATAATAAAACAGCTCGTTCCCAACCTCGACATCGAAGACGGGGAAGTATTCGCTGATCATGCAGTTGGCGTTGGCCATGGTGAGATGGTAGTTATGCATCTGCCCTGCATGCGGGATGACGGGCACTTGGAAGGCCTCGGCAATGGCGTTGATCTTTTGCGCCGCTGTGATGCCCCCCACCCGATTGGTGTCATATTGCAGGACACTAACGGCTTTGCTGGCGATCAGATCTTTGCAGCCAATAACCGAGAATTCATGCTCACCACCTGAGATCGGCACGATGTTCATTGCGTTGAGCTCCTGATACCCGGCAACATCGTCACCGATCACAGGTTCTTCCAACCAACGAGGCTCGTACTTTGCCAGTTTCGGCAGCATGCGCTTGGTGTAGTCCACGTTCCAGCCCTGATAGCATTCCAGCATCAGATCGGCGTCATAACCAACCACTTCACGCACCGCCTCGACGCGTTTAAGGTTCTCGCGCATGCCTGGCATCCCATCTTTGGGGCCCCAGCCAAAGCGCATCTTATACGCGTTGTAGCCATGCTTTTTAGCCTCTTCCGCCTCTGCCTGCATACTCTCGATCGAACCGGAATACAGCTTCGAGTAGTATACGGGGATCTTTTCCTTGGTGCGCCCCCCAAGCAGCTTGAAAACCGGCTTGCCCGCCAGCTTGCCCATCAGGTCCCAGATCGCCAGATCAACGGCCGAGATCGCTGTCATCCCGATCCCTTTGCGACCCCAGGCATGGCTGCGGCGGTACATTTTCTCCCAGAGATAGGCGTAATCAAACGGGTCTTCGCCGATCACCATGGGCGCAAACCAGTCGTCGATAGCTTTCTTAACTACAGTTGGCGCGAGCGCAGCGTTACCAATACCCACTGTGCCGTCTTCAGTCTCGATCTCGCAGGTCAGCCACTGATGGAAGCGAAACGATGACATGGCATCGCCCTTGTCCCAAAGTACGTCAGACGCATTCGTGCAGAAATTGCCGGTGGGCGGCACGGTCGGCCCGGTCCAGTTCCAGACGCGGGTGCGCACGGATTTAATTTTGGTCATCTTGGTCTCCTCAGTCCGCGCGACGTTCTGCGCGATGCGTCTTTGCCATACGCACCAACAGGTCGAACGCCTGTCGTGTCGCGCCCGGATTGGCCTTGTTCTGCCCGGCAATATCAAAAGCGGTGCCATGGGCCGGGGTCGCCACCGGTATCGGCAACCCGCCCGCAACGGTGACCCCGCGTTCAAATCCCATCAGCTTAATCGCGATCTGGCCCTGGTCGTGATACATGGTCACAACCACATCAACCTCGCCTCGCTGCGCCTTCAGGAACACCGTGTCCGAGGGCCACGGGCCGGTCACATTCATCTGCTTCTGCTGCGCCGTGCGCACGGCAGGCTCCAGAATATCGATCTCTTCTCGACCGAATTTGCCATTGTCCCCCGCATGAGGGTTCAGCGCCGCCACCGCGATATTGGGGCGTGCATTACCGGCTTTGCGCAGAGTGTCATTCGCGAGATTGACCGCCTTTAAAATCCCTTCTTCCGAGATATTTTCCGCCACATCTTTGAGCCCGATATGCGAGGTCACGCGGGTCGTCATCAACTTATCCAGAACGTTAATCTCAGAGTGATAACCCTTGTATCCCATGTATCGCGCCATATAGCGGTGTTCATCCTCGGCATTCAGTCCGGCGGCAGTCATCGCCGCCTTGTTGAATGGGCCAAACAGGATGCCGTCCACCTGCCCGGCCATCGCCATATCCATCGCCTTATCGAGACAGCGCAGAGACGTTGTGCCCCCCTCGACCGTCACCTCAGCGATCTTCACGTCCTCGGGCGCAATCGTATCCAGATCCAGATGTGTCAGACCCGGCTGATCTGCCACCGCGTTCATGGTGTTCAGAGGGACCTCCAGTGCAGCCTGTTCCGCGCCGCGCTGCCAAAGATGGCTGTCACCAATCAGCACAATGTCCGCAGCCTCCTGCACACCCTCCTGATTGAGCAGTTTGGCGATCAGTTCCGGCCCGATCCCGGAAGGATCGCCGGGCACAATTGCGATACGGGGCTTTGTCATGCCGCGTTCTCCCAGTGTTTCGAAAATCCGTCGGGCAGGATGACCATCACATCCGGTTCCTTGCCCGTATCAAAGGTCTGCACCACCTCGAAGGTGTCCAAATTGAACCGCTGCACCTGCTCGCAATCGATTGCGATATAGGCAAAGGCGGCCTCATCATCGATGCACAGCGCCAGCGGGTTTGCGGGCGTTTTCTGTTCATGCAACATCTCGCCTGTGGCTTCGTCGAACACAGAAAACGAGCCGCCGAAGTGGTTCATCGTCACAAGACGATTGCGTTTCGCGTCATAGTAAATGCGGCAAGGATCATCCGGCGTGGGGAAGGTCCGCTCAATCTCAAGCGTATCGGTATTGATTACCGCCACCGTGTTGGAGATCCGTTGAGAGGTATAAAGCGTGCTCGCGTCTTCCCGCAGACAACGCCCTTCAGGTTTCTCGCCGGTTTTGATCGGGGTCGGTGCAACAGACGCATCATACGGATTAAAAACCGTGACATCGCCGGAGGTCAGGTTCATCGAATAAGCTGTGTGCCCATCATTTGTCAGGGCAAACAGATGAGATTTGGAGCCGCCGGTTGGCGCTATATGATCCCAACCTTGATCGAACGCACGCGGGTTCTCCTTCACCAGAAGATGCGCGGTCCATTCCGATAGAACATAAAGCCGCCCTTGCGCGTCCAGTTCAATCCCGTGCGGGCGAGCATGTTCGCCCAGATCATAGGTATGCACGATCTCTTGTTTGCGAATGTCGATCACAACAACCGATCGGCCGTCAGTGCCCTCGATACCAGAGTTCTGAACCCCGTAGTGGCCGACATAGGCATAGTGAAACTCGTCATCTACCACAAATTCGTGGGGAAAGTGCGGCAGGTCCAAACGGCCCTGTAAAGCGCCGGTTTCAATATCATACCAGCTTACGCAATGGCTGCATTTCTCGATCAGCATCATGGATTGCGCCATCTTGGATCCCTTTCCACATCATCTTTTTTTATGTGACCGGTCACATCGTTATTAACCGCACAAGCAATCGTCAATCCCAATTCGGCCTGAACCGGGTGGGTTTGGGCGGGATTGCCCCGCCCAGACCGTTTAACGCTCCAGCGCGCCTACGCCTGAGAAGCGGAATGCTTCCTGTTCCAAGGCATCGATCTCTTCAGCGCTCATCTGGTCATGCGCGACAGTGATCCGACCCAGGAACACAAACGGCAGTTCGTCCTGACGACCTTCCATATGCGCTTTGATTGCCTCAGCGGTTGCGGCGCCGACATCGTCGCCCATCCGCATCGGGGTCGCGTCCAGCTCACCACGGCGAATGGCGTCCAGTTCGAGGCCCGTACCACCCCAACCGGTGGAAAAGACGTCTTTCTCTTTGCCAACGGCCACCTGAGCTTCGACCGACCCCATCGCCATCGCAGTGTTGGCGTTATGGATGATCGTCGCTTCAGGATAGGCCTGCAGGATCAGGCTGGTGCCTTCAAAGCCGCCTTCGCGCTGGTATTCACCGTAATGCTCGTAAACGGTGGTCCAATTGCCCTTCTCTTCGACGCAGGCTTTGAAGTCGCCCGAGCGCTGATCATCAGTAATACCCGGAATGCCCCGGTTCATCGCCATGGTCACGTCGTTGCCCAGACGTTCCAGCATGTAGTCACACATGGTCAGCGCGCCGGCGGCTGAGCTGAAGTCGAACCACGCATCTGGCTGATTTTCCAGCTCTTTCGGTGGAGTGTGGAAGGCCCAGACAAAGGTGGCGAACCCGTCAGTGCCTGCCATCTTATCGATATTATCCGCCTGAATGGCCAACTCTGAGGGACCAAAGATCACGAAATCATACAGATCAGCATCCTGAACGACCTGATTGGCATAGGTCGACTGCAAGCTGTGCTCGATCTGACGGCTGGCGAATTCGGTTGTTTCGTATTCGATCCCCAACTCGTCCAGACGCTTAGTCATCGCCAGATAATTGCGCGCCCAGAAATCCGAAGTATCAGCAGACGGATAGATCAGAGCGATCTGCAACGGATCATCCTGTGTGCCTGAATACTTGACTGCTTCGGCTCCGGTGGTCGCCTGCAGGGCTTCAAGCTTCCCATCGGCGTTGACCTCGCCCGGCACCCAATAGTCCCGATCTTCGATACCTGGCAGTTCTTTCAACGGCAACTTGCCATGGTGGTCTGCCAAGGCGGCAGTCGCACACAGGCAAAACGCGCTTGTCGTCAGTAGTGCTTTGTTCAATTGTTTCACGGTAAGTCCTCCCTTTCGCGAATATTGTGGGGTCTTGCAGGTGCGCCGAGACTCCTACCTCTCGGCGCACCACTTATGCCTTAGCCGCTTGGCGTAGGCTCAGTTGCCAGTCCCGCCCCAATGGCCAGCAACAGGATCAATGCCCCGATCAGCGCGGCCGAGAACCGCAGCAGTTTCTGAGCTTCTTTTGTGCGCAAACCGTCCAGCAGACTGCGTGCGCCATCCCGGTCTTTCTTCTGCATCCAAGTGTACAGCGCGACCGAGCTGACGATCACTACGCCCGAGGCGACGGATTGCCAGAAGAACTCGATCCGCAATGTCACCAGCGCGTTGATCATCATCGACAGCAGCAAGACACCCGCAAGCGAGCCCAACATTGACGCACGCCCACCAAAGAGCGACGTGCCACCCACCACAACCGCCGCAATGACGTGCAGATTGAAGTACGGGGCCGAGGTCGCCTGAATAGCGTTCAACTTACCAGTCAGCATCACACCTGCCATGGCAGCCGCCGCGCCCATCAGCACATAGGCATAGATCTTATGGCGGTCGACGGCGACACCAGTCATCTCACTGGCTTCGGGGTTCGACCCAATCGCGATGGTGTAACGCCCAAAATATGTACGCGTCAGGACAACGTAGCCGATCGCCATAGTAAGAAGACCCAGCACGACCGGCACCGGAATGAAACCCGGGATCTGACCGCGCCCGATCTCGGTGATCAATTCAGGGAACCGGGCCAGTACCAGTCCTTTTGCGATAACCAGCGCCAAGCCGCGATAAACAAGGTCCATCGCAAGTGTGCCGATCAGATCGGGGACTTTGAACCGTGTGATCACGAGGCCGTTTATCAGCCCCATCAGGGCGCCCAGAACTATAGCCAGCGGCACCGCCACCCACGCGGGGAAACCGTATTGCTTGACCAGAAACGCCATCAAAATCGCCGACAGGGCCGCGATGGAGCCGATTGAGAGATCGATCCCGCGTTGGGTGATGACGAAAGTCATCGCCATTGCCATCGGCATGTACAGCGCCGCGTCCAGCAGGATCAGGTTCAGGTTTGTCAGGCGGAAGTACCGCGCCGGTTCGGCAATCCCCATGAAAATCAGGATTGCGAGGATCATGACCATTGGGCCGATGAAGGCCAGATACGGCTCAAGCCGGTCCATTATGGTTCTCTGATCGGGATTTGTCATTGCTGCGGACATGTCGTTCTCCTTCACGCGGCCGCATCCTGGGCGCCAACGATCAGGCCCAGAACATCTTGAACGGAACTCTCCGCAGTTTTGACAACGCCAACAGCACGGCCACGGCGCTGCACATGCACGCGGTCGGCCACTTCGAAAACGTCATCCAGTGAGTGGGAAATCAGGATCACTGCCAGCCCTTGCTCACGCAGGGCTTTGATCAGCTTCAGTGTTCGCGCCGTTTCCTGCGGACCCAATGCCGCCGTCGGTTCATCCATAACCAAAAGACGCAGGTCTTCGTGATAGACCGCTCGCGAGATAGCGACCGCTTGACGCTGACCGCCCGACAGGCTCTCGGTCATGACGTCCATTGATCTCAGACGAACACCCAGACGTTCCTCAAGCACACGCGCGGCTTCTGTTTTCATCCGCTTGTTGTCCAGAAACGGGATGCCCATAAAGCTGCTGGTCAGCTCATTTCCCAGAAACATGTTGGCCGCTGGCGACAGATGATCGGCCAACGCAAGCGTTTGGTACACTGCGTCGATGCCGTTGGCGATCGCGTCCGAGTGACTGGCCATCTCCAGTGGCTGACCGTCCATCAAAATCCGCCCCTCGGTGGGCTGATATACACCGGTAAGGATCTTGATGAGGGTGGATTTGCCCGCCCCGTTATCGCCTACGATGGCAAGGACCTCTCCCGCATAGGCTGTCAGATCGACATCTTGCAATGCGGTCACACCGCCGAAGCGCTTAGTGATCCCTTGCATTTGAACCAATGGCTGTTCGCTCATGGTCTCCTCCTCCGCGCAAAGCTCCGCCATCACGGTCGCTGACCGCGTATCGAAACTGCGCTTTTTCATCTCATGTGTGGACGGCCCGGGCCTTAGATACCCGGGGCCGTCTCGATAGTTACTTGCCCCAGATCTTTGAGTAAGCCTCGCGATAGGGGATGTCCGGATCGAACCGGTTGCTGTCACCCAGCTTGGCCAGCCCTTCCTCAGTCACCAGCGCAGGTGAAGTGATATAGCCCGAGCACGCCTCGCCCTGAATGGCGCGGTTCAGCTCATCCACCAATTGCCAGCCCTGCAAGTTCAGCGGCTCGGCCACGGTGATGGTCTGATAGTTACCGCTGCGAATGCGCTGGAATGCGGCTTCTGATCCGTCACCGGCAGATCCTGCCTGCGGACCGTTGTCAGACGAAATCCCGGCAGCAGCCAGCGCAGGGCCCATGAAGTCAAAATACAGATCGTTGATCGCCAGGGCGTGGGTCCATTGATCGCCGTACTTCTGCAACAAGCTGGTTGTCAGCGGACCCATGCGAGTCGAGGTGTCGGCGATGGGCGTATCGACATATTCCAGCACCGTGCCGCCCTGCGCCTCAATCGTTTCCTTCAGGCGATCAGCCTTGTCGATCGCGATCTGATAGGTCGAGTCGGTGAAGATCACGACACCGACATCCTCACCTCCGTCCTCAATCGCCCATTCGGCTGCAACCTCGGACACGCGCATCGCATCTGTCGAAACATTGGCAAATATGCCACCTTCGGCTTCGCAACCAATTTTAGACCCGGAATGCCAAGCAACCACAGGGATTTCAGCATTGATGAGCCCTTCAAGAGCAGCCTGCTGTTCGACAACATCAAATCCCGTGATCACCACCCCGTCAGGTTGCAGCGCCATCGTCTGACCCAGAGCACCGGATCGTCCCTGAATCGAGCTGCCCCCGTCCAGAACGCGCACATCCCAGCCAATAGACTCTGCCGCTTCCTGAACGCCTTCGGTCACCCCCAGGATACCGCCGTTTTTCAGATCGGCTGCGACCACAACAATCGACTTTCCTTCTGCGGCCTTGGGACCTGCAGTTGGCCCATCCCACTCTGCGGCAATCGCTGGAATTGCCACCATCATCGTTGAAGCCATCAGCCCGGCCATAAAGGTGCGTTTCTGCATTGTTTCCTCCCTATGCAGTTCTTCTGTCTTTCAGACGGCTCTAAAGACAAACGCCTCCGAACCGGTCAAATGGTCCTCACCCTTTGTCAGCACCTTTCTTGCGCTGCGCGTATCCCGCGATGCCAATGGCAACCAGCAAGGTGACCCCGTTGAACATCGGCTCAACCCAGAAAGAGCCACCAAATTGTTGAATGCCCGAAATGCCCACGGCCAGGATGACGACACCAACAACGGTGCCCCAGACATTGACCCTGCCGGGCTTGATCGTTGTAGATCCCAGGAAGGCGCCAACCAATGCAGGCAGCAGGAATTCAAGGCCCACTGAAGCCTGACCAATCCGCAGTTTGGACGCCAGCAGAACACCAGCAAGCGCAGTCATCGTTCCCGAGGTTACAAATGCTCCGATGACGTATTTGCGGGTGGGAATGCCGTTCAACTGAGCTGCGCGCTGGTTGGCCCCGATGGCATAGAGATACCGACCGATCGGCGTGTATTCGAGGACAAGCCACATCACGACCGTGATAACGAGCAGGTAGTAGGCTGTGATCGGCAACCCGAAGACAAAAGTCGTGTTCAGCGCGTAGAAACCATCGGGCAATACGCCGACCATCTGACGTCCGCCGGTATGCCACAGAGCCAGCGCATACAGCACTGTTCCGGTACCAAGGGTTGCAATGAAACTGTCAATCTTGGCCACCTCGACCAGAAGACCATTCAGGAACCCGGTCACGGCGCCCAGCAAGAGAACGATGGCAACCGCAATGGGCCACGGCAAACCCAGCATGGTCTGCAGGCTGATCGCCAGGATGTGCCAGAGCACGATGCCATAGCCCACAGTCAGGTCGATGCGACCAGCCGCCATTGGGATCATCGCCCCCAGCGACAGCAGCGCAATGATCGCCTTGTCCGAAATGATGGACCTCAGGTTCAACATCGTCGGGAAAGTGTTGGGCAGCAGGATCGAAAACAGGATGATTAGAAAGCCAGTTAGCAGAACGAGACCATAAACCGGCAGAAACCTGAAGATACGGGTCTTTAACGAAGCATTTTTCAGCTCTGCTTTAGTAGGTTCCAGCGCGTTGGATTCAAGCGATTGCATAGTCGTATTCCTTAACTCGCCACGGCGTTTGACGCCGAGGCAGCCTGTATCAGGTTTTCAGTGGTCAGTTCGGTGCCGGTTAGCTCGCGTACGATCTGCCCCTGACTGAAGACAATGGCGCGGTGACAGATGGCTGCGACTTCCTCGAAATCCGTCGAGACGACAATAATGCCAACACCGTTCTCCATGGCGCGGTTCAGCAGGGCGTAGATTTCTGCTTTGGCGCCAACATCCACACCCGCTGTTGGATCCTCACAAATCAACAGCTTGCGTTTGGTTTCAAGCCAGCGCCCGATGACAACCTTTTGCTGGTTACCGCCTGACAAGCTTTCAATCGCCATACTCTGGTCATTTGGCGACAGGGCCACTTCGGCCCCTATCCGCGCAGCACTCTCCGTCTCAGCCCGATGGCTCATAAACGACAACAACGACCGCCCGATAGCGGCCGGATTCAGGAACGTGTTCTCACGAATGGTCAGCGACATAGCAACAGATTCTTCGGTTCTATCGCGAGCAACCAAGCCAATCCCAGAGGCCATGGCCGTTTGTGGAGAGCTCAAATCTGGCCGCTCACCATGGAGTATGATATCGCCGTCAGATACTTCGGAACCGAACAACGCACGCGACACATTCTCGTGCCCCGCGCCACGCAAACCCACCAAACCAACGATCTCGTTGGCTTGCAATTGAAAGCTAACATTGTGCGCCGCGTCCATATTTAATCCGGACACTTGGAGCAGAGTTTCACCCGGTGGCGTATCAGGTTTCATCACCTGCCGAGTCTTACGGCCAACGATCATATAAACCAGCTCTTCCGGCGTGGTGTGGTCAATGCTGCGCAGGCCCACCATCTCTCCGTCCCGCAACACAGCAACCCGATCCGCGATCTGAAAAATCTCATCCAGGCGGTGCGACACGTAAATCATCCCAACACCCTGTTCTTTCAAAGGACGCAGAGCCTCAAACAGTCTTTCAACCTCATCAGCAGGCAGCGAAGCCGTTGGTTCATCCAGAACCAGATAGTCGCAGTCCACAGCAAGAGCCCTTGCGATTGCGACCAGAGATTTTTCGGTGCGCGACAAGTCCTGAACTCGCGTGGTCGGGTCAAATTCACATCCGACCTTATCCAAGGCTTCTTGCGCAAAGCTTTCGACGGATTTCCAATTGATCAGCCCGCTTTTGCGAGAGTAGCCGAGCGCAAGTGCTATGTTCTCGGCCACAGTCATCCATTCGATCATGCCCAGATCCTGATGGATGAAGGCAACCGACTGGCGTTCACCGAAACCACCTGGACGATGCTCGTAAGGCTGGCCGTTAATCAAGACCTGACCTTCGTCCGCTTTGTGAATACCGCCAAGGATTTTGATAAGGGTCGATTTACCTGCCCCGTTTTCACCGAGCAGCGCGACAATCTCGCCGCGCTCAACATTCAGCGAAACATCGCGCAGCGCATAGGTGCCTCCAAAATGCTTCTTTATCCCATCAAAGAACAGATTGTTTTGCGCGGTGCCGGGCACAGCTGTCTCCTCCTAGACTTAGGTAACCCCAATGCTCCTCAACATCGTATTGAGTTACCCGTAACGTTACGCTAGCATTCTCACAGGCCATGCGGTTGTCAACAAAAAAGAGTTACCCGTAACGTAAATGAGCAGTGATCCCGATAAAATAAGCAAAAACAACAAGGTAAGCCTCGCAGAGGTGGCGAAGGCTGCGGGTGTTTCCAAGATGACTGCCAGCCGTGTGTTGCGAGACGAAGGCGGTTTCTCTGAGAAAACGCGTGCCAAAGTAATGGCTGAAGTGGACAGATTGGGGTACCTGCCGAATCGTTTGGCGACAGTTTTTGCCGGTGACAAAAAGTCAACTTTTGTCGGTGTCAGCATCCCGGAACTGGGCAACGAAATCTTCGCCCAGGTGCTGGAAGGCATAGACCGCAAACTTGGTGCGTTCGGACACCAGACTGTCTTGGGCCTTACAGAGCACGAGATCGACCACGAAGAAAAATGGATCGAAACCGTCCTGTCCTGGCAGCCTGCCGGGCTGATCATAACAGGCCGTTCTCATAGCCAGAAAGCCATTCAGATGCTGCGCGGCGCGGGAATTCCCTTGGTCGAAATCTGGGACTTCAATTCCAGCCCCCTAGATATGTGCGTTGGGCTGAACCATTTTGACAGCGGCTATAGCATGGGCCGCTACCTTGCCGGAATGGAGTACCAAAAGTTCGGTTACGTCGGCACGTCTCACGATGTCGCAAATGCAGCAACCGCGCGGCTTCATGGTTTCTCGAAAGCAATTGAAGACGCTGATGGACGACTTGAAAAACAACTGCTTCTCAAGGACACTCCGGGCTTTTACACTGGGTTTTATGGTACCGAACAATTGTTGGCGGCCCATCGCGATGTCGAGGTCATATTTTATCAGAACGACAATATGGCGATCGGTGGCCTGCAGTATGCAAAAAAAATTGGCCTGAGCGTCCCAGACGACATCGGCATCGCAGGGTGGGGCGACCTGCCAATTTCGGCGATACAACCTTATCGGTTAACTTCAATCGCGGTCCCTCACCTCAGAATTGGCCAGATCGCTGCCGAGATGGTACTGGCACAGATCAATGGTGAACCGACGAAATCCACAAAGGACGTCGGCTTTCGGCTCATTCCTGGAAGTACAGTGAGGAAAGCAAGGTCGAATGAATAGCTGGGCCTCCTGCATTTACCAGATTCTTTTTTCGCGCCATGCTCTGCGGAAAGTTTGCCAAGTGGAGCGACTAGCCCCTGAGTCTCCCCAACTGAGCTGATCGACCGCTATGTTCGGGAAACGAAGGATCAGGAATCGCAGACAAGAGCCCTAAGAGATTGTCTCGAATTTACGGCAGGTTGAAGTTCTGATGGGCAATGCATTTCCCGTCTTGATCTGATCAGGCAGATCGACGTTGTTGAGCAAGCCTATTGCCGCTGGCGCAAGAAGTACGGCGGAATGGGAGTAGATCAGTTGAAAGAACTGAAGCGGCTTCGGGTCTCTTACCTTTGACGACGTAGTTATAGCGACGCGCGATGCACCATGGGGGTGTTCGCTCGGATCATGAACGGGCTGGCTGCTGAAGACACGGATCACAAGACGATCATGATTGACGCAACATATCTCAAAGCACGCCGCACAGCCTCCAGCCTGCGGTTGGGCGAGCAAGAAAACGACTGGCGAAAGAGTAGAGACAAATCATTTGAGAAAACGCGGGAAAACCGCCCGGAACCGCCACTTTGACGGGTGAAATAGTATTCATTTTAACATTTCACCAGTTTGTCCAACTCTTAGCGTTCCGCCTTTAGCCACCTCAACATAGACACCCATGTCCGTATGACCCATCAATTTCCGAATAAGATAGGGTATCTTCAGGTCCCGCTCGGCCGTTTCCGGGTTC
The DNA here is from genome assembly GCF_056540745.1 of Ruegeria sp. AM1. Classification (NCBI taxonomy): domain Bacteria; kingdom Pseudomonadati; phylum Pseudomonadota; class Alphaproteobacteria; order Rhodobacterales; family Roseobacteraceae; genus Ruegeria; species Ruegeria sp. AM1. The sequence continues at coordinate 21,840 of NZ_JBQFXH010000016.1, forward strand.
ACTTCAGTGGCCGCACACCTTTTCGTGCGTGAGAGTATCTTTAATTCAACATCGCCAAATCTGAAAACTGATCCAGCTTCATCCAACTCAGAAAACGGGGGTAAACCGTCCATCTCGATATTCGCCCGGAAGCGCGCTGGGTGGATTTCCGCGTTCAGTACTTCACCAAACTTTTCCACAGACGCCAGATTTAAGACGGATATCGCGTTCATCATTTTAGGTGATACGACAGACACATCTGTAAACCGATGAGGAGCGGACGAAACGAATATTGGTGGTTCAGGATCTTTTAAGCCGATCTCTGAAGAAAGGAAATTTGACGCATTTCTCCGATCTTCTGCTGCTTGCATGTTAAAGCTGTGTGTTTTGCCGCTCGCTGTGATGACAAGATCTTGGGTCTCAATATCAAAATTCGTCTTAATACCTGCTAGAGCCGCCTCATTCAATAGAACAACAAAGCGATCTTTCGGCAGTGGCTGAGGGTTCTGCGCGTCGAAACCGGAGTTGTAACGCGCGAATCCGAACAGGCGATCACCCGGAATCCCCTCCCCAGCTCGCAGCATCACGGTTTGCATAGGCTCGGCACTCAAGCCTTTAATTGGATAGCGGTTCAATCTGGCGATAGAGAGAGTGTTCATAAGTCTGCACCTGAACAAACGAGTTATACACGATCCCGAGTGGTCCGCGCTATTTGACGCTATCTCCAATTCTCAAAGGTATCGACCAAATAATCTGTGAGTGCTTCAGCAGAGGGTTCGCTAAACGTGTTGGCCGCATGATGGCCGCGATTGCAGGCTGCGCCAATTTTAGTCCATAGGGCCATTTAATACCTCACTGCCGAAAATAGATGTGCATCAACGCAACCAAACAATTTCCCGAATAATCAGCGACTAAGAAGAAAAATGGACGTTCTTCTTTGACTATCTGAGGTACGAACCTCAAATATTTCTGGACCTGAGGTGCGTACCTCAAATAGCTTTGGGGGTATGCCGCGATTCGCACATCCTCGATTGACGGCGCAAAAAGGGAGGAATGGATGACTTACACAAAACTGGCCTCGGCCAGCGCAATAGTCCTTGCCGCTACTACTCTTTCTACCAAGGCAAATGCTGAAGATCTGACGCTTTGTTGGGCTGCATGGGACCCGGCCAACGCGCTTGTTGAGCTATCAAAAGAATTCGAAGCAGAATCCGGCCACTCGATGAACTTTGAGTTTGTTCCCTGGCCAAATTTTGCGGACCGGATGCTGAATGAGCTGAACTCTGGGGGTAAGCTCTGCGACCTGCTGATTGGTGACAGCCAATGGATCGGCGGTGGCGCTGAAAATGGTCATTATGTCCAGCTGAACGAGTTCTTTGATGCTGAAGGCATCAGCATGGACGATTTCGCGCCGGCCACTGTCTACGCTTATTCGACTTGGCCCAAGGGTACACCGAACTACTACGCCCTGCCTGCGATGGGCGATGCGAATGGTTGGTTCTATCGTAAGGACTGGTTCGAAAACCCTGAAATCCAAGCCGCATACAAAGAGGCAACGGGTCAGGACCTACGTGAACCTCAGTCTCAGAAAGAATTGTTGCAGATCGCGCAGTTCTTCCAAGGTCGTGAGATCGACGGCAAGACGGTGTACGGGGCAGCAATCTTTACCGAGCGCGGCTCGGAAGGGATCACCATGGGTGTGACCGGAGCACTGTATCCTTGGGGCTTCAAATACGAAAACACCCCGGGCTCATATGACATGGAAGGCGCTGTAAACTCACCCGAAGCGGTTGAGGCGCTGGAATTCTACAAGGAGTTCTACAAAACGGCGACGCCTCCGGGATATACCAACTCTTATATGGGTGAGAGCCTGGACGCCTTTAAGTCCGGTCAGGTCGCCATGGCTATGAACTGGTTTGCGTTCTTCCCGGGTCTCTATGCCGATCCCAATACCGGTGGTGACAAGATCGACTTCTTCGTGAATCCACCACAAAATCAGGCAGGTTCGACCCTGGGCGGACAAGGTATCTCTGTTGTCAGCTACTCTGACAAACAGGACGCCGCACTTGAGTACATCAAGTGGTTCGCGCGGCCAGAAGTGCAGGCCAAATGGTGGGAGCTTGGCGGATACTCCGCACATAACTCGGTGCTGGAAGATCCTGGTTTCGTGGACAGCCAACCGTTTGCCGGTGACTTCCTGGAAGCAATGGGCGGTGTGCAGGATTTCTGGCAAGAGCCTGCCTATGCGGAGCTCCTGCTGGCTATGCAGAAACGCATCCACGACTACGTGGTTGCTGACCAAGGCACTGCTCAAGAAGCGCTTGATCTTCTGATCGAAGATTGGACGGAAGTCTTCGAAGACGAAGGCAAGCTGTAACCCGGACACAGGCAGGAGCGGGGGCAATCCCGCTCCACCTTCACCCGTGAGTCCGAAACCAACGAGAACTGGCAAAGAGATGTCTGACAGGACTGTAGATCGCGTTGCGCAGGCAACGCCCCAGCGAGTTGCGCGAAAAATTCGGGGGTTATCCGACCGTGCAATCGCCTGGATATTCATCTCCCCAACGATATTTCTACTGCTGGCGATAAACATCTTCCCGTTGATCTGGACCATCCAACTGAGCTTTACCAACTACAAAGCCAACCGGATCGGGCGTGAAGTGAAAGATGTCGGGTTCCGGAATTACGAGCGTATTCTAACGGACTCGGACACCTGGCTGAATATGCAGGCGACGGCGCATTTCCTGTTCTGGACGATCTTCTTCCAGGTCCTAATCGGGTTTACTTTGGCGTGGCTGATCAACAAGAAATTCAAGGGCAACGATCTTTGGACCACGATTATCGTGTTACCGATGATGCTGTCTCCGGCGGTTGTCGGAAACTTCTGGAAGTTCCTTTATCAGCCTCAGATCGGCCTGTTCAACTACATCGTGTCTTGGTTTACCGGCAAAGACCCATCGAGCTTTGAGATGCTGGGCTCAGTGACGCTGGCCCCGTGGGCGATCGTTATCGTTGACACCTGGATGTGGACGCCCTTCGTGATACTGATCTGTCTGGCCGGGCTGCGCAGCATTCCCGATTACATCTACGAAGCGGCTGAGATCGATCGGGCCAGCAAACTGCGGCAGTTCTTTACAATCACCATCCCCATGGTCCTGCCGTTCCTGATGCTTGCGGTGCTGTTTCGAGGGATCGAGAACTTCAAAATGTTCGACCTGGTGGTTCAGCTAACAGGCGGAGGGCCCGGTTCTGTTACGGAACTCACTTCGATCAATCTTAAGCGAGAGGCGTTCGAGAAGTGGCGTACGGGCTATGCCTCGGCCTATGCGATCATCCTATTCGTCACCGTGTTCGGCCTTGCGTCGATCTACGTCAAAGCCCTGAACAAAGTGAAACAGAGATGAGCAGTTTTTCCGTCACCGAACCCTCGAACCAGTCCAAGTGGATCGCAGGCTTATTAGTCATCACTTATGCACTGATCACGATGATCCCACTGGTTTGGATTTTACTGACTGGCTTCAAGTCCCCGGCCGATGCGATCAGCTACCCGCCTAAGGTGGTCTTTGACCCAACACTAGAAGGCTACGTCAATCTCTTCACCACACGAACGCGGCAAACGCAGGAATTTCTGGAAGCCAACCCGCCACAGAATTGGGCCGATGAGATCGTGCGCCAATACGACATGGTGATCGTTGGACCATCCAAATTCGGTGAGCGCTTTATGAATTCGGTTATCATCGGATTTGGCTCGACGTTCTTGAGTATCTTCCTTGGCACGCTGGCTGCCTATGCGTTCAGCAGGTTTAAAGTCCCGCTTAAGGACGATCTACTGTTCTTCATCCTCAGTACAAGGATGATGCCCCCGGTCGCCGTCGCCATCCCAATCTTCTTGATGTTCAGAAACCTTGGGCTGAGCGATACGCATCTGGGAATGATCCTGCTGTATACGGGTGTGAATATTTCCCTGGCGGTCTGGTTGCTGAAGGGATTCATCGACGAAATCCCAAGAGAGTACGAGGAGGCCGCCCTAATAGATGGCTACACCCGTTTTCAGGCATTCTACAAAGTGGTGCTGCCGCAAGCCGCAACCGGCATAGCCTCGACAGCTATCTTTTGCCTGATCTTCGCCTGGAATGAATATGCGTTTGCGGTGCTGCTGACGTCTGCGAATGCGCAGACCGCACCACCTTTCATTCCAACCATCATCGGGATCGGAGGTCTGGATTGGCCCGCGGTTGCGGCTGGCGCCACGATCTTCCTGATCCCGGTCATGATTTTCACCATCCTCATGCGCAAACATTTGCTGCGTGGGATCACATTCGGAGCCGTACGTAAATGAGCGAGTTTCTTACTGGATTACTACGGCTCCGCCGCGGCCCATGGGAGATGGTCGCAACCATCCTCATCGCTTTGGGGGTCTTCATGCTGATGCAGCCCTTTGTCCTTTGGGGCTTCACCTACTCTTTCATCGTCACGCTGATCGGAACCGTCATGTTCATCATCGTCAGCCATTTCCCGGAGTAGAAATGGCCCAGATCGTAGTTAAAAACGTAAAAAAGATGTTCGGCGATTTCACGGCTGTCCGCGAAAGCTCGTTCACGATCGAGGATGGTGAGTTTTTCATGTTGCTGGGGCCATCCGGCTGCGGAAAGACGACAACACTGCGGATGATCGCAGGGTTGGAGCTTCCAACGTCGGGTGAAATCTATCTGGACGGTGAAGAGATCAGCCAGCGGCCGCCATCAGAGCGAGATATTGCATTCGTGTTCCAGATGTTCGCGCTCTATCCTCACATGAACGTGCGCAAGAATATCAGCTACCCCCTGATATCGCAGGGCATGCCGCGAGCTGCCGTCAAAGCCAAAGTCGATGAAGTCGCGGGAATTCTGGGGATCAAGGACATCCTCGATAGCCCGGTAGGTGGACTGTCAGGCGGCGACAGACAGCGCGTGGCGCTGGGTCGCGCGATTGTTCGCGAACCCAAGGCGTTCATGATGGACGAGCCCCTTGGTGCCCTGGATGCCGAGTTTCGTGAGCACATGGCCGAAGAACTACGCGCGCTTCATGATCGCATGGGCGCAACCACTGTTTACGTCACACATGACCAGCTGGAAGCCATGCAAATGGGTGACAAGATCGTGGTGATGAACAACGCCGTGATCGAACAATTCGGCACGCCGCAGGAAATCTACGACAAACCAGCTACGATGTTCGTTGCAGATTTTATCGGGTCTCCTTCGATGAACTTCCTGCCGTTTCAGGGAAAGGTCGAACCTGGCTCGGAAATGGTACGACTGAATGGCCATGACGAAGCCGTGCCCAAACTGATAGAAGGGGCGGAAGGTGACTTGGTTTTCGGCGTTCGCCCCGAGCATGTTTTTCTATCGGATGCGAGTTCCTACCGGGCAAAGGTTCTGGCCGCAGAATATTTGGGAACCACCCAGATCGTGACATTGCAAAGCCCGAACGGAGAGCTGAAAGCCCGAATTGATGCTCGCGAAACCGTCAGTCCCGGTGAGACAGTGGGATTGGAGTTCCGCTCCCCCGCAGTAACCCTCTTTGAAAAATCTACCGGACGCGCGTTGAGGTCCACTCTGAACGACGAGGTACTAAGCAATGGCTGAAGTCGTTTTGGAGAATATCTCGAAGTCATTCGGCAATCTTAAAGCGGTGGATGATATCTCAATGACGATCCCCAACGGTGCCTTTGTGGTGTTGTTAGGCCCGACCGGCGCGGGAAAAACAACAACACTGAGATTGATATCCGGACTTGAGAAACTGGATTCAGGCACGGTGCGCATTGCCGGGCGAGATGTTGGAATAGAAACGCCAGCCCAGCGCGATGTAGCGATGGTCTTCCAACAATACTCGCTCTACCCGCATATGACAGTGCGTGAAAACCTGTCTTTCCCTCTGCGATCGCCTATCCTGAAGACGCCAGAGGATGAGATCGCCAGGAAGGTTAACGAAGTCTCGGAAATCCTCCAGATCCCACACAAACTGGACAACAAAGCCACTGAACTGTCGGGCGGTGAAATGCAGCGCGTTTCAATTGGACGGGCACTTGTGCGCGACCCCCAGATATTTCTGATGGACGAACCGCTCAGTTCTTTGGACGCCAAGCTTCGGGCGGATTTGCGGGTCGAGCTGAAAAGGATTCAGGCCGATCTAGGATCAACCTTGCTCTACGTGACCCACGACCAAGTCGAAGCCATGACAATGGCGACGCATATTGGCGTTTTGGAAAATGGCAGGCTGGTTCAATATGGAACACCCCGGGATATCTACGAAAACCCAGGCAGTGTTTACGTTGCCAGCAGGTTGGGTCTGCCACGGATCAACATCCTGCCGTCCAAGTTGTTCGGAGGCGATCACAAAGGCCCACAGATTGGTCTTCGCCCGGAAAACATCATTGAAGGCGAAGGCAGTGAGGCGCAGGTGATACGTGCCGAGCACCTTGGGGATCAAACGCGGCTTCACCTGGACCTAAATGGCCACCCGGTTGTGACCTTGATTGATGTTCATCAGGACTATCCATCTGGAAAATTTATAAAAATCCGACCCCACAACCCGTTGTATTTTGACGCGTCCGGCGCGCGCGTGAATTAAGGAGCAAAAGCATGGCCCAGTTCCTCAACACAAAAGAAACCTTAGTGACAGAGGCCATAGACGGCCTTCTGGCCTCCACCGGAGGGCAACTTACCCGATTGGACGGCTACCCGCACATCAAGGTCGTTTACAGGTCGGATTGGGACAAGTCGAAAGTCGCCCTGGTTTCTGGCGGAGGGTCTGGTCACGAACCAGCCCATGCAGGTTTTGTTGGCGCCGGCATGCTGACAGCCGCAGTGTGCGGGGAAGTGTTTGCATCCCCTTCAGTCGAGGCGGTTCTGGCGGGCATTCTTGCGGTCACAGGTGAGGCTGGGTGCCTGCTTATCGTCAAAAATTACACCGGTGATCGGTTGAACTTTGGACTGGCAGCCGAACGCGCCCGTGCATTAGGCCGCAAAGTAGAGATGGTCGTTGTTGATGATGACATCGCCCTGCCCGACCTTCCGCAACCACGTGGCGTGGCAGGTACGTTGTTCGTGCACAAAATAGCCGGAGCGCTTGCTGAAAGCGGTGCTGATCTGGACGCCGTCACCGCCGCAGCAAGACGCACCATAGCAAAGGTTGTCAGCATCGGTATGAGCTTGGACACCTGTACCGTTCCGGGATCTCCAAAAGAAGACCGGATCGCACCTGGCAAAGCGGAGCTCGGCTTGGGCATCCACGGCGAGCCCGGTGTACAGCAAGTCGAATTCTCAAATGCTGTATCGGCTATGTCCACAGTGGTGGAGAAGCTAGAGCAAAGGTTAGGTGCTGGGGATTGCGTGGCGCTGGTCAACAACCTAGGTTCAACAACTCCGCTAGAAATGGCTGTCCTCACGCATGCGTTGTCCGAAACTGGTATAGCCCACCATATCATCGGCCCGGCACCCATGATGACATCGCTGGATATGCACGGGTTTTCGGTTTCCATTCTGCCCGTGGATCAAGACGATTTGTCAGCACTTAAAGCTCCGGTTGATCTGGCCGCGTGGCCCGGGGTCAATGCCATCGCCCCGATCAAAGTCGCACCATTGCCTGATGGCCTGACCCCGATCGATCCAATTCCTTCGAACAATCCCGCAACAAAGGAAACGATAACCCGTCTGTCAGATCTGCTAGTCAACGCAGAGAAGGCCCTGAACGAGCTGGACGCGAAATCCGGAGATGGCGATACAGGAAGCACATTGGCGACCGCTGCTCGGGCGTTGCAGGGCAGCCTTGATCGGATGCCGCTGGCTGATCTGACACAGCTGTTTCCGGCGTTGGGCAACGAACTGAGCCAGACAATGGGTGGGTCATCGGGTGTGATCCTTGCGATCTTTTTCAACGCAGCCGGGGATGCCTGTGCAAGCGGAGCCTCCGTGCCTAAATCCCTGGTCGAGGGCCTTAACCGTGTCAGTCAGGTCGGAGGTGCCAAGGTCGGTGACCGGACAATGATTGATGCCCTGGCACCAGCGCTTGCCGCACTGCCATCTGGTCTGACGCACGCGGCCGAGGCTGCCCGTGAGGGCGCGAACAACACCGCAAATATTCGTCGTGCGAAGGCAGGCCGCGCGGCCTATGTTCCCGAAGAAAACCTAGTTGGATATAACGACCCGGGCGCTGAGGCTGTTGCTTTGTTGTTTGAAGGCTTGGCGCGGGAGATTGAGGGCTGAAGAACACGTGGAAGACCAAAAACAAAAACTAGAATTGGTGAAGAAGCCAACCGTCAACGACCTCGCGCGCGTCGCTGGCGTCAGTCTGGCGACTGTTGACCGGGTCTTGAACAGACGCCCCGGCGTGCGGGCCGTAACCGTACAGAAAGTACAAAAGGCAATTGATGAGCTGGGGTATGTGCGCGACACCGCTGCAGCCAACCTGGCGCGAAACCGAGTTTACAACTTCCTCTTTGTTCTGCCGGACACTGACAACGAGTTTGTGGAGGCAATCAACAGCCAGATCGCCGAACAGACACGTGACCAGTTTATCGAGCGGACTCGCATCGCGATAAAAAAGGTCGCTCCGTTTGAGCCGCAAGATATCGTCAACATTCTGGACGCTGTGGACAGTTTGGATGTCGACGGTGTCGCCGTTTTCGGACCCGAAACGCCTTCTGTCAGGGATGCCGTCAAAAGGCTCAGGGACAGAGGCGTCCCGGTGGTTGCCTTGGTGTCTGACTTGCCAAGTTCTGAGCGAGACCACTTTGTGGGGATCGATAACGTTTCGGCAGGACGAACCGCCGCTCAGCTGATGGGGCGGTTTGTCCATCGCGACGGCAAGGTCTTAGTTCTTACGGGCTCTCGTTTGGCGCGTGACCACCTGGAACGTCGCCAAGGCTTTGATATTGTTGTTGACGAGGAATTTCCGCACCTCCAAGTCGTAGCGTCGGTTGAGGGTCGGGATGATCCGGATCTGATCTACAAGATGATGCCTGAAATCTTTGAAACCTATCCGGATCTGGTTGGAATATACTCTTCGGCAGCGGGCAACGCGGGCCTGATTCAATTTCTTTCAGAGAACAAGCTCAGCAAAGATCTGGTGATCATAGCTCATGAGCTTACTCCGCTCAGTCGTGAGGCGCTTAGGCTTGGAACATTTGACGCCTTAATCTCGCAAGACACCGGGCATATTGTTCGTTCAGCCGTCCGTCTATTGCGCGCAACTTCGGATAAGGTTCCATTCAACAAAGCGCAGGAACGTATCCGTATCGACATCTATCTGAAGGAAAATTTACCGCCATAGAGGCTTAGGTTTTGGGGAGGAAATTTTATGAAGACGATCAAAGGTCCAGCTTTGTTTCTTGCGCAATTTGCGGGGGACGAAGCACCGTTCAATTCGTGGGACGCGATCACCAAATGGGCGGCTGATTGTGGATACAAGGGCGTTCAGGTTCCCAGTTGGGATGGTCGGTTGTTCGACTTGGAACAGGCTGCGTCCAGCGCCGATTATTGCGATGACTTCAAAGGCAAAGCCAGGGAAAATGGTGTCGAGGTCACCGAACTTTCAACGCACCTTCAGGGCCAGCTTGTGGCCGTTCACCCGGCCTATGACAGTGCGTTTGATGGTTTTGCCGCCGAAAGCGTCAGAGGAAATCCGAAAGCCCGGCAAGAATGGGCAGTAGACCAGGTCAAGAAGGCGCTATCCGCTTCGAAAAATTTGGGCATTTCGGCACATGCGACATTCTCAGGCGCTTTGGCCTGGCCCTATGTCTATCCTTGGCCTCAGCGCCCTGCGGGCTTGATCGAAACCGCGTTTGATGAGCTTGCGCGTCGTTGGGTGCCCATCCTGAATCACGCCGAAGACTGCGGCGTTGATGTCTGCTACGAAATTCACCCCGGAGAGGACCTCCACGATGGTGTGACGTACGAGATGTTTCTGGAACGGACGGGAAATCACTCACGGGCCTGCATGCTTTATGATCCGTCGCACTACGTGCTGCAATGCCTCGACTATTTGGACAATATTGACATCTACAAAGATCGAATTCGGATGTTCCATGTCAAAGATGCCGAGTTTAACCCAACGGGTCGGCAAGGAGTTTATTCCGGGTATCAAAGCTGGGTTGATCGTGCCGGACGCTTCCGGTCACTTGGCGATGGTCAAGTGGATTTCGGGGCAGTCTTTTCAAAAATGGCGGCGAATGACTTTGATGGCTGGGCAGTTGTGGAATGGGAATGCTGCCTCAAACACCCTGAGGATGGCGCGCGTGAGGGCGCTCAATTTGTATCAGATCATATAATCCGTGTGACCGAGAAAGCCTTTGATGATTTCGCTGATGGTGGCACGGACGAAGCGGCCAATCGCAAAATGCTGGGGATTGAGTAATGGTTACAGGACGCAGTGAAGAAACCTCAGGACGCATTCGCCTTGGCATGGTTGGCGGCGGAAACGAAGCCTTCATAGGCGGGGTTCATCGCATAGCAGCGCGACTGGACGACAAGTTCGAGCTGGTTGCCGGTGCCCTGTCCTCAACGCCAGAGAAGTCTCTTGAAAGTGGTCAGGCATTGGGGCTCGAACGGGTCTATGAAGACTTCAAACAGATGGCGATAAGGGAAGCCCGGCTGAAATCTGGGATCGAGGCGGTCTCAATCGTCACGCCAAATCACGTCCATTATGCGGCCGCGCGTGAGTTCCTGAAACGCGGGATTCATGTCATTTGTGACAAGCCACTCACCTCGACCCTTGCCGATGCGAAAAAGCTGGTCAAAGCAGCGGAAAGCGCGAATGCCTTATTCATTTTAACCCACAATTACACGGGCTATCCAATGGTTCGGCAGGCGCGTGAAATGGTTGCCAACGGCGATATTGGCAAGACTCGCGTGGTGCAGGTTGAGTACCCGCAGGATTGGCTGACCGAGCAGCAGGATTTCAAACAGGCTGAGTGGCGAACCGATCCCGAACGCTCGGGCGCGGGTGGATCAACCGGTGATATCGGGACTCATGCTTACAACCTCGCTTGCTTTGTAACCGGGCTGACCGCGGAAAGCTTGGCGGCAGATTTGCAGGCCTTTGTGCCGGGGCGCAAAGTCGACGACAATGCCCACGTCTTGCTGCGCTTCGAAGGCGGAGCGCGGGGGATGTTGTGGTCTTCTCAGGTGGCTCCCGGAAATGAAAACGCACTTCGTTTACGGGTCTATGGCGAAAAAGGTGGGCTGGAGTGGTCTCAGGAAGATCCCAATTACCTTTGGTTTACACCATACAACGAACCCAAACGTCTGATCACCCGAAATGGAGCTGGTGCTGGTGATGCTGCCAATCGGTTGAGTAGAGTCCCTCCAGGCCATCCCGAGGGATATCTCGAAGGTTTCGCCAATATCTATGGAGAGGCTGCTGAGGCGATCCAAGCTTTCCGGAATGGGAGTTTACCTGACGTTTCCGTTGTTTATCCAACGGTTCATGACGGGCTCAATGGTGTAAAGTTTGTAGCCGCATGCGTGCAAAGCTCTTCAAGGAATGCGGCTTGGGTCAGCTTAACTTAAAATCTGGCTTTGGGCATAGGGCAAACATCTCAGAAGGCCGTGTGGGTATATGCCAAAAAGTCGAAGCGCACGCAACCTATAGATGCACACTCCGGAACAACGAACCGCGAACGTCTCTGAAGGGATGTTATGTAAAGAGATCTTTGGTTGAGTGGTCAGTTCTCCTGCGGATCAAACGAACCATTGCTTTAGTCGCCGGATAGCAGTCATTGATCCTGTGCGCCGAGAACGTCTGTTTCGAGCCCACTTTGATCGATACCACACATTTTACCAAAGCACACGAAACGATGGAAGGAGGCATTGCTTTGACATTGAAAGGCCACGAACCAACCAAAGAGTTCGCATGGTATTTCCAAATCGAACAGTTAATTTCCAAACACTGTTTCTAAAGCATGCTTGGTCTCGCCATCAGAAGGAAAGAAAAGTTCAATCTTTAGTTCTTCCAAGGTTGTATCCTCTGGTGTTCCAAATTGAGCGATGGTGCCAAACATCGAGAAACGCTGGTCCCCGAACCGAAACACCGTAAGCATTGTGGGGCCTTGATCCGTGCCAACACGCGCATGGTCAATCAAAAATGCTACAGCGGCATCCAGCTCGTGAACACCACCCTGAGCTGCGCTTTCTGTTCTAAGCCTCAGCATAGTACTGTAAGCAAATTCAGGCCAGTTTTCGACGGTTTCCCACAACAATGGATTTCGCAGAAGCTCTAGCATACAGCTGCCTTCTGCTATTCCGAACATCCCGAACATTTTTTGCGCAGGCTCGTTCATCCGCGTTAACCGCCATAGCCGGTCGATAGCGATCCCTGGGTAAGGCGCGTGGTTTTGAAGCGTGCGATCAATTGCCTGCCGGATTGGTGCCATCTCAGTATCGTCCCAGTCTCGAGCCTCATACCGAGACGCAAACCCTATCGCATTAAGCATCTGGTTTCGAGCGGAGAGCGGCACCGTCAGCGCTTCCCCTAGTTGAATGATCATCTCTCGGCTCGGTCGTGCGCGCCCAGTTTCAAGAAAGGAGATGTGACGCGCGCTGACGTTGGCCTCGAGTGCAAGGTCCATTTGGCTAAAGCGCCGCGTCTGTCGCCAATGCCGGAGCAGTTCGGAGAATTGTGTCATGGCGCATGAGTAGCTCTATAAATGGCGCGGGTCACCTACCTAAGAGGTAATTGTCTGGCGTCGCACGCTATGGGAACTGAACTCATGTCATCAAAGGAGGCCACGTATGACAAAAGAACAAAAACGAATGCGCATCAATGGGATCATCGTTGCTTTTTTAGGGTTTGCACTAGCCCTAACAGCATGGCCGCCACTTTATCCTCTGGCAGAGCTTTTCCTAGACCTAGCCCATTGGCCGGTCTCGGAAGCCCCTGCGATCTTAGATCCAACTGGGCGATTAATGCTTGCTATCGGAGGCGGTTTGACTGCTGGAATAGGTGCGATGATGTGGACCGTCGGAACCGAGGTGATGCCAGTTGCCCCTGTTGAGGGCCGAAAGGTTGTCTTGTATTCCGCTGTTGTATGGTTCCTTATAGATTCCACGTTTTCTATTGTTGCGGGCTCACCCTTCAACGCGGCATTGAACTTGATCTTCCTAGCGTTGATGCTCGGGTCAGTCACTTTCAAGAAGCGACAAATCGCTGCTTAGCTTGAGGGCCCATCAGCCCAAAGCGGCCATTGGTTTCAACGAAACCAATGGCCGCTTCGTCCCCAATCTTTCTAGTTGCTAGCAACACAGGCGATGTCCCGTTTATGCGTTTAGCGACCTGCTGCATGAACAAAGTCCTAGAGCACGATCAATGGCCGGTAAGGACTCTAGGAGATTGCTCTATTGGTGTTGGGTTCCTTGTCTGTATCTGCCTTGCCAAACCTCTGATGAAAGCTCGATGGCAGCATGCGGCGACGTTTTTCTGGGGTATTCTCCCAAACTTCCGCATCAGTCATCGGCTCAGTCCTGACGTCATAGTTGCCGCAATCGAAGCGTGACAGATCATTTGGAGGAGCATCTGTGTGACGATCTTTACCCAAATCTCATCTCCTTGTTTCCACCTCATCATGCCTGCGGGTACATAGCACTTCGTTGCTCTTAACTGCCGTTCATCGTCATTTCCTTTGTCGCGCAGCAGCTTGCTCAAAGCGAGCCTTCGGCTCGCGATACATAGTCGTTTCTCGGAATGCGCACGCCTCTTAACGCCCGCTTATCACCGACCCCAAGTGTGCAATGTGCCTTTAACGAGAAAGAGGCGAACATCGCCATTTACTCGTTGGTCAATCAATAGAGCTCGCCCATGTTGCACTTCATGTTTCGCGCCGTGGGGCAGGTGCTGTAGCAAAAAGCAATACGTCCTGAGCGTAAACAATAAGTGGAGCCAATTCGGGGTGCATGTCAGTCAAAACTACTGCAGGATTTTGAGACCGCTGCAAAGGCCCAGTTGCGACTGAGCACGAAGTTGAGTGTGGCCACAAATACGATCACAAGAGACAATGCGAGAGTCTCAGGCATCCAATAGAAAATCATGATTGTCGCAAGTAAGGCTTGACCGCACAGGAAGCTACCCAAAGACACGACGCCATATCTAGCCAGTGATCTTACCTTGTGGATACCGCGATCATGAAAGGTAAAATGCCGGTGACCAAGAAAGCCCAACCCGAACGCTCCTAAAAATCCGATCGCATTTGCCTGCAAAGCGGACATACCCAACATCAAAACGACTATAGCAATACCATAGTGCAGTACCGTCGCGGCACCGCCGACAAAGCCGAATCGTATGATTTGAAGAAGGTTTTTCATATACAGAAGTTTGATTTGTATTCCTCTGCCACAATGAAACCCGGACGCTGTTTGACCTCAGAGAACACTCGCGAAAGATATTCGCCAATCACGCCAATTGAGATCAGCTGAAGCCCGCCAAGAAAAAAAATAGCGGTGGTCGTGGTTGCAAAACCAGGGACATCGACACCCCAGATCAAGGTTTTTAGCACAATCCAGAAGCTCATTAGCATGGATATACTGGCAAAGGCGAAACCAATCACAGTCCAGATGCGTAGTGGCCAATCAGAAAAAGAGGTCAGGCCGGTCAAAGCGAGCCTGAACAGATTGCGCAAGCCAAACTTGCTGGTTCCCGCGTGTCTGACACGCAGTTCTATTGGAACGGCACAACTCTTAAACCCGACCCAGCTGAACAATCCTTTCATGAACTTGTTGCGCTCAGGCAAAGACAACAACGCCTCGACAACCCGCCGATCCATAATGCGATAGTCCCGCGCATCGGGCGGTATCTGGCATTCGCTTCCTATGCTGAGAAGGCGATAAAACCCACTGGTGAGCAACCGTTTTAGTGGGCTTTCGTCATGCCGATGCGCCCGCACAGCGTAGACCACATCATACCCTTCTTCGAAACGTTCAATCAGATGCTGCAGGGTTGCGAGAGGCTCCTGCAAATCTGCGTCCAGAATGACAACCGCTTTGCCACGTGTGCGCATAAGCCCGGCTGACATGGCCTGCTCTTTACCAAAGTTTCGCGACAGCCGGATCGCAGACAAGGGTAGTTTGCCACCAATACAGACAATCTGATCATAGGTCTTGTCCGTGCTTCCGTCATCGACGACGACAATTTCGAAGGTTTTCTTCAGCCGTTTCGCTTCTGCGGCAACTTCCAGCAGAGTCTTGCGAATGTTTTCTTCTTCGTTGAATGCAGGAATGACGAAACTCAAGTCGGGCCTGGGTGTTGCATCGGCGACCACGGCCGGGAAATGAAACAAAGACTGCTCAGGGACGCTCATTGGCTGATCTCCGTCCCGGCGGCTGATCTATAGAACAGCACATGGCGACCAAACTGTCCGATACGCTCAAAGCCATCAACCAGATTTTCGGTGTCAGACAATTCGGAATTCGACGGGACCGCAATCGCATACGCAACCTGATCCGTAGTATCGATTTGAGCGAGGTCTTGAATAACCCGCGCGCGGCCCTGCGTATAAAACTCACCGGAATAGCTGCGCCGACCCAGATAGTAGAGCTTTGCATTCTGGTCGATTTGGTGCAGTTGGCTGACCAGAACCTTAGCACTGCGCAATCGCAACGCATCAGGTTGAACCTGTGCCAAAACCATCATGATAGCCCCTGTAGTCAACGTAAACAGGACACCGCCGACAAAACACATACGTATTATGCTTTGGTGAGCCCCTGACCATATCGCGCCATACAGGTAGACAATCAGGATCGAGGCCGCGGGTAACGATGGCAGCGTGTAAGCCGCCAGAATGTTGGCCGACAAGGTAAACAGGATCATCGGTGACAGCGTCCAACAGAGTAGATACAACAGCCAACCGGATCGGTCCGCTAGGAATGCGGACTTGAGACCAGCGGGTTTAAAGATCAGTGGGATCAGGAATAGAGACCATGGCAAGAATGCCAGCATCCAGTCAGACCAAATCGCCCCTTTCGGGCGCTCATGCCCTGATCCGTACAAGTCACCCTGCCAATCCGGAATCGTGAAGCGCTCAAAGTGCTCACCGACAAGAAAGTAGTAGAGAAATCCAGGGGTTTTCAACTCTGCCAGCACATACCAAGGCAATGCCAAGACAAGTGTTAACAACGCTCCCATGCCCCAACGCACGCGAAGTAAGCTGCGAGCCTGACCGCTGAGTACAGCCCATAGGACAACCGGGATCCCGCAAAGAACCAAAGCCACCGGTCCCTTTGCCAGCAACCCAATCGCAAGACCGACACCAGCAGGCCATACTCCCCACGAACGGGTGTTATCGGCACACATTGCCTGCCACAGTGAGATCATGACAAGCGTTGTTCCAAGAACCAGAACCAGATCTGTCATGACAAATGCACTAGCCCCGAAAAACAGGATCGCGCTGGACAGGACAGAAATCACGCATAGCGCAGCGCCAGCGCCGAGGTTCTGACGCACCCATCGAAAGAGTAAAACTAGCAGCGCAATGGCGCAAATAAGGATGAGAACACGTGCGCCAAACGCATTGACGCCGAAAAGCTCCATTCCCAGCGCAGAAAGCCATGTGTGAAGTGGTGGTTTCCCCCAAAACGGGATGCCGTAGTCGAACTGAGGTGTAATCCAATCCTGTGTCTCGACCATTTTTCGGGCGATTTCTGCATAGCGAGCTTCGGTTGTATCAGTTAGCGGGACCGTGAAAATCCCAATCAGACGCACAAACCCCAAGGCTATCAACCCGCCAACCAACACGATAACCTCACGTTGCGATAGAGCAATAATCTGGCGGGCCGCTCCGCTCATAGTCGCGGGTTTCGCCCCAACCTCCGACACGCGGCTACTCTGCTGGACAATTGCAGTTGGATTTGAGGTTTCCACGGCTGCATCCCTTCTCTGCATGAGACCAGTCATCTGGGTTTGTTGCGTACGAAAAAATCCCAAAGCCATCATCCCGTAACACCATCGCTTAGGCCGGGGATCCGATAGGCTTTGATGCCTGGGGCTGACTCTGTGTACTCGTGATCTTGCAAGACGAAAGCCATGTCATTCACAAGTGCCAAACCCGCAGGATCGGGATTGCCCGAAATGAGGTAGAGATCCTTGATCCAGCCGGTGGCCGGGTCCACTTCGAGGATCGAGGGGATTGTGCTTGTCAGTACGAACAAACGCCCGTCGCGGATGTCCATCCCGGTAAACTCAAGGTCGCCCAAGCTGCGCCCTGGCTTTTTTGCTCCGCTAAGGGGAAGCAGAGACACTTCGGCGTTATGCGTGTCGATGGTTCCCAGAACGCCAGTTTCAGTACCAAAATATAACTTCTGACTGCGCGGGTCATAAGCCATCGCCGACAACGCGGTCACCTGATCGGCGCTTGGGCCATTGGGAACAATGTCGCTTTGTTGAGACCAAATGCCATCCTGTTTTTCCCAAACCTGAATGATGCCGGTATCGCCCGAAACAAAGACCTCATCTGCGCCGGCTGCCACTGTTTCGATTGAACCCTGCCGGAACACCAAAGGAATACTTCTCATCAGAGCCCGTGACGATACAGCAAGCGTATCGCCATCCAGCTCAAACAACTCTGCCTGATCGGTCACAAGAAACAGGTGGTGCCCATCTTCGCCCAGGCTCACACCAGACGGCTGCTCGATGCTATCTGGCAGACTAATAACTCCACTCGGTTTGATGGTCCCGGTCTCGGGAACCGGCGGATTGGTAGGGGCATATTCTGCAACGTCGTCTGGCGAGACAAAGTTGATCACCTCGAAAACACCATGAACACCAATTCTCGTATTGGTCGCGATGTATAAAATTCCAACAACAAGAATAGGTACCCGCAGCAGGCGGAAAACCTTGTATAGGTTGGATTTCAAAGGTTGAGTCATAAGTTACTGCTCCAGTGGGCAGGTCCGCATCTGCGACCTGTTGTGTCTTCAAGACTCTGGTGGGAAAAGTCAGAGCCCCCAATGGCAGCTCTGACAAGGAGCCTCTCAGCTAGAAGCGAAAGACAACACCTGTGGTGAATTCAAGCTGCGACGAATCGAAGGTGACGGGGCTATTTTTTGCGTCGCTTTGCAATGCGTTGTATTCTGCAACGCCGTAAAGACCGAAGCGATCGTTGAAAAAATGTGCGATGCTCAGCTCCAGGCCAATCTGCTCGATACCCGACCCGGCTTTATGCTCTGAAAAATTGCTGTTGGCCGCCTCGCTGGCGGAAACACCATAAAACGCATTCATGTAGCTGGAGTTTGCCCATGTAACAGAAGGCGCGAAGCCCAAATACGTGCTTTCACCAAGCGGGTATTCGAAATTCGCACTCAGTTCCGCCGTAAGCCCCTCGTGACCATCGCTGCCAAAGGCGCGTGAAACGTTAAGCTCTATCTCGGCTTGCCCTAACTCGTATTCCATCAATAACCGCAACGCCGGGCTACCTTTTACATCGCGCAGCCCGGTCAGGCGGCTGTCATCAGCAACCAACCGCTCGGTGAAATCATACCCGACGGCTGTCCCGAACGAGAAGTTTCCGCCAGTTCTTTCGGCGTTGATCAAATAGGCCCCAACCCCGGATTCTGTACGCAAGAAAAACAGGTTATTCCAGGTCACATCGACGTCCAGTCCCGCCGAATTCTCCATCCTGTCTGAGCCGGGATAGACATTTTCGCGACGCAGACCGATACCAAAATACCCTTCCCAATCAGAGTTGGTCTCTTGTGCGACAACCTGCGTTGCCGCGATCGAGCTTACGACAAGCGCAATACTGGCCGACTTAGTGTTGTAACTCATATGTATGTTTCCGTTCAGACAGTTTCCCAAAGACGAGGTATCAGGAGGTCCTGATGCCTTGCTGGGATGTCAGGGAACTGCGTGTATGGGCCAGCTAAGTTTCGTTTGTGGTCGTTTTCATGCGTCAACACGCCGGCGGTTTTCGCCAACGGTCGTTATACTACCGCTGGCGAAATAAGTGTTGATGTGTCTATGTTCGAGACGCATTGGCGACTGTAATCTGCAAGGAAATGAACGGTCCAGAAACATGAGCTTTTCTAAACATCTGACATCTATCGTATCGTCAGGTCTGAAAAATGCCTCAGACCATCTTGCCATCCCTGAGGATTTCACCAGTTGGCCCGGATTGCTGAAGTTCGCGATGCTTTACTCACTGATAGGAGCGATTACTCTGACCGGCTTTGGTCCTGAAGGGACGCAAGGCTTGGACTTTGTCGCAGCAACCCTGCATTGGTTCCTGCATTTGTTCGTGTCGATGATGATCATGATTTCAGTAAATGCGATTGGAATCATCGCGGGACTACGTGCCCCATGGACTTTGATCCTGTCTGTGATTTTGCTGCCGTTCATATTGGCAGTTCCGTCGCTGCTGATCGACACAGTGATCGGCGTTGAGGAGCAGGACGCAGAACATGCCACTCTCATTTACGCTTACTTGCAAGAAGTGGTGGATATTTTTCATCCGGCAATCAGCCTTGCCGCTATAACTGTTTTGTTCGCCGCGCGAACGGTGACGCTTGCCAAAAAACTGCGAGAGTCTCTGGTCGAAAAAGTGAGTAGCGAGCCGGTGTTGCAAACCGTTCTACCTCAGGTCCCACACCACCTTGAACAGGATCTCATACGAATTCAGGCTCAGGACCACTATATCCTCGTTGTCACTAAAGAGGGGCAGGCAATCATTCACATGCCGTTTTCCCAAGCCGTCAAAGCTCTGACCGAGTTTCGGGGTGCTCAATGCCACCGGTCCCATTGGATCCGCTACCGTCATGTATTGCGAATTGATGTGGACGGTAGCGCTTATCAAGCGAAGTTGGACAATGGGGATGTCGTACCGATCAGCCGCCGCAGATACTCCCTTGTTCGGGCCGAAACTGCGCTGAAAGGGCAGTTCCGCACAAATAGGGAAGCCGTAATTTCAGCTTAAGCTTAGAGAAGGTGACGAACCTTTGTGTGCGACTAGCTTCGGACTTTTTCGCCACCAAAAAGGTTTGAGAAGTGTTAGATAGTGTAGCTTCTTCCGGTGTTGTTTCGATTGTCGATTATCCAACGATTTTACAGACTAACAAGGTGTTTCTTTGTATTTGGGCACGATGCTATCAACGAAATAGTCAAGGTAACGTGAAGGAAAACCTGACATTCGCCGCCAGTTAGATGTTTAAGTGAGGCTGAACTTACGGTTGCTGGTGATCTCATCTACTGAATGGCTGCTTTGGTGAAATCACATAGACATCATGCAACTGCAACGAAAGTCTAGTTCCTGCCTGACCCCCTTGAAATACCATCGTCGCAATGTGCTGACAGCCGCCATTGGGGCGCGTGCAGCGAAAGCTAACTTTGTTCCGCGATCTGGGAGTTCCAAGGAAATCTGATCAAGCAGGCGCAGCGAGAGCCCGATCTAGCGAAGCTGCGTCGCGGCGCTTGACTAATATTGGCATGTCCGGAATGGGATGCTTTGAACGCCACCAGCACAAACCCATGCAAATGGGTAACTGGCGGCCAAGATATCTAATACAGCAATGTCACCAAGTCACTTCAAATTTGCACTCGACCTAGGCCGATTTGTTCTGTGCCTTTTTATCTGTCTTAGTTGGCCATTTCCGATGTTGTCGGCAGTTCCGTTTAGTGCTTGATGCCAAGCAGGCTGCTTGACGGGGTTTGCACCCGGGCACCTTACCTTGGTTTTTTTTGATTTAGGTATCGGGCGTCCTATCTTGGTTTCAGGCAAATTTATTGGATTTGAGACCGGATTGATACCACCCAGCTCAGTCTTCGGCACGATGTTGGGCTAGAGGATTCGAAGCAGTCCAATCGTATCTCCAGGTAAAAACTCTTTTTGCTTGCTTTGCCAGGGTTCCCGTTTGATAGGGCAGTATGTTCAAGAACCGAGCTATTGTCTTCATTCTTCTAACGCTGATGATCGACGCCATCGGCATCGGTATCGTGTTCCCGATTATGCCGGATTTGATGGACCGGGTTGGCGCGGGTGATACCGGGCAAGGTGCACTTTGGGGTGGGTTGCTGATGGCTGCCTATGCAGGGGCATTGTTCCTGTGTGGACCCATCGTCGGAAGCATTTCAGATGCAGTTGGCCGCAGGCCGATATTGTTAGCGGCGCTTGTCACGCTCACGCTGGACTATGTGATCATGGCTATGGCCGACAGTTTTTGGCTTCTTCTTCTAGGGCGGACCGTCGCGGGCCTTGCAGGGGCGACCTATATCACTGCGACGGCCTATATTGCCGACATTTCTTCTCCTCAACAGAAGGCGGCGAATTTTGGCCTTATCGGCGCGGCATTCGGGATTGGCTTTGTACTAGGTCCAGCCGTTGGTGGCATCGCAGCAGAAATCAGCGTCGCCGCGCCGTTTTGGATTGCGGCGGTTCTGTCGGCGAGCAACGCCTTGTTTGGTTACTTCGTGCTACCAGAAAGCCTGACGTCAGACAAACGCCGCCCTTTTGGAAAGCTCGACCTCAACCCATTCAAGTCGATCTTTGATGCTTTCCGCATACCAGGCCTTGCTGTGCCCCTGCTTTGCATTTTTATCTTTGAGTTTGCCAATATGGTCTACCCAACACTTTGGGCATTCTGGACGCGTGAAGTATTCGACTGGCCTACACTCTATATTGGACTGTCTCTTGCAGCCTACGGCGTGCTGTTGGCTTTGGTCCAGGGTGGGTTAATGCCCATCTTTATCAAATGGATCGGGGACTTTCGCACGCTGATGTTGGGCATGATTTCGGCGCTGATCGGGATGATCGGCTTTGGCTTTACCAGCTCGGTTATGGCCCTGATCATCTTCCTTGTTCTAGCGGCGTTGTCTGATCTTGTACCAGCGTTGATGACAGCAATGGCATCGAACCAAGTAGATGAAGATCGGCAGGGAGTTGTGCAGGGCGTTATTGCGTCACTGTCATCCGTTGCCGCAGTTTCATCTCCCTTGGTTATGACCGGATTGTTTCAGACATCCGTTGATGGGACAGGCCTTTATTTCCCGGGTGCACCGTTCCTTTTCGCGGCCGCACTAATTCTGCTGATGACGCCGCTGGTGATCCGATTGCGTGGGCATGCCTCCGTTTGAAGGTCAATCATTTCAAAAAAATTGCTTAAGCGGGCTACGGCGGTTTTGTCCGCTATGTGTGAGTTCAGCGACCCCAAGACTTTGCAGTTGCGACGAAGGACCGGTTCAGCTGTGCTGTGATGCAGCGTAGGCTTCCACCATGAATGGCGGCAATGGGCGGCTAGAACGGTCGCCGGGCACTACACCAGGAAACACTGTGCCACACCTAGTCTAGGCATTTGCCATCAAACTCTACGCCGCCTGACCTTCAAATCGCACCCAATTTTCCGGTTGGGAAACGGGACCAACGAAACAAGCGGGACTATGGGTTCGAAGCGGAGAGCGTCAAAATAGGAAAGACTTTGGCGCAATAGGAAGAACTATGTGTCGCTTCACAACAAGTGTCGGGGGACACATAGTTTTACCAGTCAGCGACAGCTAAGTCGTTGATTTTGAGTGACCCAGCCCCCTGAAATCAGGCCATTGAGGTGTTAGTAATCCGTCCAAGCAAAGGATGGACTATGAAACGCAGATTTAGCGACGAACAGATCATTGGAATGATCAAGG
>NZ_JBQFXH010000017.1:0-43871 GCF_056540745.1 Ruegeria sp. AM1
TCCACCGCATAATCGTTGTCTGAAAGATTAAAGAGATCACTGAACTCCATGTTGCCTCCGTGGTGCTGCAAACACCGCTGCTCGATGGTATTGGGGGAGGTGTTCGTAGCCAGCGCCCAAAACTCTGGATGCTGTGTTTCGAGGAAGTGGTCCTGTTATGACCAAGAGTGCTGCCTGTAGCGCTAATGTTGGTACAGATCCGTCGCTGTAGCGGTGGGTGTCCAAGAGCGCAGCGTCTGCCGGGGTTGCCTCGGCGATTTGATCCAGCACCACGACATTTTTGCGTTGGTTGAGTTGCAGAGTCTTGTGTGCAAGGCGCAGGCGCACCGCATCCGGATCAGTGCAGAAAATCTGACGCGCGTATGGTGCGAGATATGCGGCTCTAAACCCCGCACCGCAGCCGAACTCCGCTACGGCTTTTCCCGACAACAACGGAGCGAGCCAATCGTTTTCCGACAAACATTCCCCAAAGCTCAACTCGGCAGAGATTTGTGGATGCGATGCAGCTTCAGATGGAACTTTGAGTGAGCAGAAAGTGTTTTGTGCTTGTAGCGCGATCATAATTCTCCTCCCGATTGAATGAGAGCATGCGTCAGTTCTCCGATCAGGCTGTCTAAAACAGCGGCCTCTCTGGCTTCGCTTCGAGCCATTTCTGTGAAGGAAGCAGCTGCATTGTCGCGCTGAAAACTTCCCTTTCGTTGAGAGTTTCGATCGGCGACAATCAAACAAAGCACAGTCGGCCACACACCAATCCGGGTGCACATCTCTTCCCAGATTCGGCGCGATATGCCCAATTCATGAGCTCGGTCATGTGCCGCGCGGGTAATCGATTGCCAATCCGGAGGGCTGCCATTGGCGTACAGGTCAATGTGTCCCCCCAATTGTCCTCCTGCCAAAATCCGAGCGTGTGCAGGGCTGGTGTTCAACCCGCGCTTACTCAACGGCTTTGCAGCTATACGAATTTTGTTTTTCTTTTCTTTGTTCGTAATGAGACGGACATTTTCGTCTGACTCGACGGTAATCTCTGGCTGACCGGCAACTACCGAAAAATCTGCAAGTACGGCTTCCAGCGCCTCGGCCACCTCCTGCATTTTCTTGATTTCGCTCAGCTCGTTGGGTCGACGACGCGGAAGAATGCAGGTCGCTGCCTCATCGGCATCGGCGTTATCCAGATCTCGTATCTGCCGAAAGAGGCCCTGAATATGCTCGCGCAACCGCTTGCAGTCTTCATCAGCCTGCATCTGACGGCTGACCAGCAACCGAATGTACTTCGCCTGCTCGATAAGCGGAGCCAGGTTGATGCCCGCTGCACGCTTGATCACACCATCAACGCGATCACCGGAGCGGCTTTTGCGTTCAGGGTAAGTGCGTTTGATCAGGCCCGCACCAACCAGTTCAGCTTCAATTCTGGTAATCTGACGCTTCGACAACCCAAGGAGAACGGCAAGCCGCTCCAGCGAATGCCAGATCGCGCAAATCCTGCCTTGCTGGAAATCGGACGGCTGACAGTTATCTATCGCGAATTCGAGATACTTGAGCGCGCCGCTCGACAGGCCGAGAGCAATCCTCGCCTGCTGTAGTAAAAGCTTCAGTCGGTAAGATGTCATGTCGGCAGGCAAGCCGTTGTGGGTCAACCGAACACTCATGACGCACCGCCCGGCAGCAGTTTGCCGCCTTGATTACAGATTGATTCAGCGTCGAGATTTGCGGTAAGGTGGCTAGGAAAGCTGGAGGCTTTTGCTGTAGATTTGATCCCGGTTTCGGTTGCCGCCGAGCCGGGATTTTTCTTTCCCTGATACTGGTCAAAAACCCTGCCCCAAGAGTTGGGCTGTACGGGATTTGTACGGGTGTTCTGTACATGTTCGCGCACAAAGACGGCAATATTTTGCAGCATCTTGCAAATTTGATTACTGCGGTCAACGCAAGCCTTTGTATTTGCGTGCATTTTTGGCGACCCCGGCAGGATTCGAACCTGCAACCTGCCCCTTAGGAGGGGGCTGCTCTATCCAGTTGAGCCACGGGGCCGCGCCGGGCCTTCTGTATCCGGCTTTTCCAGGCTTGTCATGACCTTTGCACAACAGTTGAACAGTTTGCCCTGTTCACGCTACCATCCGACAAAACAACAACGCAGGTATCCCGGTGACAACAGAAGCAAAACGCCCGCTAACCCTTCGTGATGTCTCAGAAGCATCCGGAGTTTCGGAAATGACGGTAAGCCGGGTTTTGCGAAATCGCGGGGACGTCTCGGACGCCACCCGAACCCGTGTTTTGGCCGCCGCCAAAGAGCTGGGATATGTCCCCAACAAGATTGCCGGCGCCTTGGCATCCAGCCGGGTCAATCTGGTGGCTGTGATCATCCCGTCGCTGTCGAACATGGTTTTTCCCGAAGTTCTGACAGGCATCAATCAGGTGCTGGAAGATACCGAGCTGCAGCCGGTGGTGGGCGTCACCGACTATATGCCCGAAAAAGAGGAGAAGGTGCTCTATGAAATGCTCTCGTGGCGGCCTTCGGGCGTGATCATCGCAGGGCTAGAACATACTGATGCCGCCCGCGCCATGCTGGATTCGGCAGGCATTCCGGTGGTTGAGATCATGGATACTGACGGCAAGCCGGTGGATGCGATGGTCGGCATCTCGCATCGCCGCGCAGGGCGCGAGATGGCGCAGGCAATCCTGAAGGCCGGGTATGAACACATCGGCTTCATGGGCACCAAGATGCCGCTAGACCATCGCGCCCGAAAACGGTTTGAAGGCTTCACCGAGGTACTGGGAAAACACGGTGTAGAAATCGAAGACCGTGAATTTTATTCCGGCGGGTCTGCGCTGGCCAAGGGGCGCGAAATGACCAAGATGATGTTGGATCGCTCACCCGACCTGGATTTCCTCTATTATTCCAATGATATGATCGGCGCTGGCGGTTTGCTGTATCTGCTGGATCAAGGTATAGATGTACCGGGGCAGATCGGCCTGGCGGGGTTCAACAACGTCGAGCTGCTGCAAGGGCTGCCGCGTAAGCTGGCCACGATGGACGCCTGCCGTCTTGAGATCGGGCGCAAATCCGCCGAGATTATCGCTGCTCAGCTGAAAAAACCCGAAGACGAGATCGATACGCGCATCACGCTGACGCCCAAGATCAGCTATGGTGACACGCTCAAACGGCGCTAGACCATGGTGCCTTTGCAGCTGGACAATCGGGCCGCGCGCGCCCTCTTTATGGAGCGTCACGCGCTGGCCGAACCCCCTGCTGGCAATGCTAAAGGGGCTGACCTGCTGGACCTGATCCATCGGCTTGGATTTGTCCAACTGGACAGTATCAATACAGTTGCCCGCGCCCATGACATGATTCTGTATTCGCGCAGACCGACCTATCGGCCGCGCAACCTCAAGCGTCTTTATGAACATGACCGGGCGTTGTTTGAACACTGGACCCATGACGCCGCTGTTATTCCCATGGAATTCTACCAGCATTGGCATCTGCGTTTTCTGCGCGACGCGGATGTGCTGAAGGCACGGTGGAAAAACTGGCGCCGGGACGGCTATGAACAGCGGTTCAGTACGGTGCTGAAACATATCCGCGACCACGGCCCGGTCAGCTCATCCGATGTTGGCAAGGATGAAAAGAAAGGGTCTGGCGGTTGGTGGGACTGGCACCCCTCTAAGACCGCATTGGAATTCCTCTGGCGCTCTGGTGCATTGAGCGTGATCGGCCGAACCGGGTTTCAGAAACGCTATGACCTGACCGAACGTGTGATCGAGACACATCTGTGTCCGGGCAGCGCACCGTGTGATACAGAACAGACGGTGGACTGGCTGTGCAACGCAGCGCTGGATCGGCTGGGGTTTGCAACATCCGGCGAGTTGGCGGCCTTTTGGGACACCGTCAGTGCCGCAGAGGCCCGAGCATGGTGTGAACAGGCTCTGGCAAAAGGCGAAGTACAGGAACTGAATGTCGAGTGTGCCGATGGGCGCCTGCGAAAGGTCGTGTCCCGGCCCGGCATCGAAGATACTCTGCAGAACATACCCGCCGCGCCGGGACGGATGCGGGTGCTCAGCCCGTTCGATCCAATGCTACGTGACCGTAAGCGGGCCGAGCGTCTATTCGGGTTCTACTACCGGATCGAGGTTTTTGTCCCCGCCCCCAAGCGCACTTATGGATATTACGTCTTTCCGGTGCTGGAAGGGGATCGTCTGGTGGGCCGGATCGATATGAAGGCACATCGCGATTGCGGCGAATTACGCGTCACAGCCTTTTGGCCGGAACGGTCGATAAAATGGTCCGATGCCCGGACCCGGCGGCTTGAGGCGGAACTGGACCGGGTGCGCAGATTTGCGGAACTCGAAACGGTTGATTTTGCCAAAGATTGGCTGAAAGATTCGGTTTAAGGCCTATTTGGCGGCAAGAAATGCCCGGATCTCGATCAGCTCTTTCAACTGTTTCAGTGAGTTTTCGCTGGTCTGCCCCGAGGTATCCAATTGCGCCATCGCGCGCCCATACAATGCCTCGCGACTATCCAGGATGGATTTGAGCTGCTCCAGAGCTTCGGGGTTCCCGGACATGGCACGCACGTCGCCCTGCGCACGGACGCGGTCCATATGCTCTTGTGGCGAGGCGCGCAACCAGACCGTATGGAACCGGCTCAACAACATATCATAGGTCATCGGGTCAGCTACGATGCCGCCTGCCACCGCCAAAACCAATCGATCATGTCTGGCGATCACCTGTTCCAAGGCCGACGCTTCTAACCGGCGGTACCCATCCTGACCATAAAAGGCCAGAATCTCGGATAATGGCACTCCAGCGTTCTCTTCAATGACGCGGGTCAACTCAACACATGGCAGGTCAAGCTCGGCGGCCAGCATCGCACCCAGCGTCGATTTGCCTGCACCACGCAGCCCGATCAAGGCAATCCGTGCGGCATGTGGGCCGGTCGCCGGCTGTGCCCCAAGCACACGCATGACAGCGGCTTTTATCTCATCAGATGCAGCACGGAACATATCCCCAACTTGTACCGCATCTGAGTCCCAAGGGTCGTCCGTGCCGACGAGCTTTTCGACCTGAAAGTCGAGCGCATCCGCAACACGCTGCAAAAGACCGATTGAGATATTCCCTGTACCGGCCTCAATCTGGGCCAGATATCTGGGCGAAACGCCCGACATTTCTGACAGAACACGACGGGATAAACCGCGCATCTGGCGCACACGGCGCACACGCGTGCCGACGCGCAAGCTCAGGTCTTGCCCGGCCGCTTGTTCGCAAGGAGATTGCTCAGCCGGTTTTTGCTGTGATTCCGTCATTCCGCCCTGAGGTTATGCGAAATAATGCACAACGCCAACGCCACATCCCGGCGGCGGCAGTCGCGACAAGAAATGCGCCAGATATCTATGTTAGAGCCTATTCCGCCGCTTCAATCGTCAGGTGTATGGGCTCCAGGCCGTCAACACCGCCTGTGATGACATCCCCGGCAAGAACCGGTCCGACACCCGCAGGCGTACCTGTTAGGATCAGATCCCCGGGACGCAGATGATAGTAGTGCGACAGATGCACAATGATTTCGTCAATTTTCCAGATCAGTTCTTCCAGCATAGCATCCTGTCTGACTTCGCCATTCACGCTCAGATGAATGCGCTTGCTGTCCTCGGGCGCCCAGTCCGACGCTTTTGTCAGCGGCGCGAACACACCACTGTCCTCGACATCCTTGCTGATATCCCAGGGAAGCTGTTTATCAGTCGCATGTTTCTGCAGATCGCGCCGGGTCATATCCAGCGCGCAACCGTATGCATAGATTGCTTCCCACGCCTCGGCCAGCGTCGCGCGAAAGACCGGGCGCCCGATCGCCAGTGCAAGCTCGACCTCGTGATGAAAGTTCTCGGTGCCGGCCGGGTAAGGGGTGTGTGCCCCCGACAAGACCGCATTCGCTGCGGATTTCGTGAAATAAAACGGAGCGTCTCGCTCTACCTTGTTGCCCATTTCCGCAGCATGGGCCGCATAATTCCGGCCAACACAGAATATCCGGCCGATCGGGTAGGTTGCTGTTTCGCCCACAACCGGAATCCCAAGCGGTTCCGGCAGATTAAACAAACGATCCTGCATTTCATGTCCTTATGCTTGCCCTGCAAACCGCATCTTAGGAGGAAACATATACGGCGCAAGCAGCACTGTTTCCTATCTACGTGCCATTTCTTGCCAACAACTGTAAATTGTTTCGGCACAAATCTGCTCAATCCCGCTGCAAAAAAGTGAATCATTTCAAGCATGCGGCAGATCGCTGTATGTGACCGCCAACATGGACGAGCCTCGACAAAACGAGGCCATCCTTTCGAATTGGATAGCGCGCAACAGGGGAGGGGCACGGTCCATTTATTAAATCTGCTTGCAGCCATGGTGGCGAAGCGATGCCAGAGCGTCGCGCAGATCAGCACAAATAACAGACGTTTCGGGGCGCCGGGGTTAGCGATCCACCCCCCTGGATCATTGATCCTTTTCAGGACAACATTTTTTTTGTCCACCCGTTCCCCGAAGCCTGGGTCGGAGCGCCGTTTGGTACCGGTGCGGCCGATCTGGGCCAGGCACGGTATTTTAACGGCGTCTGGCCTTCCCCGTCGGAGATATCCCCCTTTTTCTCCGACGGGGCAAATCTCTTTCAACAGGTTGACATCACGTGCTGGTTTAGTCGTCCAGAGCGTGTAGCTCGTTAAGCAGGTCCAGCAGACGGTCATGCCGGTCCGAGCCGAACTTGCGTCGTATCTCTTCCGCCACCTGCGTACTGGCCGCCACGTTGTCGTGAATAATTTGAAGACCTTTGGGTGCGATATCGACGATTTGCCTGCGTCCGTCACGCGGGTCGGGACGCCGCGCAATCATTTCTTTTTCCTCAAGTTTTTGCAAAATGCGTGTCAGGCTCGGCAACAGCAGGCATGCGCGTTCCGCGATACGGGTCGGTTCTTGCGGACCTTCTTCCTTCAACACGCGCAATACGCGCCACTGTTGCTCGGTCACCCCTGCATCCGCCAGGATTTTGCGAATTGGTCCCATCAATTTCTCACGCGCCCTCAGCAGGGCGATGGGTAAAGAACGCGAGGTCTTCAGGATATCATCAGTCATAAGGAATCTTGTCCGAAATCTGCTGCTGCTGCAACAGGTCATGGCGCACCCAAAAATGGTGAAACCTCTTGTTAGAGACTAATGTCGTCGTGAAACTCACCCCTGACGATTAAAAACTTTGTATTTCCCGCCAGCCAAACAACGTTGACCTTTGAAGCCTGATACTCATCACTGATCGTAAGGAAATGCACATTGTGGTGCAGTCCGTTGAGAATTGGGGGTGTTATGGAGTGGGATGAGTTCTCTGACTGGGGTGCCAGGGTCTCGGAGTGGGCGCAGGACTATCACCGAACAGTGCGGGACCGACCCGTCCGGGCACAAACGGAACCGGGCCATGTGCTGTCCGCTTTGCCCGCATCCCCGCCTGAGGATCGCGCGGCGATTGAGACGATTTTCGAGGATTTCGAGCGCATTGTGATGCCCGGCATCACCCATTGGCAGCATCCGCGTTTCTTTGCCTATTTCAATTCGAATGCCTCGGCCCCGTCGGTTCTTGCCGAGTTTCTGGCCAGCGCCATAGCACCGCAATGCATGCTGTGGCAGACCTCTCCGGCGGCGACCGAGATGGAAACCCGGATGATGGACTGGCTGCGTCAGGCGCTGGACCTGCCCGAGGGGTTTGCCGGCGTCATTCAGGATTCGGCCTCGTCCGCGACATTGGCTGCGATACTGACAATGCGGGAAAAGGCGCTGAACTGGCAAGGCAATCAGCAGGGGCTGTTCGCGCAAAAACCACTGCGGATTTACTGCTCATCCGAGGTACATACATCGATCGACCGGGCCATCTGGGTAGCCGGGATCGGACAGGCCAATCTGGTGCGTATCCCGATCAAAGGCGACTGGCGCGGCATGGATCCCGAGGCCCTAGAAAGGGCGATTCAGCTCGATTTAGAGTCTGATATGCAACCCGCAGGCGTCATTTTATGCGTCGGCGGTACCGGGACCGGTGCAACCGACCCGGTGGATCGCTGCCTTGAGATTGCACAGAAGTACGGGCTCTATTCCCATGTCGATGCGGCCTGGGCCGGGTCTGCAATGATCTGCCCCGAATACCGCCACTACTGGCCCGGAATCGAACACGCCGACAGCATCGTGTTCAACCCGCATAAGTGGCTGGGCGTTCAGTTCGATTGCTGCGCGCATTTCCTGAAAGACCCCGATGATCTGGTGCAA
Organism: Ruegeria sp. AM1; assembly: GCF_056540745.1. Classification (NCBI taxonomy): domain Bacteria; kingdom Pseudomonadati; phylum Pseudomonadota; class Alphaproteobacteria; order Rhodobacterales; family Roseobacteraceae; genus Ruegeria; species Ruegeria sp. AM1. The sequence goes on from NZ_JBQFXH010000017.1 coordinate 8,276, forward strand.
ACGCTGGCCATAAGCCCCGAGTATCTCAAGACACATGGCAAGGACGGGATCATCAATTACTCGGAATGGTCCGTGCCTCTGGGACGGCGGTTCAGGGCGCTGAAACTGTGGTTCGTGATCCGCGCCTATGGGCTGGAGGGGCTGCGCCAGCGATTGCGCAATCATGTCAACTGGTCGGTGGCGCTGCATGATCGACTCGCCGCCCAGCCGGACTTTGAAATCGTCACGCCGCCCATGTGGTCACTGTGGACCTTTCGTTTTGTACCAACTGAAAACCCCGGTTTGTACAATTTGGACGATTTGAATCTGCAACTGGTGAACGCCATCAATGATGACGGGCGCATCTATCTGACCCAAACACGCGTGGATGGCGATATGGCGATCCGATTTCAGGCGGGTCAGTTTGAGACCACCGAAGACGATGTGCAGCTTGCCTTTGACGTGATCACCGAAGTCGCCCGCAACCTGCCGCTTGAAACCGGAAGGAGACCGTGATGCCCGCACCAAAAAACAGCTTTAAACAAGCCCTCAAGAATGGCGAGCGTCAGATCGGCTGCTGGATGAGTTCGGGTGAAACCATGCTGGCCGAAATCATGGGCACCACCGGGTTCGACTGGCTGGTGATTGATGGCGAGCATGGTCCAAACGACATACGTTCGATCCGCGATCAGTTGCTGGCCCTGGAACACAGCCCCTCACACCCGGTTGTGCGCCTGCCGATGGGCGAGGCCTGGATGATCAAGATGGTGCTGGATGCGGGCGCGCAGACGGTGCTGGTGCCGATTGTCGAAAGCGCGGAACAGGCGCGCGCGCTGGTGCAGGCCTGCCACTATCCGCCCGAAGGGATCAGGGGCGTGGGGGCGATTGCGTCCCGTGCCACGATGTACGGATCGGCAAGCGATTATATCCAGACGGTTGATCAGGAAATCTGTCTGCTGGTTCAGGTAGAGAACCGCGCGGGCATGGCGGCTCTGGATGAGATTTTGCAGGTCGATGGTGTGGACGGTGTCTTTATCGGTCCTGCCGATCTGTCGACCGACATGGGGTATCAGGGCGACAGCGCCGCCCCCGAAGTGCGCGAGACCATCGCAGATGCCCTGACGCGTATCCGGGCAGCAGGCAAGGCGCCGGGCATATTGGGGGTGCAGGACGAGACAACTCAAAGCTATCTGGACATGGGCGCGCAGTTTCTGGCCGTGGGCATCGACGTGATGCTGCTGACGCAATCTGCCCGCGCACTATCGGCGAAATGGAAAGCCAAATAGCGGTCTATGCCCGCATCGTCGCAGCCGCACGGGCATAGCCGCCTGAGGCCCCATCGACAAAATGCACGTGATCGTCGCGCGTGGCGGATGGGACAAAACAGGTCATCATCGCCTCTTGCTGGGCATGCAGCCCATAGCGGATTTTGCCGCGCGATTGCGCATCATCCAGCGTCCGGGTGATATGCGACAGGGTCGCGGGATCGCAATCCAGCGTCATTTTCAGCCCGTCATCGAATTTGCGATAATCGGCGTTGCGGCTGACCATCTGCTTGTAATGCCCGGGCTCAAAACTCCCCAGCCGTTTGCCGGATTTGAACAGCAGCCAGATCAGCAGGTTCTGAACCAGCAATTTCGCCTTTTGCAGAGCCAGACTGCGCCCCGCGCGCGCGACATGCGCGTCCAGCGCCAGACCCGGTGGCGGCCATTTGATCGGCGGGCCATTGGTGGGCACCGGGTGCCCTGCCCGGTCCAGCGCCTCAGAGGCGGACAGCACGGATTGCGCCAGATCTGCAAAATCCTGCTCGGTTGCGGTGGCGGTGGGCTGAATCACGACCGAGACGATCTGACCGTGGCGCGCCGGGCTGTTGGACCAACGGCAGGACAGGCCGGTCAGATCGGGCTGCGCATCGGGTGCCGCCGGGGGTATCTCGTACTGGTCGGACTTCATCTGCGCCTCGGCCCAAGCGACGCCACCCCCGGTGAACATGGCATAGTCAACGCCCGAGGACGGCGCGTATCGCGCCACCCGCAGGTCGCGGCCTGCCGCCCGGATATCAGCAACCGGAACAAGGGCGGCGCGCAATGAGATGGCAAACTCGGATTTGGCCCAGCTGCGCAGCGCGGCCAGCTCTGGGCGCGCTTTGTCTGCATCGGAACCCGGAATGGCAAACGCCGCCCCGTCGCCGCCAAAGACGTAAGGAAACACCTGCCCGCCCAGCGCATTGATCATGGCCGAGATCACCGCGGCCCCCACCATATTCACGGTTTTATAGCGCCCCCGGTCAATCTCACCTGTGGAGTCGACGATGTCGGCAACGCCGACGATCCAGTCACCCGGTACGGCGGTAAACCGGGCCGGTTCGGTCAGGTTCAGAAACTCGTGCGAGATGGGAACGGTGTCGTAAAACGCGGTCTCGGGGGGTGTCATCGTCCCTCTCAATATGTTGGTCACTGATCAAATAGGTCATACGTGATGGAAATCCGCTTGGTTCAGTATAGCACACGCGCTTGTGCCCCGCACAGGGACATGCCAAGCATCCCGGGTCAGGGCTGAGGCGGAGGGTAAAATGCAGGCAGGCTTGGTCATCTTGTGTCTGGCCTATGTGCTCAGCCAGTTTTTTCGCGCCTTTCTGGCGGTTCTGACGGCTGATCTGGGGCGCGACATCGGGGCCACGCCCGAGGATCTGGCCTTTGCCTCGGGGCTGTGGTTCCTGATCTTTGCCGCCATGCAGATCCCCGTGGGCTGGGCGCTGGACCGGATCGGGCCACGGCGCAGTTCAGCTGTGTTGCTGATGATCGGCGGCGCGGGAGGTGCGGCGCTGTTTGCAGTCGCCACAACACCGTTTCATGTAGCGTTGGCGATGGCACTGATCGGCATCGGGTGCTCTCCGGTTTTGATGGCGTCGTACTTCATCTTCGCACGCGAATACCCGCCCGCGAAATTTGCAACGCTGGCGGCGGTAATGCTGGGCGTTGGATCGGTGGGCAATCTTGTGGCCTCATACCCAACCGCACTGGCGGTCGAGTTGATGGGCTGGCGGGCAACGCTAGCCGGGCTGGCGGTGATTTCCGCAGCTGTGGCAGTGGGCATCTGGGTCACGGTGCAAGACCCCAAACGGGTCGAGACCGAACAAAAGGGATCGCTGCTGGATTTGCTGAAAGAGCCGGCGCTGTGGACGATTCTGCCGCTGATGCTGGTGGCCTATGCGCCCTCAGGCGCGCTGCGCGGGTTGTGGGCGGGACCTTATCTGCTGGATGTCTTTGGGCTGAGCATCACTCAAGTCGGTCAGGCCACGCTGATCATGGGGGTCGCAATGATTGCCGGCACCTTTGCCTATGGGCCGCTGGACCGGGTTCTGGGCACGCGCAAATGGGTCATTCTGGGCGGCAATGTGCTGAGCTGCGTCTCGCTGATCCTGCTGTGCCTTTGGATCAACAATGCGGTCTGGCTGTCGATCGCGCTGATGGCGCTGGTCGGCTTTTCCGGGGCGGCCTTTCCCGTCATCATGGCGCATGGCCGCGCCTTTATCCCGCCGCATCTGGTGGGGCGGGGTGTGACGCTGCTGAACCTGTTTGGCGTGGGCGGTGTCGGGCTGGCGCAGTTTGCCACCGGGCGCATCCATGCGGCGACGGTGGACATGGGGCCAACCGCGCCCTACACAGCGATATTCGGCTTTTTCGCCGTCACAGTTGCCATCGGATGCGTGATCTATCTGTTCAGCCGGGACAGTATGGACTGACGCCTGACCCGCCGGGAGAGCCAAGTGAAAGACCCTGTTGTTATTGCGCCCAATCTGAAACGCAGGCTGTCGGGCGTGACCGCAACCATTGCGCGGCTGGTGCCATTACAGGCGCAACAGATCGATATTGCCGCAACCGGGCCGGGCCTGCCCGTAGACATCCCTCATATCCCGCTGGCCCGCCTGCCCTTTCTGTCCCGGCGCACCCACCGCATCTGGCACGCGCGGCGCAATACCGAGATGCTGCTGGGCCTGATCCTACGTGGGGTGTTTCGGCTGAAACTGACGCTACTGTTCACCAGCGCCTCGCAGCGGGCGCATACGGGCTATACCAAATGGCTGATCGGCAAGATGGATGCGGTGGTCGCCACCTCGCGCAAAACCGCCGGCTATCTGGAACGCGATGCGCAGGTGATCATGCATGGCATCAACCTGCAGGATTTTGTGCCCTCGCAGGACAAAGCGGCGTCGCGTCAGAAACTGGGCTTGCCCTGCGGGGTGCTGCTAGGCTGTTATGGTCGTATCCGTCATCAAAAGGGCACGGATGCTTTTGTCGACGCGATGATCGACCTGTGTGGCCGGTTCGATGACGTATCCGGCATCGTCATGGGGCGGGCAACTGAGAAACACACCAGCTTTCTAACCGGGTTGAAGGACAAGGTGGCCAAGGCCGAGCTGTCCGACCGTATCCTGTTCATGCCCGAGGTCACGGTCAATCAGATCGCCGAATGGTATCAGGTGCTGGACCTGTTCATCGCCCCGCAACGCTGGGAAGGGTTTGGCCTGACCCCGCTCGAGGCGATGGCCTGCGGCGTTCCTGTGGTCGCCACCGATGTCGGCGCGTTTTCCGAGATTGTTACCGACCCGGCGCTGGGCCGCATCGTGGCCCCCGATGACATCCCTGCGCTGGCCGATGCCGCGGCCGAGATGCTGACGGATCGTGATTCCCTGCAGAGCGCAGGTCAGGCTGCCCGCGCGCATGTCGAGCAGAATTTCGACATTCATGGCGAGGCCGAGGCGCTGGTGACGCTGTATCAACAGCTTCTGGACAGTTGAAGCGCCTCAATTCGGCGTCATTCGGTTAAATCCTCTCTGAAAGCTCTTTTTTCTTTTCTGCAACGCGGCTATGAACGCGCGTCCTTTATTCAGGAGAAATAAAAATGGGCTATCGCGTCGTTGTCGTCGGCGCCACAGGCAATGTGGGCCGCGAAATGCTGAACATTCTGGCTGAACGCCAGTTCCCCGTCGATGAACTTGCCGCGCTGGCAAGCCGTCGGTCGCTGGGCACGGAGGTCAGCTTTGGCGACAAGACACTCACGACCCAGGACCTGGACACCTTTGATTTCACCGGCTGGGACATTGCGCTGTTTGCCGTGGGCTCTGCCGCGACCAAAGATTATGCGCCGAAGGCCGCTGCTGCGGGCTGTGTGGTGATCGATAACTCGTCGCTGTATCGCTATGACCCGGATATTCCGCTGATCGTACCGGAATGTAACCCGCAGGCGATCCATGACTATAAGAATAAGAACATCATCGCCAACCCCAACTGCTCGACCGCGCAGATGGTTGTCGCGCTGAAACCGCTGCATGATCGTGCCAAGATCAAGCGCGTGGTTGTGTCGACCTATCAGTCGGTTTCGGGCGCCGGTAAAGACGGGATGGATGAGCTGTGGGATCAGACCAAAGCGGTCTATAATCCCACCACCGAAGTTGAGCCGAAGAAGTTCCAGAAACAGATCGCCTTTAACGTCATTCCGCAGATCGACGTCTTCATGGAAGACGGCTCGACCAAGGAAGAATGGAAGATGGTTGTTGAGACCAAAAAGATCGTCGATCCGTCGATCAAGGTCACAGCCACCTGCGTCCGCGTTCCGGTCTTCGTCGGCCATTCCGAGGCCGTGAATATCGAGTTTGAGGAATTCTTGGACGAAGACGAAGCGCGCGACATCCTGCGCGAGGCCCCGGGCATCATGGTGATCGATAAGCGTGAAGATGGCGGTTATGTCTCGCCCATCGAATGCGCGGGCGATTTCGCCACGTTCATCAGCCGCATCCGTCAGGATTCGACGATTGAGAACGGCCTGAACCTGTGGTGCGTCTCGGACAACCTGCGCAAAGGCGCGGCGCTGAACGCAGTACAGATTGCCGAATTGCTGGGCCGTGAGGTTCTGAAAAAGGGCTGAGCCGCATAAACCGGACGTCAGCTGAGCCCGCTTCGAAAGAAGCGGGCTTACTTTTTTGCATAAGATGTCAGATCGCGCGTCCTGAGCGGGCAAACGCGCTGCAAGGGCAGGCCCGTTTCATTGCCCAGCGCGATGTGAACGGAACCTTGACAAGTTCGATCCATTAATTAATTTTATTTGCTAAAATAAAGCGGCGCATGGGGGCACCAGATGTATCTTGGGTTGGATTTGGGAACGTCGGGCCTCAGGGGGATTCTGGTCAACGATGCAGGTGTTGTCGTTGATGACGCAGAGGTTGGCATCTCGACCTCAACCCCAAAGTCAGGCTGGTCCGAACAAAATCCGCAGGACTGGATAACGGCTTGTAACGAGGTCGTCGGAAAGCTCCGCGCGCAGAACGCGCAGGCTTTTGGAAAACTGCGGGGGATTGGCCTGAGCGGGCATATGCACGGCGCCACACTTCTGGATTCCGACGGCAAAGTATTGCGGCCCTGTATTCTGTGGAACGATACGCGATCTGCCGATGAGGCAAGGGCGCTGGATCAAACGCCGGAGATGCGCGCCATTTCGGGAAACATCGTGTTTCCCGGATTTACCGCCCCGAAACTGGACTGGGTGCGTCGACATGAGCCCGAGGTTTTCGCGGACGTCGCCAAGGTTCTACTGCCGAAAGATTATCTTCGGTTCTGGCTAACGGGCGAGTATGTCTCGGACATGTCGGACAGCGCCGGGACATCCTGGCTGGATGTTGGTGCGCGGCGCTGGTCGGAAACCGCGCTTGAGCTGGGGCACATGCACGCGGATCAGATGCCCCGCCTGGTCGAAGGCAGCGATCCCGGCGGCGCGTTGAAGGATGAGCTACGGCAGGACTGGGGGCTGACAGGTCCTGTGGTTGTGGCCGGAGGGGCTGGCGACAACGCAGCCGCCGCCTGTGGCATCGGAAGTATTCACAACGGCGCCGGATTTGTGTCGCTGGGAACGTCTGGCGTCTTGCTTGTCGCCCGCGACAGCTATGCCCCGGACCCCGAAACAGCCGTGCATTGCTTTTGCCACGCGGTTCCCCAGAGGTGGATACAGATGGGGGTCATCCTTTCGGCAACAAACAGCATGAACTGGCTGTCCCGGAACCTTGGTCAGCCTGTGGAACAGCTGGCCGCCGCCTTGCCCGACACGCTGGATGGCCCGTCCCCGATCACCTTCCTGCCGTATCTGTCAGGGGAACGAACACCGCATAATGACAGCGATATCCGGGGCGCCTTTTTGGGTCTCGATGTGGCGTCAGAGCCCGGCGACCTGACCTGCGCGGTCATGGAAGGTGTGGCTTTCGCGATGCGGGATTGCCTTGAGGCGCTTAAGAGCACCGGCACCAGCCCCGACAGCCTGATGGCGGTCGGCGGTGGTGCGCGCTCACGGTTTTGGCTGGAGACATTGGCAACAGTCTTGCAGGTCCCGCTGGACCTGCCCACAGGCAGCGAGTTCGGCGCAGCCATGGGGGCTGCGCGTCTTGCCATCTGCGCGGCCAATGGTGCAAAGCCAACCGAGGTCATGACGCCGCCAAACATAGAAGGGCGTATTGAACCGCGCACCGATCTGATCGAGGCTTATGAAAATGAATACAGACGGTATCGGCAATTCTATCAGGCGCTGTCGCCATTGGCTGCAAGATGACATCTGAGTCAAAGCGCTTACCCAAAATTGAAACGGCTCTTCTGACAGACGGCGACATGCGTGCGTCAATCTTGAACTATGGGGCGATCACGCAGGGGTGGTGGCACGGGGATGTGCCGCTGATACTGGGGTTCGCCGAGCCGACTGACTATCTGAGCGATACCAGCTATCAGGGCGCAATTGCCGGGCGTGTTGCAAACCGCATCGGCGGCGCGCGTTTCGATCTGGACGGCACCGGGTTTGCGCTGAATGCCAACGAAGGCAACAACACCCTGCACGGCGGACAGGACGGGCTGTCTGGGCAATTCTGGGACCTGAAACAGATCAGCCGGAACGAGGTTGTCCTGAGCTATTTGTCGCGCGACGGGGAAAGCGGTTTTCCCGGAGAGGTCAGGTTCGAAGTTCGGGTTCGCCTGACCTCTGGGCGATTGACCTATGCGATTTTTGCCCAACCCGACCGGCCGACACCGATAAGCGTTGCTCAGCATAACTATTATATGTTGGGCGATGCAGAGGGGATCTCGGCCCACAGGCTGAAACTGGCGGCGAGCCGGTTTCTTGAGATCGACGCGCAGGGGATTCCCTCGGGCCGGTTGTGTCCGGTCAAAAACAGCGCGTTGGATTTTGAGACGCCAAAGGCAATTGGGCGTGCTGCACAGGGCATTGATCACTATTTCTGCTTTGATCCCGATCGCGATCCACACACGCCGGTGGCACGGCTGACCGCCCCGTCTGGTCTGGCGCTGAATGTCTATTCGGATCAGCCCGGCGCGCAGGTCTATTCTGCCGCCATGCTCTCAGAACCCTTTCGCCCATCGGCAGGTGTATGCATTGAGCCGTCGGGCTATCCCAATGCCCCCAATATCCCGTCCTTCCCTTCGATGATCTCAACCCCCGAGGCACCCTACCGGCAGACACTGACACTCGAGCTATCTGAGGGCCGAGATGAGAGTTAGACCACTCTTGACCGCGATCAGCCTTGTGATCGCGACCGCTGCGGATGCACAGGATCTCGGTCCCCGGCCAGAGTTTGCCGCGCCCGATTTTGCAAGTGCCGAACTGGGCCAGCTGTTGTTCTACGATCCCGTGCTGTCGGGGAACAGGAACACAAGCTGCGCGACCTGTCATCACCCCAGACTGGGTACCTCGGACGGTCTTTCGCTTGGAATTGGCGAAGGCGGGATCGGGCTGGGCACCGAACGACAGCTGGACCCGCAGAACACGCCCGAACAACGTATTCCCCGCAATTCACCCGGGCTTTGGAACCTTGGCGCCGCCGAATTCACGACGTTTTTTCATGACGGACGGCTGGAGGCAGACAGCACGCAGCCCAATGGTATCAGAACGCCGCTGGGCACCCATATGCGGCCAGGTTTCAAATCTGCGCTGGCAGCACAAGCGATGTTTCCGGTTCTGTCGGCGGATGAGATGGCCGGGCATTACTCTGAGAATGACATAAGCAAAGCGGTCCGGCTGGGGTTTCTGACGCAGGATGGCGGCGCGTGGGATCTGATTGCCGCCCGGGTTGCCGCGATCCCCGAATATGAGCAGCGGTTTCATGACATCGCGCCAGACCAAGAGATCACCTTTACCGCCATCGCCAATGCCATCGCCGATTTCATTGCATTTGAATGGCGTGCAGATAACAGCGCATTTGATCGTGCGATGCGCGGCGAGGCGGCGCTGTCGCCAGAGGCCGAAACCGGCATGACCCTGTTCTACGGAGAGGCAGGCTGCAGTCAGTGCCATTCCGGCTGGTTTCAGACAGATCACAAGTTTCATTCGATCGCGATGCCGCAGATCGGCCCGGGAAAAGCAGCACGATTTGAGAACCACGCAAGAGATGACGGGCGTCTGCGCGTGACCGGCGACAGCGCGGATGCGTTTGCCTTTCGCACGCCGTCGCTGCGCAATGTGACGCTGACCGCGCCCTATGGGCACAGCGGCGCATATGCCGAGCTGGAAGACGTTATCCGGCACCATCTGGATCCGGTGGCGTCTTTGCGAAACTATTCGATTGATATGGCGGTGCTGCCAGACTTTCCGGGGGCTGATGATCAGGCCCCTCTGCTGCATCTGGACCATGTCGATGCGATTGCTCAAAGCAACAGCCTGCAGGCGACCACTTTGACCGATCAGGACATCAGGGCCCTGCTCAGCTTTCTGAGCAGCCTTGAAGACCCGGCCAAACGGCTGGGCGTCCCGGATCGTATTCCAAGCGGGCTTCCTGTTGATCAATGATCAGCGCTGGATCGCGATGGTCTGGTTCGAAGGATATTCGCGCCAGTCACTTGACGCGCCGTCGGGCCAGATCACTCTGACCTCGACGTGGTTCTCGGCCCCCAGGCCAAAATGGTGCAACCCCGCGACGCCCCCCGCGTGCCCCCCGCCAACGGTGATTTCGCGGGTCTGAACGCCGCGCGGAGTTTTGACTTCGATGAACCCCCCTATGGCGGCGCGGTTGGCACGCTCTTGGGTAACCTCAAGCAACAGCCAATTGCCGCCCGTAGCCGTGTTTTCGCTGACCTCCACATCCGATCCGCGGTTCACCACCACCAGATCAAGCCACCCATCCTTGTTCAGATCGGTAAGCGCGGCACCGCGGGATTTCGCCATCGATGCAATGCCGGCCTGCGCCGAGGCTTCGGAAAAGCCACCTTCAGCCTGCTGTAAAAGAAGGTTGTTGGGGTCGTTCAAAGCGGCGTCAGGCATCTGCTCGACATTGCCTTTGGCCACAAAGATGTCATCCAGACCGTCGTTGTTAACGTCACCGAACTGTGCATGCCACCCGGTCGATGGACGACCGTCCCCGCCGACATGTGGTCTGTGAGCTGTGGTGCCCCGGTCATAGGTCGCATCGCGCCAGGTGGGGCCTTGGGCACCCGGATCAAAAACCTGAAGCTTCTGATCCCCCATAGAGGTCAGATAGACCTCGGGGAAGCCATCGCCGGTCAAATCCCGCGAGGCGATGCCCATACCCCAGATCGAATAGGGCAACCATCCGTCCTGTTGTGAATAGGGGCGCGGCTCGGCTTCCATGGCCCAAAGCTGTTCCCGACCATCGCGAACATAGTAGTGACGGTCATTGCTGACACGCAGATCCGCTCGCCCGGATCGGGCCCAGTCAGAGAACAGAATAGACAGAGAGCAATATCCGGGTTCCAGATGGCGCGGCGACCCATAGCCGCCCTCGTCCGGACGATAGAGCAGCGTTGGTCCGCAGGTTTCGAACGGACCTTCGGGGTCGAAGCGATCCACATAGGTGCCAAACGCCAGCGTTGGCAGGGTTTGCCCGCGCTCCCATGTCGCCGAAAACCCTGTGGTCCAATGATCCGCCGCCTCGAAACCGAGCGTGCTGAAAGGTCGGAACTGACACTCTGGCTGACCCTGAAGCAGCAGGTCTTTGCCCACACGCAATATCGCCAGGTCAATGAAGCCGTCGCTGTCCACGTCCAGAGGATAGGCGCCAGTCACACCGGTCAGGGCAAGCGGGTCCGGTGTTTCCGCGCGAAACGAGACCGCCCCTTGCGATGTGTTCCTGAACAGCTGAGATTGGTTCGCCCCGCCAGCGACAAACACTTCGGGCAGGCTGTCCCCGTCGCAATCAAAGACGGCAACGCCACCGCCAACAAAGTGCTCCCAACCGCCACCATAGACATGCGCCGGAACGTCAACGCTTTGGAAATCAGGGATTTTTGTGTCAGCTTGCGCCGCCGTGGCACATAAGACTAGCGCGGCAATCTCAGGACGCATGAGCCGTAAGCTCCTTGACCTTGAGAATCGCGATCTGTTCGATCCCATAAGCCGCCGCACCTTTGGCCCACATCAGGTCTCCCCATTGGTGAACCTTGATTTCGGGCAGCGGCGCATCGACTTTCACGACGCCGTTTCGGATGCGTTTGATCACGTCGTCCGAACACAGATGCTCAAAACTCATCTGCGCACCGGACAGAATGATACATTCGGGATCAAACAGGTTGATCAGATTAGAGACCCCAAGACCGAACATCTGACCCGCGCGTGCGAGAACAGAGGCGGCTCTTTCATCTCCGGCGCTAGCACGCTCATGGATATCGGACACGGTCTCCATCTCGGTGCCGGTGTTGGTGACCGTCATTTCGCGGATCAGGGCATAATCACCGACATACGCTTCGAGGCAACCGCGCTGACCGCACTGGCACAGCGCGCCATCCAGCTGAACTTTGGTATGCCCAAGCTCTGCGCCACAGCCTCTCTCTCCTCGGTGGAGCTTACCATCCAGAACGATGCCGAGGCCGACACCGTGTTCGATCGTCACGACAATGAAATTCTTCAGCCCCTTGCCCAGTCCAAAAAGCTGTTCAGCCTTTGCCACAAGATTGGCGTCATTATCCACAAATGCAGGACAGGGCAGCGCGTCTGCAAGCAGGAGGCTGAAATCAATATTGCGCCCGGTCATCGAAGAGGACCAATGAACAAAATTCCTGTTCGCGTCGACAAGGCCCGCTATTCCTATGGACACTCCGGCCAGCTGTTCGACTGAGCTATCGATCAGGTTACAGGTTTCCTCCAGCGCCCTGCGGATCGCCAACACAAAATCGGATGGCGACATTCTGGCGTGTTGCAACGAATACTTATGCGACGTGACCTCGTTGCCTTCGAAGTCGACCAAAATGACCGAAATCACCTGACGCGCAACTTTCAGGCCAGCCACGATATGTGATCTACCGTTGAGCTGAAGCAGAACTCTTGGCCGACCTCTTTTGCCGGACTTGGACTGCGCCTCGCCCTCGATCTCTTTGATCAGGCCAGCCGAGATAAGATCAGCGGTTGCGGCGGTTACGGTCGCCGGGCTGGTTTGCAGCGCCGTCGCAATATCGATACGCGAGACAGACCCCTTTGCCCGGATATGCTCCAACACCCGCAGGCGGGTCGCGTGTCTTTGGTCCAAAGACGTCGGAGAGGCATTGGTTTTCAGCATCTTGTCCTCGCGAATCTGGCTGTCGGCCAATCTATTTGAATTTCCGCATTTCTGACAGACTAAATATTTTACCCGCTGAAATAAATATGGTATCCAGATTCGTGAGAGCCGCGAATCAAGATAAATGGCTCGGCAAATGGGAGGAAATCATGAAAAGAATTCTCAGCTTCTCAGCTGCGGCCGCGTTGCTGGCCTCGACCGCGCTCGCGGACTCGGTGGTTGGCGTGAGTTGGTCGAACTTTCAGGAAGAACGCTGGAAAACAGACGAAGCCGCGATCAAGGCCGCGCTCGAAGCAGGCGGTGCGGAATATATCTCGGCAGACGCGCAGTCGTCTTCGGCAAAACAGCTTTCCGACATCGAAAGCCTGATTGCGCAGGGCGTGGATGCGCTGATCATTCTGGCGCAGGATGCGCAGGCAATCGGGCCAGCCGTTCAGGCAGCAGCGGACGAGGGCATCCCGGTCATCGCCTATGACCGCCTTATCGAGGATGATCGCGCCTTTTACCTGACCTTCGACAACGTCGAGGTCGGCAGAATGCAGGCACGTGCGGTTTTTGAAGCGATGCCCAAAGGCAACTATGTGATGATCAAGGGCTCTCCCACTGACCCAAACGCGGATTTCCTGCGAGGCGGCCAACAAGAAATCATCGGCGCAGCCGTTGACAGCGGCGATATCGTGATTGTTGGCGAAGCCTACACCGATGGCTGGCTGCCCGCGAACGCGCAGCGGAATATGGAACAGATTCTGACAGCGAATGAAAACAACGTGGATGCAGTTGTCGCGTCGAATGACGGTACTGCGGGCGGCGTTGTTGCGGCTCTGACTGCACAGGGCATGGAAGGCATTCCAGTGTCCGGTCAGGATGGTGATCACGCGGCACTAAACCGTGTTGCGCTGGGAACCCAGACTGTTTCGGTTTGGAAGGACGCCCGCGAACTGGGCAAGGCGGCCGGTGAAATCGCGGTTGCACTCAGCGGGGGCACAAGCCCAGCGGATGTCGAAGGCGCGGTGAGCTGGACATCACCGGGCGGTGCCGAAATGAACTCGGTTTTCCTGGCACCTGTGCCGATCACCAAGGACAACCTGTCTGTCGTTGTCGACGCCGGTTGGATTCCCTTGGAGGATCTGTGCCAGGGCGTTGAAAACGGCCCTGCTCCTTGTAACTAAATCTCAAAGTCCCCGGCCCTTTGACTGGGCCGGGGACCATTGCTGAATATGAAAGATCGGAAATGACCGAAACTTCGTCTCAGCCGGTACCTGAAAAAGCGAAACCCAGCCTGTTCCATCAGTTGGAACTGGACGTGCGGCTTTTGGGAATGATCGGCGCGTTTGTCATCCTGTGCATCGGCTTCAACATCCTTACAGAGGGGCGGTTCCTCACGCCGCGCAACCTGTTCAACCTGTCCATCCAGACAGTTTCGGTTGCCATTATGGCATGCGGGATGGTGTTCATTATCGTCACGCGCCACATCGACTTGTCGGTTGGCGCATTGCTGGCAACCACCTCGGCGGTGATGGCCATGACGCAAACCGAACTGCTGCCTCAGGTGCTTGGGATGGGGCTGAACAACCCTGCAACATGGGCGATCACCATTGTCGTCGGAATATTTGTTGGCACGCTGATCGGGGCGTTTCACGGCTGGATGGTCGGTTATCTGACGATACCGGCCTTCATCGTGACGCTTGGCGGGTTTCTGGTCTGGCGCAACGTGGCCTGGTATCTGACCAGCGGCCAGACGATCGGACCGCTGGACAGCACGTTCCTGATGTTTGGGGGCACCAACGGAACTTTGGGCACAACAACAAGCTGGTTGTTCGGGCTGTTCGCCACCGCAATCGCCATCTGGGTTCTATGGAGCAGCCGGCGCGCAAAAGCGGCCCATGGCTTTCCTGTGAAACCTGTCTGGGCCGAGACAACGCTGGCTGGAATAATCGCGATTGCCATCCTTGGCTATGTCTACATCGTGAACAGCTACGCCATACCGACACGCCGTCTGCAACGCATGTTCGAAGCGCGTGGAGAGACGATGCCCGAGGGGCTGGTTGTCGGATATGGCATACCGATTTCCGTCCTCATTCTGATCATCGTTGCCGTTGTGCTTACGATCGTGGCGCGAAAAACCCGGTTTGGCCGCTATATCTTTGCAACCGGTGGCAACCCGGACGCGGCAGAACTGTCCGGGATCAACACACGGCTGCTGACCGTAAAAATCTTTGCGCTGATGGGCTTCCTGTGCGCTGTGTCCGCTGTGGTCGCCTCGGCGCGTCTGGCCAACCACTCGAACGATATCGGTACTCTGGACGAATTGCGGGTCATCGCAGCTGCGGTGATCGGAGGAACAGCGTTGTCTGGCGGTGTTGGCACCATCTACGGCGCGATCCTAGGGGCATTGATCATGCAGGCTCTTCAATCCGGCATGGCGATGGTCGGCGTGGATGCACCGTTTCAAAACATCGTGGTCGGCAGCGTTCTTGTTCTGGCCGTCTATATCGACATCGTCTATCGCAAGCGGCTGGGGGCAAAATGATGCAAACACAGGACACGCAAGCACAAGCCCCAAAAGCAGCGCGCGGTTCCGGCGCGCCGCCTCTGGTCGAGATGCGCGACATTTCGATTTCATTTGGCGGCATCAAGGCCGTCGACCATGTGTCGGTTGATCTGTATCCCGGCGAAGTGGTTGGTCTGCTCGGGCATAACGGGGCCGGCAAATCAACACTGATCAAGGTGTTGTCCGGCGCCTATCGGATGGATCATGGCGAGATCCTGATCGACGGCAAACCGGTCGACATCGGAAACCCCCGCGACGCGCGGGCTAACAATATCGAAACGATCTATCAGACGCTGGCCCTGGCCGACAATCTGGATGCCACATCGAACCTTTTCCTGGGGCGCGAGATGACCACGCCTTTTGGGTTGGTCAACGATGCAGCCATGGAGGCCGAATGTCGCAAGATCATGGCGCAGCTCAACCCGAACTTTCAAAAGTTCAATGATCCCGTTTCCGCATTATCCGGCGGCCAGAGGCAATCGGTGGCCATCGCGCGCGCGGTCTACTTCAACGCCCGCATCCTGATCATGGATGAACCCACGGCGGCACTGGGACCGCATGAAACGCAAATGGTTGCGGACCTGATTCACCAACTGAAAGCGCAGGGTATCGGGATTTTCCTGATCGACCACGATGTGCATGCGGTGATGGATTTGTGTGACCGTGCCTCGGTCATGAAGAACGGAAAACTGGTTGGGACGGTCGATATCGACGACGTCACCGATGACGACCTTTTGTCGATGATCATTCTCGGCAAGCAACCCGCGCAAAAATCAGAACAGGGCCAGGTATGACAAGCGAATTTTTTAACGGGATCGACCAGATCCAATATGAGGGCGCGGACAGCCGAAACCCGATGGCCTTCCGGCATTACAACCCGGACGAAGTTGTTTTGGGCAAGCGCATGGAGGACCATCTGAGGTTTGCTGTCGCCTGGTGGCATTCCTTCGCATGGGAGGGCGGGGACCCCTTTGGCGGACCCACATTCGAACGCCCATGGCACCCGCAGGACGACATGGGACGCGCGCGCATGAAGGCGGATATCGCGTTCGAGATGTTCGAGATCCTGGGGCAGCCGTATTTTTGCTGGCACGATGCCGACATCCGGCCCGAGCAGGGAAACTTTGCCGACAATCTGAGAACTCTGGAAGAGATCACGGATTATATCGGTGAAAAGATGCAGGGGTCCCGGACCCGGCTGCTGTGGGGCACGGCAAACATGTTCAGTCATCGCCGCTGGATGGCGGGGGCCAGCACCAATCCCGATCCCGACGTCTTTGCATTTGCGGCGGCAACGGTGAAATCCTGCCTGGACGCGACCCACAAACTGGGGGGTGAGAACTATGTGCTGTGGGGTGGGCGCGAAGGCTATGAGACCTTGCTGAACACCGATATGAAAACCGAGCTGGACCATATGGGCCGGTTCCTGAACATGGTCGTGGACTATAAGCACAAGATCGGGTTCAAGGGGGCCATTCTTGTAGAGCCCAAACCTCAGGAACCCTCGAAACACCAATATGACTATGATGCGGCCACGTGTATCGGGTTTCTCAGGAAATACGGGCTGGAGGATGAGGTAAAGCTGAACCTCGAACAGGGGCACGCCATCCTTGCTGGCCATAGCTTCGAGCATGAGATTGCGGTTGCTGCCAGCGAGGGCATGCTGGGGTCGATTGACATGAACCGCAACGACTATCAGTCGGGTTGGGACACGGATCAGTTCCCCAACAACACACCCGAAGTGGCGCTGGCCTATTACTACATCCTGAAGGCCGGCGGGTTTACCACCGGCGGCACGAATTTTGACGCCAAGATACGTCGGCAGTCGATCGACGCAAAAGATCTGATCGCTGCGCATATCGGCGGGATGGATGTCTGCGCACGGGGCCTGAAAGCAGCCGCGGCAATGATCGAGGATGGCGGTCTGCAAGACGCACTGACAGAACGGTATTCAGGCTGGGACGCCCCCGAGGCGGCATCGATGTTGACCAGCAGTCTGGAGGACATCTCAGCGCGGGTGCTGAAGGACAACGTTAACCCGCAGCCCCGGTCCGGGCGGCAGGAAATACTTGAGAACTATATCAACAGGTTCGTGTGAAGCTGACAGAACCGCCTGAAACCTTTTGGGGGCTTTAGTCAAAAAGCCCCCCTCACACGGGTGTATCAGGCCTCCCAGTTCTCGTCATGCGCGCGCTGTGCCGCGGTCAGGCCGTTCTGGAAATAGGCGTCATAATATTCGGCCTCGACCCGATGGGTCTGCAGCCAGATACCGGGCGCATGGATCGCCTCGCAATGGGCCGGGAACCGTCCATGTGTTTTGTGGATATATGTGCAGATATCGCGGGCGCATTCGATGACGTCCTGTTCGTATTCGCCCGCTTCCTGCAGGTATTTGTCGCCAAACTCGCCCTTGTAAATCCGCTCGAACAGGGCGTCGTCCTTGTAGATGCCACCGGGTCCGAATTTGCCCGCGATCACGGCATCCACCGCGTCAGACATCGAGGGATAGTAGGGCGGGCACTTGCCCTTGATCAGGTGTTCCCCGTGGTGACGCAGCCCGACCGCATGCGCCCGGACATGTTTCATCGCCGAAACCGGCAGCGTGTGCCAGCGCAACAGATCCATGAACCGCCATTTCGGCGTCACATAATCAAATCCCAGCATCTTTCCATAGCGGTCGCTGAACTTGGGATCGCCCATCAGCACCGGCGGGGAAATCGCGGCGTGAATCCAACCGCCCAATCCCAGAGCCTCGGTGACCAGAAAGAGGTTCTGCACCAGAAGGTCGGCCTCGATCTGTGTGCGCATCTGCCCCAGAACGCCAAGCGGGATTTTGATATCGGGGTTCAGGAACCCGCTTTTGATCCATTTCTTCACACCCGCGGGCTGATAGAAGTTCCGGTCATCCACAATCACCGGCCGCGCCTTGTCAGGTTGCGTCAGCAGATACATCAGCGCGTTGATATACTGGTGTGAAAGGTCAACGACCGGAAAGAAAATGGTCGAACCGGGCGTGTTCGACAGGAAGCGGTTCGAATCCAGATAGGCCGGGAAATCGCGCATGTCGCCCGGTACATCGATGCGGCGATCAAAGAGCTGTACCTTGGCCTGTTCAGCCCGGTCAATCAGGACCTCGGGCGTCCAGTTCTTGATCCCACCCTCCAGGGGATCAAGACGGCGCAGGAAATAGGTGCCGCTGTCATTGATCATGAAAAAATGCGTGCCCTGCGCGTTGTCGGGGCTGCCGGCCGTGCGGCCCTCCATCACCAGATTGGGTTTCGACATGATCGGATCGCCGCTTTCATCGTCGAAAAAGGGCCGGTCCGGCATGGTCATGCCCGAGGCCCCCGTGGCGGCGATCAGGATCGCCTCTTGCAGCGGCGACAGGGGCGAAGGGTCGTTTTGGGATGTCCAGCTCAGCGATCCGGCGACAACATCAGACCCCCGGCTGACCCTTTTTGTGCGGCGGTTCCACAAGGTCTGCGCCATCGGCGCTTCGAGAAAGGATTTGAGCCCCTTGGAGACGGTATCCTTCGGCATAGCTTAACCCTCCTGAATCATGGTCCACGGCGCAAAGGCGGTCGCGTTTTTTGGCAGGACCGGGGCGAATTCGGGGAAATGTCGCAACAGCACCGATTTCATCCCGTTGCGCGCGATCCAGTCCATGCCGAGCGGCGTGTAGATCTCAGGCCTGAAATCGGTGGTCAGAAAGCGGTCTGACTGCAACCGGCGCGACGCCATCAAGATAAAGACCCGGAAGGCCGTATCCGAAAAGCCAAACCCGTCGGGGGGCGTTTCCCCCAACAGTCCGATCACCGTATCGACCTTGTCGATATCGCCATACAGGTCTTTGAGAATGCGGTTTGTCTCGGGATTGGCGGTCAGGTCGTCCCAGTCCGTCACCGGCGGCATATGCAAGCCTTTGCGAAATTCGTTGTAGCGCGGGACGCGGCGCGCCCGGGTGCGTACGATATCCACAACCGACAGGTCGATCATCTCGCCGTCACGTTCGAGATTTTGCAGCGATTTCGGGAAGTTGTGCAGAGTGATGGCGCCGGGATAGGCGATCCCCTGAGAATAGAGGCAATCCCGCAGGCCCAGATCACGCAGCTGTTCGTCAGTCTGCTCGCCTTGAATCTCAAGGAAATTGCGGCGGGCTTTTTCTTTGCCGGTCTCGAAATCGTAGAAGATATAGTCGTCCGGGATCAGCGGGTGCATCCGGTACACGGTGGCAAATTCCTCGGTCAGGGAATAGCGGGCCGTATGATGATCGGGCTCAGTTTCCGGGATGCCCTTCAGCGCATGGGTATCCGTCAGCCAAATGCCCAGCCGGGTCAGCCAGGATTTCGGCGGGCCGTACCAATTGGTTTTCATCCCGACATCCAGCGCCTCGGTGCCCAGAATGGCGGGCGTCCACTCGACCGTGTGAATCTTGGCAATCAGCGCCGAAACGATCAGCCGCGCGGTCTGATACACACGCTCGTCATCCATGTTCGGATATGCGCGCTGCAGCTCATCGCACAGGCAATTATGCTCACGCGCGAACAGCGTGTGCAGTGTGGACAGGCCCAGCCACCAGCTTTCGTTGAATCCGGTCAGGGAAAAGCCGTGGACATTTTCGGGCAGGTAGTAGCCGTCCTTGAACTTGTCCAGCCGCAGCTTTGGACCATCGCGCAGCTCCTTCGCTGCTTTGGAGTTGACCCCATAGACCTGCGACCCATCCCACCAGTGCGAATTCTCATTGGCAAAGAGGAACGGATCATCCGCCCCGTCTTTGGGGATGTTCCCGGCAATCCGCATCTCGCGCTCGGGCACGCCGTCGGTGGCGTTTTTCCAATCGGGATAGGCATCGGGGATCGGAATGATCTCGTCGTCTTCGCCCAGTTTTCGGCGTTCGTGGGCGACCCAGTCATGCACCTGAAACTGAATCCACGAGGCCGCCAGTATGTTGAGGATCTTGGCCGGGACAAAGGTCTGCCGATCCATCAGCTTGCGCGCCACGTCGATGGGGTTCGGGCTGCCGTCGGGCTGTTCTTGCGGGGGCATGTTGCGCCCGAAAGTTGCGCCCGCGGCCCCCATTTGCGGATCCGACAGGTCATTATAGCTGCCGTCATGTGTGCGATAGGTTCGATGCTCGGGCGTCGGCTCGGGCGGCACCGCACGGGCACTTGGAACGGGTTCTTCCGGATCGGTGTCGATCAGGCTTTTATGCCGCAAATCATGGCGCAGAGCGTCAAGGTTGAGCAATTGCACCAGCAGGAAGGGGATCTTGTGCCACGGGATCCGGCGGTTCACCGCGCGCAGGATCGCGCGCGCGCCAGAGCCGAATATCCGGTTCTGCAGCGGTGGTGGCGCGGCCTTATAGCGCTTGCCCTGACGATGCGCAGCTGATGCATCATAGACCCCTTTGCGCGCCCGGTTCAGATTGCCAAGCGGGCGGAATTCATGGGTCGTGTTCCACGGGTTGAAGCCAAGGCGCTCGATCTCGAGCGACTCTGCCAGCGCCTCGGTTGTCGAGAGGTCTCGCTGCGGCAAAACCAGCTGGGCCACCTTGATGGGCGGGCTGACCATTTCGCTCCATTCATGGGCGGCGTCTTCGATGGGCGTCTGCTCTTCCGAGACAAACCGCTGAATATAGAGATCAAAGGTGATGTCGCCCGACGCCTGCCGCGCCGCATATTCCGCCGAGAGCCGCGCCGCGCCGGTAAAGTCACCGGACACACCTGGCGTTCCGGTGGCAGGCTTGAACGTATAGCGTACCGCCTCAGCCCCCCAGGCGACGGCACCGCGGCTCCAATAGCTTTCCAGCGCCACACTGTCACACACGCGCAACGCCTCGCGCACATTGCCCAGCATCCGGCGTGTTTCCCCGAAGCCCAGCACAAAACACAGCCGCACCAAACCGACCAGTTTCGACAAACGTCCCCCGGCAAGCGCATGGGCAAAGACCACGAACTGATAGGCAGTCCGGGCATGCGGAACGGCAAAATTGGTCGCAAGAAGGTCATGGTCGACTCCGTCGGCCTCGGTCACACGGATCGCCAGACCACGCAGGTCTTTCTCTTCATCCGACTGGGTCTGAGACGAGGCGTTCGAAAACCGAACGCTGGCAGGATAGCTGGCACCGGGCTTGGCAAACCCGACCTGCAGGTCCTCGGGCAGGTCATCGACAAACCGCAGCTCGGCCGATTTGAAGGCCGCGATCGGTTTCTTGTGCAGGGCCCGGTCGACCCCCCGCGCCTTGGCTGCCGCCATGGATTTGAGCTGCGCGGCCATCATCAGCTGAGCAAGCTCTTTGGTTTCCTTCAACTCGGCCTCGGCTGAGCCCCCCACGTAAACTTCACGCCATGTCGAAGGCGTTTTCTGGCTGCCGTCCACGGGAACCTCCTGTTTATAGTCCAAACCTTTGACGTATGCCTGACCAGATCGCTGCCAGAACCCCTTCGGGATGGGGCGAGTAGTTCGGCAAAGCGAGGCGTGTTATCCGCGCATCGATCAGGGCGGGTTTGCCGCTGGCCAATGCCGCGCGGAAGGCGTCTTCGAATTCGTCCAGCCGGTCGACCGTGTACCCTTCGGCACCGCAGGCGCGGGCGTAGGCGGCGTAGTCGGGGTTGTCGAACTCGACCAGTCCGGTCTTGAAGAACGCCGACAGCTGATAGAGCTTGATCAGCTTGAATTCCCGATCGTTGAAGATCACCCAAACCACCGGGATATCGTATTGCACGGCGGTCATCAGCTCGAAGCCGCTCATCAGATAGGACCCGTCTCCCACAGCGGCGACCACGGGGCGGTTCATCTCGGCGTATTTGGCCCCTATGGCCCCGCAGACGCCAATTCCCATCGGCCCGTACGTGCCCGGTTTGCGAAAGTTCTGTCCCTTCTTCAGTTCCAGATAATACCCGGCCCAAGCGGCATGGGCCCCGGCATCAGCCAGCACAATCCCACTCGGAGGCAACATCTGCGATATCTTCTGGACCATCTCGCCCGGATGCAGCTGCTTTTGCGGCGAGATGATGAACCTTTCGTCGTAATCCTTGGGGCGAAAATCTCGGGCGGGCACAGGATCAAGAACCTTGTCCATCCGGTCATACAGCCCCTGCATCACTTGTTTTGCATCCCCCAGAACAACCTGATCAGCCTTGTAGAATTTGTCGAATTCCCCGGCATCAATGTTGACGTGGATCAGCGTTTTGTCGTCGAAAAGCCCCTCGTGGAAATCAAAGGTTGCGTGCTGGGCAAAGGAATTGCCCACCGCCAGAACCACATCCGCCTCTGAAAACAGCTCCCACGCGGCTTTGTGCCCGGAATCGCAATAGAGCCCGATGGCCAGCGGGTTTTCCTCAGGGACGATTCCCTTGCCGTCCATGGTCGTCAGCAACGGGATCTGAAACCGTTCGATAAACTGCTGGGTGATGTCATTGGCGCCGGCTCGGATCGTACCGAACCCGGCCAGCAGAACGACGGTTTTGTCCGCCCGGATCGCCTGTTCCAGGGTTTCCGTGGCAGTGTCCAGATCAGCCGGTTCAGGCGCAACACCGATCCGGGGCAGGCGCAGGGGCCGGAAATTCGTCACCTCTATTTTAGGATCGGTGATGTCCTCGGCGATGGCCACATGTACGGGGCCGGGGCGCCCTTCGAAGGCGATATCGATCGCTTTCTGCAGCGTATCGATCAGGTCGTCCGGGTCGGTGACGAGGAAATCCGCAGGCTCGCCCGTCGCGGGGTCTTTTTTGGTCACGGCACGAAACATCATGCGCGAATCCGGCGTCCGCGCCAGACCGGAGGTTTCGTTCAACCCGCCCCGGCCCTGCCAGGCGACCGTAGAATAGCCGCTGATCGCCAGCAGCGGATAGCTGTCGGTCAAGGCCACGCACATGCCCGAAATCAGGTTGAACGCGCCGGGGCCTGCGGTGGCGAAACACACCCCCAGCTTGTCGGTGAACATGGCATGGCCGCAGGCCATAAAAGACGCACCCTGTTCATTCTTTGAAATCACCGGGCGAATCTTGTCCGAGGCGTCCAGCGCCAACATCATTCCGGCCGCGTTTTCACCGGCTCCGCCATACGCTGCGTCGACACCAATTGTCTCCAGAGCAGCCACGACTGCTTCGTAGGCTTTCATAAATTGCTCCAAAATAAATCAACTATGTCTGCAGTACATAACAGATTTTGGCGTTCTGCGAAACAGTGACGCATATCCCTGCGGCAGGACCAAGAGCGGTGGCCCTAGCAGTTTGTCCAATCTGGCGGAAGGGTGCTGCCGATCTCATCGGCAAAATCTTCAAGAAAACCGATCATCCGGCGCACTCTGCGTTGCGCCAATCGAGTGCCGGTTTCCGTCAGCATGTCATCGGGCAACGTTAGAAGCTTTGTCCGCCAGTGATCGATAGAAAAGCGCTGTTCATCCAGCGGGCGGCTTTCGGCGAACGGGTCGGACGGGTCATAGAGCATACGACCCAACGTGCCGGATACGGCAAATGTCCGGGCAATACCTATGGCCCCCAGCGCATCCAGCCGATCGGCGTCCCGCAGAATACGGGCCTCAGATGTTTCTGGTGGAATGCCGGCTGAGAAACTATGCGCAGCAATTGCATGTTGAGTCGCTTGAATCTGAACCTGACCAAAGCCCAGCTTCAGAAGAATAGGCTCTGCTTCGGCTGCAGACCGGCGCGATGCCGCGCTACGGTTTGGATCATCCTTGGGCAGGTTGACCAGATCGTGCAGATAGCTGGCCGCCAGAAGAACGCCCATGTCACTTTGGCCCTCGGCGATGGCCTGGGCATTTGCCCAAACCCGGTCCAGATGCGCCAGATCATGCGCCGGGTCGGTGGCCATGCGGGCCTGGATGATCTCGCGCAGACGGCTGCGCAGTTCAGCCAATGCGACCACGATTCTCGCCGATCTGACCCCGGTGCAGCAGCAGGTGATCCAGAATCACGCAGGCCATCATCGCCTCGCCAACCGGCACGGCCCGAATGCCCACGCAGGGGTCGTGGCGACCTTTGGTGATGATCTCAGTCTCTTCGCCGGATTTGGTGATGGTCTTGCGCGTGGTCAGGATCGATGAGGTCGGTTTGACCGCAAAGCGCACAACAATATCCTGCCCGGTCGAGATGCCGCCCAAGATGCCGCCCGCATGGTTCGAGCTGTATTGCGGGCCGTTTTGCCCCATGAATATCTCATCGGCATTGGCTTCGCCGGTCAGTTCGGCGGCGGCCATGCCTTCGCCGATCTCAACCCCTTTGACGGCGTTGATCGACATCATCGCAGCAGCCAGATCAGTGTCTAACTTGGCATAAACGGGGGCGCCCAGCCCGGCCGGAACCCCACGGGCCACAACTTCGACCACAGCACCGACCGAGTTGCCCGACTTGCGCAGATCGTCGAGATAGCTGGCCCAGTCCCCGGCGGCCTGCGCATCCGGCGTCCAAAACGGGTTCTGTTCGATCTGCGCCCAGTCGAAATTGGCGCGGTCGATCTTATTTGGGCCGATCTGGGTCATGTACCCGGTGATCTGCACGTTCGGCGCGATCTGCTTGATCGCCTCACGCGCCAGCCCGCCTGCAGCCACGCGCGATGCGGTCTCACGCGCGGAACTGCGCCCGCCGCCGCGATAGTCGCGAATCCCGTATTTCTGCCAATAGGTGATATCGGCGTGACCCGGACGGAACTTGTCCATGATATCGCCGTAGTCTTTCGAACGCTGATCGGTGTTCTCGATCATCAGCTGCACGGGGGTGCCCGTTGTCTGACCTTCAAACACGCCCGACAGGATTTTCACCTGATCGGGCTCGCGCCGTTGGGTGGTGAACTTGTTCTGCCCCGGTTTGCGCTTGTCCAGCCAGTGCTGGATCATGTCCGCGTCGATCTCGACCCCCGGAGGGCACCCGTCGACCGTGGCGCCCAGCGCGGGGCCGTGACTTTCACCCCAGGTGGTGACGCGGAAGAGGTGGCCAAAACTGTTCATCGACATGGGGCATGCTCCTTTGAGCGTCGTGATTAGCGGGCAAGGCCCTTGGCCTCAAGCGGATTTGCGGTTGGGGCAGGATGCCCCAACCCATCGAGCCTATGCAGCCGCGGTCAGTTGTACACGGGCTGCGTTGATTTTCAGCGCCGCCTGCGCGGCCTCCCGGCCCTTTTCAACAAAATGGGCTCGGTAGATGGCATTGTGGTGTTCAGTTTCCTGATATTGATGTGGGGTCAGCGAAACCGACAAGACCGGAACACCGGTGTCGAGCCCCGCACGCATCAGCCCTTCGACAACGGCCTGAGCCACAAAATCGTGGCGATAGATGCCGCCATCCACGACAAACGCGGCGCAGGCAACCGCTGCATATCGGCCGGTTTGCGCAAGATCGCGCGCCAGCAAGGGCATTTCGAACGCGCCCGGGACGTCAAAGACATCAACCTGATCAGCCGGGATAAGGTCAAGAAACCCATCCAGCGCTCGGTCGACGATATCAGCATGCCAGTTGGCTTTTACAAAAGCATATCGGGTGTGTGTCATCATGATCTCCTTAGCAAAACAGACACTTCACCCAAGGCGATCACGAACAGTCGCACCGATAGACCGGCGCACTGTACGTTCTCTTTCATCCGGACTTTAACCGTCGGCTCTGGCCTCTCACCAGATCTGCTTGTCACCCCGTTAAATGGGGCCGCTCGCGGGCTTACGGGTCAGTGCCCGCATACCGCCGGTGGGGAATTTCGCCCCGCCCTGAGAACACCGCAGACCTTGCCAAGGACGGCTTGGTTCTGCAAGGGCTGTTGGCAGGAGGATCCGCATGCACCCCAATCCCATATTTTGCGCCGAAGAAACGGCCCGCCATATTACCTTTGCACGGGACCGCGCGTTTGGTGTGCTGGCCCTGTCGACGGACACAGCCCCCTTGCTGAGCCATGTGCCGTTCCTTCTGGACGAGACCGGGCAGGTGGCAGAGCTGCATCTTGTGCGGTCAAACCCGATTGTCCGGGTGTTGAAACAATCGCAAACGGCGCGAATCGCGGTGTCAGGGCCAGACGGCTATGTCTCACCCGACTGGTATGAGATCGATGATCAGGTACCGACTTGGAATTATGTTGCCGTGCATTTGACAGGGCAGCTTGAAATGCGGCCCGCGGACGAGCTGCGCGATCTGCTGGACCGCCAATCCGCGTTTTTTGAAAACCGGCTGCGGCCCAAGCCGCCCTGGGTTACCAACAAGATGTCCGACGACGCGTTGCAGCGTATGATGCGCATGATCGTACCGTGCCGGATGCGCGTTGATGACATTCAAGGCACATGGAAGCTGAAGCAAAACAAACCAGAGAACGCACGACTCGGTGCTGCCGATCAACTTGAGGCGGGCGATCTTGGCTCGGAAACCGGAATGCTGGCCGCGCTCATGCGGGGCGTGACCAGTCCGGGCGCGCGTCAATCGGCGAAAGTGGCAAGATAGGCCGCAATATCGTCGGCGCCCTTCCTCAGTTTCACGCTCATATTGGGGCGTGCTGTATCATCGTTCAGAAATTCCTGAATGAAACCGATTGGATCACGCGAGTAAGCTGCGATGTTTTCTTGCGTCCAGATCAGCCCTTCGTCGCCCGCCCGGATCATGTCGTCGGTGAACATGCCGATCGGCAAACGCGCGCTGCCGTTGCGATAATCGTTTTCAGACCCGGCAACCCGCCCCACGATCCCATAGAGATTCGGTCCGGTGATGCCCCCTTTGACCAGAACCTCGCCATCTTTGATGATCGCGTGGCAGGCGGAGCACCGATTGTACAGCTTTTCTCCTTGCGCCGGATCGCCAGCGGCAAAGACCTGTGTTGAGATCGTGGTTGAGAACAGCACAATGGCCGCAATATGTTTTGACATGACTTGCCTCCTGTAGGGAGTTCGCGCAGTCCGGCCTTTGCGACAATCATCCTATAAGTGCAACACAAATTCGATGACTGCGACAGAAGTTCAAATATCTAAGTAAGATGAATGATTTAAACATATTTTGTTCTCGCATAAGTAGAATAATCCATGTCTTTTTTGTGGCAGTAATGGTGCTTGCTTTGATCCCGGCCCGAGTCCCGAATTTTGCAGCACCAGTAAACAACCGCATTTAAGCGATACTTCGAATCACTCCCGGCGGCGCAGTGGCTGACCTTTAGTGCGAATGGATGCTGATGCCCGCTTTGGTGAAATTTTTGGCCTTTGTTGTGACAAGAATGCAGGGATGCGGCGTAATGCGCGCCTATGAACGCTGGACGAACCGTTTTCTCCCCGATAGATACCCCGTTTAAGACGCCGCATTCGTGCGGTGCGCGAGCTATTTGCCCGTCCGCGGGCGCCAGATAATCGGAGAAAACCTCGTGTCCCACGCAGAAGACCACGAAGGCACCCGCAGAGACTTCATATACTACGTCGCTGGCGGCGCCGGTGCCGTAGCGGTGGGGGCTGTCGCCTGGCCCTCGATCAACCAGATGAACCCATCGGCAGACGTTCAGGCGCTGTCCTCGATCCGTGTCGACGTCAGCGGCGTCGAACCGGGGACACAGCTGACCGTCAAATGGTTGGGTAAGCCCGTATTCATCCGCCACCGTACAGGGGCCGAAATTCAGGAAGCGCAGGAACAAGACGCTGAAGGTGTCGATGCCCTGCCCGACCCGCTGGCCCGCAACCTGAACCTGAGCGCGGATGCCCCGGCAACGGATGAGAACCGCGTGATGCCGTCCCCCGAAGGCGAGGCAGCAGGCGCGTGGATCGTTCAGATGGGTGTTTGTACGCACCTTGGTTGCGTTCCGCTGGGTGATGCTGGTGACTTTGGTGGTTGGTTTTGCCCCTGCCACGGTTCGCACTATGATCTAGCAGGACGTATTCGTAAGGGCCCAGCGCCCGAGAACCTTCCTGTCCCGCCCGCAGAATGGGTGGACAACAGCACAATCAAACTCGGCTAAGGGAGACCCAGAATGTCAGGAATTCCCCACGACCACTATGAGCCAAAGACCAAAGGCGAGAAGTGGCTGAACAGCCGTCTCCCGATCGTTGGCTTGCTATATGACACCCTGATGATCCCGACCCCCAAGAACCTGAACTGGTGGTGGATCTGGGGCATCGTTCTGGCTTTCTGCCTGGCGCTGCAAATTATCACCGGCATTATGCTGGTCATGCACTACACCCCGCATGTTGATCTGGCCTTTGCCAGCGTCGAACACATCATGCGGAACGTAAATGGCGGCTACTTTATCCGCTACCTGCACATGAATGGTGCGTCGCTGTTCTTTGTTGCGGTCTATATCCACATGTTCCGCGGCCTGTTCTATGGCTCGTACAAAGCCCCGCGTGAGATCACGTGGATCATCGGGATGCTGATTTACCTGATGATGATGGGCACCGCCTTCATGGGTTACGTTCTGCCCTGGGGTCAGATGTCCTTCTGGGGTGCGACCGTGATCACTGGCCTGTTTGGCGCGATCCCTTTTGTGGGTGATGCAATCCAGACCTGGCTGCTGGGCGGACCGGCGGTGGACAATGCCACGCTGAACCGCTTCTTCTCGCTTCATTACCTGCTGCCGTTCATCATCGCGGCGCTGGTGATCGTGCATATCTGGGCCTTCCACACCACCGGCAACAACAACCCAACGGGTGTTGAAGTGCGCCGTGGCTCGAAAGCCGAAGCCGAGAAAGACACCCTGCCCTTCTGGCCGTACTTTGTGATCAAGGACCTGTTCGCTCTGGCGGTTATTCTGGTCGTGTTCTGGGCAATCGTTGGCTACATGCCGAATTATCTGGGCCACCCCGATAACTATATCGAGGCCAACCCGCTGGTCACACCTGCGCACATCGTGCCCGAATGGTACTTCCTGCCGTTCTACGCGATCCTGCGGGCCTTCACCGGCGAGGTTTGGGTTGTGCAATTCGCCAGCTTCATCACCGGTGGTATCATCGACGCCAAATTCTTTGGTGTTCTGGCGATGTTCGGTGCGATCCTGGCGATGGCTCTGGCCCCGTGGCTGGACACCTCGACCGTGCGTTCGGGAAAATATCGCCCGATGTTCAAATGGTGGTTCTACCTGCTGATCATCGACTTCTTTGCGCTGATGTGGCTGGGTGCGATGCCCGCCGAGGAGCCCTATGCGACCTTCTCGCTGATCGCGTCGGCCTACTGGTTTGGCTATTTCTTCGTGATCCTGCCCCTGCTGGGTGTGATCGAGAAACCTCTGGCGCCGCCGGAAACCATCGAAGAAGACTTCAACGCGCATTATGGCAAGGCAAACGCCGACGCCACGCCGGCCGAGTAAAAAGAGGGACCGGAAACATGTTCAAGAAACTTGCAATCGGCACCGCGTTTGCTCTGGCCCTTGCTCCTGCTGCATCTTTTGCAGCAGGCGGCGAAGGTCATATCGAGGACTTCGACTTCTCGTTCGAAGGCCCCTTTGGCACCTATGACGAGCACCAGCTGCAGCGCGGCCTTCAGGTCTATACCGAAGTCTGTGCGGCCTGCCACGGCCTGAGATATGTGCCCCTGCGCGATCTTGAGGCGCTGGGCTATTCGGAAGAGGAAGTCATTGCCTATGCGGCAGAGAACTTCGAAGTATTCGATCCCGAACTGGACGATTTTCGCCCTGCGATCCCGACTGATCACTTCCCGGTCAATGACGGCGTAGGCGCACCGGACCTAAGCCTTATGGCCAAGGCGCGCGCCGGCTTCCATGGCCCTTACGGTCTGGGCATCAACCAGCTGGTCAAAGGCATGGGTGGCGCGGAATACATCGCCTCGCTGCTGGACGGCTATACGGGTGAGGAAAAGGAAGAAGCCGGTACGGTTCTTTATGAAAATAAAGCCTTCCCCGGTGGCTGGATTTCGATGGCGCCGCCGCTGTCTGACGATCAGGTCGAGTACGCCGATGGCCACGCAGCCACCGTCGAGGCGATGTCCGAGGATGTTGCAGCCTTTTTGATGTGGGCCGCAGAGCCCAAGATGATGGACCGCAAGAACGCCGGTTTTGTCGGCGTAATCTTCCTGTCGGTCCTCTCGGTCCTGCTGTATCTGGTCAACAAGCGTCTGTGGGCGCCGCACAAGGGCAAGCTCCGCCAGGACTGAGCCGCGCTGACCACATAAAGCCAAGGTTTACCCCCGCGCCATCCGGTTGCGGGGGTTCTTTTTTGCCCGGCGTCAGGCGGTACAGAGGAAGAGATGATCAGGCGCTGAGTTGGGTCGCGCTGTGCCCCGTGATCGTCGCCGTCACGATCTGGCCTTCGATCTGAGGGGATGCGAAAGAGACCTCGGTGAACTGCTCGGTGCGGCCCATATGCGGGTTTTCCGTCAGGATCTGATGGGTTTTGCCGATCTGACCCGAGAGGTGTCTGGTCACCTGAGCCGCCCCGGCAGCGCGCAAACGTGCGGCGCGGTCTTTTATGATACTGCCATTGACCTGCTGCGGGATTCGCGCTGCTGGCGTGCCCTCGCGTTTGGAATAGGGGAAGACATGCAGCCAGGTCAGGTCGCACTCGGCGACCAGCTTCAGAGAGTTCTCGAAATGGGCCTCGGTTTCAGTCGGAAAACCGGCGATGATGTCGGCCCCAAAGGTCATGTCAGGCCGCAGCTTGCGGGCCTCTTCGGCAAAGCGGATCGCGTCATCGCGCAGATGGCGGCGCTTCATGCGTTTCAGGATCAGGTCGTCGCCATGTTGCAGTGAGAGGTGCAGATGCGGCATCAGGCGCGGCTCGGTCGCGATGGCCTGCATCAGGTTTTCGTCCACTTCGATCGAATCGATCGAGCTGATCCGCAGGCGCGGCAGGTCAGGCACCAGCTTGAGGATGCGCATCACCAGATCACCCAGCTTGGGCTGCGCGGGCAGGTCGGCACCCCACGAGGTCAGATCAACACCGGTCAGAACAACCTCATTATATCCGCGATCCACCAGACGTTTGATCTGATCGACCACCACGCCTGCCGGGACGCTGCGGGAATTGCCGCGGCCATAGGGAATGATGCAGAAGGTACAGCGGTGATCGCAGCCGTTCTGAACCTGTACATAGGCCCGCGACCGGGTGCCAAACCCGTCAATCAGATGGCCAGCCGTCTCTGTGACGGACATGATGTCGTCCACCTGTACCGCTTCGGTGTCACCGATGAAATCCGCCGCCATACCCTGCCAGGTCTCGGGCCGCATCTTCTCGGTGTTGCCGATCACGGCGTCGACCTCATCCATTTGCGAAAACGTCTGAGGTTCGGTCTGCGCTGCACAACCTGTCACAATCAGTCGGGCGTCGGGGTTTTCCCGCCGCAGTTTGCGAATCTCCTGCCGGGCCTTGCGCACGGCCTCAGCCGTCACCGCGCAGGTGTTCACAATTACTGCATCCTTGAGGCCGGCGCGCTGCGACAGCTCTTTCATCGCCTCCGTCTCATAGGCGTTCAGACGGCAGCCCAACGTGGTGAACTTGGGCGGGTTCATTCCAGCGACTCCAGAAACTCGGGCGTCAGAGTGCCCGAGAATACATGGCATGTGGGTCCGGTCATCCAGACCCCATCATCGCGCCAGTCAATCCAGATTGATCCCCCGTCGAGGTCGATCTGCACCTCGCGGCCGCTCAGCCCGCGCCGCGCGGCGGCAACCGCGGTCGCGCAGGATGAAGACCCGGAGGCGAGCGTGACGCCCACGCCGCGCTCCCAAACCCGCATACGGATGCGGTCCGGGCCGGTGACCTGGGCGACCTGAACATTGGTGCGTTCGGGATAGAGCGGATGATACTCGTATCGCGACCCGAACTCCTCCAGCGGAATGGCTTCGGCGTTTTCCACAAAGAACGTACAATGCGGATTACCCATACCCGTAGCTGTCGGGGTGCCTTCGATGGGCAGCTCCAGCGTGTCCATCTCTTCGGCCAGAGGGATCTCGTTCCAGGACAGCTGCGGCTGCCCCATATTCACCGAGGTCAGTCCGCGTCCCGCGTCCCGCGCCAGCAGAGTGCCGCGTTCGGTTGTCAGGGTCAGGGTCTCTTTCCCCTGCTCGTCCATCAGAAAGCGCGCGATACAGCGCGTCGCATTCCCACACGCGGCCGAGGTCGACCCGTCAGCGTTGTAAAACACCAGATGTGCGTCCGCCTCGCCACGCTCGATCACGGCCAGCTGATCAAAGCCCACCCCAAATTGCCGATGCCCGATTCCCCTGGCCAGACCCGGAGAGATCGGGACAGCCCGCGCGCGGGCATCGACAATGACAAAGTCATTGCCCAGCCCGTGCATCTTCATGAAGTGCAAACCGGTATCATTTGAGCGTTGCATGGCGGGCATATAACGTCGGTCAGGATATGAATCCACCCTATCGCGTAGATTCCTGAAAAAAGGGGTTGACCCCCCTGCGCCACCTGCCTAATTAAGCCGCCTATCGGGACGCACGAGACGCAGATAACTCGGGCGAAACGAAGTGCAAATAAGGTCTTGAACCCGGTTGGGAAAGTGCCTTACAGAGCACGCGGGTCGTAATGATCCAACAAAAGAGTGGGCCGTTAGCTCAGTTGGTAGAGCAACTGACTTTTAATCAGTGGGTCGCAGGTTCGAATCCTGCACGGCTCACCACTTTTTTAAGTAAAATCAAAAACTTGCGCAGCCACTCACGAGCCTTTGATTTTTGCTGACTGAATACCGGAAGCAATACGGAAGCACCGCGACCAAGAATTAATACGTTGCGGTAGAGTCACAGGTCCAGCATCAGTGGTAACCGCGTGGTAGCAGCTTTGCAGCGCAACGCCGGCGGGTCTACCATTTGCATCCAAGTCTAAGGACCGTTTGCTCTCATATTAACATTGAAGCTGCCATGACTGTTTTTTTAGATCGCACGCGCCGGAGCATTCTCGCTCTGGCCGACACACTCGAACCCGAAGAATTTTCTCTGATCCCGACAAGTCGTAATCTTGTTGCTTTGGTGGACAGGAGATTTGCCAATCAAGTATTGCGGCACAATTGGTATGCAGTGATATCGCGGGAAGAACACATATACGCCGTTGCGGATATCAAGGGACAGCGCATCTCATTGCAGCGGCTAATATTGTCGTTGGCGCACCCGAGAAAAACCGTTGCTGACTTCAAGCAAGTGTCGTTCGAAAACAAGCTCAGTTTCGACTGTCGGCTGTCAAATCTGACAGACAGAGTTGGACGTCAGTCAGTTATGCGCAACCGAAAGCCAAAGAAAAATACGTCCTCGCAATACAAAGGTGTAATCAAAACTAAGCGCACGAATGGTTCCACCTATTGGAGATGCCAGATCAAAGGCGACCTTGGCACGATGAGTTTGGGTGCCTTTGATGACGAGAAGTGGGCAGCGATGGTTTACGATGCCGCCGCTTATCTACTGTTTAATGGGGCTGGTTATTATAACTTTCCCGAACTCTGTCCCGATATCGATGCCTTGGAGGTAGCGAGCTCTCGAATAGAGCGCTTTAAGAACCGTAAAAGAACGCAGAAACAAGCTTTTAACATTGATTGACACGGTTGGTGCTCAAGTCGCTGTGGCCACCAAGCTGCCGTTCGCCGCATTAGCAACACTGACCATTACGGGCGGCAGCAATGCGCAGAAATCGGACTTTGCAAAGTCCGGCGTGCGGCCCGCTCCCGCCATTGATTGCAACGCATAATGCAAAGACCGACACCGGTAGAGCTGCCGTTCATTTTGTTCGCCGTACTGGAAGCAAGCGAACCTCGATAAAATCAAAATGTTCACCATGAGTGACATATTGTTGACAATCGTTGCCAACGATCTTAAGTGTAATCTCGGTTGGCACTCTCTCCGAGTGACAGAATAAGTCTCCATAGTTTGGAGGAGGTTTAATTTATCTCACCCGTGGAAGCCCTCGTGGCTTCTGACCTTTGACCCGCACAGGCTCCTCGATGTCCCCGGACATGTGGAGAGCACGGACGGGACGAGCCAGGACCACAACGAAGACCTTTGTGGTCCTGTGTATGCGAGTGAAACTACCGGCATCTGTTTCCTGCTTGAAAGCGAAGACGCGCCATTGGCAATCCCGCCACGGCGTTTTCAAGAGGAGGCTTCAATGAAGCAAGAAAGACAAACTACCAGCCTGCCGGGGCGGCGACTGATCGAGCAACCACCAACAGAAATGAAACCCAAGTGGTCATCAATTCTGGGAACGGTGCTCAGGGGCATCCTAATTTGGATGCCGCGATTGTGGAAAGTGGTTGAAATCGTTTCCGGATGGTTCACTCCGCCACCTTCGTAGGGCGCCGCTCTCAATTACACAAAGGAAGACCAATGTTCGGACAAGCTTTGAAATTGCTGCGACGCTATCAAGGACTCAGTCAAGTCGTTCTTGCTAAAAAGCTTGGTGTGTCACGTTCCTATATTTCGGAACTTGAGAGTGGCAATAGAACACCTTCACTAGAACTTTTAGGACGCTATGCAGATGTCTTCAACATTCCGGTAAGTTCCCTTGTGTTCTTCGCGGAAGCGCTCGAAGACAAGGAAAATCTTTCAAGTCGACTTGAGAAGGCGAAGGGCATCGTCGCTAAGAAAGTTATTGCGCTGATGACACTGCTCGATGTCGACAGTGAGATAGAGCTTTGAAATGACTAACACACGGAAACCATGGCGAAAAAAAGCAAAGAAATTCTATGCTTTGGAGCAAAGCCCTTTTTACGGGTTGCAGCGAAAAAAAGATCTAGCTGAGCTTCTCTTTACCTCCGTCAAGGCTCTAGAAGGAATGACTGACAAGTCTGTTCCACACTACGAATACTGGGAAGAAGAAAAGGCGGACGGCTCTATGAGGCCGCTTTGTCGACCCCATGAAGGACTAGACAAAGCTCAAAGCCGCGTCGCCTATTTGTTGGCCTGCATCGAAACGCCAAGTTACGTTCACGCCCCGGTTCCCAAAAGAACTTACGTCACCAACGCTGCCGCTCATCAAGGTTCAAGATCATTTTGTTTGATGGACATTGAGAGCTTTTACCCATCTTGTCGTGAAGAGAAAGTGCTGGCTTTCTTCCAACATCGCATGAGGTGTTCACCCGACGTCGCGGTCATTCTAGCGAGACTTTGCTGCGATAAAGGCTCCTTGCCTCAAGGTTCTCCGTCAAGCCCAATACTTTCGTACTGGGCATACTCGGAGATGTGGGATGCAATTTTCAACATCGCAAAGGAAGCTGGGAACGTATTCACCTTATACATCGACGATCTGACGGTCTCAGGCCAAGTGGTTTTGAAGAGTACGATCTGGAAAGTTCAGAAGGAAATCCACAAGCACGGCTTGGCGATCAAGGTTGGGAAGACACGCTGGATAGTGAATAAACCAGCGGGAGTAACAGGTACAATTGTTTGTCCTGAAGGACTCAGATTGCCAAATCGGCAGCATCAGAAGCTTTCAGCAGCACAATCAGATTTCTCGAAACCTGGCGGCAACCGAAAGAAGAAGACTGACCCAGCCCCCTGAAATCAGGCCATTGAGGTGTTAGTAATCCGTCCAAGCAAAGGATGGACTATGAAACGCAGATTTAGCGACGAACAGATCATTGGAATGATCAAGG
>NZ_JBQFXH010000018.1:0-40661 GCF_056540745.1 Ruegeria sp. AM1
TTGATCATTCCAATGATCTGTTCGTCGCTAAATCTGCGTTTCATAGTCCATCCTTTGCTTGGACGGATTACTAACACCTCAATGGCCTGATTTCAGGGGGCTGGGTCAGTCGGAATGCCAAGCTCATTGCCTTCGTGCATGTAGGATGAGCAACCGGAACCAATGAGAAAAGACAGGTTCTTGGAACCAAAAACCTCTGCCAGATTTCGCCGGATAATTTCGGCGCGATCATCAAACCCTGCTTCAGGGGAAAGCTTCGCAAACTCGTCTTTGCTTCCTTTTCTGAAATTAATCAAACAACCTCTCCGAGTGAATCTTGCTAATTGGTACCGCAATTTACGGTAACGTAGGAACTCGAATGTTGTAAGCTCGCTTTGCGTTGCCGCGCCTCATTTCTAGAGAGGTCCAGCGGTGGGTCTCGGCACATTGCGCCTGCAGCGAAATGCACGAACTTCTAACAGTTGTCTTTCGAAACAGAAGTCGGTAGGCTTCGGGAAGCTTAATTGGGGCTGGCGCTCTGCTGGATGCAGGTAGGCGCGGCAGGTGATGACCAACCCAGCAAATCTGATCCGGACCCATTGGATCCTGATTTGTCGAGCGACATAGAGTTCTTCAATCTGCTCATCCATCGTGCGGTTTGCGAATCCTGCCAAAGGGTCCACGGCTTAATTCGGAGTCGGAAATACGCCAGAGGAACGAGCACCATGAGCTTCCATACTGAAACGCCTGAGAGCGATGCCATCCAGGTAAATCTTGATCACCTTTCCAAAGGTGTTGACCGCATATTGGATCGCTGGAAGAGCGATGAATGCCCTACCAAACTAACTCTGTTGAATGATCTCGCGAACGCCATTTCTCCAGGGGCAAATTGGGGGGCGCTTAAAGCAAAGAGTTCTCGTCATCACCAACAGCCATCACAAGTCCTCGATAGGAGTCTAGTTCCTCCTGTTGATCGAAGCGCCGAGCAACGTTCAGCAAGAATAGCGGAAGTGAGTATTGCCAATAATAGTATCGAGTTGGCGTGGTTGGCCGAGGAAACTCGGCCGCTTTTTAGCATGCGACATTCAGGTGATCCGATTATTGGACTGGAACTCAGTGTTACCGAGGGGAATGGTCACAGTGAAGCGGCGATCTACGCCAATCTGGTCTTGAACCGCAATGGAAACGTTGAAGTGACCGATGCCTATCCTTCTGATCTCGACCCTGTTGCCGCACAGTTAATCTACGGTGCCATTAGGAACCTGAACGCGGTCGATTTGTATCCCACATTGGCTCAAAGTGACTGTAACGTGTTGCGTATCTTGGTTGGTCCGTTCGATTGCATTGTGTCCGTGCCTGAGACCTTTAGGGGCGCTTCTGTCGGCAATTTTGAAAGCCAGGGATTGCGAATATTGCTCGACGAGGGGGCTACACCTTCTGCGGTTGACGTTGAATCCGCTTTGCAATTGGCATCAGCCACGATCCCATCACTCGGACTTAAGCAATTCAAGGGTTTAAAAAATGTCCAGTTCAAACTCTCACAACCACTATTCAGTGTGTGGGAGGCAATCAAATTTACCGCGCCAGATCAGTTGGGCAATCGACCGGTATTTTGGCTTCCTGAGAAGCAGGCTTGGAAGCAGATGGATGATTTCATTGTTGAAAACAACATTAGAGCGGAAGGCAAGTTAGGTGAAGCGCTGGATTTAGCTCTGGCTCTTGTAGATATCGACGAACCGGACGTGTATTTGAACGCCTCCGTGGCGACCTCCGAAGTTGGGAACTGGAGTTGCGAAGTTTACAATGAGTTTGAGATACTGCGTCTTCGCGAGGGTGAGCCACCGAAAGTGCTTCGTCTAAAAGGTGAAGCCAAACAACGCTTCGAACGTGGTTTGAAGGGATGGGCTATCCACGAAGGCCATAACGTATTCGACGATCAAACAAAAATTGTCACCAATGTTCTGATAAAGCGCGATTTGAGACGTGCCTCGCAACATCTGCCGCAAGTCGAGGCGATCATGAACGGCATCGATCCAACTGACAAAGACTTGTTGCGTCGGGTCAGAGAAGGCAAAGCTGGATAGTTTGCTGTTCCAGCCTGCTAAAGTCGGCAGGAAAGGCGAGCCAAGCTGATTGCTTGGCTCGCGAAACAACTCAGCTGGCCTTGCCGATCATCGAAGCGGCCATTTCCAGACGACGAAGTTGTTGGCGAAGTGGAGCGCAATCCGGATAGGCGGATTTAAGCATTTGAGATACTCCGCCAAGAGCAAAAACGACATCGGCTGCGCTAGTCATCGACCTCCGCAGTGCTTTGTCCTCCGGGGTCTCGCCATAATAGACCTTGAAGAAGTCTATCCCCTCAGGATCTTTTCCTTTGATTTCAAAATTGTACCAGTTTTCAAGCTCTGACCGTAGAGAATTTAACCGTGTCCGTGCCCCCCAAGTCGTGTACTCTGATGACATTGCAGCCTTGATAATGCGCCCACATTCGACGTGCTCGTCCACTCCGAGAGCACCAATGGGGTGACGGTGAGTGCACCCCATTCGATAGCTGAAAGGTTCAGTCGTTTTGCTTGTTTCGGGATAAATTGTTCCTTTGCACCGCGCCCGACGCTTATCTTGTTTTGTCTTCGCCATTGGGCTCAAGAATGTATCCCACGAATGAACGGACTCTCCAGTCCAATCATCGCTAGTTACTGGGGCGGGCATGGAATTGATTTTCGCAACAAGTGCTTCAATATCGTACCCAGTGGTTACGTCGGCACAGACATAAAGATCGCACTGATAGGGGTAGTACATTCCGGGCCAACTGCTTTTTTCGACCCGCCATCCATTTCGTGATGCCCAAGCCGACCGTTCATCCGCATGTGGCGCTCCACCGTAGGGTTCATCGATAAGCACGAATTGACCACTTTTTTGGTCGATCCAGCTGGTAGGATGGTCGGTTTTTGGGAGTTTATCACTTTCGAGAATCTTTGGATATTTCCGTTGATCACGGTTCGGGATGAGGCCAGTGTGCTCCATAAACCGCAGTGAGCGTTCGGCAGCGCAAAGCCTGTTGCGTGCATATTCCTGATTGTGATCAACGTTGTCGCAAACAAAGTGGTCACCAGCCACCATTCTAAGCTCGCCGAAACCACGTGCATGTTTAAGTGTGTTCTTTGCGCACAGCTCGAAAATCGGAATTGGCAACTGCACCCGCAAAGTTTCCCGCCCTAAACTTGGGCGACTATCTTTGTCGTACCAGTACCTTGTTAGTAAGATGTAAGGTTTGGCGTTCGAATTCCCTCCAATAGGCAGGGTGCGCTGCGCGTGTCGGAAATTTTCACAGCGGGCGGCATTGGATGCCAGATCTAGTGCATCAGTATGCTTTATTCCCTTGCTCTTCTTGAGTTGGGAAGCAAGGCGTTTAACGCCGGTGATAGTGGTGGGACGAAGATCCTCAATCAACATAGCAGTCTCCTGGCTCGAAATGAGACGTTGCTCGCCAAACGCCCTTCAAGCCGGAGTGTCAGCTGATAGGATTCTGCAAAAGACTTTCGAAGCAGTGCTGCCTGCAGCTTTGGAACGGCGAGCGCCTTGCTCCTGCCAAGAGCAGCTCAAAAATAGCCTCTACTTAAATGCACTTCAATACCTAGACTTAGGGCTGGCTTGCGATATTTGCTGCTCTGTTGACGAATGGCGCTTCTGTACGCTTGGCTAGGATGTAGGCGTTTGGCTCAGAGTTGAATGACGTGAGTGGCTGATTTTCTGAGCCTTTGGTGTCGATTGAGACAAAGTTTCGTGACCTTCTAAAAATCCAACCGTTAATGATCAAAGTCCGCTTTGGAACTTCCCGAGTGTCTCCACTGCAGAGCGGCGAATTCACACTGTCCGCCCTGGGTGCCGGATTCAGAGCCTCCAGACCTCATGCACCGTGGCATTTCTTGGAAACTAGAAAAACAGCTAAGTTGACTGAGGTCTGCCCGTCAAAACTGCCAGATTTGGTAAAAGTTGCGGTTTTACCCGACAAAAGTTGCCTTACAAGCCGGACAAATGCCGATTCATACCGGACGACACACAATGGAAAATCATGGCTGGGGTGGTAGGATTCGAACCTACGATACACGGTACCAAAAACCGCTGCCTTACCACTTGGCTACACCCCAACGGTGAGCGGCTATCTACGATTGTTGTATGAGGGGCGCAAGGGCTTTTGGGCAAAAAAGTACGCGATGATCTCAAATTATTTTCACAGCGCTCAGGCGACCTCAAGAAGCACGGCACCGGATCGGTTTCCGGCTTCTACGGGCAACTGAGCTTGGGCGCATTCGTGCAGCGAGAAAACATCCTGAATGGGGCAACTGAGGGCATCTTCGGCCAATGCCTCGATCGGCCGCCGGCACCTCTGGTGGCAAGAGATAGACAAGCGCCACCTCGATTGTGACAGATTTGAACAAGAGGGGATAAAATGGCAGCACAGGCGTCATGTTTTGAGCCGAGCCATAGGCAGTGATACGACCGTTTTCGGCAACAACGTCGGCGTTCATGTCAATATTTGGTCCGAACTCCACACCGACGACCTGCGGGACAGTCTGTCCGCCATCTGCGTCCAGTATATTATCTGCCAAATCGGGTGCGGCGTAGTCTAGGGCCACGTCGGCACTCGCAGCCCCGACGCGGCCCAGATTGCGCGCGCTCGCCGTCGAGATGACTCTGGCACTGGCCATTTGCACTGCCAGATAGCTGACGGTGCCAGAGCTTCCTTGAATCAGGATTGTTGTTCCCTTTTATGTCGCTACCGGAAAAAAACCATGTGGCTGGTGGTGAGACCGAGGATACCCAGCACTGCACCGGTTCGCATCGAGACAGCATCGGGCAGCGGAGAGGCCTGCTCTGCGGGTAGCGTGATTTCAGTCGATGCGGTTCCGAATGCGGGTTGCTACTGGCCATTCCAAGTCCAGACCCGCTGTCCTATCGGCGCGGTTGAGAGACCGTTGCCCACAGCCGTGATGATCCCCAAGCCAGCACTGTGGGGGATGATGATCGAGAACGCGGGCTCTGTTGCTCCGGGCCGCGTGCCTGATCGCGATTTCACATCCTATGGATTCACGCCCGAACGGGCGATGTCGACCGTCACTTCGCCCGCGGTTGGGGGTAACGGGCTCAAGCTCTTGAAGCTTAAGAACCTCTGCGGCCACGCCGACGCTGCTGTAGGTGATGGCTTTCATGATGCCTCTCATGTCATGCGCATTGAGGGCTTCACACTACTGTCGAAACGTAAAATGCCAACCTCTGAACAAGACAGGTGGATAGAGTTGGTTTAGCTGATTTGGCGGTCTGTTGGCGGAGCCTGTGTCCAAGGTAGCTGCGATTGCTTTTCAGTCGCATAAGCGAATAGTTAACATTTTGAAAAATATGACTTAAAAGACGATATCGGTTGCGAAAATTCGTGCGAATATCTAGCTTAAAAAAGATAGAACGCTATTGTGAGGGAGTTCCCATGAAACTGAATGCCAAAGTCGCAGACGCGCTGAACAGTCAGATCAATAACGAGCTTCATGCGTCATATACCTATCTCGCCATGGCGGCCTATTTCGAGGCGCAGGATTTGCCGGGTTTCGCGCAGTGGTTCAGGGGGCATTCGGCTGAGGAAGAAACCCACGCCATGCGGATTTTCGATTTTATCGCAAAGCGCGGCGGGCGCATCGAGTTGGAAGGGATTTCCAAGCCGAAAGCAGACTATGCCTCTCCGGTCGACGCGTTAGAGGCGGCGCTTGAGAATGAGATAACTGTGACGGGCCAGATCAACGCTTTGTTCGGGCTGGCAAATGAGGTCAGAGAATACAGCACACAGAATATGCTGAACTGGTTCCTAGCAGAACAGATTGAAGAGGAAGACCTCTTTACGTCGATCCTCGATAAGGTCAAAGCCGCAAATGGCGATCGATGGAATCTGCTTTTGCTGGATCAAGAACTGAGTGCGCGCGGTGCTGCAGAAGAGGACACGCCTGCCTGAGTTTCGGCGGTACCGTCACTCGCGGATTTCAGCAGGATCGATGCCCCATAGGTTGGACTTGAGGGTCCAGCCACGATAACCGCCAGCCGAGATGCGACACCAGTCGACAGAACAACTGCCCAACCGCGCGACGACGCCGGTTTCGAAATGCGCGTTGATCTGGGATTTTGCGTCGGGGCTTGCGTAGACGGGCAGCATGTCCGACTCGATCAGAACGGTGCGCACCCCGGACAGCAAGGCATAGTGAACCCAGCCACCGGCACCGTCGCGGTCCTGAACCTTGCGCCAGTTCCCGTATTCAGCCGTGATCTGCAAAGGCATGCCGCGCCGTTTGAACACCCAGTCGATTCTGTGGGTCAAAGATGGTCCGCGGCGCACATTCCCCTCGGCCGCTTTCATCGAGACATAGCGCGGCAGGGGCAGGTTCGTGACCGGCCCGCGCTTGTCCTGCGCGCTGGCGCTTAATGTGCCGAACACGATCAAAGACACGGATAGGGCCGCCCAACCGAGGCGTTTCACCGAAAAAATAGCACTCACTGCCTGTCTGCTCTTATGCCTGTTTGTCGTGCTTCGAAAAAAGGTTGCATCAATACTCATGGGGTTCTTGTGCCCCGACTGATCCTGCGCCACGATGCCATGGCGCGCGACTGTTTGCAAAGCAGTAGGAGGGCTAAGGTGCCAAGAGAACGTTTGAGTGTTGTCGTTACGCGACGGTTGCCCGAAGCAGTAGAGACCCGCCTGAGCGAGCTTTTCGATGTGCGGTTGCGGCACGACGATACCCCCATGACCCGAGAAGAGCTGGTTGCTGCCGTACAAGAGGCAGATGTTCTGGTTCCGACGGTGACCGACACCATCGATGGCGGGCTTTTAGGGCAGGCCGGGGAAAGGCTTCGGCTGATTGCCAACTATGGGGCCGGGGTTGACAATATCGACATTTCGACCGCCCGACAGCGCGGGATATTGGTCTCAAATACGCCGGGCGTTCTAACCGACGACACGGCCGACATGACGATGGCGCTGATCCTAGCAGTTACGCGCCGCATTCCCGAAGGCCTTTCCCTGATGCAAAAAGGCGACTGGGCAGGGTGGGCGCCAACCGCATTGCTGGGGGGGCGTATTGGCGGACGTCGGCTGGGCATTCTTGGTATGGGGCGCATCGGGCAGGCTGTCGCGCGGCGGGCCGCAGCCTTTGGGATGCAGGTGCACTATCACAATCGTCGCCGTTTGAGGCCGGAGACAGAGCAGGAGCTTGAGGCGACCTATTGGGAGAGCCTGGATCAGATGGTGGCCCGGATGGATGTGATCTCGGTGAACTGCCCGTCTACGCCGTCCAGCTTTCATCTGATGAACGCCCGTCGACTGAAGCTGATGAAGCCTTCGGCGGTTCTTGTGAATACATCCCGCGGTGAGGTGGTGGATGAAAACGCTCTGACCCGCATGATCCGTGCGGGTGAGATCGCCGGAGCGGGTCTGGATGTTTATGAACACGGTATCGATGTGAACCCGCGTCTGCGCCAGCTGTCCAATGTGGTTTTGCTGCCGCATATGGGGTCGGCGACACTGGAAGGACGGATTGAGATGGGTGAGAAAGTTATCATCAACATTAAGACGTTCGAAGATGGCCACCGTCCGCCGGATCAGGTTGTGCCTGCCATGTTATGATGGTCCTGACCGCCGCGTCTCGTGTCGAGGGCGGGCTGGTCGCTGACAGAGCTGGTTTTAAGGCCGCAGGGCAGGGTGCCTGTGGGGGTATTTGAATTGGAAACCAATTGGAGGTTGCTATGAAGTTCAGTCAGTTTTCGTCGGCGCTGCTATCAGCCGTTGTGTTCTCTACGTCGCTGAGCGCGCAGGAGGCTGCCGATACGGTTGCGCCCGAAGGCGCGTCCGAGGGGCAAGTGCAGACCTTGACCGACGAGGTGATCGCCGCGCTCGAGGCCAAGGCTGCCGGTGTTCCCGTCCAGTCAGACAACTGGATGATCGCCGCAGCAAACCCATTGGCGGTTGAGGCCGGGGCACGCGTTCTGCGCGCGGGGGGAACGGCGGCAGATGCCATGGTGGCGGTACAGGTCGTTCTGGGGTTGGTTGAACCGCAATCCTCTGGTCTGGGCGGGGGCGCATTTCTGGTGTGGTATGATGCTGCGAGCGGTAAGCTGACAACGCTGGATGGGCGGGAAACCGCGCCCCTAGCCGCCACACCGACCTTGTTTCAGGACGAAAATGGAGAGCCGCTCAAGTTTTTTGACGCAGTTGTCGGGGGGCTGTCCGTTGGCACCCCCGGTACACCCGCCTTGTTGGAAGAGGCGCATCGTCGCTGGGGCCGCAGCCCCTGGCCATCGCTGTTCGAGGATGGCATTCGTCTGGCGGATGAGGGTTTTCTTGTGTCGCCCCGGCTGGCCAGCCTTGTCGAGCGCGACGCCGAGCGCCTGTCGCGGTTTCCTGCAACAGCCGCGTATTTTCTGCCCGGCGGAGAACCGATTGCTCAGGGACATCGCCTGATGAATCCGGCCTATGGCGAGACGCTTCGAGAATTGGCAAGTGACGGCGCAGCTGGGTTTTATGGCGGTGATGTCGCGGTGGGTATCGTGAACACCGTCCGAAATGCGCCCGGCAATCCTGGCGTCCTCTCAGGTATCGATCTGGCGCTTTATCAGGTGATCGAACGTGAGCCGGTTTGTGCCGAGTATCGCGCGTTTGAGGTCTGCGGTATGGGGCCGCCATCCTCTGGCGCGTTGACCGTTGGGCAAATTCTGGGGATGCTGAACAGCTATGATCTGGCCGCTATGGGCCCCGAAAGCCATGAGGCTTGGCGATTGATCGGAGATGCGTCGCGACTGGCGTTTGCGGATCGTGGTCGCTATATGGCGGATAGCGATTTTGTCCCGATGCCGACAGAAGGTTTGGTCGATCCTGCCTACCTCGCCGAGCGTGCGGCCCTGTTGACAGACGGAGCAGCACTGGCCGAGGTCGCACCAGGTAACCCTGAGTTCGACCACGCATCGAACTGGGCGGATGATGTGTCGATCGAACTGCCGTCGACGTCCCATATTTCGATTGTCGATGCGTATGGCAATGTTCTGTCTATGACCAC
The DNA here is from genome assembly GCF_056540745.1 of Ruegeria sp. AM1. Lineage (NCBI taxonomy): Bacteria > Pseudomonadati > Pseudomonadota > Alphaproteobacteria > Rhodobacterales > Roseobacteraceae > Ruegeria > Ruegeria sp. AM1. Next base: position 9,066 of record NZ_JBQFXH010000018.1, read on the forward strand.
AACGATCGAAAACGGCTTTGGTTCTCGGCTGATGACCAATGGTTTTCTGCTTAACAACGAACTGACCGACTTTTCATTCAAAACCCACAGCGATGGCTTGCCGATCGCCAACCGCATTGAACCGGGTAAGCGCCCCAGATCCTCGATGAGCCCGACCATCGTCATGCAGGACGGTGCGCCGGCGCTTGCCATCGGGTCTCCGGGGGGCAGCCGCATTATCGGATATGTCGCAAAATCCATCATTGCCTGGGTAGACTGGGACATGAATGTTCAGCAGGCGCTGTCGCACCCGCATCTGGTGAACCGTTTCGGCACCTATGATGTCGAGGTTGGAACCGCTGCCGAAGGTTATGCCGATGCGCTGGCAGAGCTTGGCTTTGAGGTGAATGCACGTGATCTGACCTCGGGCTTGCACGCCATTGAGATATCGGGTGGATTGAAGGGGGGGGCTGATCACCGGCGCGAGGGGATTGCGCTGGGAGAATAGGACCTCCGTCATTCTGGGTATTGGCAGGACCCCGCGGGCCTTCTAGTCATATGCTGGAGGGCTCGCGTTCCTAAGCGGGCAGGGGAGGTGTCTATGGTGCAAGCAGCTGCTTTGCCGCGCAACGAAACAGGTATCGAAACAGTAATTGGCGTTCTGAAACAACGGTTCGGCGATCGACTGCAGACCAGCGCCGCGATCCGTGAACAGCATGGCCACACCACGACATGGATCGAGAACCAGAACCCCGATGCGGTGGTTTTCCCTCAATCGACAGATGAAGTGTCGGAAATCGTCAAAACCTGCGCGGCCCATAAGGTTCCGGTGATCCCTTTTGGAACGGGGACGTCCCTTGAAGGGCACGTCAATGCCCCTGCCGGAGGCGTGTCCGTTGATTTGACCCAGATGAACCGGGTTTTGGTGGTGAATGCCAGTGATCTGGATTGTGTGGTGCAGCCGGGCGTCACGCGCGAGGACCTGAATACGCATCTGCGCGATCAGGGCCTGTTCTTCCCCATCGATCCGGGGGCCAATGCCTCGCTTGGGGGCATGGCGGCGACGCGTGCCTCGGGCACCAACGCGGTGCGCTATGGCACGATGAAGGACAACATTCTGAGCCTTGAGGCGGTGATGCCCGACGGACGTGTCATCCGCACCGGTCATCGCGCGCGCAAGTCGTCGGCGGGCTATGACCTGACCCGGCTGTTGATCGGGGCCGAGGGTACTTTGGGTATCATCACCGAGATCACGTTGCGCCTGCAGGGCATCCCCGAAGCAATCACCTCGGCGCGCTGTTCGTTCCAGACCGTTGATGCGGCCTGTCAGGCGGTGATGACAACGATTCAGTACGGTATTCCCGTTGCCCGGATCGAGCTACTTGACGAAATGTCGGTGCGCGCTACCAATGCCTATTCCGGTTTGGATCTGCCCGAAACGCCACTGCTGCTGCTGGAGTTTCATGGATCAGAAGTCGGAGCTGCAGAGCAGGCCCAGACCTTCGGAGATATTGCCGAAGAGTTCGGCGGCGCCGATTTTGTGGCGACATCCACCACCGAGGAACGGAACAAGCTTTGGCAGGCGCGCCATGACATGTATTGGGCCAACCTGCAGTTGCGGCCCGGTGCCCGTGGCATTTCAACGGATGTCTGCGTGCCGATTTCGCGCCTGGCCGAATGTGTCGGCGCGGCGCAAGACAAAGCGGCCGGGTTGGGCCTGCTCGCGCCGATCGTTGGGCATGTCGGTGATGGCAACTTTCATACGCTGTTGCTGATCGACATGGACAACAAGGACGAGGTGACCAAAGCGGATCAGTTCGTTGGATGGCTAAACGAGCTTGCCATCTCGATGGAGGGCACCTGTACAGGGGAACATGGGATTGGTCAGGGCAAACGCCCCTATCTGGTGAAAGAGCTGGGTGCAGCGACCGACTATATGCGCGCGATAAAAATGGCGCTCGATCCCGACAACATCATGAATCCGGGTAAGATTCTCTAGACGGATTGGCCCTTGCTGGCGGCAACCTTCGGGCCGAAGGTCGGTTTTGATCTTTTTTGGGTCGGCTGGACTTGGCGTTGCGGGCCGTCCTTGGGCATAAACCTTGCCAAACAGACTCAATCCGGAGAGCGGGCGAATGAAAACCCAAGTCAAAGCACTGGTCGTTGGCGGTGGCGCTATCGGCACCTCGATTGCCTATCATCTGGCCAAAGCGGGCTGGGATGATGTGATGCTGATCGAACGGGACGAGTTGACGTCAGGCTCGACCTGGCACGCGGCGGGGCTGTTGCCGCTGTTCAACATGTCTTACGCGACGACCCATATCCACAAATATTCGGTCGATTTCTACAAGACGCTTGAGGACGAAACCGGCCTGAACGCGGGCTTTGCCGTGGTTGGCAACCTGCGCATGGCGCAGACGCAGGATCGCATGGACGAATTCATGCTCTACGCCTCGACTGCCGAGACCTGCGATGTGAAATATGAATGGCTGACCCCAGATCAGATCAAGGAACGCTGGCCGCTGATCGAAACCGGTGACCTCAAGGGGGCCCTCTACCATACCGAGGATGGCTACATTAACCCTGCGGATGTTACGCAGGCGATGGCCAAGGGTGCGCGTCAGCGCGGCGTGGACATCGTGCGCAAGATGCAGGCCGACGCCTTCCACTGGACCGGCACCCATTGGGAAGTCACCTGCACCAAGATGGTCGAGCAGGGCGGTAACCTCGTGCCGTCAGACGAGCAGGTCGTCATCACCGCCGAACACGTCGTGACCGCATCAGGCAACCACGCGCAGCGGACCGCCAAAATGCTGGGCATCAAGATGCCTGCGATCCCGGTCGAGCACACCTTTATCGTCATGGACAAAGACCCTGAGCTGGTCAAATGGCGTGAAGCGGGCAACGCAGAACATCCCGTTGTGCGTGATGCCGACAATGAATCCTATGCCCGAGAGGAACGCGGCGGTTGGATTCTGGGCATTTATGAACACGGTGCGCCTGCGCGGTTTGAATACGGTGTGCCAGACAGTTTCCGGGCAGACCTGTTCCCGTTGGACTTGGACCGGATTGCCGAGCAGTACATGGCGATGGCTGAACGTGTTCCCTCGTGCGCTGACTCGGGTCTTAAGGACGATTTCAACGGTCCGATTTGCTATACGCCTGACGGCAACCCGCTGGTTGGTCCGGCTCCGGGCCTTCGCAATATGTGGCTGGCCGAAGGATTCTCATTCGGGATCACCGCCGCAGGTGGCACCGGTTACTATCTGGCGCAGATGATGGTCGATGGCGAAGCCGAGATCGACATGGCCTCGCTGGACCCCAAGCGGTATTCGTCGAACTGGATGACCACTGAGTTCGCGGCGCGTAAGAACGAAGAGTGCTATGAGCACGTCTATATTCTTCACCACCCCGACGAAGAGCGTGAAGCCTGTCGTCCGCTACGCACCGTTCCAGCCTATGATCGTCAGAAAGCGCGCGGCGCACAGTTTGGTTGGGTCAATGGTTGGGAACGTCCGAACTACTATGGCCCGCTGGATGCGCCGGACAATTTCGATAAGGAAAGCCGGTCCTTCCGCCGTGGTGGCTGGTGGCAATATGCCGTCGAAGAAGCCAAAGCGATCCGCGAAGGCGTGGGCCTGATTGATGCATCAGCCTTTACCAAGCATGTCGTCAAAGGCCCTGGTGCGACCCGGTTTCTGGATTGGTTCACCTGCAACAAGCTACCCAAGGTTGGCCGCATCAACCTGACCTACGCGCTGACCTCGCACGGCACCACACGCACCGAATACACCATCGTTCGCAATGGCGAGAACACCTACTACATCGTATCTGCCGGTGCCTGGACTGAATACGACGCCGATTACCTGCGCAAGGCGGCCGAGGACAAGATGGAGGAGTTCGGTTACATCGAGATCCAGGACGTCACCACGCAATGGGGCGTTTTTGCCATCGCCGGACCCAAGTCGCGCGACGTTTTGAAAGAGGTCATCAAAGACGCCGACCCGGACACTGCGCTGTCTAACAAGCGTTTCCCGTGGCTGTCGGCCTGTCAGATCGAACTGGGCATGTGCCCCGTGAACGCCATCCGTGTGGCCTATACCGGTGAGCTGGGCTGGGAGTTGCACCACCCGATCGAGATGCAAAATTACCTGTTCGATCTGCTTGAAAAAGCCGGTGAAAAGTACGGGATGAAGCTGGTTGGCGCCCGCGCTCAGAACTGGCTGCGTCAGGAGAAATCCTATCGCGCCTTCGGCACCGAACTGGGCCGCGACGCGACCCCGCTTGAGGCTGACCTGCCGCGTTTTGTCGATCTGTCTAAGGAGTTCCACGGCAAAGCCAAGCTGGAAGAGACCGGCGTGCGAGTGAAATGCTGTACCCTGCTGATCGATGGGCCGGACGACGCCGATCCGTGGGGCCGCGAGGTGCTGTATACGCCTGAAGGAGAGCGTGTGGGCCGCCTGACCTCGGGCGGATACTCGGTCGCGTTCGAGAAATCCATCGGCATGGGATATGTAAAGCCCGAGCTGGCGGCCGAAGGCACCAGGTTGAAGGTCAAGATGCAGGACAAGTTGTGGGACGCGGTCGTGACCTGTGACAGCCCTTATGACCCGAAGAACGAGGTTATCCGCAAAGACGGTTAATCACACAAAGGCCCCGCTTTTCCGGCGGGGCCTCTTTGCGCGTCAGATGGCCGAAAGGCCCAACGCAATCCACAGTTTGGGCCAATGCATGACATTGGCAGGGCAGTCCGCTTTTGATCCCGCTCAGATGTCCGTTTTCTCTGCCACAAACGCAAGGTTGTTGGCGGGCATTTCGATCATGTCGATCAACTCCAGACCTACCCGCTTCAACATCTCGCGCAGGTCACTGTCGTTCTTGTAACCGATGTCCGGGTCTTGCGTGATCAATGCGGTGTGAAAGCGCTGATCTCCATCGCTGATCAGGCGACCATCCCGCATGAAAGGGCCGTAAAGGACCAGACGGCCCCCGGGCGCCAGCGCCAGCGCCGCCTCGCGGATCAGTGTTTCAGCTTCGGGCGAACTGATCAGATGCAACAGGTTGACCAGAACAATCAGGTTTTGTCCGCTAAACCTCTCATGCCAGCCCGCCGAGGTCGCGTTCAGGTCTGTCGCAGCGGCAACATTCGGCAGGGACACGGTGTAGGTATCGATGCTGGTTCGGCGCTCGGCCTCAATATCGCTGGGCTGCCAATTCAGATCGGGAAAAAGTTGTGCAAAATATGCCACATGCTGCCCGGTGCCACTGGCTAGCTCCAGCGCAGAGCCGGATGTCGGAGCAAAGCTTTGCAATACATCGCAGATCGCTTCGGCATTCCGGCTGGCTGAAGGGGCAACCAACTGACCGTCATCCGCTGGTATTACAACACTAGCCGCTGGCGGCAGCTGTCTCTTGGTCATGGTCGTAACCTTGCAGGGCTAAGTTCGGAAATTATGTCCGTCGCCAGTTTTGGCTGTGCGCCAACGATCAGGTCAGCGACAAGCTGAGAGGCAGCTGGGGCGGTCTGGAACCCATACCCCCCTTGCGCGGCGCACCAGATGAAACTGCGATCCGACGGATCGGGCCCCAGCACCAGGGTGCCATCAGGAGCAAAACTGCGCAATCCAGCCCAGTTCGCCTCAACCCGCGTCACGGGTTCGGTCACCATTTCTTCATACCGTGCCAAACCCTCGGCTAACACCATGTCGTCGGCGTAAGCATCATGCGGGTCAACGGGATGGGCCTCGGCCGGGGAAACAAGCAGTTTGCCCGCGTCCGGTTTGGCGTACCATGTTTCTCCGGCGCCCAACAGCATCGGCCATTTGGCCACATCGTGCCCGCCGGGGGCGGGGATGCGTGCCATAGATCGGCGGCAGGGTTTGATCCCAATCGGCGCGATACCTGCCATAACCGCGATTTGGTCAACCCAGGCCCCTGCGGCGTTGATGACGTTGCGCGCGCAAAAGGTCTGCGCCGCTTTGACATGCCAGACGTCCTCTTTGTGGATATGCGTCACGGGTTGCCGGGTCAAAACCTGCCCCCCGTTTGTGCGAATGACACGTGCAAAATCCTGCAGCATTCGATCGGTGTCGATATCAAACGCGTTGTCGCTGATTGCGGCATGGGTAACAGTGTCCGGGTTCAGCACCGGTATCCGGGCAGTTGCATCGGTTACCGCAATCTCTTCCATCCCGAAATCGGCCACATCTTTGGCAAAAAGACTGTATTGCGCGTCGCTGCCTACAAGCATCAGACCACGCGGTGTCAGATAGTCGCTTGCAAAGAAAAACTCCGCACTTGCCCTGTTCAGTTCGACGACCGACGGCGGGCCGTAGCCTTCTTCGAACATCGCTGCTGAGCGGCCCGAGGAGTGATAGCCCAATGCCTCTTCTGCTTCCAGAACGGCTACGGTGCCGTGTTCCGACAGGCGCGCGCCGGTACTGAGGCCGGCGATGCCGCCTCCGATGATCAGAAAGTCAATCACGATTGCTCTTCGAGCCTGTCCGTCGCGGGCGGCGGAGTGACGCTGAGCGCTGTGATGCGTTCATAAAGGTCATCGGGCATTGACCAATTCATTGCTGCAAGCGACGGCGTCAATTGGGTGGCATTCCGCGCCGAAATGATCGGCATTGGCTGAAACGGGCTGGCGGCAACCCAAGCAACGGCCAGCGTGGCAGGGTCCTGTCCGATCTCATGCGCGACAGCGCTGAGATTCTGCGCCACGATGGGCATCCAATCTGCGCCATATCGCGCGGCATAGCGGCTGTCCTCGGCTAGGCGCCCCTGTTCACCTTGGGCGTATTTGCCGGTCAGCAGCCCGCCACCCAGAGGGGAATAAGCAGCAACGGCAATGCCCTGATCTGCACACATCGGCAGTATTTCAACCTCGGCTTGACGCTTCACCAGGTTATACATTGGCTGCAATACATCGATTGTCAGATCGAACTCTGCCGCGATGCGAACGGCCTTCATCACCTGCCACGCCGCGAAATTCGATACCCCGACATAGCGGATTTTGCCCTCTTGTTTCAGGCGCGCAAGACATTCCATCGTGTCCGCCAACTCGACGTTCGGGTCGAATCTGTGCAGATAAAGCAGATCGACCATGTCCTGATCCAGTCGCTGACGAGAAGTATCGAACTGTTTTGTGATATCCTGAGCGCTTGAGCTTCCGATATATCCCGCTTTGGTTGCAATCACCAACGACTCTCGGTCGCTCTTGATCATGTCACCCAGCAGGGTCTCCGATGCCCCATCGGTATATACATAGGCTGTATCGAAATGTGTGATACCGGCTGTCCGACACGCATCGAACATTTCGCGGCTTTCGTTAGCATCAGCACGTCCGCCAAACTGCATCGTGCCGAACACAAAGCCGCGGGCGACGGTTCCATTCAAAGATTTCAAAGCTGGGGTCATGCTAAGGCCTGTGTTGATAGGGGAATTAGGGCTATGAAGGTCCGAGGGAACTTTAAGCAGGGTTGAAAATACACATCAACCCATTCAAAGAAGTGACAGTAATAAAGAGGAGGGCAGGGTGAATACCGCAGAGATACACCCGATGGCCACAGGACATATCCCGTCCTATGTGACCCAAGCGGATGGGAGCGATTTCCTTTTTACATTTATGCTTGTTTTTACGGTTATCGTTATTTTGCTGATTGGCGTTGCCTATTTTACGCTGCACGCGATCCCCGAGAAATTGGCGCATGAATCCAACCATCCACAGTTTCAGCTGGTGGGAATTCTCGCGCTGCTCGCGTTGTTTACGCATAATGGCATATTCTGGATTGCGGCCATTCTGGTTGCCGGTTTCCAGTTCCCGGATTTCGCGGCCCCGTTGCGCGCTATTGCGGACGCGATCCGATCTTTGGCACCTCAGCGTGAGGATGTAGCGGTCGTCAAAGATGCGCCCGCTGATATCTCGGAACCCGTCGAAACCGCACCGCAGGAGCAGTAAGATATGCTAGAAACACTGATGTGCGCGCTGGTGACCGTGCTGCCTGATTATCTGTTCCGCAGGTTTGTTCAGGGTAAACGGATCGGGCATGAAATCACTCTTTTTACCATGTGGTACGAATTGCGATGGGGGCTGACCTCCTGTGCCATCCTGGCCCTGACTGTAATCACCACGCTGTTTTACTTCCACCCATCCAGCCAAGCCGCTGCGTCCTACTTCAGGACGGTTACGATCCTGCCGCAGCTGGGTGGTCGCGTGTCCGAGGTTTATGTCCGCAATAACCAGCTTGTGACAGCCGGGCAGCCGATTTTCCGTCTCGAAGATTTCACACAGCAGGCCCAGGTCGAAGCGGCTCACGCGCAGATTGCGCAGGTCCAGGCATCGCTGAAAGTTGCCGAGACCGATCTGGCCGAGGCAGATGCCGGGATCGCCGGGGCAAAGGCCGCGCTGGATCAGTCGATCGAAGATCTGGAGCGGAACACGACCCTGCGGGACGAGGGCTCAAGCGCGGTTCGTCTGGCCGAGATCGAGCGCCTTGAAAACCTTGTCGAAGAACGTGAGGCGCAGGTTGTCGCCACGCAATCACGCCGGGCAGCTGTTGTGCAGCAGATAGAAGAGCTGATCCCTGCGCAACTGGCCAGCGCTAACGCCCAGCTTGATGCAGCTCTGACCGAACTGGACAAAACCGTGGTCAGCGCGGGCGTCACGGGTCGTATCGAACAGTTTGGTCTACAGGTCGGGGACTATGTCAGCCCCCTGTTGCGACCAGCCGGGATCCTGGTGCCGTCGGCCTCGGGGCATGACCGTTTCCAGGCGGCCTTCAATCAGCTGTCGGCGCAAGTCATCAAGCCAGGTATGATTGGCGAACTGGGTTGTATGACCAAGCCCTTCACGGTCATTCCCGTTGTCGTGGTCGAGGTTCAGGATGTCATCCCATCAGGTCAAATCCGGCCCAGCGATGAACTGCGGGATGTGCAAAGCAACACGCAGCCGGGGTCAATTCTAGTCTATCTCGAACCGCTCTACGAAGGTATGGCGGATGAGGTTCCGCCCGGCAGTAACTGTCTGGCGAATGTTTATACCGACAATCACGAAAAGCTTGAGGATGAAAACCTTGGCTTCGGCGAAAAGGCATTTCTGCATGTAGTCGACACCATTGGTGTTGTGCATGCAGCGGGCCTGCGGTTGCGCCTGATCCTGATGCCGGTGAACACTCTGGTACTAAGCGGTCACTGATCGCCATGGTAAGACCCGGTCGGATGGGGCCGGATCTTACCTGCCTGTTTTCCTGCGGGTGGCTGGCCTTTCCAACGCCGCATAAGAATAGGCAAACACGCAGGCAGCAAATGCTGCGACGAATCCAAACACTGCCGGAAATGAGTTGGTCACAGCATAGGCTGTGCTGGCCAACGCCATTCCAACGGTTCCGCCCAAAAGCTGAAAGCTCATGGAAATACCGCTGGCCTGCCCATGGAACTCGGGTGGTACAGATGTCATGACCGCGCGCCGTGGTGGAACAAACAGAAAGGGGGCACTGCATCCCCAGATCAGGAAAGCGGCCATGATCAAAGGGCTTTGCCGGGTTGCCGTGCCGGCAGCGACCAGCCCCACTCCCAAGGTTCCGCAGGCGAGACCGATCAGTGATGGGCTGCGCGTGCCAAAGCTGTCTGCCATCTTTCCGGCCAAAGGTGCGATAAAGACTTGCGGAATGGCGACCGGCAACAGCGCCAGCCCGGCAGTGAGTGGTGAAAATCCGAGTTTCGATTGAAAATAAAGCGCACCAAAGACGAACAGCACGATCTTTACGAATTGCGCCGTGAAAACGATCATGTTTGCCGCTGCAAAGCTGGGATTGGAAAACGGTGAGACCGCAATGAGTGGATTGGCCGATTTGTTTTCGATGGGAACAAAGAGGATCAGCATTAGAACGCCAGCCGCCAAGGCGATCAAAACCTCCGGCTGTAACCAGCCTCGGTCGGGGCCCTCCATGATGCCAAAGACCAGCGCCGCCAGACCGGTGACCAGCAAGATAAAACCTGCCCAATCGAACCCGAGCTGGGGCAGGTGGGGCGGGTCGCGCCAGCAAGTCAATGCAATGGCCGCCACGATCAGAACGATCGGTGGATTGACCCAGAATATCCAGCGCCATGACAGGTATTCCGTCAACATGCCGCCGACCAGCGGACCCAGAGACAGAAAGACCGTTCCGACGGCACCATACAAACCCAGCGCCAGACCCCGTTCATGTTCTTCGAACGAGCGGACCAGTATCAGCAGGGACAAGGGAAATATCAGCGCCGCACCCAGCCCCTGAACGGCGCGGGACAACAGCAGGTCAAAACCACTTTGGGCGAACCCGCCCAACGCAGAAGCCAGGCCAAAAATCAGCAGCCCCACGCTCAGCAGCCAACGCGCCCCAAAGATGTCACCCAGACGGCCCGCGGCCCCGGCAAAGCAGGCCAGCACCAGCAGATAGATGTTCACTACCCAGTGGGATTGCAGCCGCGTCAGGCCAAGGTCTTTCTGGATGGTCGGCAACGCGACGCTGATCACCGTTTCATCCAGAAGGATCACACCCAGAATGGCACCCATCGCGGCCAGTATCCACCAGCGCCTGTGCTTGTGTCTTTGTTGATCCATACGCCCTGCGTGTTGTAAGCCTGCGTGTCTATCAGGTCGCCTGCTGGGCGGTTCGTCAAGAATTTCGTCAGCTTACCGCCCATGAGTTCATGGTAAATGGCAGAAAAAAGGGCCAGCCTTTCGGCCAGCCCCTCTCGATACATATGCCGCTGTCTTATTGCGGAATTTCGCCTTCCAGCCCTTCGACATAGAAGTTCATGCCAGCCAGCGTGCCATCATCCGCGGTCTCACCATCCGCCAGCCAGTCGCTGCCGTCCTGCTTTTTCAGCGGACCGGTGAAGGGGTGGTATTCGCCAGCGGCCATGGCAGCTTGCATCGCCAGCGCTTCTTCTTTCACATCGGCCGGGACGCGGTCGGAAATCTCGCCGATTTCAACCATGCCTTCTTTGATACCATCCCATGTGTTCACGGTTTCCCACGAGCCATCCATGACGGCCTGGGTGCGCGCGATATAGTAGGGCGCCCAGTTGTCGATGATCGACGATACACGCGGGAACGGAGCATATTCGCTCATGTCCGAGGCTTGACCGAAGGTAACAACGTTGCCTGCCTCTTGCGCGGCGGCTTGCGGTGCGGTCGAGTCGGTGTGCTGCAGGATCACGTCTGCGCCCTGTTCGATCAGAACGGTGGCGGCGTCAGCTTCTTTAGCCGGGTCAAACCAAGTGTAGGCCCAGACAATTTTGAACTCGACATCCGGGTTCACCTTTTTGGCGTGGATATAGGCCGAGTTGATGCCACGGATCACTTCGGGGATCGGGTAGGACCCGATATAGCCGATGATGTTGGACTCGGTCATCTTGCCGGCGATATGTCCCTGAACGGCGCGGCCTTCGTAGAAGCGCGCGGAATAGACCGAGACGTTGTCGGCAGTCTTATAGCCGGTCGCGTGTTCGAACTTAACGTCCGGGAATTTCTTCGCCACGTTGATGGTCGGGTCCATGTAGCCGAACGACGTGGTAAAGATCAGATCAGCACCTTCCAGCGCCATCTGAGTCATCACACGTTCCGCATCCGGGCCTTCGGGGACGGATTCAACGAATACGGTTTCAACCTTGTCGCCAAAATGCTCTTCGACAGCCAGGCGACCTTTGTTGTGCTCATAGGTCCAGCCACCGTCACCCACAGGGCCGACATAGACAAAGCCGACCTTGGTCTTGTCTTCGGCCAAGGCGCCCGTGGCCAGACCCAACGCCATGGCGGCGCTTGTCAGAAGTGTAGTGAATTTCATTTGTTACTCCCCAAGTTGGTTCAGTTGGCCTCGTCTAATGCGAGGCGTGGAAGGTCCGGCCCAATGCGGCAGGTGCGCTGCTCTTGTCAGCCGAAAGGATCACAAGCACAAGGATTGTGATGATATAAGGCGACATTGCCAGATACTCGACAGGAATGGCAACGCCCGCTGCCTGCAAATTAAGCTGCAACACAGTGATGCCGCCGAACAAATAGGCACCCAGCAGGGCGCGCCAAGGTTTCCAACTGGCGAACACCACCAGAGCCAGAGCGATCCAGCCCACACCGGCGGTCATCCCTTCCGTCCATTGCGGGACGCGGATCAGGCTGATGTAAGCGCCGCCAAGGCCCGCGCAGGCCCCGCCAAACAGGATCGCCATGATGCGGATCTTGATGACCTTATAGCCAAGCGCATGGGCTGCATCGTGGTTTTCCCCCACCGCGCGCAGGATCAGGCCAACGCGGGTGTATTTCAGCGTGGCCCAGACGGCAGCGGTCAACGCGATGCCGACATAGAGGATCGGGTCATGCTGGAACAGGATCGGGCCGAGGACCGGGATATCGCTGATCACAGGGATGTGGATGTCGCCCATGCTGGGCGGCTTGATACCTACATAGCTTTGGCCCAGCAGGGCGCTGAAGCCAAGGCCGAACAGCGTCAGGGCCAAACCACTTGCGACCTGATTTGCCAAGGCCACCTGCGTCAGCAGCACGAACAGCAGCGACAGGACCGCGCCGCCGACAGCGGCCGCGATAAAGCCCAGCCAGGGGGAACCGGTCTCGACCGAGATCGCAAAGCCGCTGATCGCACCCACGATCATCATGCCTTCGACGCCGAGGTTCAGGACGCCTGCTTTTTCAACGACCAGCTCTCCGATTGCGGCCAGCAACAGAGGCGTGGCCGCCACCATCAGCGAGGCAACCAGAAGGACGGGATTAATCTCACCAAGATCCATGGGTCACGCCACCTCGCTACGGGCCGCACGGATGCGGTAGTTGGTCAAAAGGTCGAAGGCCAGCAGGAAGAACAGCAGCATCCCCTGGAACACCTGAATGGCAGCGGCAGGCAGCCCCAACTGAGACTGCGCGATCTCGCCGCCAATATAGGTCAGCGCCATCAGGCCGCCGGCCAGCAAGATGCCCACCGGGTGCAGACGGCCAAGAAACGCCACGATGATCGCGGTAAAGCCATAGCCGACGTTAAAGTCGATGCTGACCACGCCCGAGGGGCCAGAGACTTCGAACATCCCCGCAAGCCCGGCCAGCGCACCGGACAAGCCCAGACAGAACAGGATCAGGCGCGCCGGGTTCACGCCCGCAAATCTCGCCGCACGGGGGGCCTCGCCGGTTAGTCGGATATGAAAGCCCAGCATGTGCCGGTTCAGCAGCACATAGGCAAAGATCACCGCGATCAGGGCTGTCACAACCCCCCAGTGCATTCCCGATCCGGCAATCAGTTCGGCATTATGCGCGCTGTCATAGGATTGCAGGTTGCGCGATCCGGGAAATCCGAACCCTTCGGGGTTTTTCAACAGCCCGAGCGAGACCGAAGCCAACATCTGCTCGGCCACGTAGACCAGCATCAGCGACACGAGGATTTCGTTGGTGCCAAAGCGCACCTTCAAAAAGGCCGGGATCATCGCCCACAACCACCCGCCCAGGGCGCCCGCCATCACCATGATCGGAAAAATGTACCACGCATCCAGCGGGTAGAAGGCCAGACCGGCCCCGGCGCCAAAAATGGCACCCATGATATATTGCCCCTCGGCCCCGATGTTCCAGATGCCGGCGCGAAAGCCAAGCGACAGACCGATGGCGATCAAAACGAGCGGTGCCCCTTTCACCAGCAACTGAGGCCGGTAATAGAAGGCAAACTCACCAAAGAGCGGGTCCCAAAAAATTGTACCGATGGCCTCGACGGGGTTCTTGCCCAGAAGGGCAAACAGCACCCCGCCAAACACCATCGTTGCCAGAACTGCGACCAACGGAGTGGCATACGACCACGCCTTGGACGGCTGAGGCCGTTTCTCCAACACAATCATCCGCGCATCCCCCTGCGGCCTTTTCCTGGTTTGCGGTGCGCGTGCGCAAGATGGTGATCACACATGTGCCACCTCCATGCCGTGCGCGCCGCCCATCATCAGCCCGATTTCGTCGACGGTCAGGCCCGTGGTCGGGCGCGGGGCGCTTAATCGTCCCTCGTTCAGCGCCGCGAAGCTATCGGATATTTCCATAAGCTCATCGAGGTCCTGGCTGATGCAGATCACAGCGGTACCCTGCGCCGCCAGATCCAGAATGCCCTGTCGGATTGAAGCAGCCGCTGCGGCGTCCACGCCCCAAGTCGGTTGGTTTACAACAAGCACATCCGGGTTCTGCAGCACTTCGCGTCCGATGACGAATTTCTGTAGGTTCCCACCCGACAGCGACCGCGCCGCGTTTTCCGGACCCGGAGTGCGGACATCGAAAGCGCTGATGATCTTCTCGGCAAAACCTCTGGCATCGGCCCACTTCAGAAAGCCGTTCGTCACCAGGCCTTCGCGAACCGACCCGGTGAGCAATGCGTTTTCGGTCAGGCTCATATCCGGCGCCGCCGCGTGGCCAAGCCGCTCTTCGGGGGCGGTCAGCACGCCCAGCTTTCGCCGTGCGGCGGGGCCAAGCCTGCCGATCTTCTGACCGTTGAATTTGATCGCGTCAGCAGTTGTGGAAATTTCCCCCGACAACACGCCCAGCAGTTCATCCTGCCCATTCCCCGCAACACCGCCGATGCCCAGAACCTCGCCTTGGCGTACGGTCATGTGTACGTTTTTAAGGGCGGTGCCGAACTCCGAAGGGGACGGCACTGACAAGCCGCTGACATCCAGCGCAATCTCACCGAAGTCCCGCCCTGCGCGTTCCGGGGTTTGCAAGGTCGCACCGACCATCATTTCCGCCATGTCCCGGGCCGAAGTCTCGGCAGGGACGCATTCGCCCACATTCTTCCCAAGGCGCAAGATTGTGGCATGGTCACAAAGCGTGCGGATTTCCTCAAGCTTGTGCGAGATATAAAGGATCGATGTCCCCTCAGAGCGCAATTTGTTGAGTGTTTCAAACAGGATATCTACCTCCTGCGGGGTCAGGACCGAGGTTGGTTCGTCCATGATCAAAAGCTTGGGATCCTGTAGCAGGCAGCGGATGATCTCAACCCGCTGACGCTCGCCCGCCGACAGGTCGCCAACGGTACGATAGGGGTCCAGCGGCAGGCCATAGGTCTCGGACACTTCGCGGATGCGCGACGCCAGCGCACCCATCGGCGGAGGGTTCTCCATTCCCAACGCGATGTTCTCGGCCACGTTCAGCGCATCGAACAGCGAGAAATGCTGGAACACCATCGCGATCCCGTCACTGCGCGCGGCGCGCGGCTCGGGTGGGGCAAAGGGCTGGCCGCGCAGCAGCATCGTGCCGCTATCGGGTTTGACCAGCCCATAGATCATCTTGACCAGCGTTGATTTTCCCGCGCCATTCTCGCCCAGAAGGGCGTGAACCTCTCCCTCGCCGATGTCAAAGGACACCTGATCATTGGCGACGACACCGGGATAGGCTTTGGTCAGCCCTTGCAAGCTCAGAAGTGGGGTGGTCACGCGCTCAGGTCCTCCTTCAACTCGTTCTGCCAGGCCGGGCGCAGAAACTGTGCCGCGACACCAACGGCGATCATCTGCGGGTGCTTGCCCAAGCCGGGATCACCGATCGGACAGGTGATCCGGCCGATCCGTTCGGGCGAATGGCCAAGCGCCGCCAGCCGCGATCGGAATCGCGCCCATTTCGTAGCCGACCCAATCAGCCCCGCAAAGCGGAAATCGTGCAAAAGCAGCCGGTTGCAGAGTTCCAGGTCCAGATTGTGTGAATAAGTAAGCACAAAGTGCTCGGCATCTCTGGGCGCATGTTGCACCAGCTCAGCTGGTGTCTTGGCCGGAACCACGGTCACCCCCGCAGCGACAGCGGCTGGAAAACGCTCGGGCCCCGTATCGACCCAGGTGAGCGCCAGATCGGGCAGCGGGGCCAGGACGTCCACCAGCGCACGGCCCACATGGCCCGCGCCCCAGATCCATACTTGGCGCGCCGGCTTGTGTACTGCTTCAACCATCCAACCGTCGATCAACTGCGGTTCCGGAACGATGCCCTGACTGCGCATCTTCGCCAGCAGGCGTTTCACCGCCAAGGGCATCTCATCTTGTGACACGGCGCGTGCGATGACTGTGTCATCCAGGGCTTCCAGCGCTTTGTGGTCAAAGACTTCGCTCAACAGAGACACCGCGCCGCCACAGCACTGCCCCATGTCGGGGCCAAGCGCATGGCGAGACAGGCTGGAGTGCGTGATTTGCGTTCGCGCCGCGGCGGCGGCCTGAAATTCCAGCGCACCGCCGCCAATGGTGCCGCTTTGCCCATCCGCCCAGACCAGCATAGCTGCGCCAACTTCGCGGGGGGACGATCCCTTGATATTGGCAATGACCACCCGGACCACTCTGCCGTGGGTTTTGACCGCCTCTCTCAAAGCCTCAAGGTCAAATCCCATCAGATGCCTCCCTTCATCCGTTGAACGCCGTGCCAGACTTCCTCGGCTGTGGCCGGTGCGTTTAGTGCCGGATAGCTGCCTCCGCAGGCTGCGACCGCATTTGACAGCGCCAGCCAGGCTGAAATCCCAAGCATAAAGGGAGGCTCTCCAACCGCTTTGGAGCGATAGATGGTATCCTCGCGGTTTTCACCCTCCCAAAGCGCGACGTTGAAGATATCGGGGCGATCCGAACAGGCGGGTATCTTGTAGGTCGACGGGGCGTGCGTACGCAGGTTGCCCTTACCGTCCCAGACCAGCTCCTCGGTCGTCAGCCAGCCCGCACCTTGCACATAGCCGCCTTCGACCTGACCGACATCCAGCGCCGGATTCAGCGATGCGCCCGCGTCATGCAGGATGTCGGTGCGCAGGATGCGGTTCTCGCCGGTCAGGGTGTCGATGGCAACTTCGGTGACCGACGCGCCATAGGCGAAATAGAAGAACGGGCGACCTCGACCCTTGATCCGGTCCCACTCGATCTTGGGCGTTTTGTAGAACCCCGTTGCCGACAGGCTGATGCGGCCCTGATAGCTGAGCGCTGCGGCCTCGGCAAAGGTATAGCGTTCGTCTCCGACCGAGACATGACCGTCGGCGAACACAACTGCTGACGGGTCGGCCTGATGCCGTTCCGCCAGATAATCGGTCATCCGGTCGCGGATCGTGTCACAGGCGGCTTTCACGGCCATACCGTTGAGATCGCTGCCCGATGAGGCCGCCGTGGCCGAGGTATTTGGAACCTTGGCCGTATCGGTGGCGGTGATTTTGACCATCTCAAGCGGTATGCCAAAACGCGCGGCGGCGACCTGCGCGACCTTCTGGAACAGGCCCTGCCCCATCTCGGTGCCGCCATGGTTTAGGTGGACCGAGCCATCCTGATACACATGCACCAGCGCGCCCGCTTGATTCAGATGGGTTAGCGTGAAGGAAATCCCGAATTTGACCGGGGAAAAAGCGATCCCCTTTTTGATCACCCCGTGTTCGGCGTTCCATTTCTCAATTGCTGCTTTCCGTGCGGCATAGTCACTAGATCTCAGCAGTGCATCGGTCATGCCGTGCAGTTCGAAGTCGCTGACTTCCATCCCATAGGGCGTTGTATTCCCCTCCGCGGGCAGGGGGCGGACTGGCGCGTTGCCGGTCTCAACCGCGCCACGGCTGGTCAGATCCTCATACGGATCGGGATGGCCCAGCGGTTTGTTCTTGGGGGCGCGTTCGGCCGTTGCATGAGCCGGCTCATAGTAGTTCCGGCGGCGCAGCTCGACCGGGTCCAACCCGAGCGCATGCGCGGCGTGGTCCATAACGCGTTCAATTCCGACCATCCCCTGAGGGCCGCCAAACCCGCGATAGGCGGTGGCGGATTGGGTGTTGGTCTTCAGCCGATGGCTTTCGATCCGGGCGTTGGGCAGCAGATAGGCATTGTCCGAATGCAACATGGCCCGGTCGGCAACTGGCAACGAAAGGTCCTGCGCCCAGCCGCAGATAGCGTAGTGGTGGAACGACACGCCCTGAACATGCCCGTTCGTATCGAAGCCTGCCTTGTAGGAAATCCGGAACGCATGGCGCTTGCCGGTGATAATCATGTCATCGTCGCGGTCATAGCGCATTTTGCAGGCCTTGCCGGTCGCGCGCGCGGCCACGGCACAGGCGACAGCCAGTGCGTTGCCCTGACTTTCCTTGCCGCCAAAGCCGCCGCCCATGCGCCGGGTCTCGACTCGGATGGCGTGCATGGGAACGCCAAGGGCGTCCGCGACCTTGTGTTGGATTTCGGTCGGGTGCTGGGTCGAGCTATGCACCAGCATGTCCGCACCCTCGTTTGGCGCGGCCAGAGCGGCCTGACCTTCCAGATAGAAATGCTCTTGCCCGCCGATCTCGAACGTTCCTTCGATCACGTGATCCGCGTTCGCAATGGCCGTGTCTGCGTCGCCTTTCGCATAGATGCGCGGGCCGTCCTCAAACCGGCTGTCGGCGGCCAGGGCCTCTTCGACGGTCAGGATCGGGGTTTCCTCGGCATAGTCGATCTTGCCCAGACGCGCTGCTTTGCGGGCGGCCAGATGGCTTGTCGCGATCACAAGAAACACGGGCTGGCCGACATAGTCAACGGTACCGTCCGACAGCAACGGCTCATCATGGATCGAGGGGGAGACGTCATTGGCGAAGGGCAGATCTTTGGCGGTGATTACGCTGACAACGCCTTTGGCGGCCTTGACCGCAGACAGGTCCATCGCCGTGATCGTGCCCTTGGCAATCGGGCTTAGCCCAAAGGCCAGATGCAACGTATCTTTTGGCGTCGGGATGTCGTCGACATACCGCGCCGCGCCGGAAACATGCAGTTGCGCCGCATCATGGGGCAGGGCTTTGGCAACACTCATGCCTGCACCTCCAGCACGTTTGTCACTTCGCCCTGATCCTCACGGTGATACCGTTCCAACATCGCTTTGGCGCTTTCCAATCGATAAGTCGCTGAGGCGCGCATATCCGTGAGCGGCGTGAAATCCTGGGCAAAGGCGGGCAGGGCAGCCTGGATGGTCTCAGCTGTCCAGGGTTTGTCAGTCAGAGCGGCCTCGACCTGCGCTGCCCGTTTGGGAACGCCTGCCATGCCGCCGAAGGCGATACGCGCCTCTGTCACAGTGCCATCCGCCGCCGTGATATTGAAGCACCCGCACACGGCCGAGATGTCCTGATCGAACCGTTTGCTGAGCTTGTAGCATTTCAGGCGATCCGGCTGGCGTGGGACGCTGACCGCTTCGACGAACTCGCCGGGTGCGCGATTTTGCCGACCGTAGTCGATAAAGAAATCCGCAAGCGGAAGCGACCGGCGCGCGTCGCCCTTACGCAGATGCAGAGTCGCGCCCAAGGCGATCAACGCGGGTGGGTTGTCCCCGATGGGGGAACCGTTGGCGATATTGCCGCCGATCGTCGCGGCGTGCCGGACCTGAACGCTGGCATATCGCCGGATCATTTCCGCGTAGGAGGGGTGCAGATCCGCAAGAGCCTCGCCCATGCGGTTCATGTCGACCATGGCCCCAAACCGGATGTTTTCGTCCGTGACTGTGATCTCTTTCAGGTCATCACACTGGTTTAGAAAAATCACAGGCCCCAGATAGCGCAATTGCTTGGTGACCCAGAGGCCCACATCGGTTGCACCGGCAATCAGGGTCGCGTCCGGATGATCGGCGTAAACGCTGGCCAATGCGTCCGACGACGTTGGCAACATTGGGGTTTTGGGCGTGACAGCGATGGGCTTGTCTTTGACCCAAACCGGTACGGGCTGCGTTTCGGCAGCCTTGGCCGCGCGGATGATGGGCGCGTAGCCCGTGCAGCGGCACAGGTTCCCGGCAAGCTGGGTGTCGTGATCGGTCGCGCCATTGGCATGACCAGCAACCATCGACATCACAAATCCCGGTGTACAGAATCCGCATTGCGAGCCATGCAGGTCGACCATGGCTTGCTGAACCGGGTGGGCCTCGCCGCTTGGGCTGCTTGCTCCTTCGACGGTGCGCACCGCCTTGCCGTGCAATTGCGGCAGGAACAGGATGCAGGAATTCAGCGCCTTGTGCCCTTCCTGATCTGTCACCATGACGGTGCAGGCGCCGCAATCGCCCTCATTGCAGCCTTCTTTGGTGCCGGTCAGGCCGCGATCTTCGCGCAGCCAGTCCAGCAAGGTGGCCGTCGGATTCACATCCTCCAGCTCCACTGTCTCTCCGTTCAGAAGAAACGTGATGTCCATTCGAGAAACCCGTCGCCTTACCCGGTTGCGCCCGTTGGGCCCTCCTTCGATGCGACGTAGAAAGAGTGGCGGGCGGTAGCTTGCCGTAAGATGTTAGAAACAGCGCGGCTTATCTGGCAAGAAAAACTGCCTAAATGATGAACCATTACAGCTGGACGGCGTGAGCGTATGCGGGGTGTCTAGTATTCAGGCGACTGAAACTAAAGTACTTTTAATGCGCAAAAGTGTTTGCCCCAGAAGCACCTTCTGAAAAAACCGAATAATCAGCGCTGATTTTTTAGGCATTGGACCGTAACGGTTCGTGCTTTTGCCTCGCCCCCGGCTGGGATAGCTTGCGACCTATGAGTAGAAATCCCCGATTCATTCATCTCCGCGTTCATACTGAGTACTCTCTGCTGGAAGGCGCAGTCCGGCTGAAAAAGCTGCCTGCGCTTTGCGAGCAGATGGAGATGCCCGCTGTCGCGGTGACCGACACAAACAGCATGTTCTCGGCGCTCGAGTTCTCTGTCACTGCAAGCGGGGCCGGGGTGCAGCCGATCATGGGGTGTCAGGTTGATCTGACATATGCGCAGGCGCAGCCGGGCGAAAAGCCAAAAACCCCGGCGCCGCTGGTCCTGCTGGCACAGTCTGAAGTCGGATATGAGAACCTGATGAAGCTAAGCTCTTGTCTCTATGTGGACAAAGGCGGTCAGCTGCCGCAAGTGACGCTAGATGAATTGGCCGCGTGTTCGAACGGTCTGATCTGCTTGACCGGAGGGCCGGATGGCCCAGTTGGGATGTTGTTGCAGCAGGGGCAGCGCCCCGCGGCCGAAGGCTTGGTGGAGCGTCTGGCCGCCATGTTCCCAGACCGCCTGTATGTCGAGCTACAACGTCACCCAGGCGAGGATGGCCAACCCGAAGCAGAACGTCTGACCGAGCGCGGCCATGTCGAGATGGCCTATGCCAGAAACTTGCCCCTTGTCGCCACCAATGACGTCTATTTCCCTACCTCGGATATGTATGAGGCGCATGATGCGCTGATCTGTATTTCCGAAGGTGCCTATGTTGACCAGCAGGAGGGCCGCCGCCGCCTGACCGCGCAGCACTACTTCAAGTCGCAACAGGAAATGGCGACCCTGTTCGCTGACTTGCCAGAGGCGATCGAGAACACGGTCGAGATTGCCAAACGCTGCGCCTTTATGGCCTATCGCCGCGATCCGATCCTGCCGAAATTCGCGGATGACGAGGTCGCCGAACTGCGCCGCATTGCCAATGAGGGGCTGCAAAAACGTCTGGCCGTGATCCCGCACGCTGTGACGTTGGAGGAGTATCAGGAGCGGCTCGATTTCGAACTGGACATCATCGAGGGCATGGGGTTTCCCGGCTACTTTCTGATCGTTGCGGACTTTATCCAATGGTCCAAGGATCACGATATCCCCGTCGGTCCGGGGCGTGGCTCGGGTGCGGGCTCGTTGGTGGCTTATGCGCTGACGATCACCGACCTCGATCCGCTGCGGTATTCGCTGCTGTTCGAACGGTTTCTGAACCCTGAACGGGTATCTATGCCCGACTTTGATATCGACTTCTGCATGGATCGCCGGGAGGAAGTCATCCGCTACGTGCAGCAAAAATATGGCCGCGACCGAGTGGGGCAGATCATCACCTTCGGCGCGCTTTTGTCCAAGGCGGCAGTGCGCGATATCGGACGCGTGTTGCAGATGCCTTATGGGCAGGTGGATCGCCTGTCCAAGATGATCCCGGTGGAAGGCGTGAAACCTGTTTCCATCGAAAAGGCATTGAAGGACGAGCCGCGCCTGCGCGAAGAGGCCCGCAACGAAGAGGTAGTGGATCGCCTTCTTACCTACGGCCAACAGGTCGAGGGGTTGTTGCGCAACGCGTCGACCCACGCGGCGGGTGTGGTGATCGGGGATCGACCGCTGGACGCGCTGGTGCCGCTCTATCAAGATCCGCGCTCGGACATGCCAGCGACCCAGTTCAACATGAAATGGGTGGAACAGGCCGGGTTGGTTAAATTCGACTTTCTGGGTCTGAAAACCCTTACGGTGATCCAGAACGCGATGGATTTGATCTTCAAATCCGGGCGGGATTTGCACATTGCGCCGGATGGCACGGAACTCTATGAGCCTGCCGATGGAGCGGTGAATCAAATCAACGCCATACCGCTGGATGACGAGGCGACGTACAAGCTCTATTCGTCAGCTAAAACGGTGGCGGTGTTCCAGGTAGAATCCTCGGGCATGATGGATGCGCTCAAACGGATGAAGCCGGACTGTATCGAAGATATCATTGCCCTTGTTGCGCTGTATCGCCCGGGCCCGATGGAGAACATCCCTAAGTTCTGCGAGGTCAAAAACGGACTGAGCCAGCGGGACAAGTTGCACCCCTCCATCGACCACATCCTAGACGAAACCCAGGGTATCATCGTTTATCAGGAACAGGTGATGCAGATCGCCCAGGAAATGGCGGGCTATAGTCTTGGGGGCGCCGACCTGCTGCGCCGCGCGATGGGTAAGAAAATCCAAGAGGCGATGGACGCCGAGCGGCCCAAATTTCTCAAGGGCGCGGCTGAAAACGATGTGGATGAGACCAAGGCGACTGAGGTCTGGAACCTGCTCGACAAGTTCGCCAACTACGGCTTCAACAAATCCCACGCGGCAGCCTATGCAGTCGTCAGTTATCAGACCGGTTGGCTGAAGGCGAACCACCCGGTTGAGTTCATGGCTGGTGTCATGAACTGCGATATCCATCTGACTGACAAGCTGGCCATTTATTTCGAAGAAGTCCGCAAGGGATTGGAGCTGCCGTATATCCCGCCTTGCGTGAACCGTTCTCAGTCGGCGTTTGACGTGGCCGAAGGGCATCTGGTCTATGCGCTGGGCGCGCTCAAGAACGTTGGCGTTGAGGCGATGACGTTGGTGGTCGACGGGCGCGGCGACAAGCCTTTCGTGAACCTGTTTGATTTTGCGCGCCGTGTTGATCTGAAAAAAGTCGGAAAGCGCCCGCTTGAGATGCTGGCGCGGGCCGGGGCGTTTGATGAGCTCGACAAGAACCGTCGCCGTGTCTTCGAAAGCCTCGATCCGCTAGTGCAGTATTCTGCGGCCATTCATGAACAGAAGAACTCCAATCAGGTTTCGCTGTTCGGTGAGGCCGGAGAGGACCTGCCCGAACCGCGCCTGTCGCCGTCGCCTGACTGGTTGCCCGCCGAACGGTTGAGTGAAGAGTTCAAAGCCATTGGCTTTTATCTGTCGGGGCATCCGTTGGACGACTATATGCCGGCCCTGAAACGTAAACAGGTGCTGACCCTGGATGAAGTTACTGAAAAGGCGCGGTCCGGTCCGCTGATTGCAAAGCTGGCAGGTGTGGTCGCCGGACGGCAAGAACGGAAATCAGCGCGTGGCAATCGGTTTGCTTTTGCCCAGTTGTCAGATCCGACAGGTGCGTATGAGGTGACGCTTTTTTCAGAAACGCTGGAAAAATCGCGCGAGTTTCTGGAGACCGGGTCTCAGGTGGTGCTGACGGCCGAGGCGACGCTTGAGGCGGATCAGTTGAAGCTTCTGGCCCGGTCCGTGGGCCCAGTCGATTCGGTTGTGGCCGAGGCGGGCGCGACCGGATTGCGCATCTTTGTGGATGAAGCCGGAGCTCTGCCCACGGTGGCGAAAGTCCTTGAGGATGCGGCCAGCGCGGCCAAGGGCGCCGGGCGTGGACCGATCCAACTGCTGCTGCTGGACCCCGGCCTGCCGGGCGATGTCGAGATGGATCTGGGGCAGGACTTTCCGATCAACCCTCAGATCAAAGGGGCGATCAAGTCGCTGGAAGGCGTCATGTCGGTCGAGGAAATCTGAACCCGCACCGTTTTGTTGCCTAAGAGGGTGCGCGGCGCTAGGCTGAACCTGAGACATTTCTTTGGGTTAGGGCACAGGAGGACCCCCGAATGGCGATCTCGGGTACCGGTTTTAAAACGTTGAAAATTGCGGCTGTTGCGTCATTGATTTTGGCGTCAGCCTCGGCCGGGTTGGCGGATAACAAAAAGAAAAAGAACACAATCGAGGGCGCGCTGATCGGTGCCGGAGTCGGGGCGCTGATCGGCGACGGAAAGGGCGCCGCCATCGGTGGCGTGGCAGGGGCATTTATCGGACATAACTGGAAATGAAGGCGATGCGCATGACTGCACTCAAAACCGTTGTCGCAGGCTTTTGTCTGGCCGTTCCCAGTATGGCTTTGTCTGATGAAGCCGCCGAGCAAATGGTGCAGGATGCGATGCCTGTGATGTACCATACCTGCGCTTCGGTGGTAGAAGAAGCCGATGGGGATGAGACTTATATCTTTGCAATTGTGGGTAAAATGACCGCAGTGTCAATTTACAACCGGCAGATCGACATCAATGATCACGCAAGCTCGGACGAGGACAAAGCGAAACTGCGTGAGACATTTGTCGCCGCCTTGCGCGAAGGGTGTGCGGATGACAAAGACGCGCTGCTGGCCGGTGTAGTGGATAACGCCGTGAAATCGACGCTGGGCCTTTGACCTAATAGTGCGGCGGGCGTTCGTCGCCAAAGACGACCCCGCCCGATCCTTCTTGCGCGCGCTCGGCCTCGCGCTGCAGCAGCATTTCGACCCGGCGCGTCAGGCGGTCGATCTCGGCCTGCTGTTTTACAACGACCGTATTCAGCTCTTCGACTGTCCGGCTGAGGTGGGCGATCTGTTCTTCCAGATGCTGCATGGGGTGCTCCTGTCTCTGCGACGGTCATAGCGACCTGCCAGCGCCAAGACCAGAGAAACAATGCCCTGTGACAGAGGCTTGCCTTGCCCCGATCCGGGCCATGGGATAGACCGCGCGCGGAACAGGAAAATCCCAAGGACGCCCCAAATGGCCAAGCCCAAGAAACAGCCCCGCCCCAAGGCAGTCACGCCCAAAGGGTTCCGCGACTATTTCGGCTCGGAAGTCACGCAGCGCACCGAGATGCTGCGGACCATTGCTGGCGTCTATCATCAATATGGCTTTGAAGCGTTGGAAAGCAGTGCGGTTGAAACCGTCGAGGCGCTGGGCAAGTTCCTGCCCGACGTGGACCGCCCGAATGAGGGCGTGTTTGCCTGGCAGGAATTTGACGAAGGCGGTAATGGCGACTGGATGGCCCTGCGCTATGACCTGACCGCACCCTTGGCCCGCGTCTATGCGCAACATCGCAACGAGTTGCCGACACCCTACCGGCGTTATGCGATGGGGCCGGTCTGGCGCAACGAAAAGCCGGGGCCGGGGCGGTATCGTCAGTTCTATCAATGTGATGCGGATACGGTCGGGACCGCGTCGATGGCCGCAGATGCCGAGATTTGCGCAATGCTTTCGGACACGCTGGAAACTGTCGGAATTCCCCGCGGGGACTATCTGGTGCGTGTCAACAACCGCAAGGTTCTGAACGGCGTGCTCGAGGCTATGGGTCTGGGCGAAGACGCTGCGGCCCGTGATAACGTCCTGCGCACCATCGACAAGTTCGACAAGGTAGGCGAGGCCGGTGTGCGCGAGCTGCTGACCAAGGGCCGACTGGACGCGTCGGGCGCGTTTATTGATGGCGTTGGCCTGAGTGACGATCAGGCCGAGCCGGTGATTGCATTTCTGACCTCGAAAGCTGCCGACACGGCTGGCACGTTGGCGAACCTGCGCGCGGCTGTTGGCGACAGCAAGATCGGTGCTGACGGGATCGCTGAGTTGGAACAGATCGGCGTTCTGCTGGACGCAGGGGGCTATGGCGCGGACCGGATTGAGATCGACCCATCGGTTGTGCGCGGTCTGGGCTATTACACCGGCCCCGTTTATGAGGCCGAGCTGACCTTTGAGATTTTCGACGAGAAGGGCCGCAAGCGGCAATTCGGATCGGTCTCGGGCGGCGGTCGTTACGACGATCTGGTCAAGCGTTTCACTGGCCAAGAGGTTCCGGCAACTGGTATTTCCATCGGTGTTGACCGCCTGCTGGCTGCTTTGCGCGAAAAGGGCCGGATTGCGGCGCAGGCCAAAGGTCCCGTGGTTGTCACCGTTATGGATCGCTACCGGATGGCCGACTATCAGGCGATGGTGGCCGAACTGCGCAACGCAGGTATCCGGGCCGAGGTTTATCTGGGCAACCCCAAGAACTTTGGCAATCAGCTAAAATATGCGGACAAGCGCAACTCTCCCATCGCGGTGATCGAAGGCGGGGATGAAAAGGCCAACGGGATCGTTCAGATCAAAGACCTGATCCTTGGTGCTAAAATCGCCGAAAGCGCCACGCTTGAGGAATGGAAAGAACGCCCCAGCCAGTTCGAAGTGCCGCGCGCTGATCTGGTCGCCAAGGTGCGCGAAATTCTGGACAGTCAGGACTGAACCATGCCGAACCGTTCCCAGATACAGGCCCGTGCCGCCATGATGCGCGTGCGTTTCGAGGCCGCAGGCGCGCAGGTGGTCGACCCGCCTCTGCTGCAGCCTGCTGAAACGCTGCTGGACCTCTATGGCGAAGACATTCGCGCCCGCGCCTATGTGACCTCTGACGCGCTACAGGGCGAACAGATGCTGCGCCCCGATTTCACCCTGCCGGTGGTGCAGATGCACATGCGTGAGGGGGCCGAGCCCGCACGGTATACGTATTCCGGTGAGGTCTTTCGCCGTCAGGAGCATGATCCGGACCGCGCCAATGAATATGTTCAGGTCGGGTATGAGGTCTTCGACCGCGAGGACCCGGCTGGCGCTGATGCCGAGGTTTTCTCTCTGTTCGCGCTTCAACTGCGCGGCCTGCCGCTGCGGGCAGCAACTGGGGATATCGGTATCCTCATTGCAGCCGTGCAGGGATTGCAGACAACGGAACGGCGCAAGGCTGCGCTGATGCGGCATCTCTGGCGTCCGCGCCGCTTTCGCATCCTGCTGGATCGGTTTGCCGGGCGCACCCCGGAACCCGAGATGCGCTCCAGCATATTGGACGCCGCGGACCCGATGGCATTCGATGCGCCGATGATCGGCAAGCGCCGCGCGTCCGAGATTGAGGCGCGGATTGAGGCGCTGCGCGAAAATCGCCAGACACCGTCAATCTCGGACAATGAGCTTGCCGGGCTTGAGACATTGCTGACAATCCGGGAAACCATGCCCTTTGCGCTTGAGCAATTGCGCGATGTGGCAGTGGACCTGCCTCAGATCACTCCTGCGATAGACCGGCTGGAGGCGCGGGTTGCCTCGCTACAGGCGCGTGGCGTTGATGTGAGCCAGCTGGATTTCGAAGCTGCCTATGGACGCACGTCGATGGAGTACTACGATGGGTTCGTCTTTGGTTTTTATGCCGAAGGGAGACCGGATCTGCCGCCCATTGCAACGGGCGGGCGCTATGACGCGCTGACCCGTCAACTGGGCAATGGCGCGGAAATTCCGGCTGTTGGCGGCGTCCTGCGCCCGGACCTGATGCTTGAGATCGAGGAGGCCGGACAATGAACCTGAAGCTGGGCGTGCCCTCCAAGGGCCGGTTGATGGATAAATCCTTTTCATGGTTCAGCAAGCGCGGGATCACGCTGTCGCGCAGCGGGTCAGATCGCGAATATGCAGGCAAAGTTGAGGGGATCGAGGGGATTTCTCTGATTCTGCTCTCTGCCGGGGAAATCCCGCGTGAACTGGCGGCAGGCCGTATTCACCTGGGCGTCACGGGGACCGATCTGGTGCATGAAAAACTGCCCCGGTGGGAGCAGCAGGTCGAAGAGGTTGCGTTGCTGGGCTTTGGCAAGGCGGACCTGATCATCGCAACACCGAACTGCTGGATCGATGTCGATACCCTGGATGACCTTGATGCGGCGGCAGCTGCGTTCCGACGCACCCATGGGCACCGTTTGCGGATCGCGACCAAATACCACCGTCTGGTCCGAGAGTTTCTGACCGATGCAGGCGTCGCAGATTATACCCTCGTCGACAGTCAGGGCGCGACTGAGGGCACCGTGCTCAACGAAACCGCCGAGGCGATTGCGGATATCACTTCGACCGGGGAAACCCTGCGCGCCAATCACCTGAAAATCCTGTCCGATGGCCTGATCCTGCAATCACAGGCGACGTTGTGGCGGAGCCGGGTGGCCAAATACGAGTCCGAAGACAAAACGGTTCTGTCCGAGCTGCTGGATCGTCTGGCTTAGTTAAAGTACACCGATTTCGGCCAGTGCCCGGTTCAGATCGTCGGGCAGGGCATCGTCCTGCGCACGCCCTTCGGGCAGATCGGCGGGCGTATCCTCGGGCTTGAGGTAGCGCCAGCCTTGAAATGGCCGCTTGAGGGCTGTTTGGGTGCGATGCACCTCGGGGTCCAGCACGATCGCACATCGGCGGATACCGTCCTCGCCACGCACCTCGTCCAGACGCAGGATGCGCTGGCGGCACTGGATCACGCCTTTGATCACCCAATAGATAGATCCACCGTTCAGAATCTCGGCCTCGCGCTTGGGCCACATGCGGGTGACGTGACGCGGGCAGCCGTCCTCGTACAACGGTCGGCGGCTCTCTTGCCAAGCCATTAGCGTGTCGACACTTTCCGAGCCAACCGAGAGTTTTATGAGGTTTACGTACTTATCCACAGCTTTCCCACAGAGTCGTCCCGAGGCTATGCTTATATTGTAGCTCTCTGGCTGCTGTCATCAAGGTGTTGTGGCCTTGGGTTCCGCTGCTGTAGTGTAGAAGCCTGTCGACGAATCGACAATAATGTGGCGTAGCTCAAAGGATCGAGCGCCTCGCTTTCGAGTAGTTCTGGTTCGCACCTAATAGGCTACGGCGAGGAGGATGCGGGTTCAAGTCCCGCCGCCACGTCCAACTGCATTTTTGATATTGGAGCACCAATGAGCCGCTTTGCCTCCCCTATCGCCGAGCAAATCTGGGACATGAAATACCGCTTTAAGCAGGCGGATGGCACGCCCATCGACCAGACAGTCGAAGACAGTTGGCGGAGGATTGCGCGCGATCTGGCGAGGGTGGAAAAAGACCCCGAGCACTGGGAAGAGCAGTTCTACACCGCGCTGGAGGATTTCAAATACCTGCCCGCCGGACGCATCACCGCCGGTGCTGGGACCGCGCGGCAGGTCACCCTGTTCAATTGCTTTGTCATGGGCACCGTGCCGGACAGCATGGGCGGCATTTTCGACATGCTGAAAGAGGCGGCGCTGACCATGCAGCAGGGTGGGGGGATCGGCTATGACTTCTCGACCATCCGCCCGCGTGGCGCGGATGTGCATGGGGTGGCGGCGGATGCCTCTGGGCCGCTGAGTTTTATGGATGTCTGGGATGCGATGTGCCGCACCATCATGTCGGCAGGCTCGCGCCGCGGCGCGATGATGGCGACCATGCGCTGCGACCACCCGGATATCGAACACTTCATCACCGCCAAATCTGACGCGGCCCGCTTGCGCATGTTCAACATGTCCGTTCTGGTGACCGACCCGTTCATGGAGGCCGTAAAGGCCGATGGCCCATGGGAGTTGGTTTTCGGCGACAAGGTCTATCACACGGTCCAGGCGCGTGATTTGTGGAACAAAATCATGCAGGCAACCTATGATTATGCCGAACCTGGTGTGATTTTTATCGATCGTATCAATCAGGCCAACAACCTCAGCTATGTCGAGACCATCGCGGCAACCAACCCGTGCGGCGAGCAGCCCCTGCCGCCTTATGGCGCGTGCCTGTTGGGGTCGATCAATCTGGCACGTCTGGTGGCCGAGCCCTTTGACGCCGACGCGCATCTGGATGAAAAGGCGCTGCAATCGCTTGTCGCCACGGCCGTTCGCATGATGGACAATGTGGTTGATGCTTCAAAGTTCCCTCTGCCCGAGCAAGAGGCGGAAGCACAGGCCAAACGCCGTATCGGTCTGGGCGTGACGGGGCTGGCGGATGCTCTGTTGATGCTGGGGCTGCGCTATGGGTCCGACGAGGCGGCACGTCAGACCGAGCACTGGTTGCACGCGATCGCGCGCGCCGCGTATCTGGCGTCGGTGGATTTGGCCAAGGAGAAAGGGGCGTTCCCTTTGTTCAATGCCGAGAAGTATCTGGCCAGCGGTACGATGCAGCAAATGGACGAAGATGTGCGCGCCGCGATCCGCGAACACGGCATCCGCAATGCACTGCTGACGTCAATCGCACCGACCGGAACGATTTCTCTGTATGCAGGCAATGTCTCCTCTGGGATCGAGCCGGTCTTTGCCTATGCCTACACGCGCAAAGTGCTGCAAAAGGATGGCTCGCGCACCGAAGAAGAGGTGGTGGATTACGCAGTGCAGATGTGGCGTGACCGATTTGGCGATACCGAGCTGCCAGAGTATTTTGTCAATGCTCAGACGCTGTCACCCGCCGATCACGTCAAGATGCAGGCGGCGGCGCAGAAATGGATCGACAGCTCGATCTCAAAAACCATCAATTGTCCTGAAGACATCAGCTTTGACGCGTTCAAGGATGTCTATATGCAGGCCTGGGATGAGGGCTGCAAAGGCTGTACGACCTATCGCCCCAATGATGTAACGGGATCAGTGCTGACCGTGTCGGAAAGTGATGACAAAGTGCCCGGAGAAAGCGCGGACGCGCCGCAAAAGGTCGAGGGTGGCGATGTCATCTACATGTCCGAACCGCTCGACCGTCCGCAATCGTTGGAAGGGTCGACGTATAAGCTAAAGTGGCCCGACAGCGAGCATGCGATCTATCTGACGATAAACGATATCGTCATCGGTGGCCGCCGCCGTCCTTTCGAGGTGTTCATCAACTCGAAAAATATGGAGCACTATGCCTGGACGCTGGCTCTGACCCGCATGATTTCTGCGGTATTCCGCCGTGGCGGGGATGTGTCGTTTGTTGTCGAGGAACTCAAGGCTGTATTCGATCCTCGTGGGGGTGCCTGGGTTAAAGGTAAATATATCCCGTCGATCCTTGCCGCTATTGGCGGTGTGATTGAACAGCATATGATAGCCATCGGTTTCCTTGAGGGCGAAGGCATGGGCCTGAAATCAGACCCACAAGCGCAGGTCGTCAACATGGACGCCCCGCGCGGCAAAACCTGCCCATCCTGCGGTCAGTTCGATATGGTCATGATCGAAGGGTGCATGACCTGCCGCAGCTGCGGTCATTCGAGGTGTAGTTAGCCATATGATAACGTAACTGTTGTGGTGTGTCACGCGTCATGACCTAAACGTTTCAATAGGTCATTTTTGGCAGATTACGTGGGAAAACGGCCTCGGATTTCTTCCGAGGCCGTTCGCAAGTCTGACAGAGACGGACGATTGAGATGGCGCTGGGCTGACGACATTATCAGGCTTTGATACAAGGGGCGGGCAGCGGACTTTCGCTGCACGTACTGAGACTTCCATCGTTCTGAGCTAATTCAGACATTCGAGACTGTGCGCTTCCTGACCCAGCCCCCTGAAATCAGGCCATTGAGGTGTTAGTAATCCGTCCAAGCAAAGGATGGACTATGAAACGCAGATTTAGCGACGAACAGATCATTGGAATGATCAAGG
>NZ_JBQFXH010000019.1:0-34458 GCF_056540745.1 Ruegeria sp. AM1
AGCGCGCCTGCGGCGCGCTGCCGGGCCCAAAGCCGCTAGGGTGTTCGGTGAAGCCGGGCAACCGCGGGTGCGGGAGCCTTTGGTTTCGCACGGGCCACCGTCAGGTCAGATCCTTGTAGCTGATCTCGCGCGCATCGGCGCCCGGACCGGCCTTTTCCCGGCGCATGATCAGACGGTTCAGCGCATGGATATAGGCCTTGGCAGAGGCCACGACCGTGTCGGTATTGGCCGATTGCCCCGTGGCGATCATGCCGTCCTCTTCCAGCCGGACGGAAACAGTTGCCTGGGCATCCGTTCCTTCGGTGACGGCATGCACCTGATACAGCTGCAAATGCGCCTTGTTGGGATAGATGGCGCGGATCGCCCGAAAGGTTGAATCCACGGGACCATCGCCATGTTCCGTGGCGATGACATCCTTGCCGTCCACCTCAAGCTCGACGGTGGCTTCGGCCTGACCGCCGGTGCCGCAGGTGACCTTCATCGACACAAGCTGCAGATAATCATCGTCCTCATCCAGCGTCATCAATGCGATGAGGTCATCGTCGAACACTTCTTTCTTGCGATCCGCCAGATCCTTGAATCGCACAAAGATATCTTTGAGCTGGTTGTCGCCGACATCAAAGCCCAACGTTTCAAGCTTGTCGCGCAGTGCAGCGCGGCCCGAGTGCTTGCCCAAGGGCAGAGAGGTGCCGGACAGGCCGATATCCTCGGGGCGCATGATCTCGAAGTTTTCGCGGTTCTTCAGCATGCCATCCTGATGGATGCCGCTTTCATGGGCAAAGGCGTTCTTGCCGACGATGGCCTTGTTGAACTGCACGTTGAAGCCCGACACCGTCGCCACGCGACGCGAGATATGCATGATCTTGGTGGTGTCGATGCCCGTGTGCCACGGCATGATGTCATTGCGCGTGCGCAAGGCCATCACCACTTCTTCCAACGCCGTGTTGCCGGCACGCTCACCGAGGCCGTTGATGGTGCATTCTATCTGACGCGCGCCTCCCGCGACGGCGGCCAGAGAGTTCGCGGTCGCCATGCCCAGATCGTTGTGGCAATGGGTGGCAAAGACCACCTCATCCGCGCCCGGAACCGTTTCGATCAGACGTTTGATCAGATCTGCGGACTCCATCGGAGCAGTGTAGCCAACGGTGTCAGGAATATTGATCGTCGATGCGCCAGCCTTGATCGCGATCTCGATCACGCGGCACAGATAGTCCCATTCGGTCCGCGTCGCATCCATTGGCGACCATTGCACGTTTTCGCACAGGTTGCGCGCATGGCTGACCGTTTCGTGGATCTTCTGAGCCATCTCATCCTGTGTCAGGTTCGGAATGGCGCGGTGCAGCGGCGACGTGCCGATAAAGGTGTGAATACGGCTTTTCCCGGCATGTTTCACGGCTTCCCAGCAGCGATCAATATCGGCGATATTGGCCCGCGCCAAACCGCAGATACGGCTGTTTTTCGAGCGTTGTGCGATCTCGGTAACGGCCTTGAAATCACCCTCGGATGCGATGGGGAAACCGGCCTCGATAATGTCGACGCCCATCTCGTCCAGCAGCTCTGCAATCTCAAGCTTTTCGTCATGGGTCATGGTGGCGCCGGGGCTCTGCTCGCCGTCGCGCAAAGTGGTATCAAAGATCAAGACGCGGTCTTGGTCGGTCACGTTTGTCATGGGAATCTCTTTCTTCTTCTGTCCTAATGCCTTTGGCGCGCGGGCGTCCTCCTCTGAGCGGGTGCGCCGGATGGCACGCTCAGAGGCGGATTAGGATCAGTAGGCCACGCAGCGACGCACCGCGAAAGGCGGTGTCGGCAAAAGGGATATCTGCGTGGTTGATCATGAAGCGGAGTTTATACTCAGCCCGCCGGGAATGAAAAGAACCAAAATGCGTGTGTGTGCGTATCACCCGTATTCGAGCCATCATAGATGGGCCCGGGAAACTGCCCGATTGGGGGAAGCAAGATGAAATCAGCGTTGATTATAGGGGCGACGGGCGGCATCGGTCGGGCGGTTTGCGACCGGCTTGAGCGGCGGCACGTGGATGTAACCCCTTTGTCGCGGTCAGAACATCGGCTGGACCTGACAGACCCCGAAGCCGTCGACCAGATCTTGAGCAACCAGACGGGTCCCTTCGATCTGATCCTTGTGGCCAGCGGCGCGCTTGAGATTGACGGGGTGGGGCCGGAAAAGACCCTGCGTGCCTTGTCTGCCAGTGCGATGATGGCGCAGATGGCTCTGAATGCGTTAGGGCCCGCCCTTGTGCTGAAACATGCGCCTAGACTGCTGCCGCGTACCGGTCGGTCGGTTGTCGCCGTGCTGTCTGCGCGGGTGGGGTCGATTTCGGACAATCGCATGGGCGGCTGGGTCAGCTACCGCGCGGCCAAAGCGGCGCTCAACCAGATTGTGCGGACAACCGCAATCGAACTTGGGCGCACGCATAAGGAAACGATCTGCGTGGCGCTCCATCCGGGGACGGTCAAAACGGCCCTGACCCAAAAGTATCTGGGGCGGCACCCGGCCGTTGCACCGGATGAGGCGGCTGAAAACCTGCTGACCGTCATCGATGGGTTGCAGGTTGCAGATACCGGCCAGTTCTTTGACTGGGCGGGGAAGAACGTCGCCTGGTGAGAGGGCCTTAGTTGTCCGAGGTTTCTTCTTCAGCAGTGGTTTCGGCGGGCGCGTTTTCAGGCGCGGCGGCTGGTTCACTTTCAGACGCAGCCTCTGGTTCGGCTGTCTGCGCTGCCTCGGCGGCGTCGGGTTCCGGCTGGTTTTCGGTTGAGAGTGTCCCGTCCTCCCATACGCCGCTGGCCTCCTGACCATCGGCATAGCGCATCGTACCATTGCCCTGTCGCTTGCCATTGACAAAGCTGCCCTCATACACGTTGCCATTTGTGTATGAGGCAACTCCGGTGCCGGTGATCTTTCCTTCGGCCCATTCCCCGGAATATTCAAACCCGTTTGACATCACGACCTGGCCCTGACCGTGACGCTGCCCGGCGGCGAAATCGCCGGTATAGACTGTGCCATCGGGATAGGTGGTTTTTCCCTTACCTTGCCGGATCCCATCCACCCAGTCGCCCTCGTATCGCTGGCCATCCGCGCGGGTCAGGGTCCCTTGCCCATGCGAGCGCGCGTTGCGGAACTGGCCATCATAGACCGTCCCGTCCGTGTAGGTGGACACGCCTTTCCCTTCGATGATGCCGGCAACCCAGTCGCCTTCATATGTCGATCCATCGGGATAGGTGATCCGGCCCTTGCCTTCGGGCAGATCGGCGCTGAAATCGCCGGTATAGACCGACCCGTCGGGATAATTGGCCTCGCCCAGCCCTTCGATCTGACCCTGGGTCCAAGCGCCCGAGTAGACATAGCCATCCGCTCCGGTGAACGTCCCCTGACCATGACGCTGATCATCGGCGAAATCGCCCTCGTACACGGCGCCGTTGGAATAGGTTGCCTTGCCTTTGCCCTGACGGCGGCCATCGATCATTTCGCCTTCGTAGACGTCACCGTTGGCCTGTGTCAGACGCCCGGACCCGGTCATGCGATCTTCGGCCCAGTCCCCGGAATAGGTCATGCCGTCTGACATCACCTGATCGCCTTTGCCGTGGCGCTGACCCGACGCGATGTCGCCTTCATAGGTGCTGCCGTCGGAATAGGTGATCTTGGCGGTTCCCTGCTGGACACCGTCCACCCAGCCGCCTTCATAGATATAGCCGCTGGGGTTTTTCATGATCCCCTGACCGTGGCGCTGGGCATCTTTGAACCCGCCTTCATAGCGCACGCCATTTGCATATTCCGCGATGCCGGTTCCGTTAACCGCCCCTGCAGACCATTCCCCTTCGTAGGTGCCGCCATCGGCAAAGGTCACCTTGCCTTTGCCGTCGGGTTGCCCATTCGCAAATGTGCCCTCATAGACAGAGCCGTTGGCATAGCGGGCAACGCCCTGACCGCGAATCTCGCCTTCGACCCATTCGCCTGAGTATTCGAAGCCGTTTGGCAGACGATAGGTGCCGGTCCCGTGCCTTAGACCGTTTTCGAACGTCCCCTCATAGACACCACCCACATCATCATCTTTGACGATGACCTGCCCGTCCTGTGCCAGAGAAACCTGTGCTGCCAAGCCAAATGCGGCTGCGGCAATTGATTTGCGAAATACACTCATGCTCGTTCCTGCCCGCCGGGTCGTCATTGATTTCGTGCGTTTGCGCAAAACTAGGACACCGCTTTGGGCAGAGCAACGTGTTTTGCCGCATTTGCCTTTTACTCGCGCTGTGATCTGCTAAATCCCCTATGAACTGACGACGGTAAGAGGGCAAAATGGCCAATCGTTTCCGTATCTCGCTGGCGCAACTCAACCCCATTGTGGGGGATATTGAGGGTAACGCAGCCAAAGCATTCGCGGCCTGGGAACAGGGCCGCGCGGCAAATGCCGATCTGGTGGCCCTGCCTGAGATGTTTGTGACCGGCTATAATACGCAGGATCTTATCCAGAAGCCGTCCTTTCATCGCGCCGCAATACAGGCAGTCGAAGCGCTGGCCGTCAAATGCGCCGACGGGCCTGCGCTGGCCATAGGCGGCCCGTGGGTTGAGGGCGATAAGCTGTTTAATGCCTATCTGATCCTTAACGGCGGCAAAGTTGCCAGCAAGACCCTCAAGCATCACCTGCCTAATGAAACCGTGTTTGATGAGATCAGGTTGTATGACGCCGGTCCGCTGGGCGGGCCTTATGCGGTTGGCAATACTCGGATCGGCAGCCCGATCTGCGAAGATGGCTGGCATGAAGACGTGGCTGAAACGCTCGAGGAATCGGGGGCAGAGTTCCTGCTGATCCCCAACGGCTCGCCCTATTTCCGCAACAAATATGATGTCCGGCTGAACCATATGGTAGCGCGGGTTGTCGAAACCGGGCTGCCATTGATTTATCTGAACATGGTCGGCGGTCAGGACGATCAGGTCTTTGACGGCGGAACCTTTGGTCTGAACCCGGGCGGTGAGCTTGCATTCCGGATGCCCGTGTTTGACGAGGCGGTCACCCATGTCGATTTGGAGCAGGGAGACGACGGCTGGCGCATTCTTCCCGCCGAGATCGTGCCCCAGCCGGATGAGTGGGAACAGGATTACCGCGCGATGGTGCAATCCCTGCGCGACTATATGGCAAAGACCGGTTTTGGGAAGGCCGTGCTTGGCCTGTCTGGCGGCGTTGATTCCGCGCTGGTTACGGCCATCGCCGTCGATGCCATCGGGGCCGATAATATGCGCTGCGTGATGCTGCCTTCGGAATACACCTCGGCCGCTTCTTTGGAAGATGCCGAGGCTGTGGCAAAGGCGCTGGGCGTGCATTACGACTATGTGCCGATCTCTGAAAGCCGTGCGGCGGTTACCGACACACTGGCCCCTTTGTTTGCAGGGCGTGACGAAGATCTGACCGAAGAGAATATCCAGTCCCGTCTGCGCGGCCTGCTGCTGATGGCGATCTCAAATAAGTTTGGCGAGATGCTGCTGACCACCGGCAACAAATCCGAGGTCGCGGTGGGATATGCCACGATCTATGGCGACATGAACGGGGGCTACAACCCGATCAAGGACCTGTACAAAACCCGCGTGTTTGAAACCTGCCGTTGGCGCAATGCGAATCACCGCGACTGGATGAAAGGGCCGGATGGCGAGGTCATTCGCCCGACGGTCATCGACAAACCTCCAAGTGCCGAGCTGCGTGCCGATCAGAAAGACAGCGACAGCCTGCCGGACTATCCGATTCTGGATGCGCTGCTTGAGATACTTGTCGATCAGGACGGCTCGATCGCCGATTGCGTTGCTGCCGGATATGATGAGGCTGATGCGCGCAGGGTCGAACATCTCATTTATATCAGTGAATACAAGCGCTTTCAGTCCGCGCCCGGTACCCGCCTGACCAGCCGCGCGTTCTGGCTGGATCGACGCTATCCAATCGTGAATCGCTGGCGCGACCCGGGCTGAACATCTGCTCTTTCCGGGCGATTTTGATCTGAAGGGACGGATCAGCGGCGGCGATCTTCTCTGATTGTACGTAATTGGAGTTCAATAATAACTTTATATCCCTCATTGTTTCCGGTGCCTCTGCTGTCTGCCGCATCTCGGTCAGAGCTGGCTTGCATGCGTGACATTTTCTCGCCATAATTCGGGACCAGTCCTGCCTTATTTTGTTGGGGCAGGATGAACGCATTGCGATTGGGTGGGTTGAGCCATTTCGTACTGCGCTGGAACTGAAGATTTCTGGTGGTGCATCTTTTTGTTGATGCTTGGTAAGGGTTTTGGTGATCAAATGGTTAACGACTACGATAGACCGCTTCACGCTCCGATGAGGCTGAAGACGATGGAATCTCCTGCGCGCGAATTTGATGAAACGCGTTTGGATGCAGCAATCGCTGCAATTCTGGGCGATGCTGAGGCTGATCAGAACGCCTCAGATCCCGAGCAACCGGGTCGGTCCGAGTTTCCCAAGTTAGCAGCGCAGGAAAATATTGCCGAGCAGGATGCGCGGCAGGATAGCGGTGTCGCTGCGATCCTCCGTCAGAAATGGGCTGAGTTCTCTGGCGCTGCCTAAGCCCGACAACTCTATCTGAAAACTGGCGCGACGCGCGATTTTGGCGCATTGGCCACAGGTCGCAGATTTTGCCGGACAAACTGCCGTTCTCCATTGCCTGTTCCACGGGCTTTCGCATTCTTGTGGTCCAAGCAATGTAAGACGAGCGGTTGATGCCCGGCCCAAAACCGAACCCTGTCGAAGCCGACCTTAACCTTCCAAAATCCGTGGATGTCGTCGTCATAGGGGGCGGCATCATAGGCGCAGCCACCAGCCTTGAACTGGCCGAGCGTGGCCTGTCGGTTCTGCTGTGCGAAAAGGGTCAGATCGCGGGGGAACAAAGCGCGCGCAATTGGGGTTGGGTGCGGCTGGGGATGCGGGACCCGCGCGAAATTCCTTTGATGCAACAGGCGATCCGAATCTGGCAGGATCTAGATGAGCGGATTGGTCGCAAAACCGGCTATGTTCAGTCAGGCATTCTGTTTGGTGCAACGGGGCGGCAGGCTGACCCGCTGCGGCGGTGGCTAAAAAACCTCGATGGCCTGCAGACCGGCGCATGTATGGTGTCGGGCCGTGATTTGGCCGCGCTTTTGCCGGACAACGAATTGGGATTGTCGGACGCACTCTACATGCCGCAGGACGGTCGCGCGGAACCGCAATGGGCGGCACCCGCCATGGCCGAGGCGGCGCGGGACAGGGGGGCTGTCATCATGACCGCATGCGCGGTGCGCAGCCTCGACATGCAGGCCGGTCGCGTGGCGGGAGTGTTCACCGAGCGCGGCCGCGTCGCCTGCGGTCAGGTGGTATTGGCGGCAGGGGCCTGGTCGCGCCTGTTTGCAGGGAATGCCGGGATTGCATTGCCACAGCTCAAGGTACTGAATACAGCCCTGCGCACCTCACCGGCAGAGCAGGGGCCTGAGGCCGCGCTATGGGTTGCCGATTTTGCCATCCGACGGCGCGCGGATGGCGGATATACGATCGCATCGGCTGATCAGAACACATATGATATTGTGCCCGACAGCTTTCGTTTGGCCCGGCAATTTCTTCCGGCTTTTGCGCAGGAATGGCGGTCTTTGCGGTTTCGTTTATCCTCGCGCTGGTGGGCCGAGGCAGGTCATGACCGTACATGGCTGCCAACCGACGTAACCCCGTTTGAACATTGCCGCGTTCTGGATCCAGAGCCCTCGCAAAAAGCACTGCGCCGATCATGGGCCAACGCTTGCAAGGCCTTTCCGGCGTTGCGCCAGACCGAGATCATTCAAAGCTGGGCGGGTATGATTGATGTCACGCCTGACGCTATTCCGGTGATCTCCGGTGTTGATGAAATACCCGGTCTGACCATCGCGACCGGGTTTTCCGGACATGGGTTTGGAATAGGTCCGGGTGCGGGGCGGCTGGTTGCCGATCTGGTGACGCAGGCCTCGCCATGCGTTGATCCGGCCGCGTTCAGACTGTCGCGTTTTAACGACGGCTCCAAGATACGGCCGGACCCCGGCTATTGAAAGGGCTCAGCCCATCATCTGATAGCTGACCGGGACAAAGCGGAACCCGTCCCCGCGTGTCTCGACATAGCCTGCGCCAGGGAAGGGCATGTGATAACCGATCATCGGGACCTTGTCTGCTGCCAGCAGGCCCAGCACATTGCGGCGCGACGCTGTGGCGGCAGCCTTGTCCATGTCAAAGCGGACCTCCCATTCCGGGTGCGCGAAGGACCAGACATAGTGGTTGGCCAGATCAGCCGTCAGGATCAGACGCTGACCGTTGCTTTCCAGATGGTAAA
Organism: Ruegeria sp. AM1; assembly: GCF_056540745.1. Classification (NCBI taxonomy): domain Bacteria; kingdom Pseudomonadati; phylum Pseudomonadota; class Alphaproteobacteria; order Rhodobacterales; family Roseobacteraceae; genus Ruegeria; species Ruegeria sp. AM1. Next base: position 8,338 of record NZ_JBQFXH010000019.1, read on the forward strand.
CCATATGGCCTGGCGTGTGCCCGAATGCGGCCATGGCGGTCACGCCCGAGGCGACATCGCCCCCATCTTCGACAAAGCTCATCTTTTCGGCCAGGGGCGTCACGTTCGAGGCTACCAGATCGCCGACGCGGTTGCCGGCCTCCTGCGCGGCCCAGAAATCATACTCGGGCGCCGCGGTCACATAGCGCGCATTGGCAAAAGTTGGCGCGCCATCGGTCATCATGCCGCCGATATGGTCGGGGTGCATATGGGTGATAACCACCACATCGACATCTGTCGGCGCGACATTTGCATCTGCCAGCGCGGTCTGGATGCCGCCCTGCCCAAGCCCGGTGTCGAACAGGATCAGCTCTGACCCGGTGTTGACCAGCGTCGGGGTAAAGAAGAATTGCGCCACATCGGGCGAGATAAAGTTGTCAGCCGAGACCTGAGCGAATTCTTCGTCCGAAGCCCCGCCACCAAAGATCTCCTGCGCGCCGTCGCGGGGCAGGCTGCCGTCCAGCAGCGTGGTGACCGTGAAATCGCCCAGCTGAAATGATCTGGCAACGGTCGAGTGCGCCTTGGTTTCCTTGCCTGCGGCCAGAAGGGGCGTCGCAGCAGCGGCAAAGGGCAATGCGGCTGCGGAACCCAGTGCCGCGCGGCGTGTCAGTTTGATGGTCATTGTGGTTCTCCCTGTCAGAACACCTTTGGTGGAAATAGGTCGGCGCGAGTCTCTGGCCAGTTTATACACCCGAGATATGGGCTGCGGGGATGAACAATGCGTGTTAATTTTTGTTCATGTCGCGATCAGAGAATAAAACCGTTCCAACCGGCCAAAGTGTCGAGCGCTTTTTGTCAGGTGTCGAGCCGCCAGGAAAGGCGGCTGATGCGCAGACGCTTGATGCGCTCTTTTGCAGGGTGACGGGGTTTGCGCCTGTCATGTGGGGGGCGTCGATTGTGGGCTATGGCTGCTATCACTATCAATACAAATCTGGGCGCACGGGCGATTTCCTGGCCACCGGCTTTTCCCCGCGCAAGGCGGCGCTGTCGATCTATATCATGCCCGGCTATATTGATTTCGAAGATATCCTCAAGCGTCTGGGTAAGCACAAGCTGGGCAAATCCTGCCTCTATGTGAACAAGCTGGCCGATATCGATACAGACGTTTTGTCCGAGCTTATTCGCGCCGGGCTTGAGGATCTGAACAGGCAATGGCCGGTTGAGCCGACCTGAATGGCTCTGCTGGACAAATCGTCCGTCCTGTGACATGAGCCGCGCCAACAGGAGACACCCATGACCACCACCCGTTTTGCCCCGTCGCCCACCGGTTATATCCATGTGGGCAACCTGCGCACCGCACTTATGAACTATCTGATCGCCCGCAAGGCGGGCGGCACGTTCATCCTGCGTATCGACGACACCGATCCCGAGCGCTCGAAAGAAGAATATGTCGATGCCATCAAACAGGATCTGGAGTGGTTGGGCCTGCATTGGGACAAGGTCGAGCGTCAGTCGGATCGTCTGGACCGCTATGCCGAAGCCGCCGACAAGCTGCGCGAGATGGGCCGGTTTTATGAGGCGTTCGAAACACCGACCGAGCTGGACCTCAAGCGCAAAAAGCAGCTGAACATGGGCAAGCCGCCGGTCTATGACCGCGCGGCGCTCAGCCTGTCGGAGGCTGAGAAAGAGGCCCTGCGCGCCGAGCGTGGCAGCGGCGTCTGGCGGTTCAAGCTGGATCACGAACGGATTGAGTGGACCGACGGCATTCTGGGCGACATCTCGATCGATGCGGCCTCGGTGTCCGACCCGGTGCTGATCCGGGGGGACGGGCAGGTTCTCTATACGATTGCGTCTGTGGTGGATGATACCGAGATGGGCGTGACCGATGTGGTGCGCGGCTCGGACCATGTGACCAACACCGCCACGCAGATCCAGATCATCGAGGCGCTGGGCGGCACCTGTCCGCGTTTTGCGCACCATTCACTGCTGACCGGTCCGCAGGGCGAGGCATTGTCGAAACGTCTGGGGACGCTGGCACTGCGCGATCTGCGTGAGCAGGGTGTGCAGCCGATGGCGCTGTTGAGCTTGATGGCGCGTCTTGGGTCCTCTGACCCGGTTGAGCTGCGCACCGATATGGCCGAGCTGATCGACGGGTTCGATATCGGTCGCTTTGGCGCAGCACCCACCAAATTCGATGTTCAGGACCTGTTCCCGCTGACCGCAAAGCATCTGCAATCTCTGTCACTGGCGGATGTCGCCGACGCGGTTGCCGAGGCTGGTGTTCCGGCTGATCTGGCTGAAGCCTTCTGGACCATGGCGCGCGAGAACATCACCACGCTGGCTGATCTCAAAGGCTGGTGGGAGCTGTGCCGCGATGGGGCAGAGCCGCTGGTTGCAGACGAAGACCGCGACTTTATCGCGGCGGCCATGGCGCTGCTGCCCGAAGGCCCGTTTGACGGCGAAAGCTGGGGTGCTTGGACCAAAGCCGTGAAAGAGGCCACCGGCCGCAAGGGCAAGGGCCTGTTCATGCCGCTGCGCAAGGCGCTGACGGGGATGGAGCGGGGCCCGGAAATGGCGGCCCTGTTGCCTTTGCTGCAAGTGATCCGCGCGCGCGGCTGATCACGCCTGTGCGCAAAATCCCAAGTTTTGAATGAGGCAGGCAATGCGCCTGCCTTTTTCAGTTAACCGGTTTGCAAGATGCGCGCCGAAACACGGCGCAGCCGGTCATCCACCAATTCGGTTTCGGCAGGCGTTAGCTGCTGATGACGGGGATAGCGGGGCGCAGCCCTGTCATTCAAAATGGGGGCTTCCCAGCCGTCGGTGGTCGCGAAAAACCTGTCAACGCCGTCGGGGCCAAAGGCGCGCAGATAGCCCTGTATCACGACATCTATGTAGCTGAGCACAAGCGGGTGGCGTGTATCCGGCGCTGCGCAACGGCTCTGCGGCACGGCATAAACGGCGATTTCGACATCATGTGTCAGCGGGTGGTCCACGGATTGGGTCGCGGGCACCCGGTCATAGGCCCATTCCCGTTCGTCCAGTGCGCCCCAGTCGTCCTTGGGCACATGGGCGATCATGCCTTCGATTTCGGATGTGGGATCAGGCACGGCGGTCAAAAAGGCAACCGGCCGCAAATCCGTATGCCGCCACGCCCGCCGCCATCCCTTCAGCGTTGCCGGACGCGGATCGGGGAAATCATGCGTCGCAAGGTTCACCAGGCTGCCATAGCCAAAGAAATAGGGGTCTGCCATGTCCTGTCGCGCCCTTTCAGCCGATTGATGTATGTCAAACAGGTTTTTAGCCAGACATGCAATAAGGCAGCATCTTGAAACTTGGGAGGGTCCCATGCGGATTACGAAACGGACGAACATCGCCGTGCGGTTGCTGATGTATTGCGCCGCGCATCCGGACCGGCTGGTGACAAAATCCGAGATCGCCGAAGTCTGCAACATCTCGGAAAATCATCTGGCGCAGGTCATCAATCAGCTGAGCCAGCTGAACTATCTGAGCACACAGCGTGGCCGCAACGGCGGCATGGCGCTGGCGCGCGCTGCGGATCAGATACGGATCGGCTCGGTCTTTCGTCATGTCGAGGGCAATTTGCCCATGGTCGAATGCTTTGCTGACGCCGACAATACCTGCCCTCTGACCGAGGGATGTCGCCTGCGGCTGGCGCTGCGCGACGCGGCCGAGGTGTTTTATGCCTCGCTGGACGACATCACGCTGGATGCGCTGGTGTGCGACAATGACCAGTTGATGAAGCTGCTGCAGCCGGTGGCCTGCGTCCGCTGATCTCAGTCGCTGGCCCGCAGGATACGGGCCGGCCGGACCGAGAGTGGGCGCAGCGCAAAGGCCAGCCCTGCAAGCAGCGTGACAATGACACCGGCAAGGATGATGATCAGGGCCGATGACCATATGACGGCGAAATCCGTCTCAAAGATATAGGTGGCCACGGCCCATCCGCCGAGGATGCCGGTGAACAGCGCAATACAGCCAGCGGCCGCCCCCAGCAGAATGGCGCGCAGGGCAAAGCTGAGCAAGATGCGCCGCCGATCTGCGCCCAATGTCTTGAGGATGGCCGCCTCGTATCGCCGGGCCGGTTCGCCCGCTGCCGCGGCGCCGATCAGGACCAGAAATCCGGTCAGCAGCGAAACCCCGGCCCCGTATGAGGTGGCCGAGGCCAGACCCGCCAGCAGGCCCGACACGCGGTCAATGGCATCCCGCACACGGATGGCGGTCAGGTTGGGATATTGCCCACCCAGATCGCGCAGGATCGCGGCTTCGGCTTGTTCTTCGGCATAGACCGTTGCAATGAAACTGTGCGGCGCGCCGGACAGGGCGGACGGGTTCATTGACATGATGAACCCCATACCGGCGGTCGAAAAATCAACCTCGCGAAGCGACGTCAGCTGTGCCGTGATATCCCGGCCAAGGATGTTCACCGTTAACACATCGCCCAGCTTCAGACCCATTTCTGCGGCCTCTTCAGCGGCAAAGCTGACCTGCGGTAGGCCTGTATAGTCCTCAGGCCACCATGTGCCTTGGGTGATGCGCGTGTTATCGGGAGGCTTAACCGAATAGGTCACACCCCTGTCGCCCTCCAGCACCCAGTGATCCCCCGCCACGTCACGCGCAGCTTGCCCGTTGATCTGCGTGATGATGCCCCGCAGCATCGGGGCGCTTTCGATCCGGCTGACTGCGGGGTCGTTTTCCAGCCGCTGGAGAAAGCCGGGCATCTGGTCCTTTTGGATATCGACAAAGAAATACGACGGGGCCACATCCGGCAGGTTCCCCGAGATGGCATTGCGCAGCGTCCCGTCGATTTGCCCAACCGCTGCCAGGACCGAAAGCCCCAGACCCAGAGACAAGACCACCGACGCCGCACCCTCACGCGTGTCCGAGATCGCCGCAAGCGCCCAGCGCAAGGCCGGGTGCCCGCGTACCGAAGAAATCCCGGCGCAGGCCAGCCACCGCACGGCAACAGCCGCAAGAGACAGCACAAGCAAAGCGCCCGCCAACCCGCCAGTCGTCCATAGGGTCAGCCATGTCGAACCGCTGAACCATGCGGCGGCGGCGACCAGCAGGGCCAGCCCAAGGGCGGTGGCGAAGACACAGGTCAGGCGCGGGATGCGCCGCGCCGATGACAGGGCATCGCGCATCAGGGTGGCGGCGCGCACCTCTTCGGTGCGGGCAAGGGGCCAGAGGGTGAAAAGAAAGGCGGTCAGCAGTCCATAGAGCGCGGCCTCGGCAAGGGGCTGCGGGTAGATCGAGAATACGGCAGGGACGGGCAGGCGCGCCTCGATCACCGGGGCCAGCATCAGCGGGGCCAGACCGCCCAGTGCGATGCCGATCACGATGCCGATGCAGGACAGGATACCGATCTGGATCAGATAGGTCTGAAAAATCGTTGCCCGATCCGCACCCAGCGTACGCAGGGTCGCGATGGTTTCTGTTTTTTGAGACAGATACGCGCGCACCGCCGCCGAAACGCCGATGCCGCCCACCACAAGCCCGGACAAGCCAACCAGAATCAGAAAGGCGCTAAGGCGCCCGACAAATTCCGCGATACCGGGCGCGCCGTTGCGCGCATCGGTCCAGCGCATTCCGGTGCCATCAAAAGCACTGCCCGCCTCGGAAGCCAGCCGGGCAAGATCGGTATTCTCGGGCAGGCTTAGCCGGTACTTGGTGGAAAACAAAGTGCCCGGTTCCAGTAGGCCAGACGCTTGCAAATCGCGCGTGCGCAGCAGTGTGCGCGGCCCCAGCGCAAACCCATCGGCGGCCCCGTCCGGCTCGTGCAGCAGGGCTGCCGTCAGGACGAAATCCTGTGTCCCAAGCGCAAAGCGATCCCCGATTTCAAGATCGAAGCGATCGATCAACAACGGGGCCATGACCGCGCCCGGCAGCCCGTCGCGGCCATCCAGCGCCTCGGACAAGGGCATCTCGGGCTGTAGGGTCACAGAACCGCGCAACGGATAGGCATCATCGACGGCTTTGACCTGTGTCAGCGCGCGCTGGGTGTCGTTGCCTTGCTGAATGACGGCCATGGATCGGAAATCGACCACCTCGGACAAATCCAGCGCGGTGTTCTCCATCCAGGCACGTTCGTCGTCATCGGCAAAGCGGTAGGTGAATTCCAATTGCGCATCGCCACCCAGCAGTGATGCGCCCTCCTTTGCCAAGCCGGTCTGAATTGCATAGCGGACCGACCCCACGGCGGCGATGGCGGCAACGCCTAGAGCAAGGCAGGCTAGGAAAATGCGAAACCCGCGTAAGCCGCCGCGCAGTTCACGCCGGGCCAGCCGTCCGGCCAGTCGCAGGCTCATTCGGCTGCCTCGCGCTCTGGCTGCGCGTCAATGCGACCGTCGCGCAACCGCACGACACGGTCGCATTTACGCGCCAGCGTATGGCTGTGCGTAACCAGCACCAGCGTTGCGCCATGGCGGTCCCGCAGACCAAACAACAGATCAACAATGGCCGCGCCGGTTGTTTCATCCAGATTGCCCGTCGGCTCATCCGCCAACAGGATCTGCGGGCGCGGTGCCGACGCGCGGGCCAATGCGACACGCTGCTGCTCGCCGCCGGACAGCTGCGCCGGATAGTGGTCGCGACGATGCGACAGGCCCACGGCCTCCAACTCGGCCCCGGCGCGTTCAAACGCGTCTTTGTGACCGGCCAATTCCAACGGCGTCGCGACATTCTCTAATGCCGTCATGGTGGGGATCAGGTGAAAGTTCTGAAACACCACGCCCATCGTGTCACGCCGAAATCGCGCCAGATCATCCTCCCCCATCGAGGTCAGATTGCGCCCCAGCGCCATAACACTGCCCCCCGTGGCCTGCTCAAGCCCGCCCATCAGCATCAGCAATGACGACTTGCCTGAACCGGAGGGTCCGATCAGGCCCAACGTCTCGCCCTGATTCACCTGCAAATGAATGTCGTGCAAGATTTCGACGCGACCTGCATTGCCATCCAGCGACAATGCGGCATTTTGGAGGTCCAGAACAGGTGTTGTCATCAGTCTTTCCGAAGGGATGTTGTCAATTGGGATATGGAGTGGTTCATACATTGCGCAAGGCTCTGATGTCAGGGCTGTTTGTATGTTGCGGCTTTGCCGCCACAGCAGAGCCGGTTGTGATCGCGGCCCTGGGAGATTCGTTGACGCAAGGCTATGGGCTGATCGCGGAAGATGGATTTGTGCCCCAGTTGGACCGTTGGCTGCAAGAGCAGGGCGCGGATGTCCAGCTGATCAATGCCGGTGTGTCGGGGGACACAACGGCGGGCGGCGCGGCACGGGTCGCATGGACGCTGACCCCGGACACAGACGCCATGATTGTCGCTTTGGGCGGGAATGACCTGTTGCGCGGAATCGACCCTGCGGTGTCGCGCGCTAATCTGGAAGAGATACTTGTTGCGGCAGAGGCAGCGAATGTCGAAGTGCTGCTGATCGGCATGCAAGCTCCGGGTAACTACGGCCCCGATTATAAACAAGCGTTTGATGCCATGTATCCCGAACTGGCGCAGCAGTATGGAACGCTGTTCGCCGACAGTTTCTTCAAAGGGCTCGAAGCAAATGGAGATCCCGCAGCGGTTGCCCGGTTGATGCAGCCTGATGGCATCCACCCCAATGCGGGTGGCGTGGCACTGATTGTTCAGGCTTTGGGTCCGTCAGTGCTGGAACTGGTGGACAGGGCCAACGACTAGGAGGCGGATATGCCCGGACGGTTCTTTCTGACCACACCTATCGCCGACATCGCGCGGCATTTGGGTATCGACGCGCCGCCCGACGCACAGCCGCCGCGCAGAAACATACAGCCGGGGCAGAGTATGATGGTGCTGACCGCCGATGGCTGGTCGTCGATGCGGTGGGGCATGATTCCCGTTGGTCGCGTGAACGCCCGTGGGCGTCCGGTGATGGAGACAATTATCAATGCCCGATCAGAAACCGTGTTCGACAAAAGCGCTTTCGATGGCGTTGGCCGCGCGGTTGTCCCTGTGGATGGCTGGTATGAATGGACCGGAGAGAAGCGCCGCAAAACCGCGTGGCGTATCGCTCCGTCCGACGGCGCGCCCCTGTATTTCGCAGCGATCACAGACAGGTGGACTGCACCGGGTGGGATGCAAATTGACCAGTTCGCAACGGTGACCTGTGCGCCGAACAAAGATGTTGAGCCGATCCATCACCGGATGGGCGTCATCCTGGACAAGGCCGACATCAACATCTGGCTCACCGGGTCAGAAGAGCAGGCACAGACGCTGGCACAGCCCTGGCCCGAAGGGCGCCTGCATATTGCTGAGGCCACGGATGTTGACTGGTCCGCGCCCTGAGCGTAGCTCAGACGACCGTGACAACGGTACCGATGGGAACCCGGTTATACAGGTCGATCACATGCTCGTTCAACATCCGGATGCAGCCGTTTGAAACTGCATGACCGATGGTCTGTGGCTGCGTCGTGCCGTGAATGCGGAAATAGGTGTCGACGCCATTCTGGAACAGGTACAGCGCCCGCGCACCCAGCGGATTGTCACCACCGCCCGGCTGCACATAGTCGTTGTCTTTGAACTTGGCATAGGCGACGGGGTCGCGCTCGATCATCTCATTTGTCGGCCGCCATGTGGGCCATTCCTTCTTGACGTCGATGGTGGCCGTGCCGGTGAATTCGAGCCCGGCTTTGCCCACACCACAACCATATCTGACCGCTTTGCGCGGTTCGGTCACGTAGTACAGATAGAAGGAACGCGGCGCGACCAGCAACTGCCCGGGCAGGAATTGCTTTTTGATGCGCACGAATTGTGGTGTCGGGTCGTATTCGACCTTCTTTTTCTTGGCTTGGGCGATGCCCGGCAGCAGACTGACAGCTGTTCCAGCCATAAATACGCGGCGTGTGAACATGAGGTGTCCCCTTCAAGTGATCAAAATAATCAGAGCTATAGTTTCAAAATCACAGCTAACTTGGTCAATTGTAGGGCGAAAATAACCTAAAATTGATCTCACGCGAGTGCCATCACGGCAACTTGGGTCAATTCAGGTTAGATGTATGTAAAAAGGGTGAGGAATTTCCTCACCCTTTCAATGTCTTATGCGAGCTCGATGTTGTCGGCGCTCTCACGGCCATCGCGGCCCGAGCGCAGCTCGTATGTGACTTTCTGGTTGTCGGCCAGACCGGTCAGGCCCGAGCGTTCGACAGCAGAGATGTGAACAAAGATGTCCTTGCCGCCATCTTCGGGTGCGATAAAGCCATAGCCTTTGGTGGTGTTGAACCATTTTACGGTGCCTGAGGGCATATCCGTTGTCTCCTGTTTAGTGCTGCCCACGGTGTTGCGGCAGCCCGGCGTCGTCGTCTGTATCGATAGACTGAGCGCCGGAATCGGAGACAGTGGGTCGAAATAGAAAAACGTTAGCCCCTTGGATATGGCATTGGGGCGATGATGTGGCAAGGGTAGATTGTCTGGTTTGTACAAAGGTTTGAAGGGGATTTGTCCGGTTTGTACAAGAATCCGCCGATGGGTTTGGCTATGGTCTTGGCGAGTTTCGATGCTCTTGGGTTATCCTTTCGGCGCCCGTGACCGGCCTTTAGAACCCGTTAACCTTCTTCGTGATCCCCTCACGACATGAGCAACTATCGGCGCGTTCGGATTCCCGGAGCCAAGTACTTCTTCACCGTCTCTCTGGCTGACCGGTCGTCCGACCTGCTGACACGCGAAGTGGCGCATTTGCGCGCGGCCTTTGCGGTGACACAGAAGGAGCGGCCATTCTGGTGCGATGCGTTTGTTGTGTTGCCCGATCATTTGCACGCGGTCTGGACTCTGCCGCCGGGGGATGCGGATTATTCGACGCGGTGGGGTGCGATCAAGGCGCGATTTACGCGTCGGGTGAAAGCGTCGGGAGTGGTGGGGTGGAACCCCACCACTCTACGCACGGCTTCGAAAATCGCGAAAGGGGATGCCGGGATTTGGCAACGCCGGTTTTGGGAACATGCCATTCGGGACGAGCGCGATTACCGCAATCACATGGCGTATTGTTGGGGCAATCCGGTCAAGCATGGGTTGGTGGAACACCCGACCGATTGGCCGTATTCGTCAATCCATCGCGATATTCGTGCGGGCCGGGTTGATCCGGAATGGAGTGGTGTGGTCACCGAGGGCACGTTTGGAGAGCCGTAGGATGGGGTTTCACCCCATCATTTGGGAGGTCGGAGTATTGAAGTGGTTTGGTACGTGGGAACAGGTCGTGCGGGTGTTCGGATATGATCGTTGCGTGAGAGATGGGGTGAAACCCCATCCTACGCTTGCTACGAATTGATTGAAGGGTTTCGATACGCCTCATCGGCGGATGTTGGCAAAGTCGCCGGTGTCGCACGCATTGCCGGGCTGAAGCCCGGCCCACAAGATGAAGTGATGGGTGCGAGCACCCATCCTATGTATTCTACGACTTCTTCTGGGCAGCCTTCTCGTCTGCAATTTCTTTCACGCGAGCAAAGCGATCTTTGCGTTTTTGGCGCTCGACATACCATTCATCGAACAGCGTTTCGATCAATTCGATCAGAACTTGTGCTTCATCGGGTTCGACATCTACGATAACGTTGATGTCTTTTTCCATATGTGCACCAATGTTCCCAATTTGCCGTATATGGTCAATTGCTTCCACGCTGTCTATCGATACGCCTGTGGGAGCGTTTCCGTTGTCCGCCAAGTCTTTCAACTCAGCAATTTCTTTGAACAGTGTCGGTTTCGAGATGCCACAAAAATCGCGGATCATCCCTTGCAAACAGCGTCTTGCTAAAGTTGCAGATGCTTTGGGGCTCAACGTTCTGATTTTGCAAGCTTCGACATAGTCTTCACGTAGGGGCAGAGGGATGTATTCTGGGAACACCTTGGCGTTGGAATCGGGGAATAGTCTTTTCGACACTATCGTCCCATCTTCAACGAAGTAGCGGTTGCCGCCATTAGAACCCATTTGGCCTAACGTTACATGAACCGTCGGCATCATACAGTCGGGATTTGCGCAACAGGCTGCAATTGACTTGATGCCGATATAACCAAGGGCTGATTTTGTCATGTAGAAAGTGCTGCTCTTGTCATCAAAATCAGCGTTTGTACCGGTTTGCCGCATGCTACAATGTGGGCATACCCAATTCTGAGCAAAATCAGCCATTTCTCACCGCGCAAATTTCTTGTGCTTCAACCGCTTGGGCTCCAGCGCGTCCGGTCCCAGACGGCGCTTTTTGTCCTCTTCGTAGTCTTCGAAATTGCCTTCGAACCATTCCACATGCGCGTCGCCCTCAAAGGCCAGAATATGCGTGCAGATGCGGTCGAGGAAGAAACGGTCGTGTGAGATGACGACGGCGCAGCCTGCGAAATCGACCAGCGCGTCTTCCAGGGCGCGCAGGGTTTCGACGTCGAGGTCGTTGGTGGGTTCGTCGAGCAGCAGGACGTTGCCGCCCTCTTTCAGCAGGCGGGCCATGTGGACGCGGTTACGTTCACCACCTGACAGCAACGAGACCTTCTTCTGCTGGTCGCCGCCCTTGAAGTTGAAAGACGAGCAATAGGCGCGGGAATTGACCTGAGCGTCGCCCAGCTGGATGATCTCGGCGCCGCCGGTGATCGCTTCCCACACGGTGTCGCCATCCTTGAGGTCGTCGCGGGACTGGTCGACATAGGACAGCTCGACCGTGTCGCCCAGCGTGATGGTGCCGCTGTCGGGCTGTTCCTGACCGGTGAGCATCTTGAACAGGGTCGATTTACCGGCGCCGTTGGGGCCAATGACACCGACAATCCCGCCGGGGGGCAGAGCAAAGTCGAGCTTTTCGATCAGTTGCTTGTCGCCCATGTGCTTGGCCAGACCCTCGACCTCGATCACCTTGCCGCCAAGGCGCTGGCCGTTGGGGATGACGATCTGGGCGCGGGTCAGCTTTTCGCGTTCGGACTGGTCTGCCAGCTCGTTATAGGCGTTGATCCGGGCCTTGGATTTGGCCTGACGGGCCTTCTGGCCCTGACGCATCCATTCCAGTTCGCGCTGCAGGGTCTTCTGCTTGGACTTGTCTTCGCGCGCTTCCTGCTCCAGCCGTTTGGCTTTTTGTTCCAGCCACGCGGAGTAGTTGCCCTCGTATGGAATGCCGCGGCCCCGGTCGAGTTCGAGGATCCAGCCAGTGATGTCATCCAGGAAATAGCGGTCGTGGGTGACGATCAGGATGGTGCCCTTGTAGTCGATCAGGTGCTGTTGCAGCCAGGCGATGGTTTCGGCGTCCAGGTGGTTGGTCGGTTCGTCCAAGAGCAGCATGTCGGGCGCTTCGAGCAGCAGCTTGCAGAGCGCTACGCGACGTTTCTCACCCCCCGAGAGGTTGGCGATGTTGGCGTCGTCCGGCGGGCAGCGCAGCGCTTCCATCGAGACGTCGATCTGGCTGTCGAGGTCCCAGAGGTTCTGGCTGTCGATCTCATCCTGCAGCTTGGCCATCTCGTCGGCGGTTTCGTCCGAGTAGTTCATGGCTAGATCGTTATAGCGGTCGAGGATCGCCTTCTTCTCAGCCACGCCCAGCATGACGTTTTCGCGGACGGTGAGTGATTCATCCAGCTGCGGTTCCTGCGGCAGATAACCAACCTTGGCACCTTCGGCGGCCCAGGCCTCACCCGTATAGTCCTTGTCGAGCCCGGCCATGATCTTCATCAGGGTCGATTTACCCGCGCCGTTGACGCCGACAACACCGATTTTCACGCCGGGCAGAAAGCTCAGGTGGATGTTTTCAAAGCACTTCTTGCCACCAGGATAGGTCTTTGAGACACCCTGCATGTGGTAGACATATTGATAGGCGGCCATGTCGCGTCCTCTGGGTCGGGGAAATTGAGTTGGGCGGTGTGATAGCCGAGCCGGGCGGGCGGGGCAAGCTGGAGGGCTTGTGAATTTTGCGACCAGATTTTGCTTGATAAAAGGGTTACAGGAGTAGGTGGAGGCATCGTTGGCGGGTTTGGCGGAACTGATAGCTGGTTGGGCGCAGCCGGGACGGGTTGACTGGATTGGACTGCGACCAGAGCGGCGGGCGGAGATGGTCGCGGTGGATGAGATCCTGATCTCTGCTGATGGCCTTGACGGCGACCGCAGCAGGGCGGGCAAGCGGGCGGTAACGCTGATCCAGCAGGAGCATTTGGCGGCGATTGGGTCTTATCTGGGGCGGGGTGCGGTTTCGCCCGAAATCCTGCGGCGCAATCTGGTGGTTTCGGGGATCAATCTGGTGGCCCTTAAAGGGCGCGAGGTGCAAGTAGGAGAGGCGGTTTTGCGCTTTACTTTGATATGTGCGCCTTGCAGTCGGATGGAGGAGGCTTTGGGTCAAGGCGGCTATTCTGCTGTGCGGGGGCATGGCGGGTGGTGTGCGGAAGTTCTGCGGCCCGGGCGGGTGCGGCTGGGGGATGCGGTGCAGCCGATTGATTGACAACGCGCTTCAGTTCTGAACATCAGCAAAGGATGCAGCGCAGTACGATACCATATGTGCGGCCCGGGCAGGTCGTGGGGGTGTTTGGGGGGTCGTTTGATCCCCCGCATCAGGGGCATGTGCATGTGACGCGGGAGGCTATGAAGGCGTTTGGGCTGGATCGGGTGTGGTGGCTGGTGTCTCCGGGCAATCCGTTGAAGGAGCGCGGGCCTGCGCCGCTGGCGCAACGGGTTCAGGCGGCGAAGGCGGTGATGCAGCATCCCCGGGTTGAGGTGACGGATATTGAGGCGCTGACGGGGACGCGGGCGACGGCGGATACGCTGGCGGCGCTCAGACGGCTTTATCCGCAGGTGCGGTTTGTCTGGCTGATGGGGGCCGATAATCTGGCCCAGTTTCACAAGTGGAAAGACTGGCGGCAGATTATGGACAGTGTTCCGGTCGGCGTGGTGGCGCGGCCGGGGGATCGGATTTCGGCGCGGATGTCGCCGGCGGCGCGGACTTATGCCAAATATCGGATCGACGGGCAGGCGCGGCATTTGTTGGGGCGCTCGACCGCGCCAGCATGGTGTTTTGTGAACGTGCCGATGGTTGACATGAGTTCAACCGATCTTCGCAATCGCGGCATCTGGGGGGATGGAGTGTTGCCCGAATGACTCCTCTCGGGTCATAATCTTAACCAAGTGATTGTCTGTATTTAAACTCTGGGATTCATATAGACCCATGGTCGGTCGTATTTCGCGTCGTTTATTTCTGGGGGGGCTGGGATCGCTTGTGATCCCTGGCACTGGCTGGGCCGGGGCCCCGACAACATCGCTGCGCCCGCAATTGCGCCGTGTCGAACTGAGCGGTGTGGAGCGGGTCATCAAGGCCGCCGGGCTGAAGGGCGAGGTGGCCTTTGCCGTATCGGATGTCAAATCCGGGGCGCAGCTTGAGGCCTATGGAAGTGCTGAGGGGCTGCCGCCTGCTAGCGTCGCCAAGGCGCTGACGGCGCTCTATGCGCTGGATGTACTGGGGCCGGACTACCGGTTCGAGACCGCGCTGATTGCGGATGGGCCGGTCGAGAATGGCATTCTCAAAGGGGATTTGATCCTGGTTGGGGGTGGTGACCCGCTGCTGGATACGGACGCGCTGGCGACCATGGCGGCCAATCTGCGCGAGGCGGGAATCACCGAGGTGCGGGGCGCGTTCAAGGTCTATGACGGGGCGTTGCCCTATGTGTTAAGCATCGATCCCGGACAACCCGATCACGTGGGCTACAGCCCTGCCATCAGCGGCGTTTCATTGAATTTCAACCGGGTGCATTTCGAATGGAAACGGGAGGGCACCGGGTATGACATCAGCATGGATGCCCGCAGTGCGCGGTACACGCCGGCGGTTGAGATGGCCGCTATGCGGGTCGAGAACCGCAGCCTGCCGATTTACACCTATCAGGCCAGTGCCCGGCAGGATCGCTGGACCGTTGCCAAAGGCGCGCTGGGCAAGGGTGGCGCGCGCTGGTTGCCGGTGCGCAAGCCAGCGCTGTATGCGGGCGATGTGTTCCGAACGCTGGCGCGGTCAAACGGCATTGTTCTGGGGCGGGTACAGGTCACGCAGCAGGCGCCCGAGGGGCAGCCGCTGGTGGTGCATCTGAGCGATCCGCTGGAGAGCATTCTGAAAGGTATGCTGAAATACTCGACCAATCTGACGGCCGAGATGGTGGGCCTTGCGGTCACACGGGCGCGCGGTGCTGCGCCGCAGTCGCTGGCGGATTCGGCGGCGGAAATGAACCGCTGGGCGTTTGAGACCTATGGCACCCCGAATGTGCGAATGGTCGATCATTCGGGGCTGGGCGGAACATCGCGGATGGCCCCGGCGGATCTGGTCACCGCGCTGGTGCGTGCGCGAGAGGCCGGGATGTTGCGGCATCTGCTCAAGCCCTTTGCGCTGAAGGACAGCAACGGGCGCGCGATCAAGGGGCATCCGATCACGGTGGATGCCAAGACCGGTACGCTGAATTTCGTCTCGGGGTTGGGCGGCTATGTGACCACTGCGGCTGGGGCCGAGCTGGCCTTTGCGATCTTTACCGCCGACGTGCCGCACCGCGAAACGATTCCCCGCGCGAGTCGCGAACGCCCGGATGGCGCGCGCAGCTGGAACCGCCGCTCGCGCAAGCTGCAGCAGACGCTGATCGAGCGTTGGGGTGCTTTATACGGCAGCTAGACGGTGTGGCGCGCCCGTGCGCCGCGTTCGATGGCGGCGGCGTGCAGCCGGTCGATACTCAGCTCATACCGGATTTCTTCCAGCAGGCGCAGCTCGGTTTCTGCCAGTGCACCATCCGCAGCGGCAACGTCGCAGGCCAGCGCATAGGCGGTTTCGTTCAATCGTTCGGGCAGGTTGTCGCGGATCAGGCCAAAGAGAGCATCCAGGCCGTCCTCTTGTTCAAACAAATCAAACACGATTTGCGATACGCGACGGGTGCGGTCGATGTCATAACCGGCAAAAACCGGCAGCATATTCACGGCCCCTTCGATTTTGACCAGTTCGGCGGTGCGGATGTTCTCGTCCGAGGCAGAGACGGCCACCATGATCGCAACAAGGCAATCCTGCGGAGACATGGGATGAGGAGCTTGCTCGGGCATAGTGTTATTGTCCTGAATAATACGTCTGTTGCCGCACGATAGGAGCGGGCGCGCAGAGGTTCAACAGGAAGTTCGCCACAGGCCGCCCAGCGGATCACGGCGCGGCGGCCGGGCGCTGGGGCCCGGCTTTGGCGTCAGGAAGCGGCGCAGATGCCGCGGTCATAGGTTTGACCGGCCCCTTTCACCATCATGTCGTATTCAAGCTTGTCATAATCGACGACAAAGGTGATGACGTTTTTGTCCTGCATCAGTAGGAAGGTCATGCTGTTCACGCCGGGATAGATATTGGCCTCGCCCTCAAGGGTTTTGGTCATGATAAAACCCTTGTCGGAGCCGCCCGAGCGCACGAGGGTGACGTTGCTTTGGTCCATGGAGGACACGCAGTTGACGAAAAAGTCGTCCAGTTGAACAGCGGTTTCGGCAAAGGCGGGGGCAGCGGTGAAAGCAGCTGCCGCCAACAGGGCGCGCGTTTTCGGAAACATTTGGGGGGTCCTTTTCTGATCGGTGATGCCCGAGGGGGGCGGGGCACGGTTACGTCTCGATTTGAAATTTGACTTGCATGTGGCTGATTTGTGGTGCGGCCTCACACAAACGTGGGTTTGCCGGGCTCCACGGTAACAAACCCGTTACCCGCGCCGTCTGAGCGCCCGGTGCCGGAGTTTTGCGGTCTTAGGCGATGAATTGGGCGCGGCTTTATTGACTCATGCTGCATCCGCACAATAGGAGAGCAGGATTGGCTGCATGGGGCGGCTGACAGTATTCCCCGACGGAGATCGAAGCAAATGTCTGACCTGCGTGAAACCGCGATGACGTCCAAGGCGTGGCCGTTTGAAGAGGCGCGGCGGTTGCTCAAACGGTACAAACAAGGCGCTCCGGAGAAGGGATATGTGCTATTCGAGACGGGTTATGGCCCCTCGGGACTGCCGCATATCGGCACCTTCGGCGAGGTGGCGCGGACCACGATGGTCCGGCGCGCGTTTGAGGCGCTGTCGGATATCCCGACCAAGCTGATCTGTTTCTCGGACGATCTGGACGGGATGCGGAAGGTGCCCAGCAATGTGCCGAACCCCGAGCAGTTGCAGGACTATCTGCAATGCCCGCTGACCGCGGTGCCCGATCCGTTTGGGGAATACCCCAGCTTTGGCGAATACAACAACGCGATGCTGCGCCGGTTCCTCGATACCTTCGGGTTCGACTATGAATTCTATTCCTCGCGCGACTTCTACCGCTCGGGCCAGTTTGACGAGATCCTGAAACGCGCGGTTGAGAAATATGATGACGTCATGGCCATCATGCTCAAAAGCCTGCGGGAAGAGCGCCAGCAGACCTATTCGATCTTCCTGCCGATCCACCCCGAGACCGGGCGGGTTTTGTATGTGCCGATGAAAAAGGTCTGTGCAGAGACCTATACCGTGACCTTCGATGACGAGGATGGCAAGGAATGGACGCTGCCCGTCACGGGTGGCAACGTCAAACTGCAGTGGAAGCCCGATTTCGGCGCGCGCTTTGCCGCGCTGGGCGTGGATTTCGAGATGTATGGCAAGGAACATGCCACCAACGAGAAAATCTATGACGCGATCTGCCGGGCTTTGGGGGGTCGTGCGCCCGAGCATTTCAGCTATGAGCTGTTTTTGGATGAGAACGGGCAGAAGATTTCCAAGTCGTCCGGTAATGGGGTGTCGATCGACGAATGGCTGACCTATGCGCCGACCGAGTCGCTGGCTTATTTCATGTATCAAAAGCCCAAGACTGCCAAGCGGATGCATTTCGATGTGATCCCGAAGGCCTATGATGAGTATCATCAGCAGCTTCGGGCTTATCCGGGGCAGGAGCTAAAAGCGCAGCTGAACAACCCGGTCTGGCATATTCACGGTGGGGATGTGCCCGAGTCCACGTTGATGGTGCCCTTTGCGATGTTGTTGAATCTGGCGTCGGTTTCGGGGGCCGAGGATAAAGAGGCGCTGTGGGGCTTCATCTGTCGCTATGCGCCTGAGGCGACCGCCGAGACCCATCCCGATCTGGATGAGGCGGCGGGCTTTGCGGTGCGCTACTTCAACGATTTCGTTAAACCGACACGCAAACACCGCGCGCCGACCGATCAGGAACGCGAGGCGATGGAGGCGTTGAAAGCGGCCTTGGAAGCCTATGATGGGCCTGTCGAAGATGAGGCGCTGCAATCGGTGGTCTATGCGGTTGGCCGTGATCGTTTCGATCCGCTGCGGGGCTGGTTCACGGCGCTGTACGAGGTGCTGTTGGGGGCATCGCAGGGTCCGCGGTTCGGTGGGTTTATCGCACTCTATGGCGTGCCGGAAACCATCGCTCTTATCGACAAGGCACTGGCCGGAGAGCTGACCTGATTTGACCTGATCCCGCGTGGGGCTATCCTTGGTGCAGGAGGTGGATCCATGCGTCGACTATTGCTTGCTGTATCTTTAAGCGCCGGACTGGCATCCGGGGCCTTTGCACAAAATGCCGAGATCGAGTCGAATATCGCGGCACAGATCGAAGCGTTTAAGGCGGATGATTTTGCCACTGCCTTCACCTTTGCCAGCCCCAATATTCAGCGGTTGTTCGGCAACCCGGACAATTTTGGCGCCATGGTACGCAATGGCTATCCGATGGTCTGGCGGCCTGCAGATGTGCGGTTTTTGGAACTGCGCGAGATTGCCGGAAACCTGTGGCAGAAGGTTATGGTAGTGGATGGCGACGGGCGCGCACATATTCTCGATTATCAGATGATCCGGCGGGAAAATGGCTGGAAGATCAACGGCGTGCAGCTGCTGGGCAACGCGGACCCGGCGGCCTGACGCAACACCACCGTCACGGTTGGATGAGTGGCGGTTAATCCCTTTTCGATACTCAGATTTTTGCGTTCGGGCTGGCCCGGGCACGAGGGTTATACGCGCGGCGACCTGAGGCGGCGCGACTGAGAAAGGGATTTCTATGAACAAAGCAATCACCGACGGCATCGTGTTCACACCGCCCGCCTTTGCCAATGGTTTGGGCGTCTGGTCGAGCGGCGACGGCACGCCGGGATCACCCACCTATGACGGCTCGGGAACCGGTGCGTTTGTCCCTGCAGACCCGGATTTCGCGGGCTGTCTGGAGGTTCTCAAGGTCAATGCCACCCAGCAGGTCCGGTATATGGGGCAAACGCCGATCCTGCCCGGCTGCTATTTGCAGATCACGGCACGGGTCAAGGCCATTTCAGGCCCGCTGCCGCAGGTGCGTATCGCGGCCTGGGCTGGTGGCGCGGGCGATGTCCACGTCACGGGCGTGGTCGAACAGGGCCCAGCGGTGCAGCTGTCTGGTTACGGCACCGTGCATGAGATTACGGCCATTGTGGGCACCGGCCAGCGTCCGGGCGTGGATATGCCATGGGGTGTCTCGGTGCTCTATGGTCATTTCGGGGTGGATATCGACGGCACAAACGGTGCGGTCGTGCGGGTCGACGATCTTGAGATCACCGATGTCACCAACGTCTTCCTGCGCGACATGATCGGCTTTGTCGATGTCCGTGACTTTGGCGCGGTCGGCGACGGCGTGACCGATGACTCGGCCGCGTTTGAGGCGGCGGATCAGGCCGCAGGCGGGGGCCGCATTTTGGTGCCCAAAGGCACATATCATCTGGCGCAGAACACCAGCATGTCCTCGGAGATTGAATTCGAAGGCACCGTCACCATGCCCGATGACGCGATGCTGCTGCTGACCAAGAACTTTGACCTGCCGACCTATATCTCGGCCTTCGAGGACGAGACGCTGGCGTTCAAAAAGGCGTTTCAGGCGCTGTTGAACAATACCGACCATGAATCGCTGGATTTGGGCGGGCGTAAGATTTCGGTCAGCGCGCCGATTGATATGGCTGCCGCCGTACCCAACCGGCAGAGCGGGTTCTCAACCCGGCGCGTCATCCGCAACGGGCAGTTTGATGTCAAAAGCAGCAGCGCCTGGGACACCGAGAATTTCAGTTCGGTCGCGACCTATGATCCGGCGCGGCCCTATACGCTGACCAATGTGGTGAATGTCGCGAACATCCCCGTGGGCGCTCTGGTCGAGGGCAGCGGCGTCGGCCGCGAGGTTTATGTCAGCGACAAGAATGAAGGGGCCGGAGAGCTTACGCTGAGCGCGCCGATCTACAATGCATCCGGCACGCAGAACTTCGACTTTACGTCGTTCAAATACCTGCTGGATTTCAGCGGCTTCAGCACGCTGCGCAAGTTCGGGATGGAGCAGATCGAGTTTCAGTGCAACAGCCGTTGCAGTGCGATCCGTCTGGCGCCTTCTGGCAGTACCTTTACGCTGGCGAACTGCTTTATCAGCCGTCCGAAGGACCGCGGCATCACCTCGATTGCGACCGGGTGTCAGGGTATGCTGATCGACAATTGCCAGTTCCTGTCCAGCGAAGAGTCGTTTGAGGTGCAGGACCGGACCTCTATTGCGATCAACGCAAATGCCAACGACATCAAACTGCGCCACAATCTGGGCAACCGATTCCGGCATTTTGCGGTGCTGGGGGGCGACAACAACCTGGTTCTGGGCAACCACTTTTATCAGGGGGACAATACGTCCAACGGTGTGCGCCAGCCCGGTCTGGTGATGATCGGCGACTTTAACAGCTCAAAGATTTCGGGGAACTACATCGACAACTGCTTTGTCCAGTGGACGAACGAGCGCGATACCGCACCGAACTACAGTGCCGGCTATTCGTTCAGCGCGATGAGCATCACCGACAACATCTTTTACGCCAGCACCCCCGCGCCCTGGTTCAGCTTTATCGTTGTGCGCCCCTATGGCAGCGGGCATTTCCTGAACGGATTGACCGTGTCCGGCAACGTCTTCAGGACTGCGAACGGGCAGATCGATCGTGTCGAACGGGTGGACACCACCTTTGCGGATCTCAACCGCGACCGGTATGTGAACATCAAGTTCGACGGCAATACCTATCACGGTGTGACGACCCATACCGCCAATCCTCTGCGCATCCGGCATGAGCAGCATTCAGAGGCTCATGCCTGGGTGGTTGGGTCAGGGGGCAGGCTGCCTTTTGGCGGATATGCGCGCAACTGCGACAGTTTTACCCCGCTTGGGGCACCCAGAAACGTGTTCAACACAATCAGCTATGCCGCAGCCCACGCAGATGTACAGCAGGGCGCGGCGCGGGATCAGGTAATCTTGCGCTGGCCTGAGGCGCTGAGAGGGTTCGCATCGGTGACGATGCGCGTCGAGAACTGAGGTGCAATGCCGGCCGCCCCTAGTGGGCGGCTGGTCCGCTAGAATTCGTGCCATAAGGCCAGCTTTGCGCCGGTTGACTCCTGCGCTGCGTTGCGTTCGACGCCCAGAACCCAGGTTTTCTTGCTTTTGCGGGTGCGGATCATCACCGAGGGGCGGGCGCTCCAGTAAAAGGGACGGCCGGGTGTGTATGATGTTTCGATCTGCAGCAGTGGGTTGAACAGACGTTGGGCGGACAATCCCGCGGTCAGATCGAGCTTGCGGATCACGGCCTCATGCGTCCGGTATTCTAACGCCGTATCAACTGCGACCCAGCCGCTGCCCCAACCGGTCTGGAAGCCCTTTCCATAAGACAACGTGGCCTTGTACATCGCCCAGGCCTGCATTTGGCGATGATGTACCCCGGCCCCCAGTTCCACTGCGAACCGGCCTTTATCGCCCAGATCGGCAAGCGGCAGGCGGGCAAAGATAAGGGCATGGCCATAGAGGTTTTGATGTTCCTCGGCATCCAGGCCAAGCGTCAGCCCCGGTCGCAGGCCCCATTCCGCATAAAGAGACGACTTGTATTCAAAGCTGCCGTACTGGCTGGGAAACCCGGTGACCGACAGGGCGGTGAAGCCATGGTCTTTCTCGCGCAGCCATGCCCCCGGCCAGGCCGGACCGGACAGCGCAAACAGGCAAAGGACGAGGGCGGCAAGACGATGCATGGGCGCAGCTTCGGTAATCTTGGTTAACGGATGGTTATCTGCGCGGGTATTTCGGAACGCTTTGGTCACATCTCGGCGGGCTGGCGAAGGAAACAGAAGACCTTTGGCAAAGCTGTGCTAGGCTTGGATCAGCCAAGGGAGATTCCGATGCCAAACATTTCAAAAAACTCAGGTGTTCAAACTGTTATCACGACGTTTGAGGTGACCCCCGGAACCTGCGAAGACCTTTTGGAGGCTTTGACCGACGCCTATGCTAACTTTATCTCAAAGCAGCCGGGTTTTGTTGCCGCTGGCCTGCATGTGAATGACGCGCAGACCCGAATTGCCAATTATTCGCAATGGGAGCGCCGCGACGATTTTCTGGCGATGCTGCGCGCGCCCGAGATGAGGAACCGCAATCGCAAGATCAATGAACTGTGCAAAGGGTTCGAGCCGGTCATGTACGACGTTGCCGAAACCTTTGACTGATCCTGACCTAAATCAAAGATGTGATGTGCGTTCAGGTTCAGACTGCTGCCGTAGATTACGGAGGCACGCATCATGTATCACAACATCCTGGTTCCGATTTCCTTTGACGTCGAGCGGGATATCTCGGGCCCGCTGAAACTTGCGCAAATGCTTGCGACACCGGATGCAAAAGTCACGCTGCTGCATGTGGTCGAGCATATCCCCGAATACGCGATCTCTTATATGCCGGTTGAATACCTGACCGAGGCGCGCAAGGCGATTCAGGTCGAGCTGGATGCTCTGGCCGAAAAGGTGCCGAATGCGAAGGGCGAACTGATCGAAGGGCATTCAGGCCGGACCATTCTTGACTGGGCCGAGGCCAACAAACCCGATCTGATCATCATGGCATCGCATCGTCCGGGGATGCAGGATCTGCTGTTGGGCTCGACCGCGGCGCGTGTGGTGCGCCACGCGAAATGTGCGGTTCACGTGACGCGGTGAGGCTTGCTGGCCTCGTGGCCGGGCGCGAGGCCGCCCGGTGCGGGGCCTGATGGCAAAGCCGGTTGTCTGAGGCAGCGGTTCTGACTAAATCTGCGGGTGGCCATGGCTTTGCCACATAGTTTGAATACAGCGACCCTTATGAAGTCTGAACACTTGCCATCAGAAGAGACCATCCCAAATCCGCGTTCGTCCCGGCGGCAGCGGCGGGCCGATGCGACGCGCAGACACGCCTTGTCGCCGCTGCGTATCTTTCTCATGGTACTGGTTCTGCCGGTCACTGTCGCGACAATTGCGCTCGGCGTCTATTTCCGGACGACCGATTATGAACATACGGATGCCGTGCTGCATCTGGTGGCGCTTGCGGGCTGCGATGCGGCGCATGCGCTGGGCATGGGAACGGTGCGTGAAGGGCAGCCAGGTTATCATGTGCGCAATGACCCCGATGGGGATGGGGTGGCCTGCGAAGTTACAGCCGCTGGCATAACTCCAACCCCGATAGTGTCCGCACCCGCGACTCCGGCGCTTGCACCGCAGGCACCGAGCCAGCGCAAGGTGGGGAATGCAAAGTTCCTAAAACCCTGAGGGGCGCGGATAGAACGGTTTGGTCAGGCTTGTAATGTCATGCCCGACCCAGCTGAGTTCGCCCGCAGCCAGAACGATATCGCCGGGATACAGCGCATCCATCTGCGCGCCGTCTATCTCACAGGCCACGAGTTTGCGGTTCTGAAAATACGTTGCGCGATGCGGGGCACCCTGCACTGATAATAGTTCGATGCAACCTCGGTCTGCTTGTTTATCCGCAGTTTGCGTCACTTTGTATCGCAGGGTTTGATCTGTGTTGTCCGTGGCGGCGTTCCAGGCCCAGGGCAGGCCGTCAAAGGCGACCAGACCAAACAGCAATGCGGTGGTCAGCGGGACGCCGACCAGTGTCATCAACACACGCCGGACCGGTCCGATCTGCGCTTGTCGTGACGTGGGTTTGCGCAGCCACATCGCCAGAAAGACGGGCAGGACAGCAACCGCTGCAAGCCCTGCGAAAACCGGATAGAAATTGGCATCCAACCAATCCAGATATGGTTCTGACGGAACGGTTTTTCCGTAACGAGAGGCGAAGATGGACGCCAGTAGCATGGCCGTAAAAGGCAGGCAGATGACAAGATCCCAGAAATCGGTGCGGCGATACGGCGATGCCGGTTCTGTGGTGGGTTTATCTGCAGCGGCTGGGGCTGCGCCGGGGGTCGTGGGCGCGCGCGCCTCGCGAAAGGACAGGCCCAGCGGGAAGTAGAATATCAGGAACAGCCCGACGACAATGCCGATGACAGCGTAAAAGCCCGTGTCATCCAGATAAGGCGCCAACAGGCCTGCCCCTGCTTCGCGCGCGCCGTCAAAGGTTGCAACGCTGAAGAACAGCCAGATCACGCTGGTGAACACAAAAAGGACACGTCCGGTGAACCGCAGGCTATGGCGCAGGGCCCAATCCTGCAGGCCGGGCAGCAGGTAAATCAGCGCCATGCCGGTAAAGAAACCCGCAAGGCTGAGTGGGATATAGAGGTTATGCGTTGGCCCGCCGTCATAGGACAGCGCCGAGCTGGCCATCAGATACGCGCAGTAGAGCCCAAACAGACCGATGAGGCGCGCGGCCACATCGCTTAACAACAAGCCCCAGCGCATCCTGTCTACTCCTGAACTCACTACTCTTTTGGTTGAGGACGTCAGTAGGCAGGGATTATGGGCATTCTATGGCATCAGTTTGCAGTTATCGTGCGCGCGAGATGGCTTTCATTTAACGCGCAAGGCGGTTTTCAGCTCGGTAATCGCGTCGACTTGAGACCGGGACAGATCCTCGCCCGCCAGCGGTATCAACACCTGCTGCAGCTGGTCCCAAGCTTGACCCTCATCGATCTTGCTCAGCCGACGTGCCAGGCGCGGGACGGCGGCTTTGGCACCGTTGCACTGGGTCATCAGCCAACGGCCCAGAACCTCCATCTCATGCGCTTCTTCCTCGGAGCAGCGTAGTTTGCTGCGCAGCAGGACATGCAGCTGCTGGCGCTGTTCAGCGGTGGGCAGGTCATCAAGCTCGATAAAGGATTGCGCAAGGGCGCAGATTGCGATGCGGGTGTCATCGATGCCTTCGACTGGATGGGCGTTAGCGACCTTGCGAAAGGCCAGCTTACGCGGCGCGTTGCGGATCGTGGTGGCGACATCCTGCGCGGTGTCCAGCGCCTCGCGCGGGTTATTGCGGATCCACCACCAGACGGCACCGCCAATCGCGGTGAGGATAAGCATG
The DNA here is from genome assembly GCF_056540745.1 of Ruegeria sp. AM1. NCBI lineage: Bacteria > Pseudomonadati > Pseudomonadota > Alphaproteobacteria > Rhodobacterales > Roseobacteraceae > Ruegeria > Ruegeria sp. AM1. Next base: position 33,527 of record NZ_JBQFXH010000019.1, read on the forward strand.
ACAATCGGCACCGTGGAAACTCCTGAATTCAAATGTAGGGCGATAATTCCGCTCTTTTACAGGGAATTGCAACCGTTGCGCGCGACGCGCGGGCAAGGTGTGCGGATGTTGCATCTGTTTCGCCGGGTACTGTGATCCGGGCTTGTCCCGCGCCGCATTGACCGTCAGGGTCAGGCCATGACAAGGGATGATTTCAACAGCTTTTGCGCAGGGCTCAAAGCCACCTCTCATGTGGTGCAATGGGGCAATGCGGATGTGTGGAAAGTGGGCGGCAAGGTTTTTGCGATCTGCGGCTGGAATGACGGCAAGGACGCGTTCACCTTCAAGGCCACCGATCTGGCCTTTGAAGTGCTGGGCGACGAACCCGGCATCCGCCCCGCGCCCTATCTGGCGTCTCGGGGCATGAAATGGTTGCAGGTCTATGAGGAACGCGGCATGAGCGATGCCTCCCTGCGCGAGCATATCGTGACCTCGTATGATCTGGTCGTGGCCAAACTTACCAAGAAGATGCGGGCCGAGTTGGGGCTGTAGGATGGGGTTTCACCCCATCACGTGTTGAGATGTCCGAGATAAGATGGGTTTAAAACCCATCCTACTCTTGCTGATGGTTGATGTGTTTGGAATGTGTAGGGTCGAGAGTGCCGGCGTAGGGTGGGTTAATGTCCCATGATGTATTCGGGTAGACTAGTAGTGTTGAGTTGGAAACTGATCCGACAGATGGTGTGATCGAATTTGTAAGGTCTCAACCTAAAAGTAGAAATACGAGATGCCCAAAAGAACTATTGAATACAAGTTGGAGAATGATGACCAACTCAATGGTTTTTGACCCAGCCCCTTGATCCGGGCCGTTTGGATGTAGAATCCGTTCCTGTTTCTTTCTCGTGTTTAGGTTGCGGTCAAGGCCTGCTGAGCGGAGCCGTTGCGTAGCTCAA
>NZ_JBQFXH010000020.1:0-28216 GCF_056540745.1 Ruegeria sp. AM1
CTTGATCATTCCAATGATCTGTTCGTCGCTAAATCTGCGTTTCATAGTCCATCCTTTGCTTGGACGGATTACTAACACCTCAATGGCCTGATTTCAGGGGGCTGGGTCAGTATCCACCGAGAACCATTTCGAAACTTCAGTGATTTTCTTTGGCGTAGATATACCGAATGGTGTATCGTCCATCGGTTATCCAACGATGTATGAAGCGGAACCTTGCCAGCAAACGCCCGAATACAAAGAGCCACATTGGCGAGCGACTTTGTTTCGGCACCGACCGTTCAATGCCGATGGCAATTGGCGGAACTCGCGAGCCTCTACACCATTACTAAGAATTTTTTGAAGACCCGGACCTGGAGGCCATTGCCCAATTCTCTTTTCGCGACAACGCCAGACTGTTCATAGGGCTTGGCACCGAATTGCCTGTGGTGGTGAACCTGGTTGTTGTATCACTCAGCTGCTCCAAATCAGTTCGAAAAATACGAACCGACTTGGTAACTCGTCCATCACTAAAGTATGGACGCCTCACCAAAACTACGGCCAGAAAAGTGACACAACCCGACCCGGTCAGCAGGAGCAGAGAGTAGCTTGATTTACGCTAAAACCTTTCCAAGCATTGGGGTAGCTCGGATGCTGACATAATCCATCCTCCCAAACGGGATAAATCACAGTTTAAGGTTCAAAGGATTCTCATTTGATTCAGATTTTACACCAGACGCTTTAAGTGTATATGGGAAATCAGAATATTCTCTAAAAATATCTCTTTCAAAGCTACACGTTGCGAAAGCAGCGAAACTATTCGATAAAGCCTTGGCATCTATGAAATTGACTGAAGCTAGGTTCAGCTCTATAATAATATGCATTGCAAGTCTTATTTACTTATCGCTTTGATTCGCGCCCAAAGTCACAAAATGATTGTGACACAATACAAATATCTTCGTCAGGATGCGAGGTTTTCGTCAGAATTATCGAGGTTTTCTTATGCGACTTTTATTGCTTTCTATTGTCCTTACATTGGCCATCCCAGTTGTTGCAGTGCCCCAGGTTTGCCCACCTGGCGAATGTCGTTAGACGGCAAAGTGAGATTGGTTAGATGGAAAATATGCCGGATTGGCTTGGCCTGCTTATTGGCGCTTTGGTCGTTGTGTTGTTTTCGTTTGAGAGATTCAATCGGGCCAACTATGAAGAAAGATACAATCTCGACGAATTGATGCGGCTGCTTGCCCCCGATCAGCTACGGGCGAGAACCGTCGTAATGCGCGCGTATGTCGGATATACAGCATTGATATTGGTTGTTTATCTGCTCGTCTGCGGCTTTTCCAACGTCTTCGCGATCCTAGGTTTGGATGGGTTGGCTACTGCCCCTGTAGGAGCTGGCGCCAGTTCCGTCGGAAGCGATGCTGAAGGTGCGATCGAGCAGAGAAGCTTGGGTATTGGTCCTGGTGTGTCGTTGACGGTTGCGTTGGTCATGGTTGGCCTTGCACCTTCGATTCCGGTCTTAAAGCGCTTGGAAGAGTATGCACGATATTGGGCGCACAGATTGGCGGGAATACCAACTCATGTCCTAAACATTCGGGACACACTTCAGCGCCGAGAAATTTCGCTACCACAAAATCACGATTATAAGGCCGATGGGCTTCTGATAGAGGCGGTCGACTGGAAGCGCATGTCTTGCTGCTCAAGGATACTGGCCAGCATCGGTATGGAAGTGCGTAACTTCGAGCGCGATATTCTTGTCATCTTCGCCTCCTCCAGTTGGATTCTCGACAATCAGTTAAAGCTATACCAAACCTCGGACAGGCAAAGATTCCTCCAACTTGAAGAGAAACTTCGCCTACAAAAGAAAGAGTTTGTAGAAGATTTGGATGATTTGACTGCCTTGTATCGCACCGGGGACGATGGCTTCGAAACCAATCTCCAGGATACGGCAGATGATCCAGGCGACATGTATGAAGATTTTAGCCTGTATGACGATCGCACAACCAAGTGGGAGAAGCTTTTGGCAAGGGCGGATGAGCTCTCTAAAGGCTTTTGCATGCTCATCGCATTGTACGTTGAGCGGGGTATCATTCAGCCTTTGCCCGACGAAGTTCTGCAGCGTGGCGAACACACCAAAGCCCATTGGGCAAATCAATATGCCAAAGCAACCGAATTGCTGACAGAATTCACGACGAACACTCTTGATGAGTCCAAAACACGAAGCGCAATGACGCGAGAAACCGCTTCCCTCTTCACTTGGGTTTCTGCATCAATACTTCTTGTGACATTCCTTTGGAGTTTGACTGCTGGCCGGTTCTCTTACGAACTTCGCTATTCGAAGATTGTCGACGACTGGTACGAACCAGTTTGGTTTCAATTCATCGAAGCCGTGTTCAGTTTCTGCCTCCCGCTAGCGATAGCATTGACGGTATATACTTTTATCAAAAACCGTGATCATTGGAAAAAAACTCAGACTGCACGACTTACTGAAATAGTTGCCCAGTACTTTGTCGTCGTAGCTGCTGCATGGTTTGTGACGTTAATCTTTGTTCTTGGCGTTTTCATTTGGTTGACCGCTTTGAACTATGGCTGGGACATAGCGATTAAAAACGTTGGCTACGTTCTTGAGTATGAGGCTATCGCAAAACTCAGAGGTGTGGCGTTGGCAATTCTGGTCATATTTTTGTTAGACATGGTGAGTGACATAGATCTTATTCGTGAGCCTAGCTCTGAAGCGCCAGCTGTGAAACCAAGTGGCGACTTTGCTCAAAAACGAGACGTTGAGCTAGGTTCTGACGATGAAGTAGGGCAACAAGAACTGCACAACCCGCCCAAAGATCCAGCGCAGGAAAGAAAATCGCTTACTTCTGTCCCACGCTGGATTCTTCTGAGCGCGTTAGTAATTGGTATCATCGGATTTTGTGGTCGCTATGCAAAATCTGTTATTTCTGTTCGGCAAAGTAACAGAATTGCATTGGACGCAATCGACGGTGGGTTGATATTTTATTCAACATTGTATTCGGCGCTTGTCGGATTGATTGCCATATACGCTTTTATACTGGTTATTCGAGATCGGGAAAAGGCGCCGCACAATAGTAGTCAACCAAGTGGAGCGGAGGTAGTTTGATGAGATCTTTATTTGCGTCTTTTCTGGTGATATGCGCGCTGCCCGTTACCTGCTTGGCACAGGAAGTTGAAGCACTGGACAAAGACGAAGTTCTTGTTGGAGTGCGCGTCGACGCGAAACCATTCGTCTGGTGGGATGAGAACACCAAAGGCTATAACGGATTTGTTTATGACTTATGCCTCAAGACGGTGACGCGAGCTGGATATTTGCCCGTCGAAATACCTGTGGACTCTCAGAAGCGCGCTGATTTTTTCGAATCCGGAGCTGGAGATTATGATCTCTTATGTGATCCGACGACACTAACACTTCAACGCGCTTTGAGTTTCACCAATCCCGAGAAAAGGCAAGAAAATGCCCTGAATAATTTTCAGTTTTCTCCAATCTATTATTTGGCGAACGGCGGGCATGTGGAACTGACACCAAAAGGGAACATCGAGGGTAAGGGAGCGTTCTCAATAAAAACCGAAAAGTTCAAAGAGGATGGCTGTGACAAGATTGTGCACGATATTTGGAACCCTCCCACCTCACAAACCCCTGGCATCTCAGAAAAAGGAGCCGATATTTCAGACGACGATGAAGACTTTTTGAATAGGTTGAGAGGGCTCATTCAGCTCAGGTACCGGAGACCAGATGAACAGCTAGAATCTTCCAACGCGAATGTTGCTGTGTGGGGATATGTCGACGGAACATCGATCGAGAAGCGGGTCAAATCGGACGAAAGTCAACCGTTGAAAGATAGAACCGAGATCTGCGTGATAAAATTTAAGACCCATCAAGAAGCTGCTGCACGGTTCTGCGAGGGTTTTCTTGCTCGCTACTATGGGGATTTGGATATTATTCGCGCAACAATCGCTGATTACGCTGCGCCAAATTCGCCGTGCAGCTACTCGGAGCCATCCGAGCAGGAACGGACCTATGAACCATACGCCTTTGTATTATCGTCTGCACGCCAAGAGGAGTTTCCGAGGAGGTTTGTTGCTGCCCTCTATGGACTTTTTCATGATGGCAGTGTTCGGATCGCACATAGTGCAAGCTTTCCAGGCGTGGAAATAACTAGCTACCTCAATACACTCTACCAGATAAACGATGTTCCATCAGGTGAGCACGAAGAAGCGGTTCTGAAAACTGGCCGCGATTGATCACAGAGCCTGTACTCGCGTCTTCTACTCACTAAAGCGTCCGGCATAAAACCTGAATCAGAAAGGGGTTCCGTTGAACTTTGAACTGTGATTCATCTTGTTACGTCACTCAGGTGCTGGTTACTGAATCGGCTACCGGGAGTTGTGCATTATGGCGCATTGCGACGCCGGGGAAGCAGGAACCATCCACCCCATCCGCAATACGGGCTGCAACCACAGCATTCTGAGTTTATGGTCAAGGTCCGCTTCGGGCCGCCCGTGAAGGCGGCCCAACCGCACTATATTTTATTGGCTTCGGCGGTGGCCGACGCATCCTCGAGTTCAATGCCTAGCCCAGCTGCTCTGGGCCTCACCCATCGACAGCTCCAAAGTCGACTTCTTCAACACTATCTCCGCTCAACTGCCGTTGATCAGGTCGCGGCAGGCTGCAAGCCAAAAGGAAGGCCTCGGATGACCAGCGTGAGCCCAAAGTGCACGTTGTTTTTTTGACCGTAGGCTGACAGGAATGGCACTATAGAAGAACACCATCCTTGGCTTTCAAAACCGAAAACCACCTGTTCGGGAAAAATATTGGCGTTCGCTCGCTGTGTCGTTCATATGCACTATCAAACAGATAATCATCACATCAAAGGACCCGCGAAGACCTTTGACAATAAGTGTGCAGGTGATCTTAAAAAGCTGCTCATGTACTGAATTTATTAGCATTTACTCGTTTCATAGACGACATCAATAGACGAAGTGTATTCATTTGCGATCCGTCCGATTTTGAAGTTCAATCCAGAAGTAAAGGCGCATGCGGCCTAGAACCAGAGCGGGTATCGGAGGCCAACAAATAGTTGGCTGAAGGTAGTTTTTGCTCAAGTGATGAAGTTAAGTATTTGGCACAGAACCTTCGCTGACTACGACTTAGATGCCAGTAGCTTTGTCCGCTCTTGATCCGTAGTCCGCCTACAAATGTTGCTTACGCAGCGAATGGCCGGTCTGGTAAGCTGCACCGCGGCGGCGACTAGGAAGGCGAGTATTTCCTTTGGGCCGAGCGGATTGGCGTAGTTTGTTCGTTGTACCGCCTACCAATCTCGTAAACGATGCTGCAACAAGCTCAAGAAGGCTCGACGTGTAACCATATGATACGACAAAACGACGGAGAGCTTTATGGACTTTGTCGACATCACATCGATCCATTTCTGGCTCCATCATTTGTCAACATGGCCTAGCTAGTGATCAGTGTTTTCATTTGAAGTTGTGAGCTTTGTAGCCAATTGCCACGATGAGTGCGACTTGAATGAGCTGGTCGGTGCGCAGCGCGCGAGAATTAGTCCGGGTTGTTGAAGACTGAGGCGAAGGCAAGAAACAGAGATTCTCTGATCAACAGTCAAGTTGGTTCCGCGTTCTGTCAGCTTGAAATCCAAACCACCTATCTCTCGAACAACCTCACGCAGGGCGATACTCTCGGCTACTTGGAGGATTTGCTCGTCCGATGGTCGTTGCTTTAGTCCTAAAGTCAAGGCTCGGCGCAGGCTGCCTTTTAAGATGAGTGGTCTGCCAGTTAGTACGCCAACGGATCGGCGTAAGCTTCCGGGTGTCAGTTCCGGCACGGCTTTTCCGTCTAACTTGAGCGTCAAGTTATTGAGCACTGCGTTTCCAAGCAACGCGAGTTCAATCTTGTCCATCAGTGCTTTAGAGATGGCTGCTTCTTGCCCTGGACATAGCTTCAACTCTGAGCCGCATTCTGTCCTGATTTCCACCGAAAGCGATTTACTGAGCAGCCGGGTCTCCGAACTGCGTGCTGCGGCCAGCGGCCGCTTTAGTGCGCGGGACAGATTAGCATAGGCCGCACTGTATTTTGCATAATGATCGCTTGATGTCATTGCGTTTCGCAATGGTCGGATCATTAGCCCTAGGGCGGCTAAAGCAGCTGCAATTGTACCGGTAGACAAATCATTGATCCCACCAACCAACATGATCAGGCCTGCGCCGGTTGCGGCTGAAAACTCAGGTATCGCTTTCCTGATTTCACTGAAACCCCGGCGGTTACAGGCTGCCTGTTCAACCTGCTCAGCCCGGCGGCCCAGCGACTTCATCTCGATGCTCCGTCTTCCGAGTGCCGAAAGCCTTGGCGCAATCGGTAGACGTTCGGTGACATCTGCCGCCAGCTGCGCCCGCAATTTTCGCAGTTGGCTGTGTATTTTCAGAAGTTTAGGGTGTGTGAACATGGCCCAAAGCGCCGAAGGACAGACCACACAGATCGCCACCCAGACAAATCGCGGGTCAAGATATATCAACACAGCCGTTGCAGTTGGCAACATAACGGCTGCCTGAACAAGTCGGGGCAAACCAAGGCCTGGCCAGTCCTTCAGTGCCGACAGATCACCAGTAAAGCGTAAGACGTGATAGCCCATGCGCCTTTGGTCCAGATCGCGTTGATCGCTGCGACTTGCATGATCGAACAACTTCAATCGTACATCCTTGGCATAGTTCTGACCTAGACGCTCCGCGAATACTCTGAAGACCACCTGCATTAGCGCGCCGCACGACCCGGCGCCCACAATTATTGCAATTGAAAAAACAGGCAGGCTCGCTCCGGCATGCATAGAGACAAAGACAGTACGCGTTGCAAAGGCCACTGCAGCAAGAGCGGCAGCCTGCGTAAGAGTTGCGCACAGAATCCAAACCAACAGGCGACATCTTGGCCCCTCAAAAGGTCCCGGTGGGGTCATGCTGCTTGCCGGGCTCGCTCGATCCCCGCGCACGCCGCCAACGTGTTTGCATAGGCAGGATCGAGAAGCTGACCGCGTGTCAAAACCGGAACGCCTGTCGCGCTCTGGGCCTCTTCCGCCGCCATGGGTGAGCATGACAGCATTCCAGTCAGTGCGATGGGACGAATACCGTTCTGGCCCAGCTCGGTTACCCCCCCTGCGGCTGCGACGGCATCGGCACAAGCAAAAAGGTATTTCGAAAACCGGCTGCGAACAGACGCGTCCGCTAACAGAGCTGCCGTTTCCCTCTGGAAAACACCATCCGCCAGTTCCATCACTGCAATATCGCAGCCAAGAGATTCCGCCTCGCCCAAGAGCGTATCGATGCCTGCAATGATGCGCGGTAAAGGTTCCAGATAGGTGGTGACCATGCCTGCATCAGTAAAGTCGGCTACAAAGGATGCTCCGGCATCGACGAAGGAGTTGTAGTCTCCAAATGCGCCGGTTCCTGTGCCTTTCAATACTGCCACTTGCCACCCGGCCTTGGTCAGACCGTGGGCCAAGGCCGTTGTTGCGGTTGTTTTGCCTGAGTTCATCGCGGTGCCAACCACACAGATAACCGGGATGCGCGCCCGCCTTGCGCGTTCCGGTAGAGCAAAATCGCTGGTGTTTAGAACAACTCCTTCCTTTGATCTTATGCGCCCTAGCGGCTGAATTCTTGTCGGGGGTTTTATGCGTTCATTGCGATGCACCATGCGTCCAAGACATCCACCTCCAGCGAGCATATCGCTGCCTTTTTCGTCAATCTCGGCCAACCCCTCAAACTGATCGGGCGCATATCGCGCGCCGCAGGGCAGTACAACAAGATCGCCCGGATACAGTGTTGCAGGCCGTCCCTCCCTCAGTTGGATACGTCGGTGATTGCCAATTGATGTTACGCGCCCAAGGATCAGGTCCCCTGGTTTCGATTGCGGGAAATCCCGACACAATCCGTGCCCCAGGCTTTGATCAATTCGCCTGGTAGCAAAACACCATTTGGCGTCTCTAAACTGATGATTTTCCATTGTTAATCTCCTGCTGCTCAAAGATCTTATGCTTCGCATACAAGCTTCGCTAAACCTGCCTCGGCGCAGTCAGAGAAACTGTGCGCACAACTGGGGAGTTCAGTCAGCGACAGGTCGGGTACGATGCCCCGCGCTTCTGCAGCGGCACGAAATGTCCTGCAATAATGTCGTGCTCGTGCCAGCCGATGACGACCTTGTACATCGTCGACCTCCGGTCCTTTTCGAAGGGCATCATCCCGATAGTGGTCCTCGGCGCCCACGTAGACCCGAAGCTTCAGTTCGAGGTAGCTCCTCAACTGGTTATGGGCCAGTGCAGGGAAATTCATCTTCAGAGGCCGCTGCGCCGGAGCCAGACCCATAGGGAATGGTTGAGTAAAATCTGGAAGACAATACCAACCGGCCGCAGCGATATGCAGGCTGGCCACCCGTTGCGGATAGAGCATTGCAAATCGGTGCGCAAGTTGAGCGCCCCCGGAATAGCCAAACAGCTGGATTTTAGTAGTTCTTACGATCCCCATTTGTTCAATGAGAGCGAGCATTGCTAGAAGCGAACGATCCGGCCGGTAGCTGCCAATGCGCTGGAAATGTTGCCAGTGCTCTTTTGAGAACCGGGGCGTGATCAGAACCTGCCCCTTGGCCTCACACAAGCCTGAGAAAGCTTTGGCAATCCCAGCGGCATTTCGCGAAATTCCATGCAGTGCCAACAAAGGAGGAGTGTCAGGCGCAGGCAGACTCGGAATATGAACATCTGCGGACAATGTCCGCTGACCGACACTGACCAAAAGTCTGGTGATCTTTGTTTGTCCTTTGACAGGGATAACATCCATCGCGGTGTCCAGCATCATTTCAGCTCCTGATTGTTTGCTGTCTTGCTGGGACAACGCGGCAGGTTGTGATCTATTCCAGCTTTTTGAAAGATTTGCTCAGGGGTTGGCCAATTTACGCTGCAACGGACATCAAAAGATGTGTGTCTTCATTTTTTCGTCGATCCTGTGGAATAGTTCGCTGTGCCATTCGTTGTCATTGAACATTGGGCGAAACAGGAGAGACGGCATGACGGACCGGTTCCGTAAAGATCTGGTGGCGCTGGTGCCGAAACTTCGCCGGTTTGCACTGTCTCTAGCCGGCAATCAGCCGGACGCCGATGATTTGGTGCAGTCGGCCTGTGTAAAAGCGTTAAAAAACGTGGCCCAGTTTCGCGAAGGTACGCGTATGGACAGTTGGATGTATCGGATTATTCAGACCATCTGGATCGATGGTCGCCGGCGAGCCAAGACAAGAGGTTCTGCGGTTGACCACGAGGTTGTGGGTCTGAGCGACGAAGGTCGCTCAGCGCGCCTGCCAGAGGATCGGATGATGCTCGAAACGGCGCGAAACGCCATGCAGGCGTTGCCCGAAAAACAGCGTATTGTGCTATCCCTCGTCGCGGTTGAAGGACTTAGCTACAAAGAAGTCGCAGATGTTCTTAAGGTGCCTGTTGGCACGGTCATGAGCCGTTTGTCACGGGCCCGAGACGCTCTGCTACCGCAGTTAGGGATGACGAAAGGGCCAAAGCAATGAGCGTCAAATCTAAGATGGACCCCTCCCGCCTTTCTGCTTTTGCTGACGGAGAACTCTCTCCCGAAGAGGCCGCCGATATTGTCATGCACCTGGCCGATCATCCTGAAGATCAGGCGTATGTCGACAACCTTATGGCGGCAAATGAAGCCCTGCTGAAAGCGTTCAGCAATCCTTTGGATGAGCCCGTACCCCAAGCCATCAAACAGGTCATTCTGGACGACGCGCGCACGGCGAAGATCATACCCTTTCGTAAGCGCCCCGCCATTTGGATAAGCGCGGCTGTGGCAGCAACGCTGGCGCTTGCTGTATTCACTGGCTCCGATCTGTTTAATCCGGTCGCTGCGCCAAAATTGACTTTGGGGCCAATCGACAATGACTCGAGCCTGGCAGCGGTGCTGAACCGCCTTCCGTCTGGCGTTCCAGAGCCATCAGGGACGGACCAGGAGATTATGATCCTCGCCACATTGCCTATTTCAGACGGTTATTGCCGGGAATTTGAACTTATTAACCATGCCAAGCAACGCATCGACCTCGGCATAGCTTGCACCACATCCGACAGTTGGGTGGTGGAAGTTACTATGTCAGAGCCGTTGTCTGCATCTGGGACCGAGGATGGATTTGTGACTGCAAGTGGTGCGGAAATGCAAGGTTTGTTGCCATTTCTGGATCGGCTGGGGGCAGGTGACGCCCTCGCCTCGGCCGAAGAGGCTGATCTGATCACAAACGGCTGGACGCCCTAGGGTTTTATATTAGCACAACTCTGCAGCATTCAGCAGCCCATGGCCAAACACCTCGTCGACCCCAGGCGCACCCAGGTCTAGCGCTGAATTTCTCAAACGCTCTCGAACCTGATCCGGGGTTAGCGTTCCATCCTGTGAAAGCAGGAGCGCGACCGCCGCAGTAACAAAAGGAACCGCAAAAGATGTTCCTGACTTCAGGCGGGCGCCGCGAATGGATGTCGCAGACAGCATATTGACACCCGGCGCGGTTAAGTCGATATGCGGCCCGCGCTGTGCTTTTCGGTAAATGCGTGCCCGTGCGTCCACTGCTGTCACGGCTATCACATTGTCAAATGCTGCGGGATATCGCGGCTCGCCCGACGGGCCTTCATTCCCCGCCGCCGCAACCACGACGATCCCCTCATCCTGCACCATTTGGTTAATGATGTCTTCCAACAGGCTGTTTCTGGGGCCGGTCAGAGACAGGTTAATTACACGTACACCACGAGTATTCAACACGTCCAATCCGCGCAACAACGAAATCAGGTCGGCGCGTTCATCCGAGTCTTTGCGCGAAAATGCATCCACTGCAATGACTTCTGCTCCATGAATCAGCCCGGGAACCCGGCTGTTCTGATTGCCAATCATAAGGGATGCAATCGCCGTGCCGTGGATCGCTTTCGAAGGCTCAAGGCTTTGGTCTGCGAGTTGAAGCAACTCCAGCCGTGCTCCCTTTATGATTTCGTGCTCCGCATTTATCCCTGTATCGATCATCCCCACAGGAACCCGCACCTGACAGGCCGTCTCTGCATAATCCATACTTGGCCACTTGATCATTTCCCACGCGGGGCAGTTTTCATGCAAACACGGATCCGATGAGACCACTCGTGTTTCGCTCTGTTCAAAGCGGTAATAGTGATTGAAGTCTGCTGTGCCGCCGGAAGGTAGAGAGCGAACGCGATCTCGTGCAGCTTCCAGACCCAAACTGTCAGGTGTAGTCAGGCGGGTCAAAATTCTATCAGAGGCTTCAAGGGTTTCTGTCGCCGTGATCGCAAACCCTTCGGAAAGAAGTTGTTCCAGGTCCTCGGTCGAGGCATCTGCGACAATTAACTCGAATTCAGCGTGCGTCGGGCGTACAACGGGCGCTGGTGTCGGCACCGTCTGTGGTGGCTGAGGTGCACGTGGTCGGTTTGTCAATCGCCTGATAAAGCGGCCGAGCGGATCTTCTGAGGACAGACTCTGACCATTTCGTTCCTCATCACCACTTCGATCATTCCTGTCATCGTCTGAATCATCATCTCTATCGTCATCATCGTCATTGTCATTGTCATTGTCATCGTCTGCCCAAGCAGCGGAAACGAGCGGAACCTGCAATACAATTGGGAAAACCAGTTGAAGAGACAGTAGAAGGCTGAACATCAGGCTGGTTCTTAAAAGCTGAGTTACTACTTTTGGCATTTGGAAATCCGGTTCAGATTGACGTGATCCTATGCAACAACGGCTCTCGCCAGAGTTTATTCCATAGATACATGTTACAATCGCACCATTGTCGGAAATCAGCGTCATCCGTCCGCATCCAAGTCATTGAAAAGGCAATTGAACAAACACCGGGCACCAGTATCAGCTATGCGGGATACAGTCGCTACATCCTGAAAGCCGGCTCAAGGTCTGCTTTGGGCTAATACATTCTTGATACTAATAAGCATTACCCGGATGCTCTTTCAGCTCATTTGCAAGTCTTTGTAAACCAGGGATGTCATTTGATGCGGAAAAGTTGATCAGTCGGACTGGCCAGTTGAGATCTGAAGTCAAAGGCACAGTAGTTACATTATCATTCTGCAACGTACCCAAAATGTCTTTGTCGACAATTGCACGCCCTGCGCCCTGAGCAACCATACTTACCAAAGCGGATTGCGTCTGGACTTCGGCTCTGACCTGAAACGAAACCTCGCAATTGTCGAACATGGTCTCGACTTCACGGCGGAACGGGCTTCGAGATGTCAGCATGATTTGAGGAGCCTCAGCGAGTTTAGCGGCCGAGACTCTGCGCGCTCCGGCCAGCGGATCATCACGGGGAACAATTGCCACGGGTTGCAGGTCGGCTAGCCGAGTGCAGGCCAGATTTGTGTCGCCGGGGTCAGACGATACAATTGCACAATCCACCCGTCCTTCGCGCAAGGCGGCCATACCGGACTTCTCGTCCAGAACATCAACATCCACCCTCAGGGCCGGGAGTTTTGCCATAAGATTGCCGGCCGCAACTGCAACGCGGGTGTCGGCCACCGCGGGGACCGTTGCCACACGCAAATGTCCTCCGGTACCTGAGGCGATCTGGATTGCAGCCTCCCGAATACGTTCTAAACCCTGATAGTGCTTTTGAACCGCTTGCTGCAGACTGTGCGCTGCGGAAGTTGGTTCGAACTTGCGTCCCGACCGATCGAACAGGGGCACGCCCATTTCCGCCTCAAGCTCGGCGACGACGCGGCTTATGGCGGGCTGAGAGATGTGCAGAGCGTCTGCAGCCTTTCGCGTGGACCTGTGCCGATAGGCCATCTGGAAAAGCTCAATCTGGCGAGCTGTTATACGCATATCCTTTGATAACATTTCGGCATCAACAAATACAATAAGATGATTTTTTATTAAGATCGGCTGGCACTACCGTTAGCTGCATGAACTGCGAAACAATGGATCGAACCGTGCCCGCTGACCTGCTGATCTTGTTACTTGCCATTGTGACAGGTGCTGCAATTCAGGTCGGCGTCGGAATAGGTTTCAGCATCGTCGCAGCACCTGTGATGATGGTATTTCTGGGGACAGCCACCGCTGTTCCGGTATTGCTCATGTTGAACACGCTTGTTTCGCTTGTTGCGTCGGACAGGCGGGTGTGGGTGGCGAACAGGGCATCGATCCAGAATGCAGTTATTGGATGCTTTGCGGGCATAGCTCTGGGTCTTTCGATTTACCCCTATCTTTCGGAACGAATGGTGTTGGCGCTGACGGGCGTTCTTTTGCTTGTCGGCGTGGCCACCTCTTTGTTGCCGCAGGAAAACAGGGTTGGCCGACGGGGTTTTCAGGCCATTTCAGGCCTGTCTGGCCTTGCCACGGTATGGGCAGCGACCCCCGGCCCTTTGATGATTCTGGGTTTTTTGGCGTCGGGTAGAACCCCGTACGAAGCGCGTCGGTTGGTACAGCCTGTGGCGCTGCTCGCGTATGGTGCCGCCTTTGCGTTGCATTGCCTGTCGGACTGGGCAACCTTTGCTAGCGCTCCATGGCTTTGGCCTTTTGCCACGGCAACAATTGCGGGCAGTCTGCTAGGCCGCGTGATCGGCCCTTTGCTACCACAGCAGGCTATTGCGCACGCCATTCGGTTGATCTCAATCCTCGCCTGCGCGGCCTTGTTTCAACGTGCCTATCTGGTTGGATGACAAATGATAGCTGAAGAGATGAATATCGACCTGAAATTATCGGAGTTTCCGCGCGCACGTTTGATGACCGAAGTTACACCGATCGAAAGGTTGGACCGTCTGTCAGACCACCTTGGTATTGACCTCTGGCTTAAGCGCGACGACCTGACCGGTCTTAGCTTTGGCGGCAACAAGACCCGCCAGCTGGAGTTTTATTTTGGGGAAGCGCTGCAACAGCGGGCCGATACTGTTCTGATAACCGGCGCTGTGCAGTCGAACTTCGTGCGTACGGCCGCTGCCGCCGCCGCCCGTCTGGGAATGAAATCCATTCTGCAGCTGGAAGAGCGCGTACCGGGGATGGGACATCAATATTACAGCTCAGGCAATGTCCTGCTGGCCAAAATTCTGGGCGCTGAGCACATGCGTTATCCGGTAGGTGATGATGAAGTCGGTGCGGACAATGCCTTGCATGAAAGAGCGGCTCAGCTGGTTGCAGCGGGCCATCGGCCCTATGTCATCCATCTTGGTATCGACCACCCGCCTCTGGGGGCATTGGGCTATGTTCAAGGTGGCGCAGAACTGAGCACGCAAATCAGCGATTTTGATGCCGCAGTCGTGCCTTCGGGCAGCGGCTCGACGCACGGCGGTTTTCTGACCGGGTTGCGCCTGTCAGGACAATCCGCGCCTGTTTACGGAATCTGTGTGCGTCGCAATCATAATCAGCAACGCGCACGCATGCAAAAAGTCCTGGGTAAATTGGCGGCCTTGATGGATTTCGACCCTGCGATCGTTATGAACGGCATCAAAGTCTCGGATGGCGCGCTCGCACCCGGATATGGGCAGGTCGGGGAAAGAACACGTAACGCCTTGACCCTGATGGCTCGTACCGAAGGCATCTTTTTGGATCCGGTATACTCAGCAAAGACATTTGCGGGGCTGTTGAAGCTGTTGGAAGAGGGTGTGATCTGCAAGGGCCAAAAGATCGTCATGCTGCATACCGGAGGGCTTCCAGCACTGTTTGGATATCAGCAAGTGATTGAATCGATCTGAAGAAGCGTGGTGCGCGGACGCCGCATCTATCAACAAACGATTATAATAATAGAGAAAGGGATGAAACGATGAGAAAGAACCTGATCCTTGCTTCAGCTATGGCGCTGGTAGGCGTTTCGGCGCAGGCAGAAGAGTTTGTCACGATCGGCACAGGCGGTGTGACTGGTGTTTACTATCCCACTGGCGGATCAATCTGCCGCCTGATGAACAAGAACCGCAAGGAGACCGGTGTGCGCTGCACGGTCGAATCCACAGGCGGGTCAGTTTATAACATCAACACCATCCGCGAAGGTGAGCTGGAATTCGGCGTTGCCCAGTCCGACTGGCAGTTCCATGCTTTGAATGGAACTTCAAAATTCGAAGAAGCCGGACCTTTCGAAGACCTGCGCGCAGTGTTTTCCGTCCACGCCGAACCGTTCAACGTGATGGTTCGCGCAGACTCGGGGATTGAACATTTTGATGACTTGGCGGGCAAGCGGGTTAACATCGGCAATCCCGGTTCAGGCCAGCGTGGCACCATGGAAGTCCTAATGGATGCCAAGGGCTGGACCAAAGACACGTTCGCCCTTGCGACCGAGTTAAAGTCGGCGGAGCAATCCAGTGCACTGTGCGACAACCAAATCGATGCGTTCATTATCACGGCTGGCCATCCCTCGGGAAACCTGACAGAGGCTGCCACCACATGCAACGCCAAGCTGGTGCCGGTGACTGGCGACGCCGTAACGGGTTTGATCGATAACAATGCCTATTACCGCTCGGCCACAATACCCGGCGGCATGTATCGCGGCACCGATAACGACGTCGAGACCTTTGGGGTCGGTGCGACGCTTGTCACATCGGCCAGCGTATCTGATGCAGCGGTCTATGCGTTAGTATCGGCCATCTTCGAGAATTTCGATGACTTTCGTACATTCCACCCGGCTTTCGCCAATTTGACTAAAGAGGAGATGGTAACCGCAGGTCTTTCAGCGCCAATCCATCCGGGCGCGCTGAAGTACTATCAGGAGAAAGGACTGCTGGAATAGCCGATGACACTAAGGCGGGCGCAGCTGCGATACATCTGGTGATCGCAACGCACTCACACCACCACGCACGTCCAATCGTGCGCCCCCAACTAGTTTATAGATCGAACGGAAAGACCCACATGATGAAGACACTAATCTCCGCAGCACTAGCCTTGGCGGCCTTGACCGTTCACTCGCCAGCTCAGGCGGAAGATCTGGAATTCCTGCTCTATAACGACAGCAGTGAGGACCTAGTAGAATTCAACATCTCCCCCGCATCATCCGACGATTGGGAAGGTAATCTTTTGGCAGGTGGGTACCTCGCCCCCGGATATGAAATTGGCGTAGATATCGCAGACGGCCTGACGACCTGTCTCTATGATATCCGTGGTGTCTTTGCAGATGGGTCCGAAGCCGAAGACTATGCGCTGAACCTGTGTGATCTGGGTGAATATACATTCACCGATTAGGTATAGATGCACACGCACCGACGAAAACTTCGAGCAGTTGGAGCTTTCCACAAGCACCTGATCGGCTGGTCGCCGATCAGGCTGTCCAGTCCGAATTGAACCCAAACGATCATCAGCGTTTCAAGATGCGAACTAAGTCTATGCCGCCTAACTGGTTAGAATGGGCTCGGGCCTTTGAGTTAAACCCTTACGAGCTTTCCAATAAGCCAACGGTTCAAGACTACGTGGTTTTAGGAGAATAACTTGACTGAAAACATTACTCTCAGAGATGGTAGAACGCTCACATTCAGCACCTACGGCGATCCTAATGGAATGCCTGTGATTTTTAACCATGGGTTTTCCGACTCTCACGTGATCCGTCAACCCGACGACACTCTGACCGCTTCGCTCGGCGTGCGGTGGATTGCAGCGGATCAGCCTGGTGTCGGAGGATCGAGTCCGAAAAAAGACCGGAGAATGGTCGACTGGGGCATGGATATGGAGGACCTCGCAGACCATCTGGGCCTCGATACCTTTAATGTAGCAGGCCATTCCGGAGGTGGCCCCCACGCTTTGGCGGTGGCATTTCACATGCCCGAGCGTGTGAGCAAAATTGCCCTCGCTTCTCCTGTAGCGCCATTCGATGAGCCCAACGTTACCAAAATGCTGGTGCTGAAGGACCTGAAGACCATTGCGAAATTGCACCATCTGACCCTGCTGATCCGCTGGGCAGAGCGCATTGGTGCTAAAAGTGCTTTGAAAGACATTCCTTCATATGTGGAGTCTGTCGTTGACCAAATGCCCAACGAAGCCAAAACCATACTCCGCAATCCAGAGCAGAAAGCCCTATTCGAAGAGAACTTTCGCCTTGGTTATCAGCAACGCGAGGAAGGGGTTTTCGAAATGACGATGGCTCTTTGGGACTGGGGATTTTCGCCAAGGGAAATCCAACAACCAGTGAAGATGTTTTATGGGACTGCGGACGACATCATCTCACCTGAGATGCCTCGACACCTGTGCTCTGAGCTTACCAACTGCTCTGCGCACGAGTGGGCGGGCGCAGGGCACTATGGGTTTGTGGATCGAGAACGTTGGGCAGAATTTGTCGGCGCTGTTGCCAATCTGTCGTAGCAGATCAAAGGTGGCGAACAGGGAAAGCAACCACTGATGAAGCCGAGGCGAAGGTCCCGCTATTTGCGAGCTTAGAACGCGCTTCGCCCCGAATTTTGCAGCCGCGGCGAATGACGGCTTTGCCGGGCTGCGCTGTAGCGATAAGCGTTCTTGATCAACGGCAGCTATGGGCCGCTTGCGCTAAATTTCGCCTCCGTATTGGCGTACCGCCAATATAGGGCAGGTTTGTTAATCATCTACAGACCCGAAGCAGGGGGCCGGGTCAATGGGCAGTCCTCCTCGCGGATGACGTTTTCCGCTGGTTCACAACCAGGGCCTTACTGACACAACAACTCGGCGGTCAGCGTTGTTGTGAACGATGACTCCCAACGCCTCGCCAGCTGTGACAGGACCAAGGCCCGCTTTTTCAAGCGTCTTAGAATGCAAGAAGCAATCCCGGTCATCGCCAAACACATTTACAAACCCGAAATTTTTGTCGTTTGAGAACCATTTGACCTTTGCTGGCTCTGATCGGCGCATATCGCTGATATCAAAAACACTTTCTTGGTTGATAAGGTCAGTTTCGCTTTGCTGCGTATGCACCGCGATTATCTTAACGATCTGAAGGCCTTTGGCTGTGGTGCAGGTTGTGGCTGTGATTTCGCAACCCGAAGCTATGGAGTTTTGGCCGAAATCCAGCAGAGCACTTTGATGTAGCAATGCTTCGGATCCGGTTTCGTCGCACACGACAAAGCCATAGCCGTTCTCTGCTGAGTACCACTTAACTCTACCAAAAATATACCCGTACTGAGAGGTCAGATTTGCCGAACCATCCATACCATTTGTTCCTTGTACCGTCTCATTCATTCTCAACGCATATTTGCTGTAGGTTTTGGGGCGGCTACGCGGCTGCTTGACCCGTGACTACCCTTGCGGAGAATGAGCAGGATCCATATCCCTGCGGCGGCTGCGATTTCAATTTAAGCGTCGCCGCGCCCTGTTGGTTTCTGAGCTGTTTTTTAGAAGTGCGCGACCGGATAACCAGCCGCACACCTCATGAACTTATGCAGTTGCGGCTATAGACCCTGCTTTGACTCCTCGGCATACATACCCACCAAAGTGTTCATTTTGCCGGTCAAAGCATTCATCGAATTGAAAATCTCGCCGCGCTGAACATCTGAAACCTCCTCGCCGGATGAAACGGCGGTCAGGATGGGTTGGACGTTATTCCAGATCCCAATAATCTCATCTAGTCCAGACACGATTTCGGGGTTCTTTGTGGCTTTGATGCCGGCATCAGGCATGCCGAACCGCAGAGCGTTTACTGACGCATCATACATTTGGCGCGCGCCGTCCAGTTCCGACAAAGCAGTTTCACGTTCAAGTTTCGATGTCGCGAGACATACATTCTTGGAAATCCGCTGTGCCAGCATCCGTTGTCGGCCCGCGATATCGATGACCATCGCATCAGCTTGCAGCAATTCGGTCGGGTTTGAGTATTCGTTAGAAATCTCGCTCACCAGTTTCTTGGCGATCTTCAACATCTGATGACTGACGGTTGCGATATGCACAATTTCTTCATCTGTCCCGCCGTTGTCAATGATGTCCTCGATCTCAGGATAGAGCGGGTCCCAGACACCTTGCAGGACGCTCAGACCTTTTAGAATGCGCCGGTCGGTCTCGGCACCCTTGATGTTCAGGGTTTCATCGCCGTGTTCCAGTGCGCTTGTGATTTTGTCAAACTCGGTGGTCGCGGCTGCAAGTTGGGCTTTAGCGGCCTCTGTTTCAATCCCGGCATGGGCATAGCACGCGGCCGAAGGGATACGTTGGCTCAACATACGCAGCTTGCCGGAAAAGTTGATGCGTTCACCCGCGCCAACATCTTCAACAAAACCGGCGTCCACCAGTTCAGGTGGCAATTCGGCTGCGGTCTCCGCCGCCTGGACCTGGGCAACTGCCAGCGCGCTGATAGCGGTGGCGTATAGAATATTGTTCAGGAACATCTTTGGTCTCCTGGTGCAAAATGGGGATGTTGGAAGGGCAGACACCAACAAAGGTGTCATGCCCTGAATGATGAATTAAGTGTTGCTGGGTTTGATCCAGACCTCGACCCGGCGGTTGATCGCCCGGCCGTCTTCATCACTGTTGCAGTTTGCTGGCGCGATTTCGCCATAGCCATCCGAGGCAAATTCGATGCCCGAGATGCGGCTGCCGGCATAGTCGACAATGGTTTGCTGCACCTGCGCTGCACGATTACGGGACAGGTTCCGGTTGGATGCAAACGCGCCCACGTTATCTGTGAACCCAACCAGCAGGATCTCGGTGCCCTCAGCCTGTTGTTCCAGGAATGAAACCAGGCGTTCCAGGTCAACCCGGCCGCGTTCGTCCAACTGAGACGAGCCGGTGCGGAAACGGAAGGTGGTGGACAGCCGGTTATAGTCGACCATTTTGCCCAGCATCTCTCTCATCACACCCGCTTCGAAATCGTCCGCATCGGGCGCCAGCAATGCACGGGCACGCTGCCCATTCAAAGGCTGCTCAATCTGCTCAACCCCGAGGTTGATGAAGCCGGATTTGGCAATCACACCGTCGGCATCAGCAGACATGGAGTATTCGACGAAATCCTGCGCCAACTCAGGCAGTTGCTCATCTGATGTATACAGATAAAGGCGGCGTTGCAGCGCATATTCTTCGGTTTTGGCCGAAAACGCGTCGGGCGTCATGTGCATTCCGCAGTGGTTCACAAGCGTCATTGGTTGTGCCCCACGCTGGAAAGCGTAACCGACATAGCCGATCGCACCGAGATCTTCGTTGATCAATGCGGCCATCTGGTTGTTGTCGTCCGCAATAACCGCGTCATCGCGCATTGTTGCCGGGTTGCCAAGAAAGACAGCGTTCTCAAACACAGATCTTGTACCGGATCCGTCTTGGCGCGAAACCATGGTGATCGGGACGTCATCGCCGCCAAGTTCGGACCAATTGGTGATGCGGCCCGAATAGACGTCGCGAAGCTGTTCCATACTCAGTGTATCGATCGGGTTATCCGGGTGCGTAATGACCACAAGACTATCAACCGCAACCACGTGTTCCTGATCGGGGCTTACCATGTTGCCGAAGCCGGCTTTTTTCAGTTCGCGCGCTTCTTTGGGTTTGATGCGGCGCGATGCCATGCCGATATGTGTCGACCCGTCCAGCAGTTTCTTGAATGCGTCGCCCGAAGATGTCGAGCTCACCATATAAGTGCCAAGCTCATCCCCAAAACCTGCGTCGCCGATAAAGTTTGCGATGACTTCGCCTTCGGTCGCGGTGTTGGTTAATTCGGCGTCAGCATCCAGATAAGACGCATAGCCCGCTGTCAGCAGAGGCATGAGACCAAGGCCAACGGTATCGGAACCGGCGATGACTACATCAGCAGACCCGCCTCCAACCTCTGGGCATGCTGCGCCTTCGCAACGAACCCGAGACGCAGAGATACGCAGATCGCCTAGACCGGTTTTCACAACATAGTTGTTGTCCTCGAAGGCGATGAAATCACCTACAATGTTTACTGTTCCATCAGCGGATTTTAGTGTGACCTGCTGACTTGCAATTGCGCCAGTCGGCGCAGTCAACGCGCCTATAACTGCCAATGTACATACCGCGCTGGTCTGTTTCAGTTTCCATTTATTGATCATCTCTGCCTTCCTCATTAACATTCTGCGCCAGGACAGACAGTCGAAGAGCACCTATACCTTTTATGCGTGTCCGACCGCCAATTCAGGCGCCATTCAGATCAAGTAACGTTGAGAGGATTCGATCTGGTGTAGTCAATTTTGTGACAATCCAGAGATGTGAAAGTGATTTGGCATTTTTTTCGGCATGTATTTAAATACAAAAATACAACCTATAATTTAATTAAAAGAAATGAATATATAAGTAAAATCAATATGTTAGATATCATTTTGCGTAAAAACATACATTTAACATATACAATAAAGTCAACATAACGACAATAGAACGACTTCACTGTGTAATATCAAAACGGCAAGATCAGCATCGTTTCTTTGCCCGCCAAGCTCAACCTCTATTAAGTTTCATATTGATATAAAAGTTGCAGGATATCATGATTGCGAGACGATACTACGCATAGCGCGAAACAAATGACAATATTCCACCGCGCAGTTTCTCAACGAAAATTCAGTAGCAGCATAATCCCCAAACGACCAGAAATCACGCCCCAAAAAACATCTCGAGAAACGCCTCCGAAATTCTTCATTCTTTACCATCGATCTAATTCGGACGCCAAAAACGAATAAAGGGCCCGCAAACGAGCCCTTTATTCTGAGATAGCAAAGTACTCTATCCAGACGACGCGCGTTTCACTATTGGCTCTTCCGCCCTGCCCGTCGTGTTTTCCGCAACCTTTTTTGTTTTGTCGTCAATATTGACAACACGTGTCAGGCTCTGACCTTGCTCATCAGATACACCGATCGGCTTCTGAGTAACTTTGCGCTCAACCGGTTTCATGTGGTTTAACTTGATGACCGAAAAAGACACATTGTCCTGATCCGGGTCGTTGAGATCCGAGATTGCGTTCAGGAGATGGCCCGCAATCTCAGCCGATTTCCGGCGGCGATAGCGATGCAGTATCTTCTGCAACGCCGGCTCACCCAGATACTGAAGCCCGTCCGATGACACCAAAACGATATCACCCAGTTGCAGTTCGAAGGGTTCAGTGGGGCAATCGAATTTGGCAATGTTTTGACCCATGATAACCGAGGTCAGGCAATTCCGATCAGGATGCGTTCTGCCCAGTTCCGGGCTGAGCAGACCTTGCGAAACCATCAGGTCTATCTGCGGTGCCATTGAGTGATCTTCATTCAATTGGCGCAGCTTGCCATTGCGCAACAGGTATAGCGGGCTGTCACCGATGCTCATCCAGTACATACGGTTTTCGGATACAACCAGCGCGACCAGCGTCGCCCCCATACCCCGTGCACCCGGGTTTTCCTGGACATAGTCCCGGATGGTGCCGTTTGCGTCAGCAGTCGCTATCGCAAAGTAATCTGGAATGTCTTTTTCCGCCTCGGAAAAGGTGGCAGAACGAAACTTAAGCGCGCTGTAGACCTCGGTCGATATGATTTTTGAGGCCACATCCCCTGCTTCGTGTCCCCCCATGCCGTCGGCCAGAACGGCGACGCCACTGTCCATACCAAACGGGAAATCCGTCACCAGTGAATCTTCCTGGTAGTCGCGACCACCTTGAGACAGCCCAGAGGCAACATCATAACGCGGTTCAGGCGCTCGCCACATATTTACGCTCCTTGTTGTTTTCGGGCTCAGCCCAGATGAACTCTGAACTGGCCAATATCTTAATTTTCAAAACAGTTTCTCCGATGGAAATATCATCCCCATCGCTTAGGGTTTCGTCTGACAACACAGGTTTTCCGTTCAGACGAATGATGTTGGCTTTCCCGCCATGCCCCAGAAAAAACTGATTTCTTTCAATATCAAATACAATCGATGCATGATTGCTGCGAGAAATCGCCCTGTCATCGAAGTTCAGAGATATTGCCTGATCTGCACCGCGACCGATTTGCATACGCCCCGGGTACAGCGAAAAGTAACGCCCACGGCCCGGCCCCTTTATAACCACGAGCCAGCCCACTGGGAAACGCCCCAGCTCATCGGTTTTTGCCGCGCTGCTTTCTCCAATCAGGTCGACAACCCGTTGTTCCGTGCGATCAATTTCGATCAAACGGGTTTTCACCCGCTCCCTGCGAGACGCGGTCTGAGCGGGCTTGAGTGAAGGCTTTTTTGCCGCCGAATGAGACGTTCCCTTTGGCGAGTGTTTGTTCACCACATCATTGAGCCGTTTCTTTCGATCGGCATCCACCCGGTTGTCTTTCTTGAGCACAAGCGGACGAGCAGTTTTGGGTTCCGATTTTGACTTGGTTCCAAACCCGAATAGTCTTTTAAGGATCCTCATAGCGCTCACTCCTTCTACCGCACACTCGCCACTTATTGAGTTGCCTTTGCAGCAGTGGTGATTGTCGGTTCGGCGCCCTCGAAGGGCACCGCGACAACCCAAGTGTCGTCATCGCGTTTGACGGCAAAGCTGAATGAAGTTGCTCCTTGCAGGAACTCCCGTGTCAGAATTGTCTCAAGCGTTTCCGGACCAGACAGCAGTTCGTTCGTGAGAAGATAGCCATACAGTACGTCACCGCGGCGCATGTCGATTTCCATGCCCTCCGGCACCACCGCAACCCGCGTTGTCCAGGCATCGTCTTGCTGGGATACATCAAAGACTAAGCCATTGGACAGCGATACACGCTGGCTGATGGGCAAGGTCAGCTTCTGATCTCGGGCATCCGCTTGGGATACGCCGATGCTGAGCATGACATCCAGTTTTGTGCCGCTGTAGTCTGCCAACGTCTCGTCAATGACCGCGTCAAAATCTGCGCGGTTGCTTACTGGCTTGCCGTTAACAGCAAAAATGCGTGTCTCACCTTCGCCAGCGGTCAGCAGGCTCTCATAAGGCAGTTCAACACGGCGCTTAGATTGCAATCCGGCGATCTGCACCTTGGTTTCGGCTTGAATTGCGTCCTGGGCGGGCGCAGCAGCTTCAGTTTCTTGAGTGTTTAGATCCGACGGATTAGCCGCAGCCAAGGGCTGCTGCCTTGTCGCGCTCACGGGCGCGCGCCAGGCTTGCGACGTATCAGCATACGAACTCACCGGAGGCGAAAATGGGCGCGCGATTGGTCTGACAGCAGCAGCTGCGCTAGCCGCGGCCTCGGGACTGATAGACTGCGTATCACTCGGCACAGATTCATCGGCGGATGTCAGTACAGTCTCACCTTGCTCCTCGGTTTTCGCAGGCTTGGGTTGTTCCTCAATTTGCGTTTCGACCCGCAAGGCAGGGGTGGTTTCTGAGGTTTCGGCAACCTGCTGACCGGAAAGGTCTTCATCTACACTATCTTGAGTTTCGGATGCGGACGTGAGTTCTGTTGCCTGATCGTTGACAGGGCTCGCAATCGTCCCAGCCACTACCGAGGTATCCCCTTGATCGTCTATGTCCGAAACCGGGGCTTCGACTACCTCGATCTCAACCGGCGATATTGCCGTAGAACCACCAAACAGGTCCGTCAGCGACAATGCACCAACGGCAGCAATCGCAACGACCGCTGCCGAAGCCAGCAATAACCCGATACGAGATTTACCCTTTGTCGGTTCCTCGTCAGCTTTCTCTTGAGGCTTAAATTTGGGTGCGGCGGCATTAGCAAGAACAACGACATCGGCGGATTTAGGTGGCACCCCCAAAATGATCGCCTGCCACTCTTCGGCGCTTGCAATGCGGTCTCTTGGCAGAATGGCCAGCGATTTATCCAGCGCTGCCAGAAAGTTAGGATTATAGCCGTCTACACGCCCCTTGAGCGGCTCGTAGGGGTCCGGTTCACCACCAGCAACGGCGGCCAAGCGGACCTGGCTAACCGGTGGCACTTCACCTGAAATCAAATGATACATACTCGCGCCAAGCGCATAGAGGTCGCTGTGCGGCCCCTGATCACTGCCGGCGATGTAGAATTCTTGTGGGCTATAGCCGTCCTTGACAACACGCATCGCGGTCAGGACACGGCTTTGCTTTGTCGCTTCCTCACGAGCCGCCCCAAAGTCAATCAGAACAGGCTGATTATTGACGTCGAGCAGGATGTTATCCGGAGAAATATCCCGGTGCAGGATGTTCTGGCCATGAATGAACGCAATGGCCTCCAACAGCTTCGAGAGCATATCCTCGATAACGCCGGGGGTCAGAGTTGTGTTTTTGTCTTCGATGATCTGCAGAAGGTCACGACCTTCTACGAAATCCAGTGCCATATAGGCCGTATTGTTTTCCTCAAAAACTTGATGAACGCCTACGATATTGGGATGTTTGAGCTTGGCCAGGCTACGTGCTTCGCGCACAAACAGTTTGACGATAGAAGCAAGATCCTGTTGGTGCGCACGCGATCGTGCTGTGACCAAAGCGGTTGAACGTCGGCAGAACGCACCGGGGAAGCACTCCTTGATCACAACCCGTCGGTTCAGGCTGTCTTTTGCCTCATAGGTGATGCCAAAACCGCCCGCATTCAGAAACCGCTCGATCCGGAACTGACCATGCATGAGTTCGGTGCCCGGCTTTAGCTCGTCAATAAATGCCTGCTCCTCCGGGGCATGTTCGTTTTCGTTCAAACCACTCATTATACACATCCTTGCGCCAAACACCGGCGCTCAATTCACATTCTCCACCCAATATTCAGAAAGACGGAAAAAGGGTCAGAAAAGTGACATCTAAAAGGTATTAATTAGCGCTGAGCTGAACAAATAAGCTGTATTTTTGCTTTGGAGATCATCTTATAGGCGATTTAATACACGTAAATCATACTATGTTTATAAATCGCGATTTACGGTATCAGGCTGCCTAGCGCATAAGCTCTCTGAATTAAGAAACCTGGAATCACGAGCAGTGAGATGGGTGTAAAAACACGATTCCCCTTAACGCAGACCTTTTCAACCAGCCGCGTGAAATAAGTGAAGTATTAATATTCCAATTCATCAAGCAAACTCAGAAATTGGATAGCTGAAGTATCTACAGAGACCAATGCAGTCACAGAACTATGATGTATAGCCGAGATAGCACCTTTTAATCTCACCATCGCGAAGTATGTAGAAGTCAAACATCGACATGCCTTTTCTGCGATCGTTTTCAATCGTTTTCGCAAGGCTGGTCCGCCGGTTCAAAGGCTCGCCCGAACTATAGGCCAGTATGGTGTCACCAACCTTCATGTCGGTTTTGACGCCCTTTGGCACATCAACAAGTGTTGTTTGCCAACGGTCCCCATTATGAACGGTTTCAAACCGGAGCCCGTTTCCCAGAACTGTATTCTGAACAATCGGCAGATTTACTTGAAGGTTAGTGATCTTCTTGTTGCCGCTTCTGCGAATACCCAAATCAATCGGAAGTTCTGTTTTGTCAGCAGGTGTCATCGATAAACGCAGCATGGCAGACACTGCATTCAAGCCACCGACCTGAATACCGTTGACCGAAACCACACGATCACCGGCATGAACAGTGTCAGGGTCATCTACATCGCTCGACATCGGCAGACGAACCGACCATTGGGACATCACGACGATGCTTTCTAGTGAGGATGTGTTGCTACCTGCCGGATCCGGTTCGCTGCTGGCCATGGCTGCTAGCTCTTCGGCAGAATAAAGCGAAATCTCTCCGGTAGCCTCGATTCCGTTTCGTATATAAACAACCTTGAAATCCATCATCCCTTTACGACGCTCGCGCTGGAAAATAGCCGCAAGGCTATCTCGTCTGTTAAAGGGCTCTCCTTTGAAGGAAACCATACGGTCACCGACCTCAAGGTCGCTAACAACCGATCCAGGTTTCCTGGTCAATCTGGTTACCCAGCTTTGATCAACAAACTCGGATTCGAACTGCATTCCGTTCATCAGGACCGTGTACTGAATGATCGGCATCATAATGAGTTCTTCGAAAGGTTCCCCGCTTGAATTGCTGTTCACGCCTAAACGAACGGGTAATTCTGTTTGGCCCTGTAGGTTAGTCGACATTCTCAAGACGGCCTGCAGAGCATTCAAACGCCCGATCTTAATCCCGTTGACCGAGACGACCTCTTGACCCGCCTTAATCGCCTTCAAACTCGGTTCCAGCACTTTTGCAATACGCTTTGGGTTTCTGGCTTCTGCTTCAAACGGCATTTCGACCGTCCAATGAGACATTATGACTCTGGACGAGTTACTGTCGGTTCCTGTTACTTTATTAGCGTTCTGTGCATAAACGGTGCCTGCTGTAACGAGGCTCGCAATCAGGCATGTCGCTGTTGCTTGCAAGAAGGGTTTTAGCATAATGGTCACTCTAAAGTTTACTTATCGGAAACAAATCAGGTAAATATGCACAATTTGCGATCAGACTTCGGCAATTCAGTGTCGCCTAGCCGGATCGTGGATTCTGTTGTTAGATCTTGATCGCAACGCCCGCTGTGGGACATGCGGACGTTAGCTACAATAGATTATGTGCTGACTCGAGGACTTTGGTTCAAAACCTTGCGCGACGGTTTTGGATGAATTTAGCCTTTTTTGGACCAAGTTTGAAGCGTGAACAGTGCTATTAACAAGACTACATTGACGATGGCAGTCAACTCGCTCAGCCGGACCCACGATCACCTTCAGGTCATCAGCGCACCGCACATAGTGGGGATTAGCAGTTTCTTGGCGGGCGAGTGAGCATTCCTAACGCGGCGCATGGCGTGCTTCAGTCGTTAGGCTCGGGACCCATTGATTTCCGTTTGGCTGCGTACTTCATCGCGTTCAAAACGAGCGGTGAACATGTCTGATCTTTTCTGGTTGAGCGATGAGCAAATGGCGCGTCTGGCGCCATTCTTCCCAAAGTCCCACGGCAGACCTCGTGTTGATGACAGGCGTGTCTTGAGTGGGATTATCTTCAGCAACCGCAACGGGTTACGGTGGCGCGATGCACCGAGGGAATATAGACCACACAAGACGCTCTATAATCGTTGGAAGCGATGGAGTGACAAAGGCATCTTTGCCCAGATGTTGGTCGGCTTGGCTGCCAACCACGGCGAAGAAAAGACGATCATGATCCTCTCTCGGGACATTGCTCCGCAATGCCCTGCCGGGCAATGGATGCTACGCATCTCAACGCCCATCGCACAGCGTCCAGTCTTGCGGTGAAAAAGGGGGACGTGGACGTCTGATCCACTGCCCGGCAGGCGCATTCAAAGGATGCTGCCGAGAGGGGGCACACTAAGGGTGGCATGAACACAAAGTTGCATGCGGTTTGTGACAGATGAGCCATGGTGCGCCATTGGTTCAAGCACAATGGCGAATGACGCCCTTTGAATCTGTTTGTCAC
>NZ_JBQFXH010000021.1:0-19423 GCF_056540745.1 Ruegeria sp. AM1
TTGAGCTACGCAACGGCTCCGCTCAGCAGGCCTTGACCGCAACCTAAACACGAGAAAGAAACAGGAACGGATTCTACATCCAAACGGCCCGGATCAAGGGGCTGGGTCAACGTCACACGAACTTGACCCAACCGTCACAGTGCGACCAGGACAGGGCAAACGCTCAACATCAGATGGCGCACCAAGCCGAACAGTCCTTTTGCAATGAAACTGGCTTTGAGCTGCAGATCCGTCTACTGGCTACCGAAGGTCAGACAGCCACCCGGCTCTTGATATTTGACCACTCAGTTTCCATAACTGCTTGGCGAACGCCGGACTATCAATAGTTCCACAATGTGCGCTGATCTACGATCATATTCTGGTCAATGAAAAAGACCGTGATGCAGCAATAATGGCTTTGACTGAACTCCGTCAAAGCGCGTTATCCAATGCACCTTAGCCAACACTGCGGACAAACCTGCTCTCCACAGTTTCCGATTGAAGGGGTCGAGTCCGACTCAGTGCAAAATATGTGATGACT
The DNA here is from genome assembly GCF_056540745.1 of Ruegeria sp. AM1. Classification (NCBI taxonomy): domain Bacteria; kingdom Pseudomonadati; phylum Pseudomonadota; class Alphaproteobacteria; order Rhodobacterales; family Roseobacteraceae; genus Ruegeria; species Ruegeria sp. AM1. The sequence goes on from NZ_JBQFXH010000021.1 coordinate 521, forward strand.
ACGTTAGGGTAAAGCAGACTAGCCCTACGAGAGACGGATCGAAGCGTCCATGAACGTGATGGCGTTACCAAGGAGTATAACTCGATCACCTAAGAGTTCGCAGTCGAGCCAACCACCGCGCTTCGAAGCTTGAAAAGCACGATGCCTTTTGTTGCCGAGAATATCCGACCAATATGGAACTAAGGTGGCGTGGGTCGAACCCGTCACCGGGTCTTCGGGTATCCCCGCTCCAGGTGCAAAGTATCGCGATACGAACGCCGCTCCTGAGCTACCGTTCCCTTTTCCCGTCACGACGAGGCCCACAGGGCCAAGCTGCCCAATCCGCATGAGGTCCGGCACGAAGTTTCGGACTTCGAGTTCTGACCCAACATCGGCGAAGATGTTCTCAAAATTACGGAATATCGTGTTTGGGGCTTTTGTGAACACGCCGTCCAATTCTATCGGCAATACGGAAAGCGTCTCAGGCGGCAAGGCTGGAATATCTAGTCGGTAACCACCTTCTTGTTGCTCGACGCTCAGTGAGCCGACCCGTGTTTGAAACGTCATCGTACCGTTGACGCCATACTCGGACGCAAGGACGTGGGCGGTCGCCAGTGTCGCATGTCCGCAGAAATCGACCTCATGTAGGGGCGTAAACCATCGCAAGTCCCATTCGCCATCTGCCCTTTGCAGCGCGAATGCTGTCTCTGCCAAGTTATTTTCCTCGGCCAAAGCCAACATTATCTCATCTGGCAGCCAATGTTCGAGCACCAGCACAGCAGCGGGATTTCCGGCAAAGACCCGATCCGCGAAGGCATCCACCTGGAACATTTTCATTTGCCACTCCCCAATCCATTCACAGCGGTTTGCGCTTCAATCGGCAAAGACAATTCCAGACGATGTTCAAATCCGACTCTTCCTTTGAAAATCGGGCCACTGTCTGACATTCCGAAGCGTTGGTAAAGGGTTAGTGCAGCGACATTTCCTGCGTCAACGGCCAAGATCAGCTTTGTTGCATCAGGCCACCGAGCCTGTGCACCTTCAATAGAAAGTTGAAGCGCGGAGCGTCCAAGGCCACGGCCCTGAAGGGCTTTGGCAATCTTGAGACCATGTAGGGAAATCGCTTTCGGGGGCGTCCAATCTGGCGAGGCTGGCGGGCGCTTGAGCAGAACTATACCGGCTGGCGTCTGGCCCTCGGCAAAAAAAGCGAGCCCAAAGGTATTCGATCCACTTCGCCGTTTCCATTCTTCGACCGAGCCGGGGAATGTGCCTCCAAATTCTTCCTGTTCCTTCGAGACTTGAAGGCTAGTCAGAGTAGCCAAATCGACGTCTGCCATGGTTTCGAGATCAACAACTTCTAGTGCGTGGAAAATGTGTTTGGTCATTGAATCATCTAGCCACTCTGACGGGCGCCGCGCAACCTTGGAGGCAGACATTCGTGCATTGCGCAGCATCGGTGGTTCGGCAATTGCCGTTGTCTTCCGAGGTCAGGTCTCTGATTAAGGCTAAGACCCTGTTGGTGAGCCGTGTCTACAATGTCGATTGTTCGACGGTTTCAGCAGTTGGAAGTTCGTAGTAGTCGCCCTTCGTTTCGGTGCAAATCTGGCGGTCCATCGTGAGGCCAGTCGGCCCATCTAGTGTTCCAGCCATCACCGATATGTTGGTACTATCAAATTCACCCCAGAATACCTGGCTGCCGCACGTCTTACAGAACGCACGTTCAGCGGTTGACGAAGATTGATACCAGCTCAGGTTGTCTTCACCTTTGACTTCCAGGTGATCACGTGCGACTTGGGTGGCTGCGACGTAGTGGCCAGATGTCTTCCGGCATTGTGTGCAATGACATCCAACAACCGACCGAACATAGCCTGTTATTAGGTAGTTTACGGCACCGCACAAACAACTTCCTTTCATGTCGCTACTCCTTCCCATCTAGAGTCTTTGCCAATGGTTGGCATGGTCAGAAACAGCGATCGCAAACTAACCCGACCAAGCGCTGATCAGTTGCGACCGACACTAGCGCACACGATAGGTTTGCCTACTTGCAAACGTAATCAGATTATATGCGACGGGATTGCAATCATCCGCCTCGGATCACATTGCGTGCGAACGGCAAGTTAGCTGAAGAACACAGGGCGGATGCTGTGTATTTTTCGCTGTGAAGTAGCATGTGTCGCCAAACCGGCCGTTAAAGGTCAGCGCGAGGGGCCAATTTCGGTCCACCCTTTCGCCGCAACGTGGATCGACCAACGAAGTGCGGGACAAAGTGAGCTTTCGCCGCGGCGGTGCCAATGGCTGCTTACAGGATCAATCTAAAGAACGGTCAGACATGACCGCCATGTCAAAAACGATCGTTTGCGCCCGAATTTGAGCACTCAACCTGTGGGGAACCTGGCTTTCACTGTGTCGCACGCTGCCAGTCTACAATTGCAGTTACTTCCTCACCTTGAAAAAGGGCACCTGCTGCACTCAGGCGAAGTCCCTCGCCCTTGAACTCGACCATGCGCCTCTGCTCGGTCCCGACCCAATTCGGACACGAGGAATGCGTGACTCGATGGATCACGTGGTCACCAAAAAATTCAAACGGCCCAGCATAAGTGATCTGAGATTTGATGGCCGCGGCGTCTTCGTCCGCTGTGCCACCGAAGGGATCATTCAAAACGTAGAGCGCCCGATCCGCCGCACTGAGATGTACGAAAACAAAGCCGTCATTCGAATAGCTTATGTAGCCTGTTGCTCGCTCACCGAGAGGGTAAATGCGCTCGCCGCCATGCGTTTCATTGTACCAGGCCACCAGCTCCCATGTACCGATAAGTGGTGTGTTTCTAACCATTTCGCCGTTCCTTCCGGGATGCGCTTGAAGGTAGCAAGCGTCGTCACGCGGTGAAAGCGGTTTGTGGCTGGAAGTCTGGATGGGACTCCCACCCGAACTTTACCAGAAAGGCACATCTTCAACCCTAGGGTGGTTGCCGTCCCATTGTTCGCGCCAAAACGGTCGTTTTTGCCAAGGGCATTGCTGACGCCGGAGCAGTTGAAAATCTTGTGCCCCAAGCCCTTGGCAAAACCACCGTTGATTTTGGCACGTTTTTGGTCACTCCTAGAAAGAGGTCGTTGGTGCAAGCTGCAGCATCAAGTACTTTGGGCTCTTCCGGCACCTTGGCCGCGTTTTGCATGAATGGCAGTTCTCGCTAACGTACTACCCTGCCTTCTCCCGGAGCAGACCCCATCATGTCTCAAAGAGTGTAGAAATCGAGACGGTTCGCCAGTCGGGTCTCTTTCAATGTTTCATAGGCTATTTCAGGCATTGTCTTAGAGATATTGAGACGCTTGATGGCGCGATATCGAAGAAAATCTCCTTACCGCCCTATTTTGCACTCAGCCTGAATCGACCCCCAAATAGTCGCGATAAGATCGATTGGCAGCAATCCGCGACCAATTGCCTGCTCTTGTGCTGAATCTGCCCGATCAGCCTGACCATTGATCCTTTTTTGCGACAAGCCCCTGAACAAAAACAACAAGTATTATCCCACCGGCAATACGAAGAGTGTTTGCACCACAATGTCTGGAACCAAAATGATCGCCGCCAAGATGCTGGCCGAAAGAAACGCCAAGAGCGCAGCTATTGCGAGCAATAGAATGAAAGTGCCTCCTTGCAAGGCGTCGGGCATGCCGACGCGAGATTGATCCAACTTCGTCTCGTCTTCAAGGAGGTGCATGCATGTGCTTTTTGCCAGGATAGGGTCCAACTATGTGGCACGGCACAACATTTTCTTGAGTGACACATAGTTTGACATATATGGACAGCATTTTTGCACCAATTGACAGATAGTTTGATTTTTAGGGAAGAACGCTAGACCCATCTGAGTAATGCTGCCGTCGCTCACCGTGCCGTTAAATCTAACTGAGAGCCCACACCAACCGATGCTGCGCTGCGCACCAATGTCGGCAATCCTGATAGAGCTCGACGATTCGTTGATCCCATAGCGACGGGAGTGTTCAGCTCTCTTGGACATTTCAAAGAATGGCCTTATGCCTATCCGTCTCCGAACGACAGGATATGACCGATGCAGCTAGAGCAAGTATTTGAGGTATGCCTTGTGGCCATTGTCGAAGCCACATTACCAGATGTAGGTTGGCGACTGTCAGAAGAGACGGCGAGCGGACATCTTTATGTTGGTCAGATTGAAACGGATGTTGGGATCGTCACAATTGTGGACAGTGTTTCCCTCGGTCCCCGGACGTGCGAAGTGTGGGGCATAGATCCATATGCGGAAGACACAAAAGTAGAGGTGAGCTGGGCGAGTGTGGCAGATCGTGCGACGACTTGGGAGGATCACTTCGCCGCTCGAAGCGACGTGCTTGACCTACGTGACGACGGTTATCATGAGAGCTTGTTTTTGACTGTACCAACTGGGTTCGTCGCAAGGCTTTCGTTCTCTGCCCAGGACCTGGGTCGCGAAATCGAAAGCAATGTGCCGCGTTTCGCCGATGGGGGTGCCTTGTTGTTCAATGTGACAGACGCACGAGACATGACGGTTGTGGCGGTAGAGAACCAATAGAAAGTCGACGAGACCTTTTACCGTTTTCTAGTCGCATTCACCGAAACCGACATTGGCGCCGTTACGCCGAAATCACACGTTGTCCCGCTCTACAGCCATTAGTGTGCCCGCAGCTATCCTTACCGGTTAGGTGTTCAGTCCCGGCATCTGGTGGATCGGATTTAGGATGAATCGATCTGGTTCTGATGTCCAGATTTTGCAGATGTACTCGTCCGGCGTCAGGCCGCTCAGGGTTTCTAGCCTTCGTGCGGAGTTGTAGGCGTCCAACGCTACAGCTGCGCCGCATGAGCACTGGACTGCGAAGAGCCCACATTTACATTTTTTGTCAAAGCAGCGAAGGTCTGGAAATCACATTCCTCCTCTTCCTGCCAAGGATAAGCGTTCCTGAAATGAACAAATTGTTAGCATCCTTCGCGGCGCTTATGAGCTCGTCAGCCGCGTCAGCCCAATCGACCGTGCCTACACTCTTGTTGGAGCTTGGCCCGCTCTTGGAAAGCAAGCGCCATGCACTCATTGAGAGTTTCCGTCCTCCGCTGTCTGTAGAGGAGATCGCAAGCTTGGAGGCGGAGCATCAGATTGTTTTGCCTGATGCAGTTAAGGCGCTTTATCTTTGGCATGATGGCCAGGATTTGACTCGCTTCGAGACTTTCGTAAACAACATGGCGCTTCAGCCGTTATCAGAAGTTCTCAAGACAAAAGCTGAATTAGACGGAATGATCGGATATGACTTTGTCCTGGAAAACTGGTGGAATCCAGCTTGGCTACCGCTGTTTTACAACGGTGGCGGAGATTATCTGGTAGTTGATATGGAAGGTGTCCATACGGGAAACCGAAATCAGCTTCTGAGAGTCTATCATGATTGGGAGTATCGACCGATTGTCGCTTCAGACCTTGAGACCTTTCTTAGCGCAACAATAAGCTATCACGATGCAACGCCGATTGATCATATGGACGAATTCCATGAGATCGACGATTTTCTGCCATCGACGGATGCGTCGTTCGAAGCATCCGGCCCAGTCGAGCCGCTGAAATAGCAAGCGGGTTAGTTATGGCATTGGGTCGTTCTGTCAAAAATTGCTGGTGCCTGAGCCAGATGGGTAATACAGCGCCGTAAATGAGAATTGGGCACAATCGTTCGATGCTACTCAATGCACCAACGTCCGTTTCTCAAAACCCGATTACTTTCTAGGTTTACGCAAGGATCGCAGATCAAAAGGCAACTTTTTTGGACGTCAGCTCAAGAGTTGTGCCAATCAGGAGCGTCAGCTACCAACTGTCACCCTTCAAACGCGTCGCCGATCAATACTGCGAACTGGCGCTCCATTGAGTCGGGCGAGAGGCGCCAGCGTTCGGGGTTTTCGAACTCAAAGTGCTGCTTGAAAGACATATCGCTTTGGCGCAACACTGATCGCGCCGCGATCCATGCTTTGTCTCCCTCAGCGCGCATGATCTCGCGCTGGCGTAGATGCAATCCGCCCAGATCCCTTCCAATCTTGCGCAGTGTGAACTCCTGAAGTGTGCGGTTCAGAAACAAAAAGCCGGAGCCTTCATAATTCACGCTGTCTTTGGTCAGAAAGGTGTAGCCAACATAGTCCCATTGATCACTCTGTTCACGCGCAGCCCCAAGTAGCGTGCGACCGATACTTTGAGCAATTTCTCCAAGGTTCGACATTTTCTTCCTTAGTTCCCATGTGGACTGATACAGTGCATAGCCATGTCCTTCACGCATACATCCAGATTGCCCCAACGTAGACGAAAGCCAGAACTTCGGAAACATGAAAGGAGTGCTCTGATTCGACGATTTGTCGGAGCCCATTCTCGATTGACGGAGTAAGAAGCCGCCCTTTAATCCGAGTACAGCGAACAAACCACTTGTTGCGCGACACGTCCAGGCTGATCCTCGCTGCGTAACGCGCGAATAGCCGGTTTGTCCGCTGCAGCGCAGTGTCTATGAACACGCGCTTGCAGCGAATTTTGTGCTGCGAGCGCGCGCAGCATGAAAAACCAAGGTACCAATTGGGCTCTCCTGACACCTTCGCCGCGATCTGCACCAAGGGCGCGTCTGGTACGGGTCGACTTTCGCTGCGCGCTGCATGAACTGACAAGACGCGGGACGTTCCTGACTTTCGCTGCAGGTGCACCGATGTCTGCTACAGCGAAAGCGAAATGATTTGCCAGATTGCCCTTGGTAGAACATAGTGGGAACAAACAGTGTAACGAAAGGCCAGACCATGCAAGACATTTCGCTTTATCTCCCGGGCATTCTTCTGGCATACTCGGCCTTTCTTCTCGCCATCGCCAGTCCGGGGCCGAACATCCTTGCTGTCATAGGAACCTCGATGAGTGTGAACCGCACCTCAGGTATGTCACTCGCCATGGGCGTTGCGACCGGATCGTTTACATGGGCTCTGCTGACGGTGTTTGGCCTTTCGGCCGTTCTGGCGACCTATGCCTCGGCACTGCTGTTTATCAAGATTTTCGGTGGGCTCTATCTGCTTTGGTTGGCCTACAAGTCCTTCAAATCGGCAGCCTCAAGCCATGACATTGAGGCAAAGGAATTGGCCGGAGGTCGCCGCACGCCGTTCGGTTATTTCCAGCGCGGTTACATCATCCAAATGACGAATCCGAAAGCGGCACTTGCTTGGATTGCGATCATCTCACTTGGGCTGCAAGAAGGCGCACCGCTCTGGGTCGGGGCCGTGATCGTTCTGGGCACTTTCGCGCTCTCGATCATCATTCACCTCCTCTACGCGATTGCTTTCTCCACACCCGTGATGGTGCGCGTCTACGGCAAGGCCCGCCGTGTCATTCAAGGTGTCCTCGGCACATTCTTCGCACTTGCTGGTTTGCGGCTCCTAACGAGCAGGAGCTGACTCCATGACACACTATCCCGAGAACGCTGCGGCCAACCTGAATGATGGGTTTGTCGTGGCTATCAACATCGTCGCGAAAGAAGGTGAGGCAGATGCCGTCGCCGACATCCTAGAGCGATTGATTGAACCGACGATGGCTGAGGCGGGTGTGAAGTTCTTCGTGCCTTATCGGTCTCCAACGGATCAGAACGCATTCTTTGTGTACGAGCTCTATAAAGATGTGGCTGGATGGGATGCGCATAACGAGTCCGCTCATTTCCAAAGCGCCGTAAAAGAGTTGCTACCGAAGGTCGAGCGGCGGGAGCGGGTCCCATTCGTCCCTTACGTCCATTGACCCATTCTTTAGAGAGCGGACATTAGCTACGGAGCAGCATTCCAGTAGTCTGGGCTCTCCCGGAACCTTCGCCGCGAGATCTATGAACGACAGTTCCGGGATGGGTCGCCTTTCGCCGCGCGGCGCTTAAAGTGGTAAGGCGCGGGACTTTGCAGCCGTTGCCCTTTCGCGTGTTTGCCGACGCAGCATCCATTCGCGTCTGCGGCACGCTTGCTATTGCGTAGCAGGAGATTTCCCGATTGCGGCCATTCATAGGTGGAAATTTCGGCCAAATTCAAACCGCCCTTTCGCAGCGTGCCGGATCAACCATCGAGACGCGGACTTCTCCGACATTCGGTCCCGTCACCTGGATGACTGCCTTTGAAAATCAACCAAGCTCAACGGTCACCTCAGCTCTTCCAATGGATGAGAGCTGCGGCGACATTTCACCGTGTTTCTCCGCGATCAGTACGTCCAAAGACTCAACTCCACAAATTGTGTGCGCCGCACAGTGGCCGCAAGAGTGAAATACGCTCCAGTGGCAGCGATGGCCATTGTCCATGATTTCGGATTGACCCATTGAAACGCCGCGACCTGAAGCACCGTAAATGGCTTTGCACCCGCTGTTGGTCCGCTTTCCTCTTCTTCTCCTTCGGAAGGGCGTAGCGCCGGGACGGCAAGCTGCCAAGCTAGCCAAAGAAGCCAGACGACGCGCATTACGTCAAAAGCGTAAGGTATGCGCCCCAGAACTAACCCTAGCACCAAGACTGTGGCGCTGATCAGTACAGCAAAGCCGGTTGCAATGCCGATCAGATGCGGCAACGTGCGTCGCCAACCAGATGCATCTCCAGACGCCATGACCATCAAATTGTTCGGTCCTGGGGTGATACGAGAGCGAAAGGGTTCGCAATCGTTCATGATGTTGGCACAACTTCGGCTTTTTTCGGCCTTAAAAATATGTTAGACGTTACCCGCTTGGAGGTTGACCGAGGTGCGGTCGCCGTTATTGGCAGCTTGGGTTCGAATCCCAGACCTCCCGGCCATCTGCTGCCTAATGCAACCCATTGGCTAGGAAGGACATTCGCGCCAATCAACGGAACGGCAGTTCCGTCCCGCGAACTGTAAATTGCCGCTTCAATTTTCACCGCGCTGTGCATCAATGACTGGTTTTTCTGCCGCCGCGCAGCGTCATGAACCAAGCAGATGCAGCGGTTTTCATGCTGCGAGCGATCGCAGCGAGAAATCGTGATAACCGCCATGGGCTCGCAGTTAGGTTTCGCCGCTCAGAGTGCGAACGACAGCCGTTGATCCGCCAACGAGTGCTTATCGCAGGACCAGCTACGATTTCAGTGGCTTGGCCAAACGACCAGATGGCCGGTGTTGGTCTGCCTGCCGCACTGGCATTGCCGCGTCAGAATTAGGCGGCTCAGAGCCCACTTTGACCGATGCTGCAGTCGTCGCGAGTGACCGCTTCTCCTGTTCAGCGAGTGTTTATTGCGAGCGTGATCTGTTCAATGTGTCTGCGACTTTTCAGCTTGAATTTGCGCCAGCATTCGAACGCGCGGTTCATGGCGCTTGCGATATAAGAACCGAGCCCAAAGAGCGAAGGCCCACGTCAACAGTCCTGCATCAATAACGATTACGTCTTGCAGCCTCGAACCCTCTGGGCGGGGTTCTACTGACAAGGTATGGTTCCACGATTTGACGCCTGCACCAAGCTCTGACGATCGCAAGATCATGGCTTCATCATCACAATCCAGCACTTCCATCAGATATGGCTGAGATGGCAACTTGCCGAATAGCGATACTTGAACGTTTATGCTTTGACCTGCGCGAACCCGACCGCTCGGCAAGCCCTCAAAGGAAACAATGCCGTCCATTATTGCCTTGAGCGCGTCGAGGTCAGTCGCCAGCGCCCAGACATCCTCTGCCGGTGCCGCGTACTCATGTTCCAAGATTACAGTTCTCATGTTTGAGTCCTCTAATTTTTCAATTTCTGCGTCCCGGCCAATGTCCTACTTTGCCGAATTACAAGGCAAATTCAGTCAAAGTTGAGTAATGCTCTGCATCTTGAACCAAGTTGATTGTCGCTCTGTCGCCCAGCCTTTCCTTCAGTGCTGCGGACATCTGAGGCGGTGACCATGTGTCTTTCGTCCCCTGCCAGATATCAACCGGGCACTGAACCAAGTCCAGTGTATCGCTCCAGTCGTCCACATAGGCTTTGATGTAGGCAAGGTAGCTGTTGGGCCTTTGAATGAAACTCTCAGACAGCGCGGCATGAAGGGCATCCCGGAACGAAGGATCTTTCAAGAGAGCCTTCTCCATCGGGCCGCATTTGCCAAACAGCATGTTTAAAACCGCATTTGGTGCAAAACGGGTCAGTAAACCTTGGGCAATCGTAAGAGCCCGGAGCATCCTCTGGCGCTTCATCGCCAACTCAAACACGGGCTTACCCGCCATATCCGGCAGAAAATCACCCAGCTGCAAGGGAGCGGCAGGGGAAATCAAGGTCAATTGGGACACCAGATTGGGATGTGCCGCTGCGATCTTAAGGGCGACCATTGCGCCAATAGAAAAACCGACCAAATGCACATCGTCATTGGTCGGAGGATCTGTCGCTTCCAACGCTCTGGAAAATGCCAAACCGGCGGACTCTGGCGTAAAACTCAGGAGATCGACTGCAATGATCTCAACTTCGGTATTGGTATTGCGAAGCAGTTCAGCATCTGACTGGCTGCCGGGCATGCCGTGGCAAAAGAACACTTTGCTCATGATTTCGTTGCCGTTCATCTCTTCGCAGTATCTCCATCACAACCTACATCGTCGCAGGCACATTACCATTGCCGACATGCACGACCGTCTACCCAGCAATCGGCTAAGCGGGCCTCTGCTGCGCTTGCACCAAAGGCCCGCTTTTGTGATCGATTTCGGGCTAGCCGCGCCTGACCCTTTCAGAGGGCGAGTTTCTGGAATGTCGTCGGTGGCGGGTCTGATCTGTGTGTATTCCAGAATTGCGACTGAGCGTCACGAGACTGCCATTCTTGCCAAACCGTGAGATGACCATCGGAATCAGACTGAACTCTTGCTGCCAAACATCCCTGGGCTTTGCGAATATCCGTCAGCATGGCCTCGATCTCGGAATGGGCAATCCTCCTGGACACGCAATAGACAGGGGTCGGTCCTGGGCTCGTTTGCGCCGCAGATAGGGCACGCATCGGGATGAGCGACATACCCAAGGTTGCTCCCATAGTGGCCAATACGGTCCTGCGCGTGACATCAGCCGTCTTAAGTTGCACCATCACATCACCAGCCGTTCGTAATACGTCACCTCAGGGGCGCCTTCCATAAACGCCAGCAGCGTAGCTATAACACCCGTATCCTGGATGGAAGCAAGATAGGCCTGATGATGTGCTTGGCTGACCCATTCCTCGTGCAGCAGGAATGCGCGTGTCTCTGGATCGTAGAACAGATTGACCTGCAAAGCGCCGTCAAAGCCCCGCACGTTTGGCAAGTTTTCCTGCAGGAAAGCTGACAAGGCGTCGAACGAGCCCGCTTTGACGGTCATTTCCAAGGTCACCCAAATACTCATTTTCAATCTCCTGTTTTGGTTGCTCGGAGATTGCACAAACCCAGGCGCTATTGATGTAAGCTTTGCTCTAAAAATCGTGAAATACGGTCAAAAACTCAGGCGAGTTTCAAGCGCATCTGTTTCGGCGTCTCACCAAAATTCCGGTGAAAATCCTTGATGAAATGTGACGCATCGGCATAGCCGATGTCATGGGCAACCTGTGCGATGGAAAGCGTTGAATTTTCAACCAAATCCCGGCCTTTCGCCAGTTTGACATCCCGCAGCCACGCCCCTGGCGTCATCCCAAAGGTCCGTTTGAAGTCACGCTGAAACGAAGACAGCGAGCGCCCGGACAGACAGGCGTAATCGGCGATCGTCAGCCCATGATCCGCATGAGAACGCATCAACTGCTTGATATTGCGTCGTCCTTTGGTGCGGTCCGTGTTGAGCAGAAACCGGCGAAGCTGTTTTTGATCGTCATGCAAATCCAGCAGAAGAAGAAGTTCGAGCAGTTTCGCCTTAATCAGCGCGAAAGGCGCGTCGAGGCCGATATAGACATCCTGCAATGCTGCGACATAGCCCGCCAAACAAGGCGTTCCTGCAAACAGGGATGGCATACAAGGCGCCTGCAGCGTGTCGATCGCAGATGTGGCTATTAGGAACTCTTCGATGATCTGATCGTTGAAAAAGAACAGCCAGGCTTCCAGAGGCCCATCGGCGTTCGTAAAGTCAGAGACCATATGGTGGTGGCGCGGTATCATCAACATGTCGCCAACGCTGACACGGGTCTCCTTCCCATCAAAATCATAGAAAGTCTCCCGACCGCGTACGACGTAGGCCAAACAGGGTGCATTGGTGAAAAACTCCACGCCAAACATGTCTTGCTGAATGAATTTTCGAAAGATACTTGCGCCTCTCTGAGCCATCACTGGCTGGGCATCCACAAAATCGAACAAGCCGTCCGGGATCAACAGCGTATTGTCCGTGCAATAGGTCGCAATGGTCTTCTTTGCTGGTTGCAACATGCTCAGCCTTTCGCCGCCGGATTGTTTCGATGCAGACTTTAGCTATCCCGCGGAACATTGGAAAGCAGGAGCCCAACGCATTGCGTGCCTTACCTCTGCTATCAGATCAGCCATCTGGTAGATGTCGCTCCCGACCGCACGGATCTGCGCGCCCCGGTATATTTATGCAGGATCAGCAGATACTTGTCTTCGAGCCCCCCCGGTGGGCATCGTAGACCGCCCTAAAACGCCTGAAAGTACTCTACAAACAAGACATGTGCTCTTATTTCCACGGTGAAGAAAGAAGCAATGCGAGTTCGTCGAGCGCATGCTGGACGCGTGCGGTTCTGAGGGTTCTGGGACTAAGCAGGGCGACAATATCTGCGTCTGGAAGGGCAAACCCCTCAAGCAGCTGGACAAGTCGACCATCGGCGAGTTCCGCGGCCACATTCCATTCTGAACGCAGAACTATTCCGAGGCCCGAGACAGCCCAGGATTTCACGACCTCTCCGTCATTGGCGGCGAATGCTGGCTGAATGCGAACCGTGTGACGGTCCCCGTCAGGTCCGGAGAAATTCCACACGCTAACATTCGCCTGATCCTCACGGATGACGCCGCAGGCGTGGCTTGCCAGATCATCAGGATGCTTCGGTGTGCCGTGTTGGGCCAGATAGGCTGGTGCGGCGCACAGGAACCGCCTGTTGGGGGCGAGCTTGCGCTGGACAAGTCCGGTGTCAACCAACTGTCCGACATGGATGACCATATCCCATTTGCTTGTGGCTGCTGCTCCATAGGGATCATCGCTCAGAGTTAGTTCAGGCGTAATTGCAGGAAACTCGGCCACCAGTTTGGCGATGAACGGAGCGATATAAATACGACCAAAGCCAAAGGGCGCTATGATCCTGAGGGGGCCACTAATATCCTGGCGACGGGCAGTCACGTCTTCGTTTAACCTGGCAAGATCGTCGAGAACGCTTTCCGCCCTACGGGCCAGCATTTCCCCTTCTGCGGTCACGATCAAGCGCCCACGGTTGCGTTCGATCAGGCGCAGCCCAAGACGCGCTTCAAGCTGGGCAAGCCGCTGGGAAACGGCAGGTGGGGTTACATTCAGCGCACGTGCAGCTGCAGCCAGGGACGGCTGCGCGACAAGAGTGGTGAAAAAGCGAAGGTCGGGCGTTTCCAGCATTAAGTTCAACTTAATGCGGAATATATCCATGATAAATACCAAATACATCCTGAATGGAGTATGGCTGCCGTTGCAACACACGGAGCTTAAGCTCATGACCGTATTAGATTCCTCACTGGCTGGCCTGCAAACCCCGGCGCTGATCCTTGATGAAGGTCGGATGATGAGGAATGTTCGCCGTTTGACAGATCACATCGTTGGAGGGGGCGTCACCCTTCGCCCGCATCTTAAAACAGTGAAGTCCCCCGAGGCGGCGAAGCGTCTGCTCTCCGAAGGTCTGGGTCCCGCCACGGTTTCGACGCTGGCCGAAGTCGAGGTTTTCGCCTCCATGGGCTTGCGTAATATGATCTATGCAGTTGGGATAACGCCGCAGAAACTCGACCGGGTGGCGGCGATCCGGGAAAGCGGTTGCGATCTGTCGGTCATTCTAGACAGTGTCGCGCAGGCGCGGGCTGTTGCCGAAACCTCGGACCGCCTTGGTATGCCCATTCCAGCACTGATCGAACTGGACTGTGACGGGCACCGCAGTGGTGTAACGCCAGATGATCCGATACTTATCGACATTGGACACATCCTGCATGAAGGCGCTGAGCTGCGTGGCGTGCTCGCCCATGCAGGAGAAAGCTATGAAATCTCGGGAAAAGTTGCCCATGCCAAATTTGCCGAGCAGGAACGGCTGACCGCTGTTACAGCGGCAAAGGCACTGCGCAAAGCTGGCTTAGCTTGTCCGGTTGTCAGTATCGGCTCAACCCCGACCGCCCACGCCATTCAAAACTTCGACGGATTGACAGAGGTTCGTGCCGGGAACTTCGCCTTTTTCGATTTGGTGCAAGCCGGGATCGGGGTTTGCGACATAGACGACATCGCAATCTCTGTCTTGACCACGGTTGTCGGGCATCAGCTTGAAAAGGGCTGGATCATAGTTGATGCGGGTTGGATGGCCTTGTCCAGAGATCGCGGCACAGCAAGTCAGAAGGTCGATCAAGGCTATGGCGTGGTCTGCAACGAGGCCGGAAATGTGATCCCCGAGCTGATCGTGATCAAGGCCAGTCAGGAACACGGCATTGTTGCTCGCCGACCTGGTAGCAATGCCCCAATGCCCGAAATGCCGCTCGGTGCAAGGCTGCGGATTCTGCCCAACCATGCCTGTGCAACTGCTGCACAACATCAAAAGTACAACGTATTACCTGAAGAGCGGACTTCTCCAATGATGGAATGGCCACGCTTTGGCGGGTGGTAACCCGCAAACACACACAAAGGAAAAAGCTAAAACATGCGCATATTGCTCGCAACGAACTTCTCGGCTGAAGACAATGCAATTTGGCTGTCTGAACTTGAAAAGGCACTCCCGAATGAAGTTCTGATACCTCTTTCAGAGAAAGATCAGAACTCCGAAGTCGACATTGCAATATGTTACCAGCCACCCCGAAATGCACTTTCAAACCTACCAGACTTAGAGTTCATTCAGTTACTGTCCGCAGGGGTGGATGGTATCTTGCGTGACCCAAGCATCCCAACAGACATTCCGTTCTGTCGTCTGGTAGATCCTGCGATGGCTGAAACAATCGCACAGACGGCGTTGATGTCTGTTCTAATGCTGCACAAGAATCTGGCGGGATATCAACGACAACAAAGAGAACGTGTGTGGCATCAGCTTCCACAGATTCCTGCCGGCGAAGTAACAGTTTTGGTCCTTGGACTTGGAAACATGGGGCGTGCGGCTGCAAGGTTAGTTGAGCAGATAGGTTACCGCACATTGGGTTGGAGTAGAAGTTCCAAGGAAATCAAAGGTGTTGAATGTTATTCGGGTCATGCCGCTCTCATGGAGGTGCTGCCTAAGTCCGATATCGTGCTTAACCTTTTGCCAATGACACAAAGCACGAAGGGGATTTTTAATGCTGAAACCTTTGCGGTAATGAAGCAAGGGGCTGGCCTGATTAATCTGGCGCGCGGAGCTCATGTCATTGAAAGCGATCTGTTGGTGGCGTTGAACTCCGGCAAACTTAGCCATGCTATCTTAGATGTTTTCAACACCGAACCCCTGCCAATCGACAGCGCAATCTGGTCCCATCCAAAGATCACCTTATTTCCACATATTGCTGCGATCACTGACCCAAAAACAGCCTCTCAGGTCGCTGCACGTAACATATTTGATTTCAAATCCGGGAAGTTGCCCGTTGGTCTGGTTAGGCGTGAACGACAATACTAGTGGTGTATTTCCGTACTTGAGCTTGCACATGTATCCGCGGCTAAGACCGGCAGAGAACGAAAGCGCTTCCTGGTTAACCTCCTTGGCTCACCTGGCATCATGGATGTTTTGTTCTGCACGTCCTTGCAAATTCATGACCAAACAACGGCCACGAAGGGTAAGATTTTGCCATGCAATATAGTGCGCATTCGTGCCTCAGGAAGCGGCAAGCTGATTTCCCGTGCTGGCTACCGCCGCAATGATCACGGTGGCGACTATTGACGGCGGCTCTTAAAGATCTGTCGAGCGACCGCAAACAGCCCGAAGGCGGCAATCAGCAAGACGAAAGATGCGCCATTTCCGATCCGGAGCAGGGGGTGCGCGATCAAGACGGCCACGGCACCGAGAGCAGGAGCGATAAAGCACATTGGTCGTGACATGGAACTGGATGTCGTTCGCCCGCCTAGCATCGGGACAGCGGTAGTTTTCGCCCGATAAGCGTTGTACATTTCGCCGTATCGAAGCGAAAGCCGTAGATCTTGGAGCGGAATGCCGGCGAGTGCCAGGATCACGAAGCCTGCGAAAAAAACCGCCATCGCAGCTGTGTCAGCCAATGCAGCATGAGATCCCATGAGCAAGATTGTACCCACGAAAAAGGGATGCCGAGTGAGCAATTGGATGCCCTCAGGCGACCGCAAGGACTTTGGCGTTTCCAGATTGCTCTGTCGAACGCGCAGCACTGCCATAGGCGAGCGGAAATAGTTTGCCAGCCCGCTCAAGATAAGCGTGACGCCTGCAAAAGCGACGAAGCCCAAAACCACACGTGCCATTGAGTATTCAGATAAGCCCAAGCCTACAGAACCATCTTCGCCAAAGACGGCGACAGTTGTGGCAACAAACACGAGACCGACCAATGCGATAATAGAGTAGAGCGCCGTGAAGGATTTTTCCCCCATGCGGCCTACTAACCCAGAGCGTAGTGGCGAGGAGCTCAGGCCGAGATGTGTTCCTGCAAAAAGAAGCCAGGCTGTTGTGATCATCAAAGCGGGCGCGATTTCCATTCTCTTCCTAACTCCACTGTGGCCCGGTAGGTTGATTCCACAAGGGCATCACATGTGCGCGGCGGGTTTTCTCCGGCCTCGACATGTTTCTTCACAATCGCGACCGGTGCATCTGCCAAGGCAAACGAAACAATGCGTAAAAGGTCGGGGCTGGAGTGACCAAACAGCCGGGTACAAAAGCCACGAATTTCGTTCCTCAGCTTCTGGCGCAGATTATCTGCTCTTTCTACTAAGGCTTCGGGCCATTTCCTGGAAACAAAGTCCTCGCGTCTGAAGCGGAGCAGAATCCTCGCTTTCTCAGGGTTTTCGCGAACCCAGCTTGGTACGTTCCGTACAGCGGAGAGGCCTGCGGATTCGGGTTCAGGACCAGAAAGATGCTCTAGGAAATGACTTTGGAATGCTTCAGCTGCTCCAAGCCAAACCTCACCAAGCAGCAAATCCCGTGATGCGAACCGGTAGTAGATAGATCCAGTCGGGGCACCCAACTCGCGTGCGATCCGCGCCATTGAGGCTTCCCCCGGTCCAACCACAGCCGCTAGCCGCGCAGTTGCCGCAATAATTTGGTCATTGGTGTATCGTGATGGGCGAGGCATTGTTTTAGAATCAATTTTCTAAAACAAATGTCAAGCGCCACTCAGTGCGCATAATCGGACGGAGGACTTCGTGCATTTCCGGATAGATGACGGCAACCCGTTCCGAACAATTAGCGTCCTTGATGGCACACCGGCATTGGCGTCTTGGAACGGACTTGGACATGCCTTCTCGACGCATCGAGTTCGATGTTTTTAATCTACGGCTGTCCGCCGGGACCATCAGACAAAAAACCGAACAAATAGTATTGCCAAAGGCCCTGAATGCGCCAATCCGGATACACCTTACATCAGCCGCTGACCTGTCCGAAAAACTGGGACAACTTCAGGGTTTTGGATTGCGGATAACGTGAGCATACAGACTGACAGCAAATACCATCTATGCGCTGAGTAGACCAACAACAAATCCGAGAGCTGACCTCCACCCGTTTCTGACGAACGGCAGCAAAGTCCGCCGATCTGTGAGTTGCCCTGACAAACCTCGCTGCGCGATGTTCGAATGGCCGAGTTTGCAGCCGCGCTGCGGCGCGCTAGACTGAGCACTTGCAGAAGTTTCCGCGCTGCGAGCGCATGCAGCAAAAAATGAAGACTTCCGCTGTGGGCTCTTTCCCACCATCCGCTGCGTTCTGCCACAAGGTCCGCATTGCGGTATCAGACAGCAACAGGCTTTCGTACATGACGAGGAACAACTCGTTGCCAATCGAGACCTTCAAACAGCGCTTCAAATTGGGAGCGGCTAATGGTGATGACACCATCGGTCATCCGCGGCCAGACAAATCCTGCACCATCGATCCGTTTGTAGGTCATGACCAGGCCTGTCCCGTCCCAAACAATGATCTTCATTCGATCAGCCCGTTTGGCCCGAAAGATAAAGATCGCTCCGCTGAACGGGTCCAAATCAAATTCGTTCATTACGATTGCCGCCAATCCATCCATACCCTTGCGAAAATCAACGGGCCTGGAGGCGAGGTAGAGTTTGAAGTTTCCGGATGGCGAGATCATGAGAGTGCTTGGATCACAGAGATAAGGTCTGATACTGGATAGTAAGCTGGCAAGGTAATCTCGAGTTGGTTACTACGCAGAACGATCTCGGAAGGGACGTCAGGCTCGATCGGATCCTCTTGGACAACGACCTCGGAAAATACCCTTTCTTCTTGGACTTCGGTTGTTATTCGTCCGGCCCGCCGAACGTCACCTCGCCATTTGTACACCAGAGATTGCGAGACGTTGCATGCTTTCATGATCTCGCCGACGCTCAGTTCACCACGATCCATCTTTTCGTTTATGAAGCGTTTGAAGCTAGGTGGCCAAACGCGACGCCCACCAGCATGCACTTCGATTTTGAAGCCGTAGACTTCGAAAGATCTGGTTTCCAACCCCATGGCAGCGCCTTTTCTCTGTTCGGCTGCAGTATCTCATGATGAAGTCGAAAGCGTCAGATGCTATTTAGGGGGTCAGATGCAACGCCTACCCTCTGGGTAGTTTTGCCGGAAGAGGTCAAATAGGGGTTCGGATGCGCCGCTTTAGCAACAAGCGTTATGGCTTGTTCCGACCCTTAATGCATTGCTTTCGTTGAGGAATT
>NZ_JBQFXH010000022.1:0-19358 GCF_056540745.1 Ruegeria sp. AM1
ACGCGCGTATGGTGCGAGATATGCGGCTCTAAACCCCGCACCGCAGCCGAACTCCGCTACGGCTTTTCCCGACAACAACGGAGCGAGCCAATCGTTTTCCGACAAACATTCACCAAAACTCAGATCAGCAACAATTTGCGGATGTGATGCAACAGCAACTGGCACTTTGAGCGAGCAGAAAGTGCTATGTTCTTGTGGGGTGATCATGGTTAGCTCCCTCGATCAAATTGCGTGGTTGAGTAGGTCAGCTCGCCAATGAGTCGATCAACGACAGCTTTCTTGAGAGCTTCTGATCGAGCCAAGCCGACGAACGCGGCTGCGGCATTTCTTACCTTGAAACCGTCTGTTCTCTCTGCATTACGGTCTGCGATCACCAAGCATATGGCCGCGCGTTTGAGGCCAAGTGAGTCACATTGCCGTTGCCAGGTGCTGGATCGAATTCCAAGCTGATTGGCCTGTTCCCTTGTAGCCAACTGGATCGTTCGCCAACTGAGAAGGCCACGTTTGTCCACCTCGTTCCAGTACAATTCAATCAGTTCTTGGAGCGGCCTACTGGCCAGCAGCGCAACTTGCGCTGGTGTTGTGCACACTGATTGCACATCGCGATGTTTCTCAGCCCTACAAGTTTTGTTTTTATTTTCTTTGTTTGTATTGGGTGGGGGTGAAATGTCGCACAGGTGGGACTTTTCGCCCCTACTGCATTCATCTGAAAAGTCATCCCAAACCGCTTCTAAGGCTTCAGTAACCTGCTTCAGGCGTTCGAAGTTCTCGATGGTCGAGGGGCGGCGGTTGGGCAGAATTTCTTCCGCAGCCTCCATTGCCTCGCTAAGGCCATGCCTGCGGATATCACCGAAGAGCTTCTTAATTCGGGCGCGAAGCCGTTCGGCTTCCTCTTCTTCAAACACAGCCTTTCTTGCCGCGGCCTGAATCTCGACTGTACGGGCAATCAGCGGAGCAAGGTTGATCCCAAATTCATGGCCAATCTTCCCGTTCTTTCGGGAACCAGCTCGACGGCTGTGATCCGAAGCCGTTTTGATGAGAAAACCCTGTCCAATTAACCATGCTTCGATGCGCGCAATCTGACGTCGATTAATCCCAGCTTGGGCAGCAATTTTGGTAACGGAAGTCCAGAAACTGCAAATCCGGCCTGCAAGAAAGTCCTCCTCCATCGTGTTGGAGATTGCGACCTTCAGATAGGCGATTGCGCCCTTGCTAAGGCCCAGCTGACATCGCGCGCGCTCAATCAACCTGAAGAACTGCCAGCGTGTCATTCCATCCGGCAAACCGCCATGTGTGAGGTGCTGCGTCATGACTGCACCTCACATCCCAAGCTTGCGGGATTCCGGGAGTTCTGGTAGTCAGGATTGGCATTGAACTTTTGTTTGTCGTCGGACAGGGCTGCAACCCTTCCGGCGACTTTCTTTTGGGCCGTCCAGTTCTCAAAAAAGTTGGAACTGCACCTTGTAAGCCATTGATTCCCTATGACGGTACTATTTGGAACTTTTGTTGGTAAGCCATTGAAACTTTTTGGTTCACCCCGTTCTGCCGGGGTCGCCATTCAAACCCGTCCCAAAGCCCTAGATGACCGTATCGCCCGGCGCGGCCATCGTGACCTATGTCAATGACGGCGTTCCGGCGGTGGTGTTCATTGGCAACAGATTGCGAACCGAGTCGGTCCTTAAAAAAGGGCGTGGTGCGGTTGTGAAATGCTGTTGCGTTATGGAGGGATCAAATGGCCGATGGGTGCGCCTGCGACAGGCATGCACAGATGTATGTCTCGGTGGAGGAAGCGCTGCGTCGGGGTTTGTCAGTTGCCGAACCGGTGACGGGGACCGAGATGTTGCCGCTGGCGGATGCCATTGGCCGGGTTCTGGCTGAGGATTGTGTCAGCAAGGTCGATATGCCCGCTTTCGACAATTCTGCCATGGATGGGTATGCGGTGCGATGCGCTGATCTGGGGTCCGATGCGGTGGTCAGGATGCCGCTGGCGGGCCGTGTGGCTGCAGGTGACAGTGGCGCGCATTCGGCGCCCAAAGGATATGCGCTGCGCATCCTGACCGGGGCACCGGTGCCCGAGGGATTTGATGCGGTGATCATGCAGGAAGATTGCGTGCTGGCGGATGGGGGCATCCAGTTCAGTCGCAAACCGCGACCGGGCCAGCATATCCGTCGCGCGGGCGAAGACACGCGGGCGGGGGCGCTGATCCTGAGGCGCGGATGCGAGATTGGCGCGCGCGAGGTTGCAGCGCTTGCGGCAGCGGGATACGGCGCGGTGCGCGTGTGCCGCAAGCTTAAGGTCACGCTGTTTTCGACAGGCAGTGAGCTGCGCGAGGCGGGGGCAGAGCTTGGGCCGGGACAGATCTACAACTCGAACAGGTACATGCTGCGGGCGCTATTGGACAAGCCGTGGACCGAACTGTCGGATATGGGGCCGGTCAAGGATGATCCCGAAACCCTCGAACAGGTCTTGCGCGCGGCCTGCAGCAATTCTGATCTGATCGTCACAACGGGTGGTGTCTCGGTTGGGGACGAAGATCACATGCCCCGGCTTTTTGCGCAGATCGGTGGTGAGATTGACGTTATGAAAGTGGCTATGAAGCCCGGAAAGCCTATCCTTTTTGGCCGACAGGGGGATGCGCTGTATGTCGGTTTGCCGGGCAATCCGGTCTCGGCCTTTGTGACCTGGCAGGTCATCGGCTGCCAGATGATGCGGCGCCGCGCCGGATTGCTGCCTGTTGATGTGAGGCCGGAACAGGCCTGCCTGGCCGAGCCACTGCAACGGCATGCAGGACGGCAGGAATATCGGCCCGTCTGCGTTGTGGGCACATCGTCGGATGGCCGGCCTGTGCTGCGGTTGATGGCGGGCTCTTACAGCGGGCGGGTGGCTCTGCTGGCGCAGGCAGACGGGCTGGCGGTCTTGCCGGCTGCAGCCGATGCCTTGCCGAAAGGCCATGCAGTTGATTTTCTGCGGTTCTGAGCCGCGGAGCTAGCGCAGAGACTTATACATATAGGTCGTGGGCTCGAATCTGTTCTCGAACGGGTTGCGGCAGTAGTTCGGAATCTCGCCCGCGATCTGAAAGCCGATGCTCTGATATAGAATGCGCGAGGGGTCAGTGCTGCGCGTGTCGAGAACCAGCATGGACTTTCCCAACTCTGCCGCGCGGTTCTCAAGCGCGCCCATAAGCGCGCGGCCCAGCCCGCGCCGCCGTGCCTGCGGGTGGACCAGCAGTTTGGCCACATCTGCGCGATGGGGTTGGTTGGGCATATCCGCCGGGATGAGTTGCACCGTTCCCAATATCCGCCCATCGCCATAGGCGGCAAACACATCCAGCGCACCAGAGTGCAGGCCCGGCAGCACGCGGTCTTGCCAATAGGTCCTGGCCTCTGCTTGGGAAAACGGCAGGACAAAACCGATGCTGGCCCCGGTATGCACGCAGGTATGCAGGATATCGGTCAGATCACCCAGCGCGGTCTCGAAATATGCAGGGTCCAGTCGGGTGATCATATCAGCACCAGGATATAACGCGCACCGCGCGCGGCTGTCGTTTCAAACCGGGTCGGGCCCGACAGGTGATACCGCAGGCAGTCGCCACCGCTGAGCGCATGTGAAGTCGCCTCGACCGTCAGCGTCAGCTGCCCGTCCAACACGACGAGGTGGTGTTCCTGACCGGGTTTGGGTGGCGCATCGTATGAAATCGTGGTGTCCGGCGGCAGATGGCATTCAAGCACCTCAGCGCTCAGCCCCGCAGCCGGGGGTGAGACGGAGCGGCGCGTAAACCCAGTCTCTGGGTCGCGCCATTCGACCTGCCGTTCGAACGGTACCCTTGGGTCAAAGCTATCCTCGACCATCATCAGCAGCCGTGACATCGGCAGACCATAAGCGGCGCAAAGGCGGCCCAGGCTTTCTGCAGTTGGGCTGACCTCGCCCTTTTCCATGCGGGACAGGGTCGCGCGGCTGATGCCGCTGTGCTGCGCTAGCTGGTCCAGCGACCAGTTGCGGCTTTGGCGCAGCTCGCTCAGCCGCGAGGCGAGGCGAAGTGAGAGATCATCCAGCATGGCCATATATGAGAATCAGTTCCATATATGAGAATAGTACCCAGAAAAGATGATGGTGCAATAGAAAAAGGGACGCAGAGTCTTCTGCATCCCTTTGGCTGTTCAGATTTTGACCGGTTTACTTCCAGCCAACCTCGTTAAAGATTTTCTGCGCTTCGGGGATGTTCTTGGCCACCTCCGACAGGTTCACGTCATCGGCCTTGAACTCACCGAGGGCGGCAACGTTTTCGGCCAGCGCGACGCCGTCGACGGCTGGGAATTCGTCATTGCCGTTCGAGAAATAGACCTGCGCCTGATCGCTTGCCAGATACTCAAGGAACTTGATGGCGTTCTCTTTGTTGGGCGCATTGGCGGCCACGCCGGCGCCCGACAGGTTCATATGCGCGCCCTGAGCGTCCTGCGCGGGGAACTGCAGGCCGATCATTTCGATGTCAGCGCTGAGGCCTTTGACGTCTTTGCGCATCGCACGGGCAAAGTAGTACGAGTTCGACACCGCAATCTCGCACTCACCCGAGACGATGCCGCGCAGCTGATCCGTGTCGCCGCCTTGCGGCTCGCGCGCCATATTGGCGACAACGCCTTCGGCCCAAGTCTTGGCAGCCTCGGTGCCATGGTTGGTGATGATCGAGGCCAGCAGCGTCTGGTTATAGGTGTTGCTGGACGAACGGATGCAGACCAGACCTTTGTAGTCAGGTTTGGCAAGGTCCAGATAGGTCGCAGGCGGATTGGCGACCTCGTCCTTGTCAAAGAAGATGATGCGCGCGCGCTGCGAGAAACCGTACCACTGGTTGTCTTCGTCCTGCAGATTGGCCGGGATGCGCTGCTCAAGCACCTCGCTGTCGATGGCTTGCAGCAGGCCCGCATTCTTGGCCCGCGCAAGGCGCGATGTGTCAACGGTCAGCAACAGGTCGGCGGGCGAGTTTGCGCCCTCGGCTTCCATCCGGGCAATCAGTTCATCCGCTTTGCCTTCGATGCGGTTGATGGTGATGCCGGTTGCGTCTTCGAAATCGGAATACAGACGCTCATCCGTGTCATAATGGCGCGAAGAATAGAGGTTCAGTTCACCTTCCGCCGCTGCGGATGTGGCGATCAGAGCGGTCAGTGCGGCGGCAATACTGGTGGAGGATTTCAACATGATGTGTCCCAACATTGTAAATCTGAGCGGGTTAACCCGACTGATTTGGTCAATTAAACGATTCTGAGAGGGATGCAAGGAAATCTGATAGATTTACTTGGGAAATAGTGCCGCAGCCCGTCGCAGGGTTCTGACAGCCACGTGGCTTTGCGGTTTTCGACGGAAATACGGCCCCTCACAAAAGCCTGTTGAAACGTGATTGGGCGCAGCCCTGATGACCGCGCAGTATTTGCACAGAGAAAGGCCGCTCAGCGGGATGTACTGCCCGACCAAGCGGCGATTGCAGTCAATAAGGAGGCCAAGGATGACCCGACTTCAAAATGCAGCGCGCGTGCTGCTTTCTGCCATGTTCCTGGCGGTATCGTTTGCGGCACACGCGCTTGAATCCGAGCCCTTGCCGGATCATGTGATCAAAGAGTTCGGCAAGCCGCCCCAGGTCCCCACCGGAGCCCTGTCGCCTGAACTGGAGCGATCGGTTCGTATCGCGCTGGTCGAGATCGTCAGCGATCCGCGCTGGGGGGATGAACAGACCGCGGCCCTGTCGGCGGTGGCGCAGTCGAAAGACCCCAGACTGGTCTGGGTGATCAGCGACCTCATGCGTTTCTCATCCTCGCAGCGTCTGGACAAAAGGCTGACCGATGCGGCCTCAGAGCTTTTGGGGAAAAGGATCAAACGTCGGAACCCTTGGGGATCGGTCACAGATCACCTGCTGGCTTGGGATATACCGGAACCACCGGGCTATCTGCCGCTCAAGCGTGAGATATTCACCGGCGTTGTTCCCGGCTGGGACCGGATTTTTGTCGAAGGCGATATCGATTGGCGGCTGGTCTCATGGGGCGGTGTTCTGATCGATGACCGGCCCTATGACCAGACGGACAGGTCCTGTGACTGCATCCCGGCAGCGGACAACCCCGAGGTCAGCTCAGCCGAGGAGGCGACCTGGCTTGATGATGACGACATCGTTTTTGGCATTGAGGTCAACGGCGAGTACCGCGCCTATCCGCGCCGCATCATGGAAGTTCGCGAAATGGTCAATGACACGCTAGGTGGACGGGCTTTGGGGATTCCATACTGCACCCTGTGCGGCGCGGCGCAGGCCTATTTCACCGATCGCCTGCCCGGTGGCGTGAAACGCCCCGTCCTGCGCACATCCGGTTTGCTGAGCCGGTCCAACAAAGTGATGTATGACCTGAACACCTATTCGATTTTTGACACCTTTCTGGGTCACGCGGTCACCGGGCCGCTTGCCCGAAAGGGAATCAAGCTGAAACAGGCAAGCGTCGTGACAACGGACTGGGGCACCTGGAAGCAGGCACATCCCGAGACCACCGTCTTGCTGGAACGATATGCTCTGGGCCGGGATCCCGACTTCCGCAATGGGCGGGATGCCAACGGCCCGATTTTCCCGGTGGGTGATGTCGACCCGCGCCTGCCGGTGCAAGAGGATATCATTGGCGTCGTGACCGCATCGGGCCAGCCTGTCGCCTTTCAGCGCAGCGCCGCCTGGCTGGCGTTGAACCGGGGCAAAGAGATCGCATTTGAAAACGTGCGGCTTGTGCGCGATGCGGGCGGTATCAGGGCCGTGGATGCGAATGGGGCCGATCTGGGCAGCCATCAGGCGTTTTGGTTCGCATGGTCCCAGTTCTATCCTGAGACAGCGCTGTGGTCGCAATAACGCCCGTTCAGACAGCTGGTCGCAAACAAAAAAACCGCGCTTGACGGCGCGGTTCTTTCAAACAGTAATATGCAGTTCTCAGCCCTGGCGAGCTTTGAACTTGCGCTGCGTCTTGTTGATCACGTAGACGCGGCCTTTGCGACGCACAATGCGGCAATCACGGTGCCGGTTCTTGAGCGAGCGGAGCGAGTTCTTGACCTTCATGGTCTGTCTCCAATCTGCGGCGCCTTCATCAAAGACGTGGCCAGCGCCTGGGTTAGTCGGGTGTCCCGGAGCCCCGGAACAGTGAAACGATGGTGGGCGGTACAAGGATCGAACTTGTGACCCCTTCGATGTCAACGAAGTGCTCTACCGCTGAGCTAACCGCCCACGAACCTTTGCGTGACCTGCCCCATAACGAAATGGGGCGCGGAACCCCGCGCCGGTAGCGGGCTCTATAAAAGGAGTCGTTTGGGGGATCAAGGGGTTTGGAAGAACTATTTTCCGGTCTATGTTCGGTATGAACAAGGAGCGCCCATGCAGAACTCAGCCTACCGATTGGAAATGCCGGCTAAGCGCACGTCCTGCGTGGTGTTTTCCTCGCCGCATAGTGGCCGGGATTACCCTGCGGCGCTGGTAAAGCGCACGGTTCTGAACCGCAATGTGATTCGTTCATCCGAAGATGCTTATGTGGATTTGCTGTTTGATGCGGCGGCAGATTTTGGCGCGCCTTTTCTCAAAGCCGCGATGCCACGGGCCTATCTGGACCTGAACCGCAACGCGGATGAGCTGGACCCGGCCCTGATTCTGGGCGCGCGCAAACAGGGTCACAACCCGCGCGTTGCCTCGGGGCTGGGTGTGATCCCGCGCGTGGTTGCCAATGGCCGCGCGATCTATCGCGGCAAGCTGACGATGGATGAGGCGCGGCTGCGCATTGATACGTTCTGGCGCCCCTATCATGCACGCCTCAAATCTCTGTTGGCCGATTCTCATGAACAGTTTGGTCAGGCGATTCTGATCGATTGCCACTCCATGCCGCATGAGGCGGTTGCCATCTCAGGCAATGCCCGCGGCAACAAACCTGATATTGTTCTGGGTGATCGGTTTGGCGCTTCGGCGTCGGGGGCAGTTGTGGACCAGATCGAGGCGGCCTTTGCTGCCGCCGGGCTGAACGTGGCCCGAAACGCGCCCTTTGCCGGGGCCTATGTGACGCAGACCTATGGGCGTCCGGGGCGTCACCAGCACGCCGTTCAGATTGAGATCGACCGCTCGCTGTATATGGACGAGGAAACCATCGAGCTGAGCGCCGATTTTGACGCGTTCAGGGATATTCTGCGCGATGTCATCGCCGAGATTGCCTGTATCAGCCCGCAATCAACCCGGTTGGCCGCCGAGTAGGTGATCAGCGCAAAGACCGCCCTTTGACGATGGCGTTGGTCCCGAATCTTTGACGTATCTTGTCTGTTGCCCGCTCGGCCTGTGATCGCCGCGTCGCGCCGGGGTCCAGAAGGTCGCCGGAAATATCGGCCTGATCTTCGGCGCACAGATCAGACAGGCCGCAGCCCAGCAGCCGATATGGCCCTTCGTCCCCCACCTGATCGAACAAGTTGCGCGCGGTGCGATAGATCCGATCCGCGATCTGCGTCGGATCGCGCAACGAGACCCGCCGCGTCAGTATCTTGTGATTGGCCTTTTTCAGCTTGAGCGTGACGACACGACCAGCCAGCCTTCTGGCCTTGGCACGGTCTGATACTTTTTCGGACATGCGCCAGATGTGACCATCCAGAATATCGATGCTGGCGGTATCCTCGAAAAACGTGGTTTCATTGCTGATCGATTTAATCGGCTCATCCGCCGAGACGCGGCGCTTGTCCTGACCGCGCGCCAGATGCCATAGCCGATATCCCATCGACCCAAAGCGCGCCGTCAACGCCTCCTGATCCCAGCGCAGCAGGTCGGCAAAGGTGCGAATTCCGGCGCGGTCCAGCGACTCTTGCGCTGCTGGGCCGATGCCCCAGATCAGCCGGACGGGTTTATTGTGCAAAAAGGCGGCTGTTTCGGCCTGCCCGATCACGGAAAACCCGCGCGGCTTGTCGAGGTCCGAGGCGACCTTGGCCAGAAACTTGTTATGCGACAACCCGATCGAGCCGGTCAGGCCTAGTTCATCCTTCATGCGCTTCACCAGTTTGGCCAGCATCGCGGCAGGTGGCGCGCCATGCAGACGGGCGGTGCCAGAAAGATCCATGAACGCCTCATCTAGCGACAGCGGCTCTACATCCGGGGTCAATTCATCCATCATCGCGCGAATCTGCCGCGAGATATCGGCATAGACCGACATGCGCGGCCGGATCACCACGGCCTCCGGGCACAGCTGCAGGGCTTTGAACATCGGCATGGCTGATCGCACCCCGCGAATGCGCGCCACATAACAGGCGGTTGAGACCACGCCGCGTTTGCCACCACCGATAATGACAGGTTTGTCGGCAAGGTCTGGATTGTCGCGCTTTTCGACCGAGGCATAAAACGCATCACAATCCATATGCGCGATGGTCAGATCAAACAGTTCAGGGTGCGACGTGATGCGGGGGCTGCCACAAGAGGGGCATCTGGAGTCCTGATCCAGCTGAGCAAAGCAATCTCGACACAGGGCGGGCATATGTTCACTTCTCTGCCGGCATGGGCTTGGAACGTTTCGGCGATCGACTAGAATTTACCTCTGATGCGAACAAATCAAAAGACGCATATGGACTTCACCGGCGCAAAAACGGCTTTGTTTCTTGGGACGGATCTTTTGGTAATCGAAAGAGACGACAAACCGGATATCCCGTTTCCTGGCCATCTGGATTTGCCGGGCGGTGGTCGCGAAGGGGACGAGGCCCCGCTTGCCTGCGTCATCCGGGAAACGATGGAAGAGGTCGGGCTACAGTTGTCTGGCGAGGATTTTGTCTGGTCCCGTCAATTTGGTGCCAACTGGTTTTTTGTGGCACAGCGCCCGCCCTCCGATGCCGCACGGGTTCGGTTCGGGGATGAGGGGCAGGGATGGTGCCTGATGACGCCCGGCAACTATATGGCGCATCCGATGGCCATTCCCGGTTTTGCCCATCGGCTGAGCCTGTTTCTCGCCGAAGCCGATCTCTGACCGCAGGGCCGGGGGGGTGGTGAAAAAGAAGACCCCCCACACATCGGCGGGGGGAAGGTAACGGGCTCAGGAAGATGACCCGTTGGGGAGTATTCCCCCTTAGAATCGCGCAAATCCGCATATTTATATAGGTTTAAGCCGCATCTCCCAAAACACGCAGCTTTCATGTGTGTTTTGGGGCACAGGGTCAATTTGGCGCGGCAAAAGCCAAAATTGACGCGAGGTCAACTGCTTGTGCATCGTTCTGGGGTGATTTTTCCGACGATGCCGCGTGCGGATTAGTGCCGTGTCAAGGAATTTAACTCGTTCAGAATGGCCTCTGCGACCGCTTTTGGATCGTCTGCCTGATAGATCGGGCGGCCGACAACGATGTGATCTGCGCCGTCGCCAATGGCCGACGCCGGTGTCGCGACGCGTTTCTGATCCCCCAGCGCGGCCCCGGTGGGGCGCACCCCCGGCGTGACGATCAATCGGCCCTCGGCCTGCGGCAGCGCGCGGATCAGCGCAGCCTCTTGCGGGCTGGCGATGACGCCATCGGCACCGGCCTCAAGCGCGCGGGCTGCGCGTTCGACCACAAGCTCCTGAACGTCCCCGTCTTTCATCAGCCCGGCATCCAGATCTTCGCGATTCAGCGAGGTCAGGATGGTCACCGCCAGAATCTTCATGTCCTTGCCAGCCGCGCCTTCTTTGGCGGCGCGCACCACATGCGGGTCGCCATGGACGGTCAGGAAATCCAGATCAAACTGCGCCAGCCCGCGTACAGCGTTTTCGACCGTATTGCCGATGTCGAACAGTTTCATATCCAGAAAGATGCGCTTGCCGTGATCCTGTTTCAGCTCGTTGGCCAGGGCCAGCCCGCCTCCGGTCAGCATGCCCAGCCCGATCTTGTAAAACGACACCGCATCCCCCAGCCGTTCGGCAATGGCCAGGCCCTGCAAGGCGTTCGGGACGTCGAGGGCTACAATCAGGCGGTCGTCGGACATGGGGCGCTCCTTTTTGGCAAACGTCTGCGTCCTAACGGGTTCGGGGCGGTCTGTCCATGTGCTATGGTCGGTGCGGTCATCATCAAGAGGGACAAGACATGAAAAGACTGGCTGTGCTGGGATTCGCGATTGTTCTTGGGGCGTGTCAGGAGAATACGGCGGATCCGGTGCCGGATGTCATCGTTGACCCGGCCCCGCCGCCCACAAATGACAACCTGAACCTGATACGCGGATACAGAACGGCGGATGATTGGTGCCAGGTCACGGGTGAAACCGCCTTTACCGCCGAGTTTCTGGACCATACGGCGGACCTTGTGTCCTGCCCCACAGGCAGCAACGCCGCGCAGTCGCTGGTCGACATGCATGGGGCGCAGGAGGTGGCGGAAACCGGGGGCTATACGGTTTATTCCGTTCCGCGCGAATAGCGCAGGAATTGCCCGCCCAGCCCCTTGAACTGCCAAAGATATTTCCCAGATTGAATGTGAGGCCCAGACCGACGCGTGCCGCCAAGCGGGCGCATCATATTTAGGGCGCTTGGAAAAGGAGAGGACGCATGGACTTGAACAAGTTCACCGAGCGGGCACGGGGTTTCGTGCAGGCGGCGCAGACTATTGCACTGCGCGAGGGGCACCAGAGGCTGGAGCCCACACATATTCTGAAAGCATTGATGGATGACGATCAGGGGCTGGCCAGCAACCTGATCACACGCGCTGGCGGCGCACCGAACCGTGTGGTCGAGGCGCTGGATGCCGCGATGGCAAAAATTCCAAAGGTCAGCGGCGATGCAAGCCAGATTTACATGGACGGCCAGACTGCCAAGGTTCTGGACGAGGCCACCAAGATCGCCACCAAGGCGGGTGACAGTTTTGTGCCGGTCGAACGGGTGCTGATGGCGCTGTGCATGGTGAAATCCAAGGCCAAAGAGGCTTTGGAGGCTGGAGCCGTTTCCGCTCAAAAGCTGAACGAAGCGATCAACGACATTCGCAAGGGTCGCACCGCCGACAGCGCGAGCGCCGAAGAAGGCTATGACGCGCTCAAGAAATACGCGCGCGACCTGACCGAGGCGGCTGCGGAGGGCAAGATCGATCCGATCATCGGGCGCGACGAGGAAATCCGCCGCTCGATGCAGGTTCTGTCGCGCCGCACCAAGAACAACCCGGTTCTGATCGGGGAACCCGGTGTGGGTAAAACCGCGATTGCCGAGGGCATGGCCTTGCGCATCATCAATGGTGACGTGCCGGAATCGCTGAAGGATAAGAAACTGCTAGCGCTTGATATGGGCGCACTGATCGCCGGTGCGAAATACCGTGGTGAGTTCGAAGAACGCCTCAAGGCCGTTCTGACCGAAGTGACCGAGGCTGCCGGTGAAATCATCCTGTTCATTGATGAGATGCATACGCTGGTCGGTGCCGGTAAATCCGACGGTGCCATGGATGCGGCGAACCTGATCAAGCCTGCTTTGGCGCGGGGTGAACTGCATTGTATCGGTGCGACCACGCTGGACGAGTATCGCAAATATGTCGAAAAAGATGCGGCCCTTGCGCGCCGGTTCCAGCCCGTTGTTGTGGCTGAGCCGACCGTCGAGGACACAATCAGCATTCTACGCGGCATCAAGGAAAAGTATGAGCTGCACCACGGCGTGCGCATCTCGGACTCGGCGCTGGTGTCGGCGGCAACCCTGTCGCATCGCTATATCACAGACCGTTTCCTGCCCGACAAAGCTATTGACCTCGTGGATGAGGCAGCTTCGCGCCTGCGGATGGAGGTGGATTCCAAACCCGAGGAACTTGATCAGCTGGATCGCCAGATCCTGCAGATGCAGATCGAGGAAGAGGCGCTGAAGCTGGAAGATGATGCCGCGTCCAAAGATCGTCTGGAAACCTTGCAAAAGGATCTGGCCGATCTGCAGGAGAAATCTGCCGAGATGACCGCACAATGGCAGGCCGAACGCGATAAGCTTGCGGGTGCGCGTGATCTGAAAGAACAGCTCGACAAAGCGCGGGCCGATCTGGAGATCGCCAAGCGTGAAGGCAATCTGGCCAAGGCCGGTGAGCTGTCCTATGGCGTCATCCCCGAGCTTGAGAAAAAGCTGACCGAGGCTGAGAACGCCGAAAGCAACGCCATGATGGCCGAGGAAACGGTGCGTCCGGAACAGATCGCCAGCGTGGTTGAACGCTGGACGGGTATCCCAACCTCGAAGATGCTGGAAGGCGAGCGTGAAAAACTGCTGCGGATGGAAGACGATCTGCATTCCCGCGTGATCGGTCAGGATGCGGCGGTCACCGCTGTGGCCAACGCCGTGCGCCGCGCGCGCGCGGGTCTGAATGACGAAGGTCGCCCGCTGGGCTCGTTCCTGTTCCTGGGACCCACAGGTGTGGGGAAAACCGAGCTGACCAAGGCGGTGGCGAACTTCCTGTTCGACGACGACAACGCGATGGTGCGCATCGACATGTCCGAGTTCATGGAGAAACACGCGGTTGCCCGTCTGATCGGTGCCCCTCCGGGCTATGTCGGTTATGACGAAGGCGGTGTGCTGACCGAAGCCGTGCGGCGTCGGCCTTATCAGGTCGTGCTGTTTGATGAGGTCGAAAAGGCGCACCCGGATGTGTTTAACGTGCTGCTGCAGGTTCTCGATGATGGCGTGTTGACTGATGGTCAGGGCCGCACCGTGGACTTCAAACAGACGCTGATAATCCTGACGTCGAACCTTGGGAGTCAAGCGCTCAGCCAGTTGCCCGAAGGCGCGGACAGCGCGCAGGCGCGGCGGGATGTGATGGACGCAGTCCGGGCACATTTCCGGCCCGAGTTCCTGAACCGTCTGGACGAAACCATCATCTTTGACCGGCTCAAGCGGGCCGATATGGATGGCATCGTCGATATCCAGATGGCACGCCTACAAAAACGTCTGGCCGCCCGCAAGATCGAGCTGGCTTTGGACGATGGAGCCAGGGAATGGCTGGCCAATGAAGGCTATGACCCGGTCTTTGGTGCGCGTCCGTTGAAACGCGTGATCCAGCGCGCCCTGCAGAACCCGCTAGCCGAGGCCCTGCTGGCAGGTGAGATCAAAGACGGAGAGACCGTTCCTGTTGCGGCGGGAACTGATGGTTTGATCATCGGCGACCGTCTCGGAACATCAGAACGCCCGCGCCCGGATGATGCCGTAGTGCATTGACCTGTTGGATGCGATGTGAAGGAACAAAAACCCGCCGGAATGGCGGGTTTTTTTAGGTTGCTTTGCGCGCTGCAAGGGCTGCATCTACTCTCAAAATGGTATAGAGTAGATCACGGTCTTTTGTGTTGGACCATCGCGACCTATGTTAGTTAGTCCGGCATAGTGCGATTTGTGTAAATTAGTTTGAGTATTTTTTGATGTCGACACCCTATAGAAAAGACATTGATGGCCTGCGGGCCATATCCGTTCTTTCGGTGCTTTTTTTTCACGCGAACATAGCCGGTTTTGATGGCGGCTTTGTTGGCGTCGATATTTTCTTCGTAATATCTGGTTATTTGATCACTACAATTATCAGTCGCGCGCTGGCGCAAGACCAATTTTCTCTCATCGACTTCTATGAGAAACGCGCGCGGCGAATACTGCCTGCTTTGTTCGCGGTGCTGATTGTCTCGACCGTTCTTGCGAGCTTTTTGGAGGCACCCAAGGACCTGAAGAATTTCGGTCAGAGTATGATTGCGGCAACGCTGTTTTCATCGAATATCCTGTTCTATATCGAGGCGGGATACTTCGATCAGGACTCAATATATAAACCGCTGCTGCACACGTGGTCGCTGGGAGTAGAAGAGCAGTTCTATCTGGTTGTGCCGCTACTTCTGATGTTTCTCGCGGCCCAACGTTTTAAGCCCCTATGGTCCATGCTGGCGATCAGCTTGGTGTCCTTTGCCCTGTGCGTGATGTATACGCCCGCCTATCCCGAGGCCACTTTTTTCCTGATCCCATTCCGCTTCTGGGAGCTGGGTATGGGCTCAATTCTGGCGCTGATGCCGTTGCGCGCGAAGGGTGGTCTTCTCAATCAAATATTGGCTGCGAGCGGCCTGGCCTGCATAGCGTTCAGCGTGTTTCTGTTTGATGCATCGACCCAGTTTCCCGGCTTTTGGGCTCTGGTCCCGTGCCTTGGCGCGGTGCTCATTCTTGCTACGGGCGCGCGCGGGGAAACGCTGGTATCCAGATTCCTGTCTTTCGCGCCTCTAGTCTGGGTCGGGCTGGTGTCCTATTCGCTCTATCTGTGGCATTGGCCGGTCATTGTGTTTTATCGGTATTATGCCATCGACACCGCCGGAGGGGATGCGCCGTTCCTGACGACTTCTGAAACCGTCTGGGTCATTGTGATCACTCTGGCGCTTGCGGTTTTGTCGTGGCGTTTCGTTGAACAGCCGTTCCGGCGCAAAACGGCGGGCCGCTTTCTCATTCCGGCAAAATCAGTTTTCGCTGGGTCGGGTGTGGTGGCGCTGCTGGCTGTTTGCGTAGGCGGCGCCATGCATGTCGGCGGAGGGTGGCCCGGCCGATTCGATAAAGGCGTTGTTCGTATTGCGGATACAATCGGTGTCAGGCCCTCGGTTTCGTGTCTGAATTCCGGAACGGCGCAAAATACCGACCCCTATCTGCGCGAGCTCGGCTCGTCCGGGCCTTTGCGGGTGGCGCTGTGGGGCGACAGCCACGCCGCCCATCTGACGGACGGTGTTGCCGATATTGCCGAAGCCGCCGGCGTGCGAGCGGGGTATTATGGCGTATGTGGTTGCCCGCCCCTGATTGGTCTGGAGCGTGAAGATGGCAAGAACTACAGCTGCGATAAAGTGAATAACTGGATGCTGGATCGTATTGTGAACGATCCCGAAATTGACTCGGTTATTCTGGCCACACGGTTTCAACCGCTTCTGGAGGGTGCAGGTTATGGCGCCCTCGAAGCGCACAAAGGTGCCGTTCGGCTGAGCTCAGTAGTGGCGGATGAGCCTCAGCGCGAATCTGGGCAGAAAGACCTTGTTCTAAACCACCTGGCAAAGACAATTTCTGCGCTTCAGCAAGCGGGGAAACAGGTTTTTGTCGTGTACCCTGCGCCTGAGATTGGCCTGCACGCGCCGCGGGCTATTTTCCGATATGCTGCGGCTGGTGGTACGCCGGATGATTTCGTGCTGCCACTGGACGCATATCAGGACCGTATTTCTCAAACCGTGTCCGGCCTGGATGCGGTGATTGCCGAAACCGGGGCCCAGACGATCCGGCTCGACAGTGTTCTGTGTTCGGAAGCAGGGTGCTTGACGTCTGTTGGCGGAGATGTCCTGTACCGTGACGGCGATCATCTGACGCCCACCGGTTCCGTTTTGGTCGGGTCTTTGTTCGCCAGAGTGTTTGAAACGCAGACTCAATAGCAGCCGTCAGAAATTGCCCGACTGTCGGCTTTTGCGCAGCGCGCGCAGCTCATCCTGCGACATCTTCGGGCCGGTGCTGGCAGTTGGCGATATCGGTTCTGGCCCCGAGGAAGGTGGCGTTGCTGACGCGGGTTTGTCTGCGGTATCCCTCAGATCGAGATAGCCCAGAACACCGCCTGCACATTGCAGGCTGAATGCCCATGTCCAGACAAGCATATAAACGACCAGCAAGATAATCAGCGACCAGAGGGGCCGGATTGGGGCGAAGCCGGTCGTCATGTTGCTCAGCTCTTGGATCTCGGCTTGCAGCGTTTCCGCAACGCCGGTGCCGATGACTAGCATTATGATAACGGCGTATATGGCCGTCATCGCAATATAGCTGACCACGGTCAGTGAAAAGAGCGGGCCGAATGAAGCTCTGAAATGCCGGAAGGGTGTATATGGCAGTCCGTCCGGGTCCCGTCCGATCGAGGCGGACGTAATGGGCACAAGCAAGCTAGCCCGAATGGAACATATCGACAGGAAAACAGTCAGCAGCACCAGCAGCGCCAATGGTGCCGTCGCGACGTTGGAGTATTGCGCGGCCAGCCCGACGACCGGATTGAGCTGCAAGAGATCGGGCGACAGGACCGACAGGGACAATAGTGACATCAGGGCAAGGATCACAGTCATACTCACACCTTCAACCGCGCCATAGATGATGGCGGGCAGGAACAACCCCCAGATGCGCGTCCGGGGCTGGATGCCTTTGGCCTGTAATCCCATCCTTGTGCCGATAAGCGTTGGCAGGACGCTGGAAGAGGCCATGATCAGAAATGTCGTCAGGAATGAAAGCGCGGGCGCCAGAAAACCGATCAGGAACCCCAGCAGGCCGCCGATGACTCCGTACAGCATCAGCGCTATGAACATGACCGGCAGCACCATCGTCATGCGCCAGAAAATCGAGAACGAAAAGGGGAACGCTTGAGCAAAAAGCAATGTCGTATTCTCTAACTTAAGTAGTAGCATGGTCCGAGCCGCAATACACAACCGGCCCGGTCTGTGACGTTAAAGAATGCTGCGGAGGCTTTTGCAATGGATCACTTTCAGATCACCGCAACAGGCCCTTCATCTGTGTCCTTTCAGAGCGCTTATGGTCTCTTTCGTTACAAACTGTTCGCTCAATCGTGACGCCTGTTTCCTTGGTGCTGTGGTATCAGGCATTACCTCACTGAAGAGGAAGCGGATAACGGAGACCTAAATGGCGCATCGCTGGACCAACACGTTGACACATGCAGACGCCACCCCAAGGGCGGCGTTTCTGAACCGGCGGCAGATCATGGCCGGGCTTGCCGGTGTTGGTCTGATGGCGGGCGTTCGGCCCTCTGGGGCCTCTGAGCAACCCGAACCGAACACCTGGGAAGAGATTACCTCTTACAACAATTACTACGAGTTCGGCACCCGCAAGGATGATCCCGCCAAATACGCGCATACGTTGGTGACCGAGCCTTGGAGTGTGAAAATCGACGGTCTGGTCGATCGCCCCGGAGATTATGATTTCAAAGACATCATGTCCGAGATGACCGTCGAGGAGCGCATCTACCGGTTCCGCTGTGTCGAGGCCTGGTCAATGGTGATCCCGTGGAACGGATTCGAGCTGGCCGATCTGCTGGCCATGGCGGGGGTTCAGGAGGGCGCCAAATATGTGGCGTTCGAGACCGCCTATCGCCCGGATGAGATGCCGGGTGTGCAGTTCCCGGTGCTGGACTGGCCATATCGCGAAGGTTTGCGACTGGATGAGGCGATGCATCCCCTGACCATCATGGCGACGGGCATCTACGGGAAACCGATTCCAAATCAGAACGGTGCGCCGCTGCGTTTGGTGGTGCCGTGGAAGTACGGGTTCAAATCTATCAAGTCGATCGTGCGTATCACGCTGACGGACACGCAGCCCCCGACCAGCTGGAATATGGCGGGACCGCGCGAATATGGATTCTATAGCAACGTAAACCCAACAGTGGATCACCCCCGGTGGTCGCAGGCCTCCGAACGTCGGATTGGCGGAGGTCTGTTTGCCAAGCGCGAGCCGACTTTGATGTTCAATGGCTATGAGGACGAGGTTGCAGGTCTTTATGAAGGGTTGGATCTCAAGGAAAACTACTAAGATCATGCAGAGCGTAAACCAGTTGCTACGCCGGATACCGGTCTGGGTTGTCTATGTGCTCGGGGTGCTGCCCGCGCCATGGCTGCTTTATCTTGGATTGACGGGTGGCCTTGGTATCGAGCCGATCGAGGCACTGGAACATGAGTTGGGTGAGCTGGCGTTGCAGCTGCTGATCTTTGGGTTGGCGATATCTCCCTTGCGGCGCTATGTGGGCCTGAACCTGATGAAGTTTCGCCGTGCCATCGGTGTTCTGACATTCACTTATGTCAGTCTGCATCTATTGGTCTGGCTTGTGCTTGATGTTCAGGTGCCTGGTCAGATCTGGGCCGATATTGTCAAACGTCCCTATATTACTGTCGGCATGGGGGCATTCTTGCTGATGCTGCCGCTGGCGATGACATCAAATAACCTGTCAGTGCGCCGATTGGGTCCGGTTTGGCGCAAATTGCATCTGCTGGTCTATCCCGCAGCGATCCTTGCAGCGCTGCACTATGTGATGTTGGCCAAAGGCCTCCAGCTTGAACCGTTGCTCTATCTGGTTGCGATTCTCGCTTTGCTGATTGTCCGTCTGCCATTTCCGGGTGGTTTGGCTCGATTTCGAGGTGCCGACTCTGCCTGACTCGCAGCTGAGTCTGTCGAGGAGTGGCGCGCACTACGGGATTCGTGGCCTCTGACGGTGGTTAGATGCCGGTTCGGATCCGATGTTCTCACTTAACTGACTGATTTAACGATAATTTCCTCTTTTTTCCATTTCTTCGAATTTTCCACTTGCGTGTATTTGTAGTATTACTTAGAACGCCCTTCACCGGCGCTACTGAGGTTGTTGTTGGGACGCTGGAGACGGCGGAGACGCACTGGAGAGACGGTGG
>NZ_JBQFXH010000023.1:0-19024 GCF_056540745.1 Ruegeria sp. AM1
AGCGTCGATTGTCCTCATCCTTTGGTCCATCACAACCAGCTATGCGGCGCTGTTGGTCCTGGCGATGTTCGTGATTTCGGCTCTACGCAAGCCGACAAGCCGATGAACAGCAATTTCAGCCCCACTTCTTCGGAGTTGGCGATTGCTCCCCGGTTAGAACGATGGGCACAAGTCCGGGATAACAGAGCCACACGCTTGCGCGGTGACGTGACAGGGCACCCAGTCCTGGATGATCAACGGATCTTCACGTCGCCCCTTCTTGTGCTCGATCGTTGCAAACAATGGGCACGAACGACGTCGCGTTTTTATGTCTTGGGAGAACCTGCCTACAGACAACCAATGGAGCTGGAAGTTGCTCGCCGACGTCGCCAGTTGCAAAGACAACGCAGTCAGTCCCGCCGGGAGATAATGCATCAGCTCTACGTGCTCTCAGACTTTCCAAACATTGCCCGCGTCGTCGCCCGTCGTACGACTGCAACGAGACTGGATGGGCGCGCTATTCTTGCCGTCATGGAAACCGCACATCCCATAGAGATGGCGGCGCTGGACGATGCTGAGAAATGTTTGCTAAACCAACTTAAGGCGAAGCAGTATGGCATGCTTTTCTGACCAACAGGAATCCTGCACCACCGCCTGGCCAGCCCTCCGATATTTGAGGTCTCCGGGCTGCCCAGGCTCCCTGCAAAATCCGCACCGACATCGCCCGCCACAAGGCAGGGGAGGAGTGGGTTTTGCGCCGTCCGTCAGGACGGCTCGCAAGGATCGTAGATCCGCGCAGATCGCGGCTGAAAGTTGCAAGATCGGAGGCCCCCGGAGGGCACACTGGTTGAGCGGAGCGAGGCGAAAATCCGACAGGAATTTCGCCCAACCGTACGTGTGCTAACGATTGACTCAGTCAAGGCTTAACAAATCAATGTCTGATCCCCTGTACGCATTCGTTCGGAACTTGAAGCGAGAAAGTAACAATAACAATCTGGGCAGTTTTTCAGATATCGTCTCTGCTGAAAGCCATGCCAAGCGAACTGATAGAACTTCTCAAGCCCGACAGGTAGAGGGCCGCAGCCACACAGCCAACTATTTCTGGTCCAAGATGGGTGATGGCCTCGAGGGCGGCGGCGCTGACTACGCCAAGGCCTACCGCGAGCACAAAACGCAGATGGGCGTGAAGAGCGAGCGAAAGAATGCGGCGCTAGGAGTTCACGCGCTTGTCTGCGTGTCACCAGAGTGGCTCGAAGAGACTGGAGATCCCCGGGACCTAGCTAATGTACGCGTTCAGCAACTCATTGCGGAAGCCAAGCTATGGGCTGAAAGCTGGATGGGTGAGGGAGCCGTTTGGGCTGTGCGCTATGACACCGATGAGGCTGGAAGCGGAAACGTTGATATCCTCGCCAGTCCCATCAGGACAGAATACCACAAAAGCGGATCTAGCAAGCCTTCGATCTCGGTTAGAAAGGCCAACAATGAGTTGGCTGAGAAGTACGAGGTCTCGAGCGGTTGGGCTGCACAGCAAACAGATTGGGCGAAGTGGGCTCAGAACAACCTCGACAATCGACTGAAGCGCGGCAAACCCAAAAAAGAGACTGGCCGTGAACATGTGCCACCAGATCTTTATAAAGATCTGGCAGAACAAGCACGTCAGGAAGCTGTCAAAGACGCTGAGACCATCATACAGGCCGAAATTGACCAGAGGTGGGCGCTGCATGAAGAACATCGCTCAGAGGCTTTCATAGAGGCGGAGGAGCGCGCTTGGGAACGGGTCAAACGGCGCATTGACGAGATGGTCACCGAGAGAGCTTCCGAGAGGCTCCAGAAGGCCGAGGAGACGGCAAAGGTAGCCGCAAAGCGCGAAAAGACCCTCAAACGCACCCTCGAAATGTTATGGGCCGTTTTGAAGAGCCTCATCGGTCGAGAAGATCTAGCGGCGATAAAAACAGCTCATAAAGCCAAGCTTTCAGAACCCGCAAAGGAGTTCAAACTTCGCGGACCTGATGGCCCATGATGCAGTTTCTGCAACAGTTTTGCGACGCACACGATCTGCCGTAACGGAACAGTTCTGAATCAAGCGATAGCGGTAGGATTCGGCTTCCGATTCACTTTCTCATGCAGTCGGCAGAAATGAACCGAGAGCTTCAACACAAGCATGTAAAAACCAGTGTTGCTGAGCGTGAACAGTTTTTCCCTATCCTCCGCAGTCGTATGTGCTGCAACCGGCATTGAGTGCGCATCATCGAGCCGTGCGACGTAATCTTCGTCCAAAGGGCCACCTGCTGGAAGGAAGAACATGTTGGTTGTCTTCTGCGCCTTGATCATGGCGACTTTCTCATCAACTCGGTTCGATTCAATCCCACTGGCTCGAAGGAGGTTTTCGTAGATCGACAGTTTGACCAAGGGCGCAAAAATCAAACGCGCGGGCACATCGCGTGGGTTCTCGGGATCAACGTCACAGGAATTGGATAGCACCAAGCCGCGCACCGAACGCCGCTCACCGGAGTCGAACATGAACAACTGAAATCCGCGCCAACCATCGCCTTGTAGCGTGTCTTCTTTGAACGAGTCATGGTAGGGGCTGAGAAAATAATCGGCAGCACCGCCCTGAGAAATTGCTTTCAGTTCGTCGACCAGTATCTTCCGATCTTCGGCTGTAAGGTAGTATGGTATCTGCTGTTGAAGACTTTCAGCGTCGAAATTCATATGTGCAATCAGGACTCATAGAGCTCAGTCAGGTTGGCATCCCAAACGGCCTCAAACTCAGATCCTAGAGGCTCCTGCCCCTCGGACAGGGATGCAAACACAGACGCGATGTCTTTCGCAAACTCGTGTGTGTTTTCTAGCTTAGAAAAAGTAATCGTTTTTTCGAAGAAACTGAATGACGGTACATTCTGAGTGGTTACATAAACGGGCTCGTCGGCAGGCCAAACGGCATGACCAATGGCCAATGCGGCGTTCAAGCCGACGATGGCCGCAGTTGCGGTTCCTGTTTTGGTTTGAACTAGCTCATTCATAAATTGGCCCCATTTCATCAATCGTCTCTTGCTTGAGGCAGTCAAAGAATCTGATCTTGTTTGACTGCCTCAACGTCTCAAGTTCGGGTTTCAAGCCTGCCGCAAAATCAATGAAACCAACGGGCTGAATATTCCGAATTGAATCTATATCTACAACAACCCCTTGTGCTTCACTTCCATCTGGCATTTTGCCGTGAGCGTCGGTGATAACTGTCAAAATATGTGTTGTGTCACCTTCAACATGATGAACCTGCATGTTGATGTGGTCGTCTTGGACTTCAAGTGAGCCAATTCTGATCGCCAAATCAATTTTTGCGATTTGCTCGGCGAGAGAATTACCCCTAATCAGGTTCACATATTTTACCGAAAATCTTTCTACCTTTCCAACGACGCCAGCGTCAGCGATCATTGAGGTGATCTCGAGGATTTTTGATCTGAAATTAGGCCACTTAGGGTAAGGAAGTTTACAGCTAATGACAATGTTTTGGTCGCCGACAGCGATCACATAATTTCCCCATTCTAGTCGCTGAATCGGGGCGTATCGTAAGTTCGGGTCATTGGCGCGGACAGGCTGAGGAAACTCAGCAGCAGGAAGCCGCTTAATCGTTGGTTTTGGGTCGAGTTGATGGAACAAAATACCCGGAAGAATGTCCGCATGAGGCACCGAACCATCCAAACGCACTTCGAACAATGCATCTACAAGCGGTTCTTGCTCTAGAATTTTCGGCAATACTGTCATGTGCGGCCCACAACCTCCCTACGAATCACAATGTAACCCTTGTGCGAATCGGCAACAAGGGCGACGGACTCGAAAACGTCTCAAGAGTCAATAGCAGGACAGTGTTGCAAATGCCTAATACAGCGTGCGCTAGCACGACAACGCCCTAAGGCCAATGATTCTTGTGAAAGATTAAGCAACGTATATCGTCGCTTGGATAGGGCGAACCCTGGCCGAACCAGCACTGGGTATGCTCACTCGCTGCACTTTTTCCACGTAATCACAAAACGATGCAACGATAATAGCTCATGTAACATCGACATTCCGAGGTCATCGACGCCGCCAAACGACAGGCAGACGCAGCGCTTGTTACGACCGCACGTTTGCCTTGTCCACCGCCACTTTCAATTGCCACTCTCTCTTTTCTTTTCGTCGTTGGGAAAGTCTTCGGCGACTATCTTGTCCCACTCAGCCATGTCACGTTCATAGGCTTCCTGATCCTCGCCATAATCTTCCCAGAATGGCGGTGCTGGTAGATCTTCGGGGTGATACTTGTAACGGGTCACCGACTTTACAGCATCTACGATGTTAGCAGATCTGGCTTTTACACCATCAGGTTGCCAAGCGAACATTTTGTCGATGACTTCCCGCTTTGTTTTCATAGGCATATTTTCATAGTTATGGCCAAGAAAACAAAGCGCTTTGATAGCTTCATCCACAACAAACTTGATCTCATCAAGCTTTGGAGCTTTGGAACCA
Organism: Ruegeria sp. AM1; assembly: GCF_056540745.1. Classification (NCBI taxonomy): domain Bacteria; kingdom Pseudomonadati; phylum Pseudomonadota; class Alphaproteobacteria; order Rhodobacterales; family Roseobacteraceae; genus Ruegeria; species Ruegeria sp. AM1. Next base: position 4,480 of record NZ_JBQFXH010000023.1, read on the forward strand.
CCTAGAAGAACCTCATTCAGGTCAGCGCCCGTAAACGCTTCCAGCTGAACTAGGGCGCTTGATGGAATTGCCCGTTTGCCAGTCTCATACATGTAGTAGCTGCGAGCGGATACACCCATCATCTCAGCCATTTCCGCCTTCTTGAACTTGCGCTTCCTACGGAAAGCCTCAAGGTTCTCATGCACCTTCACACTGAGCGCCTGGGCAAGCGTTTGGTCGTTAATCATCGCCTGCATCGCCGCCTCTTCGGCAGCATGCTCCTCCTCCGGAGTGCCGTTAAATCCTTGTAACTTGAAGCTCATTTTAAAAAATCAGTCCTATAGTTCCGGTTCTATAAATAATATCGGCACCCACTTGTTTGTAAAGCAAAATTGCGCATTAATGTAAAAAGTTACAAGGAACGGAGAAAAACAGTGCCCGAACTGCTGACGCATGGCCAAACACCCGAAGAGTGGAGTCAGACTCTTGCAGGACATGGGGTTCATGTGTCGCCGAGGCTCATTCGCGCTAGAGCGCGCGAAACTGGGAATTATCACCAACTTGGGCATCTCATGCTTCTTTTGCCATCGCATATCGAGGCGCTGATTGAACCAGGAAAAGCAAAAACTGTTCAAGCGGAGCTTCCACTAAAGTCGGAAGCAACGAACAACCGTAGGACCAATCAATGAAACATGTGCGCGCGAATATGGATTGGGGTGGCGCGCTGCGTCGTGCCGATGCTGCGCGCTACTGCGGTCATTCAGCGGGTCATTTTGATAAGCTTGTTAAGAACGGCAAGTACCCCCCCGGAAGAAATGCAGACGGAGTAGCTTTGTGGCTTCGCTGGGAGCTCGATCAGGCCTTAGCAGAGCTGCCAAGAGTAGATACGTCTGAATGGGAACCTGGAAACAGCTGCGATGAGGCGTTCGGTTGCTAACGAAGATGAAATATTTGAACTCTTCTGGGCGATTTCCCAGTGGCAATGTTCGTTATTACTTTCGACCCAAGGGTCGGAAGGGCATCGCTATGCCTGATCTTCCACCAGACCACCCAAGCTTTTTTGCTGCCTACGCCATTGCTGCAGGCAGCAATGAGCCAATTAGGCTGCCAGCCAAAAGCGGCAGCTTGGACTTCGGTATCCAGGGATATCTAAAATCAGATGCCTTTTTGATTGGGTTGGCTGAGGGAACTCGTGTTGTAAGGCGACGTATGCTGGATGACATCCGAGAGCGATACGGACACGCGCGGGTGTCGGACCTTCAACAAAAGCATGTTGAAGCAGACCTCAACAGATTCTCCGGGCATGCATGGAACAACCATCTCAAAACCTGGCGTGGTCTCGGAAAGTGGCTGGCCCAAAAGTACAACATTGAAGACCCGGCAAAAGGCGTAAAGAAAGCTCCAGTGGCTCAATCCGATGGTCACATTCCCTGGTCAAAAGAAGAAATTGAGGCGTTTCGTAAACATTGGCCTATCGAAACTCCTGAACGTCTTGCTCTTGAAATCCTTTTCTGGACTGGCGCACGCATCTCTGATGCAGTTCGACTCGGCCATGGTAACGTAGATCGGGATGGGTGGCTCGTTTTTCGTCAGCAGAAAACAGGAGGTGAAGTAGCAATTCCGTTTGCTCGTGCCCTGCCGGAGTTTGCTTACGGTATGGAGCCAGAACTTGCATTTCTTCATTCGGCCCTGGACGCGCGGAAAGACAAGCATGTCACGTGGATCACCACGGCTCACGGAAAATCTCGAAGCGTAAAGGCTGCAGGTCAGTGGCTGGCGGCAAAAGCAAGAGCTGCGGGCGTTAACGGAAGATCAGCGCATGGGCTACGAAAAAGTCGAGCTCGAGCTCTTGTGGAAGCAGGGGGGACCACCGCTCAAATAGGCGCTTGGACAGGTCATGAAAGCCTATCAGAGATCGAACGATACATTCGCAATTTCAACAAGAGGATGGTACTCAGCAGCACAGAGCAAGAACAAAAAGGTCCAACTTCCGCGACCCACGATCCAACTCAGAATAAAAAATCAGGAGAATCAAATGCTTAGAGAGGTGTTGGCGACCCCGGCAGGATTCGAACCTGCAACCTGCCCCTTAGGAGGGAGTTATTCATCATCAGAATTTCCTTTTTCTTTTAGTGCGTTAGGAGTGGTGTTGCTCGAAGGCTGTACTGGATTTGTACGAAATAGCCTCCTTATTGCGGCTTCATCTGCCTTCGAATGGGCATAAATACGCATGGGAACGCTGGGATCTTTCCAACGTCCCGCTTTCGCTGCGTCAACAGGGTTTACACCCATATTTACCGTTAGCTCAGTGAAGAAGCCGTGACGCCCCGCCTCATGGGCGGAAAGATAAGGAATGTTAGCTTTGGCACAAATGCGCTTCCACGTCCCGTTGTAGCCGGTGGAGCTGTTATAACCAAAAACGCGTGCCTCCAGCAGCTTACCTGTCTTCGAACTGCGATTTCTTTTAGGGGGTAATGCCAGTATCTCGTCCATCATTTCGGGAGATACGACTACCCAAGTCTGCTTATGGCCTTTTTGCGCCTTTAACTGTACTTGGCACTTCGCGGAATCAACGTTAACGTCGGTGACCGCTACTGCCTGTCCAATACGAGCACCGGTCTCAAACATGAAACGAGCGAGTGCTGCATTGTGGACGTCAGCTACCTGGCAAAATCGCTCAATCCAATCTCTGTCAGAGGGTTCCCGTTCCACACGGCTCAATTTACCTCGCCGCTCATCTTGAGCATTCAATTCTTCGCCAGAGTAGCTGCTAACTGAAATGGCTGAAAATTTTCGGTTTGTGCGGTGAAGCTTATTGATGACCGCGCGCGCTGGAGTAACGATATCCCGCCACCAGGTATCAGTTGAAGCCTCTGGCTTTAGCACTCTACCCAGGTCCTTCAGTACCTCTTCCGTAATCGACTCAACGGGCATATTCCCCAACTCTTCGACAATTGGTATCAGCTTTTGTGCTGTTTTTGGCGTCGCAGGGTAGAGCATTGTCGCCTCGGCAAATGTTAGTGCCGCCTCTGGGCCGACAATATAGGCACGACGTTGCCTAGCCGTTTCGTTAGCTATCCAGTCATTTGCGCCCGCTTCTGTAAGTGAGCCAGTGCTTTTCCGATAGTAGTCTGTGATTGGCGTACCATTGAATTCAACTCTACCTTTGGCGTAGTAGATATGGCCGCGTTTGTACGGTTCGAGCGGCATTTTTGGCCCTCTTTCAGAATAATGTCCATTTGGTTGGCGGTAATAATCATCGCGTTGCCTAGTCGGCAGCACGCCCCGAGCCGATTGGCACGTTGGCGCAACGTACGTTCCTTTATGGAAATTCCACGGCCAGCGAGGAGCTCGACCCATTGGGAAGGCGTCAGCCCAGTGTCCAATACTTCGGAGCCAAGCCTTTCATCAGGTTTGGGTGTCATTCTGGGCCTCCGAATTGGCATCACCCTTCGGTTTTGGCACAACCATTTTGCGCTCAATGAACTCTTCCAACGCGCCATCAGGCACAAAGAAACGCCGGTTCAACTTGATGTGGCGCAGTTCATTAGTGGATATCAGGCTTCGAATTGTCTTCTCCGGCCATCCTGAGGCGCTTGCCAATTCTCGTGGTGTAAAGAAACCTTCCAATACAGCCTCCATTAACTTGGCGAACTGGGAACGAATCGCTACAGTTGGGAAAAATGCGGCAAGATCGACTCTCAGTCGCTGATTCTGGTAACAAATGATACCATAGGGTAACGATGAGCAGTCTTCAAGAGCGATTATCATCGATTAGGAAAGCAACAGGTATGTCCCAGGCTGCATTCGGTGCAGAATTTGGGCTGTCAGACCGCGCCTACAAAAACTACGAGCTAGGCATTCGGGATCTGCCTTTGGCCGTAGCGCTGAGCATTTCCGAGAAATACGAAGTAAATATCGCATGGCTATTAACTGGAGACGGCGCGAGTTCTGGCCTTGAGGTCCGAGATGCCGTGAAAGCTGCCGTAATAGCCGTCCGCGAGCACTTCATCGCCGAGAATGAAACACCGAGCCCCGACTATGAGTCCGACGTGGTCCAATACGTATTTGACGAAATCCTCCGAGAGGGCGGCCTGAATCCCTCCAGGTTGGAGGCATACTTCAGAACTTTGAGGAAAGATCAAAAATGACAAATCCGTTCATCGATCAGGCCCGTAGGGTCGTTGCACAGGCACACGCAAAAACCAATGCTTCTCGGCTTAGTCTCGCACGTAGACGCTGTTTTATACTGGCGATGGTTGCCTGTTTCACGGCTGGCCTGGGATGGATTGGCTTTGGGATTCAACACCTACTTACCGAGTCACACTCGGGAGCAGTTGTCTTTGCCAGTGTAACCGCTACGGCAATCGTTGTCGCCTGGACAGCCGCCCTCTGCATGTCATTCAACGCGCACCCCTCGCTAGAGGTTACCCGATGAGCGCTCAACCATCAGAACTTGGGTTCGAAGCTGATCTGTTCAAAGCGGCTGACAGGCTTCGCGGGAACCTCGAACCATCTGAATACAAGCACGTTGTGCTTGGCCTAGTGTTCTTAAAATATATCTCCGAGGCATTCGAAGGTTATCATGCCAAGCTGGCAAAAGATGAATACGCTGACCCTGAAGATCCCGAGGAATACCTTGCCGAAAACATTTTCTGGGTCCCGCAAGAGGCGCGCTGGTCGCACCTGAAAGACATGGCACGAGATCCCAACATCGGCAAGATCATCGACGATGCGATGGAGGCAATCGAGCGCGAACCCTCCAACGAAAAGCTGAAGGGCGTTCTGCCCAAAAACTATGCCCGCCCAACTCTCAACAAAGAAATGCTTGGGGACCTGATCGACCTATTCTCCGGCATCGATATGAGGAAGCATGCAGATGATGCGCGGGATATTCTTGGCCGTGTATACGAGTACTTCCTTGCTGGCTTTGCCTCTTCCGAAGGGAAGCGCGGCGGAGAATTTTTCACGCCAAAATCAGTAGTTAAGACATTGGTAAGTATGCTCTCGCCAATGATTGGTCGCGTGTATGATCCGTGCTGCGGGTCGGGTGGCATGTTCATTCAGTCTGAAACATTTGTCGAAGATCACGGAGGCAGACGAGACGACATCGCCGTGTATGGTCAAGAGATAAACCATACGACTTGGCGGCTGTGCATGATGAACCTTGCAGTGCAAGGCATCGACGCAGAAATTAAATGGAACAACGAAGGCTCCTTTATCCGTGATGAGTTGCCCGATCTTCGTTCCGATTTCGTCCTTGCCAACCCGCCCTTCAACATCTCGGACTGGGGTGGTGACAAGCTGACCAAGGATGCCCGCTGGAAGTACGGTACGCCTCCCAAGGGAAATGCTAACTACGCTTGGTTACAACATATTCTGCATCATCTTGCCCCTCGCGGTACAGCAGGTGTCGTACTCGCCAACGGTTCCATGTCGTCCCAGCAATCGGGGGAGGGTGATATCCGAAAGGCGATGATCGAGCCAATGTTTGATGATGAGGGAAAGCAAATCGGTGGCGATGTGGTCGACTGCATGGTCGCTTTGCCGGGTCAGCTATTCTACTCCACGCAAATTCCCGCCTGTCTATGGATTCTTGCCAATGACAAATCCGCCAATGGCCACCGCGACCGGCGGGGCGAAGTACTGTTCATTGATGCTCGCAATATGGGTCAAATGGTCGACCGTGTGCGACGCGACTTTGACGAATCCGAAATCGAGAAGATCGCAGACACCTACCACCGCTGGCGGCACAAAGCACCAGATACAGCATACCAGGATGAGCCCGGTTTTTGTGCCAGTGCCGATCTGGAAACGATCCGCAAACATGACTACGTCCTGACGCCCGGTCGTTATGTGGGTGCTGCGGATGATGACGCCGACACTGTCCCGTTTGAGGAAAAGCTTTCTACGTTGAGGTCGCAACTGTCCGAGCAGATCACAGAGGCATCTGGATTGCAGTCCCGATTGGCTTCCGTTCTTGGTTTAGAGATCGCCAATGGTTGAAGCCGCCTACCTGCCCCTCTCCGAGTTTGCGGACCAGAAGCGCAAAATCACTTATGGGATTGTACAGCCGGGGAAGCTTCATGACGAAGGCGTTCCGATTGTTCGGGTTAACAATTTTCGAGGTAACACGCTCGACTTAGCTGACCGTCTTGCCGTCGCGCCAGAGATTGAAAGCAAGTATCGGCGTTCTAGACCAAGGCCTGGCGACCTTCTGATTTCTCTGGTTGGCTCGATTGGCCAAGTCGCAATTGCACCTGACGAAATTGAGGGTTGGAATCTGGCGCGCGCTGTTGGGCTAGTACCCTTCGACGACATTTTGAAAGCACGCTGGGCGTTCTATGCGCTGCAAACCGTGACTGCCCAGCAATTCATACAGGCACATGCAAACACTACTGTTCAGGCAACATTTAACCTCAAGGACTTGGCCCGCATTCCAGTTCCAGTTTTTGGAGAAAAGGCCGACGAGGAAGCGTTGGCCGCATTGATGCTTCTCGACGAGAAAATCGAGTTGAACCGTCGAATGAATGAGACGTTGGAAACTATGGCGCGGGCGGTGTTTCGGGATTGGTTCATTGATTTTGGTCCCACCCACCGCAAGGCCGCAGGTGAAACAGGCCCCGCCGCCATCCTCGGCGGCCTTTCCCCTGACCCCACCAAAGCCACCGAACTTGCCGCACTCTTCCCAGACAGCTTCAGGGATAACGGCCTGCCCACAGGGTGGGAGGAGCGTCCTTTGGACAAGATTGCAGACTTTCTGAACGGGTTGGCATTACAGAAATATCCAGCAAAGCCCAACGAAGATAGCCTTCCTGTAATCAAAATCGCAGAGCTGCGAAATGGGGTGACGGCGAAATCCAATCGCGCGTCCCGAGAGGTGCCTGAAAAATATGTGCTCAAGGACGGGGACTACATTTTTTCTTGGTCTGGTAGTCTCATGGCCAAGTATTGGACCGAAGGCGAAGGCGCCCTTAATCAACACCTCTTCAAAGTTACATCTGAGACGCATCCAATGTGGGTAGTTTCAGGATGGGTCGAGCATCACTTGGCAGAATTCCAGCGGATAGCAGCAGCAAAGGCCGTGACAATGGGGCATATCAAGCGTTCGCATTTGACGGAGGCGATGTGTGTTCTGCCCCAAAAACAAGACTTTGAGCTGATGGGTGAGGTCATCGGACCGCTGTTGGCTACAATGATACAAAACAGTTTAGAAAATCAAACCCTAGCCGCCACTCGAGACCTCCTCCTTCCCAAACTCATGTCCGGGGAAATCCGTCTGAAAGATGTGGAGGAATTGGTTTGAGTGACCTTTACCCAAACATCTCAGCATTTTGCCGTCACTGGACCAATGCCGCAATGCTCCAACACACTTACGAAGCGCTGGAGCGTGAATTCAGAGCGGGCAACGATGGCTGCATCGATGCAGCCAAGAGTATCGTTGAGTGTGCTTGCAAAACCTTGGTCGAAGAACTGGACGATCCGATCAATCCCATCCGCGAACGATCCGATAGCCCAATAAAGAGCGAAAATCCTAGTCTTGGGCACTGGCTGACTGCTGCGATCCGTTTGCTGGACTTGGTCGATGAGCGCACAGACCCTCTGAACAAGGTGATTTCGCAGTACAACACGTTGACTGTCGAACTTGGGAATTTTCGCAAGAAGGCGGGTCCGCTGAGTCATGGCAAGCTGGGTTTTGTCAATCGGCTGAGTGAACATCACAGACGGATGGCCATCATTGCGGCAGATACCGTGATTGGATTTCTCCACGACGCCTATTTGGATCAACAGACGGACCCCGTCCGAACCTTTGAACCCTATGAGCGCTTTGGCGTCTTCAATGAAAAAATCGATGCTTATATCGGTTTTGCTGGGGCTCGGATCGAAGATGGAAGGCTGATCGTCGGTATCGAGTTGGAGGAGTTCGACACAAGGCGCATCGAGGTCAGTGTCTCTCAATTGTTGTTCGGTGTGGAGCGACAAACCTATAAAGAAGCGCAACGACGAACGGCTGATCTCCCGCTTCCCCAACCTGAGGAAGCCATTGATGATTAACGAAGACACCGTCGAACAAGCGGCTCTGGCCATTCTCCAAGAACAGGGCTTTCCCTACCTGGGCGCGAATGTGATCTCGCCCGATGGAACACACCCCGAGCGCGCGTCCTACGGTGAAGTCCTGTTGGAGGGACGGTTGCAAGAGGCCGTGGTGCGGCTGAACCCCGAAATTCCAGAAGATGCGCGCCGCGACGCGCTACGTCAGATAACCGGGTCTTCTTCACAAAGCCTGATTGAGGAAAACCGGCGCATTCATTCGCTCCTCGTCAATGGCATAGACATCGAATTCAAGGCGGATGATGGATCGATCCGGGGAGACAAGGTCTGGCTGGTCGATTTTGACAACCCGCAGACTAATGACTGGTTGGTGACGAACCAGTTCACCGTGATCGAGGGAAAGCACAAACGTCGCCCTGACGTGGTGGTGTTCCTCAACGGCCTACCCGTGGCCGTGATAGAGCTGAAGAATGCCGCCAGCGAAGCAACGAGCATCGACGATGCCTTCGCCCAGCTTCAGACCTACAAGCAGCAGGTGCCATCCCTATTCCGAACGAACGCGGTTCTTATAAGTTCCGACGGTCTATTGGCCCGGATAGGCTCGCTTACCGCCAATGAAGAGCGGTTCATGCCGTGGCGCTCTGTGACTGGCGCGGCAGATGATTTCACGCCGGAGGGGCCGCAGGAAATGGCGACGCTGCTCAAGGGCGTGTTCGACAAGGGCCGATTTTTGGAGCTTTTGCGTGACTTTACAGTGTTTGGTGACATGGGCGAGGGTCCGTTCAAGATTATCGCGGGCTATCACCAATTCTTCGGCGCGCGGAAGGCGTTGGCCAATGCAATCAAGGCATCAAAACCAGATGGCGACCGCCGCATCGGTGTAATCTGGCACACGCAAGGATCGGGTAAATCACTGTTGATGGCATTCTTCGCGGGGCTGTTGGTGCGGAACCGGGAGATGCAAAATCCTACCTTGATCGTTTTGACCGACCGCAACGATCTGGATGACCAACTTTTCCAGACCTTCTCAATGACGAAGGATCTGATCCGGCAGACCCCCGATCACGCAGAGACCAGGGAGGAGCTGCGCGAATTGCTGGCCCGGCAATCTGGCGGAGTGATCTTCACGACCATGCAGAAGTTTTCCCCGGAGAAAGGTGAAGAGCGTTTTCCGACGCTGACCGACCGTGGGAATGTGATCGTCATCGCTGACGAGGCGCATCGAAGCCAGTATGGGTTAGATGCCAAGGTCAACCCCAAGACCGGCGAACGAAAATATGGCTACGCCCATTATGTGCGGCAAGCGCTTCCAAACGCCTCATTTGTCGGCTTTACCGGCACTCCGATTGAGACGGCCGACGTGAACACACCAGCGGTGTTTGGCGACTACGTCGACATCTACGATATTACACGGGCGGTCGAAGACAAGGCGACTGTGCCGATCTACTACGAAAGCAGGTTGGCCCGCATTGAACTGGACGAGGACGAAAAGCCTAAGGTCGACAAAGAAATCGCAGCGATCCTCGAGGACGAGACGTTGTCCGAGCAGGAAAAAACCAAGGCTAAATGGAGTACCGTTGAAGCGTTGGTTGGCTCAGAAAAGCGGTTGAAGCAGATCGCTGCCGACCTCGTCGGACACCTAGAAGCTAGAACTTCCGCCCTTGGTGGCAAAGCGATGGCAGTTTGTATGAGCCGCCGTATCTGTGTGGCTCTTTACAGGGAGATCATTGCGCTCCGCCCAGCCTGGCATTCTGACAGCGATGCAACCGGCGCGGTCAAAATTGTCATGACGGGCTCAGCATCGGATCCGCTCGAATGGCAACCTCATATCGGAAGCAAAAAGCGGCGTGACGACCTAGGCAAGAGAGCGCGCGACCCCGATGACCCTTTGAAGCTGGTTATCGTCAGAGACATGTGGCTGACGGGCTTCGATGCCCCTTGTATGCATACAATGTATGTAGACAAGCCTATGCGGGGGCACGGTTTGATGCAGGCCATAGCGAGGGTGAACCGGGTGTTCCGCGACAAACCAGGCGGGCTCGTCGTCGATTATATTGGCATCGCCCAGAACTTGAAGAACGCTTTGTCGCAATACTCTGAAGCAGATCGCGAGCGCACCGGGATCGATGAAGAACAAGCCGTGGCACTGCTGGCAGAAAAACTAGACGTTGTCCGCTACATGCTAAATGGCCATGATTATAGTTCAGGTCTTGATGGTATTGCACAGGTCCGCCTGAAGGCACTCGGCGACGCGGTTGATTGGGTCATTGGACAGCAAACATCGGCTGCGCACGGCCAAACATCTGAAGCCGACAAAAAAAAGGAGCTTTCGCGTTTTCAGGACGCGACCCTTGAGCTTTCACGGGCATACGCTCTGGCGTCTTCGAGCGACCTGGCCAAAGAGGTTAAGGACGAGGTCGGATTTCTTCAGGCCGTTCGGGCTGCACTGAGCAAAACTACCGTAAAGGGAAAACTCTCGTCTCGCGGCAAGCAGTTTGCAATTGAGCAACTCGTTAACAAAGCGGTCGCCGACGCTGAAATCGTGGATATTCTGCATGCAGCAGGCATCAAGACGCCAGACATCTCGATTCTGTCGGACGAGTTTCTTCTCGAAATACAGTCCATGGAGCGCAAAAACCTTGCCTTGGAGGCACTGAAAAAACTCTTGAACGGTGAGATTAAAAGCAAAGCCAAGAGAAACGTTGTCGAAAGCCGCGCATTCAGTCAGCGTCTTGAAGAAGCTGTTGCCCGCTATCATGCGAACGCCATTTCTACTGTCGAGATGATTCAGACCCTAATTGACCTCGCAAAGGATATTAAGGCTTCGGCTGTTCGGGGCGAATCCGAAGGTCTGTCAGACGAAGAATTGGCGTTTTACGACGCTTTAGCTCAAAACGAGAACGCCGTAGAGGCGATGGGTAACGAACAACTACGCCTTATCGCCCACGAGCTGCTCGAGCAGGTCCGCAAGAACGCAACAGTCGATTGGCACAAGAAAGAAAGTGCGCGTGCTCGGATGCGAATATTGGTGAAGCGGATTCTCAAGAAATACGGTTATCCACCTGACTTGTCGAAAGAAGCAGTTAAGACGGTGTTGGAGCAAGCTGAAGCCTTATTGCGAGAGATAAGCTGACGCCTTGCCGTGTTATTCACGGACCCAGTTTACTTGCTTCCGTGACATTTTAGTTTCGAACTTGATAGTTCTGCAGCTGCATCAGTAAGTGGTTGGAGAAAAAACATCTTTAGTTTCGCAGCCGATTACAAGTATCCTGCGCGGATGATGCTAGTGGAATTCGGCGTTAAGTAGCAATTAGGTGAGGATATCTCTAACGTGAAAACAATCACCCTTTTTGCAAACAAAGGCGGTTCTGGCCGTACTGTATCCGCGATGGCGCTGGCATCGGGTTTCCTTGCCCTAGGCAGGCGGGTTACAGTGATGGATTGTAGCGATCTGGTGGGATGTGAAGCTTCACCGCTTCGTGCTTGGCAACAGCAAATGACGATATGCGAACTGCGCCGACAGCGATTGGATCTCATCGAATGTGAGACACCTGAGGAAGTTGAAGACAGCGCAGCCGCAGCGCAAGTGCAAGGTATCGACGTGTTGCTGGTCGATACCTCAGCACGAATCTATGAACCACAACTCGTTGCGTTGGAAATGGCTGATCTGATCATCGCGCCCGCCATAGGCCCGTTCGAAGCCCGGCGTATCACGGATAGTATTGGCAAGTTTCTCGACGGTCCTGAGCAACTTTATGGTTTGGTAATCGGCAGTCAAAACAGGTTGCCTCAAGCCGCAAAGACACGCCAAGCCTTCGGCTGTCACCCTGTTTTCAAATCTGAACTGCCTTGGGCCGAGGCGCTATCCGAACAAATGGTGAATGGTGGCATTATGCAAATCGCCGATGCGCTTGCTTGCCGCTCCGACGAACCTGGCTACGCGCGCTTTCGCGCAGCACAGGCGGCATGGAATGCTGTGCAAAGTCTGACCTTTGAGGTTGAGTGGGCGTTGGATGGCTATCGATTCGAAGAAGTCGACAGCGATCAATCCATATTGCCCTTTGGAAGAAGGGCAGTTGCTTGACCCAATTCCGCAGCCACCACGCGCTCGCCTAAATCACGAGGCCTCCGGTCCGCGAAGTTTGAATTCCTTTGCAGGTTCTGAAAGCTTAGCTTCATGGGCTGTTTTGATCTCTGCCAGATATTCTTGACCGACGAGGTTCTTCAAAACGGCCCATAGTAAATCGAGGGCGCGTTTGAGGGTCTTTTCGCGCTTTGAGACTACCTTTGCCGTCTCCTCAGCCTTCTGGAGTCTCTCGGACGCTCTCTCGGTGACCATCTCGTCAATTCGCCGTTTGACCCGTTCCCATGCGCGCTCTTCGGCTTCGGCAAAAACCTCTGAGCGATGCTCTTCATGCTTGGCCCATCGCTGGTCGATTTCAGCCTGAATAGTGCTCTCAGCATCTCTTAGGCCATCCTGGCGCGCTTGCTCCCGGAGAATGTCTGCCTCAGCCTTCGCACTATGCAGCTGATCCAAGGCATCAGTTGCATCTTCCCAAGTCTCTCGGGCCCGTTGCTTGGCTTCCAGCAGATCCTCGTCATGAGCGGCACGATCCCGTTCCAGTTTCTCGCGCTCTTGCTGAAGTTTATATTCCTCGACTTCCAGCCTGTCCGCATCTCGACCGAGCTTCTCCTTTCCACGTACCACCCATTCCAGCCCCACCTCGTCGCGCAGGTGTTCGTACCAAAGATCCTGAAGCGCCTTGCCTTGGTAGTGTTTGCTGTCACAATCAACCATCACGGGATTGCCTTCGTCATCCGTGACTGTTTCGAACTCCCCGGTTTTGTTTCTCTTTTTTTTCGGTTTTTGTCCGAAACGCTCAACAGCCAATTTTTTGCCGAACTTTGTGAGGCTGATCCAATCTGTTGTTCCGCGCTTGGTGGTTTTCGCATACCGCGGCGCAAAGAAGACATCGACAACATGCCGACCAGCCTCATCCCGATCTAGTCGAGCACGAAAAACTGCATTGCCCCCGTGCGTTTTGTTCACGAATGCGACGGCTTGATCCAACATCATTTGTTCGGTTTCCGGTGTGATTTCGAGATCTGTAGGGAACTGCACAATGCCTTGCCGAGCTATGTTGTTCGCCCGCTTGTTCATCTCGGCGCCCTCGGAATGTTTGGCGTACGCCCTCGTGAGGCCACCTATCTTGAAACCGGTTCCATAAGGATCGTAAATCAGAGGGGGGATCGGAACACCGTTAGCATCCTTTCGCACACTCCGTTTTTGGCCGGACATATCATTGCGAAGCTCATGATTTTCCATCGCGGAAATGTCACTTGGGTCAAGGCTTTTGGCCCTGAATGAACCGCTCTTACCCTTGGCCATTGTTATCCTCCAAATCTCCCCTTTGTAAAAAAGGGAGACCCGCTATCCGTTTTGGGGCCCTCCTGCGGAATCCCAAAACAGCGGGTGGGGGCAACATCCCCTCAACCCCAGCACTCCGGCTTCCAGCCTGCGCGGATCTTCGATCCTTGCGAGCCGTCCTGGCGGACGGCGCAAAACCCACTCCTCCCCTGCCTTGTGGCGGGCGATGTCGGTGTGGATTTTGCGGGGAGCCTGGACAGCCCGGAGACCTCAAATATCGGAGGGCTGGCCAGGCGGTGGTGCAGGAGTCCTGTTGGTCAAAAAAGCATGCCATCCCGCTTCGCCTTAAGTTGATTGAGCAAACACTTCTCGGCATCATCCAGCGCCGCCATCTCTATGGGATGCGCGGTTTCCATGATGGCCAGGATAGCGCGCCCACTCAGTTTCGTGGCGGATGTGTGACGGGCAACGGCGCGCGCAATATTTGGGGCATCAGAGAGCGTGTAGAACTGAACGGGCTTTTCCTCGACGAGCCGTTCGCGATGGTCCTTTAGTTGGCGGCGTCGGCGGGCAATTTCCAGCTCTGTTGGTTGTCTATAGGCGGGTTCTCCCAAGACATAAAAACGCGACTTCGTTCGCGCCCATTGCTTGCAACGATCGAGCACAAGAAGGGGCGATGTGAAGATCTGTTGATCATCCAGGACTGGGTGCCCTGTCACTTCACCGCGCAAACGTGTGGATCTGGAATCTCGGATTATTGCCCATCGCTCTAACCGAGGAGCATTCGCTAGGTCCGCAAAAGTGGGATCGAATTGGCTGTTCATCCCTCGATCACCCGGCCCACGCCTTTCACTCCCGCACTGTCGACCCCAGTGCGACCACACTCGCACCATGCAACACCACGCGTCTCGCCCTTGGGCATGTACTTTGTCGTGTGATGCCAACTCTTGGCGATGGTTCCGCAATGAGGACACCTGACCTGGAACGGGCTGGTTGTCGGAGTTCGCTGCTTTTTGGGCATGATCAGTATCCCTGCCTGGTCATTGGCTCTTCGGCTTGCGCAGAGCCGAAATCACGAACATCGCCAGGACCAACAGCGCCGCATAGCTGGTTGTGATGGACCAAAGGATGAGGACAATCGACGCC
>NZ_JBQFXH010000024.1:0-9953 GCF_056540745.1 Ruegeria sp. AM1
CGCGCGTGTCGCGCCTGGTTGCGGCAGGCGATTTTCCACAGGAAAATCTGCCGAGAGCAACTCGGTAAGGAAACTAAAGAAGGCCGTCCCAAAGGGGCGGCCTTTTGTCTTGGCATTACGCTCAATCTCAATCGTAGGCCGCGTTTACGATGAACTCAACCTTCAACTCGGGGCGCGCCAGTTTGGATTCGCCACAGGCGCGGGCAGGGGCGTGTCCGGTGGGCACCCACGCGTTCCAGACCTCGTTCAGACCGGCGAAATCCTTCATATCGGCCAGCCAGATTGTCACCCGCAGCATTTTCTCGCGTGATGACCCGGCTTTTTCCAATAGCACATCGATCTGCTGCAGGCAGTCGCGCACCTGCTCTTGAATCGTATCGCCTTCGGCGACAAGGCCGCTCAGATAGGCAACGCCGTTGTGTTTCACGATGCTCGATGCCCGTTCAGTGATGTCGATGCGTTCAATCATCAGGGTGGTCTCACTATGTCATTGATATGTGCGCCGGCTATAGCGAGTGCGACAGCCCTTGGCCACAGGGCGCAACGCGGGCAGGGCGGGGCCGTGCAAACATCTCGGGCAAAAGTCTTTTTCCCGGCGCATTCAATTGCTACAGATCGCGTAACAACATTTCGGATCGACCTAATATGACCCATAATTTTCTTATACCGACCGCATATGCGAGTGCCCTGCTGCTTGCCTGCGCAACGCTCGGCAGCAATGCGGCGGCCAAGCCCCTTTTGACCAACTCTCAGTCAACCTATGCCTCCGCTTGTATCGAACAGGCGGACACGCCGGAACGGCTGGTCGAAATCTGCCAACACGCGTTGGATGAGGCGGACGCCTCCGACGCGCAGCGGATCGAAATGCTGGACCGGTTGGCCTGGGCGTATTTTGACCTGGATGAGCTGGCGCAATCTCGGGGCGTTTTTGAACAAATCCTGGCCATCGACCCGAAGGCAGAGCCCGGCCTGCAAGGGGTTGGCTGGGTGCTCTACATGCAGGACGACTATACCGCTGCGACCGAGTATTTTCGGCAAGCCGTTGCGCAAAAACCAACGGCCCCCAATTTGTCGGGTCTGGCCGCCAGCCAGCGCTGGGACGGTCAGATCGATCTCGAGGAATTCGAGAATTACATGCGTGCGGCGCTGGCGCTTGACCCGGAATACCGCTGGGGCATCAGAGAGTTGGCCTGGGCGCTGACCTATGATCACCAGTTCGATGCGGCGACCGAACTGTTCAATTCGGCGCTTGAGCTGGATGACGAGGACGCCAATGCCGAATACGGTCTGGCCTATGTTCTGACCGAACAGGATCTCTGGGATGAGGCGCTGACCCATGTCAACCGCGCGCTTGATTTGAGCCCGAACTATGTATCGGCCCTGTCGCGCCGATCCCTGATCCTGCTGATGCTGGATCGTCCCAAGCAGGCGCTCAAAGACGCCGAACTGGTTATCGATGCCCGCCCCAACAGTGCCGATGGGTATGTGCGCAAGGCACGTGCGCTTTCTGAACTGGGGCGCCGCTCGGCCGCGCATGCGGTGCTGGACGAGGCAGAGGCGCGCGCAGGTGTCAGCAACTATCTGACCTACTGGCAGGCGAGTCTGCTGTTTGATGATGCAGAGTATGATACGGCGCTGGCGATCATTCGCCGCAGCGTCGAGACTGAGGATGCAGACCACTACGATTTCCGCCTGCACGCCGAGATCGCGCTTGAGCTTGAAAAAATTGCCGAAGCCCGCAGCGCGATTGATCAGGCGTTATCGTATCAGCCAGACAGCTATTATTCGAGATATATCAACGCGTTGATTCTGGTGGAGGAACAGCAGTTCGATGCGGCTGAAGAGATGTTCGACAGTGCCATCGAGGCCGGTTTATCCGAAGATTATCTGGATGATTTCATGTCGGCATTGATCGCGCAGGGACGCATGTTTCAGGCGATCAAGATGCGCGTCCGCTATAGCTGAGCAGTTGCTGCGGCCCCAAAGGGGCAGGCTGTCAGCCGGGCAAGGTCTCTGATCTGGTGAATCTGGCGAAGCTGTCTATCCGTCTGCGGGCTGCCACGGCGCGCGTCCAACCATCTGGTCGGCTTCGGCGGTGATCTGGTTCATGTGATCCTCAAGGCTCTGCCGCAGCTCCTCGATCTGTTCTTCGGTGGCTTTACGCGGGACCGTTTCCGTCCATTCCCGGCACAGGAAGACCCCTTGATTTCGCCAGGGGCGCGGCATCAGCAGACGGTCCCACGTACCCGCCTCGCGCCCGTGACGGGCGGAATAGGTGATGCCAAAGACACGCTTGCCTGAGGTGCGCGCCCAGATCAGCGGAACGGTCGATGAGATACGCTCGGGGCCGCGCGGCCCATCTGCGGCAATCCCGATCGAGATGCCCTGTTTCATCTTGCCCAGAACCTCGCGCGACAGTGCAACGTGGCGCTTGTGGCTGGACATGGCAATGGTGTCCATGCCGAACAGGCGTTGTACGCGTCCCACCATGCTGCCTGCGCGCGCCGCCGAGGTGATCGAACAGATGCGACCGGTCTCAAGCGGAAAGAAGTAAGGGGACTGCGCAAGGCGTTGATGCCACAGAACCACGATCACCGGTTCGCCCTGTTGCGCCAGCTGATCCAACTCTTCGTACCCGATGCGCTGCCAGCGGGTGTTGCGGTGCACCAGGCGGATATACCCCGCGATCCGCCGCGCGGCCCAGTTCAGGACGGCTTCGCTGTCTGCGATTTTCTTGCGGATACTCACGTCACGGGTCCTAGTTACCAGCAGACCTCTGTCTTATAGGACTGCGCGTCATGCGCAACTTGTTTGTCTTTCGGGCTAGAGGTGAGGAATCTAAAAAAGCCTCTTGAGTCCGCCGCGCGGCTGGCATATCTGGGAGCGCATCACAGGGGTATAGCTCAGTTGGTAGAGCGACGGTCTCCAAAACCGTAGGTCGCGGGTTCGAACCCTGCTGCCCCTGCCAATAAAATCAAATACTTATCCGTATATCGATTCCTTGCATATCAAAACTTTGTGCATTTTTTGTCCGTTTTTCGGGAAAAATGTTTGAAGCGGGCCTAAGTCCGCGCCTGATGCCCGCTATTTCCCGCTAGAAAGCGGTTCAGCGACTTGTGAACGAGAAGGGTGCAAATTTGCATCCTTTAAACATTTTTGCCGCTTGCGCTTGCGTAGGACCAACAGGCAAACTTGCCGCTTGGTCAGATACTCGATCGCCGCCATGTGACAGTTTTGCCCGCTTCGCAGCAACCATTGAACGCTGACTTTCCGTGAGGTGGCGGCGGTGCAATCCATTTTCCACCATTATTGAATGGCAGGCCGATCTTCAGGTCTCTCCCCAAAATTGGGGAGCCCCACCGACACACAGCAAGAACCAGCAGAAAGCCCGGCAACCCTCGACCTGCTGGGCCACCCAGAAGGCAACTCGATTGTCGAAAAGGGTGTCGGCACATTCCAAGTTGGATCGTTATTGATTGCGCTCATCAATGACATTGCCGCCACCCCCAAAGGATTGTGGGGCCGTCTGCTAAGGGCAAAACGCCAACCTGTTGAAGGCCAATTGTCTGCATCAATACGACGGTCGGCCAATAGGCGGGGCTTGATGCAGTTACGTACTCGGGCTGTTGGGCGTCCCAGAAGGCATTCAGGATGCGCTTAGCGTCACTTGCGACGACCTTCCAATCCTCATTCTGGATATGCAAGTCCATATGCCAGACGTTGCGGGGTGCCGCTGCGTTGAACTGACCCACAGTGTTATGAAACCGCCAGTATTGGACATGGCCGCTGTGAACCAACGCCGCGTCATCGCCCAACATGGAGTTGAGTTCTTCCCCGGAAAACTGGTCCTGAGGTGAAAGGCGTTCTGCCTTTGCTGCCTGTGGCTTATGCTCTTGTGAGGTGTTCATTTTCTGCCCTGCGCACGTTCACGGTAACATAATACCCCATACAAAGCAGGAACAGGAGCAGAAGGAATGTGAGTAGATGGGGTATTTCAGCGCCACAACGGGATCTGAGTTTTGCCTTTGTTTTCAATGTTGGATTACCGATATGGCGGAAAGAAGCGGCGCAACGAGATAACTGTATCGGACACTGTAACATTTATGCTATTTGGCACGGCATCAACGCCGACGTTTACGCCGATTTGTTACACACCGAACTAGCAGGGAAGACAAAGTGAAACACAAACCAGCCGCACCGGGCACCGCGACTGCTTTTTCGAAGTTCTCATTGTCGCCTTTTCCGTCTGGAAAATGAGCTTCGCGGCTGGCTACTAATCATTCTCAAGAGGGAACGTTAAATCACGATTGGTCGCTTAGACCCTGATCCAACTAGAAGTCGGAGGATTTGCTCCAAATTGTTGACATTAGGTAACCTGAGTAAAACCGTATGACCAGTACACCCTATTGGCGAAGTCCTGAAACTAAAACCTTAGTTCGTATTGGCCTTGCAAATCGAAGGAATCCGTGAAGTCTTGCTGGAATCCCAAACTCAAGTCACTTCGGTCACTGAAGCTCTTTTGATACCCTATCGACAGAGCATGCGAGCTAAACCCGTCGTTAGAAAAATCATATGCGTAATCAAGATCCAGCTGGCCAAGGTACAGATCAACGGACAATCCCAGGTCGATGGTTCCGCCGATACCATTGGAACCGTCCTCTGAAATAGTAAACGACGGCGCGCCGATTCCCGCATTGATAAAACTCGAAGTTACATAACGGGTACCGTCCAAAAGCTCTCCACGAGCCGTCAGCCCCCCCCTTAGCTCTGCCTTGACCTGCCGAGCCAGGTAAATCGGTCTGCTTGCATTCACACCAAAAACAAGCTGCAATGAGTCGTAGGTCTCGGATTCAATGTTCAAAGCCAAACCACCACCACCGGTTTCAGTGTAGGCGTCTGTTTTCAAACGAAGGTAGTCAAGCCCAACTATCCACCTCAATTCTGTTCCCGATGTCACTTCTTCAAGTGAATCGCCATATTTGCCGAGGCCTTGAACATAAGAGATTGTTGGTACGATGTTGATGTAAGTGCCATCAAAATCGGCCTGAGCGCTTTCATCGACTGATAATCCGTTCGCCTGGAACTGGATGCCACGATCACTGTCGTATGAAACAGTGCCAAGAGTGACATAGCCATCGAAGTCTATCCCAGGAGCTATCCAATCATCAGCGTACCCGTAGACGGATGCCTGATAGGCTTTGCTGTCCAAGCCCCCACCATCAGAGAAATCAGTGTCTGCATCCGTGTACCCAATAGCAGCACCAATAGCTCTCGACTCGCTTGGCCTGTAGTCTAGCCCAACGAGAATATTGGCTGCCCGGCTTTCGAAGCCTTCCGAATTGGTTGTACTATCCCTTTCGCTGAAGGAAAAATCGCCAGCGACAAAGAATCCCCAAGGAGAACCGGCCAATTGGTCCTCTGGCGAAAGCCCGAGCGTGCCGCGAACAAGGTTGCTAAATAGCTGCGTCGGAATGCTCTCTCCGGACATCGTTACGTTGACGCCGCTGATGTCGAACCCGCGTACACCCCCGTTTCTCAAGTTGCGAATACGGTTGGATATCCCGCGCCCAAGATCACGGGCCATGGTCTGGGCAACATCAACTGTGGCAAAATGTTCTTCGTTGCGAAGGGCTCGCATCGCATTTTCAATATCTTCTCCATTAAGCGCCGCAGCCGTCAAATTGACGCAAGCATTAAGAAATTCCTGGTTCGTCGCACCGACGCAGCTTTGCTCGAAACTCTGTGCGACGCGGCGCAATTCTGGGTCGCGAACAGCATTGGCAATGACACCGGAACCGGTAGGCAACACTTCGACGACAACTTCCGCCGATGATCCACCGAGACCGGAAAGGCCGGGATTGGCTCCGTTGTACCTGAATCGAGCCCGACCGGTAAATCCGGACGCGGCATTGAACGTGACAGATTGACCGTCGACACTGACGCTGCCGGTACTTGGATCCGGCGGCACAGAGATTGTGACGACAGTTGCATTTGCGCCTTGTCGAATCACGCCAACGTCGTTGGCCAAGACATCAATACGCGCGCTGCCGCTCGTGACTGTCACCGCTTTGTCATCTTTGGCCAAAACGCCGCCTTGTGCGACGACGGTGATCGTGACCGTGGCTGGCGCCGAAACACCGGCTCCGTTTTCCGAGCTATAGGTGAAACTGTCTTGCCCGGTGAACCCTGGCGCCGGCGTGTACGACACACTTAGCCCATTGATCGCGGCCGAGCCGTTCGCAGGACTCGAGTCCAGCGAAATACGAGATGGCGAACCGCCGACATCGTTTGCGACAACGGCGATAGATACCGGTTGATCCTCGAAAGTATTCGCGTCGTCGGCGACAGTGACAGGTGCAGCCTCTGCCACCACTACGGTTAGGACCGTAAAGCCTTTGTTGAGCGGGTAGAAACCCGGAACGTTTCGGATAGACCCACCTGCCGTTTTTGACCCTGCGATATTCCTTGGAAGAACGCGCAGCGGGTACGTTCCGGGTGCAACGCGTTTGGCAAGGGTCACGCGGCCCGCAGCTGAGATCGTAAACGCTCCTCCGATGTTGTCTTCAATAAAGTAAGAGTGGATCGTTGAGGGCACAGCGCCGGAGCCTGAGCCCCTGCGATCAACACGGAAACCCGGATCGGTTTCGATCGGATCGGGGTTTTGGACTCCTACATCAGTTTCGAGAAAGTCGCGGATCAGGTCTGTTTCTGTGATCGTTGGTGCAAACTCATCCTCGACTGCTGTAAGCCTTGCAAAGAACTCTCCGCCTCTGTTGGTTTCGCAAAGCCGTTGACCATACCAAGTGAAGGCATTTGGATCAGCACAATTGGGCTTTGCAGAGAAAAGCGCGTCGTTGTTTGGTGGATCGGGGATATGACACGTAAAGCAGGCTGCCGACCCAGGTGTCGATGCCTGCTGAAAATTCGACAGCGGATACCTGTCTTTCAAATTGTTAGCATATCGCCCTGCAAGCGCGCCATGACCCGCCATCACGGCTGAAATGTTAACGGCAACTCTGATCGGAACGGATGCGCCGCTACCGTCGACCACATCGACTTCGAAAGTCATAGCGACTGACTGACCGGTTGCTAAAGCGGTATCGAAACTTGGTTGAAGCTCAACAAGAGTCCCACTGCTGGAAATCCGAAACTGGCCCGGTGACGCGAGGGACGTTACTTGCGGTGGCAGAACAAGGTTGCGCAAGTTTTCCAACCGCAGTGTATCATTCGCGTCAACATCAGATGCTCCTGCCAAATCCAGCACATCGATGTTCGCTCGAATGACGGACTCGTCCAAGCTTGTTGAAATGCTTGAATTGTCCACCGTCGGCGGGTCGTTTATACCATTTACAGTTAGCTTAAACTGAACAGGGGTCGTGGCGACAACTGCAGTTAATCCTGTTCTAAAGGTACGGGTTTCCGTAACACTATAATCAAATTCAATAGTACCGGTTTCACCAGCGCCCAACGAATTAAATGAAGACAAATCTGACAGTGTCACTATCGAATTGGAACGACTGATCCCCCGGAAACTACTTATATTTGGTACTGTGCCGGTAACGCTAAGCGAGTCATTTGGGTCGGGGTCAGTGTATGGCGTGCCGTTGTTGTCTTCGAGCAGATTGATTGGAATTGGCAGGCCAGTTTCATCTTCATCAACTGTGACTTGGCGTATATCGAATTTGGGGCTGGAATTCGATGCGTTGTCAACACCGTTCACGGTGACCACAAGTTGGCCAGAAACGACGTCGAATTTATCCCATGCTTCAAACGAAATTGTCACCGTGCGGCTCTCTCCTGGGACTAAATCGCTGAAAGCGTTTGTGTCGAACTGAATCGTGTTTCCGCCAGACCCGAACGTTGGCGTTATATTCAGAGCAGACCCTCCACTAACAACCGCTGTCGGCCTCATGCCACCGCTCGCAAAGCCTGTAACGTTGTCGTCGTTAGCATCACTGAAAAGTGTGTTAATCACGGGACTGATGTAAATTCCGCTGCCGTCATCGACAGAACCGCCATCTGTCGACAGTTGCGTTGGCAACGTGTTTACAACCAAATCGATAGTTTTCACATTGGAATTGGATGAAGCTGGTATAGTGAACAGTTCAAAGCCCTGATTATTCTTGGGTAATGGTTGAACCTTTAATATTTCTCCTTGTTTAAGCCCAACAGTAGTGTCTGGAGTGACAGTCAACTTATTAAAACTTGAAAGAGAAACTTCGGAACGAGCCGACAGCAAAGTCACAGAGTTAAGACTCGCAACTCCTCCGTTTACAGTGTTCCCATTGTCATAATCTAACATGATATCAGTAGGGTTTTTTGCTTTTACCCGAGCACTGGACGGCGATTTCAATTTTGGGACAAACGGATCGGTCGCTCTTTCAGCAACGTCTTGAATCCATTTTGGCAAATCAATAGCGCTTGTTGGCACCGAGCCCTCCAAGCTTTCCCCGAATGAATTGCGCGGATCCGTAGTGTTAAGCCGATGGCAACTACGACAACGCTGTGGAGTAGATCCAGGTCCAGTCAAATTGTCTTCGACATCCGGGTACAGCGATCTAAAGGCCGACACCGCTTCATTCTGAAGGCCGGTACTAGCAGGTAGCGCGGATGCAGTAGAGCCATTTAGGGCACAAGCAAGAACTCCAATGCAAAAGAGAGCGGCCAACCAACAGATACGGCTGTGCACTTGGTGCATTGTCAAAGTCCACGACATTTCGAGTTCTCCTCTACCCTCTCGTAATCAAAACAAACTCACACTGAACTGTCAGACAGCCCAGTTCAGGTGGGACAAAGCCCGTGATCAGATCTTGTGAAATAGACATGGGATCGCTGCGGAATTGCGCGATCGCTACGGACCCCCATAGCAAACATCAGTACTGTCCCCCTTTGGCTGCCCGATCAGCAAGGATCGACGCAGAACTCTGTTTTTTCCTCAGTTTTATTGGCCGGTGCTGACCCCCTCTGTTCGGGGAGTTATAAGACCGGCGGTTGAATTTTGATCTGGAGATGCTGAGGGCGTGGGCTGAACCAAGCTGGAACGCAGCAATCAGTTCCAACCGCCTCCGCCTCCGCCTCCTGCGCCGCTACCTCCGCTATTACCACCTCCTGAATTGCCGCCGCCGCTTCCATTACCTTCACCACCACGGTCACTTGCCGGAGTCGTTGTGGCGCTTGAAGGTGCGGAAGAGACCGAAGATGCGATAGAGCGTGATGTTGGTGCTGGCGTTTGTACGCTCAGCCCTAATTGTTCATTTGTTAAAAACGCGGTGTTAGTTCTGAGTGCATCCAACAATTGCGCGCTCACAAAGCCGTTTTCCGGGGCTCCGATGTCGCTTTGGAACGAACGTATGGCACTGCGCGTGCTTGATGTAATCAATCCGTCAGCGGGTTCGTTTGAATAGTTCAAGGCGCGCAATCTTCCCTCAATTTCAGCGCGTTGAGCTATTGACATGGGTTGATCTGAGGTCGGCCAGGACACAGCCGTAAACGCAGCTTTCTCGTAACCAGGGGGGGCACACGCAACTAATGTCATTGCGCAAACAGAATAAACAATAATTATAGCTTTGGACCACATTTACCCGTCACCAATAGCGCAGAAAAACCGGAATCCATTAAATGGCTGCCAATATCCCTAACACGTTTGTCATCATTTTGCGAAAAAAATTTACCGATTGCAGAGATATGGCTTTTGCTTGCCTCAATATTCGCCCAGTTCAAATCCAGAAGATCATAGCAGGATTTCAGCAATTCAAACCCATCTCGACAATAGCCGGCGTTCTTTGAAGATCATGAGTTGAGGGGGGTGCTCCGAAATGTTCCCAGGCGTCCAAGCGCCTCGACTAGGGTCAGGACTCATAGCCAATAGATGACGGTAGCCGCCAGTGCGATGGCTGAGAGGAAGACCTTTGGGCACCTGTCGTATCGGGTTGCCACTCGCCGCCAATCTTTCA
>NZ_JBQFXH010000025.1:0-8791 GCF_056540745.1 Ruegeria sp. AM1
GGTCAGCGCCGCTGGTGCGCGTTCGTCGATCTTTGGTGAGGTGACGGTCGGTTCAGAATTTGGATCCGGATTGAGCTCGGGCCGTACTCTGGGTGGCACACTTGGCCTCAAGATCGAGTTCTGAACGGATGTGCTGTTTGATCTCTCGCTCTCAGCGTTGTCGGGCCGTGCTGGCGGCAATTGGTCTTTGCGCGGTGGTGGCAGAGAGCTCTGCGCAGGAACCCAGTTCTCTTTCAGAAACTTATGGCAGCTGGACAGTGCATTGCAGGGCTGCTCAAGTTTCCGATGACACCGACACCCGGAGGATCTGCCAAGTATCACAGGAGCTTGTTCAACCGGAAACCGGAAAGCGGATTATTTCTGCAGCGTTTACAACAGATTCATTCAAGATCACTCTTATCACACCATTTGGCTTGCTGCTTCGGGAAGGTGTCGGGCTGTCGGCGGGGGAGACGGACTTGCAAGTCGCCTCCTTCACGACCTGTCTTGCCTCCATCGGTTGTGTTGCAGAGCTCGAGTTGGAAACTGACGACCTGATGGCTTTGCAGTCTTCTCAGACACTCACCGTTCTCATGGTGAACCGCGACGGCCAGAAACTGCAGGCGAACCTGTCCCTCGACGGCTTTAGCGACGCCGCCAAGAGATTAGAGAGCATTAAATAGTGTTGGACAGATCGATACCCGTCCACACTTAGGCCGCGTGTCTTGCTCTGTTAGTCGGCATGACCTGTGCGGTGAACGTTTTTAACAATGGGAGAGCCCCGAATGGCATATATCAGTGAGCTTCACTATTCGAACGCCTACGCTGGTTCATCCGGCGTTTCGGAATTCCTTGAAGTGGCATTGAGCCCAGGGGAGGATCCGGCTGACTTTACGGTCTCCTTTTATCAACACACCGGAGCTGTCGGCATTGAGATCAACCTCGCCGATCAAGGTGTTATTGCGACCTTTGATCCAGCTTCGGGTAAGACATACTACGTGATTTCTGAAGACAACTTTCCCATTCAGCTGACGGATCCGAACGGCGGGGGGCCAAACAATTACGAAGCCTACGCGCTGACCGACATCGGTGCCGATCCGGATGATGTCCTGAGCTTTTATGACATTGGTGGCGGAACTACGAACATCACCGCGGCAAACGGACTGGCTGCTGGTGTCACCTCGATCAACATCGACCCCCCGACAAGCGCCGGAGCCGCAACCTATTCGATTCAGTTCGAGGAAGGAAATCCCAACCCGATATTCCTGCCGGTCACACCGGGTGGGCCGGTTTGCTTCTGCAACGGGACGAGAGTCGCGACGCTTGACGGATCAGCCAAGGTGCAGGATTTGCAGGAGGGAGATGTGATACCCAACATGTCAGGGGATCACTGCGTTCTCAGGAAGATCCTGAGGCAACGGTACGGCTTAAAAGATCTACTGGCTGCTCCCGAACTGCGCCCAGTCCGCATCGTTGCAGGTGCCCTGGGTCGAGGACTTCCGGAACACGATCTTCTGGTCTCACGCCAGCATCGGATGCTGGTCTCCTCGAGAATTGCCGAACGGATGTTTGCAACATATGAAGTTCTGGTATCGGCAATCCTGCTAACGGAACTCCCAGGGATTTACGTCGACGAAACAGTAGAAAGCGTGGAGTACTTTCACCTCGTATTCGACCGGCACGAGATCATTCGGGCTGAAGGCGCACCAACCGAAAGCCTCTATCCGGGGCCACAGGCGCTGCTTTCTCTAAGCCCGGAGGCGCGCAAAGAAATACAAGCGATCTTTCCAGAGCTCACAAACCCTGAGTATTTTCCTGTTTCAGCGCGGCTGATCCCAAACCGCAAGCGTCAGAAACGGCTGATAACCCGCCTTAAGAAGAACTCAGTTCAACCTTATGCCGCGCGCCCACACCAATAGATACATACAATTGCAAGCCCTGTTTTCCGTTGTGTCAATAACGGTTGTAAGGCTCTAACGTAGTATGTGTTTCGGGTAAAAAAGTTGATAGTTTCAGTGCTTGTGTACATTCAGGAGCAACAGGATGCCGCTTCTTACTAACGGGGATTTCTCAAATGGCCTAACCGGCTGGACCGTCAGCGGTGCTGGACCAACTGCGCCCACGCATGATCCGATAAACAACCAAGTCGTGTTTGGAACAGGCAACAATGACGTTCAGGAGGGAGACCGCCTTGAACAGGAAGTCGCTCTGGAAGCAGGGCAGGAATACACCCTTACCTTTTCGGCCACCGAAATGGGCTCCGCCTCTGGGGGTTTCGGTTTGAATGTCGAACTGATTGATGTCAATGGAGCTGGCAACACTCAGTTTCTCGACTTCGTGTTGGTAACGAATGACGCGACAAACAGCGTTTCAATTACGTTCACATCAGATTTCGATGATCCAGTCTTGAGAATTCGTGGCGCCTTCGGGTTCGGCGGCGTCGACTCAATGCTCGTCCTCGATGATTTTGTCCTGACCTGTTTCGTCGAGGGAACGCGGATATTAACCCCTGGCGGATTGCGGTTGGTAGAAGATTTAGAGCCCGGCGATCTGGTTACATTGGAAAATGGTAAATCCGATCAGGTCAGCTACAGGGCGACCCGGCATGTCACACCGACCGAACTGCAAGCGCATCCGGAGTGGTATCCTGTCTGCATCAGCAAAGGCGCACTTGGACCTGATTGCCCTACGCGCGATTTGTGGGTTTCTCCAGCTCACAGGATGCTGATGTCCGGCAGCGGTGTTGAGCTTGCAACAGGTCTGGAACGAGGGCTCGCCCCCGCCCGCCAACTAGCGGCGTGCCTTGCAAGCGTTTTCCGCGACACAAACTGGCCGAACGGTGTGACCTACCATCATTTGCTCTTTACCGAACATCGTATCATATTTGCGGAAGGCGCGCCGACAGAGAGTTTTCACCCTGCCAAACCATGTATCTCCTCGCTGGATCTGGAGACCAAAGAGGAAGTAGAGGCGCTCTTTCCTGATTTGCTCTATGGTGGCAAAGCTGTTTCGCTCTCCGCACCCATTTTGAAGCATCACGAAATTCGCGCAGCTTTGGCTATGATGAACGCCTGATCCGAACGTGGGAAGGAACTCCAGACTTCGCAGCCGACTGTTCACTTTTAGGCTGTTCGAAGTTACTTCATTGGCTGGGAAGGACGTCAGATCGTGTCGACAGATCAGCGGCGTTCACGCGCAGGTAGATCTTGGCCATAGGAGCATCTCTTGAACAGCGCGAACCCGTCGCCGCGCCATCTTTTTTGCGCCACGTGGCCTGTTCCAGGCCATAACGGTTCAATTGCCAGAGGCATTTGAGCTGGTATCTCCGGGACCAACCCTCGTGGTTCCGATATGATCGACAGGGTTTTGTCGCAAACTCTTTTTGGATGGCAGAACATCTGTGGACTGATGCGCAGTTTATCCGTTCTTCGCTCTGCGCGACGCTTCTGACCCGTGAAGATTTCACGTCTGACCATGACGACGCACAACCGCAACAAGATTTTGGGCAAAAAACTTGAGATTTAAGCTGCACAGGCAGTAGAGGTTTCGCAATCGCATCGCTCTCGACTTGGCGCCCTTGTACCGTCAAACCCTCGCTACGGTTTGGTTTCTGGTCATTTCGGTGACGAGGTTTTGGCGCTCAAGAGCCTCCTATTCAGGCCCACACTACGTCGAGAGGCGGAAGGTGCAGCCTGGACACTTCGATGCAAAGCGGCAGGATCCCCGATCAGGATAACTTGTTTTGTCGCACGTGTGATGGCGGTGTAAATGAGCGAACGATCGAGGATCTTGGACTGGAAGACTGGAACAATAACCACTGGCCATTGCGATCCCTGCGCCTTGTGCACCGAGATTGCATGAGCAAGTTCGATGAAGTCTGCATCTTGGCTTGTCAGGTCGTGAACCTTCCCATCTAGTGAAGCGTGGGCAACTCCATCATACACGCTCTCAATCCGACCCAAGGAGCCGTTCATAAGCTCTCGGTCCCAGTCGTTCTGTGTCCAGATAATGGGATCTCCGCCCGCGACGTCTTTGCGACCGGGGAAGTACTCTGCGGCAGATATCTGATGCTTTGCGGCATGGAACTTGCTGTTGATGGCTTCAATGCCGGCTGGGCCTCGGCGAACGGGCGCAATGACTTGCACATCATCATTGTCGGCACCGTCCGCCAATAGTCGTGCGTATATGGATTGAAGTCGGGCCACCGCGTGGTCGGCACAGCATGGAGTGAACGTGACACCTTCGTCGAGGCCAGCAAAATCAGGCAGTTTGACAACCTGCCCATTCCGAACTGATTCCGCGATCTTGGGAATTCCGCTTTGGGCGGTCTGGCGCAAGACCTCGTCAAGATCAGTTCGCGGCACGGCATTGTCATTACAAAATGCGTGGAAGGTCAATCCAAAGCCGATGGGTGGTAGTTGGGCAGGGTCACCAACCAGCATGAGGCTTGCATCGCCGATGACCCTGAGAATCCGCCAGAGAAGCGGCAAGTCCACCATCGAAGCCTCATCGATGACAACGATATCCCCAGGAGCAATGGTTCTTCGCCCATCCCGTATCGACGCGAGGAACCCCGCGATTGTGCCAGCTGGAAACCCCGCACTTTGGCTCATACGTTGTGCTGCGCGTCCAGACAGCGCCATAAGGTGAAGCTGGCGTCCCTGCGCATGGGATATCTCGCATATCCCTCGTAGGGAAGTTGTTTTTCCCGTGCCTGCGTAGCCTGCCAGGATCATGATCCGCGATGTGAGACCAAGACGGATAGCTAAGCGTTGCTTATTGGTAAGAGAGTGGGGGCTGTTTCGTTCAAAAGTGGCAATCCGATTTTCGAGATCGTCACCAGAGTCGTTCGGAAGAGCGAGGTCGGAGAAAGGTGATTTCATTGCCGCTTCCAAAACCCATCGTGCAATCTCGGTTTCCATGACCGCCGCGCCATAGGGCTGCAAATCTTCACCGAGCCTGGCCGCACCACCACTGGCTAAGGCACGTTCAATCGTGTCTTCCCACGCATGGCTATCTTGAAGGCCAACGAGTTCGCTAGCAGCTCGGATTATCTTCTTAACCGGCACTGCGGTGTCGTTGCCATCAAGGTGCGCATAAAGAACCGCTTCGATGGCGGCGGCTCTGCGGCGTTGGTCGCCTGGCTGGACACCGAGTCGTTGAGCAATGCGATCAACAACATTCCAGGGTAGGAATGCCAGCAGGACAAAGGGATTATCCCTGAGCGCGTTAACAGCTTCACCACCCCAACACCGGGCGATTTTGATCGCAGTCCGAACGCCGACCTTTTCGTCAATTGCATGGTCCTGCAACCAACCGACGACGTCGACTTCATGTGCCTTGACTTTGTAGGCAATGAAGGCGGCTTGCGCGTTCTTTTCCCCGATGATCTCAGCAACTTGCGGGTCTTGGGCTGCAATAACATCTCGGAGGTGTTCGCCAAAGCGCTCTTCCAGTCGGGCCGCGAGTGCTGGCCCAATGCCCTGGAAGTCCTTGTCCATTGCCATGTATGCCGCAAACGCGCGGCTCGGGCGTGGAAGCGGTTTAGGACTCAGCCTCGCGTTGCTATTTTGTAAACGGATGTTCACTCGGGCTTCTCTGCAAACGAGGGGGCAGAAGACGATGGCGTCGACCGGCGTCCTCGTGCTATCAGTTCGTCATCAATGATTGCACGTCTGCGCAACAGCGCTTCCAAGCCGACGATACGGGCCCGCAGTTCGCTTATCTTCTTTTCCAGAGTACTGTTCCTTTTCTCTGCCTCGCGCAACTTGCCAACCGGGACCCAGTCGGAGCGGTCGCCGTCAAAGGGATCTTTGGAATCAAGGCTTCGTTCGGCGACTGCGGCCCCAATGAGGGCAACACACGCCGGATTTTTGTAAAGCACCTGCCGGTCGAAGCCGCAGGCGCGTGCAATTGCCGTAATGTTTGGTTTGCCGTTTCGAGATGGTATAGCATCGATGCTTGCCAGATAATTTTCGAGACGGGCGGCGTGCTCACGGCCTAGTTCGGCCCCGGATTTGGTCATCGTGATCTCCTAGTCTGCAGCTCCGTGGGATCGCGATTGATCGGGCTGAGCGGACGTTCGATGCGGCTCTCGGGCACCTGGTTAGCTTTCATTGCATTTACGAGCATCAAGTTTCGTTCAATGAGGGCGTCCCGTTCCGCCTGTAGCGTGGCCACTTCCGCTGTCAGTCGTTGGACCTGACCTTCTAGTTGCTCCATGCGGCGCGCCGACGGACGCCGGGATGGTGGTGGGCGGCATTCCTTCTCTGCAGTCTTCCGAGCGTCCAATGCCCGCTGGACTTCTTTACGTTTCCGGAGCACGTCCGGCTCTCGTCGGATGCCCCAGCGGGCTTCAAGGGCGTCGCAGATGTCGCGATAGGTGGGTACATCTTTGCGCCCCAGAATCCATTCTGTGAGCCAAACGATGTGTCTTTCGCGGAGTTGTTTGACGCCTTTCGTAGCCATACCGGTTTACCCCTTACTCTTATGGTCGGCAGAAACAGGCAGGCTGATCCGTGTCTTGCCGAAAGCAATCGTATCAAACTGCGGGAGGCGCTCAGGTCCAGAATCTGCGTTTCGCACAGCGGCACCATTCTCAACGTCATCGCTTTCTAGGATAGAAATCAGTTCTTCGAGGCGAGCGATCTTCCTTTCGAACAGAGCAAGCCAGCGGTCTTTGATCGGATAGCCGTTGGCCTTCTTTTTCAACGCGTTGTCGCGTAAAACCTTTTCATTTTCGAGTTCCGATTTGATGTTAGCCAGCTTACCTTCAGCCCCCTTAACACACACTAGGTGCTGGCAACTCAGGCATTTACCAAACATCCGGCATGGATCTTGACGGAGAGATTGCTGGCACCAGCCAAACTGGGTGGTGTGGGCAGTGTCCTTGACCAGCGACATTTCCCATGCCGCTCGATCGTCGATTTTGATAGCAGGAAGGCGCTCCGGTGCCCGTTTCGCCTTAATGCGGGCGACTAACTCCTCAGCCGTTTCGTGGTCGTAGGCGTTGTTTTGCGTAACCAGTCGCCGACCTGACCAAAGTGCGATGTCTGCCTGAGGCACGTTTGATCGCTGTGCCAGAGTGTTGAGATAGTGGCGGGCCATATGAGTTGTCAGTTCGAAGGCGGGTTCTTTTTGCGTCAAGGCCCCAGTGGAGTGGAAGACACTGGTTGCGCCGAGATCCCCGACCATGGCGCGTCGCACCTGATGATAGGTTAGACGTTGTGGTTTGTTCGGATTTCCAGCAGCATCACCGGTCGCTAATCCTTTTGGTATAACAAATAGCGCTTGATCGTAGTTCAGCTTGGGTTTTGTACAAAACTCAGGGAAGTCCTCTGGAACTTCAACGGTTTGGTCGCCAGCAAGATGCCTGTGCGCAGCCGCACGGGCAGGGTTCGTCAAAATTCGGATTCGGCGCAACGCTTCGCTGGCAATCGGTAGCATGGCCTCTGGAATATACTTAACCTGTGGTCTTCCACCTTTTTTCGGCCACCATCGGAGGCCGCCACGGAATCCATCTCCGGGATCGGACAAAACTTCGCAATCAGCTGGCAGCGAAAGCAATTCGTCGACCCGCATCGGGGCGCAACAGAGAAGTGCAAGGAGTGATGAGATGAGAATGTCCCGCGGCTTTTGTGCTTCACGATAAGCAAACCCGACCGCCTCGATTTCTCGAGACGTAAGTGACCGCCCCTGTTTTCTAGGTTTTATGCGGTTACGGTGGTTCTTGGTGTGAGAGATCGGTGGCTCCCAATCAAACGGCACATTGAGTAGATCGCCGTTATCCAATGCGTCGAAAACCCACTTCAAAGCGCTGGTTTGCTGACCAAGACTATAGGGACTTTTACTGTCGGTTGCGAGGGTTGCTGCGGTGTCATCGAACGCTTCAAGCGTGAGGTCACATGGGTGTTGAATGCCATGATTTTCTGCGACCGATGCTAGTTTGCGTAAACGCGCAATTGGCTTGCTATAGCGGCCAATCTGTTTCTCTTTTCCGAACGACTCAGCTATCCGGTGTACAACAAGCGCTCGAGCGAATTGGGCAAAAGCTCCTGACAGATTTTTATAGTTGATTGTTGGAACACGGCCAGCACGTTCAGGTTTTGCCAAGCCAGTGACATCCCATACCGTATCGTTCCAACTAAAGCTTGATGCCAGGATGAAGGGCAGGGCCTTTGCGCTTACAAGATAATCCTCAAAGTTCTGTTTTGCATCTGTCGAGCGCGGCTTGAAGGAAACTACCTTACCCATCGATACCGTCCTCGTTCTGGCGAATGCGCTCAAGGAGATCGCCGATAGCGACAATGGTTGGAATTCTGGTATCCGCAACCGATGAATGGCCGTCAGTTCGCAGCTTGTCCAATTCCTCGATCAATAGTTCCAGAAGGTCGGCGTGCGGCGCGTCGGACCATGCTCTGAACTTACGGCAAGTGTAGCAGGCCAGAGGCGCCACCCCAGCCTCAATCGCGTTGCATCCGCCTTTCGAACACGATCCCACTCCGTTGGCCTGTTCATTCAGGATCAGTTCGTTGGCCTGATTGTCTTTGGCGCTGGTTGTTACGCTACCAAGAAATCGATCTGCGATTGGAATGAAGGCCGTTCCGACGAGTTTCTCCATGCGTTGGAAGTGGCCAATTGCGGCATCCACGTATGGTTCGCAAGATGCTGGGCTACTATGCCCGGCGTTAGCCGCGATCTCGTCCGCGGTACATCCATTCATTGCGAGCATGGTCAAGTAAGTGTGCCGGTCCCGTCAGGCATATCCCGTAATTACACGCCCCGTCACGGGGCTGACCACCGCAAGTTTTTT
>NZ_JBQFXH010000026.1:0-7161 GCF_056540745.1 Ruegeria sp. AM1
CGCCATTGTCCAGATCTCCGGCCAGGTTCAGATCGCCAGTGCCCTGCAGATTGGTGATGCCGTCATTGAGCATATCTCCGTTGGCATTCAGAACACCGTCATCAAGATTGATGGTGCCGCCTCCTGCGGTCGTCAACAGGCCATCCACATTGAAGGTGCCGCCGTCCTGATCCAATTGACCGTTGCCGGTCTGAATCGTAGCGTTGCCTGTCACATTGACTGTGCCTGCATCCAGATTAAACAAACGACTGTTGGTCAGGGTGTCGGTCGTCAGCGTGCTATCTGCACTGGTGACATTGAATGTGCGGGAATTGCTTAGACCACCCGTCACCTGAATTTCACCCGTTCCGCTGAGGTTTGCCGTGCCGTTATTGAACAACCCACTCTGTGCGTCCACCATTCCACCAGACACATTCAGCGTTCCGTTCGATTGATTGCTGAGCGCCCCAGTGGTGGTGGTCAGCGAGCCCCCACTCACGGTCACAACACCTTTGACATTGTTCACAGAGGTGCTTTCCACCACGCCATTACCGTTGACGGTCAAGCGCGCCACTCCGGCAGCATTACCCCCGGCGTTGATAAGCAGCCCACTGCTGCCAATATCCAGAAACCCAGTATTTGATACGGTCACAGCGCTTGTTGTCACAAAGCCGCCATTGGCATGATGCTCTCCGCCTGAGACATTAAATCCCCTCGAATTTGTATTGACGGTCGAACCCGATACGTTCACCACCCCACCGCTCTGGTTCCAGGTGTTTCCGCGCTCATTTCTTACCGAACCAGCATTAACTTCAGCCGACCCGGTTACTGAAATTCCTCCCCTACTGCCAGAACCGTTGCCGCGAATCTGCCCACTCACATTGGTGACGGATGTGCCGGTAAAAGTTAGACCCCCAAAACCAGTGCGTGAGATATTGCCCGCGTTGAATATTCCTCCCTCGATCCGCGGCAAGCTATTTGTGAACCCTGCATTACCTGAGATATTGACCGCCCCCCCGCTTTGGGTCCAACTGGAAAAGGTAGGGTTCGAGACAGAGCCTGCATTCAATGTACCACCGGTAATCAGCACAGTTGCCCGCTGATTCCTCGGACCGGTACCATTAGCAATGCTTCCCGTCACATTAATGACGCCACCATCATCAACACGCAGAACAGCTCCCGCGCGGTTCTGTATGCCACCATTGGCATTGAACGTTCCCCCTGAAGACACTCGAATTATTGACCCACCACTGATATTTTGAGTTAACCCGTCAGAGGTCAGGCTTCCCCCCGTGATCAACGCATCAGAGCCGCCTTGATTGAGGAAGTTTCCCGCACTGACATCACCGTCATCAATGTCCAACTGTACGCCACCACCCGAGGTGAGCAATTCACCGGCTATATCGGTAGCACCTGTACCGGTGCTGATCACCTGCCCGGTTACTCCCCCACCAATGGTTATGGTGCCCGCACCGGTGTTGGCGGCACCTCCGGTGTTTCCTGAAAA
This sequence comes from Ruegeria sp. AM1, assembly GCF_056540745.1. Taxonomy (NCBI): domain Bacteria; kingdom Pseudomonadati; phylum Pseudomonadota; class Alphaproteobacteria; order Rhodobacterales; family Roseobacteraceae; genus Ruegeria; species Ruegeria sp. AM1. The sequence continues at coordinate 1,487 of NZ_JBQFXH010000026.1, forward strand.
ATTGATGGATCCGGTTGAGCTATTAGTCAATACGCCGGTAATACCGAAGCCGCCAGCACCAATGACCGAGGTGCCCGTGCTGGAATAGTTGAGGTTACTGATATTGTTGGTTAGTGACCCGGTAACATCGAAGGCACCACCGATGAAGGCATTGTCACCGGCCGCTGGAACCAGATCGGTATCCCAGTTTACCGCCGTACCCCAATCGCCTGTGCTAGCGTCGTTATCGAAGGTAAGATCGGCTGCCGATACCTCAATAACCTGCCCACACATCAATATCACTACCCAGAACGTCAGCCCATAACTTGCCTTGGCCATTTTACCGCCAGCCGCTGGTGCAAGTATCGCGCCAGTGATCGCAGCGGACGTAAAAACGTGTTTGCCTCGTTTGAAAATGCGGCCTCCGCGTGAAAGGTGGCCTGTTTTTTTGTTTATGTACTCTAGTACCATTTACTCGTTAATTCCTCTTTTGGGTCTCGGCATCGGATAGATGATCGCTCCCGGATGCCGCACAAATGTCATCCAGTGTTCCAAAGTGATGTCGGCTTGGAGCGAGTCTCAGTCAGCTTGCCCCGCTGTTCGGCCGTTATCGCACCGAGCGGTCTGAAGCGCGGGGATCGCAAGTCAAGGCAACGATTTGATGGTGCGAATATCGGCCAGAGCTTCTCCGAAGGTTTTGCGCGGGACAGCACAGGTATGGTGGAGGAGGATCTTCCCGGCGTAGCGCCCGAGGTGCAGGCCTTCGAAGCAGTAGCTGATTTTAGATTGCACGCATTACGTGTCTGTTCAAAACCAATACCGGTTAATAACAACGATGAAAAATCAATGATCTGGCTATCTGCCGAAAGGTCTTTGTGTACCGTTGGCTGTTTATCTACTGTCATGTCTACTATCGCGAGCGAACCGGAACAAAGCGCGAGCATTTTCGAACTGGTAAGGAAGTGGGTAAAATGCCGTAACGTCATGTCTTGCGTTTGCTGCGCAAATCCCAGACACACTTGTCACGTTGACTATGGGCAAGCATTCGTGATTCACTCGAAGCGATCTCCCTGAATACGAGCCCCCACCCTATGATTCACGTTAGAGGATAACGACGCTTGACGTTATCCGGATAGCGAAATGAAAACCGTCAAACCTTCCACAGACTGCGCTAAAAGCCCGCTCCATTGTCCAATTTGCGCAATTCCGCTTTCCGTCAGCCATACGTGCCGGGAAAAAGCTGAAAGTAAGCCACCGAACGCAAACTTACACGATACAGATCTAAGGAAGGGCTGGTCTCTATGTCGGTAAAATGGGCAGCGCAAGACAATCGAGAATTGAAGATGCCCAAGCAAGCGCCCGCTCACTTATGATCGAATAGCAATCGGTAAGCTTGTCGCCGAAATGGAGGATCATAACGCTGGCTGGGAATCATGGTTTCAGGAAAATAGTGTTTCTCCGATGCGACTGACTTACGAGCACTTGGCTCAAAACCCAAATAGGGAGCTGAAGCGTGTTCTTGATTACATCAATGTTCCGCTCAAATACGCTGAAGGAATACAACCGAAAACGGCTAGAATGGCAGATGAAGTCAATCAAAATGGGTAGATCGATATAGAAGTGAAACAGGTTAAGCCTCGATTGCTCTGTTCAGTTGTATCCGCACTTCGAAGCGGCCATCGGTGCAGTCGCAGCGAAATTCGGGAAGGTACGGCTTCTATACAGTTGGCAGCCGTCTCTATGAAGGTCCGCTATTTACGGCGTGCAAATAATCCGGAAATCGCCACTCTTAATCGCTCTTTACCAAATCTAAGCCGTCAGCTGCCATCTCTCGTACCTCGGTGGTCAAGAACCGTTCGAAACCGGATGTTGGAGCCCGTCCAGGCGCTTCAAACGGATTGGAAAAAGAAACGGTCATGAACAGGATCAACCCGGAATAGGCTGCAAACATGGAGACTAGTGTCAAATTCAGTGCTGTCGCAGGCCATGTAAAAAAAGCCGCTGATATTAGAACAATACCCACAAGAGCAGCCATACTGAACAAAGCTCTTGATGACCCAAGCGCCGCATTCTCGCGCCGTTCCCGCAGTTCAGATATCTCTCGAACATCTTCAAGCATGAATTGGTGCAAACGGGTTTGTTTGGAGGTTTCAGGGGTCATCTGCAGCAACAGGACATATCCTGTCTCCCAATGTTGCCATACCAGTTCCGAAAGCTCTTTTTCACTGGCGAGTTGTGGCCATTCTTCGTTCGTGACGGTCAAGGCATATCGGGCAAAGCTTTGCCGCAAAGCATGTGTTTCGATATGCCCGTAACGCTCGGCATCATGGTAGATGTCGCTGACCAGTGAAGCCTCTCGCGCTGCCGCTTGGGTAACATTGCGCACCCCCGCCAGGTCCTGCGCAAATACAAGCGCCAGAACCAATCCGTGCAAGGTAAGCGTTGCATCTGACCCCTAAATTGGCATCTTCTCGCATAGGCATCTAAGGCCTATATTGGCGCTACGCGCCAATAAGGAAACTAATATTTGTGTCCGTTCGGCCCATACCACACCTCCGCTTGCCTCTTCGGATGCTGCGGCGCGGCCCGCCAAACCGGCCATTCGCTGCAATAGCAAAATTACGTGCGCGACGAACTGGAAGTTCGCGGACAAAGCGGGCTTTCACTGCACGAAAATCAAGTTCTGATTTGTCTCAGGATTTTTGGAGGGTCTTTCGGTAGACGAAGAATTCGGTGTTTGTTGCAACGTCGTCGTATAGCCGCATAGCCGTCCTATTGTTCGAATGCGTATGCCAATAAACACCGATCGTTCCGGCCTGCTTGGCTCTTTCATAAAACTCGACGATTAGCCTGCGGCCGATCCCCTTGCCTCGAAGTGCGGGCGCCGAGAACAGGTCTTGCAGGTAGCAGGTGTTTTCGATCGTTATGGTATTCCGATGGAATACAAAGTGAGCGAAACCAACGATTTGCCCCTCGCTTTCCGCAACAAGGCAATGGATCGGTTCGTTAGGGTTTAGGAGCCGACTCCATGTAGATCGAACGATCTTCTCGGGGAGCGCAGTTTCCCCGCTTCTGCCGTAGAACTCGTTGTACTGGTCCCACAATGGTCGCCATTGATCGTAGTCTACGTCGAACACATCCCGGACCAAGATATTGTTTTTCAAAATGCATGCCTTTGAGTTTCAAATCTTCTTAACCGGACATTAGCCGCAGCGCAGGAAACTGTCACTCTGGGCTCGCAGCCGCCATTGGAACTGGTGCCACATATGCTTGCATGATGAAGCCCGCTTGGATGAGGACGGCCCATACCGGACTTTGCGCAGGTCGATTAGTTTCTGCGGTCGCAGTCCGCATTCAAGTCATTCGCTGCATGTGCAAAATTTAGCGCTGTTCGAGATCAAAGACCGGGGCAAAGCCCGGTTTACAGACTTTGTAATGTATTCGACAAAGATTCACGCAGTAAGAAAAATCGGGTCGGGCTTGTCGCAACCGTAGAGTTTCTTTTCTCTGTGACGTTGCCTCAACCTTATTCTCGGACCCTGAGGCCCGTTCGAGGATATCCAGCAGGCTCTTACTGGGCGGCGTCCCGTCCAACGCCCGGAAGGCAACAGATTGCAGGCGATGACGCACTCTGGTTTTGTACAGCCTTCATAGACGGCTCATAGGAAGCTCTGCGAGCCAGAGAGCATCGCGTTCAACATCCTGAATGTTCGACCAAATGCGATCAACCAGAAGATAAATAGTTGACCACAATAACAATCTGTGCATGCATGTACGTATTGCGTTTGTGATATCCAGCGGAGCGATCATTGATGAACTTCTTTAGGATAATAATGCACCGTAAATCTCTCGATTTGCATAGTGTTTTTCGCTTTAAGTGATCCATGTGCCAATGCACACGTCTAAGAAAGCCTTTGTTTTGAAGGTGACGAGTGGGTTGCCATGACAGAATTCGCTGAAAATACTTGAGACAGCATGGCCTATCCCGAGAAGCGATCCTGATTATGACGCCCATGAAGCCGCCACTTTTTGTGATAGAATAGAAAAGTGATTCAGTGCCGTCTATTGTTGGGGTGGCACTACGATCTCCATGCTTGGCAATAGGTAAATTTGGAACACCCCGCGAAGTTGGCGTGTTCGCTCTGCCCAATGAGGCTATCTATGATTGCCATATACAAATGTAGACTCTGATCCAATTTACAAGGAATCAAAGACGACAGCGGTTGGCGGGCCCTAGTTGAAAAGTTAGCGAGGCGTAATTGAGAATGAAAACCCATAAACTCTTCCGTTTTATACTTTTAGCTGCGCTCTTGCTCATCGCTCTTGTTTTTCTTTCGAAGCGATTTGGAGGGCAAAAGGAAATAGGCGCTGAACCCGAGCTGCCTGCAGGGTATTCATATTGGTCCGAACTTTGCCAGATCACGGACTGTAAACAATACCCGGTCGGGTACAACACCTACGCTTTTGGACCTCATACCTACTATTTTCCGAACATTCGCACAATGACTGACAAGCCGCCCACTCTTGCTGGAGGCGTCAGGGCTGGTCGTTTTTTGGACTTGTCCGATGACGGAACAATACGCCGATCTTTTAGTGATGCGCGAAGTTTGAAGATTGCGCATTGCTGTCACTATCTGGCCGAATTCTACGGTATCGCTGATGACTTTCCCTCCTTTCGCAGTCAAAGCAATGCCCACCGGATGCCAGCTGCAATAACGTCCATCTCAAGGTACGATCATCCAGCTATGAATAATTCGATCAGGCGCGGGTTCGGTCGTGACTTTGGTGATTTTCCACGCATTGAAGACGTCGTTTCGCCCGCTGCACCTTCTTACAACGACGACTTTTGGGTCGTTAACGTAGAAGAAATCAACTCGCAGGGCTTCCGGCCGTTCCGGCTTTTATCGAAACAGCCTTTGTTTCATGGGCGACACATCTTCGCATGGTGCGATGAACTTTGTTCGTTTGGAACCATGTCCTTTGCGAGAGATGAGAATGAAACACGTCCGCACATATCTTTGCGTTGGATGGTGATGACAGGAGAGAACATGTTCCTTTGTTCAGCTGAGGAGCTTGAACTCGGATGTGACCCGTCCCCGGAAGCCTTCGACAAGGTGCCGGTCATGTTGTCGGTCCTCGAGGGCATGTTTGAAACCGCCGAGATTTTACCACAGAAGGAAGTAGTTGAATGACAACACTTCAATTTACTGATGAGCAGCGTAAGCTATTAGAAATTCTTCAGGGCGCACTTCCCTCTTCGGCTCAAGCATCCTCAATATCAACGGTAGCAGATTTACTGGCTGGCGTCAGCGCAGCAGTTGCCACTGGCGAATTGCCGGGCACGATATTGATACCTACAGGTTCAACCACTGTGTCCATCGATACCGTGGATTACATGCGACAGATTCTTTTGAAGAACGCTGATTTGGTGACGCAAGGCACGGTAGACACGACCGAAAATCGCCAAATCTCGTTCTATGATGGGTACTCATTGATCCTTGAATTCATAAGCGTCAAAGGCAGTGACGGTTATGCCGCCAGAGATTCTCAAGGTAACTTGTTGGGCAACGATCCCACAGTGGACGTGACCCAGCCCCTTGATCCGGGCCGTTTGGATGTAGAATCCGTTCCTGTTTCTTTCTCGTGTTTAGGTTGCGGTCAAGGCCTGCTGAGCGGAGCCGTTGCGTAGCTCAAGC
>NZ_JBQFXH010000027.1:0-2500 GCF_056540745.1 Ruegeria sp. AM1
TTGGTTGCGGGAGCAGGATTTGAACCTGCGACCTTCAGGTTATGAGCCTGACGAGCTACCGGGCTGCTCCATCCCGCGACACTATGTTGGCCTATCGCTTGCGCTATTTGAGGCCGGGGTCTAGTAAGTTCGATATCGTTTTAGAGAGAAGTTTTTTTTGAGGGATTTTACTAGGTTTGGCGGTGACCTACTCTCCCGGGGCTTAAGCCCAAGTACCATTGGCGCGGCAGTGCTTAACTTCCGGGTTCGGTATGGGACCGGGTGTTTCACTTGCGCTATGACCACCAAACCGAGGAAAATCCCTACGTCAACTTTCTTGCAGAGCAAGAAAGCGACGGGTGGCAGGCAGCGTCTTTTGTTTACAAAAAGCGCGTTGCCACTCGGTTGTTGTTTCAATCAACGTTGTCCAACTCAAGGTCAGTGTATGCTTTTGATTTGTCTTTCCATTACTGGATCAAATCAAGCCTATCGGGCGATTAGTACCGGTCAACTGAACGCATTACTGCGCTTACATCTCCGGCCTATTGACGTGGTGGTCTTCCACGGCCCTCAGGGAGACCTTGTTTTGAGGGGGGCTTCCCGCTTAGATGCCTTCAGCGGTTATCCTGTCCGATCATAGCTACCCAGCACTGCCGTTGGCACGACAACTGGTCCACCAGTGGATCGTTCACCCCGGTCCTCTCGTACTAGGGGCAACTCCTCTCAAGTCTCCTACACCCACGGCAGATAGGGACCGAACTGTCTCACGACGTTCTAAACCCAGCTCACGTACCTCTTTAAACGGCGAACAGCCGTACCCTTGGGACCTGCTCCAGCCCCAGGATGAGATGAGCCGACATCGAGGTGCCAAACACTGCCGTCGATATGGACTCTTGGGCAGTATCAGCCTGTTATCCCCGGCGTACCTTTTATCCGTTGAGCGATGGCCCTTCCACTCGGGACCACCGGATCACTATGGCCGTCTTTCGACTCTGCTCGACTTGTCAGTCTTGCAGTCAGGCTGGCTTCTGCCATTGCACTCAACGAGCGATTTCCGACCGCTCTGAGCCAACCTTCGCGCGCCTCCGTTACGCTTTAGGAGGCGACCGCCCCAGTCAAACTACCCGCCACGCAGGGTCCCGGATCCGGATAACGGACCGCGGTTAGACATCAAGCAGAACAAGGGTGGTATCTCAAGGGAGGCTCCACCGGAACTGGCGTCCCGGTTTCAAAGCCCACCACCTATCCTGCACATGTTGTGCCTGATGCCAGTGCGAAGCTGTAGTAAAGGTGCACGGGGTCTTTCCGTCTAACCGCGGGAAGCCTGCATCTTGACAGGCAATTCAATTTCGCTGAGTCGATGTTGGAGACAGCGGGGAAGTCGTTACGCCATTCGTGCAGGTCGGAACTTACCCGACAAGGAATTTCGCTACCTTAGGACCGTTATAGTTACGGCCGCCGTTTACCTGGGCTTCAATTCAAGGCTCTCACCTCTCCTTTTAACCTTCAGGCACCGGGCAGGCGTCAGACCCTATACGTCGTCTTGCGACTTCGCAGAGCCCTGTGTTTTTAATAAACAGTCGCCACCCCCTGGTTTGTGCCCCCAGCCCCTAGTTGCCTAGGAACCGGGCCTCCTTCTCGCGAACTTACGGAGGTATTTTGCCGAGTTCCTTCAACATCGTTCTCTCAAGCGCCTTGGTATGCTCTACCAGTCCACCTGTGTCGGTTTAGGGTACGGTCTGATGGAGGGCTATTTCCAGGAACTGCTCAGCAGCCCAACCAATCCGATAAGGCTGAACTACATCTGCAATCCGTCACATCCTCCTGGCCTAGGAATATTAACCTAGTTCCCATCGCCTACGCCTTTCGGCCTCGGCTTAGGGGCCGGCTTACCCTGCTCAGATTAGCTTTAAGCAGGAACCCTTGGACTTTCGGCGAGAGTGTCTCTCACACTCTTTGTCGCTACTCATGTCATCATTCTCACTAGTGATCTCTCCACGGGATCGCTCACGCGCCCGCTTCATCGAAAGCCTCTCTCCTCCAATCTGCCCGAAGGCATGAAGGAGGAATGAGACTATGTCACACTACGCTCTGCTACCGATGCTTACGCATCCCTAGACTTCGGCTCATGGCTTGAGCCCCGTTACATCTTCGCCGCAGGACAACTTATTTAGACCAGTGAGCTGTTACGCTATCTTTAAAGGATGGCTGCTTCTAAGCCAACCTCCTGGTTGTTTTGGTCGTCCCACCTGCTTTCCCACTTAGCCATGAATTGGGGGCCTTAGTCGTAGGTCAGGGTTGTTTCCCTCTCCACTACGGACGTTAGCATCCGCAGTGTGTCTGCCATCTAGTACTCCCGGGTATTCGGAGTTTGGTTAGGATCAGTAAGCCTGTGGGGCCCCATTACCCATCCAGTGCTCTACCCCCCGGGGTATTCGGATGACGCTCTACCTAAATAGATTTCGCAGAGAACCAGCTATCTCCGAGTTTGATTGGCCTTTCACCCCTAGGCACAGCTCAT
>NZ_JBQFXH010000028.1:0-4807 GCF_056540745.1 Ruegeria sp. AM1
GCTTTGTAGGGCACTTTGTCCAGCACCACGTCGACGCCGGGGTTCTCTTGCTCGAAACGCTCGAAAATCGCCATTGCAGCTTCGCACTCGTTGCCGTCACCTGCGCACATGAACCGGATTTCCTGCGCAGATGCCGCGCCTGCGGCCAAGGCCAACGCAGCTGCCGAAACAGTTGTCTTCATCTTAAGAGTCATTTGGGTCTCCTCCCTATTCTCTGTCTTTCTTTTGGTGTTATTATTTTTCGGACACGTCTTTATTCTCTGGGCATCCACCCGTCATAGAGCGCATCCTCCTTTTGCAACGGCAATTTCACAGCGCGTTCTTCGCGCGCCGATTGATACATTGCCGTCACCATCTCGATGGAACGGCGCCCGTCCTCAAATGACACTTCGCGGCCCGGCTCACCTGCAAGCGCGTTCGCGATTGCGTCAAGGAATCCGGTAAATCCTGCACGAGGTGCGGCCACCGTGGCAAGAACCTTGTCCAGATCTTCCTGCCGGGTGCGCCCGCGAGCTGTGAACGTCCAGCTGTCCTGAGCCGGCGTATAGGGGGCCGAGCCGCTTTCGGCGGTGAAGCCCTCAAAGCAGAATCTCAGCCGCGTCGTATCCGTCGCCGCGCCCAGCGTCACCGAACTGGTTGCCAGCGCGCCACTCTCCATCCGCATGGTGACGGCGGCGCAATCCTCGGTCTCGATATCGTTCACACGGGTGTCGAGATAAGCGTTGAGTTCGGCAACCGGGCCCAGAACGTGACACAGCAGATCATGCGCGTGAATGGCATGACCCAGAATTGACCCACCGGATTCGCCCTCCCATGTACCGCGCCAGGGGATGGAATAATAATCGCTCTGGCGGTCCCAATGCGTTTCCGCACTTGCCGCATAGGCTTTGCCACCCAGCCCCGCGTCCAGCAGCGCCTGCAACTGTGACATGGCTAGACCATACCGGTACTGAAACACCGGGAATACGCGCGCGTTGCAGCGCTCCATTGCCGCCTGCAGCTGCTCGATTTCAACCATAGAGCGCGCAATCGGCTTTTCGCAGACCGCATGCTTACCGGCCTCAAGCACCTGTAGGGCGATCGGCACATGCAAATGGGGCGGCAAGCAGATATCGACCAGATCGATGGCCGGGTCCGACAGAACCTCTGCGATATCGCTGACAATGCGGATGGCCGGGTCCGAGCCGGTCGCCTCGGCGGCCCGAACCGGATCAAGATCGCACATCACCTCGACCGCGTAGCGCTCGGGCAGTTGGCGGTAGCCCTCCAGATGTTCCCGGCCAATCCCGGCCCCAAGAATGGCAACCCGGATCATGCCATCCGCTCCTCTGCCAAGGCCTGCGCCTGAAGGGCCAGCTCACACACCTTGAAGGCATGCGCCTGCGGCATTGCCGTTTCGGTGCGGTTTCGGATGTCATGTGCAAGGCGGGCGAAATAGGGCATGCCCGCATCCGAGGCATCGATCTTTTCACAGCGGGTGCCGTTGACCAGTATCAGGTGATCTGTGCCCTCAGCACCACCGACATCGACATACTTCCGCAACTCGATATAGCCTTCAGTGCCCAAAATCGTCAGACGGCCATCGCCCCAGTTCGGCAACGCATCCGGCGTGTACCAGTCCAGCCGGATGTATCCATGGCCCGATGCGCTTCTCAGGGCGACCTCGCCGAAATCCTGCAGACCGGGGTCTACGGGATTTGCAAAGTTTCCAACATGCGCCATGGTCACCTCGGCATCTATCGAACCGGTGAAATACAGGAACTGATCAATCTGGTGGCTGCCGATATCGGTCAGGATACCGCCATAGGCGTCGCGATCAAAAAACCAGTCTGGCCGCGTTGGACGGTTCAGACGGTGCGGTCCAAGACCCACGGTCTGCACCACCTTGCCAATCGCCCCTTCGGCGACCAGCTCGGCGGCCTTCGTGACACTAGGCACCTCAAACCGCTCGGAAAAATCGATGCTCCAGATCTGTTTGGTTTCTGCGACGCACGCCTTGATCTCGGGAAGCTGTTCCAATGTGGTGCAGCCGGGCTTGTCGCTCATCACATCCTTGCCCGCCGTCATCGCACGGACCGCCCAACCGGCCCGATCCCGCGGGATACCTGACAACATGATCAGATCAATCTCGGGGTTGTTCAGCAGTTCATCCGCCGTAGAGACCCGAGGCACATCCGGAAAGCGTTTGATAAAACCCGCAGTCGGTTCGGGCTCACCCTCGGTGAACCAACCCACAAAGACGCCCCCGGCATCGATCATATTCTGCGCCATTCCAAAGATATGGCGGTGATCAATACCGATGGCTGCAAATTTCAACGGTGCATTCATTTACTTTAACTTCTCAACTGTACCGCTCTGGGATGAGCGTGTGATTGCATCGATCAGATCATGCGCGGCCAGCGCGGCACGACCGGGGGCAAGCACTGCCCCCTGCCCTATGTTCCGGGAAAAATCCTCGATGACGGACTGGTGCCATGCATGGGTGAACGCCATCGGATCGGCGCCGCCCCCTGTGCCGGCCTCATCGCCGATCACCTGAACTTCGCCATCTCTTTTCGAAACACGAAGCTGCCCGCCTTCGAGATGCAGCGAGGCCGTCTCAAAATGCAGCGTGATGGATTCCGCCCCACCCGGAAAGCTGGCGGTGCTGGCGACAAGAGAGCCTAGTGCCCCATTGGCGAACTCAAGACCTGCCACGACAAAATCCTCGGACTCCATATCGTGAAACTGTGTCGTCCGCGCCATCGCCCGCACAGAGGTGACTGGCCCGGACAAGCTGAGGCACAGATCGATCGTATGAATGGCCTGGCTGATCAGAACACCGCCGCCATCCCGCTCGTACGTTCCGCGACCGGGTTCGTCGTAATAGGACTGATCGCGCCACCACGGCACATTCATTTCCACAAGTCCCAGCGCACCAAATGTGCCCGCGTCAATTAGCTCGCGCGCGGCAACCGATGCGGAACGCGCGCGGTGCTGAAAGACAATACCCAATGAGACGCCCTCCTCTTCGCACAGCGCGACAATGGCGCGCGCCTCATCGGCAGTTCTGCCGATCGGCTTTTCCAGAAGGATGTGCTTTCCCGCCTCTGCCAGCAGGCGAATGATCTCAAGCCGGGCATTCGGCGGCGTGGCGACAATCGCGAAATCAACCTCGGGATCAGCGGCAATCTGGGCGACCGACTCATAGACGTGAAGACCACCGTCAAAGGCGGCGTCCCTCTCATCGGCCAGGGCCCGGGCCGTATCAGCACGGCGGGACGCGATGCCTTTCAAGCGCAGGGAATCTGCCGCATCCGCACAAGCCGCGATATGCGTACCGGCCACCATGCCAGCGCCAATCAGCACCGCAACGGGCTTTTTCTCAGAAACCATCTCCACCCCAAGCATCTGTCGCGACTCATACTCTGCATTCCGGTATACCGGTTGTCAACAATTTGTATTCCGGTATACTGGATGGCAATTAGGCAGAGGTCTCCGACATGAGCAAAAGAGCGCAAGTCATCAATCTTCCTCAGCGGCACATCCAGAGACTGGACCCGCTGCGACCCGCTGCAGAACAAATCGCCGCCCACCTCAAGAACGCGGTGCTTGAGATGAGCCTGACACCCGGTCAGATCATTTCCGAGGCCGAAGTCGGCAATCTCTATGGTGCCTCACGCACCCCCGTGCGCGAGGCCTTTACCTGGCTCAGAGATCAGGGGCTGCTGGTGACCTATCCCAGCCGCGGGAACTATGTGTCCCGACTGTCCATCCCGCAGATAAAAGGCGCACAATTCGCGCGCGAAGCGCTGGAAATATCGATCGCCGAGCATCTGTGTGAAAACACCCCCCCAGCAGAGGCGCTTACCGCTCTCGAGGCAAATCTGACAGCCCAGCAAGAGGCCATCACCTCGCAGGACAGCTCTGCCTTTCATGTGTTGGACGATGGTTTTCACGTCGCGCTTGCAAACGCCGTTGGCCATCCGCGCATTTCAGACATTATCCAAAAGGAAAAATCCTGCCTTGATCGTCTGCGCGTTCTGTCCCTCGACAGCCCTGAACACATCCTCGAGCTGGTCGAGGATCACCGCGCCATATTCGAGGCCATCACTTCCGGCGACAAGGCCGCCGCGCGCCGCCATGTCCGCACCCATCTGCGCCGCGTTCTGAAGACGCTTTCCCATCTCTATGACGAACACCGCGATTATTTCGACGACCACTGAGGCCCGAAAACCTTGATCTACCCCGAAGAGAAGCTGTCAAAACCCGCCCGAGATCTCTATGAAGGCGTGCGCGATCTGCCGATCGTCTCACCGCACGGCCATTGCGACCCGGAATGGTGGGCAAACGATGCGGCCTTTCCCGATCCAACGACTCTGCTGATTGTGCCGGATCACTATGTGTTTCGGATGCTCTATTCGCAGGGGGTCGACCTTGCCGATCTGGGCATTGGCGTGGCCCCGGAAAACCGCGATGCCCGCGCCATTTTTCAGCGGTTTGCGGATCACTGGCGTTGCTTTCTGGGCACCCCGTCGCGTGAGTGGTTGGAATACACGCTCTATCGGACTTTGGGAGTGGACACCGAGCTGACGCCGCAATCGGCAAACGATGTGTTTGACCAGATCGAGCAGAAACTGGCCGATCCCGCGTTCCGGCCCCGCGCCCTGTTTGATCGGTTCGATATCGAGGTGCTTGCAACCACGGATGCCGCCACCGACTCGCTGAGCCATCACAAGGCCATTCAGGACAGCAGCTGGCGCGGGCGCATTGTGCCAACCTTTCGACCCGACAGCATCCTGAACCCCGTGCGCGCGGATTTTCAGGC
>NZ_JBQFXH010000029.1:0-3715 GCF_056540745.1 Ruegeria sp. AM1
CCCTTGCTGTCGCGCAGCGACGAAAACACAAAAGGGCGTCCGTTTCGCATTCTCCGAGCGTCGCGGTCCATGACTTCAAGTGACGCGCCGACATGCGGGGCCAGATCGGTTTTGTTGATGATCAAGATATCCGATTTGGTGATGGCCGGACCGCCCTTGCGGGGAATCTCCTCACCGGCTGCGACATCAATGACGTAAAGTGTCAGGTCCGCCAATTCTGGGCTGAACGTGGCAGACAGGTTGTCACCGCCGCTTTCGATGAGCACGACATCCAGATCGGGGTGGCGGGCCTGCATTTCAGCGACAGCCGCAAGGTTGATCGAGGCATCTTCGCGGATTGCAGTATGGGGGCAGCCGCCGGTTTCGACGCCGATGATGCGGTCCTGGGGCAGGATCTGCATGCGCATCAGGGCTTCGGCATCTTCGCGTGTGTAAATGTCGTTGGTAATCACGCCGACCGATAGCCGGTCGCGCAGTGCCTCGGATAAAGCGGCTGTCAGCGTGGTCTTGCCAGCGCCAACCGGGCCGCCGATGCCCACGCGCAAAGGACCATTCATTTTGTTCATGTGCGAAACATCCTTGAATACTGGGTTTCATGTTTCATCGATGCGATATCTGACAGACAGGTGGTGGAGCCCAGATCATCCAGGCCCGCTGTCTGCGCTGCATTCGCAACCTCTTCGCAGAGTGGTGTCAGATTTCGGATAATGCGTTGACCCTCAGTCTGGCCCAGCGGAACCAGACGGGTTGCGCAGGCAACAAGGTTGGACAGAAAGGCTTGCAGGTACAGGTGCAGGGTCAGCGCCAAAGGCAGGTTTTGTGTCTTGGCCGCATACCCCACGGCAACCGGGTAGGTGAGTGTTTTCATGTCCACCTCCCACACGTCCGAGGTGACGGCACAGAACGCCTCGCCCAGCAAGCGGTTTTCCATCAACCGTTCAGACGACGGACAGAAGGCGCGGGCATATTGGTCGACCTCCGCCAGCGCGGCCGCTGTTTCGGCCTCGTATGCGGCCACGAGAAAAAGGCAATCATTGCGACCCGACCCATGTTTGATCACATCTGCAATCCATGCGCCGACAGCGCGCGCGTCGTTGATGCGGCCGCTGTCGATTTCCCATTCCAGGCCATGAGAATAGGCGAACGCGCCCACGGGAAAGGCAGGAGACAACCACTGCGTCAGCGTCAGGATATCGGTGTTAGTGCGCGTGGCCATGTGTCCTGCCATGGCCATATGCGCCACCTTCCGGGGTGAAGGGTTCGACGACTTCGCGAACCTGAGCCCCAAGCTTTTGCAGCATATCTCGAATGACATGATCGCGCTGGATTAGCAGCCGGCCGTCATCGATTTGGCAAGGGGTGTGCCGATTGCCGATGTGCCAGGCGATCCGTGTTATGTCGGGAGTGGTGACTTCTAGCAGTTCTTCGGGCGCCGCCTGAATCTGAATCTCGCGCCCGTCCTCAAGGATCAATGCACCGCCATGGTCCAACGAGGTGGTCTGTACGAGATCGACAAGAATTTGAGTTCCGCTTGCGCAAGTCAAAACCTTGCGGCGCAGAAACCGGTCGTCATATGTCAGCGACAGATGATCTGCGGGATCACCATGCAGGTGATCCGCATATCGGTGTGCAGTGCAGAGCGGGGCAGTCATTGCTGCGCCCCGTCGACAGAAGCAATGTTCAGCGCCAGATGGAATCCGCAAAGACGTGATATACGATCCGGTCGCGCGAGATGCCGCGCTCTTTCAACTCTTCGTCGCTGAGCGAATGCAGAAACTCGATCTGTTTCGAGCGGGACCGCGCTTCGGCCAAGGCCATCAGACCGTTGTAAAATGCCTGGCCAACCGAGCGGAGCAGGCCGACGAGCGAAAAGCCAGCGCGTGCGTTTGTTGTGATATGTGCCATCAGGACCCCCGATAGATTGGGTTACGTTGGTCCTCCCTTGGGTTTGATAGTTGGTCATTTCATCCTCGGTGAGTAGGGGGCCTTTCGTCATGGCCGTATTGCGTATGCTGCAATGCAGCACAAATATTGGTCAGAATAAAAAGTATCGCTGGGCCATCGGCAGAACCTCGGCAGGCTGACAGGTCAGCAATTCGCCATCAGCGCGGACCTCATAGGTTTCGGGGTCAACCTCGACCTCGGGGGTCGCGTCATTCAGGATCAGATCGCTTTTGCCGATATCGCGCGTGTTGTGGACGGCGACGATTTGTTTCGCGAGGCCAAGCGTATCACCAATCCCGTCAGCCTGCGCGGCCTCGGACACAAAGGTGATGGCCGAGTGTTCGACCGAGCGCCCATAGGCCCCAAACATGGGTCGGCTATAGACTGGCTGTGGTGTCGGGATGGAAGCGTTCGGGTCCCCCATCTGCGCGCAGGCAATGGTGCCGCCCAGCAAAACCATCTCGGGCTTCACACCAAAAAAGGCCGGGTTCCACAGAACCAGATCGGCACGTTTGCCTTCTTCGATGCTGCCGATCTGGTGGCTGAGGCCATGAGCGATGGCAGGGTTGATCGTGTATTTGGCGATATAGCGGCGGACACGCAGATTGTCGTTCTCACCGGTTTCTTCAGGCAGGCGACCGCGCTGTTTCTTCATCTTGTCAGCGGTTTGCCACGTGCGGATCAGCACCTCGCCCACGCGCCCCATGGCCTGACTGTCGGATGCGATGATGCTGAACGCGCCCATATCGTGCAGGATATCTTCGGCGGCTATGGTCTCGCGCCGGATACGGCTTTCGGCAAAGGCGACGTCTTCGGGGATTGACTTGTCCAGATGGTGGCAGACCATCAGCATGTCCAGATGCTCTTCCACCGTGTTCACGGTAAAGGGGCGCGTTGGGTTGGTCGACGAGGGCAGAACGTGGTTTTCACCACAAATCTTGATGATATCAGGCGCATGACCGCCACCTGCGCCTTCGGTGTGGAAGGCATGGATTGTGCGGCCTTTCATGGCGGCCACGGTGTTTTCCACGAAACCGGATTCGTTCAGCGTATCGGTGTGGATCATCACCTGCACATCCATTGCATCGGCGACCGACAGGCAGCAATCGATGGCGGCAGGCGTCGTGCCCCAGTCCTCATGCAATTTCAGCGCGCAGGCCCCAGCCTTCACCTGCTCCTCCAAAGCGGCAGGCAGTGAGGCGTTGCCTTTGCCTGCAAAGGCTAGATTCATCGGAAAGGCATCGGCGGCCTGCAGCATGCGCCCGATATGCCAAGGACCGGGCGTACAGGTGGTGGCCAGCGTACCATGCGCCGGGCCGGTGCCACCCCCCAGCATGGTGGTCAGGCCGGAATGCAGCGCGTCCTCGATCTGTTGTGGGCAGATGAAGTGGATATGGCTGTCGAAACCACCCGCTGTCAGGATGCGACCTTCACCAGCTATCGCCTCAGTACCGGGGCCGATGATGATATCGACGCCGGGCTGCGTATCCGGGTTTCCGGCCTTGCCAATCTTGGCGATGCGCCCGTCCCTGAGCCCCACATCCGCCTTGTAGATGCCCGAATGGTCGACGATTAGGGCGTTGGTGATCACCGTATCAACCGCTCCGTCGGCGCGGGTGGCCTGTGATTGCCCCATCCCGTCGCGGATCACCTTGCCACCACCGAACTTGACCTCTTCGCCATAGGTGGTCAGATCGCGCTCGACCTCAATGATCAGGTCAGTATCGGCCAGACGCAGTTTGGCACCTGTAGACGGGCCGAACATGGCAGT
>NZ_JBQFXH010000030.1:0-3472 GCF_056540745.1 Ruegeria sp. AM1
CGGTGCCATCGGACAGATGAAACCGGACCGCCATACCGCGCACGTCAGACCATCCGTCATGGACAGCCGCACAACCCGATCCGTTCGAGAAACGGACGATGACGTCTGTCTTGTCGGCTTTGAAATGGTCAGCAGCGCAAAAATTGCGGGCAATCGGAGAGGGCTCGAAGAAACCCGTCGCGCTTATGCCTATTGTGTGAACGGGTCGCAGTTTGGGATCGCCATCCGGTCTGTGCAGCACATTAACCAGCTGCTCGGCAATGCCGGGAGCGCTCATATTTCCCCCCTGAGCGTTAACAAACGATTAAGACTTGTCGGATATCCTTACCGGCTCGAATCCCAAAGGCAACCAAAAGGTCGCTGTCACGCGGGTTTAGACGGTTGTTTTCTCAGGGTGTGATCTGTCGGCAAGCCTTACCAACGGCGCAGCATTTCGATGGCTTTTTGCCAGTCTCGTCCTTGTTTGCTGGCCTCGAACGCCTGATCCATCAGCGTGTAGGATGACGGTTTGTGCGTGGCCAGCCCAACCATTTTCGGCAGTGGTGGATTCAGGCGGACTAAACGCTCTTTCAAAACCAAATGAGCCATCCAGTACAGGTTTTCCGCTGAAGTTGTCAGCAGCAACTCGATTAATGCACCTTTGGGCGCGTTTGATGTCACGCCGAACCACTTCAGCAATCCCCAGTCATCGGGGTCGCGGATCATCTGTTCGGAGATGTCAGTCGGCTGTTGTCCGGTGCCTATTGACAGTGCTTCAATCTGATCCAAACCCTGCGCATGGCCTGCCGCAATGGCGACGTGTATTCCATTCATCACAGGGTTGTTGGCGAAGGCGCCGCCATCGGCGAAGTATCCGTAGTCAACACCCTCTGCCCTAACCAGGTGGGGCGGGAAATAAGAGGGGGCGGCTGAGCTGGCCATCGCCACATCCAACAGTTTGACCGCACTCATATCCAGCCAGGATTCGCGTTCGATCTCATGATTAGTGATGGTGAACGGCGCCCAGCCGACCTTGTCATTGCGATGCAGGCATACAGTGTTGACGGCTAGAACCAGATCGCGCGACAGTGAAGAAAGTGTTCTGTCACCGACAAGGGATTGCCCGATCTCCGCCAGTCCCGAAGCATTATATTGCGCTGCGGTTATGCCCGGCCCGCCTCCCAGTTTCAACTTGCGCAGGACCGTGTCCATCACCTTGTCCAGCACGCTGCGTTCGTTTTCGCGAAAAATCGTGTCGGCGTTTTCCCGATAGTGTTCGGCCAGTTCACCAATCAGAGCGGCCATGTTCTTGCCCTGTGTCCGGCCATCCGCCAAAGCAACCGCTATGAGGCCACCGGTCGAAGTTCCTGCGAAACCGTCTGCCTTGTCCAGAAGCTGCGTTTCTTCGTGCAGGCTCTGCAGAATGCGACAGGTCAGATATCCACGAATTCCACCACCATCGCAGGAAACCAGCTTAAACGGCATCCAAGTAATCCCAAGTCTTTTTGGTCAGCGATGGATTGCGGATCAGGGTTGTTTGATACCCTGCCGCGTGCCTGCGTGACTGCTTCGTTTCAGTTCTTGGCTATATCATCAGGAAATTATCGCCGAAGCACAAGAACCCGACAGCCTTATGGCGTACATAGCCAGCGTTCATGTGTCCTACTGGTTGCGCAGCCCGAGGCCGGAGTTTTTAGCGGCACCCTCTGGGACGTCCCAAATCGCCGATTGCAGGAGCGTCTGCTTGGCATGCACCAAATGGGTGTCGAATGCGGTTTTGGCGCCAGGGATATCACCATGTTCAAGCGCGGATATTATCTCGAGATGTTGTTGGATCGCGTGGCGGTTGCGTTCCAGCTCGTCCTTTTTATTCCAACGATAGTGGTAGTGGAACACCAGCGAAATGAGTTCAAAGAAGTCCCGAACAAAACGATTGTTGAACTCGTCGATCCAGATCCGATGGAACTTTTCGTCCAAACGTGGGAACAGAATATAGTCCCGCTCGATGTTGGTCAGGATTTCTTGATGTTCGTCGCGTAGATTGATGACGTCTTTATGTTGGTCTGGTGGTCCCGACAGAAAAGACAAAAAGGCTTTGCGCTCAAATACTTCGCGTACATCGAATAGTTCTTCGGCAAAGCCTTGTGTGAAACCAAGCAGAACCCAGTGCCGATTGGGGTTCTTCTTGATCAGCCCAAACCGAGAGAACCGGATCAGAAATTCACGAACCGCCGTGGATCCGACGCCGAACGCTTTGGCAAGCTCGGTTTCACGCAGGGTGGTGCCGGGGGTCAGCTCTTTGGCAAAGATGTATTCCATGAACATCGATGGCAGCTTTTCTGAAACCGGCTCGGTCTCTGAGACGGGAAAATACTCGTTTTGCCGTGGTTTCCTCAGCACTTTTTTCGAGCGCCCCGACCATTCGATAATACCGGCATCCTGAAGCCGGTTGAGAATTGTGCGTACAGTTGTCCGGCTGACAGCCCATGTATCCGCCAAGACAACTTCGGTTGGTAGCTCATGCATGTTTCTGCTCATACCGATCATGTCGAGGGCGCGGTTGTACCCTTCTTTATAGGTGCTGTTACTGCGTGACATGATCCGAACTCACTGTTTCATCTTTGCCTTTCGATAAGCTCGCAGGGCACTGAAAAGCCTGATTGCTTCCTGTGTCGACATACCACCCTTTGGGGCGATGGCAACGTCACTCTCTTTAGCTGCCTTTCCATGCGCTGCCGAGATTGCATCTGGATCGATGTCTTTTGGAACGATCAACATGCTTTCATTGATCTAAAACTCACTGAACCTTAGAACCCGGTCGCCCCGCCGCCATCCACCAGCACGACCTGGCCGGTGATGTATTTCGCAGCAGGCGAGGCAAGGAAGGCGCAGCACCAGCCGATATCTTCGGGTTGCCCGAGCGTGCCCATGGGAATGCGGCTCATGATCTTTTCCTTACGGGCCGGATCATTATGCGTTGCCTTACGGAAAATATCGGTATCGATCCATCCGGGCGCCACACCGTTGATACGAATGCCACGTGCCGCAAACTCGGCTGATAACCCGCGGATCACCCCGTCAACTGCCGTTTTGGATACCGTGTAACCTGAGACCAGGGGTTGGCCGATATAAGCTGTCATTGAAGACAGAAACTGGATTGTACCCGGGCGATCATCAGCCAACATCCGACGGATAACTTGTCGGCTCAGCTCAAGAGCGCCGCGGACATGTACGTCAAAGACTTGATCAAATTCTGCCAGAGTCTGATCTTCGAATGGTTTCTTCAGAGTGTTGCCCGCGTTATTGACCAATATATCGATGGGTCCAAGCTCTGCCTCGAATTCGGGAACCGAGGTGATATCGGTGATGTCAAAAACCCTGAATTGGCAACCGTGCCCAATCTGCTGCGCTGTCACTTCGAGCACATCCCTGCGGCGGCCCGCGATCACGACCTCGGCCCCAACCTGCGCAAGACAGGTCGCGATCGCCTTTC
>NZ_JBQFXH010000031.1:0-3080 GCF_056540745.1 Ruegeria sp. AM1
TGAGACCCCCGACATTCAATTCCACGTTCAGCCCTGGTCTGCGGATAGCCCGGGTGAGGGCGTGCATCCGTTCTCGGCCTTTACTATGTCCGTCTGCCAGTTGCGGCCTGAAAGTCGTGGCGAATTGCTGCTGGATGGGCCTGATCCGTCCAAACATATCAAGATTCATCCGAATTATCTGTCGACCGAAACCGACTGTCGCACCATTGTGGATGGGGTGAACATCGCGCGGCGAATTGCCAAACATGCGCCGCTGGCCTCGAAGATTTCTGAGGAATTCCGCCCGACGTCGGATTTGTCGATGGACGACTACGAGGGCACGCTGGACTGGGTCCGGTCGAATACCGCGTCGATCTATCACCCGACCGGGACATGCGCGATGGGCACCTCGGATGCTGCCGTCGTCGACCCAAAACTGCGCGTCAGAGGGATCGAAGGGCTGCGCGTTGCGGATTGCTCGATCATGCCCGAGATCGTCAGCGGAAATACCAACGCACCCGCGATCATGATTGGGGAAAAGGCCAGCGATCTGATTGCGGCTGACAAGTGATACCACGGGGGTGTCTGACGACGTCAGGCATCCCGCACCACATGGCCCTCATCGGAGACCGTGAGGTCAAGATGATGCAACAAGCGGTCCACCAACATCATTTTTGAACAATCCTGACGGGTGATCACACCAAGCTCTCGAAAGATCGCGCTGTCACCCAGCGATATCTTTTGCAGCGCAGCAAAGATCGGGTCCTGTACGCACAGATTTGGTACCAGCGACACGCCAAGATTGTAAGAGACCATGCTGGCGATGTTTTCCAGCGAACCCATTTCCATCACGTCCCGGACCACCACTTTGTTCCGGCGCAGCCAATCTTCTGCGATCACGCCCACAGCCGCCCGCCGCGTGTGGCGGATATAGGGGTGTTTGACGATGATCCTCTCGGGATCATCTGACTGGATTTCGGGTGAGGTCAGCAAAACCAGCTCTTCCTGCACAAAAGGCTGCCACTTCATATGGCTTTCCAGATAAGCGGGTCGACTGATGACCGCCGCATCCAGAACACCGCTTTCGACACGTGCAAACAGTTCGGCCGTCAGGTCCGGGATGACCCGAATATGCAAGTCGGGATAGTTCTGCCGCAACCGCATCAAAGAGCGTGGGATCAACCCCCGGATCGTAGAGGGTACCGCGCCCAGCGTAAGCTCACCAATATACTGCGCCTCTCCGGTCAGGTCGTGAAGTAGAGTTTCATAGGCGCGGACCACCTCCTGCGCTTTGGGCACGAGCGCATGCCCCAGATGCGTAAGGGCAGGCCGCTTGCCGCTGCGGTCAAACAGGGTCACCTGAAACTCTTGTTCCAGCCGCCGCATCTGTTGACCCACCGCCGCCTGGGACACGCAGACCCGATCCGCCGCACCGGCAAAGCTGCCGGTTTCGGAAACGGCAATCAGGGTTCTGAGAAGGCTGATACTCATCTTGGGTGTCCAGAACTCGCATTGGCTAAAGCGTTGCTTTAGTCACATTAAAATATCAATGACTGGACTTAATCAAAGCAAAAGGCGTTAGTATTCCCGAAATCCTAGGAGAGAACCCGTGTCCGTAAATGACAAGATCGTCGGTGATCTGGTGAGCAACCAGATCGAATTGGTCACCACCGTCCCGTGCAAGCAACTGGCGGGCGTCATCGAAAAGGTCGAGGCCGCGCCCGAGATTCTGCACGTCCCCGCCAACAAGGAAGACGAAGGTATCGGCATCTGTGCCGGTGCGTTCATGGGCGGCAAGCGGTCAGCAATTATTATGCAGAACACCGCCCTTGGCGTGACCATCAATACGCTTGTGACCCTGACGCAGTATTATCGCATGCCGCTGCCCATGTTGATCAGCTATCGCGGTGAGCTGGGTGAACCTGTTGCCTGTCAGGTCGAGATGGCGGTTCACACAAAGGCGCTTTTGAATCAATTGCATATCCCGACCTATCACTTTCACCGGGAAGAGGATGTCGAAGAGTTCGACAAGATCCTGAAACACACATTCATGTGCAACAAGCCGGTCGCAATCCTGACCGATGCCACGTTCTGGAAGGGGTACTGAGATGATCCGCTCTGAGATTCTGCGAGACCTGATCCCCGTCATCTCTGACCATCTGGTGGTTTGCAATATCGGCCTGCCCAGCCAGGAACTGCATATGCTGGATGACCAGCACAGCAATTTCTACATGCTGGGTACGATGGGTCTTGCGTCCTCGATCGGGCTTGGGGTGGCTTTGGCGCAAAAGGAAAAGGTGATCTCGATCGACGGGGATGGGTCTGTGCTGACCAACCTCGGAACATTACCCACGATTGCCAACAATGTTGCCGACAACTTCATCCTGCTGATCATTGACAATGGCAGCTATGGCTCGACCGGCGATCAGCCGACCTATGCTGGAAAGAAAACATCGCTGGCTGCTGTGGCCCGTGCCTGTGGGTGCGAGAATGTTGTCGAATGTCAGGCCGAAGAGGCGGTGCAGACCATGCAGGATGCCCTGGCAAGCGACAAGATGACCATCATTGTCTGCAAATGCGAAAGCGGGAATGTCCCCGTGTCCGTCATCACCCGTGATCCCGTTTCGATCAGAGATCGCTTTATGGAAACGATAAAAGAGCGAAATCAATAGCATAACATCCACTTGTGGCATTGATCCGAAAGGGTTTCGATATGCGTGCGCCCGGTTTTCAAACCTATGAGGATGCCCGGCGACTGGCGCGCAGGCGTCTGCCCGCGATGATATTCGACTATATCGACGGCGCAGCGGGCGAGGGCGTGGGTGAGGCCAGAAACCGGCAAGCGCTGCGTGATATCTGTCTGCGCCCTCGTGTTCTGAACAACGTCGAACGGCGCAGCGTATCGACTTCCGTTTTTGGTAAGGAAGCCCACGTGCCCTTTGGCATAAGTCCGATGGGCATGTGTAATCTGGCGGGACCCGGGGCGGATCTGAGTTTCGCCAAGGCGGCTGCCCGGCACGAGTTTCCGTTGGGCGTTTCAACCGCTGCGTCCACGTCGCTTGAGGTTATGGTCGAAGCCTCCGACGGGCAGGCGTGGTTCC
>NZ_JBQFXH010000032.1:0-2830 GCF_056540745.1 Ruegeria sp. AM1
AGATAGAATACGGTGCCAACGTCGCTGCCTGGAATGTCGTCTACGGCAAGACTCAGCAGAAAACCCCAAGCCAGCAAAGACAGGACGAGCGCCCAGGACGCGCCGAGATACCGCCCACCAAGCCTCTCGCCCCATCCCCTCTTCAGTGCGGTGAACGGGCGAAAGAACATCGTGGCCATGTCGAACAACAGGTTATCGAGAAACGCGGTCATTGCGTGACCTCTTCGACAAGCCAACCGACATCTCCCTTGAAGACATGCCCGCGAATGTCCTTGATACCTGCCTGCACCACAAAGCCATCATCGCGGAGCAGGTCGAAATTGTAGATGCACAGATAACCAACATTCGTTGGATGCTCTTCGCATGAGGTCAACTCCACGTTCCTAGCGAGCATCTTCAACGAAAGCTGCAAGCCAGCGGGCATGTCTTCGATTGACCCGTATTGCGCCAAAGCGGCTGATTTGTCGGCCTCAATGCCGTTCAAATAGCCTTGCTCAATATCCGCTGCAGTTGGGCTGTCATCTTTGCATCCGGCCAGAACCGACAACGCCAACATTACGATGATTGTCTTTTTCATCATCAGTTTCCTTTCGATTTTGGGCCTTTCAGGAGGCGCTGCGCACCATGGCCGACTCCAGCCTTTGTCACACGCCCCACGGCAGCCGCTTGATTGCTGATGATCCGTGTGGGTGCGGCAGTGCCCACCACGTTGGATTCAAGGTTCATGGTGTTCGCTCTTTCAGTGAGCATCCCAGCAAGCGAAAGCACACGATCACCAAGCTCTGTGATCAAGCTGGACGCCACAATGACCAAGTAGAGCGTCACCAGAACGTACATACAGACCAGGCCCACCAGAATGATCACAGTGAACCAGGACCCACCCGCTGTCATGAAACCGAGGAAACCCGAGAACAGCAGGAACAGAAAATCCATCCCGATCCGCATGATGATCAGGCTCGCAATGAAACCCAGGATAATGAACAGCGGTCTCAGAGCCGCTCCAAGGATCGAGGTCAAAATACCTGCCGCCGGGCCAATTAACGTTCCGTCTCGGGCGGGCGCGAAGTATGCGAGAACGGCTAGAGGTGCTGCAAACAGGATTTCAATGACGGTCAGCAGCCAGGACAGAACAGCGGCGAAGAAATACACGAGCGGTATCGCCGGAATGATCGCGATCAAGACGAAACCGAAGATCAGCAGCGCCCACCCGACCGGGTAAAGCAGATATTCGGCCACATACCCGAGACCCTTTGCAAGCCCGCCAAACATCGAAACACCATCCGCAACAGCACCAGCGGCAATCATTGTCCCGCCCACGGCCGAGATCTGTTTGCCAACGGTGATTACGTCCGCCATTGGATCAAGATAGGTCGCGGTGTCGCCGCCATCTGTGACTGTGAAGACTTCAAGTAAAACCTGATACAGACGATAGAACCACCCGCTGGTGTCGCTGTTCCCAGCGTTCACCACTGTCGCAGTCGCACCGGGTTCATAGGTGCCCAGCTCGGTCACGAAGCCTTCGAATTGCTCGAGGTATCCGAAGTCATCGTTAACCTTCTGGAACATGGCGGCATCTACGGAGCCCGTCATTCGCGACAGCAACCCGCCAAAGTAATCGTTAATGCCATTGTCGAAATTGGTGTAAATCTGAAGCTCGGCTGCGGTTCCGGTCGATGTGTACGCGGCCATTGTAATGCCGCGATGCCAGCTCAATGCAAACGGCCAGCCGAGGGTGTCCACTTCATCCAGCAGGTCAGCGTGTAGCGCTTCGTATTCGGTGTTCGACAAGCCTCCGGATGTGATGCCGGCCATGTAGTTGGCAAAAGCATTTGAGACTGCGTCATCCATCAGGGTTTGGATAGAATCCCGGTCACGTTCTCCAGCAAAGATCAAATCTGCGATCTGAGATGCCACAGGCAGTAGATTTCCAGTGATGGCACCGTCAGCGGCTTGGTACCGATTGAGCAGAACGCCCGAACCAACCCGTGTCGCGAAGTCGGCGCTGTTTTCGCCATCGGCAGCGGCGATGTACTCGACCTGGTGCGAAACGCTGGCGCAGAGATTATCGGCGCGCCCATAAGACCCGCCCTCATCCGAGTAATAAATCTGACGTTCCAGGTGCGTGTATTCAGTCGAGTTTATGCCCAGAAACCCTGTCCGCGTAACGCCATAACTGTCAGAATCTACGACGCGTTGAGTTGTCCCTGCTGGCCTCTGCGCAAGGACCGCAAGGCGGTCCATTTGGCGTTGGCACAGTTCGCCATGGGTAAGCGCATAGAGAGTATTCGCGAACTGTTGGTTGATCAGGTAGTCGGTTTCCGAAAGCGGCGCACTGGCAGCGAGGACGGGCTCATCGCGCAACGCGCCATCTGCAACAGTACGCCATGCCACGTCGCCCAGGGCCGATCCTTGGACACTCAGCCAGATCAGCGCGAGCTGCGCCACCGTCAGCCCGCCTTGGATGGGAACAAACGAGATCGCGCCTACAAGAATGCGAACGACGGTGTATTTTGTGTCCGATTGGTTGCCGAAGGTTTTGCCATCGGCGGCAGTGTCGAAAACAAGCACGTAAGTCGTATAACTGCCGACGATCAGAGCGAGCAAAAGGCACGCTGTGTTGAAGATCGAAATCAGGTCTGTGAGCAGCGTTCCATCTGTCAAAGATCCGCCTTCTCCGGACACAAACTCCACCACACCACCGAAAACACGGGTGAGAAGATCCACCGCATAATCGTTGTCTGAAAGATTAAAGAGATCACTGAACTCCATGTTGCCTCCGTGGTGCTGCAAACACCGCTGCTCGATGGTATTGGGGGAGGTGTTCGTAGCC
>NZ_JBQFXH010000033.1:0-2564 GCF_056540745.1 Ruegeria sp. AM1
TCTACCCGCTCTGGTTTTTGGAACCGCCTTGTTTTTTGGCAGCTTGCTTGCCGTTGGCTTGGCCTCGGTGCAGCAGACCGATGATTGGAGCCATGATCGCATCATGCTGTCGACCGTTGTCAATCTTGAACGTCTGGCCGAACGGAACCGCGGCAACTAGCCCATCCGATCATGGCGGGATCAAAGCCCCGCAACCGCGAAAGCGCACCCGGCAGAAACGTTTTGCCGGCCCGCAGCTTCGGCCCTAGACGCTGACGCCCTGCAGCACCTGATCGCGCGAAAGCTCTTGTTTTGAGCCGTTGATCATGACCTCTCCGCGCCGCAGAACAACCAGCTGATCGGCAAGGTCGTAGGCGAAGTCAAAATATTGCTCGACCAACACGATCGTCATCCCCCCGGTTGCTCTGAGATGCCGGATAACATCTCCGATCTGTTGAATGATGTTTGGCTGAATGCCCTCGGTAGGCTCATCCAGAAGAAGCAGCCGGGGCTTTGTAATCAGGGTCCGCGCAATGGCCAGTTGCTGCTGTTGACCGCCTGAAAGATCACCACCACGCCGGTTCTGCATCTGCTTGAGTACCGGAAACAGTTCAAAGATCTCATCAGGGACAAAATGTTCGTCACGCGGCAGGCAGGAAAACCCTGTTTCCAGATTTTCACGCACAGACAGCAGCGGAAATATGTCCCGTCCCTGCGGAACATAGGCCACACCTTTCCAGGCCATCCTGTATGCCGGAAGCTGCGGAAGCCGCTCACCATCAAGTTCAACGTCGCCGCCTGAACGGGGATGTGTGCCTGAAATCGCCTTGAGCAGGCTGGTTTTTCCGACACCATTTGTCCCCATCACACACGTGACTTCGCCTTGTCTGGCCTCCATCGAAATACCGTTGAGAATTTGCGAATGACCATAATGCAAGGTCAGATCAGTCAGTTTCAGCATCTTTTATCGCCCCAAATAGACGTCGATAACGTCCTGATTTGACGTCACATGATCCAGTGAGCCTTCGGCCAGCACAGACCCCTCGTGCAGAACAGTCACTTTGCAATTCAGGCGTCTGACAAACTCCATGTCATGCTCGACGACGACCACCGCGCGGGTTTTAGCGGCTTGCACCAGAAGGTCGGTGGTATGTTCGCGCTCTTGCGGGGTCATACCGGCGGCAGGCTCATCCACCAGCAGCAGGCGCGGCTCCTGCGCCAGCAGCATGCCAATCTCAAGCCATTGCTTCTGGCCGTGGCTCAACTCACCGGATTTGCGGGTCAGCTCCTCTTGCAAACCAATCTCGGCGGCCAGGTCTTCGACCTTTTTTAGATCGTCAGCCGAGGCCCGAAAGAACAGAACCGCAAGCCAGCCGCGTTTGTTCTTCAGCGCCATCAGCAGGTTTTCCTGCACTGTCTGATCCTCGAACACTGTGGGTTTCTGGAATTTTCGTCCAATGCCAGCCTGCGCAATCTTAGCCTCGTTCATACGCAAAAGGGACACGGATTTCTCACCCCAGATCACGCGGCCTTCATCGGGCCGGGTCTTGCCGGTGACGATGTCCATAAAGGTGGTCTTGCCCGCCCCGTTCGGCCCGATGACAGCGCGCAGTTCTGCGTTACCGATCTGGAAGGACAGGTTGTTGATGGCGCGGAACCCGTCGAAAGTGACCGAAACGCCACTGACCTCTAACAGAGTGCTCATTCCGTGGC
Organism: Ruegeria sp. AM1; assembly: GCF_056540745.1. NCBI lineage: Bacteria > Pseudomonadati > Pseudomonadota > Alphaproteobacteria > Rhodobacterales > Roseobacteraceae > Ruegeria > Ruegeria sp. AM1. The sequence continues at coordinate 1,693 of NZ_JBQFXH010000033.1, forward strand.
CTCCTTTTCACGCAGCGATCCATCGTCAGGGCCAAGGTTCGCACCATGCCGCTGCGGCGCGCGACGGTTGGTCCACAGGTCGAACAGCCCGCCTATACCCTGCGGGGCAAACAACGTGACCAGCACAAAGGACACGCCCAGCAAGACTTGCCACCAGTCGACCCATTTGATCGTGTAAAAACCCAGCGGGATGTCCGGGGCCTGACCGCCGGTGAACCATGTGCTGAGCAGACTGACAAACGCTGCACCGATGACCGCCCCGTACAGGCGCCCGCGCCCGCCGATGGCCACCCAGACCGCCAGATAGATCGAAGCGATGGGCGCCATCTCCTCGGGGTTGATGATGCCCGCCTGCGGGTAATAGAGCGCGCCTGCGATGGCCGCGATGCAGGCGGTCAGGGTGAAGACTGCCAGCTTGTAAACCTCGACCGAATAGCCCAGGAAGCGCACCCGCGCCTCGTTGTCGCGGATACCGCGGATGACCGAACCGAACTTGCCCGATACGATCCAGGCCGCCAGCATATAGCCCAAACCCAGTGCCAGCGCCGAGGCCCAGAGAAACCAGATCGAGACGATATCCTGCGAAGCAGTGGCGCCCGGCAGGTTCTGTAACCCAGACAGGCCATTGTTCCCGCGCAAACCGCTGTCATTCTGAAACAGATACAAGGCCAGCGCCAGCGTCATCGCCTGGGTTAGAATGGACAGGTAAACGCCGGTCACTCGGCTGCGGAAAGCAAGCCAGCCAAAGATCAGCGCCAGCAGTCCGGGCACCAGAACAATCAGTATCAGCTGCAGGGTCAGACTGTGGGAAAAGGCCCAGATCACAGGGAAATCCGACGATCCGACAACGCCGAAAATCTGGGTCCCGATGG
>NZ_JBQFXH010000034.1:0-1927 GCF_056540745.1 Ruegeria sp. AM1
CATCCTGAACCCCGAGCGCGCGGATTTTCAGGCGGCGATTGCACAGCTTCAGGACATGACCGGGACCGCCATCACCAGCTTTGACGCATACCTGACGGCGATCCAGACCCGGCGTCAGGCCTTTCAGGCGCTGGGGGCAACGGCAACCGACCATGACATCCCCTATCTGATGACAGACCCCCTGCCCCGCGCGCAGGCCGAAGACCTGCTGCAGCGGGCGATATCCGGCACCATCAGCACGGCCGAAGCACGGCAGTTCTATGGGCATATGCTGGTCGAGATGGCGCAAATGTCGATCGAGGACGGGCTGGTGATGCAGCTGCATGTCGGCAGCGCGCGCAACACCAACCGGCCGCTTTTTGACAGTTTCGGTCCTGACAAGGGCGGGGTCATGCCCCGCGCAGTGAATTGGGTGGCGGGGCTGGACGGGCTGCTGAACCGCTGCGGCAACGACCCGCGCCTTAGAGTTCTGGTCTTTTCGCTGGACGAAAGCAGCTATTCGCGCGAACTGGCGCCGATGGCCGGGCATTGGCCGTGCCTCAGGATCGGCCCGCCCTGGTGGTTCCATGACAGCACCAACGGCATCCGACGGTTTCTGGATCAGGTCGTCGAAACCGCCGGTTATTTCAACCTTGCCGGCTTTAACGACGACACCCGCGCCTTTCTGTCGATCCCGGCCCGGCACAACACCTGGCGGCGCGCCGTAGCGCAGCATCTGGCCGGTCAGATCGAGATCGGCAAGCTGCGACAGGCGGATGCGGAAATGCTGGCCCCACATCTGTGCCGCGATCTGGCACTGGACGCTTACCGCATGAACGGGGGCGAAGACTGACATGCAGCGCATCGTTCACATCGGCGTCGGGAATTTTCACCGCGCGCATCAGGCCTGGTATACGGCTCAGTCGGGCGGTTGGGTTATCACCGGCGTTGTCATGTCGAACCATACGCTGCGCAATCAGCTTGTGCAGCACGACAATGCGTATCTGCTTGGCATATGGGGCAGCGACGGTCTGCGCACGCAGCGCATTTCGGTCTATGACGATATCCTTCTGGCCACGGACCAGCCGCAGGCCGTGATCGACCGGATTGCAGATGCCAACGCACATGTGGTCACCCTGACGATTACCGAGAAAGGGTACTACCTCAACCAGCAAGGCGATCACCTGGATATGTCAGCCGCCGACATCAAGGCCGATCTGGCAGCAGAGCAGCCCGGCACCGCCATCGGTCTGCTGGCAGCCGGCCTTGTTGCGCGGGCCAGGGGATGCGCGGGGCCGCTTACGGTGATCAGCTGCGACAACCTCTCTGAAAACGGTGCCAAGCTGCGTCAGGCCCTCATCGACTATCTGATCATCAAAGCCCCGGACGTGCTGGATTGGGTGTCGGAGAACGTTTCGTTCCCCAACACCATGGTCGACCGGATCACACCCCGGCTCAGCCCCGCGGCACAGGACGAAATCGCAAATGCCGCAAACGCCAGCGACCTGTCGGTGGTCGGCACCGAGGCGTTCACCGAATGGGTGATCGAAGATCGCTTTGCCGCAGGCAAACCGGACTGGCAGGCGGCAGGTGCGGTACTGGTCGATGATGTCAGCTCGTATGAAGAGCGCAAGCTGCGTCTGCTGAACGCGTCGCATTCATATCTGGCTTATGCGGGCCTTCTGGCGGGTCATCGTTATGTACATGAGGCCATCGCCGACCCTGTACTCTACGCGGGCGTGTGTAGGCTGTGGGACGAAGCCGGCGTGACGGTCGCGCGCCCTGCCTGCGATACGCTCGAGGCCTATCGCGAGGCGCTGCTGGACAGGTTCTCGGTCGCCCATATGCGGCACGAACTGCGGCAGATCGCGATGGATGGCAGCCTCAAGCTGAAAGAGCGTCTGGTTCCCATTCTCAGATACCGTGCGGACAGGGGGCTGAGCTCTCC
>NZ_JBQFXH010000035.1:0-1541 GCF_056540745.1 Ruegeria sp. AM1
CCGGTTACGATGCCGTCAGCCCCCGATTCATTCCGATGCATGTGCCCGGTGAATTCACTCAATCTCCGATCGACAAGGCACAGGTGCATGCCACCAAAACTGCTCTCTCTACCACTGGCTTGAAAGTCCTCGATGTCGAACTTGCGCGCATCACGGAAGATGTCGATCCGCGCAGTTTTAAACCTTCTCTTGAGATCGGTGGGGAATTGGGTGCTAAACGCATGATCATGAGCGCGTGGACCAATACCCGCGATGATCGTGACTTCTTGATCGACGTCTATTCTGAAACCTGCGAACTGGCGGCGCCCTACGGGCTAACAGTGGACTTGGAATTCCCAAGCTTCTCTCGCTTGCGCACTCTGGATGAGGCCCTGGATATTGTCCGCGCCTCTGATCAACCGAATGGCGGTATTCTGGTCGATACGCTTTATTTGCACCTCAGTCGTGTTGATCTCGGAGAGCTTCTGCACGTCCCCTCGGAGTTGTTTCACTTCCTGCATATCTCCGATTGCCTACCCGGGATCGCCGATACGCGAGAGGGCATGATCCAACTGGCCCGCGATGCGCGGCTCTATCCCGGCGAAGGCTGGATTGACTTCACCGGCATCATCGAACGGATGCCGCCCGTCGACTACTCCATTGAATTACCCAACCAAAGCCGCGTTGCCGAGTTGGGATATGAAGAACACGCGCGTCGCTGTCTCAGCCACGCCAAGCGAACATTCGGCGAGGCGCGGTCACAGCGTCGTGTGCCCGATGCTGCAATTCTAAAACACCAAGAGGATCATCATGGGCAAAGAGCTCACTGAAAACGACCGCAACATGGCGGCCGATATGCTGGCACGCGCCCGCGCTGCTATGGCCGAGATCGAGGATTGGGATCAGGACAGGCTGGACCGCCTGTCTCAGGCAATTGCGTGGTATGCTGGGAACGAGAAGACCTTCACGCGTCTGGCCCAGCAAGGCGTGGACGAAAGCGGTATCGGAGATCGCGAAGGGCGCCCTGCGAAGCGATTTAAGATTCACATGGTGCTGCGTGATGTCCTGCGCACTCCATCGACCGGTATCGTCGAGGTGGATGAGGAAAAAGGTCTGGTGAAATATGCCAAACCTGCCGGTGTGATCGCATCCCTGATCCCGATGACCAATCCAGCAATGACACCACCGGTGACCGGTGTTTCCGCCGCAAACGCTCGGAATGCAGTCATCTTCAGCCCACACCCACGAACCGCCCATACCACTTTTGAGATGGTCGAGGTTATGCGTGCAGCTTGTCGTGCTGCCGGTGCCCCCGAGGACTTGTTTCAATCCATTCGCAAACCGTCGATCCCATTAACGCAACATCTGATGGAGATCTGCGACCTGACTTTGGCGACGGGCGGCAAACCCATGGTCAAAGCGGCGTACAGTTCAGGGCGTCCAGCCTATGGCGTCGGTGCGGGCAATTCATCCATTGTCATCGATGAGACGGCCGACTTGGACATCGCTGCTCAGAATACGCGTATTTCAAAGACCTCTGATTTTGGGTCCGGTTGCTCAGC
>NZ_JBQFXH010000036.1:0-1289 GCF_056540745.1 Ruegeria sp. AM1
AAGACAAAAGGCCGCCCCTTTGGGACGGCCTTCTTTAGTTTCCTTACCGAGTTGCTCTCGGCAGATTTTCCTGTGGAAAATCGCCTGCCGCAACCAGGCGCGACACGCGCGCCTTATTCAGTGATTTTCGACACGACGCCGGCGCCGACGGTGCGGCCGCCTTCGCGGATCGCGAAACGCAGGCCCTGCTCCATCGCGATCGGCGCGATCAGCTCAACGCCGAACGACACGTTGTCGCCGGGCATGACCATCTCGGTGCCTTCCGCCAAGGTCACGGTGCCGGTCACGTCAGTGGTCCGGAAGTAGAACTGAGGACGGTAGTTCGCGAAGAACGGCGTGTGACGGCCGCCTTCTTCCTTGGTCAGGATATAGGCTTCGGCTTCGAACTTGGTGTGCGGGGTAACCGAACCCGGCTTACACAGAACTTGACCACGCTCAACGCCGTCACGATCCACACCACGCAGCAGGGCGCCGATGTTGTCGCCCGCTTCACCGCGATCCAGCAGCTTGCGGAACATTTCAACGCCGGTGCAGGTGGTTTTGGTGGTGTCGCGGATACCGACGATTTCGATCTCGTCGCCCACATTGATCACGCCACGCTCAACACGACCGGTCACAACGGTACCACGGCCCGAGATCGAGAACACGTCTTCGATCGGCATCAGGAACGGCTGGTCAACAGCACGCTCAGGGGTGTCGATATACTCATCAACAGCCGCCATCAGTTCCTTAATCTTCTCTTCGCCGATTTCAGGCTTGTTGCCTTCCATCGCGGCCAGAGCCGACCCTGCGATGATCGGAATATCGTCGCCGGGGTATTCATACGAAGACAGCAGCTCGCGGATTTCCATTTCCACCAGTTCCAGCAGCTCTTCGTCGTCAACCTGGTCCACTTTGTTCATGAACACGACCATCTTCGGGATGCCAACCTGGCGGCCCAGCAGGATGTGCTCACGCGTTTGCGGCATCGGGCCGTCAGCTGCGTTCACAACCAGGATCGCGCCGTCCATCTGCGCAGCACCGGTGATCATGTTCTTGACGTAGTCAGCGTGGCCGGGGCAGTCGACATGCGCATAGTGGCGGTTGTCGGTCTCGTATTCCACGTGGGCGGTCGAGATGGTGATCCCGCGCGCTTTCTCTTCCGGCGCACCGTCGATTTGGTCATACGCTTTGAAGTCACCGAAATACTTGGTGATCGCTGCGGTCAGCGTCGTCTTACCATGGTCAACGTGGCCAATCGTACCAATGTTGACGTGCGGTTTTGTACGCTCAAACTTTTCCTTTGCCAT
>NZ_JBQFXH010000037.1:0-1268 GCF_056540745.1 Ruegeria sp. AM1
TGACCCAGCCCCTTGATCCGGGCCGTTTGGATGTAGAATCCGTTCCTGTTTCTTTCTCGTGTTTAGGTTGCGGTCAAGGCCTGCTGAGCGGAGCCGTTGCGTAGCTCAAGCGAAGCAGGCCGGGTGGCGCGGTTGAGATTGGCGTAGACGGCTGGAGCCAGCCCGCCAAGTGACGTGTGTGGTCGCTGCGTGTTGTAATCGATCCTCCAGTTTTCAATGATCTTTCGGGCCTCGGCGAGGTTACCGAAAATGTGTTCGTTCAGGCATTCGTCTCGCAGCCTGCCATTGAATGACTCGACAAAGGCATTCTGCATGGGCTTTCCGGGTGCGATGTAGTGCCAGCCGACACCAGTATCCTGGCACCACCTGAGAACAGCATGAGATGTCATTTCCGTTCCATTGTCGCTGACAATCATATCCGGCTGTCCGCGCCTGCGGATCAGTTCATCCAGTTCGCGCGTCATCCGCGCGCCAGACAACGAACGATCCACGACGGTTGCCAATGCCTCTCGCGTGCAATCATCCACGATGCACAACACTCGGAACCGCTGGCCGTCTTCGAAAGCGTCAGACACAAAGTCCAACGACCACCGTTGATTGGCCCGATCCGGGACGAATATAGGCCGCCGCGTGCCCAAGGCACGTTTGCGTGACCGCCTGCGACGCACCACCAGCCCTTCCTCGCGATAGAGCCGGAACAGCTTCTTGTGGTTCACCTCAAAGCCCTCTCTCGCCAACAGGATGCCCAAACGCCGATAACCGAACCGGCGACGCTCATTCGCCAGTTCGCGCAGACGCTTGCGCAGGGCTTCATCATCCTGGTTCTGCTTCTGATATTGAAAGACAGACCTGTGCAGGTCGGCCAGCTCACACGCCCGACGCTCAGACAGGCCGTGCCGATCCATCACGTCCGACACGGCCCGTCGCTTCACGTCAGGCGTCAGTAGTTTTTTGTCGCGAGATCCTTGAGCGCCGCGTTGTCCAGCATGGCATCCGCCAACATCCGTTTCAGACGATTGTTCTCATCTTCCAGCGCACGCAACTTCTTCGCATCCGACACGTTCATTCCGCCGAACTTGGCTTTGTATTTGTAGAACGTGGCATCGCTGATCCCATATTTGCGGCACAACTCCTGAGCTTTCACGCCTGCCTCGTATTCCTTGATCATTCCAATGATCTGTTCGTCGCTAAATCTGCGTTTCATAGTCCATCCTTTGCTTGGACGGATTACTAACACCTCAATGGCCTGATTTCAGGGGGCTGGGTCA
>NZ_JBQFXH010000038.1:0-1104 GCF_056540745.1 Ruegeria sp. AM1
CCTTTGTGGGCACCTACACCTATTCGGCGCAGGATTTCCGAGATACCGCACAGGCAGTATTTGACGGTCGGCTGGGACCTTTAGACTGGTGTGAACACCGATCAATGGCAGAAGGCCACGCCGCATTCCAGAACCTGTTGGCCGGGAAAATCGCGGCGCCGAAAGTGATACTGAACCCATGGAAGTGACCCCCGCCAGACGGGCGGAGGCCTTTTCCCGTCAAGAGATGTGATAACCCGGTGTGGATCTGGAGATTGCGATCTCTTCTTCCCCCATCTCCTGCGGAATATCGTCAAACAGCGGCGTGCTCAGATACCGCTCACCCGTATCGGGCAACATGCACAGGATCGACGACCCGGGTTCGACATTTTCTGCAATGCTCACCGCGATGGCAAAGGTTGATCCGCCCGAGATGCCGGTCAGGATGCCTTCTTGGCTGGCCAGCTTCCGCGCCCATTCAATCCCGACTGGCCCGGGGACGGGCAACAGTTGATCATAATACTGGTTGTCGATGGATTCCTGCAGAACCGATGGAATGAAATCCGGCGTCCAACCCTGAATGGGATGGGGCTCAAAGGCTGGATGGCTGGCGAGAGGTTCGTTGTCATCTCCGCGCTCGGTGGCGATACCGCTGCCAACCAGCTGTGCGTTTGCAGGTTCAGAAAGGATGATTTTTGTCTCGGGCCGCTCTTTCCGAAGAACGCGGCCAACGCCTGTGACCGTGCCGCCTGTTCCGTATCCGGTCACCAGATAATCCAGACGCGCACCCTTGAAATCACCCAGAATTTCCTGCGCCGTTGTGGCTTGATGAATTTCCGCATTGGCCGCTGTTTCAAATTGACGAGCCAAGAACCAGCCGTGTTCTTCGGCCAGCTCAACCGCCTTGCGGTACATGCCAAAACCCTTTTCGGCGCGCGGGGTCAGAACAACCTTGGCCCCCATCATCCGCATCAGCTGACGGCGTTCAACCGAAAAGCTGTCAGCCATCGTCACCACAAGCGGATAGCCCTTTTGCGCGCAAACCATCGCAAGGCCGATCCCTGTGTTGCCGCTGGTGGCCTCAACAACGGTCTGCCCGGGCTTGAGGGCCCCGCTGCGCTCTGC
>NZ_JBQFXH010000039.1:0-1045 GCF_056540745.1 Ruegeria sp. AM1
TCAGCGGCAACTACAACTACAAAATGGGCGTTGCCAAGCTGCGCAAACTGGGGCCGAGCCCTTACAAGACCTCGTTCCGTACGATGTCCTTCGCGCCGCGCGACATCGCCTGATCACGACATATCAGGGGGCGACCGCCATGCCGCCCTTTGGTTTGGCCCCACTGCAGAAGGGGTCGCGGACCGGTTCCTTCCGGTTCACAGGGAAGACAGGCTTCGGTTGGGAAACCTGTCTTCCACTTTCACCCAACCTCTCCCAACCGCAAAACATGGCAGCTTGATATGAACATGCACTCTGATACCGCCCTGCGCGATGAGGCCACTGGCCTGTTTTCCGAATATGCCAAATCCGAATACGACGTGATCCGCCTGCGCGCGGTTCAGGCATTGGCCAAGATTGGTGCAAGCAACAGCCCGGCCTTGGTTGAGGCTCTGTTGGACGACGATGAAGATGTGCGCCAGGACGCCGCTCAGGCCCTGGGAGCGCTCGGCATACAGGAGGCTGCGCCGCAATTGTTGGAAAACCTGATCCATGACCCGTGCGGTGACGTGAAACTGGCCTGTGTGATGGCCTTGGCAGAGTTAAAGTTCGAGGCTGCGATGCCCTATCTGCGCACTCTGGTCACCGGTCGTGGTGATGACATCACATGGGACGAGGACGAGTTGCATCAGGACGAATGGGACGATTGGCTCGACACGCAGATTGCTGCGATCAGAGCGCTGGGTCGGATGGGCGATGCCGCTGCGATTGAACCTATTGTTGTGGCCCTGATGGACGAAGACGGTCAGGAGCTGGGCGATGTGGCCTGTGAAGCTCTGGGCCGGATTGGCCAGCCTGCTGTGCCGACGCTTGGTGTGTTCGCGCACTCCTCGAACCGGCGCTTGCGGCACCGTGCCTTGCGGACGCTGGCCACAATCGGCGGGGGTGAGGCCGAAGCTGTTTTGCGCAAAGCCTTGAATGATAAGGACGGGGCAGTGCGTCTGATCGCCTATGAGGCACTGATGCCGAATGACCCAGCATTGGTTGATAAGGCGTTTACTGATGC
>NZ_JBQFXH010000040.1:0-939 GCF_056540745.1 Ruegeria sp. AM1
GCTTTGCCCTGCGCCGCGCCTTGCTGCCGGTTCTTCGCCTGCTGAACAACAACACTTTGCCCCGATGCTGGATGCTCTGACATGAACCTGACACCCCGTGAAAAAGACAAGCTGATGGTTGCAATGGCCGCTGAGATCGCCCGGAAACGACTGGCGCGCGGCGTCAAGCTGAACCACCCCGAAGCCATCGCCCTAATCACCGACGCCGTGGTCGAAGGCGCGCGCGACGGGCGGTCCGTCGCCGACATGATGCAGGCCGGGGCCGAGGTGATCACCCGCGATCAATGCATGGAAGGTGTCCCCGAGATGGTCCACGAGGTTCAGGTCGAAGCCACCTTTCCCGACGGCACCAAACTCGTGACCGTTCACAATCCCATTCGATAACTCAGAAAGGATCAATCATGGCCCGTATGCTCTTTCCCGCCTTCGTTCTCGCTGGCCCGGCGGCCGCACATACCGACACGCACATCCACGCCCATAGCTCAGACTACGCGACTCTCATGGTCGGTCTAGCCGTGGCGGCACTGGCCGTGGTCGTGGCAATTTCGAAATCGCAAAAATGATCCCCGGAGAGCTTTTCCCGGCCAAGGGCAACATCACCCTCAATGCCGCTGTGCGAACGGTTGCCCTAATGGTGGCGAACACGGGTGATCGCCCGGTTCAGGTGGGGTCGCACTATCATTTTGCGGAAACCAATCCAGCGCTGGATTTCGACCGGGCGGCGGCGCACGGGATGCGGCTGGACATCGCGCCGGGTACAGCCGTCCGGTTCGAACCCGGACAGAGCCGCGAGGTCATCCTGATCCCCATCAGCGGGGCACGTCGGGTCTATGGGTTCAATCAAAAGGTTATGGGGGCACTCTGATGCCAGCAACGATTCAACGCTCTGACTATGCTGCCATGTTCGTCCCGACTACGGGTGACAAACTGCGTCTGGTC
>NZ_JBQFXH010000041.1:0-840 GCF_056540745.1 Ruegeria sp. AM1
CTAGGGTCAGGACTCATAGCCAATAGATGACGGTAGCCGCCAGTGCGATGGCTGAGAGGAAGACCTTTGGGCACCTGTCGTATCGGGTTGCCACTCGCCGCCAATCTTTCAACCTTCCGAACATGATCTCGATCCGATTGCGACGTTTTTAGCGACGCTTGTCGTACTTCACCGCTTTCTTCCGCTGCTTCCGACCTGGGATGCACGCGCGTATCCCTTTGTCTTTCAACGCTTCCCGGAACCAATCAACGTCATATCCGCGATCCCCAAGCAGCCATTCGACATCTGGCAGGCTGCTCAACAATGCCCGTGCGCCGATGTAATCGCTGACCTGCCCAGCCGTCACAAACAAGTTGAGTGGGCGTCCCTTGCTGTCGCAGATAGCGTGCAGCTTCGTGTTCATGCCGCCCTTGGTCCGACCGATCAGGCGTCCACGCCCCCCTTTTTGACGCCCTAACTGGTCGCTGTGCGGTGCGCCTTCAGGTAGGTCGCATCTATCATCACGGTCTTATCTTCGCCGTGCTCAGCGGCCAATCCGGCCATCATCCGGGCGAAGATGCCCTTGTCGCTCCAACGTTTCCAGCGGTTGTAGAGCGTCTTGTGTGGGCCGTATTCCTTCGGCGCATCGCGCCAGCGCAAACCATTGCGATTAATGAAGACTATCCCGCTCAACACCCGCCGGTCATCGACGCGGGGTTTGCCGTGAGACTTTGGGAAGAAGGGCTCAAGACGCGCCATCTGGGCGTCGGTCAGCCAAAACAGATCAGACATGTTCACCGCTCGTTTTTCGAACCGTGAATCACGCAACCTCGCAGAAATCAATGGGTCCTGACCCTAGCA
>NZ_JBQFXH010000042.1:0-801 GCF_056540745.1 Ruegeria sp. AM1
GGTGCAATGGTTTCAGTGTCCGTCCGAGGCTCGGGCTGTGATTGCGCGGCAACCACATTCCAGTGCGTTGCGTTCAGCGCCAGCGCACATGAAACGAGCCAGGCAATCATTCGGAGACGGCGGTTTCTAAGCATTGATCTGAAGCTCCTCATAGCTACCGGGGCTGATATAGCGCCGGGCCAGCGCCAGGTTGGCCTCTTCCAGAACCGTTGTGATCAATGCGTCTCTGAAGCGGGGATGATCCATCAACGCGTCAGAGATAAAACCAGGCAACGCCTTGCCCCACTGGATGCGAAGCAGTGTGGCATCGCACTCTTGCGCAAGAATATCAGAAGCGGTGGCTTGGCTCAGAGGCCTGAGCGCGAACAGAACAAAACTGAATTTGCTGCGCAACTCACTGACCAACATAGTAAGGTCTGCGCCCTGCAGTTGTGTTTGGTCGCGCCCAAAAACAGTCTCCAACACATGTTGCAGGCTGGCGATTTCAACAGCTGTTGATTTACTTACGGGCAGCGCTTGCGCCGACGCATCCTGATAAATCACCAATACCTTCTTTGACCCATCGCGGGACAGGCGTTCAGCAAGGTCCAGCGGCAAATCGGTCTCGACCTTCAGACCAGATGAAAGCGGTGCGATTGCGATCAACGCGCCTGTTGATTTCTGCAGGATAGTTTCGCAAGCCCCGGCCAGACGTTCCATTGTACGGGTCTGAGCCCGCTCAGCACCCGCGTCGTTGCGGCTTTTGGGGCCGGGCAACAAGCCTGCGCAGTCTACTCCGACCTCCTCTCTCAGAGTCGAAAC
>NZ_JBQFXH010000043.1:0-747 GCF_056540745.1 Ruegeria sp. AM1
CATCCAGACCGCCCAGCACATTGAAGGTGCCGCCATTGTCCAGATCTCCGGCCAGGTTCAGATCGCCAGTGCCCTGCAGATTGGTGATGCCGTCATTGAGCATATCTCCGTTGGCATTCAGAACACCGTCATCAAGATTGACGGTCCCGGTGCCAGCAGTGGACAGTAGACCGGCCACATTCATCGTGCCACCGTCCTGATCCAGCTCACCGCCGTCTTCGATGGCCGCCGTGCCGCTCACGTTCACCGTGTTGGTATCGAGATTGAATAGGCCGCTGCTGGTCAGGTTCTCAATATCCAACGCATCCAGACCGCCCAGCACATTGAAGGTACCGCCATTGTCCAAATCTCCGGTCAGGTTCAGATCACCATTACCCTGAAGATTGGTGATGCCGTCGTTGAGCATATCCCCGTTGGCATTGAGAACTCCGTCATCAAGATTGATGGTGCCAGTGCCTGTGGTGGACAGCAGACCGGTTACGTTAAACGTGCCCCCGTCCTGATCCAGTTCACCCCCGTCTTCAATACTCGCCATGCCGCTCACGTTCACCGTATTGGTATCGAGATTGAACAGGCCGCTGCTGGTCAGGTTCTCAATATCCAGCGCATCCAGACCGCCCAGCACATTGAAGGTGCCGCCATTGTCCAGATCTCCGGCCAGGTTCAGATCGCCAGTGCCCTGCAGATTGGTGATGCCGTCATTGAGCATATCTCCGTTGGCATTCAGAACACCGTCATCAAGATTGA
>NZ_JBQFXH010000044.1:0-500 GCF_056540745.1 Ruegeria sp. AM1
ACGGAGATATGCTCAATGACGGCATCACCAATCTGCAGGGCACTGGCGATCTGAACCTGGCCGGAGATCTGGACAATGGCGGCACCTTCAATGTGCTGGGCGGTCTGGATGTGCTGGATATTGAGAACCTGACCAGCAGCGGCCTGTTCAATCTCGATACCAACACGGTGAACGTGAGCGGCACGGCGGCCATCGAAGACGGCGGCGAGCTGGATCAGGACGGGGGAACGATGAATGTGACCGGTCTGCTGTCCACTGCTGGCACCGGGACCATAAATCTTGATGACGGTGTTCTCAATGCCAATGGGGATATGCTCAATGACGGCATCACCAATCTGCAAGGTAATGGTGACCTGAACCTGACCGGCGATCTGGACAATGGTGGCACTTTCAATGTGCTGGGCGGTCTGGATGCGCTGGATATTGAGAACCTGACCAGCAGCGGCCTGTTCAATCTCGATACCAATACGGTGAACGTGAGCGGCATGGCGAGTATTGAA